>NZ_JBICVY010000007.1:0-538392 GCF_043199475.1 Streptomyces sp. NPDC048603 | reverse complement strand
CGGTGGTTGGGGGGGGGGGGGGGGGGTTTTGGGGGGGGGGGTCCCCCGGGCGTCCCGGGGTTGGGTGGGGGCGGGGGGGGGCCCCCCGGCGGGGGGGGGGGCCCCCCCCGACCCGGCCGTTACGGAGCGCCGAAGGTGAGGATCAGCTGCGGAGTGCCCTCCGCCGCCGAGGCCTCGCTGGACCAGATCCACAGCGGGTCGGTGCCCGCGGAGGTCAGTGCCACGTCGTAGCCGGTGCCGAGCACCGCCGAGATGGCGGCCGTGTCCAGGTCCACGTTGTGGATCGCGGAGCCGTCCGCGATGCCCGAGACCGAGCCCAGCACCTGGGAACCCAGCGCCGGCTTGGTGTTGAAGGTGGTGGTCGCACCGCTCCAGGTGCCGTCGACCGGAACCACCTTGACCGTGTCGGCCGTCCCCGCACCCGTCTGGGTGCTGGTCTTGATCTGCAGCGTGGCCGACTTCAGCACCTGCCCGGCGGGGGCCGCCGGCAGGGTGAAGCGCAGGTACGTCTCGTACGCCGAGGTGCCGCGCACCGCGAGCGAGGTGGACGTGCCGTAGGTCGCGCTCGGCGCGCCCTGGTTGACGTAGGTGTCCTCGGTCGCGGAGACCTCGGTGACCGTCTCGGCCGCCGCCTTGGCCAGGTCGAAGTGGTTCTTGACCTGGGTCTGGCTCAGCACCGTCGGGTAGACGGCCGTCTCGTCGACCTGCCCGGCGAAGAAGTTGCTCGTCGGGCGGTTCGGCCAGCTGCCGAGGTTGTCGCCGCCGACGTGCCAGTAGCCCCAGTAGGCCTGGTGCGTGGAGACGCTCGAGGAGGCCTTCTTCGCGCCGTCGACGTACAGGGTCATGCCGCCCGCGCCCTGGGTCGCGACGACGTGGTGCCACTTGTTGTCGTTGTACGTCTCGAACAGACCGGTGGAAATGGTGTTCGAGGAACCGTTGTAGGTGCCGAAGACCAGCCGGCCGGTGTTCGTCATGTAGATGTGCTTGTCGTACGTGCCGCTGTTACGGGTGGTGTTGTTGCCGAACCCGATCAGCTTGCCGCCGCGCGTGGTGTTCGTCTTGAACCACGTCTCCAGCGTGTACGAGGCACCCACCGTCTGCCGGCGGTCGCTGTGCACCTGCTGGCTGGTGCCGTTCAGGCCCATGGCCGTGCTGGATCCGGTGATCGCACCCGGAGACTGCTTCAGCGCCGGGGCGTTGACCTGGACACCGCTGCGGTTGCCGGAGACCGAGGAGTCGGCCGTGTACGGGCTGACCGCGTCGTCGTAGCGCCAGTACAGCTCGGCGCCGTCGGCGCGGACCTGGTTCGGGTACGCCTGGACGGTGGCCGGGACGGCCACGCTCGCGGTCGCCGACAGGGCACTGGTGTTGCCCGCGCCGTCGGTGGCGGTGACCCGGTAGGTGTACGACTGGCCGGCCTTGACCGTGCTGTCGGTCCAGGACGCCTGCGGGCGCTCCCACTCCAGCGAGCTCGCGGTGACCGTGGCGACCGGGGTGGCCGCGCCGTTGCGGTAGATGCGGTACGTCAGCTTGCTGTCGTCCGCGTCGTAGCTGGTGCGCCAGCGGACCTGGACCTCGCCGGGCTTGACGCTGGAGGCGCTGGCGACCGGGGTGGTCGGGGCGCCGGTGTCGCCGGTGGAGGCGAAGCGGGTCAGGCCCTGCTGCTCCTTGCCGTTGATGAGCGTGAACTCACCGCCGACCCACATGTACTTGACGTCGTTCTTCTCCGCCACGGCCATCACGCGCGGGCCGATGCCCTCGCCGATGCCGTCGTTGGCGGTGGGGTGCCAGCCGAGCTTGCCCGGGCTGCGCACGAAGCCGTCCACCGGGGCGGGAGCGGCGCCGGACCAGTTGGTGTTCTGGGCGAGCAGGAAGTGCCGCTTGCCGTCGGGGTACTCCAGCTCGGTGGAGCAGTCGTGCGCGTGCGAGGAGCTGTAGAGGACGCCGTCGTAGGGCAGCACCGCCTGGGTGGCGCCGAGGCAGCGGTCCCGCCACTTCTCGTTGAAGTCGCTCAGGTTGAGGCCGATGCGGCCGTCGAACACGCCGCCGCCGGAGCCCTCGTTGCCGGTGTACCAGCCGCCGTTGTCGTCGGTGGCGATGTCCTTGACGACCGAGTTGCTCGGGATGTTGCTGTACGTCTTGGCGACCGCGCCGGTGGTGGCGTCCACCACGGCGAGCGCGTGGGTGTTCTTGCCGTTGACGGTGAAGAAGTCACCGCCGATCAGGACGTTCTTGCCGTCGGGGGTGACCTCGACGGCACGGCCCGGCTCGTCCGCGTTGGCGGTGAACGGCTTCAGCGCGCCGGTCGTGGCGTCGACCGCGGCGAACCGCTCGCGGCCCTCGCCCTCGACGGTGAAGAAGTCGCCGCCCGCGTACAGGGTGTCGTCGGTGACCGCGAGCGCGCGCACGGTGGCGGCGAAGCCCGGGTGGAAGTCGGCCTTCGGCTTGCAGCTCGCGATGTCGATCGCGGCGACGCTGCTCACCGGGGTGCCGTTGACGGCGCCGAAGTAGCCGCCCGCGTAAAGGGTCTTCTGGTCCTTGGAGACCACCAGGGAGCGGACGGTCGCGCTGCCGTCCCCGATGGTGAAGGACAGCTTGCAGGCGGTGGGGGCTCCGGTCGCGGCGTCGAGGGCGACGAAGTTGACGGCCTCCTGCTCGGTGCCGGCCGCGCCCTCGGGCGGACGGACGGCGGAGAAGGTGCCTCCGGCGAACACCGTGCCGTTGGCCTGGGCCATCGCGAACACGATGCCGTTGGGCTGCCAGGTCGGCAGGTCGTCGGCGGTGAAGGCCACCGGCTGGGTGATGGCCGACGCCTCCGGCATCAGCACCACGCCGATGCCGGCGCCGGCCCCGGCCAAGGACAGGACGAGGGCAGCTGTCAGCCCTCTCGATCTACGCATGAGCCCCCCAGGGCAACGCCCGGTTGTGTGGCTGGAAACATTCGTTCAGCCATATGTACGGGCGCAGACTAGGGCTTGGGTGGGGACCTGGTCACCTCACTTGACCCATTGCATACCAACTCGGTATCAGCAGGGCTCAGCACGGCAGGCGCACATCGGACATACGGCAGGTTTGCCCCGGTCACCCCCGGTAGAGGATGACCGGAACATGCAAATCCTAGGGTACTGCGGGTAACTCGCGGACCTCAGCGGTCAATCCGGACGGTGACTCCGGCGAGCTGGTCCTCGACCTGCCGGATATCCGCGTCCACCATGATTCGGGCCAATTCCTCGACCAGGACCGTCGGCTTCCAGCCGAGCAGCTCACGCGCCTTGCTCGCGTCGCCGATGAGGGCGTCGACCTCGCTGGGGCGCTCGTACTTGGCGTCGTAGGCCACGTACTCCTGCCAGTCGAGGCCGGCGTGCGAGAAGGAGGCCTCGACGAACTCGCGTACCGTCGCGGCCACTCCGGTGGCGACCACGTAGTCGGTGGGCTCGTCCTGCTGCAGCATCCGCCACATGGCGTCCACGTACTCGGGGGCGTAGCCCCAGTCACGGACGGCGTCGAGGTTGCCCAGGTACAGCTTGTCCTGCAGGCCGGCCTTGATGCGGGCGACCGCACGGGTGATCTTGCGCGTCACGAAGGTCTCGCCGCGGCGCGGGGACTCGTGGTTGAAGAGGATCCCGTTGACCGCGAACATGTCGTACGCCTCGCGGTAGTTCACGGTGGTCCAGTACGCGAACACCTTCGCGGCGCCGTACGGGCTGCGCGGGTGGAACGGGGTCTGCTCGTTCTGCGGCGGCGGGGTGGCGCCGAACATCTCCGAGGACGACGCCTGGTAGATGCGGGTGTCCACGCCCGAGGCCCGGATCGCCTCCAGCAGCCGCAGCGCGCCGAGGCCGGTGACGTCACCGGTGTACAGCGGGGCGTCGAAGGAGACGCGCACGTGGGACTGGGCGCCCAGGTTGTAGACCTCGTCGGGGCGTATGTCGCGAAGCAGGTTCACCAGGGCGACACCGTCGGACAGGTCCGCGTGGTGGAGCACGAGGGACCGGTCGGCCGTGTGCGGGTCCTGGTAGATGTGGTCGATCCGCTCCGTGTTGAAGCTGGACGAGCGCCGGACCAGGCCGTGCACCGTGTAGCCCTTGGAGAGCAGCAGCTCGGCGAGGTAGGAGCCGTCCTGGCCGGTGACACCGGTGATCAGCGCGGTCTTGCTCATACGGGTTCCCCCCGGGGGTCGTTGTCGTTCCTGTTGTGCGGTCCCGAGGCGGTGCCCCGGCTTCCGGCGCGCGGGCTCCCGCCCGCGCTGCGGCTCATGCGGGTCCCCGCATGGTACGCGTGTACGGCCGCGCCCTCGGGCGCGGCCCGGGCCAGCCTTCGTCCCGCCGGAAGGCCCTGGCATCATCGGCGGTATGACAAGCTTTCTGCCTTCGCGCGCCCGCATCTTCGTCGCCGGCCACCGCGGCCTCGTGGGATCCGCCGTCGTACGGCGGCTGACCGCCGACGGGCACGAGGTGATCACCCGGGGCCGCGAGGACCTGGACCTGCGGGACGCGGCCGCGACCGGCGCGTTCCTGCGGGAGGTCCGCCCCGACGCGGTGGTGCTCGCCGCCGCGAAGGTGGGCGGGATCATGGCGAACAGCACCTACCCGGTGCAGTTCCTCGAGGAGAACCTGCAGATCCAGCTCAGCGTCATCGCCGGCGCGCACGCGGCCGGCGTGGGGCGCCTGCTGTTCCTCGGCTCCTCCTGCATCTACCCCAAGCTCGCCCCGCAGCCCATCCACGAGGACGCGCTGCTGACCGGCCCGCTGGAGCCGACCAACGAGGCGTACGCGCTCGCCAAGATCGCCGGCATCGTGCAGGTGCAGTCGTACCGGAAGCAGTACGGCGCCTCGTACATCTCGGCGATGCCCACGAACCTCTACGGCCCGGGCGACAACTTCGACCTGGAGACCTCGCACGTCCTGCCGGCCCTGATCCGCCGCTTCCACGAGGCCGCGGCCGAGGGGCGCGAGGAGGTCGCGCTCTGGGGTTCGGGCACGCCCCGCCGGGAGTTCCTGCACGTGGACGACCTCGCGGCGGCCTGCGCGGTGCTGCTGGAGCGGTACGACGGCGACGAGCCGGTGAACATCGGCTGCGGCGAGGACCTCACCATCAAGGAGCTCGCCGAGACCGTCGCCGGGGTGACCGGCTTCACCGGCCGGCTCGCCTGGGACACCTCCAAGCCGGACGGGACCCCCCGCAAGCTGCTGGACGTGACCCGGCTGAGCTCGCTGGGCTGGAAGCCCGGCATCCCGCTCAAGGACGGGATCGCCGACACCTACCGGTGGTGGCTGGACAACAGCTGACCGCATCGCTCAGTACGCTCCGCGGCCGTCCACGACGGCCCGGAACGTACGGCCCATCACGTCGACGTCACTGGTGAACGACCAGTTGTCGACGTACTGCAGGTCAAGCTGAATCGTTTCATCCCAGGACAGGTCGGACCGTCCGCTGATCTGCCACAGCCCGGTCATCCCCGGCCGCACCACCAGCCTGCGCAGTTCGACCTCGTCGTACCGGGCCACTTCCTCGGGCAGCGGCGGCCGGGGGCCGACCAGCGACATGTGCCCGCTCAGCACGTTGAACAGCTGCGGCAGCTCGTCCAGCGAAGTGCGGCGCAGCAGCCGGCCCACCCGGGTCACCCGGGGGTCGCGGCGCATCTTGAACATCAGGCCGTCGTTCTCGTTGGACTCCGACAGCTCGGCCTTGAGCCGGTCCGCGTCCACCACCATGGTGCGGAACTTCCACATCACGAAGGGCTCGCCGTCGCGGCCGATCCGGCGCTGCCGGTAGAACGCCGGGCCGCGGCTGCCCAGCCGAATCGCCGCGACGACGCCCAGGAAGAGCGGGGACAGCAGCAGGAGTCCGAAGCCCGCGCCGATCCGGTCCAGCACCGACTTCAGCACCGGCTGCAGGCCGCGCCGCACGGGCGGCGCCACCCGCAGCACCGCGAGGCCGCCGGCCGAGAGGGTCTCCAGGCGCTTGACCGAGACCTCCACCAGGCCGGGGAAGACCGCGAGTTCCAGACCCGCGTCGTGCAGGGCCCAGGCCACCCGGCGCAGCCGCTCGCCCGTGATCCGCACCCCGGGGGCGACCAGGACCAGGTCGGCGTGCTGGCTGCGGACGGCGCCGAGGACCGTGTCCGCGTCCCCGGAGGGGGCCTCGGGCATGTCCGCGCCGAGCCGTCCGGCGACCGGGACACCGCCGGTCAGTTCGCCGTCGCCGACCGGGAGCACGCCCACCACCACGTACGGGTGGTCGGTGCGGGCGGAGAGGTGGGCGATGACCCCTTCGGCCGCGCCGGGCTCGCCGACCACCAGCACCCGGCTGACGGCCTGGGCCTCGCGGCGGGCGGCGAACAGGTGGCGGTAGGTCAGCTTGCGGCAGGCGACGGTGACGAGGAGGGCCGGCAGGAGCGCGCCCAGGGCCGCCAGCCGCGGGGTGCTCTCGTCGGTCGCGGCCCGGGCCACGGCCAGGACGCCGATCAGAATCAGCCAGTCGTGGACGACGGGGAGCACTCCCCGGGACTCGCCGAGCGCCCGGTTCGCGTACCGCCGGCGGAGCGCCTGCACGCTGATCCAGGCCAGGGCCGCACCGGCCGCGCAGTACAGCGGACGTACCTGGCGGGCGGCCTCGAACACCAGGAACACCGGCACGGCGGCGCCGAGCAGATCGGCGGTCAGCGCTGCGGGCAGGTACCAGCGGGCCTTGTCACCCAGGCGTCGCAGGGGCGCATGGGACTCGTACGCCGATCCGGCCACCCTCTGCGCAGGAAATCGGACATGCCTCATGAGCCCCCCTGGCACGTGGATATGACGGAGGCGAGTGTCCGCGGCTTCCCCAAACGGCAGACAACTATCGCACCGGAGAACAGTACGACAAACGTCCGTACGGTAGATGCCGTTTGCTTCAACGCAGTCTCATGTTGCCCGTTCGTTAGCATCCGGCACGCCCGATTCCATATCGCGGACCGGCTCCGCGCGGACCCCGCGCAGACGAAGGTGAACAGTCCGCATATCGAACCCTTCAGTTCGAACAACGGACCATTTCCGGCCAACCTTTTGACGCGGCCCTGACAGTTCGGTCGGGAGCTGGCACTCTTCGATCCGTTCTTCGCACAGCGTTCGCACAGCCACAGCACGGCCATTCGCTCAACCCTGCTCTGCCCGGAGGCCCCACCCAGCCATCCGGAACCCCCCTTGCAGAAGGAGTCTGCGTTGAGTCCCACCCCCCACCGGCGTGCCACCGCGGCCGGCGCCCTCGTTGCCGCGGCGGCACTGCTCGCCGTCGGCGTGCAGACCACGGCCGCTTCCGCCGATGCCACCGCGTCGCAGGCCAACCGGGCCGTCCAGGCCAACCCTGGCGCAGCGGCCATGAAGCTGAGCCCCTCGGAGCGTGCGACGCTCCTCTCGGAGGCGAACTCCACCACCGCGCAGGCGGCGAAGGCCCTCGGGCTCGGCGGGCAGGAGAAGCTGGTCGTCCGCGACGTCGTCAAGGACGCCGACGGCACCACGCACACCACCTACGAGCGCACCTACGCCGGCCTCCCGGTCCTCGGCGGCGACCTCACGGTCCACGCCAAGGGCGGGGTCACCAAGAGCGTGACCAAGGCGACCAACCACGAGATCAAGGTCGCCACCACCGACGCCTCGGTCACCCCGGCCGCCGCCGAGGGCCAGGCGCTCTCCGCCGCCAAGGCCGAGGGCTCCAAGGACACCAAGGCGTCCAAGAACGCGCGCAAGGTGATCTGGGCCGCCACGGGCGTCCCGGTCCTCGCCTACGAGACCGTCGTCGGCGGCTTCCAGCACGACGGCACGCCGAACGAGCTGCACGTGGTCACCGACGCCAGGACCGGCGCGAAGATCACCGAGTGGCAGGCCATCGAGACCGGCACCGGCAACACCATGTACAGCGGTCAGGTGACCCTCGGCACCACGCAGTCGGGCAGCACCTGGAACCTGACCGACGCCGCGCGCGGCGCCCACAAGACCTACAACCTCAACCGCGGCACCTCCGGCACGGGCACCCTGTTCTCCGGTCCGGACGACGTCTGGGGCAACAACCAGCCGTCCAACCTGGAGACGGCCGGCGCGGACGCCCACTACGGCGCTGCGGTCACCTGGGACTACTACAAGAACGTGCACGGCCGGAACGGTCTGCGCAACGACGGCGTCGCCCCGTACACCCGCGTCCACTACGGCAACAACTACGTGAACGCGTTCTGGAGCGACTCCTGCTTCTGCATGACCTACGGCGACGGCGACGGCAACGTCAAGCCCCTCACCTCCACCGACGTGGCCGCGCACGAGATGACCCACGGTCTGACCTCGGTCACCGGCAACATGACCTACAGCGGTGAGCCCGGCGGTCTGAACGAGGCGACCTCGGACATCATGGCCGCGGCCGTCGAGTTCTACGCCAACAACCCGCAGGACGTCGGCGACTACCTGGTCGGCGAGAAGATCGACATCCGCGGCAACGGCACCCCGCTGCGCTACATGGACAAGCCGAGCAAGGACGGCTCCTCCAAGGACGCCTGGTACTCCGGCCTCGGCGGCATCGACGTCCACTACTCCTCGGGCCCGGCCAACCACTGGTACTACCTGGCCTCCGAGGGCTCCGGGCAGAAGGTCATCAACGGCGTGAGCTACGACTCGCCGACCTCCGACGGCCTGCCGGTCACGGCGATAGGCCGGGACGCCGCCTCGAAGATCTGGTTCCGCGCGCTGACGGTGGGCTACTTCAAGTCCAACACCAACTACGCCGACGCCCGCGTCCAGACCCTGAAGGCCGCCGCCGACCTGTACGGCCAGGGCTCGACCATCTACAACAACGTCGCCAACGCCTGGGCCGCCGTGAACGTCGGCCCGCGCATCACCGACGGCGTGACGGTCCAGCCGATCGCCAACCAGAACACCCAGATCAACACCGCGGTGAGCCTGCAGGTCCAGGCCACCAGCACCAACCCGGGCGCGCTGAGCTACGCGGCGACCGGCCTGCCGGCCGGCCTGTCGATCAACTCCTCCACCGGTCTGATCTCGGGTACGGCCACCACCGCCGGCACCTCCAACGTGACCGTCACGGTGACCGACTCGGCGAGCAAGAGCGGCACCGCGTCCTTCACCTGGACCGTGGGCACCGCCCAGCAGAACGTCTTCGAGAACACGAACGACTACCAGATCGCGGACAACTCCACCGTCGAGTCCCCGATCACCGTCACCCGCTCGGGCAACGCGCCGAGCACCCTGAAGGTGGACGTCAACATCGTCCACACCTACGTCGGTGACCTCCGGGTCGACCTGGTCGCCCCCGACGGCACCGTCTACAACCTGCGCAACCGCAGCGGCGGCAGCGCGGACAACATCGTCCAGTCCTTCACCGTGAACGCCTCCTCCGAGGTCGCGAACGGCGTCTGGAAGCTGCGCGTGGCGGACCTCGCCAGCCTGGACACCGGCTACATCAACAGCTGGAAGCTGACCTTCTGACCGGCTTCCGCTGAACACACCGCACCACAGCGCACCTGAACAACACCGCACCTGAACCGGGAACGGCCCGGGGACCCGAGGTCCCCGGGCCGTTCTCCGTGTCCGGGGACCGGTCCCGGGGTCAGTCCTCGTCGGGGACGAGCCGGACGGCGTAGGTGGCGACCTCGGAGCCGTCGCCCGGCAGGACCTTGGCGCGCGGCTCGCCGTGGCACCCCTTGTCCCCGTAGAGCAGGGCCGGGGAGGTGGACCGGTTGTCGATCCGGAAGGCCGGGGTGTGGGCCAGCTCCGGGAGCGCGATGCACGCGCCGTCCTCCGGGTCGACGAGGACGGCGGTGGTCTCCCGGCCCCACGCGTCGGCGTACGTGTACTCCACTCCGCCGGAGGCGGCCGTCGAGGCGGCGGTGGAGGTACCGGCGGCGGGCAGCACGGCGAAGGCGGCGGCAGCGGCGGCGACGGCCGTGGTCGCGGCGGTGCGGGTTCGGATGTGCATGCGCGGCAGCGTAGGAGCGGCCCGCCCGGCGGGACGGGTCTGCCCCGCGGTGTTCCGCAGGTTCACCCGAAGGGGCCCGGCGCCCCCGGCAGCGGGCGTACGGCCCCTGCGCGGGCGGCGTCAGGGCATGGCGCGGAAGGCCTCGCGGAAGATGCCGTCGAGGAGGCCGGCGGTGTCGGTGCGGCCGGTCCGCGGCGCGCCGCCGGACGGCGTCCGCCCGTCCGCCTCCCGGTCCGCCGGGCCCGGGTCCTCGTCGCCGCGGCTGTTGTCCGCCCGCTCGCCCTGCTCGTCCCCTTCCAACCCGCCCTCCCAGGGGCTCAACCCGCCCCACTCGTCGCTCTGGTCCCCCGCATCCCACTCGTCCCAGGGGTCGCCGCCATGACCCCCGTCGCCCCCCTGACCCCCGTCGCCCCCGTCGCCCCCGTCGCCCCCGTCGCCCCCGTCGCCTCCGTCCCACGGTCCGCCCTTGCCCCCCTGCCGCTCGAAGCGGACCGCGACCGCTTCAAAGCCCTCCTCCTCGTCCCGCGGTCCGACCAGCGCCACCGGGTCCCCCGAACACCCCCGGTCGTCGAACAGCACGGCCACCAGGTCCGTCCGGTTCTCCGCCGCCACCGCCGGCCGGCTCGGGGAGGTGCCGTTGAGCACGTAGCAGGTGCCCACCGCCGCCGGGTGGAGCCGCCCGTGCCGCACGTCCTCACCGATGACGTAGGTGTAGTTCAGGGTGTCCCCGTCCGAGGCCGCCGCCAGGGCCTGGCCGGAGAACGGGAGGACGGGCAGGACGGGGGCGAGGGTGAGGGCGAACGCGCCGGCGAAGGCCGCCGCGGTGGTGCGAAGACGCATGGGGGGAGTTCCGTTCTTCCACGGGCGTTGGGGACCGGTCCGGTTGGCATCCCGCACGGAGCGTAGGAGCGGAGGCCCCCGCCGAATCGTTTCTCCCCCCGGGAGCGTTCCGGGGTTCACCCGGAGAGGCCCGGCCCGCGGAACACGCGGCCGGGCCTCCCGCGTCAGCGCAGCGGCACCCCTCCCCCGCTCGCCGAGCCGCCCGCCGACTCCGGCGGGGTGGCGACCAGCCCGAGCTCGGCCGGGGTCGCCAGCAGCGGATGCGCCGGGAGGATCCGTACGGTGTAGCCGAACGGCCCGGTGCGGTCGAGGGCGAGCGGCCCCTCGTACACCCAGCGGCCCTCCAGGTCGGGCCCGGCGGCCGGCTTGAGCGGGAACACCCGCGCGTCCCGGATCACGTCCTGCGCGTCCACCCGGCCCGCGACGGCCTGCACCTCCACCTCCTCGGGGCCCAGGGTGTCCAGGGCGGCCTGCACCCGCAGGGTGAGGGTGGCGCCGAGTTCCGCGGTGCCGTTGACCGGGGCGGCGGCCAGCGCCTCCACATGGCCGACCGACACCCGCGGCCAGCAGTCCCGGACCCGGGACTTCCAGACGGCCAGCTCCCGGGCCGCGTCCGGGGTCAGGGCACGGTGGGCCAGGGCCGCGGGCCCGTAGAGCCGCTCGACGTACTCGCGCACCATCCGCCCCGCGAGCACCTTCGGCCCCAGGGAGACCAGGGTGCGGCGGACCATCTCGATCCACCGCGCCGGCAGCCGGCCCGGAGCGGAGCGGTCGTAGAACCGGGGCGCCACCCGCCGCTCGATCAGCTCGTAGAGCGCGGCGGCCTCCAGGTCGTCCCGCCGCTCCTCGTCGGTGTCCCCGTCGGCGGTGGGAATGGCCCAGCCGAAGTCGGGCTCGAACCACTCGTCCCACCAGCCGTCCAGCACCGACAGGTTGAGACAGCCGTTGAGCGCCGCCTTCATCCCGCTGGTGCCGCACGCCTCCAGCGGGCGGAGGGGGTTGTTCAGCCAGACGTCACAGCCCGGGTAGAGCTTCTGCGCCATGGCCATGCCGTAGTCGGGGAGGAAGACGATCCGGTGCCGCACCCGCGGGTCGTCGGTGAACCGGACCAGCTCCTGTACGAGGCGCTTCCCGCCGTCGTCGGCGGGGTGCGCCTTGCCGGCGACCACGATCTGCACCGGCCGCTCGGGGTCGAGCAGCAGCCGGCGCAGCCGCTCCGGGTCGCGCAGCATCAGGGTGAGCCGCTTGTACGAGGGCACCCGGCGGGCGAAGCCGATGGTGAGCACGTCCGGGTCGAGCACCGAGTCCACCCAGCCGAGCTCGGCGGCTCCGGCGCCGCGCTGCCGCCAGGAGGCGCGCAGCCGTTCGCGCACCTCCTGCACCAGCTGGTCGCGCAGGCCCCGCCGCAGGTCCCAGATGTCCTGATCGGGGATGTCGGCCACGGCGTCCCAGCGCTGCGAACCGCCCACCGACAACGCGTCCTCGGTCCGTCCGGCCCCGATCTGCCGGGCGCCCAGCCGCATCACCTCGGGCGCCACCCAGGTCGGCGCGTGCACGCCGTTGGTCACCGAGGTGATGGGCACGTCGGCAGGGTCGAACCCGGGCCACAGGCCGGCGAACATCTCCCGGGAGACGGCGCCGTGCAGAGTGGACACCCCGTTGGCCCGCTGGGCCAGCCGGAGCCCCATCACCGCCATGTTGAACACCCCGGGATCGCCTCCGGGGTAGCTCTCGGCACCCAGCTGGAGGACCCGGTCCACGGGTACGCCGGGCAGTTCGCCGCCCTCGCCGAAGTGCCGGGCGACCAGGGCCCGGTCGAAGCGGTCGATGCCCGCGGGCACCGGGGTGTGGGTGGTGAACACGGTGCCGGCCCGCACCGCCTCCACGGCGGCGTCGAAGTCGAGCTCCTGCTCCCCTGCGAGTTCCCTTATGCGTTCCAGTCCGAGGAACCCGGCGTGTCCCTCGTTCGTGTGGAACACCTCGGGCGCGGGATGACCGCTGATCCGGCAGTACGTGCGGACCGCCCGCACCCCGCCGATCCCCAGCAGCATCTCCTGGAGCAGCCGGTGGTCGCTGCCGCCGCCGTAGAGCCGGTCGGTCACCTCGCGGGCGGCGGAGTCGTTGTCCTCGACGTCGGAGTCGAGGAGCAGCAGCGGCACCCGCCCCACCCGGGCCTGCCAGATGTGGGCGTGCAGCGCCCGGCCGCCGGGCAGGGTCAGGGTCACCCGGGCGGGAGCCCCGTCCTCGTCCCGGAGCAGGGCGACGGGCAGTTCGTTCGGGTCGAGCACCGGATAGTGCTCCTGCTGCCAGCCGTCCCGGGAGAGCGACTGGCGGAAGTACCCGTGCCGGTAGAGCAGCCCCACCCCGACCAGCGGGATGCCGAGGTCACTGGCGGCCTTGAGGTGGTCCCCGGCGAGGATGCCAAGGCCGCCGGAGTACTGCGGCAGGGCGGCGGTGATCCCGAACTCGGGCGAGAAGTAGGCGACCGCGGCGGGCAGCTCCGCGCCCGACGGGTGGGACTGGTACCACCTCTCCCCGGTCAGGTAGTCGTCGAGATCGGCGGCCGCCGCGGCGAGCCTCCGCAGGAACCTCCGATCGCGGGCCAACGTTTGCAAACGGTCATCGGATACGGAACCCAGCAGCCGGACGGGGTCCCCGCCCGCGGCCTGCCAGCCCTCCGGATCGACGCCGTGGAAGAGTTCTCGGGTCTCGGCATGCCACGACCAGCGCAGATTACGAGCGAGGCCGGCGAGCGGCAGCAGTGGTTCCGGCAGGACGGGGCGCACGGTGAATCGACGGATAGCCTTCACACGTTCCACCTTCGCAGGCGTTTGCGGATCGAAGCGGAGCACCACGCTGTGCTTCCGGTCATCACCCCGTGAAGGCTAGTGCCGCGGCCCGCCCCGCGCCGGGCACTCGGGCGGATCCCCCGACGACGGCCGGATCCCTTCGAACGGCGCATGGGAACAGCGAACGGGCCCACCCCTGGGGGTGACTTGACGAAGCCGGGGTCAATGCAGAGCCACGGGTTCACTTCCACCGTGCGACTACGTACGAGTAGTTAACCAACCTCGACGGTTGCCCGGGGCGGGAGTGGGAAGGGCTCTGCGCGTACGCGCACGGCACACCCGCAAGCAACCCTCTCCCCGCCACCCGAGTGAACGCGGACAGGAGCGGCCATGCCCGCAGCCCAGCCGTCGACGGAGCGGCTAGAAACAGAGCGAACAGAGCGTGCACTACCCGCTGATCCGCCGCCCGGACTCTCCGGACCGGCGGAGCTGGTGTCACCGAGCCCTGCGAACCTCCCCCAGGTGATCACATCATGATCGGTCGCATTCCCGTGCTGGACGTCCGCCCTGCCGTCGATTGCGGTGCCAGAGCCGCCAAGGCGGTGGTGGACGAGGTCTTCGAAGTCTCCGCCACCGTGTTCCGGGAGGGACACGACGCCGTCGCCGCCCATGTGGTGATGCGGGACCCCAAGGGGCGGCTGCGGGCGCCCGTGCCCCTGCAGGAGCTGGCCCCCGGCACCGACCGGTGGGGGGCGCGGATCTCCGCCGAGCTGGAAGGAAGGTGGACGTACACCGTCGAGGCGTGGAGCGATCCCGTCGCCACCTGGCGGTCGGCGGCCCGGATCAAGGTCCCGGCGGGCATCGACAGCGAGCTGATGCTGCTGGAGGGCGCCGAGCTGTACGAGCGGGCGGCCGCCCGGATCCCCAAGAAGGACGGGCGGGAGGCGGTGCTGCGGGCCGCCGAGCTGATGCGGGCCGAGGGCGATCCGCGGGCCCGGCTGGCGGCGGCGCTGACCGCCGAGGTGGACGAGGCGTTCGCCCGGCGGCCCTACCGGGAGCTGGTGACCTCGGCGAAGCCGGTCGCGGTGCTGGTGGAGCGCAAGCGGGCGCTGTTCGGTTCCTGGTACGAGATGTTCCCGCGGTCCGAGGGCGCGGTCGTCGAGGAGGGCCGGCCGCCGGTGAGCGGCACCTTCCGGACCGCCGCCGAACGGCTTCCCGCCATCGCCGCCATGGGCTTCGACGTGGTGTACCTGCCGCCGGTCCACCCCATCGGCACCACCTTCCGCAAGGGGGCCAACAACTCGCTCTCGGCCGACCGTTGGGACCCGGGCGTGCCGTGGGCGATCGGCTCCCCGGAGGGCGGCCACGACGCGGTCCACCCGGACCTGGGCACCCTGGAGGACTTCGCCCACTTCGTGCGGCGGGCGCAGGAGCTGCGGATGGAGGTGGCGCTGGACTTCGCCCTGCAGTGCTCGCCCGACCACCCGTGGGTGGAGAAGCACCCCGAGTGGTTCCGGCACCGGGCCGACGGGACGATCGCGTACGCCGAGAACCCGCCGAAGAAGTACCAGGACATCTTCCCGGTGCACTTCGACACGGACATGGCCGGGATCGTGGCCGAGACGCTCCGGGTGCTGCGCCACTGGATGTCGTACGGGGTGCGGATCTTCCGGGTGGACAACCCGCACACCAAGCCGGTGGTGTTCTGGGAGAAGGTGATCGGGGAGATCGGGAAGACCGATCCCGACGTGATCTTCCTCGCCGAGGCGTTCACCCGGCCGGCGATGATGCGCGCCCTGGCGGCGGTCGGCTTCCAGCAGTCGTACACCTACTTCACCTGGCGGAACACCAAGGAAGAGCTGACCGAGTACCTCCGGGAGCTGTCCGGCGAGACCGCCTCGGTGATGCGGCCGAACTTCTTCGTGAACACGCCGGACATCCTCCACGAGTACCTGCAGCACGGCGGCCGGCCCGCCTTCGAGGCGCGTGCGGTGCTGGCCGCGACCCTGTCCCCGGCCTGGGGGATCTACGCGGGCTACGAGCTGTGCGAGAACACCCCCGTGCGCGAGGGATCCGAGGAGTACCTGGACTCGGAGAAGTACCAGCTGCGGCCGCGGGACTGGGCGGCCGCCGACCGGGAGGGGCGGACCATCGCCCCGCTGATCACCCAGCTGAACCGGCTGCGCCGGCGGCATCCGGCGCTCCAGCAGTTGCGCGATCTCCATTTCCACTCGACCGACAACGAACAGGTGATCGCCTACTCCAAGCATTCCGGCGCCAATTCCGTACTGGTGGTCGTCAACCTCGATCCGCACCACACCCAGGAGGCGACCGTCTCGTTGGACATGCCGGTACTCGGCCTCGACTGGCACGGGTCCCTCGCGGTGCGCGACGAGCTCACCGGCGAGTCCTACCACTGGGGCAGGGCGAACTACGTGCGTCTGGAGCCGGGGCGAATGCCCGCGCACGTACTGGCCGTCCTGCGACCGTCCCCGCCCACCGGAGGGTCACCCACCACATGATGATCAACGATCCCGTCCACGACACCTTCGAGGACACCCCCGCCAAGGACCGCGACCCCGACTGGTTCAAGCGGGCGGTCTTCTACGAGGTGCTGGTCCGCTCCTTCCACGACAGCAACGGGGACGGGGTGGGCGACCTCAAGGGGCTGACCGCCAAACTGGACTACCTCCAGTGGCTCGGCGTCGACTGCCTCTGGCTGCCGCCGTTCTTCGCCTCACCCCTGCGGGACGGCGGCTACGACGTGGCCGATTACACCTCCGTGCTCCCCGAGTTCGGCGACCTCGCCGACTTCGTGGAGTTCGTGGACGCCGCGCACCAGCGGGGCATGCGGGTGATCATCGACTTCGTCATGAACCACACGAGCGACCAGCACGAGTGGTTCCAGCAGTCCCGCAAGGACCCCGACGGACCGTACGGCGACTACTACATGTGGGCCGACAACGACAAGCAGTACCAGGACGCCCGCATCATCTTCGTCGACACCGAGACCTCCAACTGGACGTACGACCCGGTCCGCAAGCAGTACTACTGGCACCGCTTCTTCTCGCACCAACCGGACCTCAACTACGAGAACCCGGCGGTGCAGGAGGAGATCGTCTCGGCGCTGCGGTTCTGGCTGGACCTGGGCATCGACGGGTTCCGGCTCGACGCGGTCCCGTACCTGTTCGCCGAGGAGGGCACCAACTGCGAGAACCTCCCCCGCACCCACACGTTCCTCAAGCGGGTGCGGGCGGAGATCGACGCGCACTACCCGGACACGGTCCTGCTGGCCGAGGCCAACCAGTGGCCGGAGGACGTGGTCGACTACCTGGGCGACTTCCGGTCGGGCGGGGACGAGTGCCACATGGCGTTCCACTTCCCCGTGATGCCGCGCATCTTCATGGCGGTGCGCAGGGAGAGCCGGTACCCCGTCTCCGAGATCCTCGCCAAGACGCCGGAGATCCCGGCACGCTGCCAGTGGGGCATCTTCCTCCGCAACCACGACGAGCTCACCCTCGAAATGGTCACGGACGAGGAACGCGACTACATGTACGCCGAGTACGCCAAGGACCCGCGGATGCGGGCCAACGTCGGCATCCGGCGCCGGCTGGCGCCGCTGCTCGACAACGACCGGCACCAGATCGAGCTGTTCACCGCCCTGCTGCTGTCCCTGCCGGGCTCGCCGATCCTCTACTACGGCGACGAGATCGGCATGGGCGACAACATCTGGCTGGGCGACCGGGACGGGGTCCGCACCCCGATGCAGTGGACCCCGGACCGCAACGCCGGTTTCTCCTCCTGTGATCCGGGCAGGCTCAACCTGCCGGTCATCATGGACCCGGTCTACGGGTACCAGGTCACCAATGTCGAAGCGGCGATGTCCTCGCCCTCCTCGCTGCTGCACTGGACCCGCCGGCTGATCGAGGTCCGCAAGGCGAACCCCGCCTTCGGTCTCGGCTCGTACACGGAACTGCCGTCGTCCAACCCGGCGGTGCTGGCGTTTCTGCGGGAGTACGGCGACGACCTCGTGCTCTGCGTGCACAATTTCTCCCGCTTCGCGCAGCCGACCGAGCTGGACCTGCGGTCGTTCAACGGGCGGGTCCCGGTGGAGCTCACGGGTGACGTGCGCTTCCCGCCGATCGGCGAGTGGCCGTACCTGCTGACCCTGGCGGGACACGGCTTCTACTGGTTCCGCCTGCACGGGGAGTGACGGCCGGACGGAGGCCGGCGCCCACCCGCGCCGGCCTCCGTCCCACCGCACCCCCCTGCACGGCCCCCGGCGGCGAACGGGTCAATCGCCGTCCCTGTACGGATCATCCTGGCCCGACACTCGCCCATCGCCGGACAGCAATCACCGCAATCCGGGACACTCTGCGCATTCCGTGACGGCCCCGGGGAAAGGACGCAACGCCATGTCAGAGGCTGCATCCGCCCGGAGCCGCCCGCGCGGCGGCCACGGCCGCCTCGCCGCCGACCGGCTCGGCCCGCTGGAGCCCATGCTCCGCGCCTGGCTGCCCCACCAGCGCTGGTTCGCCGGCAAGGGGCGCCGGATCGGCCGGGTCGAGCTCGTCTCGGCGGCCGACCTCCTCCCGCCCCGGGTGGTCCCCGGCCTGCTGCACCTGCTGGTGGACGTCGACGGCGACTGCTACCAGCTGCTGCTCGGCGTCCGGCCGGCCCTGCCGCCCGCCCTCGCGCCCGCCCTGATCGGGCGCGCCGAGACGGGACCGTACGCCGGCCAGTTCGTCTACGAGGGACTCGGCGACCCCCGGCTCGCCGCGCTGCTGCTGGAACGGCTGCGCGCCCCCGGGGTCCTCGGCCCGCTCCGCTTCGACCGGGACCCGATGGCCCTGATCCCGGCCGCCCTGGCACCCCGGCCGCTCTCCGGCGAGCAGACCAACTCCTCCCTGATCTACGGGGATTCGTACATCCTGAAGGTGTTCCGCCGGGTCGGCCCCGGGGTCAACCCGGACCTGGAGCTGCCCCGGGCGCTGGCCGCCGCCGGCTGCACGAGAGTGCCGGCGCCGGTCGCCTGGTACGAGGCGGACCTGCCCGGCGGAGCCATCGGCCGGGGCGGCTCGGAGCCGCTGACCCTGGGCGTGCTCCAGCCGTACCTGCGCGGCTCGCACGACGGCTGGCAGCTGGCCCTGCGCAAGCTGGGCGCCGGCGCCGACTTCACCGCCGAGGCGCACGCGCTGGGCCGGGCCACCGCCGAGGTGCACAGCGCCCTGGCGACCGCGCTGCCGACCGTGGCCCTCGACCCGGAGCGCACCGCCCGGCTGGCCGCCGGGATGACGGCCCGGCTGGCCGCGACGGTCCGCGAGGTGCCCGCCCTGCGACCGTACGAGGCAGGGCTGCGCGGCGCCTTCGACGCCCTGGCAGCCTCCCGCGGGCTGGCCGTGCCGGCCCAGCGGATCCACGGCGACCTGCACCTGGGCCAGACCCTGAGGGCCGCCGACGGCACCTGGTCACTGATCGACTTCGAGGGCGAGCCGGCCCGGCCGCTGGCCGAGCGCCGCCGCCCCGAACCGGCCGTCCGGGACATCGCCGGAATGCTGCGCAGCTTCGACTACGCCGCCCGCTCCCACCAGCCCTTCGCCCCGGCCTGGGCGGACGCCGCCCGGGCCGCCTTCTGCGAGGGCTACGCCCGCACCACCGGCCGGGACCCCCGCGAGGACCCGGTGCTGCTGCGCGCCTTCGAGACGGACAAGGCTGTCTACGAGGCCCGCTACGAGTCCCGGCACCGCCCGGACTGGCTGCACGTCCCGATGGCGGCCATCCGCCGCCTCTCCCAGCGCGACCGCCCGCCCGCCAAACGGGCGCCCGCACCCTCCCCCCACCCCCGCCCGCAGCCCCCGAGGAGGCCGCACCCGTGAGTGCCGCCCGTCAGCCGTCGCCGCCGTCACCCGTCGTCACCGACGGCGCCCCCGCCAAGAAGCCCCGCACCCCGCGTGCCCGAAAGGCGGCGCCCCCGGCGCCCCCGGCGGCGGTTCCCGCGGTAACCGCGGTAACCGCGAACGGGGTGCGGCCCGCTCCCCCGCTGCACGCGGACGAACGGGCCCGGCTGCTGGAGGGCCGGCACCACGATCCGCACGCGGTCCTGGGCGCCCGGGTCCTGCGGGGCGGAGTGGCCCTCCGGGCCCTGCGCCCCTACGCGACCTCGGTGACCGTGGTCGCCAAGGGCCTGCGGACCGAGCTGCACGACCACGGGGACGGGCTGTTCTCGGGGCTGCTGCCGCTCACCGAGGTGCCCGACTACCGGCTCCTGGTGGCGTACGAGGACCACGAGACCGAGGTGCACGACCCGTACCGGTTCCTGCCCGCCCTGGGCGAACTGGACCTGCACCTGATCGGCGAGGGCCGGCACGAGGAGCTGTGGACCGCGCTCGGCGCACAGCCGATGGAGCACCAGGGGGTGGCCGGCACCCGGTTCACCGTGTGGGCGCCCAACGCCCAGGGGGTGCGGGTCACCGGCGACTTCTCGTGCTGGGACCCGACGGCACACCCGATGCGGTCGCTGGGGTCCAGCGGGGTCTGGGAGCTGTTCCTGCCCGGCATCGGCGAGGGCGCGCTCTACAAGTTCGACATCACCCGGCCGGACGGCTCGCACACGCTGCGGGCCGACCCGATGGCCCGCCGCACCGAAGTTCCGCCGGCCACCGCCTCGGTGGTGACCTCCAGCACGTACGCCTGGCAGGACGCGGAGTGGATGGCGGACCGCGGCAAGCGCCCGCCGCACCAGGCGCCGTTCTCGGTGTACGAGGTGCACCTGGCGTCGTGGCGGCCGGGGCTGGGGTACCGCGAGCTCGCGGAGCAGTTGCCCGCGTACGTGAAGGAGCTCGGCTTCACCCATGTGGAGCTGATGCCGGTGGCCGAGCACCCCTTCGGCGGGTCCTGGGGCTACCAGGTGACGGGCTTCTACGCGCCGACCTCCCGGATGGGCAGCCCGGACGACTTCCGCTTCCTGGTCGACTCGCTGCACCGGGCCGGCATCGGGGTGATCGTCGACTGGGTGCCGGCCCATTTCCCGCGGGACGACTGGGCGCTGGCCGAGTTCGACGGGCGTCCGCTCTACGAGCACGCGGACCCCCGGCGGTCGGCGCACCCGGACTGGGGGACGCTGGAGTTCGACTACGGGCGCACGGAGGTCCGCAACTTCCTCGTGGCCAACGCGGTGTACTGGGCGCAGGAGTTCCACGTGGACGGCATCCGGGTGGACGCGGTCGCCTCGATGCTCTACCTGGACTACTCGCGGAACGACGGCGAGTGGGCACCCAACGAGCACGGCGGCCGGGAGAACTGGGACGCGGTGCGCTTCCTGCAGGAGATGAACGCCACCGTGTACCGGCGCTGCCCGGGGGTGGTGACCATCGCGGAGGAGTCCACCGCCTGGGAGGGCGTGACCCGGCCGACCGACAGCGGGGGCCTGGGCTTCGGGCTGAAGTGGAACATGGGCTGGATGCACGACACCCTCCGTTACGCGGGGAAGGAGCCGGTGCACCGGAAGTACCACCACCACGACATGACCTTCGGGATGGTCTACGCGTACAGCGAGAACTACGTGCTGCCGATCTCGCACGACGAGGTGGTGCACGGGAAGGGCGCGCTGGTTTCGAAGATGCCCGGGGACTGGTGGCAGCAGCGCGCCGGCCACCGGGCCTACCTGGGGTTCATGTGGGCCCACCCCGGAAAGCAACTGCTGTTCATGGGGCAGGAGTTCGCCCAGGGGGCCGAGTGGTCGGAGGCCCACGGGCCGGACTGGTGGCTGGTGGACCCCGCCTACTCGGCGGCGGGCGACCACCGGGGGGTGCGGGAGCTGGTGGCCGACCTGAACCGCGTCTACCTGGACACGCCCTCCCTGTGGGAACGGGACAGCGTGCCGGACGGGTTCGCGTGGGTGGAGGCGGACGCGGCCGACGACAACGTCTTCGCCTTCCTGCGGTACGCGGCGGACGGCTCCCCGCTGCTGGCGGTCAGCAACTTCTCCCCGGTGGTGCGGCAGGACTACCGGCTCGGGGTGCCGGACGGGCCGCGGGCGTGGCGCGAGGTGCTGAACACCGACGACGGGCGGTACGGGGGCAGCGGGGTGCTGCACCCCCGGCCGCTGCCCGCACTGCCCGAGCCGTCCCACGGCCGGGCGGCGAGCCTCCGGCTGACGCTGCCGCCGCTGGCCACGCTCTGGCTCAGGCCGTAACGGCCGCCGCCGGCAGGCGTGGGGCCCTCGCCACCCCCGTGCGCGAGGGCCCCCCTTACCGGGCACGCGCGGGCAGCGGCCCGGGTTCGATCCGCTCCCGGGGGTGTGGCGCGCGTCACGTGATACGTATCGCGTACGCTTGGCCGAAAAGGTGAGCACGACTCGGCTACAGCGAGTGACGGAAGTAGATCTTCCGCTAATCGGTTACCTCGCGGTCACGGGAAAAACGGACCAAAGCGCCGACCATCCTAGGAGATTCCTACGAGTTGTGACCTTGGGTGAACAGCCTGTAGTCGGCACACCCCGGCCACTTCTAGCGTGTGCCTCGTGCACCAGAGCCCACCTTTCAACGCCCCCGCCGCCCGCCGCCTGCGCGTGGCGCTGGGTATGGCGCCCGGCCACGTCGCCTATGGCCTGCGCGCCCAGTACGGACTCCTCGTCGACCCCGAGACGATCATGTCCTGGGAGCTCGGCGAGGCATCGCCCAGCTCCACGGAACTGACCGCCCTCGCGGGCGTGCTGTGGTGTTCGCCCGGCGACCTGCTGGCCGAGCCGGTCACGCTGCGGGAGCACCGGATCGCCCGCGGCTTCTCCGTGGACGACCTCGCCCGCCGGGTCGGACTGGAGGCGAACTCCTACCAGAAGATGGAGGACTCCGGCCGCTGGAAGGGCAACGAGCGGCAGTCCGCCGCCCTGGCCGCCGTACTGGCCCTGTCCCTTCCGCAGTACGTGGCCGCCACCGGGAAGCAGGAGGAACTCGCCGGGCTGCTGCGCAGCGCGGCCACCACCCGCTGGCAGGGGTACATCAAGCCGCTGGCCAAGCTGCTGCCGGTACCCAAGGACCACCTGGAGCTCGTACTCGAACGCCTGCACTCCGAGTACCAGTCACGCATGGTCGCCACGCTCAGCTGGGGCGGCGGCGTGGGCGAGGCCGGCAGCGGGGACGCGGGCCGGGAGTACCTCGCGGACATCGTGGACCGGTTCTGGACCCTGGCCCGGGGCGCGGAGTAGCCGCGCCCGGCGGGGGACCCCGGTCAGAAGACCGACTCCGCCTCGTACATGCGGTACTCCGGCACCCTCTTCAGCTCGGTGACCGCGGACGCCAGCGGCACCATGACGATGTCGGTACCGCGCAGGGCGGTCATGTTGCCGAAGTCCCCGCGATGGGCGGCCTCGACCGCGTGCCAGCCGAAGCGGGTCGCCAGGACCCTGTCGTAGGCGGTGGGCACACCACCGCGCTGGACGTGACCGAGGATGACCGGACGGGCCTCCTTGCCGAGGCGGTGCTCCAGCTCGATGGCGAGCCGGTTGCCGATGCCGGCGAAGCGCTCGTGCCCGTACTGGTCGATCGCGCCCTTCTCGTACGGCATCGAGCCCTCGGCCGGATGCGCGCCCTCGGCCACGCAGATGACGGCGAACTTCTTCCCGCGGGCGAACCGCTCCTCGACCATCTTGACCAGGTCGGCCACCTCGAACGGACGCTCGGGCAGGCAGATGCCGTGGGCTCCGCCGGCCATGCCGGACTCCAGGGCGATCCAGCCGGCGTGCCGGCCCATCACCTCGACGACCATCACGCGCTGGTGGGACTCGGCGGTGGTCTTGAGCCGGTCCATGGCCTCGGTGGCCACCGTGACCGCGGTGTCGAAGCCGAAGGTGCGGTCGGTGGCGGAGATGTCGTTGTCGATGGTCTTCGGTACGCCGACCACCGGCATGCCCGCGTCGGACAGCATCCGGGCAGCGGTCAGGGTCCCCTCGCCGCCGATCGGGATCAGCACGTCCAGGGCGTACTTCCGGGACAGGGCCGCGCAGTTCTCGGCGGCCTCGCGCAGCCGGTCGCGCTCCAGGCGGGCCGAGCCCAGGATCGTTCCGCCGCGGGCCAGGATGCCGCTGACCGCGTTGATGTCCAGCGGGCGGAAGTGGCCGTCGAGGAGTCCCTTGAAGCCGTCCTCGAAGCCGATGACCTCGTCCCCGTGTCCGACGACGGCACGGTGCACGACCGACCGGATGACGGCGTTCAGGCCCGGGCAGTCGCCGCCTGCGGTAAGAACTCCGATACGCATCGCGCTGCGCCTCCTGCTCCTCGTCGCCCATTCCTGGTCTTCTGCGAAGCTTGTCCGATTGTTTCACGCACGAGAGGCCGGGCGCGCTCTGTGCTGGTCCATTCACGAACGCACCAATGGCCCCGTTGACCCCATCCCGGGACCATGATCCCGGCAAGCGCTCTAGCCAGCGCGAGGGGTATTGTCAAGAGGCCGAGCCCACCCTGACGGGAAATTTCACACACGGACACGGCAGCCGCCGACAAGGATGGAGAGCAGGCGTGACGCGCAGCGTGTACCTGACCGGCATCGACCGGGGGGACGGCCGACAGGTCATCGAGCTGGGACTCATGGATCTGCTGACCCGCCAGACCGGCCGGGTCGGCGTCTACCGCCCCCTCCTGCACGACGCCCCGGACCGCCTCTTCGACGTCCTGCGGGGCCGCTACCGGCTGGAGCAGGACCCGGCGACCGCCTTCGGCATGGAATACCACGAGGCCTCCGCCGTCCTGGCCGAGAAGGGCACCGACGAGCTGGTCTCCCGGCTGGTCGACCGCTACCACCGGGCCGCCCGCGACTTCGACGTCATGCTGGTCCTCGGCACCGACTACGCCGAGACCAACCTGCCCGACGAGCTGGCCCTCAACGCCCGGCTCGCCAACGAGCTGGGCGCCGTCGTCATCCCGGTGGTCGGAGGCACGGGGCAGCCCGCCGAGTCCGTGCGCGCCGAGGCCCGCAACGCCCACCGCGCGTACGAGAGCCTGGGCTGCCAGGTGGTCGCCATGGTGGTGAACCGGGTGGCGGCGGAGGACCGCGCGGCGATAGCCGAGCGGCTGGCCGCCCGGCTGCCGGTCCCCTGCTACGTCCTGCCGGACGACAAGTCCCTGGCCGCGCCGACCGTCGCCCAGATCACCCGGGCGCTCGACGGCGAGGTACTGCTCGGTGACGACGCCGGGCTGTCCCGGGACGCCCTGGACTTCGTCTTCGGCGGCGCGCACCTGCCGAACTTCCTCAACGCCCTGACCCCGGGCTGCCTGGTGGTCACCCCCGGCGACCGCTCCGACCTGGTGGTCGGCGCACTGGCCGCGCACTCCGCCGGCACCCCGCCGATCGCCGGGGTGCTCCTGACCCTGGGCGAACGCCCCGGCGGGGACGTCCTGACCCTGGCCTCGAAGCTGGCGCCGGGCACCCCGGTGGTGTCGGTGGCCGGCAACAGCTTCCCGACCGCCACCGAACTCTTCTCCCTGCAGAGCCGGCTGAACTCGGCGACGCCCCGCAAGCTGGAGACCGCGCTCGGCCTGTTCGAGCGGCACGTGGACACCGCGGAGCTGCGCGGCCTGCTCTCGGTGGCCCGGTCCGAGCGGGTCACCCCGATGATGTTCGAGAACGCGCTGCTGGAGCAGGCGCGTTCCGGGCGCCGCCGGGTGGTGCTGCCCGAGGGGACCGAGGAGCGGGTGCTGCGCGCCGCGGACGTGATACTGCGGCGCGGGGTCTGCGAACTGACCCTGCTGGGCGAGACCCAGGCGGTGCTGAAGAAGGCCGCGGACCTCGGCGTGGACATCAGCCGGGCCGAGGTCGTCGACCCGGCCACCTCCCCCCTGCGGGAACGATTCGCCGAGCACTACGCGCGGGTCCGCGCGCACAAGGGGATGACCGTCGAGCTCGCGGGCGACGTGGTCACCGACGTGAACTACTTCGGCACCCTGATGGTCCAGGAGGGCCTGGCCGACGGCATGGTGTCCGGCTCGGTGCACTCCACCGCGGCGACCATCCGGCCCGCCTTCGAGATCATCAAGACCAACACAGCCGCGCGAAGCGCGTCAGGCAGGGTGGTGGCGGGCGACGGGAGGGCAAAGCCCGAGGCCTCGATCGTGTCCTCGGTCTTCTTCATGTGCCTGGCCGACAAGGTCCTCGTCTACGGCGACTGCGCGGTCAACCCGGACCCGGACGCCGAGCAACTCGCCGACATCGCCGTCCAGTCCGCCTCCACCGCGGCCGCTTTCGGGGTCGAGCCGCGGATCGCGATGCTCTCGTACTCCACCGGCACCTCCGGTTCCGGCGCGGACGTGGACAAGGTCCGCAAGGCCACCGAGCTCGTCCGCGCACAGCGCCCGGACCTGATGATCGAGGGCCCGATCCAGTACGACGCGGCCGTGGACGCCGACGTGGCCGCGACCAAGCTGCCGGACTCCAAGGTGGCCGGCCGGGCGACCGTACTGATCTTCCCGGACCTCAACACCGGCAACAACACCTACAAGGCCGTGCAGCGTTCGGCCGGCGCCGTCGCGGTCGGCCCGGTGCTCCAGGGACTGCGCAAGCCGGTCAACGACCTCTCGCGCGGCGCCCTGGTCCAGGACATCGTCACCACGATCGCGATCACGGCGATCCAGTCCCAGCCCCCGTCCGTGCCCCCGTCCGCGCCTCCGTCCGCGTCCCCGTCGGCGAAGTAAGGAAGACCTCCCCAGTGAACGCGACCGCATCGCGCGTCCTCGTCCTCAACTCCGGCTCCTCGTCGGTGAAGTACCAGCTGCTCGACATGGCCGACCGGTCCCGGCTGGCCGTCGGCCTGGTCGAGCGGATCGGCGAAGAGACCTCCCGCCTGGTCCACGGGTCGCCGGCCGGCGGCGGGAAGCGCGAGCAGCTCGGGCCGATCGCCGACCACGCGGAGGCGCTGAAGGCCGTGGCGGCGGAACTGGCCGCGGACGGGCTGGGCCTGGACTCTCCCGAACTCGCCGCTGTCGGCCACCGGGTGGTGCACGGCGGCACCCGGTTCACCGAGCCCACCCTCGTCGACGACGAGGTGCTCGCGGAGATCGGGAAGCTGGTGCCGCTGGCCCCGCTGCACAACCCGGCCAACATCACCGGTATCCGGGTGGCGCTCTCGTTGCGCCCCGACATCCCGCAGGTGGCGGTGTTCGACACTGCCTTCCACGCGACGATCCCGGACCACGCCGCCCGGTACGCGATCGACGCGGAGACCGCGGCGAAGTACTCCGTCCGCCGGTACGGCTTCCACGGCACCTCGCACGCGTACGTGTCGAGGGCCGCGGCGGCCCTGCTGGGCAAGGCCCCGCAGGAGGTGAACGTCATCGTGCTGCACCTGGGCAACGGCGCCTCGGCGTCGGCGGTCCGGGGCGGGGTGTGCGTGGACACCTCGATGGGGCTGACCCCACTGGAGGGCCTGGTCATGGGCACCCGCTCGGGCGATCTGGACCCGGCGGTGATCTTCCACCTGGCCCGGGTCGGCGGACTGTCCGTCGACGAGATCGACTCGCTGCTGAACAAGCGGAGCGGTCTGCTGGGCATGTGCGGGGACAACGACATGCGGGAGGTGCTGCGCCGGGCCGGCGAGGGCGACGAGGCGGCGCGGACCGCCTTCGCGACGTACACGTACCGGCTGAGGAAGTACATCGGCGCCTACACGGCGGCGCTCGGCCGGGTGGACGCGGTGGTCTTCACGGCCGGGGTCGGCGAGAACTCGGCCGAGGTGCGGGAAGCTGCCGTGGACGGACTGGACGCGCTGGGTCTGGTGCTGGACCCGGAGGCGAACTCCGTGCGCTCCCCGGAGCCGCGGATCGTCTCCGCCGACCGGGCGCGGGTGGCCGTCGCCGTGATCCCGACCGATGAGGAGCTGGAAATCGCCGAGCAGAGCTACGCGCTCGTTACTCGCTAGTCACTTGGACTTTCCGCCAGACGGAATATTCCGCTACGAAACAAACGGGATAGGATCCGCTTATGCGCCGTTCCAAAATCGTCTGCACGCTGGGCCCCGCCGTCGACTCGTATGAGCAGCTGAAAGCACTCATCGAGGCAGGCATGAACGTGGCCCGATTCAACTTCAGCCACGGCTCCCAGGCAGAACACCAGGAGCGGTACGACCGCGTCCGGAAGGCCGCCGAGGACACCGGGCGCGCCATCGGCGTCCTCGCCGACCTGCAGGGACCCAAGATCCGTCTCGAGACCTTCGCCGAGGGTCCCGTCGAGCTGGTGCGCGGTGACGAGTTCACCATCACCACCGAGGACGTCCCGGGCGACAAGTCCATCTGCGGCACCACCTACAAGGGTCTGCCGGGGGACGTCACCAAGGGCGACCAGGTCCTGATCAACGACGGAAACGTCGAGCTCCAGGTGATCTCGGTCGAGGGCCCCCGGGTCAAGACCGTCGTCATCGAGGGCGGTGTCATCTCCGACCACAAGGGCATCAACCTGCCCGGTGCGGCGGTCAACGTGCCCGCCCTGTCGGAGAAGGACAAGGAGGACCTCCGCTTCGCCCTCCGGATGGGCTGCGACATGGTCGCGCTGTCCTTCGTCCGTGACGCCAACGACGTCCGCGACGTCCACCAGGTCATGGACGAGGAGGGCCGCCGGGTCCCCGTCATCGCCAAGGTCGAGAAGCCGCAGGCGGTGGAGAACATGGAGGCCGTGGTCGCCGCCTTCGACGCCGTCATGGTGGCGCGCGGTGACCTGGCCGTCGAGTACCCGCTCGAGAAGGTCCCGATGGTCCAGAAGCGGCTCATCGAGATGTGCCGCCGCAACGCCAAGCCGGTGATCGTCGCGACCCAGATGATGGAGTCGATGATCACCAACTCCCGGCCGACCCGCGCCGAGGCCTCCGACGTGGCCAACGCCATCCTGGACGGCGCGGACGCGGTCATGCTGTCCGCCGAGTCCTCGGTCGGCCAGTACCCGATCGAGACCGTCAAGACGATGTCGAAGATCGTCGCGGCGGCCGAGGAGGAGCTGCTCTCCAAGGGCCTGCAGCCGCTGGTCCAGGGCAAGAAGCCGCGCACCCAGGGCGGCTCCGTGGCCCGTGCGGCCTGCGAGATCGCCGACTTCCTGGACGGCAAGGCGCTGGTCGCCTTCACCCAGTCCGGCGACACCGCCCGCCGGCTGGCGCGCTACCGCGCCTCCCAGCCGATCGTGGCCTTCACCACCGACGTGAACACCCGCAACCAGCTCACCCTGAGCTGGGGCGTCGAGTCCCACATCGTCCCGTTCGTGGACAACACGGACGCGATGGTCGACCTGGTGGACGGCGAGATGCTCAAGCTCAAGCGCTTCAACCCGGGCGACACCATGATCATCACGGCCGGTTCGCCCCCCGGCGTCCCGGGCACCACCAACATGGTCCGGGTCCACCACCTGGGCGGCGGCGACCTCGACTGAGGCCGTCCCCACACCGAGCGCCCGCACAGCGCGCCGAGGCCCGCACCCCCTTCCCGGGGTGCGGGCCTCGGCCGTTGTCGCGGTGTGCGCGGGTACGCCGCTACTCGGGCGGGCCGATGTAGTTCTTCAGGCCCGGGACGGTCAGGGTGCCGCCGAACTGGCCGGCCTGGACGACCTTGACCTTGGTGAAGAAGGCGAACGGGACGTCCAGCGGAGGCGGGCTGTTCGGGCTGAACTCGATCGGGATGATCCCGAACAGGTTGCCCTTCAGGGACTCGGTGTACATGGTCACCGTGCCCCCGCGGATCTTCGAGGTGGAGCCGGGCCGCGACTTGAGGTGCGCGACGTTCCCGCTCTTGCCCACGGTCTGGTAGAGGTCCTTGATGTCCAGCGAGTCCGCGGTGAACTTCAGTACCTTCTTGACCTTGCCGCTCCCCGTCTTCACCTCGACGATGCCGTGGTACTTCAGCCCGTAGAGGGTCAGCAGCGAGCTGTCCAGGTACCAGGGCTCGTCCGGCAGGAGGGGGATGCCGGGTTCGAGCTCGGCCTCGGCCAGGGCCTTCGCGTCGTACGTCGGGCAGGGGAACGGCTCCTTGCCGTCCTTGTCCTTCTTCGCGTCGGCGGCCTTGTCGTCCTCGGCGTCCTTGGCGGACGTGTCGTCCTTGGCGTCCTTGATGCCGGTCTGCTCGTCCCCGGTGCCGGGCTTGCCGGTCTCGTCCTTGGGGTTGGCCTTGGTGCCCTTGACCTCGTCGGAGAGCTCGCCGACCCGTACGCCGGCCTGCTTGGCGGCGTCCCGGATCGCCTGCTCCTGCGGGTGCGGAGCAGCCGGTGGCTGCGAAGGGGCGGGCGTGGTGGGAGCGGCGGGAGCGGTGGGAGTTGCGGTGGGCTGCTTGCCGGTCAGCCCGTCGAAGAAGTCACCGACCTTGTCGCTCAGGCCCAGCGGGTCGAGCGGGTCGGCCTTCTGCGTGGCGGTCGGGGACGGGGACGCGGTCGGCGCGGACGGGCTCTGCTTCTGGGGCTTCGCCTGGGAGGACGAGGAAGCCGACGGCGTGGGGGCCGGCGCCTTGCTCGATCGCGCCGAGGGGCTCGCGCCGGGCGAGGCACCCGGCGAGGGCGTCTTGGAGGGGCTCTTCGAGGCCGACGGGGACGGGGACGCGGACTTGCTCTCCTCGTCCTTCGGCTCGTCCGAGCGTGTCACGCACGGTCCCGGAGCGAACGGGATGTCCTTCTCGTCGGCCAGGGCCAGCTTCGGCCCCATGCCCATGCCGACGAACACGGCCGTGGGCATCGCGGCGAGCGCCATGGTCTTGCCGACGGGTATCTGGAGCTTCGTCAGCAGCGACTTCCTGGGCGCCGCGTGCCGCGGGCCCTTCCTTTCACGGGACTCTGCGTCTGGGGCCACGGCCCGCTGCGTCTCGTCACCCCGCACTGTTCCTCCCGCCATCGGCGTGGCCGCTCGTCTCGGTCGCGTGATCCGTTTCCATGGCGCGGGGGCCGGGGACGGCGGCCGCGGCCATCGCCTCGGCGGGCTGTCCGGCCGGCTCCTCGACGGGGATGCCCGGCGCCCACGACAGGGCGAGGCAGCCGCCCACCAGTGCGCAGAGGAAGCCCATGAAGAAGCCGCCGAGGTTGGACACCGGCAGCGACACCAGGCCGAGCAGGAGCGTGGCCACACCCGCGAAGATCCGGATCGACTGCTGGAACCAGAGGGCGAGGCCCAGGGTGATCAGCAGGACTCCGATGATCAGGGCGCCGGCACCGCCGGTCGTCGCCATCGCGAGGGTGACGCTGCCGAGCCGGAGGTCCGCGTACGGGAAGTAGGCGATCGGCACACCGGCGAGCAGGGTGAACAGCCCTGCCCAGAACGGCCGCGCGCCGCTCCAGGTGTGGAAGCGGTAGTACACCACGGTGAGCCAGTGGTCGCGAGCGGCGTTGACCGGGGCCTGGGGGTTCATGGACACAGCTCCCTGGAAACGGTGGTACTGGAGAACTACGTGGAGCCCGGACGGGCGGAGCGCACCGCGGGGCACTGGCCTCCGCGGCCCGCCCGTCCGGTCCTGCGACGGGGACGGACTACTTCTCGTCCTCGTAGCACGGCTGGTCGCCGCCGAGCAGGCGGAGCTTGAGGTCGGGCAGGCTGAAGGTGCCCGCCGTCGTCGCCCACGCCTTCTGCCGCACGTTGGACAGCGTCGCCTTGTCGGCGCGCTGCGAGAACGCGTACGGGCTCTTCACCGTGCCGGGCTGCGGCTTCGTCTTGTGGCTGGGGTCGCCCACGGCCACGCCGATGTCGAGGTTCTCGAACTCGGCGTCTGCGTCCAGCTCGGCGACATCCAGGTAGATGTTCTTCGCCACGGCCGGACGGCCCTTGTGACCGGTCTGCAGCTTCAGCGTGATGTTGCCGATGCCGGGGATCGGGGTCACCAGCGACTGGCACATGTTGGTGATCTTGGCCTCGCTGAACCCGGAGATGGTGACCGGGTGGTGGGCCGGGTTGCCCTTGAGGTCGTGACCCTCGGCGACACCGCCGTACTGGATCAGGTCCTTGCCCTCAAGCTTGTCGGCGCGGACCTTGAAGTCCTGGCCGGAGACGCTGAAGGACGCCGCGAGTGCGCCCTGCGCCAGACCCACGCCCACCGCGGCGGTGGCCGCGATGCTGGGGACCATGACGAGCGCGAAGCGCTTCCATCTGGTCCCGCCACGAACCTGGGAATTCATGTTGTTCCTCCTTCTCGGACGTACATCTCCGGTCCGGGCCCTGCCCGTCCTGGGATGGGAGAAGTGCTACGTCCTCGGGAAGGAGCGCAGGAGACCGAGGCGCGGATCCGCGACAGGTACACCGGCGATCACCCCCGAGCGACAACCACTGGGCCACGCGTCCGCGCAACCTGGAGGACAGGCCCTGCCGGTTCGGCAGAGACCCCCCTGTCCCGGGCCGGCGGCACAGCCACCGGTCCACTCGGTGGGGACCCATCTCCTCAGCTCCGGGTGAGGGCTCTGCGGGATGGACCGAGCGTGGCCGATCGTGGTCCATTCCAGGCCGCCGCACAAGGGGGTTCGTTACTCGCGGGTAACGGCTGGATAACCGGGGTGCGACGCGCGGCTTCCGGGTCGCCACAGAGGGTGCCACCCAGGGCCACGACAGAACCCCCGATTCCATCCGCAAGCGGACAGAACCGGGGGTTCGACTTACTCCCAGTAACAGCTCTTCCCATTACCAAGTTTTGGTAAAGCGCAGGCGCTGTTCGTCTCCGTGTCAATAAATCGTCGAGGCTCCGTGGGCTTTCAGAAGAGCACCCGGGCAAGGGCGGTACGGGCCGCCGTCACCCGCGGGTCGTCGGCGCCGATGACCTCGAACAGCTCCAGCAGCCTCAGCCGCACCGCGTCCCGGTCCTCGCCGGCGGTCACCCGCACGGTGTCGACCAGCCGCCCGAAGGCGTCCTCGACGTGTCCGCCCACCAGGTCCAGGTCCGCCGCCGCGATCTGCGCCGCCGGGTCCCGCGGGTTCTCCGCCGCCGCGGCGCGCACCGCCTGCGGATTCATGTCCTGCACCCGGGAGAGGAGTTCGGCCTGGGCCAGCCCCAGCCTGGCCTCCGGGTGCGCCGGGTCCTCGGCCAGCACGTTCTTGTACGCCTGGACGGCACCGCCCAGGTCACCGGCGTCCAGCGCGCGCATGGCCGCTTCCAGCAGCGAGTCGTACGGGCCCACGGGCACGGCGGCCCCCGCACCGGCACCGGCGCCGGGGGCGTCCTCGGCGTCCGGGTCCACGGTGATCCCGGTCAGGCCGAAGCGCTCCTCGGCGACCTGGATCAGCTGGGCGAGGGTCTCGCGGATCTGCTGCTCGGGCGCGGCGCCCTGGAACAGCGGCAGGGCCTGGCCGGCCACCACCGCGAAGACCGCCGGAATGCCCTGGATGCCGAACTGCTGCATCAGCATCTGGTTGGCGTCGACGTCCACCTTGGCCAGCACGAAGCGGCCGTTGGCCTCCACGGCCATCCGCTCCAGCAGCGGGCCGAGCTGCTTGCACGGCTCACACCACTCGGCCCAGAAGTCGATGACGACCGGGACCTCGGTGGACCGCTGGATCACATCACGTTCAAAGCCGGCCTCGTCGACGTCGATGACGAGCGCGGACGGCGGCACCGCTGCGGAACCGCCCTGCCGGGCGGTCTCCGCCCGCGCCTGCTCCGCCTTGGCCTTGGCCTCGCCGGCTGCCTTCACCGCGGCGAGGTCGACGACGCCGCTCATGGACATGTTTCTGGGCTGCATGCGTACATCCTCCCCCGTGTGCGCGCGCCTGCGAAAAAGTTCGCCGGAAAGCCGGAAATCCGACTGTTTGGCGCCTGGTCCCCACCTGGCGCCGGTAGCGGTTGCGTGGTTGTCGCATCGGTCTCGCTCTTACGCTACGAGTCGTAGCGTAACTCCCCCGTAAGCATCCGTGGCCGTGACGTCAGCCACAGGTGCGGTCCCGCCGACATGGACGGTGACGAGGGTCATGGCGGTTTCCCTACTGACGGGTATGGTCCTCTGCCATGCACACGCTTGGCTCCAGTTCCGGCCGCACCGGCCGTCCGCGCAGCGCAGCGGCGGACGCCGCGATCCTCGCGGCGACCCGGGACGCGCTCTGCGAGCTGGGCTGGTCCAAGCTGACGATGAGCGATGTCTCGGCCCGCGCGGGTGTCGCCAAGACCACCCTCTACCGGCGCTGGGCCGGGAAGAACGAGCTGGTCGTGGACGCGGTCGCGGAGCTGTTCGACTCCCTGGAGCTGCCGGACCGCGGCTCGCTGGAGGCGGACGTCGAGTACGTGGTGCTCCGGTTCGCGGAGCTGCTGCGGCGCCCGGAGGCCCGTACGGCCCTGATGGCGGTGGTCGCCGAGTCCACCCGGGACGAGGCGCTCCGTGACCGGATCCGGTCGGCGATCGTGGACCGGCAGAAGCACCTGGTCGTCCTGGGCCGGGAACGCGCCCAGGCCCGGGGCGAACTCCCCTACGAGGAGGACGAGTCCCTCGCCGGCCGCACCACCGACCTGATCTTCGACGTGATCGCCGGGACCGTGGTGCACCGCGCGCTGGTCAGCTCGGAGCCGGTGGACGAGGAGTGGGTGGCCACCTTCACGGCCCTGCTGATGCACGGTCTGCGCGGCCCCGCCGCCTGACCCCGGCCCCTGTCCCTGCCCCCGACCCGTGCCGACCCGGCCCGGCCCGGCCCGGCGCGAAAACGGCCCCGCCGCGCAGGGGATTCGCGACGGGGCCGGATGCGGGCCGGCGGGGGGCCGGCCGGGCGCCTAGAAGCCGGGCGGCTCGACGTACACGCCCCACTCCTCGCGCAGCACGTTGCAGATCTCCCCGAGCGTGGCCTCGGCCCGTACGGCGTCCAGCATGGCCGGGATCATGTTCGAGCCGTCCCGGGCCGCGGTGAGCATGGCCGCCAGCGCGCCGGTCACCTTCGCCTCGTCGCGCCGGCCCTTGCGCTCGCCCAGGACCCGGACCTGCTCCCACTCCACCTCGTGGCTGACCCGGAGGATCTCCAGGTCGCCGGTGACCGAGCCGTCGTGGCAGTTGACGCCGACGACCCGCTTGTCACCCTTCTCCAGCGAGCGCTGGTACTGGAAGGCGGACTCGGCGATCTCGCCGGTGAACCAGCCGTCCTCGATGCCGCGGAGGATGCCCGAGGTGATCGGACCGATCGGGTGCCTGCCGTCCGGGTGGGCCCGCAGGCCGCGCTCCTTGATCTGGTCGAAGATCTTCTCCGCGTCGGCCTCGATGCGGTCGGTGAGCTGCTCGACGTACCAGGAGCCGCCCAGCGGGTCGGCCACGTTGGCCACGCCGGTCTCCTCCATCAGCACCTGCTGGGTGCGCAGGGCGATCTCGGCGGCCTGCTCGCTGGGCAGCGCGAGGGTCTCGTCGAGGGCGTTGGTGTGGAGGGAGTTGGTGCCGCCGAGCACGGCCGCCAGGGCCTCCACGGCGGTCCGCACCACGTTGTTGTACGGCTGCTGGGCGGTGAGCGAGACCCCGGCCGTCTGGGTGTGGAAGCGCAGCCACATCGCCTTGTCGGTCTTGGCTCCGTAGACCTCCTTCATCCAGCGCGCCCAGATCCGGCGGGCGGCCCGGAACTTGGCGATCTCCTCGAAGAAGTCGAGGTGGGCGTCGAAGAAGAAGGAGAGGCCGGAGGCGAAGTGGTCCACGTCCAGGCCGCGGGAGAGGCCGAGCTCCACGTAGCCGAAGCCGTCGGCCAGGGTGTAGGCGAGCTCCTGCGCGGCCGTCGCACCCGCCTCGCGGATGTGGTAGCCGGAGACCGAGAGCGGCTTGTAGGCGGGGATGCCGTTGGCGCAGTACTCCATGAGGTCGCCGATGAGCCGCAGGTGCGGCTCCGGAGCGAAGATCCACTCCTTCTGGGCGATGTACTCCTTGAAGATGTCGGTCTGCAGCGTGCCGTTGAGCACCGCGGGGTCGACCCCCTGGCGCTCGGCGGCGACCAGGTACATGCAGAAGGCCGGGACGGCGGGGCCGGAGATGGTCATCGACGTGGTCACGTCGCCGAGCGGGATGTCCTTGAAGAGGATCTCCATGTCGGCGGCGGAGTCGATGGCCACACCGCAGTGCCCGACCTCGCCCAGGGAGCGCGGGTCGTCGGAGTCCCGGCCCATCAGGGTGGGCATGTCGAAGGCCACCGAGAGTCCGCCGCCGCCGGCGGCCAGGATCATCTTGTAGCGCTCGTTGGTCTGCTCGGCGTTGCCGAAACCGGCGAACTGCCGGATCGTCCAGGTGCGGCCCCGGTAGCCGGTGGGGTGCAGTCCTCGGGTGTACGGGTACTCGCCCGGCCAGCCGATCCGCTCGAAGCCCTCGTAGGTGTCGCCGGGCCGGGGTCCGTAGACCGGGTCGACGGCATCGCCGGAGAGCGTGGTGAAGTCGGCGTCGCGCTTGCGGGCCTTGTCATAACGGGCCTGCCAGCGGCGGCGGCCCTCCTCGATGGCGTCAGCGTCCATGCTGCGAATTTACTAGGACGTCCTAGTAAATGTCGATGGCAAACTCCGGGGAGTCCTCCGGAGTCCCCCGGAACGCGTAAGGGCGCCGCGGCCTGGAGGCCGCGGCGCCCGTGGCACCCGTGTCCCGAAGGGCTCCGGATCTACGCCTGAACGGTGACGGGGGCGCCGGAGACCAGCGGTTCGATCTCGGCGCGGACCTTGCGCTCGACGAAGAACGCGACCAGCGGGATGGTGCCGGAGACCAGCACCCACAGCAGCTTCCCGAACGGCCACTTGGCCTTGGAGCCCAGGTCGAAGGCGAACACGAGGTAGATCATGAAGAGCACGCCGTGCGCCTGCGAGACCGCGAAGGTCAGGTCGGCGCCGGTGCCGAAGCCGTACTTCGCCACCATGCAGGCACAGAGGATCAGCAGCATCACGGCGGTGACGTAGGCCATGACGCGGTAGCGGGTCAGCACGCTTCGTTTCATGCCGTCGAGCGTAACGGTCCGGTTTGCGAGATCTTGACCCGGGCGCCGCTTCCCCGGACGTGACCCCGCTTACCCGCCCGCGGCCTGCTACGACTCGTCGAAGTCGGCGGCGGCGACCCGCAGCGGCCGGAGCATCGCGAAGATCTCCGCACACTCCTCCGCGTCGTACACGCCGAGCCCGAAGTCCATCCCCATCAGGTCCCGGGTCGCGGCCTCCACGACCTCCCGGCCCTTGTCCGTGATCGAGGCCAGGGTCCCGCGGCCGTCGTTCGGGTTGGGCCGCTTGGCGACCAGACCGGACTTCACCAGGCGGTCCACGGTGTTGGTGACCGAGGTCGGGTGGACCATCAGCCGCTCGCCGATCTTCGACATCGGCAGCTCGCCGGACTTGGAGAAGGTCAGCAGCACCAGCGCCTCGTAGCGGGCGAAGGTCAGCCCGTACGGCTTCACCACCGCGTCGACCTCGCCGAGCAGGATCTGGTGGGCCCGCATGATCGAGGTGATCGCGGCCATCGAGGGCACCGGGCCCCAGCGCTGCTGCCAGAGCTCGTCGGCGCGGGCGATGGGATCGAAGGGAAGGCTGAGCGGCTTGGGCACGTACCAGACCTTACCGGCCGGTCATTTGGTGGAAAGGGCCGTCTCATTCCTCGATCGCACCACCTCGCCGAGCAGCACGGCCACACACAGCGTCCCGAGGACCCCGGCCCCGGCGACGACCAGATGCACCGGCAGGAACTCGGCGGCCAGCCCGGCCGCCGCCATCCCGGCCCCCTGGAGCGTCATCAGCCCCGTGCTCAGCAGGGTCATGGCCCGGCCGCGCAGTTCTTCCGGCAGCGCGGCGACGTACCACTGGTCCAGCCCGAGGGTGTGGGCGTGAGCCAGCCCGGCGAGCAGCAGCAGGGCCAGGGCGGCGGCGAGGCCGGGCCGTACGGCGTACCCGGCGAGCGGCAGCAGCCCGACGGCGGCCAGCGGCACGGTGATCCGGGCCCGGGCCCGCGGGCCGAGCGCGGACCCGGCCCACAGTTCGCCCGCGACGGTGCCGACGGGCAGGGCGCACATCAGCAGACCCAGTGCGGCCGGCCCGGCGCCGAGCCCTTCGGCGTACGGGGCCATCAGGGCCTCCGGCACGACCAGGAAGAGCGGCGGCACCCAGAACAGCAGGGTGAGCGCGCGCAGCCACCGGTCCCCGAACACCGCGCGGAACCCGGCGAACGGCGAGGTCCGGGGCCCGCCCCCGGACCGGGGGGGCCGGGCCCGGGTGCCCAGGCGCAGGAGCAGCGCTGACCCGGCGAACCCCGCCGCCGTCAGGACCAGAGCCGCGCGCGGCTGGATCACGGTGAGCAGCAGCCCGCCCAGCCCGAATCCGGCGAGCAGGGCGCCCTGCGCGACCATCCGCAGCAGCGACCGCCCGAGCACGAAGGCGTCCCCGTCACCGAGGACGTCGGGCAGGGAGGCGGCCCGGGTGCCCTGGAAGAGCGGCGCGACCAGCGCCATGACACAGCGCAGGCCGAGCAGCAGGGCGACCGGTGTCCCCGGCAGCACCATGGCGGCGGCCGCCGCGGCGCACACCAGGTCGCAGCCGACCAGCAGCCGCCGGGCCGGGTACCGGTCGGCGAGTCCCGCGAGCAGGGTCCCGCCGACGGCGTACGGCAGGAACCCCAGGGCGAAGGTCAGCGCGCTCAGCAGGGGCGACCCGGTCAGCCGGTACACCAGCACGGTCAGGGCGATCTCGGCGACCACCACCCCCAGCACGGACACCAGGTGTGCGGCGAACACGGCCCGGAACTCCCGGACCCGGAACACGGAGCGGTAACCGGACGCCGGGGCGGCGCCGGCAGCGGTTTCGGTCGGCATGCGTCGACCCTGCCGCCGGGACCCGCCGCGGCCCAGTGATTCGGCCTCGGCCGAATCAGTCGGCCAGCAGCCGCTTGCGGAGCCGGGCCAGGAGGTCCTCGTCCACGCCCAGCCGGGTGGTGGCGTATCCGTGCACGGAGCCGTACGCCGCGGTCAGGTCCGCCAGGAAGAGGCGGATGACCTCCTCCGGCGCCCGCCCGTACGCCGGCCAGCGCAGCTCCCGGCCGGGGTGGGCCGCGTGCCAGTCGGCCACCAGGCGGGCGGTGGCCAGTTCGGTGAGGGCGAAGTCGGCGGCGATGGTGTCCTCGTCGACCCCCAGCAGGGCCAGGAGCAGGGCCGCGAGAAGCCCCGTCCGGTCCTTCCCGGAGGCGCAGTGGAAGACCTGCGGGGCGTCCCAGTCGGCGATCACCTCCAGGGCCTGCCGCAGTTCGGCGGTGCCGTCGTCGGCGACCTCCGCGAACCGGTCCGCGAGGTACCGCCAGGAGTCGAGCTCCGGGTCGATCTCCGCCTGGTCGTAGGGCCGGTGCTCGATGCTGCAGTTGTGGTACGCCAGGCCCGCCGCCTCCGGGACCCGGCCCTTGGCCTCGATCTCCCAGGGGTAGCGCAGGTCGATGACGGCCCGGACGCCCAGCGCCTCGAACCGCTCCCGGTCGGCCGCGGCTCCCGGTCCGGCGAGCTTGCCGAGGGAGTCGGAGCGGTAGAGGCGTCCCCAGCGCACGGTCCGGCCGTCACGCGTCCGATAGCCGCCCAGATCACGGAAGTTGTGCAGATTCTCGAAGTCCACATGTCGTCGCGTCACTCGCGCCACTGTAGGTGCGTGCCGTACCGCCACCACCTGAATTCCGGCGATCTTCTCCGCTGCCGGTTCGCCATATCGCCCCGCTGGGAGACCCAGGAAGCGGTGCGGGTGCTGCTCCGCCCGGAGCGGCACGGCTACCACCTGCCCTGGATCCGGCGGATCCGGGACGCGGCCCGGGAGCTCGACCTCCGCCCCCTGTGGCTGCTGATGCCGGTCCGCGGGCACAACCCGGACTTCCTCTGGCCGCCGCCGACCGGGCCCGCCGCCACCTTCGAGGAGGAGATGGCGGCGGTCCGCCGGACCGACCCCGAGGCGGCCCGGGAGGACCTGCGCCGCTCCCTGGTGTGCACTCCGGGCGCGCTGGAGAGCCCCATCGGCCGGGCCATGCTGGACGATCCGGCACGTGCCGTACAGGACTTGGCCGATCTCTCGGAAGCGGCCTGGCGGGCCCTGGTGGAACCGGAGTGGCCACGGCTCCGGGCGCTGCTGGAGGCGGACATCGCCTTCCACTCCCGGCGCCTGGCAGCCGGTGGCCTGGCCGCCCTCTTCGACGGCCTGCATCCGGACCTGACCTGGGACGAGGACACCGGCACCCTGACGGTCGACCGCGCGACCCGCTACGACCGCGAACTCGGCGGGCGGGGACTGGTGCTGATGCCGAGCGCCTTCGTCTGGCCGGACGTGGTGGGCGGCTTCGACCCGCCCTGGCAGCCGACCGTGGTGTACCCGGCGCGAGGCGTCGGCGCCCTGTGGGCCCCCTCCGCGGACCGCGCCCCGGACGCGCTGGCCCGGTTGCTGGGCCGGGCGCGCGCCGACGTCCTGTGCGCGCTGCCCGAGCCCGCGTCGACCACGGCCCTCGCCCGCCGCCTCGGCCTGGCGCCGTCGTCCGTCTCCGCCCACCTGAAGGCACTGCACGGCGCGGGCCTGCTGACCCGCCGGCGGGACGGCCGCCACGTGCGGTACGAGCAGTCGGCGCTCGGCACCGCACTGGCCGCCGGGGGTGGCGCCCCGGCGGTGTCGTGACCCGCCGTCACCTGCCCGACATGTCAGGATGGCCCGGTCATGTCCCGGTTACAGGGTCCCAGCCGATCCGTCCCGAGGAAGCTGATGCCAGGCCGTCACTGCCACCGCGCGTTCCTCGCCCCGGCCCTCGCGCCGTTCCTCGCCGCCCTGCTGGCGACGGCCGGCTGCGCCTCCGCCGAGCCCGGTTGGGCCGGCCCGCCGGCTCCGTCCGGGTCCCCGTCCGGGTCCCCGTCCGGTGCCGCGGCGGCCGACGACGCCGGGTCGCCCTTCTGGGTGGACCCGGACACCGACGCCGCCCGCCAGGTAGCCGACTGGGAGGCGCAGGGCCGCAACGGGGACGCGCAGGTCCTCCGGCGCATCTCCGACCGGCCCGCCGCGGTGTGGGCCGCGGCCGGGAACCCTGGGCCGGAGGTCAGCCGGGCCGCCCGCGCCGCCGCGGCGGCCGGGCAGACCCTGGTGGTCGCCGCCCGCAACCTCCCGCACCGGGACTGCGGCCCGCGCCCCGCCGGGGGCGCCCGCGACGCCGGCGCCTACCGGGCCTGGATCACGGCCCTGGCCACCGCCATCGGCCGGACCCGCGCCCTCGTGGTCCTCGAACCGGGTGCCGTCGCGCAGCTCGCCGACGGGTGCACCCCGCCGGCCCGCCACGAGGAGCAGCTGCGCCTGCTCTCCGAGGCGGTGCACCGGCTCAAGCAGAACCCCGGCACCCGGGTCTACCTGGACGCCGGGGACCCCGTCCGGCGGCCCGGCCCGGAGGCGGTGGCCGATCCGCTCCTGAAGGCCGGTCTGGCGCACGCCGACGGCTTCGCCCTGAACACCGGCGGCTTCCAGGACGAGGCGGCCGTCCGTGCCTACGGCGCCCGGCTCTCCCGGGCCACCGGCGGCCGGCACTTCGTCGTCGACACCGGCCGCAACGGCGAAGGCGCCCTCCCCGGCGACCCGGCGGCCGCCTCCTGCAACCCGCCCGGCCGCGCCCTGGGCACCCCGCCCACCGACCGTACGGGCGACCCGCTGGTCGACGCGTACCTGTGGGTCAGGCAGCCGGGCGAGTCCGACGGCACCTGCCGCGGCGGCCCGGCGGCGGGCACCTGGTGGCCGGACTACGCCCTGGGCCTGGCCCGCCGCGCCAAGGACACGCCCTGACTCAGGGGCCCTCGTACTCCCGGTCGTCCACGGGCGCGTCCGGGAGCTGCCGGTCCAGGGATTCCCGGTACCGCACGCAACCGCGCAGGAACCGCGGCCACGGCGGTACGGCCACCTCCGCCTCCATCGGTTCCGGCAGCAGGCCCCACAACTGAGGGTGGTGCCAGCACAGCGCATGGCCCGAGCTGTCCCGGTGCGCCCGGATCGCCGCGCGCAACCGCCGTACCTCCGCCGCCAGCTCGTCCCGGCCCAGCCCGTCCAGGTCACCGTCCGGGTCGCCGTCGAGGTCACCGTCCGGGTGCACGTCCGCCTCCATGGCCGCACCGTAGTCCGGCACCGTCCGCTCCCGCCGAAGGCCCGCCGAAGCCCCGCCGAAGCCCCGCCGACGCGCCCCGCCGCGGCACGCGAGAGCCCCCGGCCCGGGAAGGAGGGCCAGGGGCTCAGCGGACGGAAACGACAGCGGCGGCAGCGGTCAGCCTGCGGCGAGGTGCCGTTCGACCGTGTCCACCTTGGAGGTGATGCCGTCCGTCACGCCGGGGCGGATGTCGGCCTTGAGGATGAAGGACACCCGAGGCGCCCGCTCCTCCACCGCCGCCACCGCGCGCCGGATGACGTCCATCACTTCGTCCCACTCGCCTTCCAGCGTGGTGAACATGGCGTCGGTGCGGTTCGGGAGTCCGGACTCGCGCACCACGCGGACCGCGTCGGCGACGTACTCACCGACCTCTTCACCGACCCCGAGCGGGGTCACCGAGAACGCGACGATCACGCGGCCGCGCCTTCCTTGCCGGCCTCCCGGCGCGCCCGGGCCGCCACCACGCTGTCGGCCTCCTCGCGCTTGAGGAGCTTGTCGCCGTACAGACCGCCGAACGGCAGCAGCGCGAGGACGAAGAACAGCGCGACCTTCTTCACCGGCCACTTGGCCTTGTTCCACACGTCCAGCAGGAAGAGCGCGTAGATGACGAACAGCACGCCGTGGAGGATGCCGAGCGGCATCATCAGGTAGTCGATGTCCGAGATCCGGCTCAGCAGCGAACCGAAGATCAGCAGGGCCGGGAAGGAAAGCGCCTCCGGGACGGAGATGAGGCGCAGCCGGTGCAGGGCGGAGGCGGTCTTTATGTCCACGGAGAACCTTCGGGAGGGCGGCCGGTAGTCCGTACCAGTGTCCCATCCGCTTTGCACGATCTTGACCCGGGGGCCGCTCCCGGCTCGCCCCGGGGACCGGTCCGGGCGTATATCCGCCAAGGGGCCCTGTTCGGTGTCGCCCGCTGCCGATACCGTCTCCCCGTGGCTCAGTTCCGACTCCAAGGCAGCAAGGTGCTCGCCGTCGACCTGACCGGGGATGCCGTCAAAGCGAAGAACGGCTCCATGGTTGCGTACGACGGCCAGATGTCCTTCAAGAAGATGTCCGGCGGCGGTGAGGGCCTGCGCGGCATGGTGACCCGCAGGCTGACCGGCGAACAGATGACCGTGATGGAAGTACAGGGGCATGGCACCTGCTTCTTCGCGGACCGCGCGAGTGAGATCAATCTGGTCAGTCTCCGCGGCGAGAAGCTCTACGTCGAGTCCAGCAACCTGCTGTGCACCGACGCCGGACTCCGCACCGGCACCACCTTCACCGGGCTCCGCGGCGGGGCGACCGGAAATGGCCTGTTCACGACCACCGTCGAGGGCACCGGCCAGGCGGCGATCATGTCCGACGGGCCGGCGGTGGTCCTGCGGGTGAGCGCCCAGTACCCGCTCTCCGTCGACCCGGGCGCCTACATCGCCCACACCGGCAACCTCCAGCAGCACTTCCAGTCGGGTGTGACGTTCCGCACGCTGATGGGCGAGGGCGGCGGCGAGGCGTTCCAGATCCGTTTCGAGGGCGAGGGGCTCGTGTACGTCCAGCCGAGCGAGCGCAACACCATCGGCGGTGACGTCTGATGCCGTTCCGCGAGATCAACTCCAAGATGATCGAGGCCCAGGTGATCCCGGGTCAGCGGCTCTACAGTCAGCGCGGCGCGATGCTCGCCTACCGCGGCGACGTCTCCTTCACCCCGAACCTGACCGGCGGTCAGGGCGGGGTGATGGGCATGATCGGGCGCCGCATCGCCAACGAGCAGACCCCGCTGATGACCGTCGAGGGCAGCGGCACCGTGATGTTCGGCCACGGCGGCCACCACATCCAGGTGATCAGCCTCCAGGGCGAGACCCTCTACGTCGAGGCCGACCGGCTGCTCGCCTTCGACGGCACGCTCCAGCAGGGCACCATGTTCATGGGCTCGCAGGGCGGCGTCATGGGCATGGTCCGCGGCCAGGTCACCGGCCAGGGCCTGTTCACCACGACCCTCCAGGGCCACGGCTCGGTGGCCGTGATGGCCCACGGCGGGGTCATCGAGCTCCCGATCACCCCGCAGCGCCCGGTCCACGTCGACCCCCAGGCGTACGTGGCCCACCACGGCGACGTGCGCAACAAGCTGTCCACGGCGCTGGGCTGGCGCGACATGGTGGGCCGCGGTTCGGGCGAGGCGTTCCAGCTGGAGCTGTCCGGCCAGGGCGCGGTGTACGTACAGGCATCGGAGGAGAAGCTGTGACGTTCGGACCCCCCATGGACGGCTACGGAGCCGGCCCGTACGGCGCCGGCGCCCCGGCACCGGGCGGCTACGGACCGGGCGCCACGCTGCCCGGCGCCCCGGCGCCCGCGGGCCCGGCCGGCCCGACGGTCCTGGACCCCTACGCGCTCCCCTCCGACGACAACGTCAACGCGTACACCTTCTGCGTGGAACTCAAGGGCAGCCAGTGGTTCCTGCAGAAGGGCAAGATGATCGCCTATTACGGGCAGATCGAGTTCAACGGCATCGGACACGGCCGCTTCCAGGGGCTGCTGCGCTCCAGCTTCCACTCGCCGCTGCACGCCGCCGACTGGGTGGTGGCCGAGGGCCAGGGCAAGATGCTCCTCGCCGACCGGGCCTTCGACGTGAACTCGTACGACCTGGAGGACGGCAACCTCACGATCCGCTCCGGGAACCTGCTGGCCTACCAGCCCACCCTGGCGCTCAAGCAGTCGATCGTCCCGGGCTTCCTGACCCTGATCGGAACCGGGAAGTTCGTGGCGGCGTCCAACGGTCCGGTGGTCTTCATGGAGCCGCCGCTGCGGGTCGACCCGCAGGCCCTGGTGGGCTGGGCCGACTGCCCCTCCCCCTGCCACCACTACGACCACGGCTACATGGCCGGTGTGATGGGGGGTCTGCGTCAGCTGGCCGGGATCGGCGGCGCCTCCGGCGAGGAGCACCAGTTCGAGTTCGTGGGGGCCGGTACGGTCCTGCTGCAGTCCACGGAGATGCTCATGGCGGAGCAGCCGGTGGGCACGGTCGGCGCGGAGCCGGGTGTGCCGGGTCACGGGCCGTACGCCCAGGGCGGGCACGGCCAGCAGGGGCAGACGGGGATCCCCCGGATGCCGGGGCAGCTGGGCGACCTGCAGCGCCGCTTCGGTCTCTGAAAACCGGACTCGGATCGTCCTAATTTTGTACGTAATTCAACTTCTTAGGTAGAGTTCTTTCATGGACACGATGGAGACCGAGACGGCCACGCGCTGGCTGACCGATGCCGAGCAGTGCGCCTGGCGCACCCATCTGGACGTCAGCAGGCTGCTGATGCACCAGCTGGAAAAGGATCTCCAGCCCTTCGGACTCACCAACAACGACTACGAGATCCTCGTGAACCTCTCGGAGTCGGAGGGGCACCGGATGCGGATGAGCGACCTCGCGACCGCGACGCTGCAGTCCAAGAGCCGGCTGTCCCACCAGATCACCCGCATGGAGACGGCGGGCCTGGTCCGGCGGGTGAACTGCGAGTCCGACCGGCGGGGCCTGTACGCGGTGCTGACGGACGAGGGCATGGAGACGATGCGGAAGGTCGCGCCGCACCACGTGGCGTCCGTCCGCGAGCACTTCATCGACCTGCTCACCCCGGAGGCGCTGACCGCGCTGCACGCCTCGCTGACGCCGGTCGCGGAGCACCTGCGCGGCCACCGCGGCAAGCCGTAGCCGCGCCGGGGCACGGCCTTCCGGGCGCCTCCGGGCCCGGGCCGGGCGTGGGTCCGACTCCCCGAGCGGGGATCCGGGCCCACGCCTAGACTGGCGTACGCCCGATTTGCCCCGATACCGGGAGGCCCCACCATGTCCAAGCGCGGCAACAAGCGGCGGGCCCGCAAGAAGAAGGGCGCGAACCACGGCAAGCGCCCCAACGCCTGAACCGCCCGCGCGGGCCGGATCGCAGTGCGATCCGGCCCGCGCGGCGCTTCCGGACGGGCTCCGCGCAGCGGGCCCGGACGCCCGCCGGGCTCAGCTCTCGGTAAGGGTGGCCAGGAGGGTGTCGGACGCCGTGTACGGGTCCAGCTCGCCCGCAGCGACGCGAGTCGCGAGGCCGGCCAGGTGCGCGTCCCCGTGCACGTCCGCCAGCCGCGACCGCAGGGCCGTGATCGCGATCGTCTCGATCTCCCGCGCCGCCCGGGCGGCCCGCCGCTCGGCCAGCACGCCCCGCTCGTCCATCCAGGCGCGGTGCTTCTCCAGGGCCTCCACGACCTCGTCGACGCCCTCCGCCCGGGCCGCGACCGTCTTGATGATCGGCGGCCGCCAGTCCCCCGCCCCGCGCGCCTCGCCCAGCCCCAGCATGTGGTTCAGCTCCCGGGCCGTGGCGTCCGCGCCGTCCCGGTCCGCCTTGTTCACCACGTAGACGTCGCCGATCTCCAGGATGCCCGCCTTGGCGGCCTGGATCCCGTCGCCCATGCCCGGTGCCAGCAGCACCACGCAGGTGTCCGCCTGGGCCGCGATCTCGACCTCGGACTGGCCCACGCCCACCGTCTCGACCAGGATCACGTCGCAGCCCGCCGCGTCCAGCACCCGGATCGCCTGCGGCGCGGCCCAGGACAGTCCGCCCAGGTGGCCGCGGGTGGCCATCGAGCGGATGTACACGCCGGGGTCCGAGGCGTGGTCGGACATCCGGACCCGGTCGCCGAGCAGCGCACCGCCCGAGAACGGCGAGGACGGGTCCACCGCCAGCACCCCGACCCGCTTCCCGGCCCGGCGGTACGCCGTCACCAGCGCCGAGGTCGACGTCGACTTGCCGACGCCGGGCGAGCCCGTGAGGCCCACCACGTACGCCCCTCCGGTGAGCGGGGCCAGGGCCGCCATCACCTCGCGGAGCTGCGGGGACGCCCCCTCCACCAGTGAGATCAGCCGGGCGACCGCCCTCGGCCTCCCCTCACGGGCCTGGGCCACCAGCTGGGGGACGTCCACCGTCATACGTGCTGCGCTCCTCGGTTCGCGTTCGCTTTTCGGGTACCGCTACGGGCGTGACCCCGGCCGGGGGCGGGCGCCGGACCCCCTGGTCCGGCGCCCGCACCGCCGACGTCAGGACGTGGGCACCCGCACGATCAGCGCGTCGCCCTGCCCGCCGCCGCCGCACAGCGCGGCCGCGCCGACGCCGCCGCCGCGCCGCTTCAGCTCCAGCGCCAGGTGCAGGACCACGCGGGCGCCGGACATGCCGATGGGGTGTCCCAGGGCGATCGCGCCACCGTTGACGTTCACCTTTTCCGGGGTCACGCCCAGATCCTTCATTGACTGGACCGCGACCGCGGCGAACGCCTCGTTGATCTCGATCAGGTCCAGGTCGGCGACCTCCAGGCCCTCCTTCTTCAGGGCGTGGGCGATCGCGTTCGACGGCTGGGACTGGAGCGAGTTGTCCGGGCCGGCCACGTTGCCGTGGGCGCCGATCTCGGCGATCCACTCCAGGCCCAGCTCCTCGGCCTTGGCCTTGCTCATCACGACCACCGCGGCGGCGCCGTCGGAGATCTGCGAGGAGGTGCCGGCCGTGATCGTGCCGTCCTTGGCGAAGGCCGGGCGGAGCTTGCCCAGGGACTCCGCCGTGGTCTCCGGGCGGATGCCCTCGTCGGAGGCGAAGAGCACCGGGTCGCCCTTGCGCTGCGGGATCTCGACCGGGGTGATCTCGGCCTCGAAGATCCCGTTCTTCTGGGCGGCCGCCGCGCGCTGGTGCGAGAGCGCCGCGAACTCGTCCTGCGGGCCGCGCTCGATGCCGAGGCGGGCGTTGTGCTTCTCCGTGGACTCGCCCATCGCGATGCCCTCGAAGGCGTCGGTCAGGCCGTCGTACGCCATCGCGTCGAGCATCTCGACGGCGCCGTACTTGTAGCCCTCACGGGTCTTGGGCAGCAGGTGCGGGGCGTTGGTCATGGACTCCTGGCCGCCCGCGACCACGATGTCGAACTCACCGGCGCGGATCAGCTGGTCGGCCAGCGCGATCGCGTCCAGGCCCGAGAGGCACACCTTGTTGATGGTCAGCGCGGGAACGTTCATGGGGATCCCGGCCTTGACCGCGGCCTGGCGGGCGGGGATCTGGCCCGCGCCGGCCTGCAGCACCTGGCCCATGATCACGTACTGCACCTGGTCGCCGGAGATCCCGGCCCGGTCCAGTGCGGCCTTGATGGCGAAACCGCCGAGGTCGGCACCCGAGAAGGACTTGAGCGAGCCCAGCAGGCGTCCCATGGGCGTGCGGGCCCCTGCGACGATCACTGAAGTGGTGTGGTTCGTTCCGGACATGAGGCACAGCCCCTTGGATGAGGAGTGAACGAGGGTTCACACGAATGTACTGAGCGGTACCGGTGGCCGTCACCGGGCCGTCGGTGTGATCGCGCGCACGTTGCGTAACCGGGCCCCGTGGCAGTGCACTGGACCCATGCTGACAAGAATCGACCACATCGGGATCGCCTGCTTCGACCTCGACAAGACTGTCGAGTTCTACCGTGCCACGTACGGATTCGAGGTGTTCCACTCCGAGGTCAACGAGGAGCAGGGCGTCCGCGAGGCCATGCTCAGGATCAACGGGACCTCCGACGGCGGCGCCTCCTACATCCAGCTCCTGGAGCCCACCCGCGAGGACTCCACCGTCGCGAAGTGGCTGGACAAGAACGGTGAGGGCGTCCACCACATCGCCTTCGGCACCGAGGACGTCACGGCCGACTCCGAGGCCATCCGCGGCAAGGGCGTCCGGGTCCTCTACGACCAGCCCCGCACCGGCTCCATGGGCTCGAAGATCACCTTCCTGCACCCCAAGGACTGCCACGGAGTCCTCACCGAACTGGTCACTTCCGATCCCGCGCAGTCCGAGCACCCGGAGCACTGACCTCCCCCGTATCCCCGGCCGGTAGAGTGACCGTTGGCTCGGCCGGGGTTTCGGTGCGGAGGGGGTCGGGTGCTATGACCCCTGCCCCGGCATCTGACACCATATTTCCCCGGGGGCGCCGTTCAGCGGGCGGACGGTGCTCAATTGGGAGTGAGCTTGCGACCAGGGGACGGATGGGACCGCGCCGTGCGGGGCTACGAACGCCAGGAGAGCCATCAGGCTGAGGCCGACCATCTCTCGCGCTTCGAGGCCGAGATGGAGCGGCTGAAGAAGGAGCGCGAGAAGGCCGTCCAGCACGCCGAGGACCTGGGCTACCAGGTCGAGGTGCTGCGGGCCAAGCTCCACGAGGTGCGTCGCGCACTCGCGTCCCGCCCCGCCTACAACGGCCAGGACATCGGCTACCAGGCCGAGCAGATGCTGCGCGAGGCGCAGCTCCAGGCCGACCAGATGCGTTCCGACGCCGAGCGCGAGATGCGCGAGGCCCGGGCCCAGACCCAGCGCATCCTGCAGGAGCACGCCGAGCACCAGGCCCGTCTGCAAGCCGAACTGCACTCCGAGGCGGTCAGCCGCCGCCAGCGGCTGGACCAGGAGCTCAACGAGCGCCGGCAGACCGTCGAGGCGCACGTCAACGAGAACGTGGCCTGGGCCGAGCAGCTGCGCGCCCGTACGGAGTCCCAGGCGCGCCGGCTCATGGAGGAGTCCCGCGCCGAGGCCGAGCAGGCCCTGAGCGCGGCCCGCGCCGAGGCCGCCCGGGTCGCCGAGGAGACCCGGCGCCGGCTCGCCGAGGCCTCCGAGGCCGGCCGGGCCGAGGCCGAGGCCACCCTGCTGCGCGCCCGCAAGGAGGCCGAGCGGCTGCTGGCCGCCGCCTCCTCGCAGGCCCAGGAGGCCACCGACCACGCCGAGCGGCTGCGCTCCGCCGCCAGCGCCGAGTCCGAGCAGACCCGGCAGCAGACCCTCGACCTCGGCCGGGTCGCCGACCAGCGGGTCCAGGAGGCCGAGGGCGCGCTCCGCGAGGCCCGCGCCGAGGCCGAGAAGCTGCTCGCCGACGCCAAGGAGTCCGCTTCCAAGCAGGTGGCCTCCGCCGAGTCGGTCAACGAGCAGCGCACCCGCACCGCCAAGGAGCAGGTCGCGCGACTGGTCACCGAGGCCACCAAGGAGGCCGAGGCCCTCAAGGCGGAGGCGGAGCAGTCGCTCGCCGACGCCCGCGCCGAGGCCGAGCGGCTGCGCGCCGAGGCCGGCGAGGAGGCCCGTACGGCCGCCGCCGAGGACACCGCCGCACAGCTCGCCAAGGCGGCCCGGACCGCCGAGGACATCCTCAACAAGGCGTCCGAGGACGCCAGGGCCACCACCCGGGCCGCGACCGAGGAGGCCGAGCGGGTCCGCCGCGAGGCGGAGGCCGAGGCCGAGCGGCTGCACGCACAGGCCGCCACCAGCGCCGAGCAGCTCAAGGGCGCCGCCAAGGACGACACCGCCGAGTACCGGGCCAAGACCGTCGAGCTCCAGGAGGAGGCGCGGCGGCTGCGCGGCGAGGCCGAGCAGCTGCGTGCCGAGGCCGTCGCCGAGGGCGAGCGGATCCGCGGCGAGGCCCGCCGCGAGGCCGTCACCCAGATCGAGGAGGCGGCCAAGACCGCCGAGGAGCTGCTCAGCAAGGCCAAGGCGGACGCCGACGAGCTGCGCCGCGGCGCCGGTGCGGAGAGCGAGCGGGTCCGTGCCGAGGCCATCGAGCGGGCCCAGACCCTGCGCGCCCAGGCCGAGGAGACCCTGGAGCGCACCCGCGCCGAGGCCGAGCGGCTGCGCACCGAGGCCGAGGAGGCCGCCGAGGCGCTGCGCACCGAGACCGACACCGCGCTGCGCGAGCGGCGCGAGGAGGCGGACCGGGCGCTGGCCGCCCGCCGGGCCGAGGCCGGCACCGAACTGGCCCGGCTGCAGGAGGAGGCGGAGGCACGGCTGACCACGGCCGAGCAGACGCTGCGCGACGCGCGCGCCGCCGCCGAGACCATCCGCCGCGAGACCACCGAGGAGAACGACCGGCTGCGGGCCGAGTCGGCCGAGCGGATCCGCACCCTGCAGTCGCAGTCGGAGGCCGAGGCCGACCAGCTGCGCACCGATGCGGCGGAGGACGCCGGCCGGGTCCGGGCGGAGGCCGAGCAGGTCGCCGTACGGCTGACCGGTGAGGCCGAGGCCGAGGCCGAGCGGGTGCGTGCCGAGGCCCAGGACACCGCCGACCGGCTGCGCGCCGAGGCGAAGGCGGCCGCCGAGCGGGTCGCCGAGGAGGCCGCCGAGGCCCTCGCCGCCGCGCAGGACGAGGCCGCGCGCCGCCGCCGGGAGGCCGAGGAGACCCTGACCGGTGCCCGCGAGGAGGCCGGCAGCGAGCGCGCCCAGGCCCGCGAGCAGAGCGAGGAGCTCCTCGCGGCGGCCCGCAAGCGCACCGAGGAGGCACAGGCCGAGGCGACCCGGCTGGTCGAGGAGGCGGACCGGCGGGCCGCCGAGCTGGTGGCGGCCGCGGAGACCACCGCCCGCGAGGTGCGGGAGTCCGTGTCCGGCCTGCGCGAGGAGGCCGAGGAGGAGATCACCGGGCTGCGCAGCGCCGCCGAGCACGCCGCGGAGCGCACCCGGACCGAGGCACAGGAGGAGGCGGACCGGCTCCGCTCCGACGCGCACGCGGAGCGGGAGCGGGCCGGCGAGGACGCCGCCCGGATCCGCACCGAGGCGAAGTCGGAGACGGACGCGGCGAAGGCGCTGGCCGAGCGCACCGTCGCGGACGCCATCGCCGAGGCCGAGCAGCTGCGTACGGACACCGGCGAGTACGCGCAGCGGGTGCGTACGGAGGCGACGGACGCGCTGGCCGCGGCCGAGCGGGACGCGGCCCGGACCCGGGCGGACGCCCGTGAGGACGCCAACCGCATCCGCAGCGACGCCGCGGTCTCGCTGGAGGAGTCCCGCGCGGAGGGCCTGCGGATCACGGCCGAGGCGACCGCGGAGGCGGAGCGGCTGACCGCGGAGACCCGTACGGCCAACGAGGCCACGGTCGGCGAGGCCACCGCCGAGGCGGAGCGGATCACCGCCGAGGCCGCGGAGGCCGCCGAGGCCACCCGGGCCGAGGCCGCCGGCACCCTGGACGAGGCGCGCGCCGAGGGCAACCGGCTGCGCACCGAGGCCGCCGAGCAGGCCGACCGGCTCATCACCGAGGCCGCCGGCGAAGCCGAGCGGCTGGTCGAGGAGACCCGCAAGGACAACGAACGCACCGTCGGCGAGGCCGCCGCGGAGGCCGAGCGGCTCACCACCGAGGCGGAGGCGCTCACCGCGAAGGCGGCCGAGACGCTGGCCGGTGCCGAGCGGGACGGCGCACGCACCCTGGACGAGGCGCGGGCCGAGGGCGAGCGGCTGATCGCCGAGGCCACCGCCGAGACCGAGCGGATGACGGCCGAGACCCGTGCGGCCAACGACCGTACGGTCGGCGAGGCGACCGAGCGGGCCGAGGCCCTCAAGGCCGTGGCCGAGCGGATCCTCGACGACGCCCGTACCGAGGGCGGCCGGATCATCGGCGAGGCCACCGCCGAGGCCGAGCGGGTCACCGCCGCGGCCTCCGAGACCCTGGCCGCCGCCGAGCGCGAGTCCGAGCAGACCATGGACGAGGCGCGCGCCGAGGGCAACCGGCTGCGCACCGAGGCCGCCGAGCAGGCCGACCGGCTCATCACCGAGGCCGCCGGCGAAGCCGAGCGGCTGGTCGAGGAGACCCGCAAGGACAACGAACGCACCGTCGGCGAGGCCGCCGCGGAGGCCGAGCGGCTGCGCGCCGAGGCGTCCGAGGCGCTGTCCTCGGCGCAGGAGCACGCCACCCGCACCCGGTCGGAGGCCGAGCGGGTCAAGTCGGAAGCGGCGACCGACGCCGAGCGGACCCGCAACGAGGCCCGCGAGGAGTCCGAGCGGCTGCTCGACGATGCCCGGGAGGCGGCGAACAAGCGCCGTACCGAGGCCGCCGAGCAGGTCGACCGGCTCATCTCGGAGTCCGTCGCGGAGGCGGAGAAGCTCACCGCCGACGCGCAGAAGCAGGCGCTCGCCGCGACCACCGCGGCCGAGGAGCAGGCGGACACGATGGTGGACGCGGCCCGGAAGGAGGCCGCCCGGATCACCTCGGAGGCCACCGTCGAGGGCAACCTGACGGTGGAGAAGGCCCGTACGGACGCCGACGAGCTGCTGGTCGGCGCGCGCACGGACGCGGCCGCCATAAGGGAGCGGGTGGAGGAGCTCCGCGGCCGGGTCGAGTCCGAGGTGGAGGAGCTGCACGAGCGGGCCCGCCGGGAGACGGCGGAGCAGATGAAGTCGGCCGGCGAGCGGGTCGACAAGCTGGTGAAGGCCGCCACCGAGCAGAGCGCCGAGGCCGAGGCGAAGGCCAAGGAGCTGGTTTCGGACGCCAGCAGCGAGGCGTCGAAGGTACGTATCGCCGCGGTACGCAAGGCCGAGCAGCTGCTGAAGGAGGCCGAGCAGAAGAAGGCCGACCTGTCGCGCGAGGCCGAGGAGGTCCTGGAACGGGCCAAGGCCGAGGCCGAACGCCTGGTCGAGGAGGGTCGTCGGGAACTGGACGTTCTCGTCCGCCGCCGGGAGGACATTCAGGCGGAGATCTCCCGTGTCCAGGATGTGCTTGAGGCGTTGGAATCATTCGAGGCGCCTGCAAATGGCGGAAAGTCATCGGTGGGAAGCCAGGGCTCCGGTGGAGTGAAGGCGGGAGCGGCAGCAGGTTCCACTCGTTCGGGTGGCAAGTCGTCAGAGGGGTAGCGAACTGACACCGAGGTGTGCTCCTGATGGGACTTCAGGCGAACGGCGGACAAGCATTCCGTCGCCTTGCCACTCAAAAGGGGTGTCATTGTCCAGATCAAACTGGGATTGACTCGATGACACGCCGCTCCGGCGCCTAGGATTCCCCTTAACACCTCACGTAGCACCTCATCGGTCTCATTCGACAGGAACCCCATGAGCGACACTTCCTCCCCCTTCGGCTTCGAGCTCGTGCGGCGTGGTTACGACCGCGGTCAGGTGGACGACCGCATTACCAAGCTCGTCGCCGACCGTGACAGCGCCCTGTCCCGCATCAACTCCCTGGAAAAGCGCATCGAGGAGCTCCACCTCGAAACGCAGAACGCCCAGGCCCAGGTCAGCGACGCGGAGCCGTCGTACGCCGGCCTCGGCGCCCGGGTCGAGAAGATCCTGCGGCTCGCCGAGGAGGAGGCGAAGGACCTGCGCGAGGAGGCCCGTCGCGCGGCCGAGCAGCACCGCGAGCTGGCCGAGTCCGCCGCCCAGCAGGTCCGCAACGACGCCGAGTCCTTCGCCGCCGAGCGCAAGTCCAAGGCCGAGGACGAGGGCGTCCGGATCGTCGAGAAGGCCAAGGGCGACGCGCAGCAGCTGCGCGCCGAGGCCACCAAGGACGCCCAGTCCAAGCGCGAGGAAGCCGACGCGCTGTTCGAGGAGACCCGCGCCAAGGCCGCCCAGGCCGCCGCGGACTTCGAGACCAACCTGGCCAAGCGCCGCGAGCAGTCCGAGCGCGACCTGGCCTCCCGTCAGGCCAAGGCCGAGAAGCGCCTCGCCGAGATCGAGCACCGGGCCGAGCAGCTGCGCCTGGAGGCCGAGAAGCTGCGCACGGACGCCGAGCGCCGGGCCCGCCAGACCGTGGAGACCGCGCAGCGCCAGGCCGAGGACATCGTGGCCGACGCCAACGCCAAGGCGGACCGCATCCGCAGCGAATCCGAGCGCGAGCTGGCTGCGCTCACCAACCGCCGCGACTCCATCAACGCGCAGCTGACCAACGTCCGCGAGATGCTCGCGACGCTGACCGGCGCGGCCGTCGCCGCCGCCACCCCGGTGATCGACGACGAGCCGGTCAGCCGCGGCGTGCCGGCCCAGCAGAGCCGCTGACCCACGAGCGACACCCACGGCGCCCGACTGGTACCCCCCTCCTGTACCCGCCGGTAGCGAACACCCCGTGCCCGAAGGCCCCACGTCCGTTTCCGAATTGGCGTGGGGCCTTCGGCCGTTCTAGTGTCAGGCGCATGATCGAGCTAGAGGGCCTTACGAAACGATTCGGCGCCAAGACCGCCGTCGACAGCCTCAGCTTCCAGGTCAAACCGGGGGTGGTCACCGGTTTCCTCGGTCCCAACGGGGCCGGGAAGTCCACGACCATGCGCATGATGCTCGACCTCGACAACCCGACCAGTGGCACGGTCCGGATCGACGGCAAGCACTACCGGGACCTCAGGGAGCCACTGAAACACATCGGAGCACTGCTGGACGCCAAGGCGATGCACGGCGGCCGCAGCGCGTACAACAACCTTCTCTGCCTCGCCCAGTCGAACAGCATCCCGCAGAGCCGGGTCGACGAGGTGCTTGACCTGGTCGGACTGACGGCCGTGGCCAAGAAGAAGTCGAAGGGATTCTCCCTGGGCATGGGCCAGCGCCTCGGCATCGCCGCCGCGCTGCTCGGCGACCCCGAGATCCTGATGTTCGACGAACCCGTCAATGGTCTGGACCCGGAGGGAATTCTCTGGATCCGCAATCTTATGAAGGGTCTCGCCTCCGAGGGAAGGACGATCTTCGTTTCGTCTCACCTGATGAGCGAAATGGCTCTCACGGCCGACCATTTGATCGTCATCGGGCAGGGAAAGCTGCTGGCCGACACTTCGATGACGGATTTCATCCAGAAGAACTCGCGGAGCTTCGTACGGCTCCGCTCCCCGCAGCAGGAACGCCTCAAGGACGTCCTGCACGAAGCCGGGATCATCGCGGTCGACGTCCCCGGCACCGGCGCCCTGGAAGTCAACGGGACTCCGGCCGAGGAACTCGGCGAGCTCGCGGCACGGCACCAGATCGTGCTGCACGAACTCAGCCCGCAGCAGGCTTCACTGGAGGAAGCGTTCATGCGTATGACGGCGGACGCGGTCGAATACCACGCGCACGCCCCCGGAGCACCCGGGGTTCCCGGCATCCCGGCACCCGGCATGGCCGCGGACAACCCGGCCCGGCCCGCCGAGGTCCCCGCGTGGGGCACCGGCGCCCCGGCGGCCCCGAAGGGCGGTGAGTGACCGTGGCCTTCTCCGCAGTCCTCCGCTCCGAGTGGACCAAGATCCGCACGGTGGCCTCCACCGTCTGGACCCTCGCCGCGGCCCTCGTGGTCACCGTCGCGATGGGCTCGCTGCTGGCCGCCTACCTCGGCTCGTCCTTCGAGGACCTGCCGGCGGCCGAGCAGGCCACCTTCGACCCCGCCCTGGTGAGCTTCTCCGGCATGGGCCTCGGCCAGCTGGCGATGATCGTCTTCGGTGTGCTGGTGGTCGGCACCGAGTACAGCACCGGCATGATCCGCACCTCCCTCGCGGCGGTGCCGCGCCGGGAGAGCTTCCTGCTCGGCAAGCTCACCGTGGCCACGGTGCTGGCCCTGGTGGTCGGCCTGGTCACCAGCTTCCTGTCGTTCTTCATCTCCCAGGCCCTGCTCGGTGACCACGGCATCGGCCTCGGCAAGGAGAACGTGCTGCGCGCCGTCGTCGGCGCCGGCCTCTACATGGCGCTGCTCGCCCTGTTCTCCATGGGCGTGGCCATGATGCTGCGCAGCACCGTCGCCTCGCTGGGCATCCTGATCCCCTTCTTCCTGATCATCTCGAACATCCTCACCGCGTTCGAGGGCCCCCGGAAGATCGCCCAGTTCCTGCCCGACAAGGCCGGCTCCGCGATCATGCAGACCGTGCCCAACTCCATGAACAGCCCGGACCTCGCCTACGGCCCGTGGGGCGGACTCGGGATCATGGTGCTCTGGGTTCTCGCCTCCGTGCTCGGCGGCCTGCTGGTGCTGAAGAAGCGCGACGCCTGACCCCTACCCCGGGCCGGTCTCAGGGATACCTCAGGGGTACCTCAGGGATCGGTCCGGGGCGGAACCGAACGACACTCGATATCCTCTTAACTCTTACTCGGGCGAGAGCCGCCCATCCGGCAAGAGGCAGAGAGCATGATCGAGGCAGTCGGCCTGACCAAGCGCTTCGGCGCGAAGACCGCCGTCGACCAGCTGTCCTTCCAGGTCAGGCCCGGTCACGTGACGGGATTCCTGGGGCCCAACGGCTCCGGCAAGTCCACCACCATGCGCATGATCCTCGGCCTGGACCGGCCCACCTCCGGCCGCGTCACGATCAACGGACACCCCTTCCGGGAGCTGCCGAACGCGCAGCGCAGCGTCGGCGCGCTGCTCGACGCCAAGGCCGTGCACGGCGGCCGCCGGGCCCGCACCCACCTGCTCTCCCTCGCCCAGCTCTCCGGCATCCCGGAGAAGCGGGTGGACGAGGTGCTGGGCGTGGTCGGCCTGCAGGACGTGGCCCGCCAGCGCACCAAGGGCTTCTCCCTCGGCATGGGCCAGCGCCTCGGCATCGCGGCCGCCCTGCTCGGCGACCCCGAGGTGCTGCTGTTCGACGAGCCGGTCAACGGCCTCGACCCGGAGGGCATCTTCTGGGTCCGCAACCTCATGAAGCAGCTCGCCGCCGAGGGCCGCACCGTCTTCGTCTCCTCGCACCTGATGAGTGAGATGGCCCTCACCGCCGACCACCTGATCGTGATCGGGCGCGGGCGGCTGCTGGCCGACATGGGCGTGCAGGAGTTCATCGCCCGCAATTCGGCCGGATTCGCTCGGCTCCGGGTCGCCGACGGCGACCCCGCGGACCGGCAGGCCCTGCACGAGCTGCTCGTCAAGGAGGGCGGCCGGGTGCTCCAGGAGCCCGACGGCGCCCTGCGGGTGACCGGTCTGGAACTGCCCCGGATCTCCGATCTCGCGCACGGGGCCGGCGTACGGCTGTGGGAGCTGTCCCCGCACAAGGCCTCGCTCGAGGAGGCGTACATGCGGATGACGCAGAGCTCCGTCGAGTACACCTCCACCGAGGACCCCCGGGCCGAGCTCTTCGAGACCGACCCGATGGCGCTGCCGCCCTGGGAGGACGAGGGCTCCGCCGAGCTGGCGGCCGAGACCGCCGCCGGGTTCTACGCTCCCCCGCCGCCGGGCTCCCCCGGCAGCCGGCCCTTCCTGATGCCGCGCAGCCCCGCCGAGCTGGCGGGCAACCCCTCAAACGACCACGAGCACGACCGCGAGAACGACCCGGAGGAGGCCCGATGACCGGCCCGGCCACCGGCCCTGCGAACGGCACGGCCACCGCGCCGGCCGGCGCACCCGCCACCGCACCGGCCCCGGCGTACACCTCGCCGCTGCCCACCCCGAAGCCCAGCCTCGCGCATGCCGTGGCCTCGGAGTGGACCAAGCTGGTCTCGGTGCGCTCCACCATGTTCACCCTCGGCTCGCTGGTGCTGGTGGTGACCGGCATCGGCGGACTCGCGGTGACGCAGACCGCGTCGGCGGACTACGAGCAGATGCCGTTCACCGGCCCCGCAATGTTCGGCCTGATGGTCGGGCAGGTGTCGGTGATCGTGCTGGGGGTGCTGGCCATCAGCTCCGAGTACGGCACCGGACTGATCCGCACCACGCTGACCGCCGCCCCGGACCGGAACCGGGTGCTGACCGCGAAGTACATCGTCTTCAGCACGGTCGCCTACGCCACGGTCGCCGCTTCGGTCTTCCTGGTCGGCGTCGCCGCCGCGCTGGTGCACTCCGGCCGCGGTGCCGGGGTGCACTCCGCGTCCGAGTGGTCGGGGGCGCTGGCCGGCAGCCTGTACGTGACCCTGCTGGGGGTGCTGGCGCTCGCGGTCGGCGCGCTGGTGCGGCACTCGGCGGGCGGCATCGCCCTGATGCTGGGGCTGGTCACCGTGCCGCCGGTGCTGGGCTCGATGCTCGGCGTGTGGGACGCGACCGCGGGGGTCGGCCGGGTCCTGGTCGGCTACAGCTCGCCGCTGGCCCTGATCCAGCTCTTCGGGGCGACCGACGGGACCGACGGCGACATGACGATGCCGGGCGACCTCGCCCAGCTGACCGCGCTCGGCCTGGTCACGGCGGCCGCGGTGGCGGCTTCGTACGCGGTGGTCGGCCGCCGCGACGTCTGACCGGAGGCGCCCCTCAGTGCTTCGGCGCGTTCCTGGACCGCTGCACCTTCGTGGTGCGGCGGTCCTTCGCGTTCCAGCAGGCCTTGTGCCAGTGCCGGCGGTCGTCGACGCCGCCGTACTCGGGCCAGGCCACCAGGTGCGGGGTGCCGGAGGGGATCTCCTGGTCGCAGCCGGGGCAGCGGTAGCGCTTGCCCACCGCGCTCGCGCCCGCGACGTGCCGCACCTTCCAGTCCTCGCCCATCCACTCCTCGGTGTTCTCCAGGCCGAAGCGGCCGGGAGGGGTCCGGGGACCTTCGGCCGGGTTCTCGCCGCCCTTGGGGCGGTTGTGGCGCGGTGACACGTATACCTCACGGAGCAGCGGACGGAAGGGACTTTCCACCAGACTACGCGGAGCGAACCGGGGAACCCGCAGGGTGTTCACGGAGCGGATCCCCCGGGCCGAGCTGGGCCGAAAATCTCAATAACTTTCCTGTCAGGCCGTGCCTTTGGCACGTGTCAGACGTTGTTGCCAGGGAGGGGGAGCCGCGTCAGCCGCAAGGAGGCAGAAGGCGATGCGCGTAGGAGCGTTTGTACTGGCGGCCCAGTTCCCGGGCCAGGGGCAGGGGGAGGCGCTGCACCGGGCGGTGCGGACCGCGGAGGTGGCGGAGGAGGCCGGGCTGGACTCGGTCTGGGTGGCCGAGCACCACTTCGTCCCGTACGGGGTGTGCCCGTCGGCGGTGACCCTGGCCGCCCAGCTGCTCGGCCTGACCAGACGGATCCGGGTCGGCACGGCGGTGAGCGTGCTGCCGAACACCCACCCGGTGGCGCTCGGCGAACAGGCCGCGCTGCTGCACCTGACCTCGGGCGGCCGGTTCACGCTGGGGGTCGGCCGGGGCGGTCCCTGGGTGGACCTGGAGGTCTTCGGCGGCGGTCTGACGGCGTACGAGCGGGACTTCCCGGAGGCACTGGACCTGCTGCGGCACTGGCTGGGCGAATCCCGGGTGGGGTCGGCAGGCGGGCGGTACTCGTTCCGCGACGTGGCCGTCGTACCGCGGCCGGCGGAGGCCCTGGACGGTGACGGAACAGGGCCGGAAGTGATCCTCGCCTGCACCTCGCCCACCTCGGTACGGGCCGCCGCCGAGCGCGGGTTGCCGATGCTGCTGGGCATGCACTGCGGGGACGAGGAGAAGGCGGCGATGGTCGCCCTCTGGCGGGAGACGGCGCTCGCGGCGGGCCATTCCCCCGGCGCGGTCCGGGCTGCCGGCCATGTCTCGGCGGGCGTCTGCCAGCTGGCGGACCGGACGGCGGACGCCCGGGAGACGCTTCTGAAGGCGATGCCGGGCTGGCTGAAGCAGGGGCTGGACGCTCATGTGACGGTGGACGGGCGGCAGCGCGCGATGCGGGACCCCGTCGCGTACACGGACCTGCTGTGCGCCCTCCACCCGGTCGGGACGGTGGAACTCGCCGCGGACCGGCTGGCGGCCACTGCCGAGCGCACCGGGATCACCCGGTTCGCGCTGCTGGCCGAGGGCTCGGGCGACCTCGCGGCGACCGAGGAGAACGTACGGCGGCTGGGCGCCGAGGTCCTGCCCCGGCTGACCTGAGGGCCGGGCCGCGGCGACGGTGGCGGGCGGTGGCTGCCGCTCCGGGTGGGGAGCGGCAGCGAGGAGCCTGCGAATCGTTCGGATGCCTTGAATCGGTTCGGGTGGATCAGATGGTTCGGGTGGATCGGGTGGATCGGCCGTAGACGACGGGCAGGTGGGCCTGATCTGATCCGCTCAGCAGTCCCGGAGCTCCGGGGACTGGTTCAGCAGCTGACCGCGGATCGACGTGAACTTGGCCAGCCGGTCATCGGCCGAGGCGTCCAGGGGGAACACCGCGACCCGGTGGCAGTTCTGGAAGGCGAGCCGCACTCCGAAGTGCCGCTGCAGCGCACCGCGTATCGCGTCACTCGCGAGCGCACGCAGCAGCTGGCCACGCGCCTGCTCGTCCGGCGGCGGCGTCTGGTTGTCGGCGAACTCTCCGCCGTCGACCTTCAGCTGGGCCACCAGCGAGCTGATCATCTCCCATGCGTAGGGCAGGGAGGTCCGGACGCAGTCGACGAAAGCGGCTTCGTCGACCTCGCCTCGCTCGGCCTGTTCGAGTAGGGCCGGTGAGACGTCGAGCGACATGGGTTCTCCTCTCGCGACCCCGGCCGTTTCGGTGACCGGAGTCTTACGGGCAGGGAAGGAGGCGCCGCGACGCGCGGCGACGAAGTGTGCGCGTTCGGCAACCTCCTGCTCACCACGGTAGGCGTCCCATGGGGACCGCACCAGGAGAATGCGCATACAACGCGCCATCCGCGAACGGGGCTTTCGGGGGCGAATCGCGTGAGGGCGGCTCCTTCGAGTAGCGTTGCCGACCATGCGTCTCGTCATTGCCCGCTGCTCCGTCGACTACGCGGGCCGGCTCACCGCCCATCTGCCCTCCGCACCCCGTCTGATCCTCGTGAAGGCCGACGGCAGTGTCTCGATCCACGCGGACGACCGGGCGTACAAACCGCTCAACTGGATGTCCCCGCCGTGCACCCTCAAGGAGGGGACGGGGGACGAGGAAGGCGTCTGGACGGTCGTCAACAAGGCGGGCGAGAAGCTCATCATCACGATGGAAGAAGTCCTCCACGACTCCTCGCACGAGCTGGGCGTGGACCCCGGGCTGATCAAGGACGGCGTCGAGGCGCACCTCCAGGAGCTGCTCGCGGACCGCATCGAGACCCTGGGCGACGGCTACACGCTGATCCGCCGCGAGTACATGACGGCGATCGGGCCGGTGGACATCCTGTGCCGGGACGCCGACGGCGCCACCGTGGCGGTCGAGATCAAGCGGCGGGGCGAGATCGACGGCGTCGAGCAGCTCACCCGCTACCTGGAACTGCTGAACCGGGACCCGCACCTGGCGCCGGTCCGCGGCGTCTTCGCGGCCCAGGAGATCAAGCCGCAGGCCCGCGTGCTCGCCACCGACCGCGGCATGGACTGCGTGGTCCTGGACTACGACGCCCTGCGCGGCATCGAGGACGACAAGCTCCGCCTCTTCTGAGCTCCGCCTCTTCTGAGGCCACTCGCCACCCGGTGTGGGCAGGCGTCCCGCAGGGCGATGGGGGTCCTCCCCCTGGCTTTCGCCGGGGGTACCCCCACCTGCTCGAGCAAAGCCGAGAGCTTGGGGGTGGGGGTCCCCCCGGACGAAGTCCGGGGGAGGTGGGCACACCGGGACACCGCCGTCCCCGCGGCCGTACCCCGCCCGTCCGGAGCCGCTCCCGGCCTTGGACGCGGCACGGCCCACCCGAAGCCGCTACGAGGACGCGCTCGCCTCAGGCGACCGGCCGCTCGCCGTCACGCTCGCCGAGGACGAACTCGACGGCCCCCCGGTCGGAGTCGCCGGAGCCGTGGACGTCGGCGGCTCGGACGTGGGCGGCTGCGACGTGGGGGTCGTCGGCGGCGTGGAGACCGGCGAGGAGACCGGCGGCGAGGACGAAGGCTTCACCGGCGGCGTCCGGGTGCCGCTCGCACTCGCCGACGGCGACGCCGACACCGACTGGCTGGGCCCCGGTGACGGGCTGGACGTGGCCGTCCCCGACGGCGACGCGCTCCCCGAGGCGGACGGCCTCGAAGTCCCCGCCACCTCCTCCGAGGGATCCGGCGCAGGATCGTTCCAGCTGTTCTTGGGGTCGACCGAGGTCGCCGTCCCGGACTTCGGCTGCACGCCCGGTTCCGAACCGTCGCCCGAGGTCAGCACCAGACTGATGCCCGTTCCCAGCAGGGCCACCACCAGGACGGCCGCACCGGCCAGCACCACCGGGTCCCGGCGGTTCTGCTTCGGCCGGGGACCCGCCGGCACCGGACCGAGGTGCACGTCGTCCTCGAACGCCGCGGCCTGCGTGGTCGGGACCGTTCCGGAAACCCCCGGAAGTCCCACCCCGGGACCGTGCGGCGACGGAACCGGCAGCGGCCCCGTCATCCGCGGCACGACCTGCGTGGCCGCTTCCGAACCGCCCCCGGCGGCCAGGCCCGCCGCCGCGGCGGCAGCGGCAGCTGCGGCCGCGGGCGCTCCGGCGGCCGCGGCAGCTGCCGCGGCGGGCCGGACCGGTGCCCCGGGCGCCCCGGCCGAGGGCACGCCGGGAGCCGCGCCCGAAGGGCCCGCGCGGCCGGGCAGAGCGGGCGGGGCGGACAGCGCGGCGGGCAGCGCCGGCGCTCCCGCGGCACCGCGCGGCAGCGCAGGCGCACCGGCAGAACCGGCAGCACCCGCAGCACCGGCAGAACCGGCCGCGGCACCACCCGGCGCCGAACCGCCCTGCGGCGCCTCCAGCCGCAGCGGCGGCGAGGCCACCGGCCGTACGGCCGTCGCGGCCCGCTCCTGGTCCGCGACCAGCGCCAGCGCCCGCCGCCCCGCGACGGTGCCGCGCTTGTCCGCCAGCGCGCCCCTCAGCCCGATCGAGGCCTCGAGTTCCGCCCGGGCCCGGTCCAGCCGGCCCCCGCACAGCGCGAGTACGCCCAACTCGTGGTGGAAGTAAGCCTGTTCCGCGACCTCTCCGGCCGTCCGCGCGGCCTCCGCACCGGCCCGCAGCACCCGCTCCCAGGCACCCCACTGCAGTGATGCCGCGAAGGCGGGTGCGGCGCTGCGCGCCAGCATCACGCCCGCGACCACGTCCGCGCCCGCCAGTGCCGCCAGCACCGCGTCCGCCTCCGCAGCGACCCGCTCCGGGGTCACCGAGGAGTGCCCGGTCCACCAGGCGTAGTGCCGGGCCGCCGTGCGCGCCTCCTCGTCCGGCTCCCAGCCGGCCTCGGTCAGCTGGCGTGCCACGCCGGCCGCCAGCCGGTACCGGGTTCCGGCGGGGGTCAGCAGTCCGCAGGCCAGGAGTTCACCGACGGCCAGGTCCGCGTGGGTGTCCCCGACCAGGGCCGGCAGGTGCGCGTGGTGCGGCATCTCGCCGCCCAGGGCGCCGGCGAAGCGGAGGGCCGCCCGTGCGGCCTCGCCGGCCCGGGCCGCCAGCAGCTGGGCGGGGGCGGCGGCTTCCGCGAGGGTCGGTGCCGGGACCGGTGCCGCGTCGCGCGGACGCTCCTCGAAGACGCCCGGCTCCTCGGCGTCCTCGTCCTCGGACTCCGCGACCCGCCGGTTGAGCTCGTCGCACTGCCGCAGCAGCGCCGCCGCCTGGACGAACCGCAGCGGCAGCCCCTCCGAGGCGAAGCGCAGGTCCTCCGCCCAGGCGGTCTCCTCCTCGGTCAGGGCCCGCCCGAGCGCCGTCTCCAGCAGTTCCGCGCAGCCGTCCCGGGTGAGCCCGCCGAGGGCGACCTCGTCCAGGTGGGCGCCCTCCGAGGGCGCCGGGGTGTCGGGGCCGGCGGCCAGCAGGTAGGCGCATTCCGGGGTGGCGCGCAGCAGTTCGTCGAGGGCGGGGCCGCCCAGCTCCAGGTCGTCGACGAGCACGATGGCGCCGATCTCCCGGACACCGGTGAGGAGTTCGTCCCGGTCGGGCCGCCGCAGGTCCGCGTCGTAGACCGTGGTGTAGAGGGCGTGCAGGAGTTCGGTGGCCGTGTACCGGTGGCCGGAGAGCCGTACGACCCCGTCCGGTGCCAGTCCGGCGCAGTCCTCGGCGACCGCGTCGAGGAGGGCGCTGCGGCCGGATCCGGAGGGCCCGGTCAGCCGCACGGACCGGCCGCGCCCGAGCAGCCGTACGAGCCGTTCCCGCTCCTCCTGGCGCTCCAGCAGCGGGAGGGCGGGCAGGCCGGGTCCGGGCGGTACGGCGGGCAGTGCGGCGGCGGCGAGGGAGGCCCGGGCGGCGGCGTCGCGGCGGGCGGGTTGGCCGGTGCCGCCGGCGGTGTCCGCTCCGGGGCGGCGCGGCTCTATCTCGCTGCCGTCCACGGGGTTGACGGTCAGGGCGAACGCGCCGGCCGTCAGCCGGACGACCCGGGCCGGGGCGGCTGCCGACCCCGCCGCGCTTGCGGCCGGGACTCCTGTCGGAACACCCGGTTCCGAGCCTCCGTGTCCCTCTGTGCGGTCCATGACCCTGTCCCCCGATCCCATCGTGCGCGCCCAAACCTAAACGGTGGTTCGGACAGCCGGAACCGCAGGGGGCCCATCACCACCGGACCGTTACGTTTCACCCGGTCTGCACGCACAGAAACGGGGCCGCACGCTCCGGTTCAGCACCGGATCCACCGCCGGGGGATCACACCCGGGGCAGGGACTCCGCCTCCAGGCCGCCTTCGATGGCGAGGATCCGGTGCAGCCGGGTCGCGACCAGCAGACGCTGCATCTGCGGCGGAACCCCGCGGAGCACCAGCCGCCGTCCGGTCCGGCCGGCCCGACGGTGCGCGCCCATGATGACGCCGAGGCCGGTCGCGTCCCAGGAGTCGAGTCCGGTGAGGTCGAGGACGAGGTCACCGGCGCCGTCGTCGAGGGCGGTGTGGAGGGCCGAACGGGCGTCCGCCGCGCTGCGCACGTCGAGGCGGCCCCCGACAGCGAGTTCGGCGTGGTCGCCCCTGATGTGCATATGTGCTCCCCGGCAAGGACTGCGTAGGCGTGCAACTCTCACTGCAACTGACTGCCGCGCGGGCAGGGAAGTTGCCGACCGTGAGCGAACCGATACCAAATTCACCCGTGGGGGTGAGAAAGGTATCGGCCGCTATCGACAGGTTCCAACTGGTTTACGGGTGCGCGGTGAGCGCTCAGTGCTTGTAGAAGCCCTGCCCGCTCTTGCGGCCGATGTCGCCCGCGTCGACCATGCGGCGCATGAGCTCCGGCGGCGCGAACTTCTCGTCCTGGGATTCGGTGTAGATGTTGCTGGTGGCGTGCAGCAGGATGTCCACGCCCGTCAGGTCGGCGGTGGCCAGGGGGCCCATCGCGTGCCCGAAGCCCAGCTTGCACGCGATGTCGATGTCCTCGGCGGACGCCACGCCCGATTCGTACAGCTTCGCCGCTTCCACGACCAGGGCGGAGATCAGACGGGTCGTCACGAAGCCGGCCACGTCGCGGTTGACCACGATGCAGGTCTTGCCGACGGACTCGGCGAAGGCGCGGGTGGTGGCGAGGGTCTCGTCGCTCGTCTTGTAGCCGCGGACCAGCTCGCAGAGCTGCATCATCGGGACCGGGGAGAAGAAGTGCGCGCCGACGACCCGCTCCGGGCGCTCCGTCACGGCCGCGATCTTGGTGATCGGGATGGCGGAGGTGTTGGAGGCGAGGACGGCGTCGTCGCGGACCAGCTTGTCGAGGGCGCGGAAGATCTCGTGCTTGACCTCGAGCTTCTCGAAGACGGCCTCGACGACGATGTCGGCGTCGGCGACGGCCTCCAGCTCGGTGGTCGTGGTGATCCGGCCGAGCGCCGCACCGGCGTCCTCGGCGGAGAGCTTCCCCTTGGCCACGAACCGGTCGTACGACGCCTTGATGCCGTCGGTCCCGCGGGTCAGGGCGGCGTCGGTGACATCGCGCAGAACGACGTCCCAGCCCGCCTGCGCGGACACCTGAGCGATCCCGGAACCCATCAAGCCGGCACCGATGACGGCGAGCTTCCCAGCCACTGCACACCCCTGGTTTCTCGTAGGTCTCCGGCGGAGAGTAGCGCTCGCGGGCCGCCGTGTGACCGGGAAGTAACACGCGTCACGTCTCAGATGACGGACATCACACCGGTCCGGCCCAGCACCCCGCCCGCGCCCGGGACTTCACTCCGTGGGCCCGCCCGGCCAGGGCATACGCTGGCGGCATGGTGAACCTCACGCGCATCTACACCCGTACCGGCGACAAGGGCACGACCGCGCTCGGCGACATGAGCCGCACGGCCAAGACGGACCTGCGGATCTCCGCGTACGCCGACGCCAACGAGGCCAACGCGGCGATCGGGACGGCGATCGCGCTGGGCGCGCTGCCCGAGGAGGTCGTGAAGGTCCTGGTCCGGATCCAGAACGACCTGTTCGACGTGGGCGCGGACCTGTGCACCCCGGTGGTGGAGGACCCGGAGTACCCGCCGCTGCGGGTGGAGCAGTTCTACGTCGACAAGCTGGAGGCGGACTGCGACCGCTTCAACGAGCAGCTGGAGAAGCTGCGGAGCTTCATCCTGCCGGGCGGCACCCCGGGAGCGGCCCTGCTGCACCAGGCGTGCACGGTGGTCCGCCGAGCCGAGCGCTCCACCTGGGCGGCGCTGGAGGTGCACGGCGAGACGATGAACCCGCTCACCGCGACCTACCTGAACCGCCTTTCCGACCTCCTCTTCATCCTGGCCCGCACGGCCAACAAGGAGGTCGGCGACGTCCTGTGGGTCCCGGGCGGCGACCGCTGACCCATCCGGGCTCAGACCCGGCGGTAGATCTCCCGGCGGTACCCGACCTGGACGACGAGGATGATCAGTTTGCCGTTGTCGACGGTGTAGGCGATCCGGCAGGCGCCCACGCGCAGCCGGTGGAGCGCTTCGTGACCAGTGAACTTCCTGACGTCCGGGTGCTCGCGGTACGGGTCGTCACCGAGCAGGCTCAGGGCGTGCAGGAGGCGCAGTGCGGTCGGCTGGTCGATGCCGCGCAGCTGCCTCCGCGCCGTGGCCGTGAACTCGAAGGCGTACTTCACGCGACGTCCGACGCGGAGGGCCCGAACAGGTCGGCGAGCACGTCCGCCAGCGAGGCCCGGGGCTCGTCGGCCTCCTCGGCCAGGGTCCGCAGGGCCTGGCGGGCGAGGAGTTCGTCCGCCGCCTCCTCCAGCGCCTCGTACTCCTCGATGGGCACGATGGCGGCCACCGGGGCGCCGGCGCGGGTGATGACGGTGGCCTCGCCTTCCTCGGCCTGGTCGAGCAGCTTCGCGAGGTTCGCACGGGCTTCGCGTACCGACACCGATTCATCCATACCCGGAGTGTACCCAGCAGCGTGTACACACGCGACGGATCCGAAGGGCCTGGGTCAGCGGACCCGCTCGGACTCGGCCGGGGCCGACACAGGGGCCTTTTTCGGCCAGATCGTGTAGGCGGCGGCGACCAGGGCGTGGATGCCCAGGACCCTGAGGGCGGCGAACTGCCAGGACTCCAGCGAGCCGGTGTCGCCGGCGTCGCCGACGTACAGGATGGCGGCCTGGAGCAGGGCGAGGGCGACCGCGGCGGCGGCCAGGGTGCGCAGCCAGAGCTTCCACTCGTGGACGGCCCGGGCCTTTCCGTGGCCGGCACCGGGCGGCTTCGGGCCCCCGGCGAAGCGGTACGCCGCATGGGCATCCAGCCACTTGATCGTGTAGTGCCCGAAGGCGACGGTGTAGCCGATGTAGAGGGCGGCCAGGCCGTGCGTCCAGTCGGGCTCGGCGCCGTTCTTCAGGTCCAGGGTGGTGACGATCAGCAGCACGAGTTCGAGCAGCGGCTCGACCAGCAGGACCGCCGCGCCCAGCCGGCGTTTCCCGGCGAGGTAGCGCAGGGCGAGGCCGGCGGCCAGCAGCACCCAGAAGCCGACCTCGCAGGCGATGATCAGCGCGACGATCACGGCGGTGTCTCCGTTCGGATCGGTGGAGTGGATACCCGGTGAGGTACTCCTCAAGGTTCGCGCCGGGTCCGGCCGGATTCGTCGTCTGCGGAGACGACCTTCCACTGCATCCTTCGATGTACTGCGGTTTCACCTCCGGCGTCGACGCCGGGGCCGCCCGCACCGTGTTGGATGGTGCCGTGAGACAGCCTCGGTTCGCCCCCCATCCACACGACGTCATGATCGCCGTGATCAGCGTGCTGTCCGGTCTGGCACTGTGGTCGCTCGGGCTGTACACCACTCCCTTCCGGGAGCTGCTGCCCGCGTGGGTGGCCCTGCTGCCCCTGGCGGTGATGGGCGTGCTGGAGCTGTTCCGGCGGACCGCCCCGCAGCCCGCGCTCTTCATCGGGACCGTCGCGCTGATCGCGGACCAGATCACCGTGGGGAACCTCGCCACCGTCTTCATGTTCACGGACGTGATGTACGCAGCCGTGGTCTACGGGCATCCCGCGATGGCCCGCCGTCTGCCGGTGACCACCGGGCTGATCACCGTCGCGGTCACCCTCCTCTCGGTAGCCTGGCTGCGCACTCCGGACTCGGTCCTGATCGGCGTGATCACCGGCATCGTGTGCTTCGGCCCGGCCCTCACCGGGGCCTCGGTCCGCAACCACCGCGAGGCCGCGGAGGCGGCCCGGCTGCGGGCCGAGCAGACCGCCCTGCTGGCCGAAATGGACCGCAAGTCGGCCATCGTGGCCGAGCGCGCCCGGATGGCCCGGGAGCTGCACGACATGGTGGCCAACCACCTTTCCGCCATCGCCATCCACTCCACCGCCGCGCTCTCCATCGACGACGCCGGCACCAGCCGGGAGGCCCTGGGCGTGATCCGGGAGAACAGCGTGCAGGGGCTGTCGGAGATGCGCCGGCTGATCGGGCTGCTGCGGGAGGCGGGGGCGGAGCAGGAGCCGGTGGCGGTGCCCTCGCTGGCCGGGCTGGAGGCGCTCCTGGCGCAGGCGCGCACGACCGGCTCGGCGAGCGGGCTGGACTTCGTCCTGGAGGACGGCCGGCCGCCCGGCGGGGAACCGCTGCCGGCGCCGGTGGAGCTGGCCGCGTACAGGATCGTGCAGGAGTCCGTGACGAACGCGCTCAAGCACGCGGTGCCCGGGACGGTCCGGGTCCGGGTGGACCGTTCGGACGGGCTGCTGACCGTACGGGTGGACAGTCCGTACGGGGAGCGGACGGGCCCGCGGGCGCCCGGCTCGGGGGCCGGGCTGGTCGGCATGCGGGAGCGGGCGGAGCTGCTGGGCGGGGAGTTCGGGGCGGGCCCGGCCGCCGGTGGTGTCCCCGGCGGGGCCGGGGCGACGGTGTGGCGGGTGCGGGCGGCGCTGCCCGCCGAGGAGAAGGCGGTGGAGGCGTGACGATCAGGGTGCTGGTGGCCGAGGACCAGTCAGCGGTACGGGCCGGGCTGGTGCTGATCCTCCGCAGCGCGGGCGACATCGAGGTCGTGGGCGAGGCGGCGGACGGCGAGGAGGCGGTCCGGCTGGCCCGGGAGCTGCGGCCGGACCTGGTCCTGATGGACGTCCAGATGCCGAGGCTGGACGGGGTCGCCGCGACGGCGCGGGTGGTGTCGGAGGGGCTGGCCGACGTACTGGTGCTGACCACCTTCGACCTGGACGAGTACGTGTTCGGGGCGCTGCGCGCGGGCGCGGCGGGCTTCCTGCTGAAGAACGCGGAGGCCCGGGAGCTGATCGAGGCGGTCCGTACGGTCGCCCGCGGGGAGGGGCTGATCGCCCCGGCGGTGACCCGGCGGCTGATCGCGGAGTTCGCGGCGCCGCGCGCCGGACGCCCGGCACCCGCCCCGGCCGACCCGCGGCGGGGCGCGGCCGTGGAGACGCTGACCCGGCGGGAGCGGGAGGTCCTGTCCTGTCTGGGTGAGGGCCTGTCGAACGCGGAGATCGCGGTGCGGCTGGAGATGGCAGAGGCGACGGTGAAGACCCACGTCAGCCGTCTGCTGGGGAAGCTGGAACTGAAGAGCCGGGTCCAAGCAGCCGTTCTGGCACAGGAGTTGGGGCTGTAGAGGACAGAACACACAGTTGGTCCAGACCTCTTGACGGTTGGTACAGACCTTTCTACGCTCACGCCCATACTGCGGTGAGCGCACCATGACAAAAGTGCCCCTGGCGCGCTCACGGGCGGCGCAGGTCCCACCCCCAAGCCGCTGCCGGACTCCGGCAGCGGCGGACCTACGGAGGAGCACCCTTGAGCGCAGCATCCCCCCCACGCACCCGCACCCGAATCCTGTCCCAGGTGGCGGCGACCGTCGCCGCCTTCGCCCTTCCCGTCGCCGGACTCGTCGCCCTGGCCTCCCCCGCCCAGGCCGCGACCTCCGCGACCGCCACCTACACCAAGGTCTCCGACTGGGGATCCGGCTTCGAGGGCAAGTGGACGATCAAGAACACCGGCACCGCCACCATCAACAGCTGGGCCGTCGAGTGGGACTATCCCTCCGACACCCGGGTCACCTCGGCCTGGGACGCCACCGTCACCAACTCCGGCAACCACTGGACCGGCAAGAACGTCGGCTGGAACGGCACCCTCTCCCCCGGTGCCAGCATCAGCTTCGGCTTCAACGGCGCGGGCCCCGGCGCCCCCTCCGGATGCAAGATCAACGGAGCCTCCTGCGACGGCGGCACCCAGCCCGGCGACGCTCCCCCGTCCGCCCCCGGCACCCCCACCGCCTCCAGCGTCACCGAGACCTCCCTGACCCTGAACTGGGCAGCCGCCACCGACGACAAGGGCGTCAAGAACTACGACGTCTACCGCAACGGCAGCAAGGTCGCCACGGTCACCGGCACCTCCCGCGCCGAGACCGGCCTGACCAAGGGCACCGCCTACAGCTACCACGTCATCGCCCGGGACACCGCCGACCAGACCGGCCCCGCCTCCGGCACCCTGTCGGTCACCACCCCCGGCGGCGTCGTCGACCCGCCGCTCCCCGGCGGCCCGGTCAAACTCGGCTACTTCACCAACTGGGGCGTCTACGGCCGCAACTACCACGTGAAGAACCTGGTCACCTCGGGTACGGCGAGCAAGATCACGCACATCAACTACGCCTTCGGCAACGTCCAGAACGGACAGTGCACGATCGGTGACTCCTACGCCGACTACGACAAGGCCTACACCGCCGACCAGAGCGTCGACGGCGTCGCCGACACCTGGGACCAGAGCCTCCGCGGCAACTTCAACCAGCTCCGCAAGCTGAAGAAGCAGTACCCGCACATCAAGGTGCTGTGGTCCTTCGGCGGCTGGACCTGGTCCGGCGGCTTCGGCCAGGCCGCGGCCAACCCGGCCGCCTTCGCCAACTCCTGCTACAACCTGGTCGAGGACCCGCGCTGGGCCGACGTCTTCGACGGCATCGACCTCGACTGGGAGTACCCGAATGCCTGCGGCCTGACCTGCGACACCTCGGGAGCGGCCGCCTTCAAGAACATGATGCAGGCCATGCGCGCCAAGTTCGGCGCGAACAACCTGGTCACCGCCGCCATCACGGCCGACGCCTCGGACGGCGGGAAGATCGACAAGGCGGACTACGCGGGCGCCGCCGCGTACACGGACTTCTACAACGTCATGACGTACGACTTCTTCGGCGCCTGGGCCGCCCAGGGCCCGACCGCCCCGCACTCCCCGCTCACCTCGTACGCCGGCATCCCGCAGGCCGGATTCAACTCCGCCGACGCCATCGCCAAGCTCAAGGCCAAGGGCGTCCCGGGCAGCAAGCTCAACCTGGGCATCGGCTTCTACGGCCGCGGCTGGACCGGCGTCACCCAGGCCGCCCCCGGCGGCACCGCCACCGGCCCGGCGCAGGGCACGTACGAGCAGGGCATCGAGGACTACAAGGTGCTCAAGAACAGCTGCCCCGCCACGGGCACCGTCGCCGGCACCGCCTACGCCAAGTGCGGCAGCAACTGGTGGAGCTACGACACCCCGGCCACCATCGCCGGGAAGATGAGCTGGGCCAAGCAGCAGGGGCTGCGCGGAGCCTTCTACTGGGAGTTCAGCGGCGACACGGCCAACGGGGAACTGGCCGGCGCCGTCCACAGCGGACTGCAGTAGGAACGACCGAAGCCGGGATGACGGGCCGCCCCCGTCATCCCGGCTTCTTCACGTCTTGAAAGCCCTCAGGCCACATTGACCCGTTGTCCCGGAGGCGCCGCCTCCAGCCAGGCCAGGAAACCGGTCAGCGCGTCCTCGCTCATCGCCAGCTCCAGGCGCGTCCCCTGGTGGAGACAGCCGAGCACGACCGCGTCGGACAGCAGGGCCAGCTCCTCCTCGCCCTCCGGAGCACGGCGGGCCAGCACCTCGATGGAGTCCCGCTCCAGCAGGCGGCGCGGCTTCGGCGAATAGCTGAACACACGGAACCACTCGATGCGGTCACCGCTGTACCGGGCGACCCCGTACACCCAGCCCTTGCCGGACAGGTCCGGCTCCTCCGCGACACCCCAGCGGAGCGAACAGTCGAACGTACCGCCGGACCGCTGGATCAGCCGCCGGCGCAGCCCGAACACGAAGAGCCCGATCACCACCAGGGCTACGACCAGGCCGCTCACAAGCAGAGCGAGGAGCATCTTCACCGACCTCCTCGCTCATTCGAACTCGACGATTCCTTCGCCAGACAGAGTCTGACAAGGCGCTGCATCGCCTCAGCCGCGACCCGCTCCGGAAAACTCCGGTCGGACCGCGGCTGAGGTTTCACACTCTTCGGTGCAGGGCTCAGTGCCCCGCGACCGCGCGCAGCCGGACATCGGCGCGCCGCTCGGCGGCCGCATCGGCCTCCGACTTGGCGCGCTCCAGTGCCCGCTCCGCCCGCTGGACGTCGATCTCGTCCGCGAGCTCGGCGATCTCGGCCAGCAGGGACAGCTTGTTGTCCGCGAACGAGATGAATCCGCCGTGCACCGCGGCGACGACCGTGTCGCCACCGGCGGTACGGATGGTCACCGGGCCCGATTCCAGCACGCCGAGAAGCGGCTGGTGACCGGGCATGACGCCGATGTCGCCGGACGTGGTGCGGGCGACGACCAGGGTGGCCTCGCCGGACCAGACACTCCGGTCCGCCGCGACCAGCTCGACGTGCAGCTCAGCAGCCAAGGTGGCTCCTCGGGTCACCACCCGGCAGGTCTGCCGGGTGTTGGGTCAAATTCTAATGGGCGTGAGGAGAGGGACGGGACGCGCCCGCCCCTCTCCGGTGATCCTTGGCGATCCTTTGGGAGGGATCAGCAAGATCAGGAGACGCCCAGCTCCTTGGCGTTGGCCTTCAGGTCCTCGATGCCACCGCACATGAAGAACGCCTGCTCGGGGAAGTGGTCGTACTCACCGTCGCAGATCGCGTTGAACGCGGCGATCGACTCGTCGAGCGGGACGTCCGAACCGTCGACGCCGGTGAACTGCTTGGCGACGTGCGTGTTCTGGGACAGGAAGCGCTCGACACGACGGGCACGGTGGACAACGAGCTTGTCCTCCTCGCCCAGCTCGTCGATACCGAGGATCGCGATGATGTCCTGGAGGTCCTTGTACTTCTGAAGGATTCCCTTGACGCGCATCGCGGCCGAGTAGTGGTCCGCGGCGATGTACCGCGGGTCCAGGATCCGGGACGTGGAGTCCAGCGGGTCCACGGCCGGGTAGATGCCCTTCTCGGAGATCGGACGGGAAAGAACCGTCGTCGCGTCGAGGTGGGCGAAGGTGGTCGCCGGCGCCGGGTCGGTGAGGTCGTCGGCGGGGACGTAGATCGCCTGCATGGAGGTGATCGAGTGACCACGGGTCGAGGTGATGCGCTCCTGGAGGAGACCCATCTCGTCGGCCAGGTTCGGCTGGTAACCCACCGCGGAGGGCATACGGCCGAGCAGGGTCGACACCTCGGAACCGGCCTGGGTGTACCGGAAGATGTTGTCGATGAAGAAGAGCACGTCCTGCTTCTGAACATCGCGGAAGTACTCCGCCATGGTCAGACCGGCCAGGGCGACGCGCAGACGGGTGCCCGGGGGCTCGTCCATCTGGCCGAAGACCAGCGCGGTCTTGTCCAGAACGCCGGAGTCCGACATCTCCTCGATGAGGTCGTTGCCCTCACGGGTACGCTCACCGACACCCGCGAACACCGACACACCGTCGTGGTTGTTGGCGACGCGGTAGATCATTTCCTGGATCAGAACGGTCTTGCCGACACCGGCACCACCGAACAGACCGATCTTTCCACCCTTGACGTACGGGGTGAGGAGGTCGATGACCTTGACGCCGGTCTCGAACATCTCGGTCTTCGACTCGAGCTCGTCGAAGTTCGGGGCCTTGCGGTGGATCGCCCAGCGCTCGGTCACCTCGGAGTTGGCCTCCGGGTAGTTGAGCACCTCACCCAGGGTGTTGAACACCTTGCCCTTGGTGAAGTCGCCGACCGGGACGGTGATGCCCGCGCCCGTGTCGGTCACCGTGGCCTGGCGGACCAGGCCGTCGGTGGGCTGCATGGAGATGGTGCGGACCAGGCCGTCACCGAGGTGCTGCGCGACCTCGAGGGTCAGCGTCTTCAGCGCGCCGTCCTGGGCCGGGTCGGCGACCTGAACGGTCAGCGCGTTGTAGATCTCGGGCATCGCGTCGACGGGGAACTCCACGTCGACGACCGGGCCGATGACCCGGGCGACGCGGCCCGTGGCAGCAGCCGTCTCAACAGAGGTCGTCATTACTTGTCACTCCCCGCGGTCGCGTCGGCCAGGGCGCTGGCGCCACCGACGATCTCGCTGATTTCCTGGGTGATTTCGGCCTGTCGGGCCGCGTTGGCAAGCCGGGAGAGGCTCTTGATGAGCTCACCGGCGTTGTCGGTGGCCGACTTCATCGCGCGCCGGCGGGCGGCGTGCTCGGAAGCGGCCGCCTGCAGCAGCGCGTTGTAGATCCGGCTCTCGACGTAGCGCGGCAGCAGGGCGTCGAGGACGTCCTCAGCCGACGGCTCGAACTCGAAGAGGGGACGGATCTCGCCCTTCGCGGCGTCAGCCTCGGAGGTCTCCGAGAGGCTGAGCGGCAGCATCCGCTGGTCCACCGCGTTCTGCGTCATCATCGACACGAATTCCGTGTAGACGATGTGCAGCTCGTCGACACCGCCGTCGGCCGTCTCCTTGGAGACCGCCTCGATCAGCGGAGCCGCCACCTTCTTCGCGTCCGCGTAGGTCGGGCTGTCGGTGAAGCCGGTCCAGCTGTCCGCGACCTTGCGCTCGCGGAAGCTGTAGTAGGCGACACCCTTGCGGCCGACGATGTAGCTGTCGACCTCCTTGCCCTCGCCGCGCAGCCGCTCGATGAGGCCCTCCGCCGCCTTGATGGCGTTGGAGGAGTAGCCGCCGGCCAGACCGCGGTCGCTCGTGACGAGCAGGACCGCGGCGCGGGCCGGGGCGTCAGCCTCGGTCGTCAGCGGGTGCTTGGTGTTGGAACCGGTTGCCACCGCGGTCACCGCACGGGTGAGCTCGGTCGCGTACGGCGTGGAGGCCGCCACCTGGCGCTGCGCCTTGACGATGCGCGAGGCGGCGATCATCTCCATCGCCTTGGTGATCTTCTTGGTCGCGGTGACGGATCGGATGCGACGCTTGTAGACCCGGAGCTGGGCTCCCATGAGTCAGGTCCCTTCCGTCGTCACTTGGAGACGTTGACGGCCGGAGCGTCCTCGCCCAGGAGCTTGCCGTCCGAGGTCTCGAACTGCTTCTTGAAGTCGGCGATCGCGTCCGCGATGGACTGCAGGGTGTCGTCCGACATCTTGCCGCCCTCGCGGATCGAGGTCAGGAGGTCCTTGCGGTTCAGACGCAGGTTCTCCAGCAGCTCCGACTCGAAGCGGCGGATGTCGGCGACCGGGACGTCGTCCATCTTGCCGGTGGTGCCGGCCCAGACGGAGACGACCTGCTCCTCGACGGGCATCGGCTGGTACTGGCCCTGCTTCAGCAGCTCGACCATGCGCTTGCCGCGCTCCAGGGCGTTCTTCGACGCGGCGTCCAGGTCGGAACCGAAGGCGGCGAACGCCTCCAGCTCACGGTACTGGGCCAGGTCCACGCGGAGACGGCCGGAAACCTGCTTCATCGCCTTGTGCTGGGCGGAGCCACCGACGCGGGAGACCGAGATACCGACGTTCAGGGCCGGACGCTGGCCGGCGTTGAACAGGTCGGACTCCAGGAAGCACTGGCCGTCGGTGATGGAGATGACGTTGGTCGGGATGAACGCCGAGACGTCGTTGGCCTTGGTCTCGACGATCGGCAGACCGGTCATCGAGCCGGCGCCCATGTCGTCGGAGAGCTTGGCGCAGCGCTCCAGCAGACGCGAGTGCAGGTAGAAGACGTCACCCGGGTACGCCTCACGGCCCGGCGGGCGGCGCAGCAGCAGCGAGACGGCGCGGTAGGCGTCGGCCTGCTTCGACAGGTCGTCGAAGATGATCAGGACGTGCTTGCCGGCGTACATCCAGTGCTGACCGATGGCGGAGCCGGTGTAGGGCGCCAGGTACTTGAAGCCGGCCGGGTCGGACGCCGGGGCGGCGACGATGGTCGTGTACTCCAGCGCGCCGGCCTCCTCCAGGGCACCGCGCACGGACGCGATGGTGGAGCCCTTCTGGCCGATGGCGACGTAGATGCAGCGGACCTGCTTGTTCACGTCACCCGAGCGCCAGTTGTCGCGCTGGTTGATGATGGTGTCGACGGCCAGAGCGGTCTTGCCGGTCTGACGGTCGCCGATGATCAGCTGGCGCTGGCCGCGGCCGACCGGAACCATCGCGTCGACGGCCTTGTAGCCGGTCTGCATCGGCTCGTGGACCGACTTGCGGACCATGACGCCGGGGGCCTGCAGCTCGAGGGCGCGGCGGCCCTCGGTCGCGATCTCGCCGAGGCCGTCGATCGGGTTGCCGAGCGGGTCGACAACGCGGCCGAGGTAGCCCTCGCCGACGCCTACGGAGAGAACCTCACCGGTGCGCTGCACCGGCTGGCCCTCCTCGATACCGCTGAACTCGCCGAGGACGATCGCACCGATCTCGCGCTCCTCGAGGTTGAGGGCGAGACCGAGGGTGCCGTCCTCGAACTTCAGCAGCTCGTTCGCCATGGCGGAGGGCAGGCCCTCCACCTTCGCGATGCCGTCGCCGGCAAGGCTGACCGTGCCGACCTCCTCGCGCGAGGCCGCGTCCGGCTTGTACGACTGGACAAAGTTCTCCAGCGCGTCCCGGATCTCCTCCGGCCGGATCGTGAGCTCCGCCATCTGGGTTCCCTGCTCTCCTTGTTGGGCCTGAAGCTTCTTAGGGGTCTGGGGGTGACCCCCAGGAATCTTCTGCAAGTTCTGCACGGCCCAACCGGGCCGTCGACAAATGCTTCTTGAGTTGGTGGCTGGTCAGCCGGCCATACGACGGGACGCCTCGGCGAGGCGCTCCGCGATGGAGCCGTCGATGACCTCGTCACCGACGCGCACCGTGATCCCGCCGAGGACCTCGGGGTCCACGTCGAGGTTCAGGTGCATCTCGCGGCCGTACAGCTTGGCCAGCACCGCGCCGAGACGCTGCTTCTGCACGTCGCTGAGCGGCACCGCGGTGGTCACGGTGGCGACCACACGGTTGCGGCGCTCGGCGGCGAGCTTGGAAAGGGACTCCAGCCCCGCTTCCAGGCTACGTCCACGCGGCTGCGTGACGAGACGGGCGACCAGGCGCTCGGTCGTGGCGTTGGCCTTGCCGCCGAGCAGGCTGCGGAGCAGCTCGCCCTTGGCGGTGCCGGACGCGGCCTTGTCGGTCAGCGCGGCCCGCAGCTCGGTGTTCGAGGCGAGGATCCGGCCGAACCGGAACAGCTCGTCCTCGACGTCATCGAGCGTGCCGGCGCCCTGGGCCGCCGTGAGGTCGGCGGTGTCCGCCAGCTCCTCCAGCGAATCCACCAGGTCACGCGACTGCGACCAGCGGGACCGGACCATGCCCGTCACCAGGTCGAGGGTCTCCCCGCCGACCTGGCTGCCGAGCAGCCGGTTCGCGAGCTCGGCCTTGGCCTCGCCGGCCTGCGCCGGGTCGGTCAGGACCCGACGCAGCGAGACCTCGCGGTCGAGCAGCGCGGTAACGGCAGCCAGCTCGCCGGCGAGCTTCGTCGCGTCGACGGACGTGTTGTCCGTCAGCGCGTCGAGACGCTCGCGCGCGGCGCCCAGCGCCTCGCGGCTCGCTCCGTTCATCGGGCGGCCTCGGCCTTCGCCTCGAGCTCGTCGAGGAACCGGTCGATGGTGCGGCTCTGCCGGGCGTGGTCCTCGAGGGACTCACCGACGAGCTTGCCCGCCAGGTCGGTGGCGAGCTTGCCCACGTCCTGACGCAGTGCCTGCGAGGCGGCCTTGCGGTCGGCCTCGATCTGGGCGTGGCCGGCAGCGATGATCTCCTCACGCTGCCGCTGGCCCTCTGCGCGCAGTTCTTCCTTGAGCGCAGTGCCCTGCTCCAGCGCGTCCTGGCGCAGGCGAGCGGCCTCATGCCGCGCCTCGGCGAGCTGGGCCTTGTACTGCTCCAGCACGCTCTGGGCCTCGGTCTGAGCGGCTTCCGCCTTCTCGATACCGCCTTCGATGGCCTCGCGGCGCTCTTCCAGAACCTTGTTGATGTTCGGGAGGAGCTTCTTGGCGAGGAAGCCGAAGACGATCAGGAAGGCGATAAGGCCGATGACCAGCTCAGGGAGCGGCGGAATGAGGGGGCTCTGAACTTCCTCGGCCGCGAGAACCGTGAGGTTCACATCAGTGCCTTTCGTCTAGTGGGCTGATCGGGATCCGTAGATCAGGTGCCGTAGACGAACGGCATGACCAGACCGATGAGGGCGAGCGCCTCACAGAAGGCGAAGCCGAGGATCTGGTTGGCGCGGATGATGCCGGCCGCCTCGGGCTGGCGGGCGAGCGCCTGGGTGCCGTTGCCGAAGATGATGCCGACGCCGACGCCCGGGCCGATGGCCGCGAGACCGTAACCGATGGAACCGAGGGAGCCAGAGACAGCGGCAAGGGTCTGGGACATGCCAGTTCTTCCTTCTCTTTCACGGACCGGTGGGGGTTGGCCACCGGACGAATAGGGCTTGGGGGAGGGCGATCAGTGGTGCTCGGCGAGCGCGCCCTGGATGAAGCTGCAGGCCAGGAGGACGAACACGTAGGCCTGAACAGCCTGGATGAAGAGCTCGAAGGCCGTCATCACGAGGACCATCACGAAGGACACGCCCGCGTAGGCGATGCCGATCCCGTTCAGCAGGTACCAGCTGGCGATGGTGAACAGCAGCAGCAGGGTGTGACCGGCGAACATGTTCGCGAACAGTCGGACCGCGTGGGTGAACGGGCGCACCAGGACGTTCGAGAAGAACTCGATGACCATGACCATCGGAAGGACCGGGCCGAGGGACTTGTCGTAGCCGGTGATGTTCTTGAAGCCGCCGACGAAGCCGTGACGCTTGAAGGTCACCGACATCCAGATGCCGTAGACGATCAGCGCGAGCCCGGCCGGGTACGCGATGATCGCGGTCACCGGGAACTGGGCCAGCGGGATGATCGACCAGAGGTTCATCATCCAGACGAAGAAGAACAGCGTCACCATGAAGGGGACGTACTTCTCGCCCTCCTTCTTGCCCAGGGTCTCGTAGACGATCCCGCGGCGCACGAAGTCGTAGCCGGCCTCGGCGACCATCTGCAGCTTGCCCGGAACCAGCTTCGGCTTGCGGAACGCGGCCCAGAAGAAGCCGACGATGACGACGGTGCCCAGGAGGGCGAGCAGCATCGTCTTGTTGAAATAGCCGAAGCTGCTGTCTGCGTCACCGAAGATCGGCTCGAAGAGGAACGAGTGCAGGCCCGGGGCCGGGAAGCCACATCCGTCGAAGATGTGACAGTCGGTCTCGAAGGCGAGAACCTGCGTCGGGTCAGCACTCACCGCGAGCTCCTTCAGCGTGGCGCATAGGTACGGCAACCTCGTTGTGTCGGCGCGGCGCGCAGCCGCGGTTCGGCACTGGACTGGTGTTACGGATGGTGGGGCGGCGGGCAGGCAGCGAGCCTCGCGATGGAACAGGCGTCAGCTCAGATGCCCGCGCCCGTAGTGCCGCACTCGGCACCGGACGATAGCAGTATCTCGAACGAGCACTTATCCCGCCCCTACCCTTCACGACTTCGGGCCCGAGTTCTCGGGCTTCTCGGTCTTCGTCGAGTCCGGCTCGACGTAAAGGATCTTGGCCTTCATGTGAGCACGCGTCTGCGCACCGATCCACACGAGGGTGGTGGCGACGAGCGTGATGGCGAAGGCCTTGGGGTTGAACAGGGTGGTGTCCTTGAACGCGGCGACAAAGATGAACAGCAGAAGAATTTGTGCCGTGTAAAGCATCAGTCCCATCGCCTGGAACAGATGCGGCAGCGATCGTGCCGTGCGCTGGAGCACGACGAATCCCATGCCCATGAAGAGGATCACGACCAGCGTCGCGACGACGGCCCCTATCGCCCCTTCACCGCCGGCGACCACACCGCTGATGACCGCGGCGAGAACGCCGGCGGCAGCGGTGGGTACAGCGGCTTGCAGGAGTGATCGGACGTCATCAGACCGCATGGCGGGTGGCTCCGCATGGTTTGGGGGGCACGGGACTCGTACAGGACGAGCGTAAGCCCGGTCCGAGAGAGAACCTCGGGCCAACGGACCGTCGCACTACGGTCCTTCGGCTCTGTCGCCGGGTTTAGTGAACGGTATCACAAACTATTTGATGAGGTCTTTACCTGAGGGTGTGCGCACTGTCACACATGAGTGTGACAGTGCCCGTCTGTGCGCGACACGGTGGCGTTCTGTCTGATATAGGCCGTTCGGTCCCGGTCGCCTGGCATCCGGGAGGGGGCGCGTCAGCGCGACGATCCGGCCTTACGCCGGTCGGGGAAGCGCGAACGGGGGCCCACCGCGGTCGCGCCGTTGACGCCGGAGACCCCGCCGACGAGCAGCCGGGCCGGCTCCGGCTCGGCGCCCTGCCCGGCCGCGGCCTCGCGGGCCGCCGCCTCCTCGGCGTCCCGCTCCGCGTGCCGGTAGCGGGGCGGCACCATGCCCTCGGCCCACTGCGGGGCGCGCGGGGTGAAACGCGGCAGCAGGAGCAGGAGCAGGCCGACACCGCTGAGCGCGGCGATCGCCAGCACGATCCACATCGAGGTGGAGTTCACCGAATAGGCCACGGCGCCGAAGGCGATCAGCGCCGACCAGAAGTACATGATCAGGACAGCCCGGCTGTGCGAATGTCCGATTTCCAGCAGCCGGTGGTGCAGGTGCCCGCGGTCGGCGGCGAACGGCGACTGCCCGTTCCAGGTCCGCCGGACGATCGCCAGCACCAGGTCCGCGGCCGGCAGCGCGATGATCGTCAGCGGCATCAGAAGCGGGATGAAGACCGGGAGCATCGCGTGGGTCGCGTTGCGCTCACCGCCGGCCCACAGGGCCATCGCGTCGGGGTCCACCTGGCCGGTGATGGAAATGGCGCCGGCCGCCAGCACCAGCCCGATCAGCATCGAGCCGGAGTCGCCCATGAAGATCCGGGCCGGGTGCATGTTGTGCGGCAGGAAGCCCAGGCACATGCCCATCAGGATGGCCGCGAACAGGGTCGCGGGGGCCGCGGCCTCGATGCCGTAGCCGTACCAGATGCGGTACGAGTACATGAAGAACGCGGCGGCCGCGATGCAGACCATGCCCGCCGCCAGGCCGTCCAGGCCGTCCACGAAGTTCACCGCGTTGATCGTGATGACCACCAGGGCGACGGTGAGCAGGTTGCCCTGCCACTGGGTCAGCGAGACCGTCCCGATGCCCGGGACCGGAATCCACAGGATGGTCAGGCCCTGCATCACCATCACGCCCGCCGAGATCATCTGGGCGCCGAGCTTGATCAGCGCGTCGATCTCGAACTTGTCGTCCAGCACGCCGACCAGCCAGATCAGCGCCGCCCCGGAGAGCAGCGCCCGAGGCTCGTTCGACAGCTCGAAGACCCCGTTGAGGTTCTGCAGGTGGTCGGCGACGAGCAGGCCGGCGCAGAGCCCGCCGAACATGGCGATGCCGCCCAGCCGCGGAGTGGGCTCGCGGTGCACGTCGCGGGCGCGGATCGCCGGCATCGCGCCGGCCGCGATCGCGAACTTCCGCACCGGCCCGGTCAGCAGGTAGGTCACCGCGACCGTGACGCAGAGCGTCAGCAGGTATTCACGCACGGGCTGCCCCAGATGTATCGCCGGCCATCTCAGCCCCACACATTAGCCGTGATGTGCTCTCGACCGAGGACGCGAGGGGAGCACTTCCCGGTTGCGCTAAGCCCCGCTCGGGTCGGTTACTCCCCATAAGGGGGAAAAGCGCGCACCAGCTCGGCCACCTCCGCGCGGACCCGCGGGGCCTCCTCGCCGCGCAGCGCCCGCCCGAACAGCCCGGCGATCCGCACCATCTCCGGCTCCCCCATCCCCTGCGTGGTCACCGCCGCCGTACCGAGCCGGACGCCGCGCTGGTCGCCGTACGGGAGGGCGCAGGTGTCCAGGACCATCCCCGCGGCCGCCAGACGGCCGCGTGCGGCCCGTCCGTCCATGCCCAGGGGTGCCGGGTCGGCGGTGATCATGTGGGTGTCCGTACCGCCCGTGGTGATCGCGAAGCCGAGGCCGGCGAGGGCCTGGGCGAGCGCGCGCGCATTGGTGACGACCCGGTGCGCGTAGCGCGCGAAGGCCGGCGTCGCGGCCTCGCCGAACGCGACCGCCTTCGCGGCGATGGTGTGCATCTGCGCGCCGCCCTGGGTGAACGGGAACACCGCCCGGTCGATCCGCTCGGCGAGCTCCGCACCGCAGAGGATCATTCCGCCGCGGGGGCCGCGGAGCACCTTGTGGGTGGTCGCGCAGACCACGTCCGCGTACGGCAGCGGACTCGGCGCGGCTCCGCCGGCCACCAGCCCGATCGGATGCGCCGCGTCGGCGATCAGGACCGCCCCGACCTCGTCGGCGATCTCCCGGAAGGCGGAGTACTCGGGGTGCCTGGGGTAGCAGATGGAACCGCAGACGATGGCCTTGGGCCGGTGGCTGCGGGCCAGGGTCTGCACCTGGTGGTAGTCGATGATCCCGGTCTCGGCGTCCACCCCGTACCCGACGAAGTCGAACCAGCGGCCGGAGAAGTTCGCCGGGGAGCCGTGGGTGAGGTGCCCGCCCGCGGTCAGCCCCATCGCGAGGACGGTGTCCCCCGGCCGCAGCAGCGCCGCGTAGGCGGCGAGCACCGCCGCCGACCCGGAGTGCGGCTGGACGTTGGCGTGTTCGGCGCCGAACAGCGCCCGGGCCCGCTCCGCGGCGGTCCGCTCGGCGAGGTCGGCGTACTCGCACCCGCCGTGGTGCCGGGCTCCCGGGTACCCCTCGGCGTACTTGTTGGCGAGGGCGGACCCGAGCGCGGTGAGCACGGCCCGCGAGGTGAAGTTCTCCGCGGCGATCAGCTGCAGGGTGGTGTTCTGGCGGTGGGCCTCCCCCGAGAGGATGTCGGCCATCTGGGGGTCCTGCCGGCGCAGCACGTCCGCCGTGGGCTGACTGATGACGCTCATGGCGCGCTCCCGAGCAGTGGGGGTACCGGGTACGCCCACTGTAGTTCCGCACCCCCGCTCCCGCCGCCGGGAAGCCGTGCGCCGTCGGCGCCATGTGCGCCGCGGCGGTCAGCGGTTGGCGGTGACGCCCGTCAGGGCCGTGACGACCGGGTCCAGGGCCTGGTGGATCTCGTCGCCGATCGAACGGAAGAAGGTGATCGGCGCACCGTACGGGTCGTAGACCTCGTCGGCGTCCGGGGACGGTGCCAGCAGCCAGCCGCGGAGGGCGGCAGCCGCCCGTACGAGCGCGCGGGCGCGCGCGGCCATGCCGTCGTCCAGTGGCGGGAGCGTCGCCGGGTCTATCGCCCGGACGAGCCGGGTGAACTCCTTCAGGGTGAAGGTGCGCAGGCCCGCCGAGTGACCCATCGAGATCACCTGCGCCCGGTGGTCGCGGGTCGCCGTCAGGACCAGGTCGGCGCGGATGACGTGCTCGTCGAGGAGCTCGCGCCCGGTGAATCCGGTCGTGTCCGCCCCGAAGTCGGCCAGTACGGCCGCGGCGTTCGCCTCCATCGGCGCACCCTCGTGGCCCCAGGTACCGGCGCTCTCCACGATCAGGCCGCCGGTGGAGGCCCCGCCCAGGCGGTGGGTCAGGGCATGCCGGGTGAGCCGCTCGGTGATCGGCGAGCGGCAGACGTTGCCGGTGCTGACGTGGAGTATGCGGAAGGTGTCGCCCGATTCACTCGCTATGCCACGCCCCTCAGGGCTCACGGGGCCACCTCGAGGTCGGGTACGACCTCCCGCAGCTGGTCGGCGGTCAGTGCCCCTGCGCGCAGCAGGACGGGAACCTTCCCGGTGACGTCGACGATCGAGGAGGGCTGGATGCCCGGGGTCGGGCCGCCGTCCAGGTAGACCGAGACGGAGTCGCCGAGCATCTCGCGGGCGGCGTCGCAGTCCTCCGGCGCCGGGTGCCCGGTCAGGTTCGCCGAGGACACGGCCATCGGGCCGACCTCGGTCAGCAGCTCGATCGCCACCGGGTGCAGCGGCATGCGGACGGCGACCGTGCCGCCGGTCTCGCCCAGGTCCCAGGCGAGCGAGGGCTGGTGCCTGGCGACCAGGGTCAGCGCACCCGGCCAGAACGCGTCGACGAGCTCCCAGGCCTGCTCGGAGAAGTCGGTGACCAGCCCGTGCAGGGTGTTCGGCGAGCCGATCAGGACGGGGGTGGGCATGTTCCGGCCGCGGCCCTTGGCCGCGAGCAGGTCGCCGACCGCCTCCGCGTTGAAGGCGTCCGCGCCGATGCCGTACAGGGTGTCCGTCGGCAGGACCACGAGCTCACCGCGCCGCACGGCGGATGCCGCTTCACGCAGACCGGTCTTGCGGTCCGTCGCGTCGTTGCAGTCGTATCGCCGGGCCATCAGCGGGACTCCTCGTGCGTGGGGGAAAGATCTGGCAGGGGGTGGCCGGCGCGGGTCACGGCAGCGCCTTGCGGGCCGTGGCGAAGCGCGGGCGGTTGTTGAGGTCAGGGTGGTCGGCCGCGTCGGCCCAGCCCCGTTCCTCGGCGAAGATCCACGGCACCTGGCCGCCCTGGGTGTCCGCGTGCTCGACGACGACGAGTCCGCCGGGCCGCAGCAGCCGGTGCGCGGTGCGTTCGATGCCGCGGATGGTGTCCAGACCGTCCTCGCCGGAGAACAGCGCCATCTGCGGGTCGTGGTCCCGGGCTTCCGGGGCGACGTACTCCCACTCGGTCAGCGGGATGTACGGCGGGTTGGAGATGACCAGGTCCACCTGGCCGTCCAGCTCGGGCAGCGCGCTCAGCGCGTCCCCCTGGTGGACGGTGACCCGGGACCCCTCGGCGTTCTTCCGGGTGTAGACGAGCGCGTCCTCGGACAGCTCGACGGCGTGCACCCGGGAGCGCGGCACCTCCTGGGCCATGGCCAGGGCGATCGCACCGGACCCGGTGCACAGGTCCACGATCAGCGGCTCGACCACGTCCATGGCCCGGACGGCCTGTATGGCCCAGTCGACGACGGACTCGGTCTCCGGGCGCGGTACGAACACGCCCGGTCCGACCTGGAGCTCCAGGTAGCGGAAGAAGGCCCGCCCGGTGATGTGCTGGAGCGGCTCGCGCGCCTCGCGGCGGGCGACCGCCTCCCAGTAGCGGGCGTCGAAGTCGCTGTCCTTGACGTGGTGCAGTTCCCCCCGCTTGACGCCGTGCACCCACGCGGCGAGCTCCTCCGCGTCGAAACGCGGAGAGGGCACACCGGCGGCGGCCAGCCGCTGGGTGGCCTGGGCCACCTCGGCAAGCAGCAAGTTCATCTGCGCTGGTCCTCCGGCTGCTGTCATGGGGGTCCCCCCTGCTCGAGCGAAGCCGGGAGCTTGGGGGAAGGGGCGGTACGCGGGACCCTACGCGGTCCGCGGGGGCTGGAGCGGTTACTGCGCGGCCGCGAGCTTGGCGGCGGAGTCCGCGTCGACGCAGGCCTGGATGACCGAGTCGAGGTCGCCGTCGAGCACCTGGTCGAGGTTGTACGCCTTGAAGCCGACCCGGTGGTCCGAGATCCGGTTCTCCGGGAAGTTGTACGTGCGGATCTTCTCGGAGCGGTCCACGGTGCGCACCTGGCTGCGGCGGGCGTCCGCGGCCTCCTGCTCGGCGGCCTCCTGGGCGGCTGCCAGCAGGCGGGAGCGCAGGATGCGCATGGCCTGCTCCTTGTTCTGGAGCTGGCTCTTCTCGTTCTGGCAGGAGGCGACCACACCGGTGGGGAGGTGCGTGATGCGCACGGCCGAGTCGGTGGTGTTGACGGACTGGCCGCCGGGGCCGGACGAACGGTAGACGTCGATCCGCAGGTCGTTCGGGTTGATCTCGACCTCGACCTCCTCGGCCTCCGGGGTGACGAGCACGCCGGCGGCGGAGGTGTGGATGCGGCCCTGGGACTCGGTGGCCGGCACGCGCTGCACGCGGTGCACGCCGCCCTCGTACTTCAGGCGGGCCCAGACGCCCTGGCCGGGCTCGGTCGCGCCGTTGCCGCCCTTGGTCTTCACGGCGACCTGGACGTCCTTGTAGCCGCCGAGCTCGGACTCGGTGGAGTCGATGATCTCGGTCTTCCAGCCCACCCGCTCGGCGTAGCGCAGGTACATGCGCAGCAGGTCGCCGGCGAACAGGGCGGACTCGTCGCCGCCCGCGCCCGCCTTGATCTCCAGCAGCACGTCCTTGTCGTCGCTGGGGTCGCGCGGCACCAGGAGCAGCCGGAGCTTCTCGGTGAGCTCCTCGCGGTGCGCGCTCAGCTCCTTCACCTCGGCGGCGAAGTCGGGGTCGTCGGCGGCCAGCTCCTTGGCCGTCTCGATGTCCTCGGCCGACTGCTTCCAGGCCCGGAAGGTGGCGATGATCGGGGTCAGCTCCGCGTAGCGCTTGTTGAGCTTGCGCGCGTTGGCCTGATCGGAGTGGACCGACGGGTCGGCGAGCTTCTTCTCGAGGTCGGCGTGCTCGCCGACCAGGTCCTCGACGGCCTCGAACATCTTCGGGCTCCTGGTGAAAGATTGCGAAAGGGCTGGGCAGCCGGATGGGCCGCCGGCTGCGACGGGACGACAAAGGCGCCGGTCCGACCACCCCCGCGTGGACAGGGAGCGGCCGGAGACCGGCGCCGGCGTCTCGCTACTTCTTGGCGGCCGCAGCCTTGCCGAAGCGGGCCTCGAAGCGGGCCACACGGCCACCGGTGTCGAGGATCTTCTGCTTGCCCGTGTAGAACGGGTGGCACTCGGAGCAGACCTCGGCACGGATGGTGCCCTCGGTCAGGGTGCTACGGGTGGTGAACGACGCACCGCAGGTGCAGCTGACCTGGGTCTCGACGTACTCGGGGTGGATCTCGCGCTTCAAGGTGTCTCCTAGTTTCGGGAGGGCTCCGGGTCGCACGTCGCGGAATTGCTCCATGCGTGAACCGGGGCCGACGTACCAGTCTGCCAGGACCGGCCCGCCTGTCAAAATTCCGGGACGCACCCCTCAACGGGTACCCGCGCGCCGTTATTCCGGCCCCTTCCCACGGGCCCCGCCCCGTCGCTCCCCGGCCGGTCCTACCGGATCACGGATCCGGCGGTGCCCTTGTCCCCTGCGGACTTCTCGGTGGCCTCGGCCGGGATCGGCCGGTCGGCCCGCAGGGCCTCCCAGACCAGCGCGGACTCCTTCTGCAGCGGGACCACACGGTTGGGGTCGCGGGTGTCCCCGGCGACCGGCAGGGTGATCATCTGCATGTCCTGGGAGTCGATGCCGCTCAGCCCGGACGCGAAGCCCATCAGCGACTTCACGTCGCCCAGCTTCGAGTCGGTGGTGACCGCCTTGGTGGCGGTGTCGGCCAGGTCCAGCAGCCGCTTGGGGTTGTCGAACAGCCCGATGCCCTTGACCTGCTTGAGCAGCGCCTTGATGAAGGCCTGCTGGAGCTGTATGCGCCCCAGGTCGCTGCCGTCGCCGACGCTCTTGCGGGTGCGGACCAGTCCGAGGGCCTGCTCGCCGTTCAGCCGGTGCGTCCCGGCCGGCAGGTCGAGGTGGCTGGCGCCGTCCTTGATGGGCTTGACGGTGGTGACCTCCACCCCGCCGAGCTTGTCGATGATCTCCTTGAAGCCGGTGAAGTCCACCTCGATGTAGTGGTCCATCCGGATCCCTGACATCTGCTCGACCGTCTTGACCGCGCAGGGCGCCCCGCCGACGGTGAACGACTCGTTGAACATCCGCCGCGGGCCGCCGGCGTCGGTCTTCCCCGACGGGGTCTTGCAGGAGGGCCGGGTCACCAGGGTGTCCCGCGGTATCGATACGACGCTCGCCTTCTCGTGGCCCTCGTACACGTGGACGATCATGGCGGTGTCGGAGCGGGCGGAGCTGGGGGCACCTCCCGGGCCGCCAGGCCCAGGGGGACCGTCGTCTCCGCCGTACTCGGCGTTCGCGCCGCCGCGCGAGTCGGAACCGAGGACCAGGATGTCCAGGGAGCCGTTGTCCACGTCGGCCGGGCGGTCCTTGCCCAGGGCCGCGTCGAGGTCCACGCTCTTCAGGTTGCCGTTGAACTTCACGTAGAAGTAGCCGAGGCCGGCGCCGCCGAGGACCACGACGCCCGCCGCGGTCCACGCGGCGACGGCGACCGCCCTGCGTCGTTTCTGCGGCTTCCGGCGCCGCCCCCCGGCCCGGTGGTCCGGGCCCGTCCTGTCCTCGCTCATGCGCTCCCTCAGCCCCTGCCCGGCCCTTACCGGCCCCGTCCGTCGTCCCACCCTTGTCCCGTATGTCCGCTGACACAGACGGGTGAATCGGGGCGGGGGTTCCAAGGGGCTCCGGAGTGACCCGCGGAAACGCACCGCGCCCACCGTGCGGGGCACGGTGGGCGCGGTGGGCTCGGCGCCGGGGCGGACGCCCCGTTACCGCGGTCCTGCCGGGGGCTGATCAGCCGAAGAGGTTGAACTGCGCCCAGGCGGTACCGAAGGCCTTGCGTGTGGCGAAGGTCGCACCGGTGCTGCTGCCGGTTCCCGGGAACAGCCACAGGGCGTCGCCCTCACGGGCCAGCAGGTCGGCCTTGCCGTCGTTGTTCACGTCGCCGACGGTGGCGAACGCGGTGTACGAGCTGCCGAGGGTGGCCACCTTCACGCGCGGCGCGAAGGTGTTCAGGCCGAGGGTGCCGGTGCCCTTGTACAGGTAGACCTCACCGGCGGGGGTACGGGCCAGCAGGTCCGTCTTGCCGTCGCCGGTCAGGTCGCCGTGGCCGAGGACCTGGCTGTAGATCTGCCAGCCCGGTCCGCCGTCGACCTCGGCGTAGAAGCCGCCCTTGCCGTTGCCCGGGTGGATCCGCAGCCGGCCGGCCGAGTCCACCGAGATCAGGTCCTGCACGTCGTTGCCGTTGACGTCGCCGGGCGCCAGGAAGGTGCGCCGGGTCTGCCAGCCGGCGGCCAGCTTGGTGTTCTGCCAGGTGCCGTTCGACTGGAACGTCCGGTACAGGTCGCCGGCGGCGGTGCGCCGGATGATGTCCTGCGAGCCGTCCAGGTCGAGGTCGGCCTGCACGAGCAGGTTGTCGGACTTGTAGTCACCCGGGACCGAGGCCTGCCAGGACAGGCTGGTGCCCTTGGAGTGGAACGGGAACAGCTTGCCGTCGGAGGCCCGGCGGGCCAGCATGTCGGCCTGGCCGTCCTTGTTCCAGTCGGTGTCGTAGGCGCGGGCCCGGATCGGCCCGGCGTACGAGGTGACCTTCGCGTAGACCCCGTAGGCGCCCTTGTAGACGCAGTCCTCGACGCCCCAGGAGACCACGCCGATCAGCCGGCCGTTGCGGACCAGCGGACCGCCGGAGTCTCCGTTGCAGGCGGTGGTGGTGCCGGCGTCCGACCCGGAGGCCGGGGTGCCCGCGCACACCATGTGGCCGCGGATCAGGTAGTCGCCCCAGAAGCCCGCGCAGGTGTCGTCGGAGACGAGCGGCAGGGATGCCTTCTTGAGGGTCGGCGACACGGCCTGGCTGCCGGAGGTGTAGCGGCCCCAGCCGTAGACCTCGGCGGTGTTCCCCACCGCGTAGTTGCCGGTGTCGGTGCTGCGCGCGACCGGCAGCGCCGGAACGTTGACGGGCTTGGCGAGGGTCAGAACCGCCACGTCGTTGTCCGTCGTGCCGGCGTTGTACGAGGGGTGCTTCCACTGGCGGCGGACGGTCACCGGGGTGCCGCCCTGCCAGTTGGTCACGCCGCCCGAGTCGACCGTGGGCAGCTTGGTGGCGCCCACGACCACCACGCTGTCGAGCGTCCAGTTGAGACCGTCGACGCAGTGCGAGGCGGTGAGGATCTTCGTGGGGGCGACGACCGTGCCCCCGCAGAAGAACGCCTCGTCGTCGGCCTTGTCAGGGGTGTTGCGGTCGTCGTAGTAGTGCAGCTGCGCCATCCAGGGCGCGTTGGAGATGGTCTCCGTGTTGCCGCCGATGATGTACGGGGACGACTTCGGGGGCTCCGGCGCGGACTTCTGCGGCGGAACCGGCTTGCTGACGTCCCTCGACTGCTGATCGGTCGTCATCGACCGGGCGACGCGCTTTCCGAGCTCCTTGGTGGTGGGCTCGGGCGTCGTGGAGGCGGCCTGCGCTCCGGTGGCCGTCAGCCCTGTACCGAACAGGGCGAGCACGGACACGGCAACAGGGACCGCCAGGCGCGAAGTGCGTATGTGCACGCGCGACATCCTTCTTCCGTTGGCGGAGCAGTTGATGGGTCCGGTGATCCTATGGCAACGCCGCCCCCACCCTGACGGGTGGGGGCGGCGTCGGTGCTCTGCCGGTCCGGCCTGTCCGGCCGGTCCTCGATCAGTCGTTGTTGACGGCCGAAGGGGTCGTCTTGGCGATCTGCATCAGGAACTCGGCGTTCGACTTCGTCTGCTTCATCTTGTCGAGCAGCAGCTCGATCGCCTGCTGCGAGTCGAGCGCGTGCAGCACCCGGCGCAGCTTCCAGACGATGGCGAGCTCCTCGCTGTTGAGGAGGATCTCCTCCTTGCGGGTGCCCGACGGGTCGACGTCGACGGCCGGGAAGATGCGCTTGTCGGCGAGCTTCCGGTCGAGCTTGAGCTCCATGTTGCCGGTGCCCTTGAACTCCTCGAAGATCACCTCGTCCATGCGCGAGCCGGTCTCGACCAGCGCGGTGGCCAGGATGGTCAGCGAGCCGCCGTCCTCGATGTTCCGCGCGGCACCGAAGAAGCGCTTCGGCGGGTACAGCGCGGTCGAGTCGACACCACCGGACAGGATGCGGCCGGAGGCGGGGGCCGCGAGGTTGTACGCGCGGCCCAGACGGGTGATGGAGTCCAGCAGGACGACCACGTCGTGACCCAGCTCGACGAGGCGCTTGGCACGCTCGATGGCCAGCTCGGCGACGGTGGTGTGGTCCTCGGCCGGGCGGTCGAAGGTCGAGGAGATGACCTCGCCCTTGACCGACCGCTGCATGTCGGTGACCTCCTCCGGACGCTCGTCGACCAGGACGACCATCAGGTGGCACTCGGGGTTGTTGGTGGTGATCGCGTTGGCGATCGCCTGCATGATCATGGTCTTGCCGGTCTTCGGCGGGGCCACGATCAGGCCTCGCTGGCCCTTTCCGATCGGCGACACGAGGTCGATGATGCGGGTGGTCAGCACGCCCGGGTCGGTCTCCAGGCGGAGCCGGTCCTGCGGGTACAGCGGGGTGAGCTTGTTGAACTCGGGGCGGCCGCGGCCGGACTCCGGCGCCATGCCGTTGACCGAGTCGAGGCGCACCAGCGCGTTGAACTTCTCGCGGCGCTCGCCTTCCTTCGGCTGGCGCACGGCACCGGTGACGTGGTCACCCTTGCGCAGGCCGCTCTTGCGGACCTGGGCGAGGGAGACGTAGACGTCGTTCGGGCCGGGCAGGTAGCCGGAGGTCCGGATGAACGCGTAGTTGTCGAGGATGTCGAGGATGCCCGCGACGGGGATCAGCACGTCGTCGTCGGCGACGGTGGGCTCGCCGGCACCGAACTCGTCGCGGCCACGGCGGCCACGGCGGTCGCGGTAGCGGCCGCGACGGCCACGGCGGCCGCCGTCCTCGTCGAAGTCGTCCTGCGGACCGTTGTCCCGCGGCGGCTGGGCCTGACCCTGGCCGCGGCCGCCCTGCTGCTGCCGGTCCTGACGGTCCTGGCGCTCCTGGCGGTCCTGGCGCTCCTGACGGCCCTGGCGGTCGCCGCCCTGGGCCTGGCCGGCCTGGGGCTGCTCCTCGCCCTTCGCGCCGCGGTCACGGCGGTCGCGCTGGCGGTCGCGGCGGTCACGGCGGCCGCGGCCCTCGCCCTCGGCGGAGACGGCGGTGGCGGCCTCGGCCTTGGCGTCCGCCTTGGCCTCGGGCTGCGCGGCGGCGGGCGCCTCGGTCTTGGGCTCGGCGGCCGGGGCCACCACGGTGGCAGCGGCCGGGGCGGCGGTCTCGGGGGCACCGGCGGGCGCGGTGGCCCGGCGGCGGCGGCGCTCGCCGGCCGGCTGGTCGGCGGTGGCAGCGGCCGGCTGGCCCGGGATGTCGATCTGCTGCTGGGCGGCGGGCGCCTCGGCGGCGGCCTCGCCCGTGCGGGCCTTGCTGGTGGCACGGCGCTTCGGCTTGGCCTCGGCGGTACCGGCGGAGTCCGCGGCCTTGGCGGGGGTACCGCCGCCGGCCTGCGCCTCCTTGATGACCTCGATCAGCTGGCTCTTGCGCATCCGCGCGGTGCCCCTGATCCCGAGGCCGGAAGCGACCTGCTGCAGCTCGGCCAGGACCATGCCCTCGAGGCCGGTGCCGGAGCGGCGCCGCCGCGAGGCAGGGGCAGTGGCGGCGGCGGTGCCCGCAGCGGGAGCACTGGTGTCGACAGTGGTGTCGGCAGCGCCCATCAGATCGGTGGTGTCGCTCACGAAGGGTCCTTCCCTGGAGCGGACGTCGGCCTGTCTGGCTCGGCGACCGGTTGTGCTGTCCGACCACGGGTCGTGATCTTGCTGATCGTGGCCCGAAGTCGAGGCGGTGGTCCGCCGGACATCGATACGGCGGAGAGATACGTGCATGGGTTCCGGCGAGAAGCCCCCCAGCTGGAAGCGTGGGAATGTGTCACGCCGATTCCGGAGCGTGCTCGAAACTGCCTGGCAGGAATCAAAGCAGTTGGGGAGGCTCCCGGAAGAAGGGTGGTCCCTGATGGGGACACTGAGCACCGAGCCCTGGCGGCTTCGGATGCGCACTTGAGAGTAACACTACCGGATCCAACAGACATTCCCCCTCTCGCTCACCGGCAATCGCGCCTCATCGCCCGGGTGTGCGGGCGGCCTGCCCGGCCGCCCGCCCCGGCGGGCTGTTACTGCCCGCCCTGGGTACCCAGGGGAAGGACGCTCGCGCCCGCGGCGTCGAGGGCGAGCCGGTTGGCCGCCCATCCCTCGCCCGCGAGCTGCGCGACCTTGTCGGCCGCGCCGTTGTCGACCAGCGCGAGGACCGTGGGGCCCGCGCCGGAGATGACCGCGGGCACACCGTCCGCCCGCAGCCGGTTCACCAGTGCGACGCTCTCGGGCATCGCAGGAGACCGGTAGTCCTGGTGCAGCCGGTCCTCGGTCGCGGGCAGCAGCAGCTCGGGACGCCTGGTCAGGGCTTCGACGAGCAGGGCTGCACGGCCCGCGTTGACGGCCGCGTCCACGTGCGGCACGGTGCGCGGCAGCAGGCCGCGCGCGGTCTCCGTCAGGACCGGCTTCGACGGCACGAAGACCACCGGAACGATGGAATCGGCGGGGTCCATCCTGATGGCCTTGGCGCTGCCGCCGTCCATCCAGGCCAGGGTGAAGCCGCCGAGCAGACAGGCGGCGACGTTGTCGGGGTGACCCTCGATCTCGGTGGCGAGCTCCAGCAGGGCCGCGTCGTCGAGCCGGGCCTCGCCGCCTATGGTCACCGCGCGGGCGGCGACGATGCCGGCGCAGATGGCCGCGGAGGAGGACCCCAGGCCGCGGCCGTGCGGGATGCGGTTGGCGCAGCGCACCTCCAGGCCGCGCGGCTGCCCGCCGAGCAGGTCGAAGGCGGTGCGCATGGAACGCACGAGGAGGTGGCTCTCGTCGCGGGGCAGCGTCTCGGCGCCCTCGCCCGCGATGTCGATGTCGAGGCCGGAGTCGGCCACCCGCACGACCACGTCGTCGTAGAGCCCCAGGGCCAGGCCGAGGGCGTCGAACCCGGGGCCGAGGTTGGCACTGCTGGCGGGGACGCGCACCCGTACGGCGGCGGCGCGGAACGCTGGACCGGCCATCGCTCGATGAACTCCTTGTGACTGTGGTGACTGCGCGAGACCCGAGCACGGGATCTGCCCGGGATCCGCTGGGGATCTTCCGCTGTGAATGTACTGGAGAACGTACGACACCCGGAGGCCCCTGAAACTCCCGAGGGGCAACGCCTTGTCACGTGACGGGGCACGTGCACGGTGGCGGATGTAAGTACAGCGTATCGAAGGAAGGTTCTGTCGCGACATAGGGCGCACAGGAGGCGCACGATGCGTGTCGCGCACACAGGCCCGGATTCTGCGGCTTTCACCCCGCATTGCCGGGTTTTCTTGCCTCGTTCCGCCGGGCTCCGGAGTGCTCCGGAACCCGGCGTACGGCGGCGGGCGCGATCAGGTCGGACCGGTTCTGCCCGCCTCGGCCCGCCTCAGGCCGCTTCGGGCCGTTCCGAGGCGGATCCGAGGCGGATCCAAAGGGGATCCGATGCGGTCAGACCAGGCCGAGGCGTACGGCGGCGGCCTCGGCGTCCACCGGAACGGTGACCGGCTGCGGAGCGCCGGCGATCGCCCAGTCGGGGTCCTTCAGGCCGTTGCCGGTGACGGTGCACACGATCGTCTGCCCCGGGTCGACCAGACCCTGCTCGGCGGCCTTGAGCAGACCGGCGACCGAAGCAGCCGAGGCGGGCTCCACGAAGACGCCCTCCTGGGAGGCCAACAGCCGGTAGGCGGCCAGGATCTGGCGGTCCGTCACCTCGTCGATGAAGCCGCCCGACTCGTCCCGGGCCTGGAGCGCGTAGTCCCAGGAGGCCGGGTTGCCGATCCGGATCGCGGTGGCGATGGTGTGCGGCTCCTTGACCGGCTCGCCGCGCACGATCGGCGCGGAACCCGAGGCCTGGAAACCCCACACGCGGGGGGTACGGGAGGCCAGGCCGTCGGCCTTGTACTCCTTGAACCCCTTCCAGTACGCGGTGATGTTGCCCGCGTTGCCCACCGGCAGCACGTGGACGTCGGGGGCGTCGCCGAGCGCGTCCACGATCTCGAACGCGGCCGTCTTCTGGCCCTCGATGCGCACCGGGTTGACCGAATTGACCAGCGCCACCGGGTAGTTGTCGGACAGCTGGCGGGCGAGCGTGAGGCAGTCGTCGAAATTGCCGTCCACCTGCAGGATCTTGGCGCCGTGGACCAGGGCCTGGCCCATCTTGCCGAGCGCGATCTTGCCCTGCGGAACCAGCACCGCGGAGACCATCCCGGCGCGCACCGCGTACGCGGCCGCGGAGGCGGAGGTGTTGCCGGTGGAGGCGCAGATGACGGCCTTGGCGCCGTCCTCCTTGGCCTTGGTGATGGCCATGGTCATGCCGCGGTCCTTGAAGGAGCCGGTCGGGTTGGCACCCTCGACCTTCAGGTGGACCTGGCAGCCCGTGCGCTCCGACAGCACCTGCGCGGGAACGAGCGGAGTACCACCCTCGCGGAGCGTCACCACCGGGGTCGTGTCCGTGACCGGCAGACGGTCCCGGTACTCCTCGATGATGCCCCGCCACTGGTGGGTGTGCTTGGTGCTCATGGGTCCTTTACTCCCCTTCAACGCGCATGATGCTGGCGACACCGCGGACGGTGTCGAGCTTCCGCAGCGCCTCGACGGTCCCGGAAAGGGCGGCGTCGGGCGCCCGGTGGGTGACGACGACGAGGGAGGCCTCACCGTCCTTGCCCTGCTGCCGGACGGTGTCGATGGACACGCCGTGCTCGGCGAAGACCGTCGCGACCTGGGCGAGCACGCCCGGCTTGTCGGCCACATCGAGGCTGATGTGGTACCGCGTCACGACCTCTCCCATCGGGCTGACCGGCAGCTGGGTGTACGCCGACTCGCCCGGCCCCGTTGCCTCGGCGAGCTTGTTCCGGCAGACGGCGACCAGGTCGCCGAGGACCGCGGAGGCGGTCGGCGAGCCGCCCGCGCCCGGGCCGTAGAACATGAGCCGCCCGGCGGCCTCCGCCTCGACGAAGACGGCGTTGTACGCCTCGCGCACGGACGCCAGCGGGTGGCTGAGCGGGATCATCGCGGGGTGGACTCGAGCCGTGACGGATTCGCCGTCGGCGGCCCGCTCGCAGATCGCCAGCAGCTTGATGGTGCAGCCCATCCGCTTGGCGGAGGCGAAGTCGGCGGCACTGACCTCGGTCATGCCCTCGCGGTGGACGTCGTCGAGCCGGACCCGGGTGTGGAAGGCGATGCCGGCCAGGATCGCGGCCTTCGCGGCGGCGTCGTAGCCCTCGACGTCGGCGGTCGGGTCGGCCTCCGCGTAACCGAGGGCGGTGGCCTCGTCCAGCGCCTCCTGGTAGCCGGCGCCGGTGGAGTCCATCTTGTCGAGGATGAAGTTGGTCGTGCCGTTGACGATGCCCATCACCCGGTTGATCTTGTCGCCGGCCAGCGACTCGCGCAGAGGGCGGATCAGCGGGATGGCGCCGGCCACGGCGGCCTCGTAGTAGAGGTCCAGCCCGGCCTGCTCGGCGGCGGCGTGCAGCGCGGCCCCGTCCTGGGCGAGCAGCGCCTTGTTGGCCGAGACCACGGCGATGCCGTGCTCGAAGGCGGTGGTGATCAGGCCGCGGGCCGGCTCGATGCCGCCGATGACCTCGATGGCGACGTCGATGTCGCCCCGTTTGAGCAGGGCGGTGGCATCGGTGGTGACCAGGGCCGGGTCGATGCCCTCGCGCACCCTGGAGGGACGGCGCACGGCCACGCCGGCGAGTTCGACGGGCGCGCCGATCCGGGCCGCCAGATCGTCGGCGTGCGTCGTCATGATGCGCGCCACCTCTGAGCCGACCACTCCACAGCCCAGCAGCGCCACCTTCAGCGGACGCGTACGCATCATTTGACCTACGCCTTTCGATCTTTGATCACTTCGATCGGCCCCGGTCCGCGGAATTGCGTACCGAGGTGGAACCAGTCTCACTCAATGGACAGCGGAATCCATCCTCGGTCCATTGAGTGAGACGTTATGAGACGTCCATTTTGGGGGGTCGGGGCGTCTCCCGGGAAAAACGCGTGTCATCCGAGGTCGAGACGCAGGAGATCTTCCTCCGTCTCGCGCCTGACGATCACCCGCGCCTCGCCGTTCCGGACGGCGACGACGGGCGGGCGGAGCGCGTGGTTGTAGTTGCTCGCCATCGACCGGCAGTACGCCCCGGTGGCCGGCACGGCGATCAGGTCGCCGGGCGCGATGTCGGAGGGCAGGAAGGCGTCCTTGACCACGATGTCACCGCTCTCGCAGTGCTTGCCGACGACCCGGGAGAGCATCGGCTCGCCCCCGGAGCGGCGGGAGACCAGCGCCACGCTGTACTCGGCGTCGTAGAGCGCGGTGCGGATGTTGTCCGACATGCCGCCGTCGACGCTGACGTACGTACGGAGCCCTTCGAGCGGCTTGATCGTCCCCACCTCGTACAGGGTGAACGCGGTCGGACCGACGATGGCCCGGCCCGGCTCGACGGAGATGCGGGGCACGCTCAGCCCGGCGCTCTCGCACTCGCGGGCGACGATCTCCTTGAGCGCCTTGGCGATCTCGTGGGGCTCGCGCGGGTCGTCCTCGGAGGTGTACGCGATGCCCAGGCCGCCGCCGAGGTCGATCTCGGGCAGCTCGATGCCGTGCTCGTCGCGTACGGCGGCCAGCAGGCGCACGACGCGCTTGGCGGACACCTCGAAGCCCGCCATGTCGAAGATCTGCGAGCCGATGTGCGAGTGGACGCCGATCAGCTCCAGGCTGTCGTGTCCCAGCGCCCGGCGCACGGCCTCGGCGGCCGACCCGTCGGCGACGGCGATGCCGAACTTCTGGTCCTCGTGCGCGGTGGCGATGAACTCGTGCGTGTGCGCCTCGACGCCGACGGTGACCCGGATCTGCACGCGCTGGCGGACCCCGAGGTCGGCGGCGACGTGCGCGACCCGGACGATCTCCTGGTAGCTGTCGAGGACGATCCGGCCGACGCCGGCCTCGACGGCCCGGCGGATCTCGCGGACGGACTTGTTGTTCCCGTGGAAGGCGATGCGCTCGGCGGGCATCCCGGCGGCGAGGGCGGTCGCGAGCTCCCCTTCGCTGCACACGTCGAGGTTCAGCCCCTCCTCCTTGAGCCACCGCACGATGGCCTTGGAGAGGAATGCCTTTCCGGCGTAGAACACGTCCGCGTCCTTCCCGAACGCGTGCGCCCACGCCCGGCACCGCTGCCGGAAGTCCTCCTCGTCGAGGAAATAGGCGGGCGTGCCGAATTCCTCGGCCAGCCGGGTGACTTCGATGCCGCCGACGCTGACGACGCCGTCGTCGGCGCGGGTGACGGTACGGGACCAGACCTTCTCGTCCAGCACGTTGAGATCGGCCGGCGGCGGGGAGTAGTGCCCCTCGGGCAGGTCTGCGGCGTGGCGGGGCCCGGCGGGGTGCGCTGAACGGCTCATCTCTGGTTCTCCAACAACTCTCTGGTCTCTAGATCAGCTCGGGGGCGTCGATGCCGAGCAGGGCCAGGCCGCCGGCCAGCACCGTCCCGGCGGCTTCGGCAAGGGCCAGCCGGGCGCGGTGGGCGGCCCCGGGTTTCTCGTCCCCGACGGGCAGCACCGTGTAGTGGAAGTCGAGCAGGGCGTCGGCGACCACGACGAGCTGCCGGAGGAGCCGGTCCGGCTCCCGGTGGTGGGCGGCGGCCTCGAGGGCGATGGGGTAGTCGGCGAGGGCTGCGAGGAGGGCGGGGGCGTCGACGGGGCCGACGTCGGCGGCGTACCCCAGCCGGGCGGCGTTGCGGGTCAGGGCCAGGGCGCGCGAGTGCGCGTACCGCACCCGGAACAGCTCACTGCTCTCGTCCTGCACGAGCAGCCGGTCCGTGAACACGGGGGTCTCGGCGGGCCCGACGGCGAGCATGGCCCACCGCGCGGCGTCCGCCCCGTACCGACCCTCGACGTCGCCGTCCCTCCGGGCGACGGGTGCGACGGGTGTGACGGGCACGCCGGCCCCGGGCCGCGCTCCGTCGCCGGTGACGCCCTGGCTGGCGGCGATGCCCTGACTTGCGGCGATCCGCAGGACGGCCCCGGTGACGGCACGCCGGCGGGGCTCGCGTGGCTGGTCGGCGGGCACATCGGGCCGATAGGCGTTCTCGGCGAACCCGTAGGGCAGCAGGTCGGAGGCGAGCACCCGGGCCACGAGAGCGGCACTGCCGCTCCCCTGCAACGTGAAGTTCAGGAAACCCGCGCCGGTGATCTCCACGTCCCGGATACCGGCCTCGGCGGCCAGCCGCCGCGCGAGCACCCCGGCCACGTCGGCGGGCTTGATCCCAGCCCCCTTGGCGACCCGGAAGGCGACGGCGGTGGCGTACTCCCCCACCCCACCGGGCCGGGTCCGCTCCACGACGACCCGCTCGGGGACCTCGACCGCCAGCTCCCCGTCCTCGACGGCGCAGCGCAGGGCGCGTACGACGGAACGGGAGAGATCAGCGGGGTTCACGGCACCAGCCTAGGCGAGAAGCCCCCACCGGCCGCGAAGGGTTTCGCCATGTGAAATCGAGGCAATCGGCGTGCGGAGCCCGCGGGGCTACCGGCCGAGCCGGACACCCTTCCGGTCCACGAGCCGCCGTACGACCCGCACCAGCTCCGCCGGCTCGAAGGGCTTGGCGAGGAAGGCGTCCACCCCGGCCTCCACCCCGACCTCCACCTCGTGCTGCGTGCAGGCGCTCACGATGGCGACGGGCAGGTCCCGCGTCCGCGGATCGGCCCGCAACCGCGCGGCGGTACCGAACCCGTCCAGCCGGGGCATGACCACATCAAGCGTCACCACGTCCGGACGCACCTCGTGCACCACGTCCAGACACTCGGCACCATCGGCCGCGGTCACGACCTCGAAGCCCTCCAGCTCGAGATTGACCTTGATCAGCTGCCGGATGACCTTGTTGTCGTCGACAACAAGAACCCGACCCGAGGCTCCTGGCACAACTCGAGAGTAGGTCGCCGCCCGCCCCCGCGTCCGGGTTTTGCCCACTTCCACCCCGTCCGAGCGACCCGGCCCCCTCTCCTGCCGGAAACCCGTTCCGGATCACCCCGCCGGAGCTGGTAGTGTTCTTCCCGTCGCCGCAAGCAAGCGAACGACACGCCCCCGTAGCTCAGGGGATAGAGCAACGGCCTCCGGAGCCGTGTGCGCAGGTTCGAATCCTGCCGGGGGCACTTCGCAGGAAGTGCCCAAAGACCCCGCCATCAGCGCCAAAGCTGAGGACGGGGTCTTTGCGTATGTAGACGCCATCTTGTCGATCAAAGGGATTTGGACGTGGACGTGATGGAGCGCCCCGAGTTACTGCCCGCCTGCGACGTGCCAGCCCGGCTCAGAGAGCCCGACGACCGGGTAAGAGAGTGGCTGGTGCACTTCGGGGATGAAGCCCGGGGCGACAGTCGACGGATCGGTGGCGTCCGTGCTTGTGCCCTCCGAGGAGGGCCGGCGCTCGCCGCCGCGGCATTCATGATCGGCACTCCCGGCCTCTGGGCCGAAGGCATCCGGCGAATCGCGCGGATCGCAGGCGTCCACGTGGACCGTCCTCCCTACACCGCTTCGGAATCCCTCGTCGGAATCTGTTATGTGGCAGGCACCAAGGGACTGCCATCCGGACTGCGCCATCGGGCAGCCGACGCACTCGTGACCCAAGCTCAAGAAGCCGGCTACGCCGAAGCACGCCATCTGCTGCCCAGGAACGGCTGGGATTGGCTGGCGGATGCGGTGCGTTCAGGCTGGGCCCTGTGGACAGCCACCCGTTTCTCGGAGGACGAGACCGCCCCGGTCGCTACCCGCATGCGCGTCGGACTGGCCCTCGCCGAACACGACTGGCCAGGAAGCTTCGTCCCCGAGGCACTCGGAGTTCTGGTGGCACATCCGCGTGCCCGGAGCACGGACCGCCTCTCTCTCGCTCTTGCCGTCTCCCTGCGGGCACCCTCGGAGGCGCAGGACCTGTTGTGCCGACTCGCGTCCGACCCGCTGGTCCAGCCAGGGCACCGCATGCAGGCACTCGGCCGACTGGATGAGGTGAATCCGGCCAGGGCCCAGGAGATGCGTGCACTGCAGACCCGTCTTCCCTCAGCCCGCGCGGCCCGTGACGACCATCGAGAGGCAACCGAACGGGCAGAGCGTGAAGCGGCTGCCCGACGGGAGCTGGAGGCGCCCGGCGCTGTGCTTGAGCGGCTGGACTCCGAGATCGAGCTGATCCTGGCTGATCTACGGGAACGCGGCTCCGCCGAGTGGCTCGCCGATGGTCTCGACGACCATCTCGCGGAATCGGACTGGCACGGTGTTGAAGAGGACGTCGCTGTGATGTGCGGCGTCGCCCGGGATGGTGGCGTTGAGTCCGCTATCCGTGCCCTCGACCTGCTCACGCGGATCCGACACGGTGACGGAACGCTTCTCCCCGAGGATTCACCCGGTCCCGGGGCACCGAACGGCGACGATTTCCCCAGGCTGACCCAACAGGATCTCGATGACTCGGCTCGCCGGCAGGCCGAGCGGTCCTGGGTGGTGTGGAAAGGCCTCGTCGAGCAGTACGGCTGGGACGAGGACCGGCTGGAGGAGCTCGGCCTCCAGGTGGCGAACGTGAACCAGATCGTCCGCGAGTGGCTCTGCCAGGAGACCGCAGACCATTTGCGTCGACTCCGGGAACACCTGGTATGGGAACTCTGGCCGGATCTCGCGAGCGCAGCGGAGGAACGGGACTACGCAGCGGCCCTGGCTCATCTGGCGAGCGCGCGCCGTCTCGCGGACGAGGCCGAGCAAGCCGAAACCCTGTGGAAGGAGGCAACGGCCATGGCCTATGCCTTCGATCCTCTCACTCTCTCCTGGCCCCGTGAATTCTGGCTGGTGTTCGAGGAATGGCGCCGGAATGCGGGACCGGCCAGCTGAGTCGACCCCTAGACCAGGAACGGGCTCGGGTCTCCGGACCAGGAGACGTACAGACGGTCCCTGGCCCGGGTGCAGGCCACGAAGAGGAGGCAGCGTTCGGCGAGCAGGTCCGCCTCGTGCTGTAGGCGGTCCACCTCGGGCGGGGTGACGGCCTTGGGGAAGGGCAGGGCGGCGGCGTTCGCGCCGATCACCGCGACGCACCGGTACTCCAGCCCCTTGAAGGAGTGCATGGTTCCGACGGTGACGACACCAGGGACAGCCGGCGTGTCACCACGCAGTCGGCCGGCCGGGATACCTGCTGCCCGAAGTGCCACGGCCGCCTGGTCGCAGGTGTGGTTGAAGCGGCCGCTCACCCCGATCTCCTCAGCCGCGATCCCGCTGTCGAGCCAGTCGCGTATCCGCGCGACCAAGGACTCGAGCTCCGCTTCCGGAGAAGGCGCCGCGTGTGTCTGTGGGGCGTTGCCATGGAGTGCCGAGCGATATCCGAGCAGCGTCTCGTGGCGGGCGTCGTCCTCCAGCTCCGAGAAGGGGCGGCCCACGAGCAGGCCGGTGGACCAGCTGAGGATCTCGTGGGTGGACCGGTAGTTCTTCCGCATCTTGGTAGACCGGCCAGCGACCTTGATCCCAACGGCTTTGAGGGACACCTTGGCGTCGTAGATCCGCTGGTGCGGGTCTCCCGCGATGAACAGGTCGTCCGGGCGCCTCGGGGCAGCGGCGCGCAGAAGACGCCACTGAGCGGGGTGCAGGTCCTGGGCCTCGTCGACGACGACGTGCCGGTAGCGCGGCCCGGTCCTTTCCATCAGGTCCGCGGCTTCCGCGCAGGTGCCGAGGTAGGTCCGCCGACCGTCGGAGGCCAGCCCGGCAAGAAACTCTTCGATGGCACCCCACACCGGCGGACGGGCCGCCGCGGGCAAGGCGCTGCCTCGCCCTCTGCGTTCGGCGGCTTCGTACTCGTCGTAGGTGCGCAGGTTCTGGGCGAGGACGACGTGCTTGTACTCCTGGGCGAGGAATTGCGGGCTCCCGGTGAAGCCGGCTGCCCGTGCGGCCTGCTGCCAGCGGGCCGCCTCCTCGTCGGCGCGCAGGGGCCGACGAGATGTGGACAGCACCCGTCCGGCGAATGCGTCGACGGTCATGATGTCCACCCGGTCCCTGAGGGTCTCGTCGTCGACGAGTTCGGCGAGGCCCGCGCGCAGGGCGGCTACCAGGGCATTGGTGTAGGTGGTGAGGAGGATCCGGTCGCCGTCACGGAGGTGGCCGAGGAGGTGGCGTACGCGGTGCAGGGCGACGACCGTCTTGCCCGTGCCCGGGCCTCCGGTGACCTGGGCCGGGCCGGAGTAGGAGGGCCGGTAGGCCACCTTGTGCTGGGAGGGGTGCAGGAAGACCCGCCAGGCGGCAAAGGGCTTGTCGAGGATCTCGCGGAGTTCGTCCGATCCGGTGACCAGGGCGATGCGGGTACGAGTGTGCCGGATGGCGGTTTCGTAGTCGGCGGGGTTCACGGGCTCCGTGCTGTCGGCGGCGGCCAGGCTGACGGCGACGACCTCGCGCCATACGTCCTCCACGGTGAATCCGGCAGCGAGGTATTCCAGTACCTCCCGCTGGTCCTGGGGGAAGAACGGCGCGAATGCCTCCAGCTGGTCCGGGCTGGTCAGGACCCGGGCCTGGCGCAGGGTCGTGCCGTCGATGCCGAGGGCCGCGAGGTCTCCGTCCGAGAACTTGGCGAATAGCCGTTGCTCAGGGGCGGGCGCGGTCCGCTCGTATGCGGGCGTGAGCTCCTCCAGTACCGCGATGTCACGGATCTCGACGGCGCGGGTGACCGTGTTGATGCTCGCCTTCTGCTTGACGGCCCATGCATTGGCCTCGTCGTGCGGCAGCACCCGCAGCAGGACGTACGTGTCCCCGCTGTCGGGTGCCAGCACTACCCCTCGGGTGCCGCGGTCGATCCGGATCGTCCGGATGTGCGGATCGCGGGCGTTCTTGAGCGACTCCAGCTTCAGGCCGGGGTCCTTGAACAGCTGGTCCAGGGTGAGCCGTTCGAACTTCTCCCAGGCATCGAAAACCCCCTTGCGGACCGTGCCCTGGAGTTTGGGGAGCTGGGAACAGAAGGCGATGTCGAAGGCGAGGCGGGGCATGGGTGGATCTCCTCATCACGTGCGGCGGGGCGCCGGCAGCCCTGCCGGCGCCCCCGGCTGTCGTCAGTCGCCTTCGCCACTCGGCAGGGGTTCTTCGAGACCGCTGAGGACTCTCCGGGCCAGGTCGGCAAGAGTCTCGCCGGTGGAGGTGAGCCATCGAGCGGTGCCCTGGTTCGCCACGGGTCGCTGCTCCCATTCGGCGAGCTCCCACATATGGGTGATCAGTCCGGACGGCGAGTACTGCTTGCCGTCGGCCGCCCACAGCACTGGCCGGGACCGGTGCTTGACCCAGGTGGCGCGGGAGCGCCGCTCATCCTCGGCCAGCCAGCCCGCAAGGGCCTCCGCCTCCATGGGGTAGGCGGTGGTCAGGGTGAGGGGGTCACCTTCTTCAAGCACATCCTGGTCGATGAGAACGTGTACGGCGTTCCGGAGGCGAGGCTTGCGCTGTGCGGGAATGCGGCGGTACTTCTCCCACTCCGCCGGGTCCTGTGCCGCTGTGCCGCCGTCGATTACCTGGTCGGCGATCTCACGGCTGCGAACGACATCCGCGCACACTGCCCGGATCGGTGACCGGTCACCATAGAGTCCGTCAATTGTCGCAGCGAGCCTGGGGAGCAGTTCCTGTATCAGGTCAGGAACCCGCGCCACGGCAGCAGCGGACCATTCGAGCTTGGGGTCCGGCTCGTCGATCGCCTCGGTGTCCAGGCTCCGGAACACGAGGTGTGCGAGCAGATAGGGGCCATGTTCGACGAGCGCGGCGCCACGGCCTTCGTAGCGCGAGCGCAGGGTGTGAAGCTCTCGACGGACGGCGCGCAGGATCTGCACCCCGTTCCACAGGAGGTACACCCCAGGCTGCGGCCGGAAGAGCACGTCATAAATGCCCTGGCTGCCGCGCTCCCACAGCACATCCAGGGTGGTGGCCATTCGGGCGGCATACTGGCTGTCGGGATGGGCGCAGGCGAGGGCGCACGCAGCCTCGACAACCGAACACCCCGTATCCTCGGGCGGGTCCAGTTCACCCCGGCGGACGCTGTAGTCGAGCCCGAGTTCCGCCCGCATTTCTTCCAGGATGGCGGCCTGTACGGGGTCGAGCGCGATGAAGTCGCGTGGCTCCACGCGGTTCTGCCTGTTGGTCGCCTGCGTGGTCCGCTTGGCGAAATTGGCCGACTTGCCTGTGACGATGATGCGCACGGGCACCTGCGCGGAGGCCGCGCCTTCATCGGCGGCGACGGCATCGGCCACGGATCTGACGGTCTGAGCACCGTTCACGACGCTGGCGTTGTGCAGTTTCAGCGTGAGCGGGTAAGCGTGAGGCATCCGCATCGACTGATACGCCTTTTCGACCGATTCACACAACACAGTGATTCCGTTGTTGAAATAGAGGAAATGTGCGGGTTCCTCGGCCAGAGTCTCGATCAAGTCGTTGTTGATCGACGTCCGGCCCAGCGGATTGCGGATGTTGAGGTTGAAGAGGTGGGAGCCGTGCTCAGCCCACTCCGCGACGATCTCCGCCGCAACGACACCCTGATAGGACTCATAGGGAGTGCTGACCCCGAACCAGGGAAAGAGAACGGTCTCGAGCTCCACGGGCTTCGGCACCAGGTCCTTCCGCACCGAGGCCCAGACATCGGGAGCGAGGATGATCTTGTGGTCGAGAAGGTCACCGAATCGGTTGAATTCCTTCTCGCCGTTGATCAGCGCCTGCCGGAATCCCTCGATCACCTCATCCGTGCGCATGAGGACGACGACCTGGGTGACGGGCACCGGCCCTCGCGACATGACCGCCTTGGCCTGCTCGGCCAGTCGGCGGCCGCGTGGGTTGAACGGTGCAAAGTCCTCGTCGTCGATGAGCCTCAGCCCGGCGAGCAGTTCGAGAACGGCCTCCCGCTCGCTCTTGGCCTTGCCGTACTGGCTCCACTTAGCCTGGACGAGGTAGATGTGTGGGTCGGGACCGTCCACCACTGCAATCGCGTCGATGCCCTGGTCCGCAATTCCGTCTATGACGGTGTCCGCCGCTTCCTGCGGGCTGAAGCCGGTGACCATCCGAACGGCCTGGGCGGTGAGCGCCCGCGACAGCAGTCGGGGCTCCCGCTCCTGAGGCGACTTGTCTTCCAGGTCACTGACGTGCAGGAGACCCCCCTCCAAGTACACAGTCCGAAGTGCCCGCTCCACCTGACGCACCTGAAGGGCCACGGAGTCGCTGCCGTCTCCAGGCTTCTTCCCGCTCATGATCTCTCCTTCCTCAGCGGCCGGGCCCGCCCCAGCGGCACGGCCTTGAACATGACCGACGTACCGACAGGACGGCTCAGGAGGCCTGGCCGTCGAGATCCAGCCGTATCAGTGCCAGCGCCTCGGCGATTTCGGCCGTCAGCTCGTCTGCGGGGCCGTAGACGACGTTCAGGTCGGCGTGGAGGGGTTCCAGGAGGACCAGGGCGTCGGGGGCGCGGCCCTGGGCGAGCAGCAGCATGCCGATGTCCCGGCGCAGTTCGATGGCTTCCTCGCTGACGTCGCTGTCCACAGCCCGGACGACGGCCAGGACCGATTCGAGTGCGGTGAGGGCTTCCGTGACCTGGCCGAGTTCGGCGCGGCAGCGGGCGGCCTGGGCGCGGCACGCGCGGGCCTGCTCGCTGGTGGGGCCGTTGATGCGGCCGTACGCATCGGCGAGCACGGCGAACTCGGGCAGGGCGGCCCGGTAGTCACCACCGAGCAGCCGGAACGCGGCCCGCTGGGTGCGCAGTTCCAGCACCTGTCGGCTCTCGGAACCGAGCGCACGGGCCGCGGGTTCGATGACCTCGCTCAGCACTTCGGCTGCCTGCGCGAACCGCTCCTCCTCGATGAGGGCGTCGGCGTGCGCGTACGCCTCCTTGATCTCGGCCCGGAGTTCGGCGGGGACGGGCAGGGGCACGGCGCCCGGGGCGGCTTCTCCTGAGGGCGCGCCCCCTCCGCCTCCCGCGGCCTGGGGGCGGGCGCGCGGCGCGTACGGGTTGCGGAACAGCCCGGTCGGGTCCGGGGCCCCTGCTGGCCCGGCCTCGTCGGGTGAGGCTGCCTGGCCGGCTGCGGGCAGGAAGGGCCGCAGCCGCTCGTACACCTCCTGGATGTCTGCGGGTCGTGCCTCCGGGGCCTTGCGGAGCATGTGCAGGACGAGCTCTTCCAGCGCCGTCGGCACGTCGGGGCGCAGTTGCCGCAGCGGAGTGGGGGCGGCGGTGACGTGCTGGTACATGAGCGCGAGCTCGTGGTCCGAGTGGAACACGACCTGCCCGCTGAGCAGTTCGTGAAGGACGCACCCGAGCGCGTACAGGTCGGTCTGCGGGGTGATGCGGCCACCGCGGACCTGCTCGGGAGCCATGTACTGGGAGGTCCCGATGGGCGTACCGGTCGCGGTCAGCTTGGTCGCGTCGGTGCGCAGGATCGCCGCGATGCCGAAATCGAGGACCTTCACCGTCCCGTCGCGGGCTACCAGGATGTTGCTTGGCTTGAGGTCACGGTGGATGGCCGGCACCTCGTGGGCGTGCGAGAGCACGGTGGCCACCTGTGCGGCGACGGCCGCGGCCCAGCTCACGGGCAGTGGCCGGGCCGGGTTCACGTAGGCGGACAGCTGCACGCCCTCGACCAGTTCCATGACCAGGAACAAGTGCTCCTGCGCGTCGTCGAGGACCGCGTCGTACACCTGAGGGACGCCGGGGTGCTGGATCCTGGCCGTGATCCGCGCCTCGCGGCGGAACCGCTTGGCGAATTCCTCGGCCAGCTGAGGTGAGGTGACGGACTGCTGCCGGATCAGCTTCACTGCCACGGGCCGGTCCAGCACGGCGTCGTAGCCGCGCCAGACGTCTCCCATGCCGCCGTGGTTGAGCTCCTCCAGGAGTTCGTATCGCCCGGCGATCACCTGCTGCGGCACCTTGCCCCGCCCCCGTCGCGTCCGTGCGCCGGCGTACGTACACAAGTGGTGTCGGCCGGCCCGACATGTCAGGGCCAGTCTGGGGCGTGTGGCGATCTTCCGTCCATAGAGGTTGGCCAGGTTTGGCGGCTATGGCCGAGAAGCAGCCATGGTGTTGTGGTTCCGTCCGTCATGCCTGCCCGTACTCGGCCCACACGCTCTTGCCGGGCGACCCGCAGGTTCGGAGGTGCCAACCCCACCGGCTTGCGAGGGCCGCCACGAGGAGCAGACCGCGGCCGTCGGTGCGGTCCGGGCCGGGGTGGAGGGTGGCCGGCTCGGGGTGCCGCTCGCCCCGGGTGTCGGTGACCTCGATGCGTACGGTCGCGTCGGGGGCGGTGGTGAGACGTACGTGGAAGTCCCTGCCGGGCACGCGGCCGTGGCGGACGGCGTTCGCCGTGAGCTCGGCCGCGAGCAGGGTGACGGTGTCATGCGCCTCGGTGCCGTACGGGATGCCCCAGGCATGCAGCCGCTCGCCGCAGAGTCGGCGGGCGAGGCGGGCACCTCGCGGGGTGGAGCTGAACCGCATCTCGAAGTGGTGGGTGGGGTGGGGGTTCTGGGCGGGCCGGGCGGTGGCGATGGAGCTGGTGGGGTTGCTCGTCATGGCACCACGGTGGGGCGTGGTGGCGTAGCGTGACCATGGGTGACGCGCCGTCGCGTGGGGCTTGTCCGCGGGACATCGGCGCGGTGTACGTGCGCTGAAGGGTGGCGGCGATACAGGACGATGACGGGGCCGAGCGGGAGCCGGTGGGGCAGCGCCCGGAGGATGAACCGGGGCAGGGTGTGGTGATCGTCTTCGGGCGCCAGCTGAAGCTGCTGCGGACCCGAGCCGGACTGGAGCGGGCGGAGTTCGGTAAGCGGGTGGGATACGCGTCGCAGTCGGTCGCGTCGTTCGAGCAGGGGCGGCGGATCCCGCCGCCGCGGTTCATCGACCAGGCGGACGAGGTGCTGGATGCGGGTGGTGTGCTGAAGGCGCTGAAGGAGGAGGTGGCGCGGGCGCAGTATCCGGCATTCTTCCGGGACATGGCGCGACTTGAGGCCGAGGCGGTTGAGCTGTGTGCTTACGACACGCACATGGTGAAAGGACTGCTCCAGACAGAGGAGTACACCCGAGCAGTCCTCTCGATGCGGCGCCCGCTGTTGGACGAGGAGACCATCGAGCTTCGGACTGCCGCCCGCCTCGCACGGCAGGAAATCTTCAATCGCTGGCCGGCGCCGCTTCTGAGCTTCGTCATGGAGGAATCCGTACTCCGCAGGCCACTGGGTGGAACGGCCGTTCTGCGCAGCCAGCTCGAACGTCTCCTGCTCATCGGTCACAAGCGCAACGTGGAAATCCAGGTCATGCCACTCGACCGCGAGGACAACGCGGGAGTGGACGGGCCCTTCACCGTGATCACTCGCAAGGGCGGACAACAGCTGGTGTACATGGAGGTCCAGGGCCGGAGCAGCCTGCGGACGGACCGGGACGAGACCCACATGGCAGCCGCCCGCTATGGGATCATCCGAAGCCAGGCTCTCACCCCACGAGAGACCCTGGAATTCATCGAGAAGTTGCTGGGAGAGCTATGAACACCGCACAGACTGCGCCCGCAGCATCGGAACTCGTCTGGCGGAAGAGCACCTACAGCGGCGCTGAGGGCGGCGACTGTGTGGAAGTGGCCACCAGCTGCAGCATTGTGCACATCCGGGACTCCAAGCAGCTCGGTGGGCCTGTACTGACCATGGACCCCACCGCTTGGGCCGGGCTCGTGGCGCTGGCATCCGAGCCTCAGGCGTAGCAGGGCACGGTGCGGGTCGCGTACAGCATGCCGATGTACGCGACCCGCACGGAGGTGCTACGCGGCGTCGTCCACGCCTTCCTCGCGGCGGATCATCCGCCACGCGGCGCGGCGGGCGCTGCGGTCGAGGCTGGACTTGAAGTTCCGGTCGGCGCCGAAGTACTGGCGGCCGAGGCCGGCCACGGTGTGGACGTGTTTGGCCATCTGGCGCTCGAACTCCTTGTCGAACACCTTGCCGAAGTTGTCCTCGTCGTTGACGACGGCGGCGGCTCGTACCTTGACGTCGGCCATGGTCGCTTCGAACGGCCGGACCACGTCCTGATCGGTCCACTCGGTGCCGAACTTGGCGTTGAACTTCTCGATCAGTTCGGACAGGAGCGACTTCTCGGCCTCCTTGGCTCCGCCCGCGCCGTCACCGAGCCCAGGCATCGTCGCCGGCCCATCGGGGTTGAGGGAAACGTCGTGCTCGCCGGTCTTCTGTACGCGCAGGTGGCTGAGGTCCACTTCACCGATGTCTACGCCTCCGTCGGTACGGCCACGGAGCCGGGTGAGGAGGAAGCGGCCGTAGAGGTTGAGGCGCTCCAGGTCGGGGTCGTGGTAGGGGACGATCTGGGAGAGGAAGCCGTACTTGCGTACGTAGTCGTGGAGGTCGGCCCGGAAGTCCTCGGCCGTCTGGACCTGCTCCTCGTCCTCGTCGTTGTCCCGGAGGGCCTCGTAGCGGGCGACGGCCGGGGTGAGGAGGCGGTACAGCTCCGCGTGCTGCCTCTCCCACTTGGCCGGGGAGCCGCCGGCCTTCTCCTTCGCCGCGAAGTAGGCGGTGGCGAACTGATCCATCTCGTCTTCGGAGATGATCGGCGCCGACATGACCCGGCTCTGGGCGGTGTACAGCAGGTTGGGGTCCGAGGGGAGGGTGTTCGCCTCCTCGAAGTAGGGGCGGAACGCCTCCTTGATGTCCTCGGCCTCGTTGGTGAAGTCCAGGACGGCCAGGTCGGCCTGGGTCTTGCGTTCGGTGGTGCGGTTGAGCCGGGAGAGGGTCTGGACCGCGGAGATGCCGGTCAGCTTCTTGTTGACGTACATGGTCGTGAGGAGCGGCTGGTCGAAGCCGGTCTGGTACTTCTCGGCGACGACCAGGATCCGGTACTCCGGCTGACCCTTGCCGCCTGCCTGGACCGCCTTGTCGTCGGAGCGCGTGTAACCGAACGCCTTGGGAAGTGCGGTCTCCGCCAGGCCGCCGTTCTCCTTCGGCTCGGTGGTCTCGTCGCCGTCGATGGTGAGGGAGCCGGAGAAGGCAACCAGGACCCCCAGGTCCGGGTACTTGGTGTGGTAGTCGCGGTCCTCGATGTAGCTCTTGATGGCACGGGCCATCTGCACGGCGGAATGCCGGGAAGCGGTCACGACCATCGACTTGGCGCGCCCGCCGAGCCGGCCGCGGGTGTGGGTGACGAAGTGCTCGACGATCACCTGGGCGTGCTGGGAGACCGTCGAGTCGTGGGTGAGCACGTACCGCGCGAGGAGGGAGTTCGCCTTGGCGGGGTCGACCTCCATTTCGTCGTGGTTCTGGTTCACCAGCTTCCAGTACGTGTTGTACGTGACGTAGTTCCGGAGCGGGTCGAGGATGAAGCCTTCCTCGATGGCCTGGCGCATGGAGTACGTGTGGAAGGGGCGGTAGGTGGGCTCGCCGTTGGCCTGGTCCCGGGTGCCGAAGAGTTCGAGGGTCTTGCCCTTCGGGGTGGCGGTGAAGGCGAAGTAGGAGAGGTTGGCGGCCTTGGAGCGCTCCTCGGCCTTCTTCTTGAGCTGCTCGGTGACGGTGAGCGTGGTCGCGCCGGCGTCCTCGGAGTCGGAGTCCAGACCGAGGTCCCGGAGCGCGGCGCGCACGGAGGTGGCCGCCTCGCCGGACTGGGAGGAGTGGGCCTCGTCGACGACGATCGCGAAGGTGGTGCCCTTGATCTCGGTGGGGTTGCGCTGGAGGTAGTCCAGGAGCGCGGGGAACGAGTGCAGGGTGACCGTGACGATCTTGCCGGTGTCGCGGGAGAGCGCACGCGCGAGCTGCTCGCTCTTGGCGCCGCTCTTCTCGTCGATCTTGACGACCAGTCCGTCGGTCTGGGAGAAGCTGCCGACCGTTTCGCGGAGCTGGGCGTCCAGGTTGCGGCGGTCCGTGATGACGATGACCTTGTCGAAGACGGGTGCGCCGGGCCTGATCAGACCGGCGGTGAGCGCCTCCTGGTCGAGGACACGCGGGTCGTTGTCGGCATGCAGGTCGGAGAGGCGGTGGGCGAGCCAGCCGATGGTGTTGGACTTTCCCGACCCGGCCGAGGCCATGATCAGGTAGTCCTGTCCGGCGCCGTGGGTGGCGGCGTGGGCAGTGAGCTTCTTGACGACGTCCCACTGGTGGTAGCGGGGGAAGATCGTGGTGCGGGTGGTGCCGCCGCCGGGGGTCTTGGACTTCTGCTGGTGGACGAACCGCTGAAGGAGGTCCAGCCAGTTGTCGCGCTCCCAGACCTGCTCCCAGAGGTAGGAGGTGGCGTACTGGCCGAAGGCGGTGGGTGCGGGGTTGCCTGCGCCGCCGGGGCGGCCGGGGCCCTCGGAGCCGGTGTTGAAGGGGAGGAAGCGGGTGTTCTTGCCCTTGAGAGCGGTCGCGACGAAGACCAGGTCGGGGTCGACGGCGAAGTTAGCGATGACCCGGCGGGTGAAGATCGGCTCGGTGGGGTCGCGGTCGGTGCGGTACTGCTCCTTGGCGTGCTCTACGCCCTGGCCGGTGAGCGGGTTCTTGAGCTCGGCGGTGGCGACGGGGATGCCGTTGAGGAACAGGGTCAGGTCGAGGCGGTTGTTCCAGTCGAGCTGCTTCGTGGCGTAGGGGAGCTCGCGGACGACGGTGAGGCGGTTGGCGCGGTAGCCGTCGAGGACGGAGTCGTCGGCGACCAGGTTCGGCTTGAAGTAGGCGACACGGAGCCGTACGCCCCGGTCTTTTACGCCGTTGCGGAGGACGTGGAGCAGACCGTCGTTGGCGATGGCCTGGTCCAGGCGCCGGGCGAAGCCTCGCTGGGCCTCGCTGGCGTCACCGTAGACGGTGCGGAGCTCGTGCCACTCCTCGGCCTGCGTGTTGCCAATGAACTCGAAGAGTTCCTGGGTGTCCAGGCCGAGGTCGGGCTGATAGCCGGCGGGGCTTGCCTCACGCCAGCCGCGCTCGGTGAGCGCAGTGACTATGGCGGAGCCGAAGGCGGACTCGTGGTGGACGGGGCTCATGGGGTGATTCCCTCCGTTACGTTGCGTCCGCTGGCGGTGGAGACGTCGAACTGTCCGGTTACAGCGGCAGTGATGAGCGCCTGGCGACGCTCGGCAAGAAGAGCCATCTGCGCAGACAGCTTGGAGTCAAGGGTGCGATTCGAACTCTCTTGTTCTTCGAGCTCATTCACCAGCTCATACTGCTGAGCCAATTCCGGCACCGGCACCATAAAATCGACCACATGTGATACGTTTACCTGCTCCTGGGCGGCACCATATCGAACGGAGTCCACGTACACACCCCCGAGCGAGCTATTGAAATAGGCCTCCAAATATTTCGGGGTCAGCCGATCTCCCTTTTTCACAACGATAAGGGACGCACAGTTTGCTCCCTCCAGATGCTCAGGAATTACAACTGCCCGACCCGGATAACCGGCCCGAATGACCACCACGTCACCGGCTTCCAGTCGCGAGCGCCAGAGCTTTACACTGTCAATCTCAGACATGAACCGGACATCCGTAAGATCCAGCCCCGAGTCCGTAACATTCGACCCTCTCAGGAAGGGGACCCCCTCATCCTTGAAGTACGAGGATGGATCCACTACCACACCAACACCGATTCTTGGTACAAGTCTCTTCAAGGGAAGCACTTCCCAAGAGGCAGGAAGATCCCCCAGCATCGGGTGGATCATGCGCGGGCCAGGCACACGCATGCCCCGCAAGGTGTAGGACCGCTGAACTTCGCGGCGCTCATGTAGTACGACGCGCAGGCGGTTCGCAACAGCAGTGATGTCGTCAATGCGAGCAGTCTCGACCTCGAGGAAGTCGGCAATACGGCGCTGCTCCTCCAAGGGAGGAAGGGGAATCCGAATTGACTCAAGATCTGGCATGTAGATGGTCAGGTGCGTAGACCCATAGGCCAGTTTGCGCCACTCCTGCCACATGGCCCTCATTACCAGTAGCAAGTACCGGGAATCAAGTTCGGGCCCAGAGAGCCAGGTAACGAATGCCTGCGTGGTGGCCATCGGTCGACCAATACGCACGCTATATCCAATGGAGGCTGTTCTGGAAAGCATCACCGTGTTTGCCGGGTGCAGCACTGCGGCACTATTTTCCATGCCAAGCTGACTGATGTGCTGTTCGGTCTGCATGAGCGGTTCAAGCGTGGCATCTCGCCGAGACACGTCGGGCGTGGTTACCCACGGGATAGAGCAGTTCTCCCAGTACTCCTTCTTCCCTCGATCAGGGGTGTGTCCAGTGCCCATCTTCGCGACGAGGCTAAGCGGAACCACCTTCCAATGAGCGGGCAGGGCTGGCGCCCAACCAAGTGATGTGCTCTGCATCTGCATCACTCCGTCACCGCGCCCAGCAGCGACTGAATCTCCGCCTCCAGAGCCTTCAGTTCCGCGTCGATCTCCACCAATGGCCTCGGCGGCTCATACACGTAGAAGTGCCGCGTGAACGGGATCTCGTAGCCGATCTTCGTCTTCGTGTGGTCGATCCACGCGTCCGGGACGTGCGGGTGGACCTCGCGCTTCAAGAACTTCTCGACGTCCTCGCCCAGCGGCACGTTCTCGTAGTCCCGCAGCTCCGTGTCCGGCTCCGGCTCGCCCTTGACCTTCTGCACCTCGCCCTCGGAGTCGCGGAGGCCGATCGTGTCGCGGAACGCCTTCGCGAAGGGGGCTCCCGTCGGCCAGATGAGGCCGGCGCCGACCACCCCGTCCTTCAGGGCGAGCTGCGCCTCGGACTTGGTCGCCCAGGTTGTTCCCATCAGCGGCTTGAGGGCATCCGCAAACAGGGTGAGCTCCTTCGCGAGGAGGCTCTTGAACTGGTCTTCTTCCTCATCGGTCAGCTTCCGGCGCGCCTTGACCTTGGCGGCCAGCTCCGGAACACCGGGCAGGCAACGTTCCTCGGCCCACTTCTGGAGCGGCTTCGAGGCCGTCAGGGCGGTCAGCGTCTCCTCCGTGAGCTCGAAGCGGAGCTTCAGTGGGCGTTCGACCGTGATGCGCTGGTAGCCGAAGGCGGCGTTGTCGAAGACCTTGACCTTGGCGTGGCCGGGGTGGGCAGGGTCGGCCGCGGCCTGGACCGCCTCCGCGTACAGCTCGGTTACGACCTTGATGTGGTCCTTGCCCAGCTCCTTGCGCTTGTCACCGAGCGACTTGCGCATCTTCTGCCACTGGTCACGCGCGTCCAGCAGGACGACCTTGCCCTTGTGGTCGGGGGCCTTCTTGTTGGTCAGGATCCAGAAGTACGTCGAGATGCCCGTGTTGTAGAACAGCTGGTCCGGGAGGGCGACGATGCCCTCCAGCCAGTCGTTCTCCAGGATCCAGCGGCGGATCTCCGACTCGCCGGAGCCGGCCGCGCCGGTGAAGAGCGGGGAGCCGTTGAAGACGATGGCGATGCGGGACCCGCCGCCGCCCTTCGCGTCCACCGGCTTCATCATCGAGATCATGTGCTGGAGGAAGAGCAGCGAGCCGTCGTTGATGCGCGGCAGGCCCGCGGCGAAGCGGCCGGCCTCGCCCAGGTTCTTGTGCTCGTACTCGACCTCGTCCTTGACCTTCTTCCATTCCACGCCGAACGGCGGGTTGGCGAGCAGGAAGTCGAACTTCTCACGGCGGTGGGCGGGGTCGCTGAAGGAGTTGCCGAAGGCGATGTGCTCGGGGTCCTGGCCCTTGATCATCAGGTCGGACCGGCAGATGGCCCAGGACTCGGGGTTGAGCTCCTGGCCGTAGACCTCGACCGTGGCATCGGGATTGTGATCCCGGATGAAGTCCTCCGCGGCCGACAGCATGCCACCGGTACCGCAGGCCGGGTCCATGATCGTGCGGACCGCGCCCGGCACCGTGAGGGCGTCGCCGTCCGGCGCGATCAGGAGGTTGACCATCAGCTTGATGACCTCGCGGGGAGTGAAGTGCTCGCCCGCCGTCTCGTTCGACTGCTCCGCGAAGCGGCGGATCAGCTCCTCGAAGATGTAGCCCATGTTGTGGTTGGGCACGTTCTCCGGGTGCAGGTCGAGATCGGTGAACTTGCCGATGACCTGGTAGAGCAGGTCGGCGCCGTCCAGCCGCTTGATCTGCTGGGCGAACTCGTACTTCTCGAGGACCTCGCGGGCGTTCTCCGAGAAGGCCGAGACGTAGATCTGGAGGTTCGTCGCCGCGCTCTTGGGGTCGTTGGCGATCTTCCGGAGGGTCAGGTCGCTCGTGTTGTAGAAGGAGTGGCCCGATGCCTCGCGCAGCCAGTAGTCCGGGTCGATGTCCTCCTGACCCTTGTACTCGGCCACCGTCTCCGCGACCTTCTCCCGGGTCGGCTCCAGGACGCACTCCAGCCGGCGCAGCACCGTGAACGGCAGGATGACCTTGCCGTAGTCGTGCTGCCTGTAGTCGCCGCGCAGGAGGTCGGCGACGGACCAGGCATGGTTCGCCAGTTCCGTGTGCTTGCTGCTGTTCAAGGGTTCCCCGGTTTCCTTCCAGGTGAAGCTGTTCGAGGGTGTGGTGTGAAGTAAGTGGGGGGGCGGTGATCAGGCGTCGGCCGGCGGTGGCAGGAGAGCCCCCACCGTAAGGCCGTTGGACATCGCCCCGGCGACCTCTTCGAGGATCTGTGCCGTGCGGGCCGCGCTCCTGCGGAGCACGTGGACCTGTCTGAACGCCTTTCCGTAGCGGCGCTGTTCGTCCAGCGGCAGGAGCGGGACGCGCAGACGACCGGGATTGACGTGGACGATCGTCGTGCCGGTGGAAGCCGCGGCGATGTTGTCCGCCGCGCCCAGGAAGCCGGCCAGGAACCATGGGTCCAGACGGTTCGGGTCCGGGCGGAGCAGGTGGAGGTGGGGGCCCAGGATGGAGCCGGCGTCCGACTCCTCCGCCACACGCGCCATCGTGCGACCGATGGAGCCTGCGTGGACGTCGCCGCGGACGACGACGTCCCCCGCGGCGACCGTCACGGCCTGGGCCGGGTCGGTGCGCAGCCGGTCCACCGTCCCGGAGGCGGAGGTTCCGGCGGCAACGTCGCCACTGGTCAGGACTCGTGGGGGCGCGTCACCCGGAAGACGGCCGTCCGGCGCGGATGCCGTGTCCCGGGCAGGGGCAGGGACCGCACCCCGGAACAGGGTGAGGGCGCCGCCTCGCGTGAGGTCCGACACCGTGGCGGTACGCCAGGTGTCGGCGGCACCGGCCGGGGATTCCGCCGGCCGCCAGTCATCCCGGCCCACTGCCGCGGAGAGGGCAGTCAGCTGCTTGGACAGTGCTGCCCGGAGCTCCGACACCTGCCGGGCCAACTCCATGGGCGGCACATCCGCCGCCGACACACGGACGTGCCGTGCCGGGGTCAGGTCGACCAGGTCATCCAGCAGGTCGACGACCGGTACGGCCCGCGCGATCCCCTGCACGTCCGTGAAATCGTTCGGCGCCGCCTCGTAGGCCTGCCATGGAACGAGCACCCTGGCCGTCAGTTCGGCCCAGTCGACCGGCTCTTGTCTGGTCCGGCTGCCGCCCCGGGTACCGCGCGGCTCCGCCTGGTCTCCCTCACCGTTGACGAAGAGGACGGAGGTGTGTTCGGCGCCGCCGGGCTCCGGGCGCTGGAGGACCCACACGTGCAGGCCGATGTGGAGGGGGTGGGCCGCGCCCACCGGCAGGGAAACGACGGCACGCAAAGCCCCACTGCGCGCCAGTTCGGCGCGGATGCGCCGGCCGGACACGCGGAAGGCCACGGCCGGAGGCATCACCATGACCGCGTGGCCGCCGGGGCGGAGGTGGGCCAGGGCGTGCTGGACCCAGGCGAGCTCCGATTCGAACCGCGTGGGCACTCCGTACGCCCAGCGCGGGTCGTAGGCGAGCTCCTCGTGTCCCCAGTCACGATCGCCGAACGGGGGGTTGGTCAGGACCGCGTCCGCGGTCAGATCGGGAAAGGCGTCGGTGCGGAGGCTGTCGCCTGGCTGGATCGACACCTTGGAGTCGGTGGACACACCCTCGTCCGCACCAGTCAGCAGGAGGCGCACGGCAGTGCGCTGTGCCTGCACCGCAAGGATGTCCTGGCCGTACAGCTCCCGCACTCCCCGGCGGGCCGCCGCGACGAGGAAGCCGCCACTGCCACAGGCGGGGTCGAAGACGCTGGCCGCGTCGTCCGGCAACAGGCCGGCCATGAGTGAGGCCAGGCCCTCGGGGGTCTGGTAGGTGCCGCCTGCTGTGCCCTCCTCCAGTTCACGTTCGGCCAGTACGTCGAGGGCTGCCGGGGGGCCGGCCGCGCGGACGCAGGCCAGGAGGGCTCGGATCGCCGCCGCGTCCTGGGGTCCGTACGCCACGGGGCCCGCCGTCGGGACGGCGGAGGGCAGACGGTCGGCGGCCTGGTGGGCGCGTACGACCAGCTCCTCGTCGGGCGCGGCTCCGAGCTGGTCCAGTTCGGCGGGGGTCCGCTGTGAGGCGGCGAGCACGAGGGGCACCAGACGCGCCGCGATCCCCGAACCGGGTCCCGTCAGGCGCAAGGCAGTACGGAGCTCCTCGTCGGGCGCCGCGTTCGAGGAGTGCCCGCGGCCACGCAGCCAGTCCTGTACGGCATGGAGGTCGTACAGCGGGCTGGATTCGGTACCGCCCGCCGGGCTGGGGAAGTCCTCGTGCCGCCGGCGCCAGTTACTGACCGTCGCCCGAGTGACCCCGGCGATACGGGAGATCTCCGCGGCGGTCACCTGCGCCGAGGGGGCAGAGGGGCCAGCTGGGGGTGGGGTCATCACAAGGTCCCTGAACGTTTCGGCTACCAACAGCTAACACTCTACAACGACCGTCAAACACGTCAAGTCGATTGACAGCGCTTTCATTGAGTGGCCACGTTGCTCACGCTTGCCACTGGAAGCGGCGTGTGTCGCCAGTCGAGTCGAACCCGAATCGAGGAATCCCCTTGCGCCTGTCCCTCCCGACCACCGTCGTCGAAGGCACCCAGGTCACCGTGATGCCGTTCCGTGAGGACGCGGTGGTCGGAACCATCTCCCTCCCCGCCCTGCTCCAGATCGTTCCCTCGCCCCGCCGCGAGGAGGACCAGAAGTCCCTCAAGGCCGCGTCCGGCAAGATGCGCCAGCACGCGGAGATCCGTGCCCAGGTCCAGCGCACCCTGAAGGCGACGGCGAAGGGAAAGAACGCCGGATCGTACGCGGACTACATCGCGGCCGGGCTCAGTGGAGCACTCGGCGACGCCTGGTCCACCCCTCCGATCACGTTCTGGCACGCCGACCGGCTCGCGGCCATCAGCGAGGAGCTGATTCCGGGCAGCGGCCTGCGCAACATCACCATCGCGCCCGGGGCCACCGTCGTCGCCGTCGACGGCGAGACCCAGCTGACGGCCTGGCACGATCTGTACAACGACCCCGAGAGCTTCGGGCTCGGCTACCCGCAGCTGGCGGCCGTGCGCATCCCCTTCGAGATGTACGTCGGGCTCGCGGCCTCCGACGCTCGGCAGATCTTCCACGACCGCAATGTCCTCGGCGTCGACGTGTCCAAGAACCTCTCCATGTCCATGGACCAGCGCGACCTCGCCACCCGGCTCACCCACCGCCTCACCGAGACCGTCAAGGTCGAGATCAACGGACGGAGCGAACCGTTCAGCAAGCTGGTGGACGCCAGCAAGCGCCAGGTCGGCAAGACGGCGACCGAGGTCGTGACTCTCTCCGCGCTCCGGGCGCTCGTGGTCGCCGCCCTCTACGGTCGCTCCGGCCTGAGCCGCTCCTCGGAGACGGTCCAGGAGGAGGACCTGCCCGCCGGTACCGACGCCGAACTCGTCGAGCGGGTGCTGACGCCGATGCTGAGTGGGCTGATCAGCGACCATCTGCGTCACTTCACGGAGCGCAGCGCCATCACCGCCCCCGCCGTGATCGCGGGCATCGGCGTGGCCGCGCACCACACCACGCCCTGGGCCGACCCTGCGCACGCCATGAGCGCGGACGACCTGCACCGCCTGCTCGCCGGAATCCGGTGGGAGCGCGAACCCGTCTACTGGGACGGGGTGGCCGCCAAGACCGGCACCACCGGACGCCTCAACTTCAGCGGCGGGGTCAAGGACTCCGGCGGCCGTGTGGCCGACGCGATCCTGTACCCGGCCACCGAGTCCGGCCGCAAGATCCGCGGGCTGTAGTTGCGGCTCCTCCTCCTGGGCCTCATCGGGGCGACTTCGCGGTCGTCCCGCCGTGCAGCAGGGCTGCGTCGGGGCCTCCCGTCAGGACGGTGGCCTTTCGATGGGTGCGTCGCTGCCGGCCCAGATGTAGACGCGCGTGGTGCCGGGCTGGAGCTCGTGCGTGTGGAGCTGCGCGCACAGCCGGAGTGCGCCGCTTTCGGGGGTTTTCGCCTCGCGAGGACAGACACTGGTGCTGAGCATGCCCTGGACGAGGGTTTCCGGCTCGGGGAGGCCGAGGTGGGTGAAGCCGTCGCTGCGGGTGAAGCCCTGCTTCTCCGGCTTCGGGTTGGGCAGCATCCGGGTACCCTCACGCCGGAGCGGCCGCACGAAGCGGTCCGCCTCCGCGGTCGTCACCGTGAAGGCGAGCAGCGCAGCGTCGTACTGCTCGTTGGAGTGCAGCCCGGCCCGCCGGTCGGTGGCCGTCTCCGGCACCCGCAGCCCCAGCACGCCCGCCGTCCACTCGGGCGTGGCGTTCTCCTGCCAGCAGCACGCCCCTCGCTCGGCCCCAGCCGGCTGCCGCACCTCGTACATGACCCAAACGACCGCCCCGAGGACGCCGAGGACGCACAGGCCCGAGAAGACCCAGGCGCCGATGGCGAGGCGCCGCTGCCAGGGCTTCCCCTTCCCGGCACCCGCCGGAGCCGCAAGACCGTTCATCGGTCGATGTCCCCTCCGCCGTCCCGGGCATGACGGCCCGGGTCACTGCGCTCGCCGGCACGTCCGGGCTCGTCGGGAGCGGGCACTGCCGCTCCGCTGCCCACCCCGTAGTGCTTGACCGGGCCGCTTCCCGCCATGTTGAACTCCTGGGCCAGACCGACCCTGTGCTGCTGGGCCGGCTCGCCGTCGGGGATCTCGAACTTCCCGATGGTCACGCCCTTGCCCTGGTCCCAGTTGTACCGGTCCCAGACGTTGACCTGGTAGTCGAGGCCGACCACCGGCTTGCCGTCCGCGCCCGGCACGACGGTCACCACCCCCGTCACGTTCGACTGGACGCCGCCGACCGCGTAGTACCAGTTGGGGTCTGCGTCATTGAAGTAATAGCCCTCACCGGGTGTCTCGACCGGCATCACGACGGGCCGACCACCGTTCTTCTCGTACTCCGCCAGCGCCTGCTCACGCCACGTGTCCGCGTTCCCGAGGAGGTGGAACTTCTCCGTGTAGGTCCGGAAGCCCTGGTTGTCCGTGAGCATCTTGTCGACCGGTAGCTCCATCGGGGTACCGGTGTTGTCCAGGTAGTGCTTCATGTGCCGTGAGGCGTCGTTCAGATCACCGCCGTCGGCGCCGATGACGAGCAGGTTCATCTTCATCCTGGTGCCCCAGTCGCCCCAGCCCGGGTCCTCCGCTCCGTGCTTGCCGGAGCCCCTGTCGGCCGCCACCTGCTTGACCGACGGGTTGAAGAGTCCGGCGGCGAGCAGGTCGTTCCGGTGGGCGGTCCACAGCTGCGCGCGGGCGTCAGGACTGAGCGACTGCCACAGCCTTCGCAGCTCGGCCTGCTCGGCGGGCTTGGCGTCCCCGTGCCACCACCGCCGTCGTACACCAGCAGCCCCGGATCCGGCTCTGGGTCGTGGTTCGGGTCACCCTTCCCTGCCTCGTCGGCCAGGTTCTTCGCCTGCTTCTGGATCCGCGTCAGCTCCTCATGGGCGTCGGCAAGGACCGCGTGGATGCTCTTGGCCTCACGTTGGAGGTCGTCCACCTCCGACCTGCGAGTCCCAGGTGGAGAGCGTCACCGACAGCTCCGATCCCATGGCCAGGTTCCGGGCGGAGCACTCGGCCGCGGCCCGTGCCGTCGCACCGGTGCCGGCGATGTCCGTCTTCCCGCGCAGCTGACCGTGGACGAGGAACGCCTCGTGTCCGACGGCACCCAGGTCGTCCTGCGTGACGACCAGGTCGTCCGACGAGCCGCCAGGGGAGGCAGCAGCGCTCTGCTTGGCCGCCGCCCATTCCTCTTCGAACGCCACCGGGTCCCCTCCCTTGGTGTACGACTTGGCGGATTCACCCTAACAACGCCTTTGGGAACGAGTGTTCAGCCCCGCAGGCCCAGCTCGGCGACGACGTTCTTGCCGACGGGCGTCCGGTTCCGCATGTCCCAGCGGATCGCCAGGGCCTGCACGAGCTCTCCCAAGAGCGGAGCTGGTGGACGGCCAGGTGCCGGGCAAGGCGGGCGCCGCGGAGCGGAATCCCCGCCGCCTGCTCTGAGCGCGGCCGATGGGCGTCCCTCACGACCAGACGAGACGAAACGTCTTGCATCGGTGTCGCCACTTCCTTAGACTCCCCCCCAAGACGAGACGATACGTATCGTCGCTCTTTTCTTGGAGGGTTGCCTTTGCGTGCTTCAGTCGCCGGTAGTCAGGTCGTGATGGCCGATGTCAGCAAGCGGTACGGGACTCGGGTCGTGCTGGATCGGGTCAGTTGTTCTGTGCGGCTCGGGGAGCGGGTCGGGGTCGTCGGGGACAACGGGTCCGGGAAGTCCACGCTGTTGAGGTTGCTGGCGGGGCGGGAGCGGGCCGATGGAGGGGAGGTGTCGGTGCGGGCGCCCGGTGGGGTGGGGTATCTCGCGCAGACGTTGGACCTGCCGCGCGGTGCGCGGGTCGGGGATGCGGTGGATCTTGCACTGGCCGGGGTGCGGGAGCTGGAGCGGCGGATCCGGGCCGCCGAGGAGCGGCTGCATCTGGCCGGGCCGGAGGAGGTCGAGGCGTACGAGCGGCTGGTCCTCGAGTACGAGGTCCGGGGCGGGCGGGACGCCGACCGGCGGGTGGACGCCGTCCTGCGGCGGCTCGGGGAGCGGGAGGCGCTGGAGCGGGGGCGCGTGCTCGGGACGCTGTCCGGTGGGCAGCGGTCGCGGCTGGCGCTCGCCGCGGTGCTCGCGGCCGAGCCGGAGCTGTTGCTGCTCGACGAGCCCACCAATGATCTGGACGACGAGGCAGTGGGGTGGCTGGAGGAGCGGCTTGTCGGCCATCGCGGCACCGTCGTCGCCGTCACCCATGACCGCATGTTCCTCGACCGGGTGACCACCGCCATCCTGGAGGTGGACCACGAGCGGCGCACCGTGCAGCGGCACGGGAACGGCTATGCGGGGCATCTGGCCGCGCGTGCCGCCGCCCGGGCACGGTGGGAGCGGGAGTACGAGGAGTGGGGCGAGGAGGTCCGGCGCGTCCGGAGGCTCGCCGACAGCAATGCCGGGCGGCTGGCGGAGATCCCGCGGAAGGCACCTGCCGCGTTCAGCGGTGCGGGGGCCTTCCGGGCCCGGTCCCGGGCGCACGGGGCGATGAGCAGGATCCGTAACGCGAAGGAGCGGCTGGAGAGGCTGACCGGGAACCCGGTGCCGGTGCCGCCGCAGCCGCTGCGGTTCAGCGGGCGGTTCGGGGCGGTGGGCGACAGCTCCGCGGGAGGGGTGGCGGTCGGGGAGCTGACCGTTCCGGGGCGGCTCGCGCCGGTCTCGTTCCGGCTGGCGGCGGGTGAGCGGATGCTGGTCACCGGGCCCAACGGGGCTGGGAAGTCGACCCTGTTGCAGGTGCTCGCGGGCCTGGTGCCGGCCGGGGGCGGGAGCGTGCGGGCTCCCGGACGCGTCGGCCTGCTGCGGCAGGACGACCCCTGGGCGGGTGAAAGCCGTTCCGTGCTCGGGATGTTCGGTGAGGAGTGCGGTGAAACGCTGGTCGGATTCGGGCTGTCGATACGCGCCGATCTGGCCAGGCCGCTCCGGGAACTGTCCGCCGGTCAGCGCCGCAAGGTGGAACTCGGGCGGCTGGTTGCCGGCGGTCCGTACGACCTGCTGCTGCTGGACGAGCCCACCAATCACCTGGCGCCGGGGGTGGTGGAGGACCTGGAGGCGGCTCTCGCCCCGTACACCGGCACGCTGATCGTCGTGAGTCACGATCGGAGGCTCCGGTCCCGGTTCGCGGGGCGGCGGCTGGAGTTGACCGGCGGCAGTGGGGTGGGTCCGGCCACGGACCGCGTTACGGCCGTGGCGTGCTGACCCGGGCGCCGGAGCGGCCGTGCCGCATCCGTGCGTCGGGTCCGCCGCGTTGCGCGCTCTTCAGAGCCCTGCGGAAAGCAGCGTCAGGCGCAGGAGTGCGAGCAGGGCCAGGGCTGCCGGGAGCGCGTACCACCAGGCGCGGAGCCACTCGGCCTTGACGAACACCCATGAGAGAAGCGCCGTCACCGCCGCGCCCGCCAGGGCGGTGCCGGACGCGAAGCCGGAGTTGGTGACGGCCTGACTGTCCCAGGGGCCGTCCGGCTCGACGAGGTAGGCGATCAGGATGACGTAGCCCGTGAGCAAGTGGGCGAGCGCGAGGAGCACTGCGCAGACGGCCGTGCCGAACCTGCCGGCCCTTCCGGTCACCTCAACGCCTCCTTCGTCCGGTCCGGTCCCGTCCGGTCCGGTCCTGCCCGGTCGGGTCCTGCCCGGTCGGGTCCTGCCCGGTCCGCGATCGAGGCTCCGACCCTACGCGCGGACGTCCCGCACGGGTGGGTCAGGTCCGGTGGTTCACACGAGGAACGGGAGGGCGTTACGGGGCTTTTCAACGCTTGTTTCGGGGGGAAGTGGGGTGCCTAGGATTTTGGGGAAGGCTGCTTGATGCCGTTGACCTGGCATTTTGTGGCACGGGTGGTTCGGACGAGGAGGTACCGGGGCATGCGGGAGCTGGTGGAGACGGCGCGGCAGTGGATTTCCGAGGGGCGGGCGGCGTTTTTGGCGCGGCCCGTGACCGAACAGGGGTTCGGTCCGCGGGATCCGGCCGGGGCGCTGCTCATCGACGCGCGGGGGGAGTGCGCGGGATCCCTGTACCGGGGCGTGTTCGACGCCGAGCTGGCCACCGAGGCCGCCGCGATGCCGGCCGGGGCCACCGCGCGGGTGTGCGAGGTGTCCGTGCGCCGGGAGGAGGCGGACGAGGCCGGGCTGACCTGCGGCGGCGGTGCGGAGATCCTGCTGCAGCCGCTGGCCGGCGTACCGGCCGAGTGGTGGGAGCTGCTCGGGGAGGGCGCCGGGGTGGCGCTGGTGACCCGGCTGAACGAGGCCGCGGACCAGGCCGAGAGCGTGATCGTACGGGCAGTGGACGCGCCCGCGACCGATGCCGGGCGGCGCGCGGCCGAGCTGCTGGCCACCCGGCGGGCGGGCCGGGACGCGATCTACGGGGAGTCCGGGCTGCTGCTGGTCGAGGCGTTCCCCTCGGCCCCGCACGTGGTGATCTGCGGCGGCGGCGAGCTCGCCAAGCTCATCGCGCGGCAGGCCGGCCTGCTGGAGTGGGAGGCCGTGGAGGTCGCCGACGCCGCCGAGGGCGAGAAGGCGCTGGCCGCGCACCGGGACGCGGCGTGCCTGGTGGTGCTGACCCACGACCCCGGGTTCGACGTGCCGGTGCTGCGGTTCGCGCTCGCGGAGGGGATCCCGTACGTGGGTGCCCTCGGCTCGCGGAAGACCCAGGCCCGGCGGACCGAGGCGCTGCTCGCAGCCGGGGTGAACGAGGCCGGCCTGGCCCGGATCCACGGGCCGATCGGGCTGGACCTGGGTGCCCGGACGCCCGCGGAGACGGCGATGACCATCTGTGCGGAGATCCTGGGCGTACTGGGCGGGCGTGAGGGCAGCGCCATGCGGGACACGAAGGGCCCGATCTACGGCTGATCCGGGGGGCGGCCGGCGTGGGGCGGATCGGCGTACGCGCACACCCCGGCGGCACACCCCCGGCGGCAGACCCTCGCCGGCAGACCCCCGGCGGCATGCCGCCGGGGGACCCGCCGCACTGGCCGGGCGGAGGCGTCAGGTGTCGCCCAGCGCCTTCTTCAGTTCCGACTTGTTCATGTCCGAGCGGCCGTGGATGTCGCGCCGCTGCGCCTCGGCATAGAGCTGGTCGTACGTCGGGCCCTGGGCACCCTTGTGGGAGTGCAGGCCGCCGCGACGGGAGGACGACATGTCCTCCAGGGACTGCTTGCTCGCCGTCTTCGACTCTCCGGCACGGGCGCGTTCCTTGTTCACGGTGCGGGCGGCGATCTCCTTCGCCCGTTCCGTGGACTCGCCACGCTCCAGGGCGCTCTGCTTGATGTGTTCGTACTGGCGTTCCCGCTTGGGGGAGGATCCGCGGGGCATGGTGCGATCCCGCCTTCCGATTGGGTGCACGTCCATGGCGCACCTACCCCGGACGGGCGGGGGAATTCGAACCCTTTTTGTACGCATGAGCCGGTTTCCTGCGGGTACACGGGGGCCATGGACAGCACTACAGGCAACGCCGCGTGGTTCCTGGTCGTCGGCATCGCCGTGGCCGGGTTCCTGATGCTCATGTTCTGGCTGGGCAGGCGTGTCCGGGACCGTGAGCCCGAGCCGCCGACTGCTGAGAGCCAGCCGCACCTGCCCGAGGGCGGGGCGGTCTACGAGGTCCGCGAGGAACGGGACCAGGTCGAGATCCCCACCGGCGGCCTCCGGCCGCACGAAATGCAGGGATACGGAAACTTCGGATCCACCACATCGGCGCACCCGGACGAAGCCCGCAAGCAGCGGGAGCCCGAGTACACCGGTCTGCACCGCCGCTGGCCGGAGCACAAGCCGCGGGGCGGGGGCGGCGGGACCGTGAAGCCGGCGTAGGGCCGGCGCAGTGCAGGCCTCCTGCCCGCGCACAAACCCGTAGGCCCCACAGACCACATCGACCGACCGACCGATCCCGGAGGACCTGCGTGCGGCACACCGCACGCAGGTCCTCGCGCGCGCCCGCACCGCAGCCGCTCTCACAGCTCCTCCCGCAGCCGCAGTACCTCCGGCGGCGGGTGCCGTTTTCCCGTGGCCCGGACCTCCGCCGCCAGCGGCGGGTCCAGGACCCGGAAGGGCACCTCCCCCAGCCCGATGGCGGTGACCGTGCCGCCGGGCCGCGCCACCTCCGTCCGCTCCCCCAGCGCCGCCGCCACCTCCGCCCGCACCGCGGGCGACAGCGGGCTCGACACCATCGGCGCCTCGTCGTCCCCGCCCGGCAGTACGAGGACCAGCGCGGCCGGGCGCCGTGCGCTCCCGGTGTAGCCGACCACCGCCGCGTCCCTGGTGTCGGTGTGCCGGAGCTTCCGCCAGGCGCGCCTGCCCGCCGGGTAGGGCTGGTCCAGGCGTTTGATGACCAGCCCCTCGATGCCGCTGGCGGGCAGGGTCTCGTACCAGGTGGCCGCCAGTTCCGGGTCCGTGGTCATCGGTACCGGCTGGAGCGGCGGCCCCAGCGGCAGCAGCAGGTCCACCAGCAGCGCGCGCCGGCGCTCGTAGGGGCGGGCCCGTACGTCCAGCCCGGCGAGGGTGAGCACGTCGAAGGCCGCGTACGAGGCCGGCAGGCTCTGCGCGAGGAGCGCGGCCCGCGCCGGGGTGGCGGCGGCCCTGCGCTGCACCAGCGCGAAGTCCGTCCGGCCGGCGTGCCAGACCACGACCTCTCCGTCGAGCACGGTGTCGGGCGGCAACTGCCGCGCCGCGCCCGCCAGGTCGGGGAACGCGCTGGTGACGATCCGTCCGGACCGGGCCTGCAGCACCACGTCCGCGCCGGTCCGGGAGATGACCATCCGGTGGCCGTCGAACTTGGGCTCGTACGCGAGCCCGGGCCCCAGCGGCAGGGTCCGTACGGTGGCGGCCAGCGCGACCCGGATCACCGCGGGTCACCGCCCCGGCGCGGGGGGAGCGGGCAGCGGGCGGGCCCGGACCGGGTCGACGAGCGCGCCGTACAGGTCGCCGTGGCGGGCCAGCCGCGGCGGGATGTCGTCGGCGAGGAAGACGAGGTCGCCGGGCTGCCGGCAGCCCGCCACCTCCTCCCAGGAGACCGGCGCCGAGACGGCCGGCAGGGTTCGGGCGCGGAGGGTGTAGGGGGCGGCGGTGGTCTTGGCAGCGGCGTTCTGGCTGTGGTCCACGAAGACCTTGCCAGGGCGGAGGGCCTTGGCCATGCGGTGGACGACCAGGTGCGGCAGCTCGCCCTCCGCTTCCTGCGCGAGGCGCTTCGCGTACGCGGAGACCACCGCGGACGGGGTCGGCTCCAGCGGTGCGGCCAGGTGCAGCCCCTTCGACCCGGAGGTCTTCACGCATACGGTCAGGCCGTCCGCGCGCAGCCGGTCGCGCAGCCAGAGGGCCGCGGCGCAGCACTCCACCACGGTCGCGGGTGCGCCGGGGTCGAGGTCGAGGACCAGGCGGTCGGCGACGGCCGGGCTGTCCACGGGCCACTGGTGGACGTGGAATTCCACCACCAGGTTCGCCGCCCACACCAGGGTGGGCAGGTCGGCGATCACCACCTGCTCTGCCCGCTCGTCCTCGGAACGCGGCACCGTGGTGGTCTTCACCCACGCGGGCGTACCGGGCGGCGGGTTCTTGGTGAAGAACAACTGGCCGTCCGGCCCGTCGGGATAGCGCAGGAAGGACACCGCCCGGTCGTGGACGTGGGCGAGCAGGGGGTCCGCGACCGTGGCGTAGTAGTGGAGCACCTCGCCCTTGGTGTAGCCGGTCTCCGGATAGATGACCTTGTCGAGATTGCTGAGCGCGAGGCGACGCCCCTCCACTGATGTGATCGGCGTCATACGATGAGATTGCCATGAAAGAGGAGGAACCGTGCGATCCATCTGGAACGGTGCGATCTCCTTCGGCCTGGTCAGCATCCCGATCAAGCTGGTGAACGCCACCGAGAACCACTCCATCTCGTTCCGCCAGATCCACCTCGCGGACGGCGGCCGGATCCGCTACCGCAAGGTGTGCGAGCTCGATGGCGAGGAGATCGAGACGGCGGAGATCGGCAAGGGTTACGAGGAGGCCGACGGCGCGATCATTCCGGTGACGGACGAGGACCTGGCGCAGCTGCCGCTGCCGACCGCGAAGACGATCGAGATCGTCTCCTTCGTACCGGCCACGGAGATCGATCCCCTCCAGATGGACGCGGCGTACTACCTGGCGGCGAACGGCGTGGCCGCCGCCAAGCCGTACACCCTCCTGCGCGAGGCCCTGAAGCGGAGCGAACGCGTGGCCATCGCGAAGTTCGCGCTGCGCGGGCGGGAGCGGCTCGGCATGCTGCGTGTCATCGACGACGTCATCGCCATGCACGGCCTCCTCTGGCCGGACGAGATCCGCGCCCCGGAGGGCGTGGCACCGGACACGAAGGTGACCGTACGCGATGCCGAACTCGACCTGGCGGATGCCCTGATGGCCACACTGGGCGAGGTCGAGGTCGAGTCGCTGCACGACGAGTACCGCGAGGCGGTGGAGGCGATGCTCGCGGCGAAGGCGGGCGAGGCGATCGAACGCGAGCTGCCGGCGGAGGGCGCGGAGGCCGCGCCCGGCCAGGTGATCGACCTGATGGCCGCGCTGGAGAAGAGCGTACGGGCGGCGAGGGCGTCGCGCGGCGAGGACGCCGAGGCGGAGGGCACGGAGGGCGCGGCGGGCGCCGCTCGGTCGGCGGAGGTCACCCCGCTGACGCGGAAGCGATCCCGCGCGGGGGGTGCGGAGTCGGGTGCAAGTGGGCGTTCGGGTGCCGGAGGGTCCGGCGCTTCTGCCCGCAAGCGGGCTCCGGCTGCGCCGAAGGCCGTGGGCGGGAAGAAATCGACGTCCACAGCGAAGTCAACGACGTCGACCTCGTCATCGTCATCGGCGTCGTCCGCGAAAGCTGCAGGGGCAGCGGGGGCAGCAAGGACGAAGAAGTCGACGAGCAAGACGAGTACGGCGAAGTCGACCAAGACGACCAAGACGACCAAGACTGCGGCAACGGCCAAGAAGGCAACACCGCGAAAGCGGACATCGGCCTGAAGGCTGGGCTGCGGGGAGGCCGCGCCGGGCACGGAGCGGAATGGATGATCCCCACCGGCGTCCACCCAGCCGTGATCCCACGTGCCCGAGCTGCGCCCGTTCGGGCGCTCCCAGACGCCGTCCGGGCGGAGCCCTGGCGCACCCCGCCCCCGCCCGCGCATACCGGTCTCCCCCGGGCGGGGTGGAGCCTCGTCAGCCGACCGTGTCGTCTTCCTGTACCGGCCGGCGGCCTCGGCCCGGCACCCGTGACCCGTGACACCGCACCACCCGTACTACCCGCACCACCCGCGCCGCCGCCTACACCCCCTCCCAAGTGCGCCTGTCCCTGGCCGCCGCGTACACGGCTTCGATGTCGGCCGGTTTCAGGACTCCGCCCTGCCTCGACAGCGCGGCGGTCGTGGTGCCTTCGCGTAGGACGCGGACGTCTCGGAGGGTGGGGGCCACGTCCACGCGGGAAGCGTCCACCACCGCCACGGCCGGGGTGACGGCCACCGTCAGCGCGTGGCAGGCCCGTTCGGCCGCGCGGCGGGTCCAGCGCGGGTCCGGGCGGGGCTCCGCCCGCCCTACTGTGACCAGCAGATCGCCCACGTGAGTGCGCTGGCGCCGCCCCGGGACCGTACGGACGCACCAGACGCCCGCCGGCCCGATCAGCAGGTGGTCGATGCGGCCGGCTCCCGGTAGCGGCACCGCGTGGAGCACCCGCCAGCCCACGCCCTCCAGTTCGTCGAGCTCCGCCCCCATCCGCTGCTGTGCGAGGAGGTCCTGGCGCAGCCGGTGCCGGGCCCGGGTGCCGGTCGCGCCGGCAGCGCCGTATTCGAGTTCGCCCAGGAGCGCCTCGCCCGCCCGGTTGGGGGCCAGGTCGTCGTCCGGGTGCAGGGCCAGGCGTACGAGGTCGGCCCTGGACGGCACCGGTGGCGGGCCGACGGCGACGCTGCCGGTCAGGTAGGGGCGCAGGGCCGCCAGTACTTCATCGGTCTGGTCTTCCGAGAGCACGCAGACCCGGCTCGCCTCGCGGTCGTACCAGGCCACGCTGCGCCCGTCGGGTGTGTTGACGTAGAGCCGTCCGCGCGCGTGCTGACCGCCCGGCAGGACCCTCAGCCCCCTGCCCCGTCCCAACGGAGCCGCTGCTTTTGCCTTCGCCATCGGCGTCACCCCCGCCGTCCATGGGAGCAGGCCGGACCGCGCTCGGCAATCCCCCCGACGGCCTCCGGAAAGCCGCCCAACGGGCATGGCCCTAACCGAAACTGACTGACCGGCTTCCTTCGGATCATCGGGTCAGCGGGGATCGGAGAGGCCTCGGTAGGCGCGTGGGGCGCGCGATGGGCGTGCGGGACGGCTGCTCGCTTCGGCCTTTCGGGGGCTGGGCCGTGTCCACCGGGCCGCTTCGGGGCTGGTCCGGGATCCTGGCGGCCATGATCACTACACGCATGACGTCGGCGCGCATCGGCCGCGCGGCCCTGGCCGGCGTTGCCGCTCTGGCCGTCTTCACCGCTCTGCCCGCCGGCAGCGCGTACGCCGCCAACGGCACCTTCTTCTACCACTCCTCCCAGTCCGGTGACCTGGAGATCGACGACCCGGACAACGGGGAGTGCTATCTCCTGCTCCAAGGCGCGACCAGTGTCGGGAACAGCACCGACGCCGTCGCCAGGGTGTACTACGACCAAGGCTGCGAAGAGCTTGCGGACACCCTCGTCCCGGGGGATGGACGCACGTTCGCCGATCCCCTGGTCCACAGCGTGATGTTCGGCTGAGGGCCGGAAGGGGGGCGGCGGGGCCGGCCTCGGCCGGCAGGTGCGGACACGGCGGCGCCCCCGTGCTTGTGTAACGGCTTCGTCGGGACAGTGCCGAACGGTTGTTACACAACCACGGCGGAGCTGCAACGACCTCCCTCTAGGTTTTTCGGCGGGGCCCAGGCCCGGCCTGCCACCCGGTGCACGGGTTGCGGGTCGGGCCGTCGTTCTTCCCGGCCCGTACCGTCTCCCGTCCGCCCGAAGGAAGCATCGTGAGCACCGTCCGCCGCACCCTCGTCCGCGCCGCCGCCGTCGCCGCATGCGCCGGGAGTGTTCTGGCGCTGCCGGTCGCCGCCGCGCTTGCCGACACCACGCCCGCCGCCGCGGCCGCCGCGGCCCCGCGGACGTTCGTGAAGAGCCTCGCCCTCGCCGACGGCGTGTCCACGGCCCGTGTCTACCGGGTCGGGGAGGTCGGGTACGAGGCCGACATCGTCACCGGTGACGGTGCCAAGGTCTCGTACGTCGCCAGCCGGGGCGGCGTCGTCGGATACGGCGGTACGGAGTCACTGAAGGTGTCCCTTCAGCCCGACGGCCGTCTGTCGTCCCGGGTGTCCGGCCCGGACGACGGCACCCCCTCCGGGCGGGTCGCGGGCCGGAAGACGGCCACCCGGACTGGTGCGGGGCGCGTCGATCCCGCCTTCGACCGCACCGGGACGGCGGCGGGGGCGGCCGTGGGGACGGCCGCCGCCGGCCCGGCCGAGGCGCTGCGGCTGAACACCCTGGCGGACGGTCCGGGTGAGGGTGTGCTGCTGGTCACGGCGGGCGGCGGCATGGCCGCCGTCGGTGCGGCCGGGCTGGGCTTCGCGATGCTGCGGCGCGGCCGGACCGACGGCTGAGCCGGAACCCGGGGAGCAAAGGGTGCCTATCGGCACATAAGGTGGGACGGATACGACGTCCCTGTGAGCGGGACGGGAGCGCCTACGAGGAGGACGGGAGGACGGAGGGTCCGTGAAGCCTCCCCGTGAGAGCCGTGCGCCCCGCGTGCGGGGACCCGTCGCCGCTCTCCGGCTGCCGCCGGCCCGGCTGTTCCGCAGATGCCTCTCCCGTCCCCGGCCCCGCACCCGGACCCTCCTCCTCGCCGTCGGCCTCCCCCTGCTCCTCCTGACCGGTTGCGGCACCGACACCGGCGGGCTGGCCGGGGCCGGGGCGACGGCCACCGCGAGCGGGCCGGTCCACTTGTGGCCCCACCGCCAGGGGGCGACCGTCCTTCCCCCGGCTCCGGGCGGGGAACCGCCGCAGTACGTGCGCGGCCTGCCGCCCGTGGTCGACCAGAACGTGCACGGCGTGGACCCCGTGGCGCTGGTCCAGGCCGAGCTCAAGGCCCACGGGGACCAGGTCGTCGGCCCGGACGGGATGCCCGCCGGGACCGCGGACGCGATCCGCTCCTGCGAGCCGGGGCAGGCGGGCGACGGCAGGGACGCGGGCCGTGATTCCCCCCGGTGCCCCGTCCTCAAGCCGTACTACCGGGACCTCACCGGGAACGGCAAGGACGAGCTGATCATGGGGATCGAGTTCCCCGGCCCGGAGCACGAGCTGGCCGTACGGGTCTACACCGCCGACCCCGACGGGCGGCTCAACCGGATCATGGCCACCACCCAGCCGGCCGTCAGCGTGGAGCTGGCGGGGCCGGCTGTCATCGTCCGCGCGCCGAGCGGCAATCCCGGCTACGAGCTCGCCACCGCGTGGTCGTACGACGTGAACCAGCGGGCGATGCTGCCGACGCGGGAGCAGATCACCCGGGTGACGCCTGCTCCTACGCCTACGCCCACGCCTCCTGCGCCCACGCCCACGCCTGCGTCGGCTCCGCGGACCACCCCCGCCGCCCGCGCGTCATGAAGCCGCGGCTGCCGGCCTGGACCGCCACGCTGACCTTCAAGGCGGCGTGCTTCATCGTGCTCATGTGCTGCGCGCTCGCTGCCGTACTCGGCGCTCTCGTTCACGTGGAGGTCACCCGGCAGACCGTCGAGACCGCCCGCGAGAAGGCTCTCGGCCGGCTCGCCGAGGCGTCCCGGCTGTACGAGGCGGGCGAGGCCCTGCCGCCCGATTCGGCCGTCGACCCGCCGGGGCTGCCGCCCTCCCTGCGCGCGCTCGCGCTGACGGGGCAGCGCGGCACGATGGTCGGTGATCACGGCGACCACGGCGATCACCCGGCGATGTGGGCGGCGGCTCCGGCCGACGGAAAGGCCCTGGCCACGGCCGTCGACTACACCCAGAGCGCGGGCACGATCCGGGGCCTCGACAACGCGATCATCGGCTCGTCCGTCCTGGCGATCGGCGGGACCCTGCTCATCGGGGCGTTCGCGGTCACCCGGGTGACCCGGCGGCTCCACCAGACGGCCACCGTCGCCCGCCGGATCACCCAGGGCGACCTGGACGCCCGCGTCGGGGACCCCCGTACGAAGGGCCCGGCGGGGCGGCAGGACGAGGTCGCGACGGTCGCCGGGGCGCTGGACACCATGGCCGCGACCCTGCAGACGAAGCTGTTGCGGGAGCAGCGGTTCACCGCGGACGTGGCGCACGAGCTGCGCACCCCGCTGACCGGCCTCCAGGCCGCCTCCGAACTGCTGCCGGAGGGGCGGCCCACGCAGATGGTGCAGGAGCGGGTACGGACCATGCGGCAGCTGACCGAGGACCTGCTGGAGATCTCGCGGCTGGACGCGGGCAGCGAGCGGGTGGAGGCGGAGCTGCAGCGGCTGGGACGGCTGGCGGAACGGGTGGTGCGGGCCTCCGGGACGGCGACGGAGGTCGTGGTCGTGCGGGACGTGTACGTCGAGACGGACCGGCGGCGGCTGGAACGGGTGCTGGGCAATCTGGTGGCGAACGCGCACAAGCACGGGCAGGGGCCGGTGGTGCTGACCGTGGACGTGTCGGGGGACGGACAACCGGTGGTGACGGTACGGGACCACGGGGAGGGGTATCCGGAGTACCTGGTGGCGGAGGGGCCACAGAGGTTCCGTACGGAGCCGAGGGCCGGCGGGGCCGGCGGAAAGGGGGCGGGTACTGGGCTGGGGCTGACGATCGCGGTGGGACAGGCGGTGGTGTTGGGGGCACGGCTGCGGTTCCGCAACGCGGAGGGAGGCGGGGCGGTGGCGGAGCTGACCCTGCCCGTGCCCGCGGAGCCGGCCGGAGCCGGAGCCGACCCGGGGCCCGGTGCCGCACCTGGGCCCGGTACCGGCCCCGAGCCACCCGGCACCGGCCCCGGTCCCGGCCCCGGGCCCGGTTGAACAGCCGACGCGGGCGCCGCCGCGCCCGGCCCGCGGCTAGGGGGTGTCTTGCCGATCAGGCCGGATCAGCTCGCGGCGTCTGGCGCCGTGCATCGCAAGGCGGAGGAGGGAGTCGATGCGGAGCATCGGCGACTGAGGACAACGCGGCGAGGCGCGGTGCCAGACGCCGCGAGCCCGGCGTGATCGGCGAGACACCCCCTAGGCCTTGTCCGGTTTGGTCCAGGGCCAGCGGGGCTTCGGTTTGACGCCCGTCGGGTCGTATTCGTACTTCCAGCCCTGTTGGAGGTGCAGGCGCTTCGAGTAGCCGGCCGGGACCCGCTTGTAGAGCAGGACGGTCGGGGGGCCGCCTGCCGGGTCCGGCACCGGGATCTCGTACCACTTCGGCGGGTGGCCGGTGGGGCCGAGGAGGATCGGCAGGACCCGGCCGTCCATCGGGCCGCCCTCGAAGCGGGTGGGTTCGCTTTTCACCCCACCAGTCTCACAGCCCTCCGCCTCACCGGAGCACGGCCCGCGGCATGGCCGCCACGCCGCTCGTGGCCGCACGCCATGGCGGCCACGCCGCACGGCATGGTGGCCGAGCGACATCGCGGCTCGTCGCCGGCGCGTCACCGCGGCCCGGCACCGCCCGGCGGGCGGTCGCGCGACCGCTCTGCCGCCCTGCGCCCTACCGCCTGCCCCGCCCTTCACAGCAAGTGCGCCGCCTCCGCGAGCACCGGGATCACTCGTCTGGCCAGGACGCCCGCCGGGCCGTCCGGGGATTCCAGGGCCAGGGCCGCCCTGGCGGCCGCCGCCGTCTGCGGGTCCGTCGCGGCCGTCGCCGTGAGGAGGGCGATGAACTGGTCGACCAGCCAGTCGCGGAGCTCTTCCACGCCCGGCTGCTTGCCCTCGTCGATCCAGATCAGCGAGGCCGCCTCGACCGCCGTGATCCACGTGCGGACCATCATCCGGAGCCGTGGGCCGGGGTCGGGCACGGCCATGTGCACGAGGATCTGCCGGGCCGCGGCGCGCCGGATCCCGTCCACCGTGGCGGTGGTCCGGGAGGTCTCCACCACGCTGCCGCCCTTCAGCAATGCGCTGAAGCCGGTGTCGTGCTCGTCGACGAAGGCCAGGTAGCGGTCGAGGGCCCGGGACAGCCGCCGGGTCAGCGGGCCGGCCTGCGGTTCGGCGAAGCAGAGGTCCAGTTCCTCCGCCGCCGAGCGGAGGGCGGCCTCGTACAGCTGTTGCTTGCCACCGGGGAAGTAGCGGTAGACCAGTGGCCGGGAGACGCCCGCCGCCTCCGCCACGTCGTCCAGCGAGACGTCCTCCGGGGCGTGCTGCGCGAAGAGGGAGAGGGCCGTGGCGAGCAGCTGCCGCCGGCGCTCCTCGACGCTGAGCCGGCGGTACGCGCGCGGGGCCGTCGGGGCGGCGGACCGACCCGGAGCCGCCTTGGCCGCCTGCGCCGGAACCGGGGCCGCGGGGGCGGCCTTGGAGGTGGGCGTCATGCCCGCAGCGTAACGCCCCCGGGCCGGACGGGCGGGCCGGAAGCAAGGCTTCCCGCCTCATCCTTTCGCCTTCCCGGCGGCGCGTCCCTCGGCCGGACGCCAGTTCACGCCCCGGCCCGGACGCCGGCCCGGACGCCGGCTCGCCCCCGGACCGGGCCTCCGGGCGCCGTTGAGTGCGGGTCAGGCCAGCAGGCCCGAGCTCTTCCACAGCCTGCGGCCGACTCCGCGCAGGACGCCGATGTCGTCCAGGAAGTCGGTGAGGCGCTTCGCGCCGGACTGCATCACCTCGCGCCGGTGGCCGCTCGCCCTGACCTGGGCGACGGCCTCCCGCCGGTCCAGGCCGACGTTGTCGTACACCGCCGGGTTGACGAAGGCGATGGAGAAGACCCGGGCGGCCTCGCCGCAGCTGATCCGGGTGAGTTCCTGCTCCCAGCGCGGCGCGGTGACCATCTGGCGGCGCAGTTCCTCGCGCGCGTACCGGACGTGCCTGGCCTCTTCTATGACGTGGATCCGGGTGACCCCGCGGACCAGGGGCTGGACGCGCTCGTCCGGGAAGGTCAGGCGCTGCATCCAGTCGAGGATCTCCTCGCCGAGCAGGGTGCAGGCGAAGGAGCCGGGGGTGGTGGAGACCGTCTTCAGGATCCGGGCCAGGTTGTGGTTGAGCCGGGAGACCGGATAGGCGGGCGCCCCGCCCTTGTGGATCATGCGGGCGAACATCATCGAGTGGCGGCACTCGTCGGCGATCTCGGTGAGCGCGTACCGGACGTGATTGCTGGTCAGGGACTTGTCGTAGATGTGCCGGACCAGCAGCTGCATGAGGATGATCTCGAACCAGATGCCGAGGGAGGCGAGGGCGGCGGCCTCGTGGCGGGCGAGGTCCATGCGCTGCTCCTCGGACATCCGCTTCCACAGCGGGGTGTCGTAGAGCGAGACCAGCTCCGGTGGCCAGAACCACTTGCCGTCGACGGGCGGGGCGTCCCAGTCGAGTTCCCGGTCGGGGTCGAAGGAGTGCTTGGCCGAGGATTCGAGCAGCCGCTCGGCGACCTGTTCACGGTCCTTGAGCACGCCGAGCGCGTCCCTCAGGAGGGTGATGTCGGCCAGGCCGTGTTCTCCGGCCGTCCTGTGCGCGGTGGTCATGGGTCGGACCCCTCGGGTGTGGGAGTGGGTTACCGGCGAAGGCGCTGGAAGGCGTTACCGGCGGCACTGTCAACGTCACCAGTTATGAGACTCCCTGTCAGCAAGACCGTCAATCCCTCGTGCACGACTTGTTGACCCCGCGTCTACCAACGTGCTGCACTGCACTCACGAGCAACCGCTCGCGTATGCACGCACACCGCCAACTGTCCCGTTCCGCACGGCTCGTGGAGACGAGCCGCGGAGGCGAGGAGGGCCGCCAGTGTCGACGCACGAGCTCTACACCACGAACCCGGGCGAGGGCGTCTGGCCGGTCCCGGCCTCCGGCGCCGCCCGCTTCAACTGGGAGTACGACGGGGGACGCGAGCGCCTCCTGGCCCTGTACCAGAAGGGCAAGGACAAGCAGTGGGACGGGACCAGGCGGATCGACTGGGACCTGGAGGTCGACCCGTACGACCCGCTCGGCACTCCGGACGAGGCCATGAGCCTGTACGGAACGCGGCACTGGGCGAAGATGACCGACAAGGACAAGGGAGACCTGCGCCGGCACTACACGGCCTGGCAGTTCAGCCAGTTCCTGCACGGTGAACAGGGCGCGATGGTGTGTGCCGCGCGGATCGTGGAGTCCGTACCGGACCTGGACGCGAAGTTCTACTCGGCCACCCAGACCATGGACGAGGCCCGGCACGCCGAGATCTACGGCCGGTTCCTGCACGAGAAGATCGGCATGCTCTACCCGATCAACGACAGCCTCCAGGGGCTGCTCGGCGACACCCTGCGCGACTCCCGCTGGGACATGCCCTACCTGGGCATGCAGGTGCTGATCGAGGGTCTGGCACTGGCCGCGTTCGGGATGATCCGCGATACGACGACCAAGCCGCTGCCCAAGCAGATCCTGGCGTACGTGATGCAGGACGAGGCCCGGCACGTGGCCTTCGGGCGGATGGCGCTGCGCGACTACTACAAGGAGCTGTCGGACGCGGAGCTGCGCGAGCGCGAGGAGTTCGTGATCGAGGGCTGCTACCTGATGCGGGACCGGCTGCGCGGGGTGGAGGTCCTGGAGAACTTCGGCGTTCCGCGGCGGGAGGCCGAGGAGCTCACCGAACGCTCGGAGTTCCTGCACCTGTTCCGCAGGCTGCTCTTCAGCCGCATCGTGCCGTGCGTGAAGGACATCGGCCTGTGGGGCGAGCGGCTGCAGCGGGCCTACGTGGACATGGGCGTCTTCGACATGGGCGACTCCAACCTCGACCTGCTGATGCGCCAGGACGAGGAACTGGCCGAAGCCCTCGACCGGGAACGCTTCGCGGCCGAGGAACGCGCCCGGGTGGCCGAGGTCGACGCGGCCATCGAGGAGGGCGGGGAAGGGTAGCCGGCCGCGGGTCCGGTGCGTCCGAGGTCCGGCGGCTCCGAAGGTCCGGCGTATCCGAGGTCCGGCGCCTCCGACGGGCCGGCGCCCGGCCGTGTTCGCGCGGGTGGAGGAGCCGGTCCCGGTGCGACGCCCCCGGCCCCCGCACGGGCGGCGGGCCTGCGCGATTCACCTGTCCCGTCGGACGCCCGGCGAGGCCCGCGGGGCCGGCCGGCGGTCGTACGGCAGGGCCGCCTCCATCACCGCGCGGGCGATCGGGGCCGCCGCGCTGTTGCCGCTGATGTCGCGGCGGTCGGCCGCCGCGTCCTCCACGACCACCGCCACCGCGACCTCCGGTACCGCCGAACGGTCCCCCTTCGCCCAGGCGATGAACCACGCGTACGGCCTGCCCGCGTTGCCGACGCCGTGCTGCGCCGTGCCCGTCTTGCCGCCCACCACCGCGCCCGGGATCGCCGCGTTGCGGCCGGTGCCGTCCTCCACCACCCCGACCATGAGTTCCTGCAGCCGCAGCGCGGTCGCCGGGCTCATCGCCCGTCCCAGGCTCCGCGGGACGGTCCGCCGGACCTGGTCGCCGTCGGCCTGGGTGGCGGCCTCCACCAGATAGGGGCTCCTGAGCTCCCCGCCGTTGGCCACGGCCGCCGCCACCATCGCCATCTGCAGCGGTGTCGCCCTGGTGTTGAACTGCCCGATGGCGGACAGCGCCAGCTGGTCCTGGCTCATGTCGGTGTCGAAGTCCGACCGGGAGACCCAGGACGGGACCCGCAGCCCCGTGTCGTTGAAGCCGAAGCGCCGCGCCGCCTCCACCATCCCGCGCAGTCCGACCCGTACCCCGATCTTCGCCATGACCGTGTTGCAGGACCAGCGCACCGCCTCGGCCATGGAGGCGTCCGCACACCCCTTCGAGGCGTTCGGCAGCAGGGTGTGCGTGCCGGGCAGCGGGTAGGGGTCCGGGGTGTCGGTCGGCGCGTCCACGTCCGTGACCACGCCCGCGTCCAGCGCGGCCGCCGCCGTCACGATCTTGAAGGTGGAGCCCGGCGGGTACGTCTCCCGCAGGGCGCGGTTGAGCATCGGCCGGGTCGGGTCCCCGTTGAGCCGCGCCCACGCCTCCTTGACCCGCGGGCCGGTGCCCGAGAGCACGCCCGGGTCGTACGAGGGGCTGCTCACCAGGGCCAGGATGCGCCCGGTGGCGGGTTCCAGGGCCACGACGGCGCCCCGCTTGCCCGCCAGGCCGGCGTACGCGGCCTGCTGCATCCGGGCCCTGACGGTGGTGACGGCCCGGCCGCCGTCCGGGCGGCTGCGGGCCAGGTCGTGCCAGAGCGGCAGCAGGGCAAGGGCCGGGTCGGTGCCGGCGAGGATGCGGTCCTCGGCCCGTTCCACAAGGCTGGTGCCGTACGTCTGCGAGGAGAAACCGGTGACCGGCGCGTAGAGCGGGCCGTCGGTGTAGGTCCGTTCGTAGCGCAGGACCTGGCCGCTGTCCCGGTTCCCGGTGACGGGCCGGCCGTCGACCAGGATGGCGCCGCGCGGCTGGGCGTAACGGGCGATGGAGGACCGCTTGTTGGCGGGGTTCGCGGCCAGGGTCCCGGCGTCGGCCAGCTGCACCCGGGCGGCGTTGACCAGGAGGGCGGCCAGCAGCAGGGCGCAGAAGTACGCGCACCAGCGGATGTAGCGAATCACGCGGCGCACCCGCTCCCGGCCGCGGGAGGCCCGGCCGCAGGGGGTCCCGCGGAGGACGTGCCCCCGGAACCGCCCGCGGGGCTGCCCCCCGGGCCGTCCCGGTCCCCGGCGGGGCGGGGTCTGCGGGCGCAGTCGCTGAGCCGGACCAGCAGCGCGACGATGATCCAGTTGGTGACCACGGAGGAACCGCCCTGGGCGAGGAAGGGCATGGCCATGCCGGTGAGCGGGATCAGGCCGGTCACTCCCCCGGCGATCACGAAGACCTGGAGGGCGATGATCGAGGCCAGGCCGGTGGCGAGGAGCCGGCCGAAGGGGTCGCGGAGCGCCAGCCCGGCCTCGAAGCCGCGGGCGACGAGCAGCCCGTAGAGGAGGAGCAGGGCGACGAGGCCGGTCAGGCCGAGCTCCTCGCCGGCGGTGGCGAGGATGAAGTCGGATTTCGCGGCGAAGCCGATGAGGAAGGACTCGCCCTGGCCGAGCCCGGCGCCGAGGAGTCCGCCCGCGCCGAACGCGAACAGGGACTGGGCGAGCTGGCCGGGGCCCTCCCCGCGCTCGATGGAGGCGAAGGGGTCGCGCCAGTCCTCGACCCGGCCGTGGACATGGGGCTCGAAGGTGCCCACGGCGTACGCCCCGAGGCCGGCCAGAAGCAGGCCCACGGCGATCCAGCCGAGCCGGCCGGTGGCCGTGAACAGCATGATCACGAAGAGGCCGAAGAAGAGGAGGGAGGTGCCGAGGTCGCGTTCCAGGACCAGCAGGCCGACGCTGATCAGCCAGATGGCGAGGATCGGGCCGAGGACGCGCATGGGGAGCAGCCGGACCAGCCAGATGCGGCGGCCGGTGAGGGCGAGGGCGGTGCGGTTCGCGGCGAGGTACGCGGCGAAGAAGACGGCGAGCAGGATCTTCGCGAACTCGCCGGGCTGGAAGGAAAGTCCGGCGAAGCGGATCCAGATGTGGGCGCCGTTGACGGGCGGGAAGAAGACCGGGACCAGCATCAGCACGAGGGCGGTGGCCGCGGCGAGGTAGGTGTACCGCTGGAGCACCCGGTGGTCGCGGAACAGGGCCAGGACGAGGACGAAGAGCGCCACCCCGAGCGCGGACCAGAGGAGCTGGTCGCCGGCGTCGCCGGGGCGGGTGGGGGTGGTGAGGTCCAGGCGCTGGATGAAGACGAGGCCGAGGCCGTTGAGCAGGGCGGCGATGGGGAGCAGGACCGGGTCGGCGTAGGGGGCGGCGAAGCGGACCGCGAGGTGGGCCAGGAGGGCGGCGAGGGCGAGCCCGGCGGCGTAGCGGGACGCCTGGGGCGGGAGGTGGCCGAGGGTGGCCATGCCGACGTGCAGGTGGCCGAGGACGGAGATGGCGACGGCGCCGGCGAGGAGCGCCAGCTCTACGCCGCGGCGCTTGCCGGGGGTGCCGCCGGGGGGCGGTGGAGGGCCGTCCGGGTCCGCGGGGTCCGCCACCTTTGCCGTCAATGCGGTCATATGGGAAACGTAGCAAGCAGTCTGAGGTTATGTCCGGCTATGTCATAGTGTGCCGAGGAGTCACCGAAAACCTTCTGCGTGGTGGTGGTCATGGGGCGTGATGGTGGTCATGGGTCCTGTTGAGTTCATCGTGCTCGCGTTTCCCGAGGAGCAGCTCCGGGTGCCGGCGGTGGAAGCGGTGCTGGGGCTACGCAAGACCGGGAACGTCCGGCTGATCGACGGGCTGGTCGCGACGAAGACGGCCTCCGGGGAGGTGCTGGCGGCGGAGTTCGACGAGTTCGTCGAACTCCACGGGCTGCTGGCGGGGCGTGAGGTGTCCCGGCTGATCGGGCCGGAGGACGTCCGGGAGGCGGCGGACCTGCTGCAGCGGGGCAGCTGTGCGCTGCTGCTGGTCGTGGAGCACGTGTGGGCGGCGGACGCGGCGGTCGCGGTCCGCGCGGCCGGCGGGCGGATCGCGGGCTCGGTCCGCATTCCGGTGGAACGGCTGGCCGAGCTGGGGGTGTCCTGATGTTCATCCGGCCGATGGGTGCGGTGGTGCACCCGGCGGAGCGCGAGCCGGGGCGGCCGCTGCTGCGGGGGCTGCTGGCGCGGGGGGCATACGTCTGGGACGGGGGCCCGCCCCCTCCCCCGGCCGCCGCGCCGGGGGAGCCGGCCCCGCCCGTTCCGTGGGCCTCGGCCGGAGCCGGCGAGGACGAGGACGAGGGTGAGGGCGGATCCTTCCCCGAACCGCCCGAGGCGGGCTTCGCTCCGGGCGGCGCGGACGCGGGCACCGATGCCGGGGCCGGCAGGCCGGTCGGGCCGGTCGGGCCGGTCGGGCCGGGAGCGGGCGCTCCGGCCGGGGCGGGCGCCGGAGTACCGGCCGGGGCCGCAGCGGGCGCTCCTACGACGGGAGCCGGGCCGGCGGCTGCGGGCGCGGCGGCGGTGCCCGTCCACGACCTGACCGACCAGTTGCACCGGCTGGCAGAGCTGGCCCGCGAGGGGCTCCTGACCCCGGAGGAGTTCTCGGCGGCCAAGTCCCGCCTGCTGAAACCGTAGCGGGGGTGGGGGTCCCGCTGCGCGGAGCCTCTCCCCGCCCCGCCCTTTCCCGAGACCGGGGCTCCGCCCCGGACCCCACGGGGCTGCGCCCCAGACCCCCCACTGGGGCTCCGCCCCGACCCCCACCGGGCTCACCCGGTCCGGGGTGGCCCACCCCGGATCGCCCACGGGGCTCCGCCCCCACCCCGCCGGGCTGCGCCCCCACCCGCCAGGGCCCACCCCGGGCCCCTCGAGGCTGCACCCCGTACCCCATCAAGGCGCCCCGGGTCTTCGAGGTCCAGCCCGGACCCCGTGCGAGGGCTCCGCGCCCGCTTCACCCCTCCGGGGCTGCGCCCCGCACCCCGCCGAGCCCGCCCCGGGCCTTCGACGTCCGCCCAGAACCTTTGACGGGGCCCCGCCCCGACCCACCGGGGCTGCGCCCCGCACCCCGCCCGGGGCCGCTGGCGGGGCCGGGGTGGCGGCGGATGGCGGGTGGGGTGAATGGGTGAGGTCCGTGGTCCGGTCGGCACGGGTGGGGGATTTGTCGTATTTGGCGTGGGAGGATCGCCGCCTCGGAGGTGATCCCATGTCACGTCGGTTGCTGCGCGCGGCCTGTGTCGCGACGGTGGTCGCGGCCGCCGTCCTGCCCGGGGGCGGTCCGGTGGCGCCGTACTCCGCGAGTGCCTCGCCCGTCGTGCCGGACGGGTTCCCGGCTGCGGCCGGACAGCCGGACGCGGCGCCGGGGAGCCCGGACGTACCGGGGCTGACCGTTCCTCAGGACGGGAGCGGGGAGGGCAGGGCTGCCGAGCGGGATGCCCTCGCCGGGCCGGGCGCTCTCGCCGGGGCCCCGGGGCCCGCCGCCGCCGCCGCCGTGGGGAGTGCGGGCGGGGTCGGGGCGCTGCTCGTACGGCTGCAGGGGCTCTACCAGAGCGCCGAGGAGGCGACCGAGGCCTACAACGCCACCGAGGTCGCGCTCAAGGGCCGGCAGGAACAGGAGCAGCGGCTCAGCACCGAGCTGGGCGCCGCGCGGAGCACGCTGGACAAGGAGCGGGCCGAAGCCGGGCGGCTGGCCCGGGCGCAGTACCAGGAGGCCAGCGGCGGCCTGTCGCCGTACGCCCGGATGATGCTGTCCGGCGACCCGCAGCGCGTGCTCGAGCAGCGGCGGATGGCCGGCCGGGAGGCGCAGGCCCAGGCCGCCCTGGTGAGCCGGCTGGCCGGCGCCGAGAAGCGGGCCTCCACCGCGGCCACCGCGGCCCGCAAGGCCCTGGACACCCAGCAGGCCCTGGCCGCCGAGCAGAAGAAGCAGCGGGACGAGGTCACCGGCCGGCTCAAGGAGGTCGAGCGGCTGCTCGCCTCGCTCACCCGGGAGCAGCTGACCGAGCTCGCCGACCGGGAGCGGGCGGGGACGGAACGGGCCCAGCGCGCGCTGGAGGGATCCGGGCGGCTGCCCGCCCGGAACAACCCGCCGACCGCGGCCGGCGGGGCCGCCCTCGGCTACGCCACCGCACAGCTCGGCAAGCCGTACGTGTGGGGTGCCGAGGGACCGGCCTCCTTCGACTGTTCGGGGCTGACCTCGCAGGCGTGGGCGCACGCGGGGCGGACCATCCCCCGGACCAGCCAGGAGCAGTGGGCGCAGCTCCCCAGGGTGCCGCTGGACCAGCTCCGCCCGGGGGACCTGGTGATCTACTTCCCCAAGGCCACCCACGTGGCGATCTACGCCGGGGACGGCAAGGTCATCCAGGCGCCCCGGCCGGGCGCGAAGGTCAAGGTGTCGCCGATCGCGGCCAATCCGCTGCTCGGCGCGGTCCGTCCGGACCCGGCCGGCACCCCGCTCGCCGAGGGTGAGTACACCCGGCCGGAGCTGGATGCCGACGGCTCCGACGACAGTGGTTACTCCGCCGAGGGGGCGCCCGAGGAGGCCGCGACCTCCGCCAGGTAGTCCGCCGCGTCCTCCGGGTCGTAGAAGTACGCGTCGAAGTCGGAGGGGTTGTCGAAGCCGTTGGCGAAACGGTCCGCCACCGGCTGCAGCTGCCCGGCGGCACCGATCAGGTTCAGCACGTGCTCCGGCGGCACGCCGAGCATCGCGTTGGACCAGTCGGTGACCGGCTTGCCGGTGGTGAACCAGTACTTGTCGAAGGTGGCCTTCATCCACGCCTCGTCGAACGGGTTGTCCCCGTGCATGAGGATGGAGGAGAGGTACGAGGCCGCGCACTTCGACGCCGAGTTGGCGCCCTGGCCGGTGATGGGGTCGTTGGCGACGACCACGTCCGCGACGCCCAGCACCAGTCCGCCGCCGGGCAGCTTGGCGATCGGGTTGCGGACCACCGGCGCGTACCGGCCGGCCAGCGTACCGCCCGCGTCCGTCAGCTCGGCCTTGGTGGCCCGCGCGTACTCCCACGGCACGTACTTCTCCATGAGGGCGAGCGTCAGCTTCAGGTGTTCCGCCGGGTCGTTGACGCCCGTGAACACGTCGAGCGGGCCGCCCGGGATGCCCTCCCAGAAGAGGATGTCCGCCCGCCCGGAGTTGGTGAGGGTGGGCATGACGAACAGTTCGCCGACGCCCGGCACCAGGTTGCACCGGACGGCCTCGGTCCCCGGGTGCTCGGGGCGCGGGCCGAGTCCGTGCACGTACGACACGGCCAGCGCGCGCTGCGGGCTGTCGTACGGGGAACGCGCCGCGTTCCGGCCGAACATGGACACCAGCTCGCCCTTGCCGGCCGCGACCATCACCAGGTCGTACGTGCGGGAGAAGTAGTCCAGGTCGGAGACGGTCGCGCCGTGGATGACCAGCTGGCCGCCGCGCTGTACGAAGGTGTCCAGCCAGCCCGCCATCTTCAGGCGCTGGTCGACGGACTGGGCGTGGCCCTTCAGGCGGCCCAGCCAGTCGACGGCGCGGCTGCCGTCGGGGGCGGCGACGGACAGGCCGAGACCCTCGATGCGCGGGGCCCGCTGCGCCCAGAAGTCGAGCTGCAGGTCGCGTTCGTGCTGGAGGGCGGTGTCGAACAGGACCTGGGTGGACATGACCCGGCCGGTGCGGATCTCGTCCGCCGTCCGGTTCGACAGCAGGGTGACCTCGTACCCCTTGGCCTGGAGTCCGAGGGCGAGCTGGAGGCCGGACTGGCCGGCCCCCACGACGAGTATCTTGCGCATGGCGTCTTCGTGTCCCTGTTCCGTTGGTCCGGCTGATCCGACTGGTCCGGCTGATCCGACTGGTCCGCTGTCCGAAGCTCTTCCGGTCGCACCGGTCGCACCGGTCGCTTCGGTTGATCCGGTTATTCCGGGGTGCTGTCGAGGGCGTGGGTCACCAGCGTCAGCAGCGATTCGACGACGGTGGCGCGGCGCCGCGCGTCCATGATCACGACGGGCACGTGCCGCGGGATGGTCAGCGCCTCCCGTACGTCGTCCTCCTCGTAGGAGGTGGAGCCCTCGAAGTGGTTGACGGCGACGGCGTACGGCAGTCCGCAGCTCTCGAAGTAGTCGAGGGCCGGGAAGCAGTCGCGCAGCCGGCGGGTGTCCGCCATGACGATTCCGCCGACGGCGCCGCGTACCGGGTCGTCCCACATGAACCAGAAACGTTCCTGGCCGGGGGTGCCGTACACGTAGAGGACGAGGTCGTCGTCGAGGGTGACACGGCCGAAGTCCATGGCGACGGTGGTGGTGCGCTTGTCCGGGGTGCCGGACAAGTCGTCGGTGGCCGCGGCGGCCTGGGTCATCACCGCTTCGGTGCGGAGCGGGGTGATCTCGGAGACGGCGGAGACGAAGGTGGTCTTGCCGACGCCGAAGCCGCCCGCGACGAGCACCTTGACGGCGACGGGAGCGCGGGAGCGGTCGTACTGCCAGGGCTGGACGGGTTCGTCGTCGGGGACGACCGGTGGTTCAAAGACGGCGGAGCCCACTGAGCACCCTTTCGAGCAGTGCGCGTTCGGGCCGGCCGGTGCCGTGTCCGGTGCCGTAGACGCGGATCCTTCCCTGGTCGGCGAGGTCGCTGACGAGCACGCGGACGACACCCATCGGCAGCTTGAGCAGTGCTGCGATCTCGGCGATGGTGCGCATGCGGCGGCACACCTCGACGATGGCGTGCATCTCGGGCATGCGGTCGCCGCTCCTGGGCGTGGCGTCCAGGGCGGCGACGAACGTCTCGACCTGCAGGACCTGGGTGAAGCGGGTTCGGCCACCGGTCAGCGAGTACGGGCGGACGCGCGCGGGGCGGCGGTCCGCCCCGCGTATCGGCAGGCGGGAGGGGGGCGCGGCGGCCGGCGCTGCGGTCACGTGACGTTCTCCGGGTTTTCCATGGACTGGCGCAGCTCGCTGCGGACTTCGGGGGTGAGGACGTGACCGGCCCGGCCCACGAAGAGCGCCATGTGGTAGGCGACGACGCCCATGTCGCAGTCGGGGGTGGCGTGCACGCCCAGCAGCGAACCGTCGCTGATGGCCATGACGAAGACGGAGCCGTGCTCCATGGTGACCATGGTCTGCCTGACCGACCCGCCGTCCATGAGCTCGGCGGCACCCGTGGTGAGGCTGCCGAGACCGGACACGATGGTGGCCAGGTCCGCGGCGGCTCCACGGGGTCCCCGGGGCCGCTGCTGCTGCCGGTCCCGCTGTTCCTTCTGCTCGCCCGGGGCCTCCGGGTCGGAGCAGAGGAGGAGCAGCCCGTCGGAGGAGACCACGGCTACGGAGACGATGCCGGGCACCTCCTCGACCAGATCGGTCAGCAGCCACTGCAGATTGCGGGCCTGGGTGCTCAGTCCGTACGTACTGGGCGCGGTCATGTGCGTGCCTCCTGTGCGGTGTCCCCCTGATCGTCCCGTCCCTCGGCGAGCTCGGCCGCCACGACGCGGCGCCCGTCCCGGGCCCCCTGGTAGAACCCGCCGAGGCGTCGGCGCAGCTCCTCGGCGTCGACCTTCTTCGGTTCCGGCCTGGGCTCCGTGGCCCGGGGCGCGGTGACGACGCGCGGGGTCCGCTTGGGCAGGCCCTTGTCGGTGACGGCGCCCTCGGGGTCGGCGGGCTGGGCCGGCACGGGGGCGTGCGACGGCCCGGGCTGTCGGCCCTGCGGGTCCTGGTCCGGCCGGCGGCGCTGGGGCAGCGATGCCTGCGGCTGCGCCTGCTGCTGCTCCGGCGGCTGCTCCGGCTGCCGGTCCTGCGGGTGTTCGGCTTCCGGCCGGTCCGCCTGCGGCCCGTCGGTGCGCGGATGCGCTGCCGGGACCGTCAGGACCTGACCCTGCGGGGGCAGCTGCTCCCCGGGCTCGGGCGTGGCCTCCGGCTCCGGTGCGGGCACCGTGAAGACCTGGCCCTGCGGGGGCAGTTCCATCTCGGGCGCGGGCACCTGGAACACCTGGCTCACGGGCGGCAGGACCGCCTCGGGGTCCCCGGCGGCCGGCGGCTCGGGCAGGACGTAGGCCTGCGCGGGCGGCTCGGCCTGCGCGGTCCCGGCCTGCTCCGGGTCCTGTGCCGGGTCCTGTGCCGGGTCCTGTGCCGGCGTGGCCGGCTCGTCCGCGCCCGGCTCCTCCGCGCCCTGTTCCCGGGCGGAAGGATCCCGGAGGTCCGGCTCCCGGAAGGCCGAGGCCGTGAACACCTGCTCGGCGGGCGGAAGTCCGCCCTCCGTGCCGGCGTCCGGGAAGTGCACCTCCGGCACGGTGGCGGTACCGGCACCGGCACCGGCACCGGCAGCCTCAGCCGTGACGGGCTCGGCCGCCTCGGCCGGCGCGAGGTGGAAGTCGTCGGCCGCCTCGCCCGGGAAGGGCTCCGCGGCTGCCGGGGCCAGGTGGAAGTCCTCCTCCGGGTCCGCTCCCTCGTCCTCGCGCCCTGCCGGGGCCGGCTCCGTGACGGCGGTGTCGGCCGGGGCCGCCAGCGGGAAGTCCTCCTCCGGGTCGACCACCCGGGCGGCGGGCGACGCGGCAGCAGGCTCGGCCGCGGCCGGCTCGGGCGCCGGCTCCGCGGCGTGCTCGGCCTCGGCCGGTACCGGGCCTGCTTCGGCCCGCAGGTCCACGCCTTCGGCCGGCACGGCCATCGCTTCGGCCGACTCGGCGATCGGTTCGGCCGACTCGGTGATCGGTTCGGGCCGCTGCGGGCGGAGCCGCGGCGGCAACGTGTTCTCGTTCGCCTCCGCCACGACGCCCGGCAGCTGCAGCAGCGGCGCCCCGGGAACGCTCAGCGTGTGCACGGGCGTGGACGGCCCGCCCGCGGGCAGCAGCGAGGCCGGAACGACGACCAGCGCCTCCGTGCCCCCGCTCCGCGAGGCCCGCAGCTCCGCCTCGACACCGTGCGCCGCCGCCAGCCGGCCGGCCACGTACAGGCCGAGGCCCAGGCCGTGCTCGGACTCGGACTCCGCCTCGTACGCGTCGGGCGTGGACAGCCGCTGGTTGAGCAGCTCCAGCCGGTCTTCGGTGATGCCGATGCCCTCGTCGACCACGGACAGGACCACGTCGCCGGAGTCCAGCAGCCGCCCCGAGACCTTCACCTTGGCGTCCGGCGGGGAGAACGTGGTGGCGTTCTCCAGGAGTTCGGCGAGCACGTGCGAGATGTCGTCGGCCGCGTGTCCGGCGACCTGCGTGTAGGCGGGCAGGGACTGCAGGTCGACACGCTCGTAGCGCTCGATCTCGGAGACCGCGGCGCGCATGACGTCCACCAGCGGCACCGGCCCGGCCTGGCCGTGGCCGTGCTCCTGGCCGGCCAGCACCAGCAGGTTCTCGTTGTGACGGCGCATCACCGTCGCCAGGTGGTCCAGCTTGAAGAGGGTGGCCAGCCGGTCCGGGTCCTGCTCCTTGGACTCCAGCTCCTCGATGACCGTGAGCTGCCGCTCCACCAGGCCCAGGGTGCGCAGCGACAGCGACACCGAGGTGGTGATCATGATGCGGCGGTGTTCCTCGAGTCCGGCCCGGAGCCCGGTGAGCTGCTCCTCGAGTTCCGTACGTCCCGCGGTCAGGGCCTCGTTGCGGCCGATCAGCCGCCGCCGGTCGGCGTCCAGCCCGGCGATCTTCGTGTGCAGGGAGACGGTCATCTCGCGGACCGAGTTGAGCGACCGTACGACCTCGGCGAACTCGTCGTTGCGGCCGGTGAAGCGGACCGGCTCGATGGAGCCCTCGGCCGTGGCCAGCCGGGCGGCGCCGCGCCGGAGCACCGACAGGGGCCGGGTCAGCGAGCGGGCGACCGCCGTGGAGACGCCGATGGTGATCAGGAACAGCACGCCGAGGAGCGCGATCAGCACTTCCAGTGCGGTCACGTCGTCGTCGCGGAGGCCGGCCAGCGCGGTGACGCGTTCGGTGGCGAGGGTGGACTCCACCGACCGGATCCGGTCGAGCCGGGCCGACAGGGCGGTGCCCACGGCCTCGGCGTTCAGCTTGCGTTCGGCGGGGGCCAGGGTGGGCCGGTCGGTGAGCTTGTTCAGGAAGTCCTCGGCCGCCTTCACCTCCGGTCCGGTGACGGTGGCCGCGAGGGTCTCGCGTACGTCGGGCCGCGCGGCCCTGTCGAAGTCGTCGAGGGCGCCCTGCTCGCGCACCCGGGCGCGCTGGGCGGCCGAGGTCAGCTCTTCCTCGACGGGCGAGGCGGCCGTGGCGGCAGAGCCGGACGTACCGGCGGTCGCCGAGGACGACCCCTGCTCGCCGCGGGGGACGGCCAGCGCGGCGAGCAGCAGGCCACGGGTGGCCGAGGCCTGGTCCGCGGCCAGGCCCAGCGGGGCCATGGGGCGGGTGGTGGCGAGGGCCGCGGTGGCCCGGGGCGGGGTGTCCTCGGCCAGTCCGGCCGCCGGGACGAGGAGTTCGGCGATGACCGCGGAGTACGCCTGGTTGGCGGCGAGGGCGCTGCCCTTGCCGTTGACGGCGTCGCCGCGGACGGTCTCGATGCGGCCCAGGGCGACGGCGAGTGCCTCGTCGGCGTCCGTCTGGGCCTCGGCCGTCTCCCGGTCGACGCGTCCGGAGCGCTCCTTCAGGGCGGCCTTGCCGGCCGCGGGGCGTCCCCTGGCGATGTACTCGGTGACGGCGTCCCGCTCGTCGGCGAGTGCGTGCGCGAGGGTGAGGGTGTGCCGGACCTGTTCGGCTCTGGTCACCAGTTGCTGGGACTCGTTCAGGTCGGCCGAGGCGGAAATGACGGCAGGGGCGCCGGCGCCGAGGACGGCGAGGCCCGCCACGGCGACGCCGATGACCAGCCTGCGGCGCACGCGTACGCGGCGTCCCGTGGGGAGGTCGACGATGGCGGGGCCGTCGGCGGTGGTGGCGGTGCCGTTCTTCCGAGACCGCTTGTTCTGCACCGGTGCTCGCAATCCTGTACGTGTGCTCGTGCTCGTCTACTCGTGTGGCCGAGGTAACGGCCGGTCAACAAGTAAACGCCCCCTGCCCCCTCGTACCGCTTCAGACCTTTGCAGTGTGTTTGGGACAGAGCCGCACAACGCCCACCCGGCCACACGAACGAGTGAACATCACGGATGAGTTGGCGAACAACTCGGACACCGGGCGGTACGGGCCGCTCCGTGGACGGGCGGTTGAAAGATCGCAGGCGGCTTTGGCAGGATGCCCGCCCACATTCCGGGGGGCGGAGGTTCGCCTTCCACCGGGGCGCCCCGAGGGGCCCATTGCGGGGCATTTGGTACGGACCAGAGTCCGCCGGACAGGCGCGGGGCACAGCCCGCGGGCGGCGCCGGGACCGCCGCGCGGTTCCGGACATCCCGGGCACACTTGCCCTCATGCGCATCGACCTCGCCTCGGCTCCCGGCAACCCGGAACACCCCAATGAGGACTGGGTATCCGCTGCGACACCCGCCTCGGGCGGGGGCGGCGTACTGGTCGCGCTGGACGGGGTGACCCCGCCCCGGGGGCCGGACGGCTGCGTGCACGGAGTGCCGTGGTTCACCGCCCGGCTCGGCGGCCGGCTGACCGAACTGTCCGGTTCACGGCGGGACATGCCGTTGATGGAGGTCCTGGCGGAGGCGATCGCGGGCACGGCGGCCGGACACCGGGACTCCTGTGACCTTTCTCACACCCGGACCCCGCAGGCGACGGTGGTCGCGGTCCGCTGGGACGAGGCGTACGTCGAGCACCTGGTGCTCTCCGATTCGGTGCTGCTGCTGGAGTCGCCGGAGGGCGGGGTGACGGCGGTCCGGGACGACCGGCTGGACCACGTCCCCGCGGAGGTGCTGCGCTCGCACGCGGCGACGGACGCGCTGCGCAACGCGTACGGGCGGGAGGGCGCGTTCTTCACGGCGGCGGCGGATCCGGCGGTCGCCGGGCGGGCGGTGACCGGGCGGACGCCGCGGGAGCGGGTACGGGCGGTGGCGGCGCTGACGGACGGCGCGAGCCGGTGGACGGACACGTTCCGGGAAGGGGACTGGGCGGCCTGCATGGCCGTGCTCCGCAAGGAGGGGGCGGCCGGCCTGATCGACCGCGTCCGCGCCCTGGAATCGAGCCCGTCACAGGTCCGGCCCCGCTGGAAGCAGCACGACGACGCGTCGGCGCTCTACGCCGAGCTCTGACGCCCCCGGCGGGGCGGCCGCGCAGCCACCGCCGTGTGGGCAGGCGTGCCGTACCGCACCGCCGTGTGGGCAGGCGTGCCGCAGGGCGGCACGCCTGCCCACACCTCAGCGGAGCCGCGCCCACACCTTCGGTGGAGCCGGGTCCCGCAGGGTCAGGGGGTGGGGCGGTGGCGTTCGGCGTGGCGGGCCACGCGGGCCCGGTTGCCGCAGGACGGTTTGCACCAGGCCTGGCGGCCGTGGGTGCGCAGGAAGTAGCGGACGCAGCGGGGCGCCGAGCAGGCGCGGAGCTGCGCCCCTTCCGGGCCGCTCAGGAAATCGATCGCCGCACGGGCCAGCGCGGCCAGCAGCCCGGCCCGGGAGTCGGCGCCACCGCCGCCCGCCGGCGCCAGGCCGGCGGTGGGCCGCTCGCCGGCCGGCCAGGTCAGCCGCGGGACCACCGGGTCCAGCGCCGCCGCCGTGTTGAGTGCGGCCAGTGCCTCCTCGACCGGCATCAGCCGGTTCGCGTCCGCCGGGCTGGGCGGCGCGGGGCTGACCGCGCGCGCGAACAGGGCGCGTACCGCCCGGCGCAGGGCGGTGACCTCCTCCCGCAGCCGCTCGTCCGCCGTCGGCGGCAGCACCCCCGCCGGGAGCAGTCCGTCCTGCTCGCGCAGCCAGGAGGCCAGGCCCTCGACGGTGGCCAGGTCGTCGGCTACCCCGCCCGAACCGTCGTGGCGGATGGTGCTCGCCAGCTCCAGGGCCGGCCGGCGGTGTTCCGCGCGCGGCGCCGTCCTCGTCTCCACCTGACTGCCTCCCAGTCCCGTCCCGGGTCTCGTGCGCTCTTGATCTCCCGTCTCCCCACACCCTAGGGTCAGGATCGCTAACGGTAAATCAATTGGTTTCCATTAGGGGGATGGCCATGGCCACACTGCTGCTCGCGCAGATCAGCGACCTGCACCTGGACGGCAGCCGCCGCGCCACCGAACGCGCCGCACGCGTGATGGACCACCTGCGGGCGCTGCCCCGCCCGGTCGACGCCCTGCTCGTCACCGGAGACATCGCCGACCACGGCACCGAGGCCGAGTACGAGGAGGCGGCCCGGCTGCTCGACGCGCCCTTCCCGGTGCTCACCTGCCCGGGCAACCACGACGTCCGGCCCGCCTTCCGGAAGGCCCTGCTCGGCGAGGAGCCCTCGGAGGCTCCGGTCAACCGGGTCCACCAGGTGGCCGGCACCGCCGTCCTGATGTGCGACACCACCGTGCCGGGGCAGGACCACGGTGTCCTGGACGACGTGACGGCGAACTGGATCGACCGCACGCTGAGCGGGTTGCCGGACGACACCCCGGCGCTGCTCGCCTTCCACCAGCCGCCGGTCGACCTGTACCACCCGCTGCCCGACTCCTCCCGGCTGGAGCGGCCCGAACGGCTGGCAGTGCTGCTCGACGCGCACCCCCGCGTGGCCGCGGTCCTCACCGGCCACGCCCACACCGCGGCCGCCTCGACGTTCGCCGGGCGCCCGCTGGTCGTCGGGCCGGCCGTCACCTGGACCCTGCGGCTGCCCTGGGAGGGCGACCGGCCGGCCGACCGCGAGCAGCCACCCGGCCTGGCCTTCCACGTACTGGGCGAGGACCGGCGCCTGACCACGCACTTCCGCGTGGTGCTGTAGGGCCGGGCCGGTCCGTGTACGTGCATCCGTATGCCGTCGCCGGGTTCCTGCTGGCCGTCCTGCCGCTCGCCGCCACCCCCGGCGCCAGCCTGGCGCTGCTGGTCCAGCGGGTCACCGACGGCGGCCGCCGGCAGGCGCTGCCCGTGGTCCTCGGCACCGTCACCGGCCTCTACGTGCACGCCGCGCTGGCGGTGGCCGGGCTGTCGGCGCTGGTCATGCATACGGCGGGGGCCTTCACCGCCGTACGGATCGCGGGGGCCTGCTACCTCGTCGGCCTGGGGGGCTGGACCTGGTACTCCGCGGCCCGGCAGGCCCGGCAGGCCCGGCAGGCCCGGCAGGCCCGGCAGGCCCGGCAGGCTGAGCATCCCGTACGGGCCCGCCCCCGCCTCCGCCGCCTCGGCCGGCTCATCGGCCCGGTCCGGGCGCGCGGCGGGGGGACCTACTCCCAGGCCCTCCTCGCCAACGTGCTCAACCCCAAGGCCGCGTCCATCTACCTGACCCTGGTCCCGCAGTTCGTCGTGCCCGCCCGCCCGTTCGCCGGGCAGATCGTGGTGCTGGCCACCGCGCACGCCCTGCTGATCGCCCTCTGGCTGCTCGGCTGGAGCCTGCTGGTCGGGCGAGCGGTGCGGGCCCTGCGCCGGCCCGGGTTCCGGGCCGCGGTCGCCCGGGTCAGCGCGGTGGTGCTGGTCGCGCTGGGGCTGCGTACGGCCGTGGCGGGATGACCGCGGCCGCCGCCTACTCCGCGCCCTCGTTCAGCTGGTTCAGCAGGCGGGCCAGCTCCGCCACCTCTCCGCGGTCCCAGTCGGCCAGCTTCCGCATGTAGCGGGCCCGCCGGGCGTCCCGGACCTCTCGGAACCTCTCCCGGCCCTCCGGGGTGAGGCCGACCAGGAAGGCCCGGCCGTCCGCCGGGTCCGGTTCGCGGGCGACCAGCCCGAGGTCCTCCAGCGCGCGCAGCTGACGGCTCATCGTCGCCTTGCCGACGCCGAAGTAGGCGGCGAGGTCGGTGGCCCGCTGCCTGCCCGCGTCCTCCAGCCGTACGAGCAGCCCGTACGCGGCCGGCTCCAGCTCCGGATGGAGTTCGCGGGCCATCTCTCCGGAGGATGCGCGGGCCCGCCGAAGGAAGACGGACAGCTCCCGCTCCAGTGCGAGGAACTCCTGGTCTTCACTCCCGTGCACGTACCGCTCCCATCCGTGGTGTGTTGAGGCACCAGTATTTCCCAGCGGGACGGCCCGGACCCGCAGCGGGCGGGTCCGGGCCGTCCCGTGCCCCCGGTCAGGGGAAGGGGAGGGGAAGGGGAAGAGGAGAAGGGGAGGAGGAGGGGGCGGGGTCAGGCGGCGGCGGTGACGGCGAGCTCCGCGTCCTTCAGCGCGAGTTCCAGCACCTGCCGCACGTCGGTCACCGGGTGCACCTCCAGGCGCTCCAGCACCTCCGCCGGGACGTCGTCCAGGTCGGCCTCGTTCCGCTTGGGAATGATCACCGTCGTGATCCCCGCCCGGTGCGCGGCCAGCAGCTTCTGCTTGACGCCGCCGATCGGCAGCACCCGCCCGGTCAGCGAGACCTCGCCGGTCATCGCCACGTCGGTGCGAACCTGCCGTCCGGAGAGCAGCGAGGCGAGCGCCGTGGTCATGGTGATGCCCGCGCTCGGTCCGTCCTTGGGCACCGCGCCCGCCGGGAAGTGGATGTGCACCCCGCGGTCCTTCAGTCCGGTGACCGGCAGTTCCAGCTCGGCGCCGTGCGACCGCAGGAAGCTCAGCGCGATCTGCGCGGACTCCTTCATCACGTCACCCAGCTGGCCGGTCAGGGTCAGCCCGGCCGCGCCGGTCTCCGGGTCGGCGAGGGAGGCCTCCACGAACAGCACGTCGCCGCCGGCGCCGGTGACGGCGAGGCCGGTGGCCACGCCGGGTACGGCGGTCCGCCGCTCGGCCGGGTCCTGCGCGGACTCCGGCACGTGGTGGGGACGTCCGAGCAGCCCGCGCAGGTCCTGCTCGCCGATGGCGAAGGGCAGTTCGCGCTCCCCCAGCTCGTGCTGGGAGGCCACCTTGCGCAGCAGCCGGGCGACGGCCCGCTCCAGGTTCCGGACGCCGGCCTCCCGGGTGTACTCCCCGGCGAGCTTGCGCAGGGCTCCCTCCTCCAGGGTGACCTCGTCGGCGCCGAGGCCGGCCCGGTCCAGCTGCCGGGGCAGGAGGTGGTCGCGGGCGATGACGACCTTCTCGTCCTCGGTGTAGCCGTCCAGCCGGACCAGGTCCATACGGTCGGCCAGGGCCTCGGGGATGGCCTCCAGTACGTTGGCGGTGGCCAGGAAGACCACGTCGCTGAGGTCGAGTTCGACCTCCAGGTAGTGGTCCCGGAAGGTGTGGTTCTGCGCCGGGTCCAGGACCTCCAGGAGGGCGGCGGCGGGGTCGCCGCGGAAGTCCGAGCCCACCTTGTCGATCTCGTCGAGCAGCACGACCGGGTTCATGGACCCGGCCTCCTTGATGGCCCGGACGATCCGGCCGGGCAGGGCGCCGACGTAGGTGCGGCGGTGGCCGCGGATCTCGGCCTCGTCGCGGACGCCGCCGAGCGCGACGCGGACGAACTTCCGGCCCATGGCGTGCGCCACGCTCTCGCCGAGGCTGGTCTTGCCGACGCCGGGCGGGCCGACGAGGGCGAGCACGGCCCCTCCGCGGCGGCCGCCGACGACACCGAGGCCGCGGTCGCCGCGCCGCTTGCGGACCGCGAGGTACTCGGTGATCCGGTCCTTGACGTCGTCCAGCCCGTAGTGCTCGGCGTCGAGCACGGCGCGGGCGCCGCGGATGTCGTACGCGTCCTCGGTGCGCTCGTTCCAGGGCAGTTCCAGCACGGTGTCCAGCCAGGTCCGGATCCAGGAGCCCTCGGGGCTCTGGTCGCTGGACCGCTCCAGCTTGTCGACCTCCTTGAGGGCGGCCTCGCGCACCTTCTCGGGGAGGTCGGCGGCCTCGACCCGGCTGCGGTAGTCGTCGGCCTCCTCGCCCTCCTTCTCCCCGCCCAGCTCGCGCAGCTCCTTGCGGACCGCCTCCAGCTGACGGCGCAGCAGGAACTCGCGCTGCTGCTTGTCGACGCCCTCCTGCACGTCCTTGGCGATGGACTCGGCGACGTCCTGTTCGGCGAGGTGGTCGCTGAGCCACTTGACGGCGAGCTTCAGGCGGGCGACCGGGTCGCCGGTCTCGAGCAGCTCCACCTTCTGGGCGACGGTCAGGAACGGGGAGTACCCGGAGTTGTCGGCGAGGGCGCCCACGCCCTCGATGCCCTGCACCCGGTCCACGACCTGCCAGGCGCCGCGCTTCTTCAGCCAGCTGGTGGCGAGCGCCTTGTACTCCTTGACCAGTTCGGTGACGGCCCCGGGCAGCGGGTCGGGCACCCGCTCCTCGACGGTCTCGCCCTCGACCCAGAGGGCGGCGCCGGGGCCGGTGGTGCCGGCGCCGATCCGCACCCGGCCGAGGCCGCGGATCAGCGCCCCGGGATCACCGTCGGAGAGCCTGCCGACCTGCTCGACGGTTCCCAGCACACCGGTGCCGGCGTACTTCCCGTCGACCCGCGGCACGAGCAGGACCCGGGGCTTCCCGCTCCTGACGGCCGCCTGCGCGGCCTCGACGGCCCCGCGCACCTCGGCGTCGGTCAGGTCCAGCGGAACCACCATGCCGGGCAGCACGACCTCGTCGTCAAGCGGCAGCACGGGCAGGGTGAGCGTTACGGACGTCGAAGCCATGATCTTCCCTCCGGCAGTGAAGTTGAGCTACACGGACTCAATGCATCGGAGCCCGAGACTGTTCCCCAACGCCCGTTCGCCTGAGGCGAACAGCCATCGGATGCCGGGACGCGGGGGCCGGGGCCGGGGCCGGGGCGGTGTCCGAGGCCGCTGGTAGCGTCCGCGACGGCTGGAACGATCAAGGGACGCGGAGGGGGACGACGGTGGCGCGGGAAGTGGCGGTGCACGAAGTCGACGGGGAGCGGATCGCGCGGGCGCTGGAGGGCATCACATCGCGTACCTACGACCGGTGGTACGACCTCCGGTACGGAAGCGCGCGGCTGGACGAGCTGGACCGGATGCGGGACGAGCTCCTCGACCACGTCGCCGCCCGCGCCGCCGCGGAGGAGCCCGCCGGTGGCCTCGTGCTCGACATCCCGGCGCGCGCCGCGCTGTGGACGGCGGCGGAGTGCTCGCTGGGCGTGATGAGCGTCGGCTGTTTCCCCGAAGGTGACCAGGAGATCCGCTTCCCGCTCATCGACGATGAGCTCAGCAGCATGGACATCGCCTTCGACCACATGACCGACCGGGCGGCCACGGCCGCGGACTGGCTCGACGCCTTCGCGATCTGCGTGGTGAGCGGCCTGGTGTGGGAGTGGGAGCGGGTCAGCGGCCTGCTCCTGCGCAGCGACTACGCGCCCGCGGTCCGGGACGGGGTCCCCTACTCCCGCCACGAGTCGGTGTCGGATCCGGCGGACCTCGCCGCGATGGACGCGCTGTGCGGCTACCTGACCCCGTCGGGCGGGCACCGGCCCGGCAGTTGGCCCACCGTGACGCTGTGCAAGCCGACGGCCGAGGAGCGCGCCGAGGCCGCCCGGAAGCTGGACGCGGCCGGCCCGCTGACGCAGGACCAGCGCCTGCTCCGGGTCCTGCTGGACGACGACCGGGACGCCTTCGAGCAGGCGCTCGCGGCCCGGCTCGCCGAGCACCGGGACGCAGTGGGAGCCGATCCGGCTCCCCGGAGCCTGCTGCCGGTCGGCACCCTGGCCCTCGCCGCCCTCGCCGTCCAGGTGCACGGCTGGGAGCCCGCCGTCCGGTCCGGTTATCTGCCCGCGGCTCTCCTGGGGTCCCCGAAGGCGCTTCGGCCGGCCGGCTGAAGCCGCCGCCTCCGGTCAGGCCCGTCAGCCGGTGGTGGTGACCGGCAGGTCCGACTCGCGGCCCCAGTCGCTCCAGGAGCCGTCGTACACCGTGAGGTCCCGGTGGCCGGCCAGGTCGGCCGCCAGGGCCAGGACGCAGGCCGTGACGCCCGAGCCGCAGCTGAAGAACAGCCGGTCCGTGGCGGGAGCCACGGCGGCGAGGGCGGCACGGAGCTCCGGCACCGGGAGCATCCGGCCGTCGGAGGTCTGGAGCTCGGTGAAGGGGAGGTTGCGGGCTCCCGGCATGTGGCCGGGGCGCAGGCCCGGGCGGGGTTCCGGGGCGGTGCCGGCGAAACGGCCGCGGCTGCGGGCGTCGAGGACCGTGGCGGCCGGGTCGGCGAGCGCGGTGAGCACCTCGGCGCTGTCGGCCAGCAGTCCGGGGCGGGGCCGGGCGGTGAAGGAGCCGCGCGGTCCCTCGTACGAGGCCGGCCGTCGCTCCACCGGCAGACCGGCCGCCTCCCAGGCGGGCAGGCCGCCGTCCAGGACGGCCGCCCGGTCGAAGCCCATCGCGCGCAGCATCCACCAGGCGCGGGCGCTGGAGTAGACGCCGGCGGCGTCGTAGGCCACCACCGCGCTGGTGTCGTCCACGCCGAGGGCGCGCACCGCCTCGGCGAAGGCGGCCGCGGACGGCATGGTGTGTGGTACGGGCGAGGAGTGGTCGGAGAGTGCGCCGTCGAGGTCGAAGGGCCGGGCGCCGGGTATCCGCCGGGCGGTCCCCCGGTGGGCGCCGACCGAGGCGTCGAGGACGACGAGGCCGGGATCGCCGAGCCGGTCGGCGAGCCATTCGGCGGAGACGAGCGGGTGGCCGAGGGGGCGGGGATCTGCGGACATCGGGCGGCTCCGGGCGGAAGATCACGGACGGGTGGCGGCCCATCCTCGCCCGGGGCGGGTGGCCGGCCAACCGGTTTCGACCCGGCCTGATGCCCCGACCGGACTCGGTCAAGGTCAGCCGCACTCCCCCTGGCGGGCGTAGAGCGCGACCCGGGCACCCCGCACCTCCCGGATCGAGCACAGGTCGAAGTACGCGACCAGCGTCTGCCGTTTGACCGCCTCCCGCGGGTACGGGTCGCGCGGCTGGTCCGCCGGGTCCAACAGGGCCACGACCCGGCCGGCCCCGGCCAGCCGGGTCCGGATCTCCGTCGAGGGCAGCTCCGTGCCCCACAGGCTGCGGGAGGCCGTGGGGGTCCGGTCCAGAGCCAGGTCCTGCAGCCCGGCGTAGACGTCCGGGGAGGACAGCAGCCATTCCCGGCGACGGGACGGCAGGAAGAGGACGGCGTCGCCGGGGCGGGCCGTGGCCCGGACCGCCTCGGCGACGGCGAGCGCGTCGTCCTTGCGGCTCTCGGGCGTGCGCAGCCACAGGCTCCAGGGCAGGAAGGCCGCGGCGAGGGCGGCCGTGAGCGGGATCCAGACGCGCGGCCGCAGCCGCGGCAGGGCGGCGCCCGCGAGGAGGGCGACACCGGCCAGCGAGTAGAGGACGTACCGGTCGACGTACCAGGGGTTGACCAGGGAGACGGTCATCAGGAGCCCGGCCGGGAGCAGGGCCAGCGGAAGCGCCACCCGCACCAGCTCCCGGTCCGCCCCCCGGGCGCAGGCCAGGGAGACCGCCACGACCACCGCGTACGCCGCCCAGTCCGCGACGCTCGGCCGGCCGAGCCAGCCGAGCTGCCGCCCGGCCTGCCCGGCGCTCAGCACCGCCAGCGGGAGCAGCAGGGCGCAGACCGCGGCGGCGCTCCACCGCCAGCCGCGGGAGCGGCGGCCGGTGAAGGCGTGCGCGAGCAGGGCGAGGACCGCGAACTCGTGCAGCCAGCAGGCGAGCACGAGCAGCGCCGTGTAGGCGACCCAGCGGGCGCGCAGCAGCGCGTACGTCGACCAGATCACGGCCGCGGCGACGAGCGCGTACGAGCGGCCCTCCTGGGCGTACATCTGCACCGGCGGGAGCACGGCGTACAGCAGACCGGCGCACAGGCCCGCGCGGTCGCCCGCCAGGCGGCGGCCGACGGCGGCGACCCCGGCCGCGGCGAGGGCGGTGGCGGCGACCGAGGGGAGGCGGAGGGTCCACAGGCCGCCGTCCCAGAGGGCGAAGAGGCCGTGCAGGAGGAGGTAGTAGAGGCCGTGCACGGCGTCGACCCGGTCGAGCAGGCCCCACAGGTCGGCGAGCGGGCGGTGGGCCACCTGCCAGGTGACGGACTCGTCGCGCCACATGCTCCGGCCCCGTTCGAGGCCCCACAGCCCGAGGGCGAGGGCGGTGACTGCGGGCAGGAGCGGAACGCGCCACCGTGGATCGCGGCTGATGGTCGGCCTCCGGGTGGTTCCAGTGTTCCGTCTGTTCCGCACGCTTCCCCGCGGGGGCGGCGGGTTCCATACTCGTCCCGTCGACTGTGACCTTACGGGGGTGGGGTGTGGGCGGATTCTGCCGGGCGGCCCGTGCGGGTGCCCGCGCCGTGGCGGGTGCCGGTGCCGCGGCCTGCGTGCTCGTACTGGCGCTGGGAGGGTGCACGACGCCGGAACCCGACGCCGCACCCGCGCCGGGCAGCCCCACGGCCACCGCCCCACGGCCCGCTCCGCCTTCCGCGTCGGCCACCCCGACCGCCTCGGCCACCCCGACCGCCTCGGCCACGCCGACCACTCCGGCGCCGTCACCCGCCGCAGAGCGCCTCGTCAACGTCACCCGCAGCGGTGGTTTCGCCGGGGTGCACGAGAGCGTGCTGGTCAAGGCCGACGGGTCGTACCTGCAGCTGAAGGTGGGGGCGACGGTGGGCACCGGCCGGCTGACCCCGGACCGGCTGGCCGAACTGCGGGCGGCGGTGGCGGCGGCCGGCTTCCCGGAGCTGGAGCGGATCCAGCCGGGTGCCACGGACCCCGGACCTGACGGTTTCCGCTACGCCCTCGTCGCGGAGGGCCGCGAGGTGGTCACGGGCGGACCGGACGTCCCCCCGGCCCTGGCGCGCATCATCGACCTCGTCCCGCTCCCCTGACCCCGTCATCCAGCGTGACCGCAGGAACACGGTGCGGCGCGGGCGCGTTGGAGATCACATGACAGAGACCGTCCCGACCGCGCGCATTCCGTCCGAGACCGTCACGCTCGACCGCCGCACCGGCCCGTACGGCGAGGTCGTGCTCCGTCGCACCGGCCCGACCTACGGGATCATCGCCAACGGCTGCTTCCTGATGGACACCTCCGACGGCCGCTCCGAACGACTGCTCGTCGACGCCGCGTACGCCGCCCTCGGCCGGCCGGACCCGCCGGACCTCCCGGACCGGCGGGATCTGCCGGACCCCCCGGACCGGCCGGCCTCCGACCACACCCGCCCCTCCGTCCTGATCGGCGGACTCGGCGTCGGCTTCTCGCTCGCGCACGCCGCCGCGCAGGACCGCTGGGGGCGGATCGTCGTCGCCGAGCGTGAGCAGGCGATCATCGACTGGCACCGGACGGGGCCGCTCGGGAGCATCTCCGGGGCCGCCCTCGCCGATCCCCGGGTAACGATCCTGCACACAGACCTGGTAGACCACCTGATGTCGTCCTCCGACCGTTATGACACCCTCTGCCTGGACATCGACAACGGCCCCGACTGGACCGTCACCGAGGACAACCGGAGCCTTTATTCCGCTTCAGGACTCGCCACCTGCCGGGACCGGCTGACCCCCGGAGGAGTGCTGGCCGTGTGGTCGGCACAGCCCTCCACCGCCTTCGAGGAGGCTTTGCGGAATGCCGGATTCAGCTCAGTACGGACCGAAGAGGTACCGGTTGCCCGAGGTGTCCCGGACGTGATCCATCTCGGCCGGAATCCGGCCTAGACCCCACATAGCCGCAGGCCGGAGGCTCCTCTACGCTGCACCCCATTACCTGACTACCGGGGCGGGAAGATGGATCAGACACACACCACGCAGAACGGCGGCGCGGCGACCCCCGGCGCCCAGCGGCGGGTCCTCGTCGTCGAGGACGACCAGACGATCGCCGAGGCCATCGCGGCACGGCTGCGCGCCGAGGGCTTCCAGGTGCAGACCGCCGGGGACGGCCCGGCCGCCGTCGCGGCCGCCGAGAGCTGGCAGCCCGAGCTGCTGGTCCTCGACGTGATGCTGCCGGGATTCGACGGTCTGGAGGTCTGCCGCCGGGTGCAGGCCCACCGGCCCGTCCCGGTGCTCATGCTCACCGCCCGCGACGACGAGACCGACATGCTGGTCGGCCTCGGGGTCGGCGCGGACGACTACATGACCAAGCCGTTCTCCATGCGCGAACTGGCCGCCCGGGTGCACGTGCTGCTGCGTCGGGTGGAGCGGGCCACGGAGGCGGCCACCACCCCGCGCGGCTCCACCCTCCGCCTGGGTGACCTGGAGATCGACCACGCGCAGCGCCGGGTCCGGGTGCACACCGAGGACGTGCACCTGACCCCCACCGAGTTCGACCTGCTGGTCTGCCTGGCCGGCACCCCGCGGGCGGTGCTCTCCCGGGAGCAGCTGCTGGCCGAGGTGTGGGACTGGGCCGACGCGTCCGGCACCCGTACGGTCGACAGCCACATCAAGGCGCTGCGCCGGAAGATCGGCGCAGAGCGGATCCGTACGGTGCACGGTGTGGGGTACGCCCTGGAGACCCCGGCGGGTCCGTGACCGCCCGCCCCGCCCGGCCGGGCCGCCGTACGGTCCGCGCGGCCCGCGCCGAGCGCGCGGCCCGGGCCGAGCGCTTCGCCCGTACGGCGGCCGGGACGGCGGCGTCCCGGGCACGGGCCCGGGCTGCGGCACGGGTGACCCGTACGGGGCAGGGGCTGCGGCCGTTCTCCCCGTTCTCGATCAAGACCAAGCTCGGCACCCTGGTCGTCGTCTCCGTGTTCATCACCACCGGCCTGCTGATGGTGGCGCTGCGGACCAAGACCGAGGTCCGGTTCATCACGGTCTTCTCGGTGATCGCCTCGATGCTGATCACCCAGTTCGTGGCGCACGGCCTGACCGCGCCGCTGGACAACATGACCAGGGTCGCCCGCGCGATATCCCAGGGCGACTTCACCCGGCGGGTGCGGGGCGCGGACCGGCGCGACGAGCTGGGCGACCTGGCCGCCACCATCAACGTGATGGCCGACGACCTTGAGGCGGTGGACCGGCACCGCAAGGAGCTGGTCGCCAACGTGTCCCACGAGCTCCGAACCCCGATCGCGGCGCTGCGGGCGGTGCTGGAGAACGTGGTCGACGGGGTCTCGGCCGCCGATCCCGAGACCATGCGGACCGCGCTGAAGCAGACCGAGCGGCTGGGCCGGCTCGTGGAGACCCTGCTGGACCTGTCCCGGGTGGACAACGGGGTGGTTCCGCTCAAGGCCCGCCGCTTCGAGGTGTGGCCGTACCTGTCGGGGGTCCTCAAGGAGGCCGGGCTGGCCGCCGGGCAGCGGGCGATGCTCGCCTCCGGCTCCGGCCGGCACACCCGCAAGGACGTCCACCTGCACCTGGACGTGTACCCGCCGGACCTGACCGCCGTCGCGGACGCGGAGCGGCTCCACCAGGTGGTGGCCAATCTGATCGACAACGCGGTCAAGCACAGCCCGCAGCACGGCCGGGTCACCGTCCGCGCCCGCGGCGGCGACATCCCCGGCAGCCTCAGCCTGGAGGTGATCGACGAGGGCCCGGGTATCCCCGAGGGGCAGCGGCACCGGGTCTTCGAACGGTTCAACCGGGGCAGCGCCGGCCTGCCGGGCAGCGGCGACGGGGGCACCGGACTCGGCCTGGCGATCGCCCGCTGGGCGGTGGAGCTGCACGGCGGTCACATCGGGGTGGCCGAATCCTCTCGCGGCTGCCGGATCCTGGTCACCCTTCCGGGGAGTCCTAAACCCTCAGGTTGACGTAGGGTTCGAGGAGGTACGGAGATGATCTCGGCCACATGTGCCGGGGATGCGTCAGGGGTGCGAAGCCAGGGGGTCGCAACCTCGCTGCCCCCTACCCGAACCACGCTTGTTTCCCGCCATTCCAGACCTCGAAACCCGCCGTTCGATGTGACCTGCGCGACGTAAGTCTCGCCCGGCCTGCATCTGACCGCCGGGGAGGCGTAGCCTTTATTCCCGCTGTCCATACCTTGTGAAGCGGAAGAGGGCGGTTGCCGCCGTGTCGCCACAGTCCCCCAGTAACCCGACCACCACGACCGAAGCAGCAGAGGGCGGGAAGACCCCTGTCTCGGGCTTCGGTGCCAACGAGTGGCTCGTCGACGAGATCTATCAGCAGTACCTCCAGGACCCGAACTCGGTCGACCGGGCCTGGTGGGACTTCTTCGCCGACTACAAGCCGGGGGGCGCTGCCGCCCCGGTGAAGGCGGAGCAGTCCACGACGACGGACGGCGCCTCCGCACAGGCCGCCACCACCGTCAACGCGACCGCGCCCGCGACCCCGGCCGCTCCGGCCGCCGCCGCTCCCGCCCCGGCCGTGCAGACCGCCGACGCAGCCGCCACGGGGGCGGCCGGCGCCGCGCAGCCCTCTGCACCCGTGTCAGCTCCTGCCCCTGCTCCTGCCACCCCCTCTGGTGCCCCTGCTGTGACTGTCACCTCCCAGACCCCGGCCGCCGCACCGGCCCCGGTCGCTCAGGTCCCCGCCCCCGCTGCCGCCGCCAAGGCCGCGCCCGCCACCGAGGCCCCCCAGGGCCCCGAGCTGGTGACGCTCCGCGGCCCGGCCGCCGCCGTGGCGAAGAACATGAACGCCTCCCTCGACGTGCCGACGGCCACCTCGGTCCGCGCCGTCCCGGTGAAGCTGCTGTTCGACAACCGGATCGTCATCAACAACCACCTGAAGCGCGCCCGGGGCGGGAAGATCTCCTTCACCCACCTCATCGGCTACGCGATGGTGCAGGCCATCAAGGCCATGCCGTCGATGAACCACTCCTTCGTGGAGAAGGACGGCAAGCCCACCCTGGTCAAGCCGGACCACGTGAACTTCGGCCTGGCCATCGACCTGGTGAAGCCCAACGGCGACCGCCAGCTCGTCGTCGCCGGCATCAAGAAGGCCGAGACCCTCAACTTCTTCGAGTTCTGGCAGGCCTACGAGGACATCGTCCGCCGCGCCCGTGTCGGCAAGCTGACGATGGACGACTTCACCGGCGTCACCGTCTCGCTGACCAACCCCGGCGGCCTGGGCACCGTGCACTCCGTGCCCCGCCTGATGCCCGGACAGTCCGTGATCATGGGCGTCGGCTCCATGGACTACCCGGCCGAGTTCCAGGGCACCTCCCAGGACACCCTGAACAAGCTGGGCATCTCCAAGGTCATGACCCTGACCTCGACCTACGACCACCGGGTCATCCAGGGCGCGGCCTCCGGCGAGTTCCTGCGCATCGTCGCCAACTACCTCCTCGGCGAGGACGGCTTCTACGACGGCATCTTCGAGGCCCTGCGCATCCCGTACGAGCCGGTCCGCTGGCTCCGGGACATCGACGCCAGCCACGACGACGACGTCACCAAGGCCGCCCGCGTCTTCGAGCTGATCCACTCCTACCGGGTCCGCGGCCACGTCATGGCCGACACCGACCCGCTGGAGTACAAGCAGCGCAAGCACCCCGACCTGGACATCACCGAGCACGGCCTCACCCTGTGGGACCTGGAGCGCGAGTTCGCGGTCGGCGGCTTCGCCGGCAAGTCGATGATGAAGCTCCGCGACATCCTCGGCGTGCTGCGCGACTCGTACTGCCGCACCACCGGCGTCGAGTTCATGCACATCCAGGACCCCAAGCAGCGCAAGTGGATCCAGGACCGCATCGAGCGCCCGCACTCCAAGCCGGAGCGCGAGGAGCAGCTGCGCATCCTGCGCCGCCTGAACGCGGCCGAGGCGTTCGAGACCTTCCTGCAGACGAAGTACGTCGGCCAGAAGCGCTTCTCCCTGGAGGGCGGCGAGTCGGTCATCCCGCTGCTCGACGCGGTCATCGACTCCGCGGCCGAGGCCCGCCTCGAAGAGGTCGTCATCGGCATGGCCCACCGCGGCCGCCTGAACGTCCTGGCGAACATCGTCGGCAAGTCCTACGCGCAGATCTTCCGCGAGTTCGAGGGCAACCTCGACCCGAAGTCGATGCACGGCTCCGGCGACGTGAAGTACCACCTGGGCGCCGAGGGCACCTTCACCGGCCTGGACGGCGAGCAGATCAAGGTCTCGCTGGTCGCCAACCCCTCCCACCTGGAGGCCGTCGACCCGGTCCTGGAGGGTGTGGCCCGCGCCAAGCAGGACATCATCAACAAGGGCGGCACGGACTTCACCGTCCTGCCCGTCGCGCTGCACGGTGACGCGGCCTTCGCCGGCCAGGGCGTGGTCGCCGAGACCCTGAACATGTCGCAGCTGCGCGGCTACCGCACCGGCGGCACCGTCCACGTCGTGATCAACAACCAGGTCGGCTTCACCGCCGCCCCGGAGTCCTCGCGTTCCTCCATGTACGCGACCGACGTGGCCCGCATGATCGAGGCGCCGATCTTCCACGTGAACGGTGACGACCCGGAGGCCGTGGTCCGCGTGGCGCGGCTGGCCTTCGAGTTCCGCCAGGCGTTCAACAAGGACGTGGTCATCGACCTCATCTGCTACCGCCGCCGCGGCCACAACGAGTCGGACAACCCGGCGTTCACCCAGCCGCTGATGTACGACCTGATCGACAAGAAGCGCTCGGTGCGCAAGCTGTACACCGAGTCCCTCATCGGTCGCGGCGACATCACCCTGGAAGAGGCCGAGCAGGCGCTGCAGGACTTCCAGGGCCAGCTGGAGAAGGTCTTCGCGGAGGTCCGCGAGGCCGCCTCGCAGCCGCTCGTGGGCGCTCCGGTGCCGACGCCGCAGGCCGAGTTCCCGACCGCGGTTCCCACGGCCGTCTCCTTCGAGGTGGTCAAGCGGATCGCCGAGTCCCAGGTGAGCGTCCCCGAGGGCGTCACCGTCCACCCGCGTCTGCTCCCGCAGCTGCAGCGCCGCGCGGCGATGATCGACGACGGCACCATCGACTGGGGCTTCGGCGAGACCCTGGCCTTCGGCTCGCTGCTGATGGAGGGCACCCCGGTCCGGCTGTCCGGCCAGGACTCCCGCCGCGGCACCTTCGGCCAGCGGCACGCGGTGCTGATCGACCGGGAGACCGGCGAGGACTACACCCCGCTGCTGTACCTCTCCGAGGACCAGGCCCGGTTCAACGTCTACGACTCGCTGCTCTCCGAGTACGCGGCCATGGGCTTCGAGTACGGCTACTCGCTGGCCCGCCCGGACGCGCTGGTGCTCTGGGAGGCGCAGTTCGGTGACTTCGTCAACGGCGCGCAGACCGTCGTCGACGAGTTCATCTCCTCGGCCGAGCAGAAGTGGGGCCAGACCTCCGGCGTCACCCTGCTGCTGCCGCACGGTTACGAGGGCCAGGGCCCGGACCACAGCTCCGCCCGCCCCGAGCGGTTCCTGCAGCTGTGCGCGCAGAACAACATGACGGTGGCCATGCCGACCCTGCCGTCGAACTACTTCCACCTGCTGCGCTGGCAGGTCCACAACCCGCACCACAAGCCGCTGATCGTCTTCACCCCGAAGTCGATGCTGCGTCTGAAGGCCGCGGCGTCGAAGGCGGAGGAGTTCACCACCGGCTCGTTCCGTCCGGTCATCGGCGACAGCACGGTCGACCCGAACGCGGTCCGCAAGGTCGTCTTCTGCGCCGGCAAGGTCTACTACGACCTGGAGGCCGAGCGGGAGAAGCGCGGCATCACGGACACCGCGATCATCCGCATCGAGCGCCTGTACCCGCTGCCGGGTGCCGAGCTCCAGGCCGAGATCGCCAAGTACCCGAACGCCGCGAAGTACATCTGGGCGCAGGAGGAGCCGGCGAACCAGGGTGCGTGGCCGTTCATCGCGCTCAACCTGATCGACCACCTGGACCTGGCGGTCGGTGCGGACATCCCGGCGGGCGAGCGCCTGCGCCGGATCTCCCGCCCGCACGGCTCGTCCCCGGCGGTCGGTTCGGCCAAGCGCCACCAGGCCGAGCAGGCGCAGCTGGTCAACGAGGTCTTCGAGGCCTAAGCGCCCCGGAAGCCACGGCATACCGACAAGGCCCGGCCTCCCCTTCGCGGGGAGGCCGGGCCTTCGGGCTGTGCGGGAGCGGTCAGAACCGCGGGGTGCCCTGCGGAAACGGCATCGGCTGCCGGTCCTGGGACGGGCTCGGGGCCACCCGGCGCGAGGCATCGGCGGGCGGGTTCTTGCAGGTCAGGTCCTTGGCCGGCAGCCGGCCCGTGGCCAGGTAGTCGTTCACCGGGGCGTTGACGCAGGAGCGCGGGTCGAACAGGTACACGGCGTGTCCCTCACCGCCGGCCGCGAGCACCATACGGGAGCCCTTCAGGGCACGGTGCATGCCCTGGCCGCTGACGAGGGGGGTCTGCGAGTCCCACTCGTTCTGGACGGTCAGCACGTTCGCCGGCTTGTTCATGGGGGTGGCCGCCTCGGCCGGCCGGTCCCAGAACGCGCACGGCTTGATGTTGGAGGCCATGTCCCCGTACAGCGGGTACTTCTTCTTGTCCGCCGCCGCGTCCCGGGCGTACTGCTCGGTGTAGCGGGGCCAGGCTGCGGTGTCCCCGCACACCACGGCCCAGAAGACCGCGCTGCCGTTGTCCGCCGGCACCCCGGGCTCCGCGCCCGTGGCGCGGCCGGCGTACGCGTCGGCGATGAGCGTGCCGGGCAGCAGCTTCCTCAGGTCGTCGGCCGCGGCCTGGTTCTTCGGCATCGGCTTGCCCTCGGCCGCGGCCTTGAGCTGCTTGATGACGTCGGATGCCTGCTGCGGGTAGAAGAAGAGCGCCCGGCCGGCCCGGATGTCGTCGCCCTTGAGCTTGCTGCCGAAGAAGTCGATCGGCTTCCGGTCGGCCTGGGCCACCAGTCCCCAGAAGGTCTTCGACACCGCCTCCGGGGTGCTGCCGAGCCCATAGGCGGCGTTCCGCTCGGCCGCCCACCGGGTCCACCGCTGGTATGCGGGTTCGGCCTCGGTCGCCCACACCTGGATCATGCCGCGCCAGGCGCGCTGCGGGTCGACCGCGCTGTCCAGCACGAAGCGGTCGGTGCGCTGCGGGAACATCTGCGAGTACACGGCGCCGAGGTAGGTGCCGTAGGAGTAGCCGACGAACGAGGTCTTCTTCTCGCCCAGCACGGCCCGGACGGTGTCCATGTCGCGTGCCGTATTCCGGGTGGTGATGTGCCGGAGGACGTCGCCGGACTTCTCGCGGCACTTGTCGGCGACGGTGCGCGCCCAGGCGACGTCGGCGGCGTAGGTCCCCGGCCGGTAGGCGCGGTCGAAGTTCTGCTCGGCCTCGGTGAGCCCGCAGGTGATGGGGCTGCTCTTGCCGACGCCGCGGGGGTCGAAGCCGATGAGGTCGTACTGGTCCCGGACGTTCGCCGGCATCTGCTGGTGCATCAGCAGCGGCATGTCGAGGCCGGGCCCGCCCGGCCCGCCCGGGTTGGACAGCAGGATGCCCTGCCGCTTGGCGGGGTTGGTGCTCTTGATCCGGGATATCGCGAGGTCGATCTTCCGGCCCTCGGGGCGCCGGTAGTCGAGCGGGACCTTCAGGGTGGCGCACTCGTACGCGGCCGGCTGGTCGGCGGCGCAGCGCTGCCAGTTCGGCTTCTGCTTGAGGTACGCCGCCTCCGCGCCCGCGGCGGTGGCCTGGGTCGCGGTGAGCAGGGGCACGGTGGTGGCCATGAGACCGGCGGCGGCGAGCAGCTGTGCGAGGGGTTTCCGGCGCAACAGGACCGTCCTTGGGTTGGGCTAAGTCGCTTACCCGTTCACCCTGTTGCACGCGGAGGCGCGGCGAATCATCCCGGAGGCCCGGTCCGTGTGCGTCTCGCGAATGATCCGGAAACCGGACAACTGGCCGACATGCCGACACAGGCCCCCCTTTCGGCCTGCTAGGACCCGGCGTGATCGGCAAGACACCCCCTAGGGCTGGGGCTCGAAGTCCCAGTACGGGCGCACGCGCTGACGGGCCGACACGGTGTGGACGTGCTGCGGGCCGAGGGTGCGGGCGAGGGACTTCAGGCCGGCGTCCTCGTGCTTGGCTGCCTCCTCCATCCGGCCGGTGGAGCGGAGGTCGGCCGCGAGGGCGATCTGCGCGGTGAGGGTCATCGGGTGGTCGGTGCCGAGGACCCGTTCCGCGGTCCGCAGGGTGTCCCGGCTGAGGTCCAGCGCGTCGGCGAAGCGGTCGGTGATGTTGCGGCAGCCCGCGGCGTTGACGGCGCAGCCCAGGGTCCACGGGTGCCGGTCGCCGAGGGCGCCGCGCATGCCGACGAGGGCCTGTTCGCAGAGGCTGAGGGCGGCCTCGCGTTCGCCCTGGGCGCGCAGCACCAGGCCGAGGTTGCCGACGGTGCCGATGCTGTACGGGTGGGCGAGGCCGAGCTGGGTCTGGTAGCCGCGGACCACTTCCTCGGAGATCCGGCGGGCCTCCTCGATGTCCCCGTACTCCCGCAGGTAGGTGGCGTAGTCGGAGGCGACCATCAGGGTCCAGGGGAACTCCGCCCCGTGCACGCGGGTGGAGCGTTCCCAGACGCTGCGCAGCCGGGCGCCGGCGCCCGGGATGTCGCCGGAGCGGCGCAGGCACTGGCCGAGGTTGTGTTCGGCGCGGAGGGTCTGCGGGTGGTTGGTGCCGAGCACGGCCGCGTTGAGCTTGAGGCCCTGTTCCTGGCGGGCCAGGGCCTCCCGGTAGCGGCCCATCAGGCGCAGGCCCATGGCGCAGCCGATGCCGCTGGAGAGGGTGGCGATGTGCCGGACCCGGAGCACCCGCTCGCGGCGGCGCAGGGTGTCGAGGTCGGCCTCGTAGGACTCCTGGTAGCGGCCGAGCAGGCGGAGTACGACGGCCACGTTGTTCTCGGCGTTGAGGGTCATGGAGTCGTCCTCGCCGAGCAGTTCCCGGTAGGAGACGAAGCAGTGTTCCAGCAGCTCCCTGGCCTGTTCGAACTTGGCGGTGTTGAGCAGGACCGCCGCGTACGTGCTGATGGCGCGGAGGGTCTCCAGGTCCCGGTCGCCGCGCTCGGCCCGGAGCCGGTCGGCGATCGCCTTGCTGAGGACCTCCGCCCGGCGGAAGTGGCCGAGCATGCGCAGGGCGCCGCCGTAGTGGTAGCTGAGTTCCCGCACCTGGTCGTGGTGCTCGCCGAGCATGGCCCGCCAGGCGGTGTCGGTCCGTTCGGCCAGCCGCAGGCAGGTCCGGTACTCGCCGGCCAGGATCAGGTAGCGCAGACAGCGCAGCAGGAAGTTCTGGATGCGCGGGTTGGAGCTGGTGAGGACCCCGGCCGGTTCCAGGTGCGGGATCAGTTCGGCGTAGCGGGGCCAGAGGCGGGAGTCGGTGGGCCGGCCGGGGTCGGCGGCGGCCAGCACCTGGCGGACGGCGCGGGAGAGCGCGTCCGCCTCCTCCTCGCCGAGGTTCTCCCGGACGATGCCGTGCACCATCCGGTGCAGCTGCACGGTCTCGGTGCCGCCGCCGCCCTCCTCCACGGCCAGGTCGGAGTACTCCAGCCGGACCACGGAGAACTGGACCAGTTTGTTGAGGGCCGCGTTCCACCGGACCTGGTCGTTGATCAGCCCGGCCAGCTGTTCGGGCACGTCGTCGAGGGGGAACTCGCGGAGCAGCCGCAGCGGCACCCGGCCGGGCGCGAAGAACACGAACAGCCGGAGCAGGGAGAGGGCGTCGGGGAAGTTCTCCCGGACGTTGTTGAGGAGTATGGCCAGCGCGGTGGGGAAGGGCAGCGGGTAGTCCTCGGAGACGGTGACCGCCTCGCGGGAGTCCAGCCGGCGCTGGAGGAGGGTCAGGTAGTCCCCGACGGTGAGCGGGGAGTCGGCGAGCCAGCCCGCGGTCTGGTCGAGGGCGAGGGGGTAGTCCTCCAGGGCCTCGGCGAGCTGGTCGGCCTCCTCGGCGGTGAGGCGGAGGGCACGGCGGCGGATGAAGGTGATGGACTCGGGCCGGGCGTAGAGCGGGACCTGCACGAGGTTGGTGCGGCGGGACGCCCATTCGTGGTTCCGGGAGGTGATGATCACGTCTCCGGCGCCGGAGGGCAGCAGGTCGGTCAGGTCGTCGGGGTTGTCGCAGCCGTCGAAGACCATCAGCCAGCGGCTGTAGGGGTTGCCGCGGCGCAGGGCTTCGAGCACGGCCCGGATCTGCTCGCCGTAGCTTCCGGCGCCGCGCGGCAGGCCGAGTTCGGGGGCGAGGTCGGCGAGCCGCTCGCGGAGGGTGGGGCGGTCCTCGGCGGGCACCCACCACACCACGTCGTACTCGGAGGCGAACCGGTACGCGTATTCGGTGGCGATCTGGGTCTTCCCCACGCCGGACAGGCCGAGCAGGGTCACCACGGAGGCGCCGGGCGGGGCTTCGGCGAGCGCTTCCCGGAGGGCGCCGATGACGTCGTTGCGGCCGGTGAAGCGGGGGTTGCGGCGGGGCACCCGGCCCCAGACCTCGGGCGGGTCGTTGGGGAAGCGGGGGCCGCGGCGGCCGCTCTCGGCGCCGACCCGGTCGGTGGGCAGCTCCAGCCGGCGGAGCACCCGGTACTCCGCCTCGTACGCGTCCAGGCCCCACAGGTCGGTCTTCTCCAGCGCGGCCACGGCGGTGGGCAGCGGGGCGTCGGTGAGGGAGACCGCGGCGAACCGGTGGGGGTGCGTCTCGGTCACCGTACGGAGGGCGGTGTTCCACTCGTCCTCGGTGTGGGTGCCGGCCGAGAAGTAGCGTTCGCTGAGGACGACGAGGATCTTCCCGCCGGCCCGGGCGAGGTCGTCGAGGGCCTCGGTGAGTCCGGGGCTGCGCTGCGGGTCCCAGCGCTGGAGGGTGACGCGGTGGCCGTGTTCCTCCAGCCGGTGGGCGATCCACACGGCCCAGGGGCGGTTGAACCCGGCGAAGCTGATGACGAAGCGCTGGGCTTGCACGGCGAGGGTCATACGGGCCGTCTCCCTCTCCCTCGGGTCCGGGGTGTGGGCGGGAACAGAAATGTAGCGCAGGTCACAGTCCGTCAACCTCGTGCGGAGGCGGCGAGTTCGGGGTGTGCCTCGCACCAGGCCCGGCGCTCCTGTTCCAGGGCTCGGCGGGCGGTGGCGTGCTGGTCGGCGGGGGGCGGCAGTTCGTCCATGGTCCGTTCGGCCTCGACCATGGCCGCCACGAACTCCCTTCCGGCTTTGGTGAGTCGGGTTTCGCTCTGCAGGACGGGGAGGACGGCGGCGACCTGGGCGCGGCAGCGGGCGTGACAGGCCCAGGCGGCCCGGGCGCCGTAGAGGGCGGCGCGCTGCCAGTAGCAGGCCAGGGCCAGATGGGCGTACGCGCCGTGCAGGAGCCCTTCCAGCGGGCGCGGGTCGGCGCGCCAGGGCGCCCAGTAGCGGGCGGTCCCGTCGCCGGTGTGCAGCGGCAGGACGTCGGTGAGGGCGCCCAGTTTGCCGTGCTGGGTCTCGTGGACCAGGGTCGCGGCGAGGGCGGGCGGGGCCTGGCCGCGGACGAGGACGGACCCGGCGGCGGCCGGGAGGGTGGCGCCGGCGGAGCGGGTGCCGCCGGCCAGCGGCACGACGGAGCGCAGCAGTCCGGCGATCTCCCCCGCCCGCGCGGTGTCGTAGCGCTCCAGCAGGGTGAGGGCGCCGGTCCACTGGGTGTCCCACCGCTTGTGGCCCTTGGGGGTGAGGCGGCGGGCGGGCCGTACGGGTCCCGGGCTGCCGGGGACGGCCCGGTACGGGTCGAGGTCGTCGAGGGCGGTGCGGCCGCCGGGCAGGGCGTGCAGCGGCAGCACGGCGGGATGGTCCGGGTCCCAGGCCCCCTCGGAGAGCGGGACCGGGCCGAGCCGGTGCGGGCGCAGCAGACCGAGGGTGGGCAGCGCGATGCGGCCCTGGACGGGGCGCAGGGTGATCTCGAAGGGGATGCCGGCCCGCAGGGCGGCCGCGGCGGCGAGGGACCCGAGGTGGGCCAGGTCGGCGGCCGGGCCGTCGGGGGCGTGCAGCCGGCGCAGGGTCTCCTCGGCCCAGACCCCGGTGGAGGGGTAGAGCAGCACGTCGCGGACGGCTCCGGGGTCCTGCCGTTCGGCCGCCTCCAGCAGCTCCCAGTGGGCCCCGGCCTCCCCGCCGGCCGGCGCGGCGTCGAGCACGGCCCGGAGCAGCACCAGCCGCTTGGACCACCGCACGTCCCGCACCAGCGCCATCCCCTCCGGGGAGGGCTCGGTGGAGGCGAGCGCCCGCAGGGTGCGGGCGGACACCCGGAACCCTCCGGGCACGACCCGCCCCGCAGGGGTGTCCGCGGGACGGGCGGCCGCGCCGCCGCCGGGCGCGGGGACGGGCGGGCCCGGTGCCCCGGGCTGCCGCTGCCCGGGCACACCCGGCCCGGTCCCGGTCCGGGTCCGGCCGCGCGTGATGTCGTCCGCCGTCATGAGGTCGCCTCCCGGTCGTGGCCGGCGGTGGTCCGGTGGTCCGCGACCGGCCGCCCGGCCCCGGCCGGCCGGTGGGCGGGGGTACGGGCGGCGGCGGTCCTGGCGGTCCGGCCCGGCCCGGTGGGTTCCGGAGCCGGGTCCGGCCCCCCGGTGGCGGCCGTGGCGGCGGTGTGGAGGGCGGCGGCCATGTGGCGGATCAGGTGCTGGAGGTCCGCGCAGTAGACGGACGGCTGGCGGAAGCCGAGGCCCTCGCGGTAGCGGTGGGGGTAGTGGCCGCCACCGCAGACCGCCACCAGTTCGCAGGAGCGGCAACCGGCCGGGAGCGCGGCCCGGCCGAGCTGGCGGGCGGCCATCCCGGGGTGGTCGAGGAGGTCGTCGAAGCTGTCCCGGGCCAGGTGCAGTCCGGTCGCGGCGGCGCCCTCGTAGGCGGACTTGAGGGAATCGGCCTGTTCCAGTGCGCCGTCGGTCTCGATCACCGCGGTGGCGGCGGGGGTCAGGCCCAGGGATTCGGTGGCGGCGGGCAGGCCCAGCAGCAGGGCGATGATCTCCTCGAAGAGCCGGATGCGGGTACGCCGGACGCCGTCGTGCCACCAGCGTTCGAACACGGCGATCAGCCAGTCCGCGTACGGGGTGGCACCGGGTCGGGAACCGGGCGGCGGGGTGCTCCAGTTGGCCAGCGGCAGCAGCAGCCCGATCGCGGGCGGGCCGAAGCCGAGCAGGGACTCGTACGTCTCCACCGGGTCCTGGGCCGGGTCGACCACGCACAGCAGGCCGGCGTAGCTCTCGGGGCGGCGGGCCAGCAGCCGCAGGCCGCGGGCGGCGGCGGCGAATCCCGGCCGCCCGGCGTGGTCCACGCGGCGGGAGTTGTGCGCGGGCAGACCGCCGTCGAGGCTGACGCCGACCCGGATTCCGGCGGCGGCCAGCGCGTCGAGGCGGCGCGGGGTCAGCAGGGTGCCGTTGGTCTGGACGCTGGCGGTGACCCGGGTCCCGGGCGAGCGGCGGGCCAGCTCGGCGCGTATCTCGGTGACCGGCGCGGTGAGTTCCGGGGCCGGGGCGAGGAGGGGTTCCCCGCCGTGCAGGACCAGGTCCACCCGGGGCAGTTCGTGGGCGGTGGCGTGATCGGCGATGCGGCGGGCGGCGAGCCGTACCGTGGCCGGGGCCATCGTGGCGGGCCGGTCCCGCCAGCTCTGGTCGGCCATCGCGTACACGTAGCAGTACGTGCAGGCGAGGTTGCAGCGGCTGCGGGTCTTGAGCACGAACTGCCGCACCGGGTGCGGGCGGTGCCCGGCCGCGCGCAGGGCCGGGACGTCCAGCCGCTGGTACGGCCACGGGGCGTGCCGGTGGTGTGCGGGCAGCGCGGAGGGCCGCACGGTCGTGTGCCTCATCGCCTGCTCCTCTCTTCCCCGGCTGCCGCCGGCCGGCGGGGATGCCCCCGGACGGAGCCCGGGGAGTGCCCCCGTCCCCGGCCGCCTCCCCCTGGGCCGGTCCCGGCGGATTGCCCATCCCTGCCCTTCCGATGCGCGCGGCTAACGGCGGAATGTGGTCAACCGGTGGCCGGTCAGACGACTCCGGAGTCGAAGGCGTTGAGGATCTCCGCGGGGTGGGTGACGCGCTCCACCATGCTCTCGATCACCTCGGCGAGGACGGGGTGGTCGATGCCGCGGAGCGCGGCCAGGTCGAAGCCGGACAGGTCCGGCAGCTCGCCGGGGCACCGGCGGGCTGTCACGCCGCCGCCGGTGTGCTGAGTGTCGGTCACCATCCTGCTCATCTCCCCCAGTTGTGTCGTACGACTGTGCGGTCCACTCCCCTTTCCCGCGGCCCGGGCCGGGGAAACGGCGGGGCTCATGGGCCCTGGCTCATGGACTGGCTCATGGACTCTGGCTCATGGGCTCTCCAGGGCCTGGATCCGGGCGCGGACCGCCTCCCGGCGGGCCGCTTCGCCGCCCTCGTCCGCTCCGCCGGGCGTACCGGTCCCGTCCGGGCGGGTCCGGTCCGGGCCGGTCCCGTCCGCGCCGGTCCCGTCCGCGCCGGTCCCGCCGTGGTCCGCTTCGAGCCGCTGCCACAGCTCCAGTGCCGCCCGGTACGCGTCCAGCGCGGCCCGGGGCCGGCCCAGCAGCTCCAGCACCTCCCCGCGCAGCTCCTGCACCCGGGCCGCGAGCCGGGCCGCGGTGTCCCCGCGACCGGCCCGGTCGGCCTCCAGGGCGGCCCGCCATGCCTTCCGGTAGGAGTCGGCGGCCAGGTCCAGCCGGTCCGCAGCCCGGGTGTGGGCGTGCAGCTCCCGCTGCACGTCCCCGTGCTCCCGCCAGGCCCGCGCCCGGTCCAGCGGCTCCGGGCTGGTGCGCACGGCCAGTTCGAGCAGGTACTCCGCCTCCCGCAGGTCCACCGGGTCACCCTCGTAGTCGTGCCGCAGCCGCAGCCCGCCGGCCAGCCGCAGCAGCCGGCGCCCGACCCTGGGATCGGACTGCGGCACCGCGGCCCGGCTCTCCCGGAGCACCCGGACGGCCGCCGACACGAACCGCCGCCCGTCCGCCGCCCTGGCCCGGTCCAGCAGGACGTCGCCCCACTCCGGCAGCAGCTCCCCGTACGCCTCCGCGTCGCGCGGGATCAGCCGCCGGGCCCGCCCGAACGCCTCGCCCGCCGCCTCCAGCGCGGCCGGATCGCCGTCCCGCGCGTAGCGGGCCCGGTGCACCCGGGCCAGGCACACCAGGGCCGCGAGCCGCGCCTCGGGATCCCCGGCCGCCTCGTCCAGGGCCGTCGCCAGCTGCCCGACGGCCTCCTCCAGCCGGGACGGCAGGTGGCGCAGGGCGCCGGCCAGCGCCACCCGCGCCGCGGCGCGTTCCAGCCGCCGCCCGGGACCCGCCCCCGGGCCGGCCTCGGGCAGCCCGTCCGTCGGCCCGCCGCCGGGCCCGACGGCGGGCCCGACGGCGGGTCCGACGGCCGGTCCGACGGCAGGCCCCACGGCAGGTCCGGCGGCAGGCCCCCCACCGGGGCCGCCGCCCAGCCCGGCCAGTCCCGCGGTCAGCCAGGTCGCGGCCTGCCCGGCCCAGACCGTGCGCGGTCCGGCCTCGGGCTCGCCTTCGGCCAGGGCCAGCAGCACCCGGCCCAGCGCCAGCGCCAGCCCGGTGCCGGCCCCGTCCGGCTCGGAGCCCGCGTGGAAGGCCAGCACCGAGTACGCCGTGTGCAGGTAAGCCGGGTCCTCCCGCAGCCCGTGAAGACGCACCAGGGCCTCCGCCCGGCGCACCGCGGCATCCGTCTGGAGCTCCCGGTCCGCCGGCAGCAGCCGTTCCACCGCCTCGAACTCGGCGTCGGCGGCGGTCAGCAGCTCCGCCGCCGCCTCCGCACCGGCCGCCACCCCGGCCCGCTCGCAGAGCACCCGCCCCAGCAGCACCCGGGCCCGCGCCCGGAGCGGCCGCTCCGCCGTCCCGGCCGGCGTCCCGTGCGCCTCCGGGACCGGCAGCCCGGCCAGCCGCCGGGCCAGCCGCTCCGCCTCGGTCAGCAGCTCGGGGTCCCGCTGCACCGTCCACATCCGCAGCAGCGCGCCCGCGAGCTCGTACTCCGCCTCGTACGCCGCACGGTCCGCGGCCCGGTCCGCCGCGCTGTCGGCCGCGCGGTCCGCCCGGTGCTGCCGGGCTCCGCCCCCGGCTCCCTCGCCGGACCCGACGCCCCGCCCCTCCGCCCGGTTCGCCGCCACCGCCCGGCGCAGCAGCGCCACCGCCTCGTGCAGGGCCCGCTGGCCGCCGTCCCGGTCGTGCGCGGCGAGCCGCGCCCGCGCGGCCCGTACGGCGGCCTCCCGGTCGGGGCCGGGGACCTCGGGCCGGGCCGGGGCCTCCGGCGGCGGCACCGGCAGGTAGCGGCGCACCACCTTGGCCGAGACCTGGGCGAAGGCCTGCGGCAGCCGGGCCGGGGGCACCCGGCCGCCCGGGTCCGGCCCGGCCTCCGGGCCGTCGTCCCGTTCCGCCTCCGCCACCCCGGTCAGCTGGGCCACCGCCAGCGCCGGGAAGTTCCGCACCCCGCGCCCGAAGTGCTGGAGCACGTACTCGGAACAGTGTTTGAGCACCAGCGCGGCCTCGTCCCGCCCCAGCGGCCCCAGCAGCACCTCCTGCACCCCGGGCACGAATTCGTACCACTGGTCGGAGGTACGCCGCAGCAGCCCGCCGAGCAGCACCTCCGCCAGGTCCGAGGGCTCCGAGTCCGGCAGCATCGTGCGCTGCACCAACCGCATCACCGGCAGGGTCAGCGGGGTCGCCGACAGGTAGACCGCCAGCTGCACGGCCCGCGGCGAGGCGGTGGAGCGGAACCGGCGCACCAGTTCGCGCGGCGGCCGGGCGGCCCGTGGCGGCGGCGCGGGCGCGCCGGGGTGTGCGGCCAGCACCCGGCCCACCTCGGCCGGCACCGGACCGGAGCCGAGCCCCGCCACCAGCCGGGCCCACGCGCCCAGCGCCCGCGCGTTCGGCGGCAGCACGGGCACGGTCAGCCCGCCCCCGGGCTCTGGACCTCGCTCGACCAGGGGGGACCCCCATGGCGGACGACCGTGCGGCTGCGGCCGGTCCGGCCGGAAGCGGAGCCCGCCCGGAGCGCCCTCCATCCGGGCCAGCGCGCCCCGTTCGGTGGGCAGCCAGGTCCGCCCCCACAGCCGCTGCGGCAGCGGCTGCACGACCACCGACGGGGTGCACTCGGCCCACCGGTGCAGCAGCCGCTGCGCCCGGCCGTCCCGCCACAGCGGCCCGGTGCAGTCGGAGACCACCATGGTGATGCCCCGCCCGGTGGGGTCGCGGAGCTGCTCCGCGGACCGCACCCCGGTGTCCGGGGACGGGCCCCGGCCCACCGCCGGGGTGCCGTCGGGCAGCCGGTGCAGGTAGTGCGTCTGCACGTCCCGGAAGGCGCCCAGCCGCTCGCACACCGCCCGCAGCTCGTCGAACATGTCCTGCCACACGGCCATCGACGGCGAGGCGTCCATCACCAGCCGGACCGTGGTCTCGCGCCGCGCCTCCGGCCGCAGCACCGGGATGACCTGGCCCAGCGCCCGGGCGCTGGCGTCGGCGGTGGCCGGTTCGTCCAGCACCAGCCGGGCGGGCGGGGCGGGCGGCCGGTGCCGCTGGAGGGCGCGCAGCGCGCGCTGGATGTCCGGGATCCGGGGCAGCGCCGCCGCGGCGGGCACCCGGACCGGCACGGCCACCGTGCCGGGCGGCAGCCCGGCCCGGTCGTCCGGCTGCTGCCCGGGGCGGCCGCCGGGTCCGCCGGGGCCGCCCGGGCGGCCGGGCGCGTAGAGGCTCAGCGGGTCGTCCTCCGGCGATGCGGAGGGGCGCACGGGCCCGGCCCGGTCGGTGTCCCGGTGCGGGTCCTGCCCGTCGGAGGTGCCCGGCGGCGCGGCCGGGCGGTCCGCCGCCCCGTCGGGCGAGGGGCCGGTACCGGCCGCTCCCCTGGTCTGCACGGCCAGCCACAGGGCGTCGGCGAGCTCCTCGGCGGCGGGCTCGAGTCCGCCGGACCGCAGGACGCCGACCAGGGCGCGCAGTCCGGGCCCCGGGTCGGCGGAGCCGTCGGGACGGGCCTCGGGGAGCGGATCGGGAGCTGCGTCGGAGGCGGTCACGGCCCGTCACCTCGGGCGGTCGAGGCGCTGGATGAGCAGGTCGGCCAGGTCCTCCCGGGTGGGCGGCGCAGCGTAGTGGGTGAGGTAGATGGCGTTGAGCAGCTGGTCGGCGGCGAGGAGCTCGGTACGGGACCGGCTGAGGAACTCGTTGATGAGTTCGGCGCCGAGCCTCGCCGCCTCCTCCCCGAGGTGGGCGCGGACCATGGTGGCGAGCCGCTTCTCGCCGGGCTGGCCCAGTCTGAGCTGGATGCAGCGGCGCAGCAGGGCGGCGGGGAACTCCCGTTCGCCGTTGCTGGTGAGGATGATGAACGGGAAGGCGCGGCAGCGCACCCGCCCGTCCCGGACGGTGACCCGGTCCCCGTCGTCGGTGAGCACCTCGACCTCGGGTTCGCGGTCGGCGACCCGTTCCAGCTCGGGGAGCGCGAACTCGCCCTCCTCCAGGACGTTCAGCAGGTCGTTGGGGAGGTCGATGTCGCTCTTGTCGAGCTCGTCGATGAGCAGCACCCGGGGCCGGGCGGCGGGCAGCAGGGCGGTACCGAGCGGGCCCAGCCGGATGTACTTGCCGATGCCGGGCGCGGCCTGGCCGGAGCCCCCGGCGATCTGTACGTCCTGCAGCCGCGCGATGGCGTCGTAGCGGTAGAGGCCCTCCTGGAGCACGGTCCGGGAGACCACCGGCCAGCGGAGCACCCGGCCGAGCCCCAGCTCGTGGGCGACGGCGTGCGCGAGGGTGGACTTGCCGGTGCCGGGGTAGCCGGTGACCAGCAGCGGGCGGCGCAGGTAGAGCGCGGCGTTGATGGCCTCCAGTTCCTCGGGTTCGGGCCGGTGGAGTTCGGCGGCGTGCCGGTGGGCGCCGAGCCGGCGCGTGGCGGTGCTGTCGGGTTCGGCCGCGGCGGGCGCGGGGGCGGTCACCGGGCCGCCGTCGAAGTCCCGCCAGGGCGGCGGGTCGGGCAGGGCGTCGATGCCGTCGTGGGGCTCACCGACGCCCCGGTAGACGAGCCACTCCTCGTTCATCTGAACTCCTCCGGGTGGATCCGGGCTCGCGGCGGTCATAGGTCCCCCTGCAAGGGCTCCTCGCAGGGAAGCGGACGGTCGGGGTCCTCCCAGACCAGTGCCGTTCCGGCGGCCCAGTACGCGTCGGGGTCCCGGCCGTACGCCCGCCCGCGCAGCGACTGCAGCCGCAGCGGCAGCGGGCCGGCCCCGCCGGCCTCGGCGAGCTCCTCGCGCACCCCGCGGTGGAAGGGGGCGCAGCCGGCGGGCGGGCCGGGCGGCGGCCGCCGGGCGACGGACACCGCGAACCCGGCGTCCCGCACCTCGTGCACGGCACCGAGCCGGCAGTGCACCGGGACCACCTGGTCGGGGAGGGCGGCGAGGGCCTCGTACGGGAGCATGCGCGGGCGGCCCCCGGCGCAGTCGGCGCGCTCGTCCTGGAGCGGGCCGGCCGTCGTCCTGGACCAGCGGTCGGCGTGCCGGCGGCGCTGCTCCCCGGTGGGCTGCAGCGCCCCGGCCGGATAGCGGAACACCACGGGCCGCTGCACGCCCAGCGGCACTCCGCCGGTCACCGTCCATGCGTCGACGGGGAGGCCGAAGAGCTCCGGCTCGACGGCGACTTCGAGCAGCGCGGCGCCCTCGTGGGTGTCGCAGCGCCGGAAGCCCTCGGCGAGCGGGGCCCGTAACGCGGCGGGCAGCCGGTCGGGGCGGACGTCCACTCCCGAGTCCACGGCGGCGAGGTGTTCGGGGCCCAGCCACACCGACACCCGCCAGTCGTGGAGCGGGTCCCAGGTGTGCGCCCAGATCTCCAGCAGGACGGACGGGCCGGGCGGGAGCAGTCCGGCCTCGCGGCCGGCCGGGCCGCGGACGGACCGGGCGGCGGCGGCCCGGCGCCGCTGTTCGCGGTCGGCCAGGCCCTGCTCGTGGCGTTCGCCGAGTTCGCGGCGGAGCGGCCGCCACAGCCGTTCGGCGGTGCCGCGCACCCAGTCCCAGAGTTCGTCGTCGGCGCCCGGCGAGGGCGGCTCGCGGTGGTCGGCGGTGCTGACGTCGGTGGCGTAGCGGAGCATGGCGGCGGCCTCGCTGACCACGCCCGGCGGGTCGTAGAGCAGGCCCAGGCCGTCCCGCCAGGTCAGGGGGGCCTTCAGGCCGGGGTCGCGGTCCTCGCCGCGGGCCTCCTCCGCCAGTTGCTGGACGGCCTCGGAGGAGCCGGGCGGCGGCAGCTCGGCGAGCAGCCCGCACAGGGTGGTCCGCTCGGCCGCGGTGAGCCGCTGCCGGCCGCCGAAGGGCTCGCGGCCCTCGGGCAGCTCCTCGTGGACGTCGGTCCAGGTGCGGCGGGTGTTGAGGTCGCTCAGGTGCTGGTCGTAGTGGTGCAGGTCGTGGCCCTGCATGACCCGCCGGTAGAGGCCGGCCCGGCCGCGGGGTGCCTGCGGGAGCTCGCGGAGCTGGGTGATGGCCACGGCCAGGCCGCCCCCGCCGCCCTGGCGGCGGGCCTTGACGACGCCGACCACCTCGCCGCGGACCAGGTCCACGACCGGGCCGCCGGACATGCCGGCCTCGACCTCGTCCTCGGCGCCGAGGCGGAGCGCGCTCTGGCGGCCCAGGACGCCGCGCAGGGTGGTGGTGCGGCCGGTGATCTCCGGGTAGCCCATCTCGTCGGTGCAGCCGAAGTAGGCGACCTCCTCGAAGCGGGGTCGCGGGCGGTCGGAGAGCCATACGCAGGCGTGCGAGACCGGGGCGAGGACGCGGACCAGGGCGATGTCGGGCAGCGGCCACAGGCCTGCGGGGCGGGGGCGGCCGTCCGGTTCGGGGAGCACGCACTCGACCCGGCCGGCGACGGTCCCGGTGGCGCCGTCGTCGCCGGAGGAGAAGGTGATGCCGATCTCCCGGCCCGTGAGCCGCACCGGCGCACCACCCCCTTCGCCCACCACGTGCGCGCACGTCAGGACCCAGCCGGGGGCGATGAAGAAGCCGCTCCCCCAGGTGTCCAGGCTCCCGGGGTCTGCATACCCGTCCGGAGCGGCGTGGATGCGCACGGTGGCCGCCAGGACGAGGGGCTCCAGGAGCTCGAAGGCGCGCGCGGCGTCGCCCGAGCGCTCTTCGCCCATGCCCTGTCCTCCCCCCGGGCCCCGCCCGGACCTCCCGCAGGATTCCGCGGGCCTCCCCGGACCTCCCCCGGTCCCCAACCGGCCCGCGCGTCACGCGTGTTGAAGCAGTTCAGGCTAGCGCCGCCCCCGCCCGTAGGGGAGGGCCGGGCGGAAGCCCGCTTATCCTGGCCTGGAATCACCCATGACCTACGGAGCCTGTCTTGTACTTCACCGATCGCGGCATCGAGGAGCTGGAGAAGCGGCGCGGCGAGGAGGAGGTCACCTTCGAGTGGCTCGCCGAGCAGCTCCGCACGTTCGTCGACCTGAACCCCGACTTCGAGGTCCCGGTCGAGCGGCTGGCGACCTGGCTGGCCCGCCTCGACGACGAGGACGAGGACGACGAGTAGCCCGGCACGTCCGGCCCGCCGTGTCCGGCCCGCCCCGCCCGCCCTGCGCGACGCGGCCGGCGGACCGGGCCCGGGAACAACCGAAGGCCCGGCCGGATCTCTCCGGTCGGGCCTTCGGGCGTGTACGGCGTACGGCGGTGCCAGACGTACGCGGTGCCGGTTACGGGCGGCGGGCGACGCCGTCCTCGCGGGCGGCGGCGGCGACGGCCTCGGTGACGGCAGCGGCCACGCGCGCGTCGAACGGCGACGGGATCACGTAGTCGGCCGCGAGCTCGTCGTCGGCGACGACGCCGGCGATGGCGTCGGCGGCGGCGATCTTCATGTTCTCGGTGATCCGGGACGCCTGGACCTTGAAGGCGCCCGCGAAGATGCCGGGGAACGCGAGAACGTTGTTGATCTGGTTCGGGAAGTCCGACCGGCCGGTGGCCACGACCGCCGCGTACTTGTGCGCGACGTCGGGGTGGACCTCCGGGTTCGGGTTGGCCATGGCGAAGACGAAGGAGTTCTCCGCCATCGTGGCCACGGCCTCCTCGGCCACGGTGCCGCCGGAGACGCCGATGAACACGTCGGCGCCCGCGAGGGCCTCCTCCAGCGTGCCGGTCCGGGCCGTCTTGTTCGTCAGGCCCGCGATCTCCGCCTTGACGTCCGTCAGGTCGGTACGGTCGGCGGACACCACGCCCTTGCGGTCGGTGACGCAGACGTCGCCGATGCCCGCGTCGACGAGGATCTTGGCGATGGCGATGCCCGCCGCGCCCGCGCCCGCGATCACGGCGCGCAGGTCACCGAGGGTGCGGCCGGTGAGCTTGGCCGCGTTGCGCAGGGCGGCCAGCGTCACGATGGCGGTGCCGTGCTGGTCGTCGTGGAAGATCGGGATGTCCAGGGCGTCCTGGAGCCGGCGCTCGATCTCGAAGCAGCGGGGGGCGGAGATGTCCTCCAGGTTGACCCCGCCGAAGGAGGGCGCGAGGCGGATGACCGTCTCGACGATCTCGTCGGTGTCCTTGGTGGCGAGCGCGATCGGGACCGCGTCCACGCCGCCGAACTGCTTGAACAGGATGGCCTTGCCCTCCATCACGGGGAGGGACGCCTCGGGACCGATGTCACCGAGTCCGAGCACGGCCGTGCCGTCGGTGACGACGGCGACCACGTTGGACTTCCAGGTGTACTCGTTCACCAGCTCGGGCTGCTCGGCGATGGCGGTGCACACCTTCGCCACGCCCGGCGTGTACGCCAGGGACAGGTCGTCCTTGTCGTTGACCGGCACGGTGGCCTGGATGGCCATCTTGCCGCCCCGGTGCAGCGCGAACACCGCGTCCGGGTTGTTGTCCGTCTCCTCGTCGGAGCGAGGATTGACGATCTCCGCTGCCACTGTGTGTGACCCCTTAAGTATTGAAAATGTCGAGGGTGGCCACTCCTGGTTAAGGGGTGGGCGGGCACCGCGTCCGTGCTCCGCATCGACGGTTGGCCCGTCTCCGCGAAGGGGAGGTTCGTACGCGCGGGCGCGCCGCACACGCGCCCTGAGCCCCGGATGAGGGGTGTAACCATCTGTTCTACCCGAAGAACACTCGCCCAGACGAGTCGATTCCTGTATGAATCGAAAGCTGTTGTCCGGATTTCGGCGAAAAGTCCAAGAGGGCACACCGTGAGGGTGGACCGGGCCGTAGAAACCTCTGTGGAACAGGCCACTCGCCGCACATGTTGCGGCCGTCACACCGGAAGCTCCCGCTCCTGTCCGGTGATCGCCTTCGCCCGTTATCCGATTTTGACCTGACGGGCAGCCTGAATATGTCAGTCCGAATGGCAAGATGCCGTAATCACACGAGGTCGCGACACTCGATGGTGCGTGCGTGGCCTTACTCATCGGATGCTTCCACCCCAGCCGGAGGAACCAGCTCATGACCGCTAGCACCACCCGTCGTACGACCGCCGCCCGGTCCCGGATCGCCGCGGTCGGCGCGATCGCGGTCGCCGGCGCCCTGATCCTCACCGGTTGTGGTGACCAGACCGACAAGGGCTCCGCGACTCCGTCCGGCAAGACCGACAGCAGCAGCGCGCCGCTCTTCTCCAAGCTCCCCGAGAAGATCCAGAAGGCCGGTGTCATCAAGGTCGGCACGGACGCGACGTACGCGCCGATGGAGTACACCGAGGGCGGCAAGATCATCGGTGTGGACCCGGACATCGCGACGGCCCTGGAGAAGCAGCTCGGCGTCAAGTTCAAGTTCGAGTCCGGCACCTTCGACACCCTGATCACCAGCATGCAGACCGGCCGCAGCGATGTGGTCATGTCCTCCCTGAGCGACACCAAGGAGCGCCAGGAGGGCCTGGACGACAAGGGCAACAAGACCGGCGCCGGTGTCGACTTCGTCGACTACTTCACGACCTCCACCGGCATGCTGGTCAAGAAGGGCAACCCGGAGGGCGTCAAGACCCTCGACGACCTGTGCGGCAAGACGGTCGCCGTGCAGCGCGGCACCACCTACGAGCAGGTCGCCAAGGACCAGGCCGAGAAGTGCAAGAAGGACGGCAAGGGCGAGCTCAAGATCGAGTCCTTCCCGACCGACCCCGAGGCCCAGACCCGCGTGAAGGCCGGCGGAGCGGTCGCCGACCTGAACGACGCCCCGGTCACCGCGCACATCGCGCAGAAGGCCGGCGGCGGCAACGACTTCGAGGCCATCGCCAACCCGACCGACGCCGGCCCCCTCGGCATCGCCGTCGACAAGAAGAACACCCAGCTGCGCGACGCGCTGAAGGAAGCGCTGGACGCCATCATCAAGGACGGCAGCTACAAGGCCGCCCTGGACAAGTGGAACGCCGGCTCCGGCGCGGTGACCGAGGCGAAGATCAACGCCGGCCAGTGACATCCCCGGCGGAGTGCTCCCCTCGCACTCCGCCCCCTCTTGCAGCACTGAAGGGCAGTCACTGTGACTGACAAGCTCGACAAGACTTCCGGCCCGGCGGACACCCCGCCGGCCGGGAGCACTCCTCCCGAGATGATCCGCGCCATCCCCGTCCGCCACTACGGCCGGTGGATCAGCGGTGTCGTCGTCCTCGCCCTGGTCGTGGCGCTCGTGTACGCCTTCGCGCAGGGCAACGTGCGCTGGGCGACCGTTCCGGAGAAGCTCTTCGACCCCTCGATCCTCAAGGGTCTGGGCAACACCGTCCTCATCAGCATCGCCTCGATGGCGCTCGGCCTGGTGCTCGGTGTGGTCTTCGCCGTCATGCGGCTCTCGAAGAACCCGGTGACCAGCACCATCGCCTGGTTCTACATCTGGCTCTTCCGGGGCACCCCGGTCTACGTCCAGCTCCTCATCTGGTTCAACCTCGCCCTGATCTTCCCGATCCTGAACCTCGGGTTCTACAAGGACGAGATGACCCAGGTCATGACGCCGTTCCTGGCGGCTCTGCTGGGCCTGGGCCTGAACGAGGGCGCCTACATGGCGGAGATCGTCCGGGCCGGCATCCAGTCGGTCGACGAGGGCCAGACCGAGGCGGCCCACGCGCTGGGCATGAAGCAGACCCAGACCATGCGGCGGATCGTCCTGCCGCAGGCCATGCGGGTGATCGTGCCGCCCACCGGCAACGAGTTCATCAACATGCTGAAGACCTCCTCGCTGGTGGTCGCGGTGCAGTACCCGGACCTCCTGCGGGCCTCCCAGGACATCGCCTCCACCTCCTTCGCGGTGATGGAGATGTTCTTCGTCGCCTCCATCTGGTACCTGGTCCTGACCAGCATCTTCTCGGTCGGCCAGTTCTACCTGGAGCGGCACTACGCACGCGGTGCGCTGCGCACCCTGCCGCCCACGCCGTTGCAGAAGATCAAGGCGAACCTGCTTTCCCTCTCCAACTGGCGACGGTGAACGACATGACTACGGCAATGGTGAAGGCCGAGGGCGTCCACAAGTCCTACGGCGCCGCACACATCCTCAAGGGCATCGACCTGGAGGTGGCGCCGCGTGAGGTGTTCTGCCTGATCGGCCCGTCCGGCTCCGGCAAGTCGACCTTCCTCCGGTGCATCAACCACCTCGAGAAGATCAACGGCGGCCGGCTGTACGTCGACGGCGAGCTCGTCGGCTACCGCCAGAAGGGCGACAAGCTCTACGAGCTGAAGGACAGCGAGGTCGCGGCCCAGCGCCGGGACATCGGCATGGTCTTCCAGCGCTTCAACCTCTTCCCGCACATGACGGCCATAGAGAACGTCATGGAAGCCCCGGTGATGGTGAAGGGCGAGAGCAAGGCGGTGGCGCGGGAGCGCGCGATCAAGCTGCTCGACCGGGTGGGTCTGGGCGACAAGGGCGGGAACTTCCCGTCCCAGCTCTCCGGCGGCCAGCAGCAGCGCGTGGCGATCGCCCGCGCGCTGGCCATGGAGCCGAAGCTGATGCTCTTCGACGAGCCCACCTCGGCCCTGGACCCGGAGCTGGTCGGTGACGTCCTCGACGTCATGCGGGACCTGGCCGAGTCGGGCATGACCATGATCGTGGTGACCCACGAGATGGGCTTCGCCCGCGAGGTCGGCGACAACCTGGTCTTCATGGACGGTGGCGTGGTGGTGGAATCCGGCCACCCGCGCGAGGTCCTGACCAACCCGCAGCACGACCGGACGAAGGCGTTCCTGTCCAAGGTGCTGTAAGGCGCGTGCGTGGCGAAGGGGCGGTACGGAACTTCCGTACCGCCCCTTCGCGCTGCCCGGGGCGGCTGCGCCGGGCGGTGGTCCGTCCTGGCGGTGGTCCGTCCTAGCGGAGGCCGCGCTTGAGGACGGGGGTGGCGGTCTGGTCGGCCAGGTCGCCGCGCAGCAGGTTGCGGACGGTGTTGCGGAGGGCCTCGGGCGAGTTCTCCACGAAGGTGCCGGCCGCGGTGACGACCTTGCCGCCGGCGTCGGTCACGGCCCGGCCGGAGGTGCCGACGAGGACGCCCAGCTGCTGCAGAAGCGTCACTTCAGGAGTGGTCGTCTGGGCTGCGGCCTTGGGGGTCGAGGCGTCGGCGGCCTGGGCGGGAGAGGCGAGGGTGACCAGGGCGCCGGCGAGTGCGAGGGCGGCGAGTGCGCGCGTGGTGTGGTTCATGCCCACCCCAACGAAGCGTGGCCGAAAGCGGTTAGTCCGCGGCCGGGGGAAGCACCCGGATGGCCCATGACGGACGGACTACGGGCGATGGCTCACTTCAGTGCCAGCACCAGCGCGTCCGCCGGTGACCGCCAGACGCTCCGGACCTCGCCGAAGCCCGCCTCGCGCAGGGTCCGGGCGTGCCAGGCCTCGTCCGGGGTGTCGCCGTCGGCGTGCTCGCCGTAGATCTCGTAGCGGCGCCTGGTCGGCTCGGCGAGCACCGGGTCCTTGGCCGCGAGGGCCCACCATTCGGCCCAGCCCAGAGCGCCGGCGGCCTGCGCCCGGTCACCGGCGGCGTGCCGGTGGGCGTGCTCGGCCGCGTTGATGCGCGGGGTGGCCGGATCGGGCATGTGGTCGGCGTTCATGAAGACCCCGCCCTCCCGGACCAGCGGGGCGAGCTGCCCGTAGAGCACGGCCAGCTCGGGGCTGTGCAGCCAGTGCAGGGCGGTGGCGGTGAGGACGGCGTCGTAGGAGTCGTACGGGAGGGCCTTCGTCCAGTCCGGGTCCTTGAGGTCGGCGGTGACGAAGGTGGCCCGGTCGTCGCCGGCGAAGGTGCCGCGGGCGATGGCCAGCAGGGCGGGGTCGAGGTCCACGCCGGTGCTGGTGGCCGCGGGGAAGCGGCGGAACACCCGGCTGGTGATGCTGCCGGTGCCGCAGGCGAGGTCGAGCACCCGGGGGGCGGGGCCGACCAGGGCCCCGACCATGTCGAGCATCACCCGGAACCGCTCCTCGCGGTCCGGCAGGTACACCTCCTGCTGACGGTCCCAGCTCTCCTGCCACGCCTGCCAGTCGGTCTCGACGGTCATCTCGATCCCCTCCGCGCGTAATAGTCCCATGGCCGTGTTGGCTGTTACTCACCCTAGGAGGGATCCGTAAGCCCCGCAAGAGATGAGCAGTCATTACGTCCGCACGGGTCGCCCACCGGCGCCGACCGCCGGAGCCCGCGAACCGCCGCATACGTAATAGCCTGGTAGCCAAACCAGCCGTTACAGACGCCCGTAAGGAATACTCGTGGAACTGGCCTCTTACTCGGACTACGCCGTGCGCCTGGTCAACACCGAGGAGCCGGCCCGCAACAAGGACCGGCTCACCTCGGTGGAGGCCGTCAAGGCGCTGTTCGGGCCGAGCCAGCAGATGGCCCGGCGGGTCACCGACGCGGACGTGACGCGCTTCCGCAACGTCCGCGGCCGGCTGCGGGCGGTCTTCGAGGCCGCCGATTCCGGCGACCACGTGCTCGCGGTCGACCTGCTGAACTCCCTGCTGATGGAGTTCCCGGTCAGCCCGCAGATCTCCGGCCACGACTATCTCGACGACACCGGCCGCCCCGACTGGCACATGCACCTCGCCGACCACCCGTCGAACGCCTCGGCCGGCTATGCCGCCATCGCCTCCATGGGCCTGGCCTTCCACCTGACCGAGCACGGCCCGGAGCGGCTCGGCCTGTGCCAGGCGGCGCCCTGCCGCAACGCCTACCTGGACACCTCCACCAACCGGTCCCGCCGCTACTGCTCGGACCGCTGCGCCACCCGGGCGAACGTGGCCGCCTACCGGGCCCGCAAGCGCCTGGAGGCGGAGACGTCGGCCGGCAGCGGACGGACGGCGGTCACCGCCCAGGACAGCCTCGCGCCCAGCGAGGTCTGATCCTTCCCGCGGGGCCGGAACCGGAACAGGGCCCGGCCCAGAACCAGGTCCTCCGGCACCGGCCCGTAGTCGGTGCTGTCGCCCGGCGGCACGGCGTACGGATTGTCCCCGAGCACCCACCAGCCGCCGGGCCGGCGCTCCACCGCCCGCTTCACCACGAGCAGGTTCTGCTGGAACGGGTGGCACAGCACGACGACGTCACCCGGCCGGACGCGCGCCCCGTAACGGATCAGCAATTGGTCCCCGTCCTCCAGCGTCGGCGCCATCGACGGACCGTTCACCTCCGCGACACCCATCCGCCCACTTGACTGCACTGCATCCGGCATGCCTGCCTCCTCCTCACCGATCCCGGTCACCCGCGGGCCGTACGTACATTCCGTCACCGGCCCCATCCTGACCCTGGACTTTTGTCCCAATCCCTTGGGGGCGCCCGCGAAATCGTCTCCTCCACGGAGTAATCTCCCCTCTTGAGAAGACGATCACGAGGAGGACTGCGCCCATGCTTTCCCGCTTCTTCGCCCCCAAGGTGAAGGTCAGTGCCCACTGCGACCTGCCCTGCGGCGTCTACGACCCGGCCCAGGCCCGGATCGAGATCGAGTCGGTCGTTGGCTGCCAGGAGAAGTACCAGGCCAACACGGACGCCGACTTCCGCACCCGCGCGCTCATCATCAAGGAGCAGCGTGCCGAGGTCGCCAAGCACCACGTCTCGGTGCTGTGGAGCGACTACTTCAAGGCCCCGCACTTCGAGAAGTACCCCCAGCTGCACCAGCTGGTCAACGACACCCTGAAGGCCATCTCGGCCGCCAAGGCGTCGAACGACCCGGCGACCGGCAAGAAGGCGCTGGAGCTCATCGCGGAGATCGACAAGATCTTCTGGGAGACCAAGCAGGGCTGAGCCCCGCACCCCTCCCGCCCGCCCCGCCAGGGACCGGGCCCCGGAAGGCGACCGGCCCGCCGCACCACGCGGCGACCGGTCGCCTTCCGCGTTCCGGCGGCCCGGGGACCCTCAGCCTCGGCCGGGGCCGCATCGAGGTCCGTTCGGCCGGCTCGGCCCCGGCCGACACCGTGAACCCGGCACCTCGACCGGACCCTGTACTGCGACGAAGAACTCACCGGTCGGCGGCCCGATGGGGCTGGCCCCGGGGCATACCGGCCGGTAGCGTCCGGGGGCATGTTTGCTGCCTATGCCGCCCGCATTGACCGTGACCAGCCGCTCAGCGGCCTCGAGCTGGGCGAGCGCCCGGCGCCCGAGGCGCGTCCGGGCTGGGTGACCGTGAACGTCCGCGCCGCCTCGCTCAACCACCACGACCTGTGGTCGCTGCGCGGGGTGGGCCTCAGCTCCGACAAGCTCCCGATGATCCTCGGCTGTGACGCGGCCGGCGTGGACCAGGACGGCAACGAGGTGGTCCTGCACTCCGTGATCGGCGCGACCGGCCACGGGGTCGGCCCGGACGAGCCGCGGTCCATCCTGACCGAGCGCTACCAGGGGACCTTCGCCGAGCAGGTGACCGTCCCGGCCTGGAACGTGCTGCGCAAGCCGGCCGAGCTGTCCTTCGAGGAGGCCGCCTGCCTCCCGACCGCCTGGCTGACCGCCTACCGGATGCTCTTCACCAACGCGGGTGTCCGCCCCGGCGACTCGGTCCTCGTCCAGGGCGCGGGCGGCGGCGTCGCCACGGCCGCCATCGTCCTCGGCAAGGCCGCCGGCCTCCGCGTCTACGCCACCAGCCGCGACGAGGCCAAGCGCAAGCGGGCCGTCGAACTCGGCGCGGTGGACGCGTTCGAGCCGGGCGCCCGCCTCCCGCACCGCGTGGACGCCGTCATCGAGACGGTCGGCGCGGCGACCTGGTCCCACTCGGTCAAGTCCCTGCGCCCCGGCGGCACCCTGGTCATCTCCGGCGCGACCAGCGGAGACCGCCCCTCGCACGCGGAACTGACCCGGATCTTCTTCCTCGAACTGAAGGTCGTCGGCTCCACGATGGGCTCGAAGGACGAGCTGGAGGACCTCCTCGCCTTCTGCGCGGCCACCGGCGTGCGCCCGGTGATCGACGAGGTCCTCCCCCTGGACCGGGCCCGCGAGGGCTTCGAGAAGCTGGCCGCCGGCGACCTCTTCGGCAAGATCGTCCTGACCGTCGACTGAGCAGCCGTCAATGTAGGTTGACACCCTCGGGACGTCAACCTACATTGACATGCATGACGGAAGCGACGGATCTGGCCGCCCGCGCCGGAGACCCCGACCCTCGCGTGGGCCTGCGCGCAGTGGCCGCCCTGCGGCGCCTGCTGGAGCGCCTGGAGGCCGTACAGGTGCGCAGTGCCCGCGCCCAGGGGTGGTCCTGGCAGGAGATCGCCACGGAACTGGGCGTGAGCCGGCAGGCCGTGCACAAGAAGTACGGGAGGTCGTGATGTTCGAACGCTTCACCCGCGAGGCCCGCGCCGCCGTGATCGGCGCCCAGACCGAGGCCGCACGCACCGGATCGGCCTCGATCACCGAGGAGCACCTGCTCCTCTCCCTGCTGGAACAGGGCGCACTCGACCCGCTCGACGTGGACCGCGCCTCCATCCGCGCCGGACTGGCACAGGCGCGTCGGCGAGGCGGCCTGTCGAAGGCCGACGAGGAAGCACTGGCGGGCCTCGGGATCGACCTGGAACAGGTCATCGCCCGCGTCCGGGAGACCCACGGCGAGGACGCCCTCGCGACCACGGAACCATGCCCCAAGGGCCTCGCGACGGTGTTCGGCCGCAGGGCCACGGACAGCCACCGCCCCTTCACCTCCGCGGCGAAGCAGACCCTGGAACAGTCCCTGCGGGTCGCGCTGGGCCGCAAGGACAAGACCATCGGCGCCCCGCACCTCCTCCTGGCCCTGCTGGCCCGCCCCGGCGTCGTGGCCGAGGTCCTCACCGACCACGGCGTCACGTACGACCGGGTGGAACGCGGCCTGGCCTGAGCCGCGCCGCGTGCCCGCCACACGCCCGGGCCGCCCGCCCGCGAACGACTCGCGAGGCAGGCGGCCCGGCCGACGGATCCCCGTCAGTGGTGAACCCCACCCATGGCTCCGCCGCCGGTGTCCACCTGTCCGCCGGGGTCCACGGGCACCGTGTGCCCACCGAGGTTCCCGAAGCCACCGATCATCCCCTCGCCTCCGTTGCCCCCGCCGGCGCCACCGCCACCGACTATCGAGCCACCGCCGAAGAACCCGTCGACGCGGCCCTCGGACCCCGTGGCGCCGGGGGCCAGCCGGGCGCCGATGGACTCGTCGTCACCGCCGTCGAGGGTTCCCTCCCATTCCCCGCCCTCCGGATAGCCAGGGTCCATGAGGTCGCCGCCCATGACACCCGGGACGCTGTCGTCGCCGTCCAGGAGGCCGAACCCGGCCACCACACCGCCGAAGTCGAGGATGTCCTCCTCGCCGTCCTGTGGCGCCAGGGCAACGCCGGGACTCGGAACCGCCGACGCGGCCACCGCGGCCACCGCGGTCGCCGGCAGCGCCACACCGCCACCGATCAGCGCCACCGAAGCGGCGGCCAGCACGACACGACGACTGCAGGAAATCTTGAACATCGGAATTCTCCGGGAGCTATGGCAAGGGATGGAATATCAGCCGGTTTCCTCCGGGAATTCCCGGCGAACGACTGATTCCAATGAACCCCACCTCGATCCCCCCGTCATGCCACCGGAATACGTGTCTTGACACCGACAGCCACCCCCCGCTACCTGCGGCACAGACCACAAGGGGGTACTGTCGTCCGGTCACGGACGGCAATCGGATCGTCTGTTCAACCCAGGGGAAGCGACATGACCGATCTGAACTCACTGCGGGCGAGCCTCGCGTCAGGCGAGCACGAGTTCGCCGATACCCTCGCCTTCATCGCCGCGCATTACGAGTATCAGCCGCAGGCGTTCCGCAACGGGGAACTGGAAAATGCCGCGGGTGAGAACGAGGGTTCCTGCAAGACGCTGGGGCTGGCCCTGCTGGAAGGGCTGAGCGATCAGGAGGCGCTGCTGGCCTTCGGTGAGCACTACCGCAGCGTGCTGGCGACGCCGAACGACACCGATCACGGCAACATCCGCAACCTCATGGCCCACGGCCTGGCAGGCGTGAGCTTCACCGGGCAGCCGCTGGCCCGCAAGAGCTGAACCTTCCCCCTACTTCCCCCCACCCAGCGTCTCGTTCAGGGCCTCCGCCGCAGCTGCCAGGTGGTGGCGGGCCTGCGTGAGCTGGGCCGGGGTCACTCCCTGGTCGCGGGCCGCGTCGCGGACCTCGTCGCGGAAGCGGTCCAGGAGGCGGTCCAGATCGCGCGCCGGGTCCCCGCTGGACGGCAGGTCGGCGGCCCAGGCCACCACGGCCTCGGGCCCCCATACCACCGTCGGCTCGGGCCCCGCGGTCCGCTCCGGGGCCCCGGACGCAGAGGGCTTCGCAGGCTGCGAGGGGTCCGCGGGCTGCGCGGGCTTCTCGGTCCCCCAGGGCCCCGAGGTCTCCCCGCCCCCCAGCCAGGCCCCCAGCCTGTCCGTGAACTCCGAGAGCCCCGTGCGCGACAGGCCCGACCTCCCGAAGTGGTCCTGCAGCTGGCCCACCAGTCTCTGCACGTCCTCGCGGGCCTTGTCCTGGGCCTCCCTCGCCTGGCGGCGGGCCCGCTGCGCCTCCTCGCGGGCGCGGCGGCTCTCGTCCTTCGCCCGGCGGGTCTGTTCCTTCCATTCCTGCCGGGCCCGGCGCAGCTCCTCCTTGGCCGCGGCCCAGGCGTCCTCCCCCTCCGGGCCCGTGGACTGCGAGGCCGACGCCGCGGCCCGCATCTCGCGCCGCAGGCCGTCCGCCGCCCCGCGCACGTCGTCGCGGATCTCGGCCGCCAGCTCGGAGACCGACTCGCGGATCTCCAGCTCCAGGTCGGCCAGCTCTCCGCTGCGGCCGGCCAGTTCGGCCCGTCCCGCCTCGGTGATCGAGTACACCTTCCGCCCGCCCTCGGTGGCGTGCGTGACCAGCCCCTCGGCCTCCAGCTTGGCCAGCCGCGGGTACACCGTGCCCGCGGAGGGCGCGTACAGGCCCTGGAACCGCTCCTCCAGCAGCCTGATCACCTCATAACCGTGGCGCGGGGCCTCGTCCAGCAGCTTCAGCAGGTACAGGCGGAGGCGGCCGTGGGCGAAGACGGGCGGCATGTCAGAGCACCTTCTTGTCAATCGGAACAGGGGTCTCGGCGTCGGGGCGGCGCAGCAGGGCGATGGCCCCGGAGACCGTGGTGGCACGGAGGGTTCCGGTCCCCGCCCCCAGGGTGCCCGTGATCCGCTTGGAGCCGAAACGCCCGGAGACCCGCAGGTCCTCGAAGGCGTTGGAGACCCCGCCGCTGGTGGTGCTCGCCTCGACCCGCGCGTCCGCGGGGTGCGGGATACGGATCGCGACCTGCCCGGACACCGAGTTGAGGCTGATGCTGACCGGCCGCTCCGGCGTCGCGGCGGCGGGCGCCAGGTCCAGCAGCATGTCCCCGCTGACCGACTCCGCGCGTACGGCGCCGGCCGCACCGTCCACGAGGGTGAGCCCGCCCGACACGGACCGGAAACCGAAGTCCCCGTCGACGGACTGGGCCTCGACACTCCCCGAGACGGTCCGTGTACGGACGCTGCCGGAGAGCCGGACCAGGGTGGTGTCCCCGGTGACGCCGTGGACCTCGGTGCCACCGCTGATGCCGGACACGAACGCGGTCGCGCCCACCACCGCGATCTGCACGTTCGTACCGGCCGGGACGGTCAGTGTGACGGCGGCGCTGCGCTCCCACACCTTGCGGCCGTGGCCGTCACCCGAGACGGCCGAACGCCAGCTCTCCCACGGCTTGCCGTCGAACCACTCCCTGAGCCCGTGGGCACCGTTCCAGGGCAGGTCCTCGTAGGACACGGTGACGGTGTCCCCGTCCTGCACGATCTGCAGCGGAGGGCCGTCCACCTCGGAGACCTCCAGCCGGGCGGGCCCCTCCTCCACGCCGACGACGTTCACGGTGCCGCCCAGGACGCGTACGCGCAGCCGCGTCACCGGCTCCTCGAAGCCGAGCTTCTGCGGTTCGGCGATCGACCAGGTCTGCTGAGCCATGGTGCTGATCCTCCTCGGTACCTCGCAATGCGACAGGACGCAATGCGATGCGACGCAACATATCGCGTTCCCCTCGACAACACGATATATCGCGCTAGCCCGAAGTCAAGGCACCCCCACAACGCAGAACCGCGCCTGCCCGAAGGCAGACGCGGAGGGAAAGGAGACAGAAGGCCGGCCGGGAGGGACCTCAGCCCCACCCGTCGTCGTAGGTGCCGTCCGACACGCCGTCCGATACGCCACCTGAGCCGTCCCCGGCATCCGGGACGGACGACCGGTGGACCACGATGTCCCCGATGGCGGTCCGGGCGTGGATCTTGGCGACGTACGCGGAGGTGCCGAACGGGGCCGCCAGGAGGTCCAGGGAGCGGTACACGGTGCCGGAGCGGGCGTCGAGGTCCAGCTGGGCCTCGGTGCCCTCGGCGATGCCGAGCTCCAGCCGGCCGGACTCCGATTCGAGCACCTGCCGGCCCTGGACGATCTCCTCGACCCTGATGTCGCCCTGGCCGGTTTTCGCCTCGACCCCCGCATGCGCCACACCCAGGTGGATGTCGCCGCTGTCCACGACCACCCGTACGTCGCCCAGGACTTCGCCGATCCGGGTGTCGCCCTTGGTGCGGGTGACGACGGCCGCCCCCTCCACGCCGTTGACGTTCACGTCCCCGCAGTCGGCGCTGATCCGCGCGTCGCCCGCCACCCGGTCCACGGTGACGTTGCCGAGACCGGAGGTCAGGTGCAGGGTGCCGGTCCGGGCGAGCCGGATGTGGCCGCAGTCGTTGGCCAGCCGGCACTCCCCCAGCCGGCCGTCCACCCTGAACTCCCCGGAGACCGCGTCCCCGTGGAGCCCGGACCCGCTGGGCAGGTGGATCACGATGGCCACCGCGCCGCCGGCGCGGGACAGGTCGCGCGCCTTGGGCACGCTCACCACCAGTTCGCCCGCCGCGTAGTCGATGCGGGTCTGGTCGGAGGTCACCACGTCGCGGGGGTCCCGGTGGTCACAGGGACGGACGTCGACGACGGTGTCGGTTCGGTCGCTCGCGATGATCCAGACGTTGCCGACGTCCAGTTCGACAGTGGCTCGGATCGGCTGCGGGGTGACGAATATCGGCATGTCGGTGGCCTCTTGGATAGTGAGCAGGACCGGTACCGGTACCGCTTCGCAGCCCGTGACGGCGATTTTCGGCCACGGGCTGCTCATCTGCGACTGTACTGAGCTGCGCCGACCAGTGCGGTGGTGACTGCGCGATCAGTGGGTGCGGTCCTTGTTGAAGTGCTTCATGGACCACATGAAGCCGAGGAGGGCGATGCCGGCGCACCAGGCGAGGGAGATCCAGCCGCTGTTGCCGATCTCGCTGCCGAGGAGCAGGCCGCGGAGGGTTTCGATGACGGGGGTGAAGGGCTGGTATTCGGCGAACCAGCGCAGGCCGGTGGGCATGGAGTCGGTGGGGACGACGCCGGAGCCGACGAAGGGCAGGAGGATGAGGGGGAAGGGGGCGTTGGAGGCGGCGTCGAGGGTCTTGGCGGCGAGGCCGAAGGCGACGCCGAGCCAGGTGAGGGCGAAGCTGATGCCGGCCAGGAGGCCGAGGGCGGCGAGCCATTCGACGGCGGTGGCGTTGGGGTCGAAGCCCATGAGGAAGGCGACGCCGAAGACGAAGGCCATGGAGGCGATGGTCTGGCCGACGGAGGTGATGACGCGGGCGATGAGGATGGAGGGCCGGAAGATGGCCATGGTCTTGAAGCGGGCGATGATGCCTTCGGTGATGTCGACGCTGGTGGCGACGGCGGTGCCGAGCATGCCGGTGGCGGCGGTCATGATGATCAGGCCTGGGAGGACGTAGTTGACGTAGTCGTCGCTGCCGCCGCCGGCGGGGGTGACGCCGGCTCCCAGGGCGCCGCCGAGGACGTAGACGAACAGGAGCAGGAACAGCACCGGGATGCCGATGATGGAGATCGTGGTGGTGGGGTAGCGGAGCTGGTTCTTGACGTTGCGGCGCAGCAGGGTGACGGAGTCGGCGACCGCGTAGGTGACGGTGCTCATGGATCTACCTCTTCTTGGGCGATGTGGGCTTCGGGCGGCGTGGGCTTCGGGCGCGTGGGCTTCGGACTTGCCCGCCCGGTCTCTCAGGCGACCAGCGTGCGGACGTTGTCCGGGGTCTCGGCGACGGCGGCGGCGTCCTGCGTCTGCGTCTTGCCCTGGCCGGTGAGGGCGAGGAAGACGTCGTCGAGGTCGGGGGTGTGCAGGGACAGCTCCTTGACCGTGCTGGTGTCCAGCCGGTTGAGGACCGCCTGCACGTTCTGCGCGCTGCCGTCCGAGGGGATGCGGAGCTTGAACTCCTCCTCGTCCCGGGTGGCCGGGACGCCCAGGACGGCCGCGGCGTACTCCAGGGCCGCCAGGCTGGTGAACTGCAGGTCGATGCTGCCACCGGGGACCTTCCGCTTGAGCTCCTCCGGAGTGCCCTGGGCGACCAGCCGGCCGCCGTCCAGCACCGCGATCCGGTCGGCCAGCTGATCGGCCTCCTCCAGGTACTGCGTGGTCAGGAAGATCGTCACGCCGTCCGCGACCAGACCGTTGATCAGCTCCCACATCGAACGCCGCACCCGCGGGTCCAGACCCGTCGTCGGCTCGTCCAGGAAGATCAGACGCGGACCGCCCACCAGCGTCATCGCCAGGTCAAGACGCCGCTTCATACCGCCCGAGTAGGTCACCACCGGCTTCTTCGCCGCCTCGACCAGATCGAACTGCTCGACCAGCTCCACCGCCCGCTGCTTGACCGTCTTCGCCGGCAGGTGCCACAGACGCCCCATCAGATGCAGGTTCTCGTAGGCGTTCAGGAACGGGTCCACCGCGGAGAACTGACCCGTCACACCGATGCTGCCCCGCACCCCGTCCGGATCCGACCCCAGGTCATGACCCATGATCCGTGCGTCCCCCGAGTCCATCGAGGTCAGCGTCGAGAGAATCTTCACCGTCGTGGTCTTGCCCGCACCGTTGGGACCCAGCAGCGAGAACACCGAACCCTGCGGGATGTGCAGATCCACCCCGTCCAGAACCTTGTGCTCCCCATACGCCTTGCGCAGACCGGTAGCCGCAATGGCCGTCATGACATTCCTCCTCCGGACGGGCCGCCCCGTCCACTTGTACAGTGTTCAAGTCGTGTGGTGAATCAGACGGTAGAGGCGACTTGTACGCTGCGCAAGCCGCTTCTTGAACTTTGTGCAACCCGAGATTCTGATCTACCGTGTCCGCATGCCCCGTGACACGTTGACCCGCGAACAGATCATTCGCGCTGCTATCGAGCTCCTGGATGCCGAGGGCCTCGAGGGCCTGAACATGCGCAGCCTGGGCAAGCGACTCGGCTCTGCCGCGACCGCGGTCTATTGGCATGTCAAGAACAAGGACAACCTCGTCATACTCGCCAGCGACGAGGTCTGGAACGAGGTGGGTCTACCCGACCTCGACGCCGTCGACTGGCGGACGGCGGCCACCTCCATGGCCCAGGACCTGTACACGATGATCACCAGGCATCCGTGGCTGGTGATGGCGCTGGCCTCGCAGCCCCTCTACGGGCCGAACAAAGCTCGCCATGACGACCACAGCCTCGCGGTCTACGAGGCGGCCGGCTTCGTCGGCGCGGAGGCCGACCAGGCCACGGCCTCGGTCTTCATGTTCGTACTGGGCAGCACTCTCGGCATGTCGGCCTCGATCTCCGTGAACCGGCGTCTCAGTCAGGGCGGCGGGAACGCCCAGGCCCTGCTCGAGGAAGCCATGGCGCAGGCGACCGAGATCGCCTCGCGGTTCCCGAGGCTGCGCGCCCGGCTCGACGCCTACGCCGATGCCGAATACGCAGCCGCGCCCGAGAAGAGCTTCGAGTTCGGCCTGCAGGCCGTCCTCGACGGCCTGGAGGACCGGCTCTCGACCCGTCTTCATCGCTGACTCCCCTGATCGGTCCGAGGGCTTCGGTTCCTGCTCCCTCGTTCTGAAGACAACGCTAGGGGGTCGTCATATCGGCTCGTTATCGCCGGAATATCCGGCTCCTCTTGATACGGGAAAACCCCGCCGGCAGCATGCCGTGCGGGGAATTCCCGTAGCCCTGAGGGGCTCGTGAAGGGCCGTCAGTCGACGCGGACCGCCAGCGAGCGCACACCGGTGAACTCGGGCGACCCGAAGAAGACCGGGGGGACGTCCGGGTCCACGCGGAGGTTCGGGAACCGGTCCAGCAGCAGGTTGAAGATGATCCGGGTCTCCACCCGGGCCATGGCCGCGCCGATGCAGTAGTGCGACCCGCGGCCGTAGCCGACGTGCTGGTTGGGCGCCCGGGTCACGTCGAAGACGTCCGCGTTCGGGAACTGGCGCGGGTCGCGGTTGGCCGCGCCCAGCTGGATGGCGACCATCTGGTCCTTGGGGATCGTCACCCCGCCGACCTCGGCCTCGGCGTCGGTGGCCCGGTACGAGGTGGTGGCCGGCGTGAAGTACCGCATGACCTCCTCGAACATGCCGGGGACGAGGCTGCGGTCCGCCCTGACCTTGGCGTACTGCTCCGGGAACGCCTCCAGGCACAGCATGGTGTTGCCGATCAGGATCGGGCTGGTGAGGTGGCCCGCGCCCAGCACGGCGACGGCGAAGTTGATGATCTCGTCGTGCGCCATCGGCGTGCCGTCGAGGTACTTGAACTCGATCATCAGGCTGAGGAGGTCCTGCTTGGGCTCCTTGCGGCGCTCGTTGATGATGTCGCCGAGGAAGTCGCGCAGCGGGAGGAGCGGGCCGAGCAGCGAGTCGAAGTACTCCTCGCCGCCCTGGTCCACGGTGCTCATCTGGACGTCGGCGTCCATGGTCTGGTCGACCGCCTTGAACATGTGGCGGTGCTCGGCCGGCGTTCCCAGCAGTTCGCTGAAGAGGATGCCCGACAGGTCGTCGATGAAGTCGCCCAGCAGGTCGAAGCGGTCCCGGCCGGCCAGCTTGTCCAGCAGCTCGGTGCCGAGCTTGGTGATGCGCAGCTCCAGGTCGTCCATGGCCTTGGGGCTGAACGCCTTGCCGACCTGGCGGCGCATGTGGATGTGCTCGGGCCCGTTCATCTGGGCCATGTCGCCCTTGATGAGCTTGGCCTGCTCCTCGTCGACGTCGAACAGCCGCGTGGAGTCGGCGGAGAAGGAGTCGTCGCCCAGGACCTGGAGCACTTCCTTGTAGCCGGTGACCTGCCACACGCCCAGGCTCTCGTCGAACGTCACCTTCTCCTCGGGCAGTTGGCCGCGCAGCCAGTACTTGTCCGGCCCCAGACCCCACCGGTCGGCGAACTCGGTCATGTCGTCGTATCCCTTTGCTTGTGACTTGGCTCGTGACTGTGCTCGTGACGTGGCCCGTGACTGTGCGGGCGCGCCACAGCAGGGGCGGCGGCCCACCTGGCCGGTGGGCCGCCGCGCCCGTGGCTCGCCTCGCCGTACGGGCCTACTTGTAGAGGACGTCGAAGGAGCGGACGCCGACCATGTCCGTCGAGGGGAAGAAGGTCACGGGGTTGTCCGGGTTGGAGCGGAAGTCCGGGAAGCGGTCCAGGATCGCGTTGACGGCGATCTTGCCCTCGAGCCGGGCGAGCCGGGTGCCGAGGCAGTAGTGGACGCCGTGGCCGAAGCTGATGGAGTGGTTGGGGCTGCGGGTCGGGTCGAAGACGTCCGGGCGGTCGAACTTCTTCGGGTCGCGGTTGGCCGCGCTCACCCACGGGAGGATCATCTGCTCGGCGGGGATGGTGACCCCGCCGATCTCGATCTCGCGGGTGGTGACGCGGGACAGCGTGGCGGCCGGCGGCAGCAGGCGCAGGGCCTCCTCGACGGCGCCGGGGACCAGGGAGCGGTCGGCGCGGACGCGCTGCATCCACTCGGGCTCGGTGTCCAGGCAGGCCATGGTGTTGGCGACCATCATGGTGCTGGTGATGTGACCGGTGATCAGCAGCACGTTGGCGATGTTGACGACCTCGTTGTCGGTGAGGCGCTCACCGTCCTGCTCCGCGTGCATCAGGTAGGTCAGCAGGTCCTCGCGGGGCTGCTTGCGGCGCTGGGCCACCTGGTCGGCCATGTAGTCGAGCAGGGGCTTCAGGCGGGCCTCGGCGGAGTGGATCTGCTCCTCGATGCCCTCGCCGCCCGCGACGAAGTCCAGGCCGGCCATGTTCTCGATGATGTCGAAGGCGACGCCCTTGAAGATGTCGCGCTCTTCGAGCGGGACGCCGAGCAGCTCGGCGATCACGATGACCGGGAGCGGGTAGGCGAGGTCCGCCACCAGCTCGAAGCTGCCCTTCTCCTGGACCTCGTCGAGGAGCTCGTCGGTGATCTTGACGATGCGGTCCTCGAGGCCGTTGATCACGCGTGGGGAGAACGCGGCACCGATGAGCTTGCGGTACTTGCTCTGCTCCGGCGGGTCCATCTGGGAGATGTCACCCTCCTGGAACTTCGGGTCCACCTGCACCGCGGCGTACGCGGCGGTGGCGGCCGAGAAGGTCTCGTAGTCCCCGAGGATCTGCTCGACCTCGTCGAAGCCGTAGGCGCACCAGGCGCCGATCTCCTCGTCGAACTCGACCGGGTTGGCCGGACGGACGCCGCGCAGCCACTGACGGGTGGGGTGGACGTTCCACCGCTCGATGACCTTGGACACTGTTGCTTCCTCTCCGCGTGGGTGTGGGGTGGTGTCTACTGCGCGACGGCCATGGCGTCCTGCAGGCTCTTGGGCCGCAGGTCCGTCCAGTGCTCCTCGACATACGTCAGGCAGTCCGGGCGGGCGGCGGCGCCGTACGCGATGCGCCAGCCGGCCGGGACATCCGCGAAGGCGGGCCACAGCGAGTGCTGCTCCTCGCCGTTCACCACGACGTAGAACTGGCCGTTCTCATCGTCGAACGGGTTGCTGCTCATACCTGGACTCCATTTCCATCCGCCTGCTTCGCGGAAATCTCCCGGCCGACGATCCGGCAGATCTCGGCGGCGGGTTCCGGCAGCACCATTTCGTGGTGCGTGGTCTCGATGTCGAACTGCCTGACGGCACCCGTGATGTACGGCTTCCAGAGGTCGCCGTAGCGGGCCTCGGGATTGGGCACGGCGTTGAAGAACAACGCGTCCCCGTGGAAGACCGGTGAATTGAACCCCGGTGTCAGAGAGGTGTGGTTGAGGATGACGCGGACCGCGTTGTCCAGGAAGGACTCGCCGTCCTCGGTCCCGGCCACGCCCGTGAGCTGCTCCTGGAAGTACTCCCGGAGTGCGGCCGCGGTGGGCGAGGCCTGCGTCACCAGGTAGTCGCTGGGGACACTGTCGAGCATGATCAGCTGCGCGATGTCGTGCCCGCGCCGCTGGAGTTCGGCGGCGATCGCCTGTGCGAACGTGCCGCCGATGGAATAGCCCGCCAGGTGGTAGGGCCCTTCCTGCTGGAGCGCCAGGATTTCCCCGACGTAATCCAGGATCATCTCGTCGATCGACTCGGGCAGTTTCGTCCGGCCGTCGAAACCCTTGGCCTGGATTCCATGGACGGTCTGGTACTGCGGGAGCCGCCCGGCGAATCCAAGGTAGGGCCAGCATATCCCGCCACCCGGGTGAATGAACCAGAGCGTGCTGTCGTTCGAGTTCAAATTCCCCTGTGCCGCCCCGCCCTTGATGGAGAGGACCGCGCCGAACGGGTCGCCCGCGACGCCGCCGGCGGCTCCTTCGGCCTCCAGGTAGCCGGCCAGGTCGGCGACCGTCGGCGAGTCGAACACCGCGCGGAGCGGCAGGTTGACGCCGAGGACCACGCGGATCCGGCTGATCAGCTTGGAGGCGAGCAGGGAGTGGCCGCCCAGGACGAAGAAGCTGTCGTCGATGGTGACCGTCTTCAGGCCGAGGACCTCGGCGAACAGGCCGCAGAGGATCTCCTCGCGCGGGGAGCGCGGGGCACGGCCGGCCGACTCCCCCGCCCAGTCCGGGGCGGGCAGGGCCCGCTTGTCCAGCTTGCCGCTGAGGGTGAGCGGGACCTCCTCGATGAGCACCAGGGCCGCGGGCACCATGTGCTCGGGCAGCCGCTCCCGCAGGTGGGCGCGGACCTCGGCGATCAGCTCCGCCGTGGCGTCGGCGGAGGCGGGTACCAGGTAGCCCACCAGGCGGCGGTCTCCGCGCCGGTCGTCGACCACGACCACGGCCCGGTCGACGGCGGGGTGCGCGGTGAGCGCGGTCTCGATCTCGCCGAGCTCGATGCGGAAGCCGCGGATCTTGACCTGGTCGTCCGCCCGGCCGTGGAAGACGAGTTCGCCGTCCGCGTTCCAGGAGACCACGTCGCCGGTCCGGTACATCCGCTCGCCGGGCCTGCCGAACGGGCAGGCCACGAAGCGCTCGGCGGTCACCTTCTGCTTGCCGAGGTACCCGCGGGCCACACCGGGGCCCGCCAGGTAGAGCTCGCCGGCGACGCCGGCCGGGACCGGCTGGAGCGTGGCGTCCAGCACGTAGGCCCGGGTGTTGTGGATGGGCGTGCCGATCGGGAAGACCCGGCCGTCGGGGGCCATCGGCGGGGCCATGGTGGCGCACACCGTGGTCTCCGTCGGGCCGTAGACGTTCATCATCCGGCGTCCTGTCGCCCAGACAGCGGCGAGCTCCGGCGGAGTGGCCTCACCACCGACCAGCAGGGAAACGACGCTGGTCAGAGAGTCGGCCGGGAGCGAGGCGAGCATGGCGGGCGGCAGCATCATGTGGGTCACCCCGTGCCGGTCGACGGTGTCGGCCAGCGGCAGCCCGGGGGCCAGCTTCTCCTTGTCGGCGACCACGAGGGCGGCGCCCGAGAGCAGCACGGTGAACATCTCGCAGACCGACACGTCGAAGCTCGGCGAGACGAGCTGGAGCATCCGGCTCTCGGCGGTCACCGCCATGCCTTCCACGTGCGCGGCGACCAGGCTCGCGATGCCGCGGTGGGTGACCACGGTGCCCTTGGGCCTGCCCGTGGAGCCGGAGGTGTAGATGACGTACGCGGCGCTGTCGAGCGTCGCGAACCGGGCGGCCGGCGCACTTGCGGAATCAATTGCTCCGGTTGCCGTGGCGGCAGTGATCTCGTCGACCCGGAGGGTCGGCAGGCCGTGCCCGGCGAGGACCTCCGCCGCGGCCTCGTCGACCACGGCCAGGCGGGCTCCCGAGTCCTCCACCATGTAGGCGATGCGCTCGGCCGGGTAGGTGTGGTCGACGGGCAGGTAGGCGCCGCCCGCCTTGGTCACGCCCAGCAGGGACACCACCAGGTCAGGGGAGCGGCGGGTGGCCACGGCGACCACCGTCTCCGCGCCCACCCCGCGCCCGGCGAGGGCGCGGGCGACCCGGTTCGCGCGCTCGTCGAGCTCGCGGTAGGTCAGCGTGCCGTCCTCGTGGATGACGGCGACCGCGTCCGGGGTGGCGGCGGCCTGCCGCTCGAACAGGTCGGCGATGGTGCCGTCCCGGGTGGGCCTGGCGGTGTCGTTGAGGCCCGTCAGCAGCCGCTCCCGTTCGGCCGGCGGCACCATGTCCACCGCGCCGAGCGGTACGTCGGGGTCGGCGACCAGCTGGTTGAGCACCCGGGCGAAGCGGGCGGCGATGCCCTCCGCCGCGGCCTGCTCGAACACGTCCTCCTGGTACTCCATCACCACGTGCAGGGAGTCGTCGGCCGCCGCCGCGATGCCCAGCGGGTAGTGGGTGCCGTTGGCGGTACCGACCCCGGTGATCGCGATGCCGCCGTTGGCGGTCGCGTCCACGAGGCCGTCCCGGTCCATCGGGAAGGACTCGAACACCACGACGGTGTCGAACAGCTTGCTCAGCCCGGTGCTCCGGGTGATCTCGGTCAGGCCGATGTGGTGGTGGTCCATCAGCGGGCCCTGCCGGTCCTGCAGGCCGGTCAGCACCTGGCGCAGCGTGTACCACGGAGACAGTTCGGCACGCACCGGAAGGGTGTTGATGAACAGGCCGACCATGGACTCCACGCCCGGCACGGCCGGCGGGCGGCCGGAGACGGTGGTGCCGAACACCACGTCCTGGCGGCCGGTCAGCTGTGCCAGCACCGTCGCCCAGGTGCCCTGGACCAGGGTGTTCAGGGTGATGCCGAGGCCGGCGGCGCTGCGCACCAGCTCCCGCGCGGTCTCGGAGGACAACGGGATCTCGATCTGGCCGACCCGCTCGGGGTCCACCTCGGATCCGGCGCCGGGCGCGATCAGGGTGGGCTCCTCGACCCCGGCGAGCTCGGTCGCCCAGGCCCGTCCGGACTCCTCGGCGTCCTGCTCCGCCATCCATGCCAGGAAGTCCCGGTACTTGCGGGCCCTCGGCAGGACGGAGGCGTCGCCGGAGGAGCCGTACAGGCGCAGCAGTTCCTGCATCAGGATGCTCAGCGACCAGCCGTCGAGCAGGGCGTGGTGCGAGGTGAGCAGCAGCTCGGCGGTGTCGGGGCCGGTGAGGGCCAGCGACATGCGGAGCAGCGGGGCGCGGGTCGGGTCGAAGCGGTTGGCCTGGTCCTCGGCGTGGAAGCGCTCCAGCTCCTCGGCCCGGCGCTGCGGGTCGAGGTCGCGGAGGTCGGTGAACTCCCAGGGGAGTTCGACCTCGTCCAGGACCAGCGCCACCTGGTTTCCGGCCGCGTCGGGGACGAAGGCGGTGCGCAGGTTGGCGTACCGGTCGAGGAGGGCCTGGCCGGCGGCCCGCAGGCGGGCCGGGTCGACCGCGCCGGAGAGGTCGTACACCACCTGGACGTGGTACGCGTCGTAGGTGGAGTCGGCCATCAGCGACTCGAACAGCAGGCCGGACTGGAGCGGGGTGAGCGGCCATACGTCGCTGAGGGACGGGTGGCGGCGCTCCCAGACCTCCAGCTCGCCCTGGCGGACCGAGATCAGGGGCACGTCGGACGGGGTGAGGCCGCCGGCGCCGGGCTGCGCGACGTGGCGGGCGAGGCCCTCCAGGGCGGTCCGCCACAGGCCGGCGAGCTCCTCGACGTCCGCGCGGGCCAGGACGCCCGCGGGGAAGCCGAACCGGACGCCGAGCTGGGGGCCGTCGGCGGTGTCGGTGACGGCCGCGTTGATCTCCAGGGTGGACATGACGGGCATGTCGGCGTCGGGGACGGCGATGAGCTCGCTCATGCCGGGGGTCTGGGTCCAGCCGAGGCCGCGGAGCTCCTCGGGCATGTCGGCGGTGGAGAAGCGACCCAGGTAGTTGAAGGCGATCTGGCCGATGCCGTGGTCCTTCAGCTGCGGTGCGGTCTCCTCGTTGAGGTAGCGGAGGAGGCCGTAGCCCAGGCCCTTGTCGGGGATCCGGAGCAGCTGCTCCTTGACGGCCTTGATGGCGCTGCCGGCCGCGGCGCCGCCGGTGAGGGCCTCGTCGACGTCGGCCCCGCCGATGTCCAGGCGGACCGGGAACATGCTGGTGAACCAGCCGATGGTGCGGGAGAGGTCGGCGCCGGGCACGGCGCCTTCCTCACGGCCGTGGCCCTCCAGCTTGACCAGCAGGGAGGACTCGTCGATGCCGCGGGCGCGGCGCCACTTGGCGACGGCGACGGCGAGCGCGGTGAGCAGGCCGTCGTTGACGCCGCCGCGGAAGGCGGCGGGCACGTCGGTGAGCAGGGCCTCGGTGGCCCAGTCCGGCAGCTTCAGCCAGACGTGGTCCACGGTGGAGACCACGTCGACGGCGGGGTCGATGTCGCGGGAGCCGAGCAGCGGGTCCGGGCCTTCGACCACGGACTTCCACAGCTCCAGCTCGGCGACCCGCTCCGGCGAGACGGCCTCGTCCATCAGGGCCTTGGTCCAGCGGCGGACGGAGGTGCCGACCGCGGGGAGCTCGGGGGTGCGGCCGTCGCGGATCTTCCCCCAGGCCTCGGCGAGGTCCGGGAGCAGGATGCGCCAGGAGACACCGTCGACGACCAGGTGGTGGAGGATCACCAGCAGCCGGCCGGCGCCCCGGGAGGCGTCGAACCAGACGAACTGGGCCATGATCCCGGCGGCCGGGTCCAGGCGGCCGGTGGCGGCGTCCAGTTCCTCCGTGGCGCGGGCCTGCCAGGCCTCGTCGTAGGCGCCGTCCCAGGCGATGCGGGTCACCAGGGAGGCGAGATCGGTCGAGCCCTGCGGGTCGACGACCATGCCGCCGTCGGCCAGGCGGGAGCGGAGCAGGTCGTGCCGGTCCCAGACCGCGCCGAGGGTGGCCAGCAGGCCGGCCTCGTCGATGCCGACCGGCAGGTCGGCGACGGTGGACATGGTGAACCGGCCGTAGCCGCCGCCGAGTTCCATCAGGTAGCGGGCCACGGGCAGCAGCGGCATGAAGCCGGTGCCGCCGCCCTCCAGCTCCTCCAGGACCACCGCGGCGCCCACCCGGGCGCCGGCGATCAGCGCGAGCTCGGCGACCGTGCGGTGCTGGAAGACCTCGCGGGGGCTGACCTCGACCCCGCGGGCACGGGACCGGGAGACCACCTGGATGGAGCGGATGCTGTCGCCGCCGATGGCGAAGAAGTCGTCGTCGACACCGACCCGGTCGACGCCGAGGACCTCGGCGAACACGGCGGCCAGGGTCTCCTCGACCTCGTTGGACGGCGCCCGGTAGGCCTCGCCCTTGAAGACGGGGTCGGGGAGGGCCGCGCGGTCCAGCTTGCCGTTCGGGGCGAGCGGCAGCCGGTCCAGGACCACGAAAGCGGACGGGACCATGAACTCGGGGAGCCGGGCGGCGGCGAAGCGGCGCAGGTCGGGCACGGACACACCGGTGGTGAGGTCCAGGCTGTTCTTCTTGGCGGCTTCCTCGCCGGCGTCGCCGGTGCGGACCGGGACGACGTAGCCGACGAGCTGCTTGGCGTCGCCGGCGGCGGCGCGGACCACGACCACGGCCTGCTCGACGTCGGGGTGGGCGGTCAGGGCCGCCTCCACCTCGCCCGGCTCGATCCGCAGGCCGCGGATCTTGACCTGGGCGTCGCCGCGGCCCACGTACTCCAGGCGGCCGTCGGAGGTCCAGCGGGCCAGGTCGCCGGTGCGGTACATGCGGGAGCCGGCCGGGCCGAACGGGTCGGCGGTGAACCGCTCCGCGGTCAGGGCGGCACGGCCCCGGTAGCCGCGGCCGACCGAGCTGCCCGCCACGTAGAGCTCGCCCGCGACGCCCGGCGGGACCGGCGTCAGGCCGGAGCCGAGGACGTACGCGCGGACGTTGCCGAGCGGGGTGCCGATCGGGGCGCCGGCGGCGCCGGCGGCGCTGTCCCACTCCTGGTCGGCGGGGAGGGCGAAGGCGGTGGCGTAGAAGGACTCGGTCTGGCCGTAGCCGTTGACCACGCGGACGCCGGGGAAGGCGGTCCGGGCCCGCTCGATCAGGGCGGCCGGCAGCGCCTCGCCGGCGAACACCAGGGTGTCCACCTGCGTCTTCCCGGCGATCTGGTCGAGCAGTTCGGCGAAGACCGACGGGACGGAGCTGATCACGGCGCCCGACCAGTTCTCGCGCTCGCCGAGCTCCAGCACATCGCGGACGATCTCCGCGGTGCCGCCGGTGGTGAGGGCGGTCATGATCTCGAACACCGACACGTCGAAGTTGACCGAGGTGCCGGCCAGGACCCGGGCGCCCCGCCCGATGCCGAGCGAGTCCACCAGGCCGGGCAGCGCGGCGGTCACGTTGCCGTGGGTGACGGTGACGCCCTTGGGGACGCCGGTGGAGCCCGAGGTGTACATCACGTACGCCGTGTTGCCGGGCAGCAGGGTGACGGCGGGGGCGGTCGCGTCGCCGGCGGCCGGGCCGAGCTCGCCGAGGGACAGCCTCGGGGTCGCGTGCTCGGGCAGCACCGGGGCGGCCTCGTCGTCGACGAGGAGGAGCTCCGGGGCGGCCTGGTCGAGCATCAGGCCGAGGCGGGCGCTCGGGTAGCGCGGGTCGATCGGCAGGTAGGCGGCGCCGGACTTGAGGATGCCCAGCATCGCGACGACCAGGTCGGCGGAGCGGGACACGGCCAGGCCGACCAGCGACTCGGCGCCGATCCCCCGCCCGGTCAGGGCGCGGGCCACCCGGTTCGCGCGCTCGTCGAGCTCGCGGTAGGTGAGGGTGGTGTCGCCGTGGACCACGGCGGGCGCCTCCGGGGCGGCCGCGGCCTGCCGGGCGAACAGCTCCGGGATGGTGGCGGCGGGCACGGCGGCCTCGGCGTCGGTGCGGCCGGCGAAGCCGGCGAGGAGTTCGCGCTCGCCCTCGACGAGCACGTCCACGGCGCTGACCGGCTGCTCCGGTGCGGCGACGAGCTGGCCGACGACCTGGGTGAACCGGTCGGCGAGCTTCTCCACGGTGGCCCGGTCGAACAGGTCGGTGGCGTACTCGAGGTAGCCGATGACGCCCTGGCCGGGGATGTCGCCCATGTTGAAGAACAGGTCGAACTTCGCGGTGGCGGTGGCCGAGGGCTCCCAGGTGACCTGGAGGCCTTCCATCTCGAAGTCCTCGCGGGTGATGTTCTGCCAGGCGAACATCACCTGGAACAGCGGGTGGTACGCGGTGGAGCGCTCCGGGTTGAGGATCTCCACCAGGCGCTCGAACGGTGCCTCCTGGTTGTCGTAGGCGGTGAGGGCCTTGCCGCGGACCTGCTTCAGCACCTCCTCGAAGGTGGGGTTGCCCGAGACGTCGGCGCGGAGCACCCAGGTGTTGACGAAGAAGCCGACGAGCTCGGCCAGTTCGGCGTCGGTGCGGTTGGCGATCGGCGAGCCCATGGTGATGTCGTCGCCGCTGCCGAGGCGGCCGAGCAGCACCGCGAGCGCGGCCTGCAGGACCATCGCGGCGGTCGCTCCGTTGGCGCGGGCGAGTTCCTCAACCGCGGCCGAGACCTGCGGGGCGAGGCCGAACTCCACGATGTCGCCGCGGTGGCTCGGGGCCGGCGGGCGGGGCCGGTCGGCGGGCAGCGGGAGCGGCTGCGGCACGCCGGCCAGTTCCTGACGCCAGTACGAGGCCTGGGCGGTGAGCACGCTGTCCGGGTCCTCGGCCTCGCCGAGCAGCTCGCGCTGCCACAGCGTGTAGTCGACGTACTGGACCGGCAGTTCGTCCCAGCCGGGGGCGGTGCCGGCCCGCCGGGCCGCGTAGGCGGCGCCGAGGTCGCGGGCGATCGGTGCCATCGACTCGCCGTCGACGGCGATGTGGTGGATGACCAGGACGAGGCGGTGCTCCCGATCGCCGGAGCGCAGCAGCGCGGCCCGGACGGGGATCTCCGTCGCCATGGCGAAGGGACGTTCCAGCACCTGCGAGACCGCGGCGGCGACGGCTTCCGCGTCGGCGGCGATGTCGACGAGCGGGATGGCGAGGTCGGTCCCGTCGGCGGGGACGACCTGCTGGTAGGGGTGGCCGTCGGCGTCCTCGACCATCAGGGTGCGGAGGGTCTCGTGGCGGGCGACGACGTCGCGTACGGCCGCGCGGAGTGCCTCGGCGTCCAGGTCTCCGGCGAGCTTCAGCACGAAGGACTGGTTGTACGTCGAGGAGGGTCCCTCGAAGCGGTCCACGAACCACAGGCGGCGCTGTGCGTAGGACAGCGGGATCCGCTCGGGCCGGGGCTCGGCACGGCGGAGCGCCGGGCGGGCCGGGCCGGCCGTGGTGAGGTGGCCGGCGAGTTCGGCGACGGTGGGTGCGTCGAAGACCAGGCGGACCCGGAGGTCGGCGCCGAGGGTGGCGCGGATCCGGTTGACCAGGCGGGTGGCCAGCAGGGAGTGGCCGGTGCGGGCGAAGAAGTCGTCGTCGATGCCGACCCGGTCCACGCCGAGCACCTCGGCGAAGAGGCGGCAGAGGACCTCCTCGTTCGCGTTGCGCGGGGCGCGGTAGGGGGTGCCGGTGAAGTCCGGCTCGGGCAGCGCGGCCCGGTCGGTCTTGCCGTTGGGGAGCAGCGGGAACTTGTCCAGGGTGACGAACGCGGCGGGCACCATGTGGTCGGGCAGCCGCGCGGACATCCAGCCGCGCAGGTCCGCGGGGGCCTGCCCGCCGACCGGGACCAGGTAGGCCGCCAGGTACTTCGAGCCGTTGCCGCCCTGGCCCTCGCGGGCCACGACCAGGGCCTGGGAGACCCCGTCGTGCTCGGCGAGGACGGCCTCGACCTCGGCGGGCTCGACGCGGACACCGCGGATCTTGACCTGGCCGTCGCCGCGGCCCACGTACTCCAGGCGGCCGTCGGAGGTCCAGCGGGCCAGGTCGCCGGTGCGGTACATGCGGGAGCCGGCCGGGCCGAACGGGTCGGCGGTGAACCGCTCCGCGGTCAGGGCGGCACGGCCCCGGTAGCCGCGGCTCAGGGAGGCGCCGGCGACGTAGAGCTCGCCGGTGACTCCGGGCGGCACCGGCAGCAGGCCGGCGCCCAGGACGTAGGCGCGGACGCCCGGGAGGGGCTCGCCGATGGGCGCACTGGCGCCGCCGGTCCACTGCTCGCCGTCGCCGAGGGAGAAGGCGGTGGCGTAGAAGGACTCGGTCTGGCCGTAGCCGTTGACCACGCGGACGCCGGGGAAGGCGTCACGGGCCCTGGCCACCAGCGCGGCCGGCAGGCCCTCGCCGGCGAACACCAGCGCCTTGGGGCTGATCCGGCCGGGCAGGTCGTCCAGCAGTTCGGCGAAGGCGGAGGGGACGGAGCTGATGACGTCGGCGGACCAGTCGTCGCGCTCGCCGAGGGCGAGGACGTCACGGACCAGCTCGACGGTGCCGCCGGTGGACAGCGCCGAGAAGATCTCGAACACCGACACGTCGAAGTTGATCGACGCGCCGGCCGCGATGCGGGCGCCCGGCCCGGTGCCGAGGGCGGCGACCAGGCCCGGCAGGGCGTTGGTGACGTTGCCGTGGGTGACGGCCACGCCCTTGGGGATGCCGGTGGAGCCCGAGGTGTACATCACGTAGGCGATGTTGTCCGGGGTCAGCGGCACGGCCGGGGCCGAGGGGTCGGCGTCCTGCTCGACGTCGGCCGGGAACGCCGTGGGGATGTCGGTGCCGGGCAGGACGCCCTGCGCCGTGGCGTCGGTGAGGACCAGCGAGGGGGCGGCGTCGGCGAGGATGAACTCCAGGCGCCGGCTCGGGTACTCGGGGTCGATCGGTACGTATCCGGCCCCGGACTTGAGGACGCCGAGCAGGGCGACGACCAGGTCGGGGGTGCGCGGCAGGGCGACGGCGACCACGGACTCGGGGGTGACGCCGCGGGCGGTGAGGCCGCGGGCCAGCCGGTTCGCCCGCTCGTCGAGCTCGCGGTAGGTGAGGGAACGGGTGCCGTGCACCACGGCGGGCGCGTCGGGGGTGGCGGCGGCCTGCGCGGCGAACAGCGCCGGGACGGTGGTGCCGGGGGTGGTGGCGGGCGTGCCGGCTCCACGCAGTACCTGCTCGCGCTCGCCGGGGGCGAGGACGTCCACGGAGGCGACGGGCGCGTCCGGGGAGGCGACCAGGTGGGCGAGGACCCGCTCGAAGCGCTCCGCGAGGGTGTCCACGGCGTCCCGGTCCAGCACGTTGCGCTGGTACTGGAGGGACAGCTTCAGGTTGGGGTCGGCGTCGGCCATCACGGTGACCGGGTAGTGGGTGCCGCTGAACGGGGTGATGCCGGTGATGGCGACCCCGGAGGAGGCGTTGGCCTCGCTCAGTCCGACGTGGTCGACGGGGTAGGACTCGAAGACCACGATGGTGTCGAACAGGGTGTTGGTGCCGGCGGCCTGGTGGATCTCGGTCAGGCCGTAGTTGTGGTGGTCGAGCAGGGCGCCCTGCCGGTTCTGCAGGGAGCGGAGCAGTTCGGTGAAGGACTCGCCGGGGGCGCACCGCACCCGCACGGGCAGGGTGTTGATGAACAGGCCGACCATGGACTCGACGTCCTGGACGGCCGGCGGGCGGCCGGAGACGGTGGCGCCGAAGACGACGTCCTGGCGGCCGGTCAGCTGGGCCAGCAGGACCGCCCAGGCGCCCTGGACCAGGGTGTTCAGGGTGACGCCGAGGTCGGCGGCGCGGGCGGACAGGTCCAGCGAGAGGTTGCCGGTCAGCGGCACTTCGACGTGGCCGACGTCGTCGCTGTGGGTGTCGGGGCCCTTGTCCGGGACGAGCAGGGTGGGCTCGTCGAAGCCGTCGAGCTCGGTCGCCCAGGCCTGCGCGGCCTCGTTCTTGTCCTGGTCGGCGAGCCACACCAGGAACTCGCGGAAGCCGCGGACCCGGGGCAGGCCGGTGGCGTCGCCGCCGGTGCCGTAGAGGCGCAGCAGGTCCTGCATGAGCCAGGGCACCGACCAGCCGTCGAAGAGCACGTGGTGGGCGGTGAAGACCAGCGCGGACCGGTCCGGGCCGCGGGTGACGAGGGTGATGCGGAGCAGCGGCGGGGCGACCGGGTCGAAGCGCTGGTTGCGGTCCTCGGCGAGGAACCGCTGGAACGCGGCCTCGCCGTCGGTCTCGCCGGTCATGTCGAGGTGCCGCCAGGGCAGTTCGACGTCGTTCAGGACGAGCGAGACCAGGTCTCCGGCCTCGTCGGAGACGAAGGCGGTGCGGAGGTTGGCGTACCGGTCGAGGAGGGCCTGGCCCGCGGCCCGCATGCGGGCGGCGTCGACCGGTCCGGACAGGTGGTACGCGAACTGCATCTGGTACGCGTCGTAGCCGGCGCCGGCGTCACCGTCGGACAGCATGGACTCGAAGAGGAGTCCGTTCTGCAGCGGGGTGAGCGGCCAGACGTCGGTGAGGGACGGGTAGCGGCGCTCCCAGGTCTCCAGCTCGCGCTGGCGGACGGTGACCAGGGGCACGTCGGAGGGGGTGAGGCCGCCGGCGCCGGGCTGCCCGACGTGGCGGACCATGCCTTCCAGGGCGGTCTGCCAGAGCTCGGCGAGCTGCTCGACGTCCTCGCGGGCCAGGACTCCGGTCGGGAAGCCGAACCGGGCGGTGAGCTGCCCGGAGTCGGTGACCAGGGCGTTGATCTCCAGGGTGGACATGACGGGCATGTCGGCGTCGGGGACGGCGATGAGCTCGTTGGTGCCGGGGGCCTGGGTGAAGCCGAGGCCGCGGAGCTCCTCGGGCATGCCGGCCGAGTTGAAGACGCCCAGGTAGTTGAAGGCGATCTGGCCGGTGGGGTGCTCGGCCAGGACGGCCACGGTGTCCTCGTTGAGGTAGCGCAGGAGGCCGTAGCCCAGACCCTTGTCGGGGATCCGGAGCAGCTGCTCCTTGACGGCCTTCAGGACGCTGCCGGCCGCGGCGCCGCCGGTGAGGGCCTCGTCGACGTCGGCCCCGCCGATGTCCAGGCGGACCGGGAACATGCTGGTGAACCAGCCGATGGTGCGGGAGAGGTCGGCGCCGGGCACGGCGCCTTCCTCACGGCCGTGGCCCTCCAGCTTGACCAGCAGGGAGGACTCGTCGATGCCGCGGTCCTGCCGCCAGCGGGAGACGGCCACGGCGAGCGCGCCGAGCAGGCCGTCGTTGACGCCGCCGCGGAAGGCGGCCGGGACGTCGGCGATCAGCGCACTGGTGGTCTCCGCGGGGACCTTGAGCCAGACGTAGTCGACGGCTGAGATGACGTCGACGGCGGGGTCGACGTCCCGGGAGCCGATGAGCGGGTCGGGGCCTTGGACCTGGGACTTCCACAGTTCCAGTTCGGCGGTGCGGGCGGGGCTGTGCGCTTCGTCGACGAGGGCCTTGGTCCAGCGGCGGACGGAGGTGCCGACCGCGGGGAGCTCGGGGGTGCGGCCGTCGCGGATCTTCCCCCAGGCCTCGGCGAGGTCCGGGAGCAGGATGCGCCAGGAGACACCGTCGACGACCAGGTGGTGGAGGCTGATGATCAGGCGGCCGGTGCCCTGGCCCGCGTCGAACCAGACGAACTGGGCCATCGCTCCGGCGGCCGGGTCCAGGCGGCCGGTGGCGGCGTCCAGCTCCTCCGTGGCGCGGGCGTACCAGGCATCGTCCCAGGCGCCGTCCCACTCCACGCGGTGGATGAGGGAGCCGATGTCCACGGAGCCCTGCGGGTCGACGGTCATACCGCCGTCGACGAGCCGGGAGCGGAGCAGGTCGTGCCGGTCCCAGACGGCGCCGAGCGTGGCGGCGAGGCCCTCCCGGCCGATGCCGGCGGGCAGGTCGGCGACGGTGGACATGGTGAACCGGCCGTAGCCGCCGCCGAGTTCCATCAGGTAGCGGGCCACGGGCAGCAGCGGCATGAAGCCGGTGCCGCCGCCGTCGAGCTCCTCCAGTACGACGGCCTGGCCGACCCGGCCGCCGGCGAGCAGGGCCAGCTCGGCGACCGTGCGGTGCTGGAAGACCTCGCGGGGGCTGACCTCGACCCCGCGGGCACGGGACCGGGAGACCACCTGGATGGAGCGGATGCTGTCGCCGCCGATGGCGAAGAAGTCGTCGTCGATGCCGACCCGGTCGACGCCGAGGACCTCGGCGAACACGGCGGCGAGGGTCTCCTCGACCTCGTTGGACGGGCCGCGGTAGACCTCGCCCTTGAACACCGGGGCGGGCAGCGCGGACCGGTCCAGCTTGCCGTTCGGGGCGAGCGGCAGCCGGTCCAGGACCACGAAAGCGGACGGGACCATGTACTCGGGGAGGCGGGCCGCGGTGAACTTGCGGAGCTCCGCCATCGACACGCCGGCGGTCAGGTCGACGTGCAGGTCGCCGATGCTCTCGGCGGCGCCCTCGGTGCCGGCCGTGGCGACCGTACCGACCGGGACCACGTAGCCGACGAGCTGCTTGTTGCCGGCCCGCTCGTGAACGGTGACGACCGCCTGGGCCACGCCCGGGTGCGCGGTCAGCGCGGCCTCGATCTCGCCCGGCTCGATGCGCAGGCCGCGGATCTTGACCTGGGCGTCGCCGCGGCCGGCGTACTCCAGGCGGCCTTCGGCGTTCCAGCGGGCCAGGTCGCCGGTGCGGTACATCCGGGAGCCGGCCGGGCCGAACGGGTCGGCGACGAAACGTTCCGCCGTCAGACCGGCGCGGCCGTAGTAGCCACGGCCGACCACACCGGCGACGTAGAGCTCGCCCACCACACCGGGCGGCACCGGGGTCAGGCCGGCGCCCAGGACGTAGGCGCGCATGTTGCCCAGCGGCTCACCGATCGGCACGCTGCTCGCCGCGTCCCAGTCGTCCGCGCCCTCCACGGTGAAGGTGCCCGCGTAGAAGGACTCGGTCTGGCCGTAGCTGTTGACCACGCGGACGCCGGGGAACGCCTCGCGGGCCCGGGTGATCAGCGAGGCGGGCAGCGCCTCGCCGGCGAACACCAGGGTGTCCACCTCGGTCTTGCCGGTGATCTGGTCGAGCACCTCGGCGAAGACCGACGGGACGGAACTGATCACCGCGCCCGACCAGCTGCCGCGCTCGCCCAGCTCCAGCACGTCGCGGACCACCTCGACGCTGCCGCCGGAGGTCAGCACCGTGATGATCTCGAACACCGAGACGTCGAAGTTGATGGAGGTGCCGGCCAGCATCTTCGAGCCGGGGCCCACGCCGACCACCGAGGCCAGCCGCATGACGCCGTTGACCACGCCGTGGTGGGTGATCGCCACGCCCTTGGGGGTGCCGGTGGAACCGGACGTGTACATCACGTACGCCAGGTTGTCCGGGCGCAGCGGCACCGCCACCGGGGCCGGGTCGGCCGCGTCCAGGTCGAGGCCGTCCAGGAGCAGGGCCGGGGCGTCGTGCTCGGGCAGCCCGGCCGCGGTGGCCGCGTCGGTGAGCAGCAGCGCCGGGCGGGCCTGCGAGAGCACCAGGGCGAGCCGGGCGCTCGGGAAGCGCGGGTCGATCGGCAGGTACGCGGCGCCGGACTTCATGATGCCGAGCATCGCGACGACCAGGTCGGCGGAGCGCGGCAGTGCCAGGCCCACCAGCGACTCCGGCCGCACGCCCCGCTCCAGCAGGGCGCGGGCCAGCCGGTTGGCGCGCTCGTCCAGCTCGCGGTAGGTCAGGGACTCCTCCCCGAAGACCACGGCGATCCCGTCCGGGTCGACGGCGACCTGCTGCTCGAACAGCTCGGGCACGGTCAGCTCGGGGGTGGAGGCCGCGGTGTCCGCGAAGCCGGCGAGCATCTCGCGCTCGCCCGGCAGCAGGACGTCGACGGCGCCGACCGGGCGCCCGGGCCCGGCGGCGAAGTGCCGCAGCACCTGGAGGAAGCGGGCGCCGATGTTCTCCACCGTGCCGCGGTTGAACAGGTCGGTGGCGTACTCCAGGACGCAGCGCATGCTGCCGTCGGACGGGTCGACGGCGAAGTTGAACTCCAGGTCGAACTTGGCGGTGTGGGTCGGGACCGCCTCGAACACGCCGGTGACGCCCGGCAGGTCCAGGGTGATGCGGTCGGCGCTCTGCCAGGTGAACATCACCTGGAACAGCGGGTTGTACGCGGTGGAGCGCTCCGGGTTGAGCACCTCGACGAGCCGCTCGAAGGGGGCGTCCTGGTTGTCGTACGCGGCCAGCGCCTTGTCCCGGACCCGGTCCAGGACGTCGCCGAAGGAGGGCGCGCCGGTCAGGTCGGTGCGCAGCACCCAGGTGTTGACGAAGAAGCCGACGAGGTCCACGAGGGCCTCGTCGACCCGGCCGGCGATGGTCGCGCCGAGCGGGATGTCCTCGCCGGCGCCCATGTGGTGGAGGAGGACGGCCAGGGCGGCCTGCATGACCATCGGGGTGGTCGCGCCGTGCTCGGAGGCCAGGCGCTCGGCGGCGGCCAGCAGTTCGGCGTCGATGGCGAAGTCGACCATGTCGCCGCGGTGGCTGATGACGGCGGGACGCGGACGGTCCAGGGGCAGGCGCAGCTGCTCGGGGGCGCCGGCCAGCTCCTCGCGCCAGTAGGCGAGCTGCTCGGAGATGACGCTGTCGGGGTCGCTCTCCTCGCCCAGCATCTCGCGCTGCCACAGGGTGTACTCGCCGTACTGGACGGGGAGTTCCTCCCAGTCCGGGGACTCCCCGTGCACCCGGGCCGTGTAGGCCTCGGCCAGGTCGCGGGTGAGCGGGAGCATCGACTCGCCGTCGGCGGCGATGTGGTGGATGTTGAGGACGAGGACGTACTCGTCCGGGGCGGCGGTCACCAGGTGGGCCCGCACCGGGATCTCGGTGGCGAGGTCGAAGTGGTGGCCGATCTGCTCGGCCACGGCGGCGTCCACGCCTTCCGCGCCGTCCACGGTGACGAGGGGGATGTCAAGGTCCAGCTGACCGGCCGGCACGACCTGCTGGGCCGGCACACCGTCCTCGTCGACGACGAAGACGGTGCGCAGGCTTTCGTGCCGGATGACCACGTCGCGCAGCGCCGCGGAAAGGGCGTCCCGGTCGAGCGTTCCGTTCAGCCGCAGCAGGAACGGAATGTTGTAGGTCGCCGACGGCCCCTCGAACCGGTCGATGAACCACAGGCGCCGCTGGGCGAAGGACAAGGGGATCATTTAGCGTCTACTCCTCGATCAATCGTCCTGCGCACACGTGGCGTTGGGTCAGCAGGACACCACTGGTGACGGATTGGGGTTCGGGTCAGCCCGTCGTGTGTCGTTCGATGGTCGCGGCCATTCCCGCGACGGTCGGCATCTCGTAGAGCTCTTGGGTCGTCACCCGGAATCCGAGCTTGTTGTCGACGAGCGCCAGGAGCCGGGTGGCTCGCAGTGAATTGCCGCCGAGTTCGAAGAAGGAATCCTCCCGGCCGATCTGCGTGCGGCCCAGGGCGTCGGACCAGATCTCCGCGAGGTTCCGTTCGAGCTCCGTGGCGGGCTCGGTGTACGTACGGCCCGGCGTGTCCGCCGCGGCGTCGACCAGCAGCTGGACGGTGTCGACCGCTCCGTAGGCGTCCCGCGGGATGCGGGAGATCTCGGTGATCCGCACCGGCACCGAGAAGCCTTCCACACTTTCGGCAATTGCGGCACGCACGGCGTCAGGTCGGGCGCCGTCTCCCGTGTAGGCGACGAGGATTTCCGTCACCTGCAGCGTCTGCGGCACGAGTTCGCCGACGATGGTCTGGTTCTTCAGGTCGAGTCCGACGACCAGGTAGTGCCGGTCGGATTCGAGGGACTCCAGGAACAGGCGCAGGCCGGTGTCCGGGTCGATGGTGCGGTATCCGCGTGCTTCGGCGGCGGCGGAGCTCTGCGCCGCGTTGATGCCGATTCCGGACCACATGCTCCAGGCCAGGCAGAGCACCGCGCGTCCGCGCTCGTGGCGCCAGTGGTCGGCGAATCCGGCGAGGAAGGAATTCGCGGCGGAATAGGCGCCGAAGGAATGTCCGCCGAATTCTCCGTTGACGGAGCCGAAAAGCACCAGGGAGGCGCCGGGCCGGCTTTCCAGGGCCGTGGAGAGGGCCAGGGTGCCGTGGACCTTGGCGGCGTACTGCCGGTCGAAGGTCTCCCGCGTCTCGTGGGCCAGGGTGTGCTTCTCCAGCTCGGCCCACTGGTCCGTCGGGTCGGCCGCGGCGAGGTGCAGTACGCCGTCCAGCGGGCGGCCCCAGCGGGCCTCCGCCGCGGCCACCGCTGCCTCGAGGGCCTCCGCGTCGGCCACGTCGAGCTGCTCGTACGCGAGCTGCCCGAGGGCGGACAGCTCGGCGAGCCGGGCAGCCTTCTCGCCCGTGGCGGGCGAACGCCCCACGAGCAGCAGCCGGGCGCCGTAGGCGGCCAGCAGGTAGGCGGCGATGTCGTGGGCGATCCCGCCGAGACCGCCGGTGATCAGGTACAGGCCTCCGGCGGCCGGCTGGAGGCCGGTCGTGGCGGTGCCGGTCGTCGTACCGGCTTCGCCGCCGTCCCCGGAGAGCGGGACCAGCTTGGGCTGGAGGCGCTTGCCGTCCCGTGCGGCCAGGACGCCGGTTCGGGTCCGGTCGGCCAGCTCGGCGCGGACGGCGGGCGCCCAGTCGATCGGGCAGGGATTGAGGTCGAGCTGCCGGACGGTGAGCGGGGCGGCCTCGGAGACGGCGGTCCGGACGAGACCGGGCAGGTGGCAGGCGCCGAGGTCGACGGTGTCGTGCTGCCCGGCGTACAGGGCGCCCGAGGTGACGACGAGGAACAGCGGCCGGCCGAACTCGCCGTCGGCGAGGACGGAGAGCAGGGCGGTGAACCGGTCGGTGGCGGCGCCGACACGGGATCCGGCGGTGCCCGCGCGCTCCAGCATCGGCAGGGCCAGCACCACGCTGTCGATCCCGCCGTGGCGGGCGGTGGCCTCGGTCAGCAGGCGCCGCAGGTCGGTGCGGTCCTCCGCGCGGACCCGGTAGACGTCCGGGGCGTCCTCGGAGTACTCGGCGCCGGGGCGGGCGTGGACGAGGCGGCCTTCGATGCCGAGCCACTTCACGTCCTGGTCGGCGCCGATCACCAGGGTGGTGCCGGCGGCCGGCTCCGGGGCGGCTTCCGGACCGGCGGCGGGGATCTCCACCCACTGCCGGCCGAACAGCCAGGTGTCCGCCGCCGTCCCGGGCTCCTCCACCGCGGCACCCGCCACCCGGTCGGCGAACGCGCCGGCCTTGAGGGCGGTCACCAGTGCGGCGCGCTGGATCTTGCCGTTGCTGGTCTTGGGGAACTCCTCCTCGTTGACCGGGACGACGAGGTCGGGCAGGACGCCGGCCTCGCGGACCAGGACCGCGCGGACCTCTTCGAGGGTCCGGGCCAGTTCGGCGGCGCTCCAGCTCTCCGGCACGAGGAAGACGGCCAGGTCGTCGGAGCCGGCCCCGGGCTCGCGGACGCCGACGGCGGCCGAGAAGGTGACCCGCACCCCGTCGACCCGCTCGACGACGCTCTCCAGCTCGTGCGCCATGTAGTTGATGCCGCGGACGATGATCTGGTCCTTCTTGCGTCCGGCGATCACCAGTTCGCCCTCGTGGACGAAGGCGAGGTCGCCGGTGCGGAACCAGCCGTCGGCGTCGAACGCCTCCGCGTTGGCCTCTTCGTTGGCGAAGTAGCCGGCCATGATCGTGGGTCCGGTGATGCACAGCTCGCCCAGCCGGCCCTCGGGCAGCACGGCGCCGTGCTCGTCGACGACGCGGAGCCGCACCCCGGGGATGGGGCTGCCGACCCGGGACAGCACGACGGCGTCCGGGTGGCCGGGGTCGAGGTGGGTGATGGCGCCGCCCAGCGTGGCCGGGTCGATGGCGACGGTGCCGGCGGCGCGGTCCTCGCGGCTCTGCCGGGTGTAGGTCACGCCGGAGCAGGTCTCGGACATGCCCCAGGCCGGGACCATCGCGTCGGCCGGCAGGCCGTGCGGGGCGAGCAGCTCCAGGAAGCGGTGGGTGGTGGCGGCCACGACCGGCTCGCCGCCGTTGACGATCTCGCGCAGCGAGGAGAGGTCCCAGGAGCCCGCGCGGATCTCCTCGGCACGCTCGTTCAGCAGCGAGAAGGCGAAGTTCGGAGCCCACAGGTTGGTCGCCCCGTACCGCTCGATCCAGTCCAGCCACTGCAGCGGGTCGGCCAGGAAGTGGCTGGTCCGGGCGTTGACGTGGCGGCACTGCAGGAACACGTCGCGGACGTTGTAGAAGGCGACCGTGACATGGTCGTACGGCATCCAGATGAGGCTGACGTCCTCACTGGTCAGTCCGCAGTGCGCGATGACGGAGTACTCGCGGGCCACCACGCTGGCGTGGGTGTGCTGCACGCACTTGGGGACGCCGGTGCTGCCCGAGGTGAGCAGGTTGAGGACCGGGGAGCCGGCCGTGGCCGGGAACCAGTCCCGGTCGGGCTCGTGCGCGGCGAGGGACTCCACGGTCAGGATGCGCACGTCCGGCTCGTCCCACAGCTCGCGTACGCCGGCCAGCGCGCCGGCCGTGGCGGAGTCGGTGACCAGGGCCGGGCGGCCGAGCAGGTTCCAGGCGCCCAGCAGCTTGCGGTTGACCTCGTTGGGCTTGGTGTACGAGGTGGCCACGGCGACCGGAGTCGGAATGAAACCGCCGAGTATGCAGGCCCAGAAGGCGGTCAGGTATTCCTTGTTGTCCTGGAAGACGAACAGCGCGGCGTCCCCGGGCGCGAGACCGGCGGCGCGCAGGCCGGCGAGCACCCGCTCGGCGTCGGCGAGCAGCTCGGCGTAGCTCTGGACGATGTCCTCGCCCTCGGGGACGAGGTAGACGGTGCCCTTGTCCGGGGCCTGTTCGGCGGCGGCGCGCAGGGCCTCCTGGAGGGTGGCGGGGGCGCCGGCCGGGATGTGCAGGTCGCCGCCGTAGAGCTCGGCCGGGGGGCCGGCCGGGAGGTCGGCGGGGGCTGCGGCGGGCGCCTCGGCGGGGACCTCGGCGGTCGGGGCCGGGGTCTGCGCCGGGGCCTGGGCGGCGGGGGACGCGGACCCCTCGGCGCGCATGCCCTTGCGGGCGACCGCGACCGCGTCGTAGACACCGGGGACGGTCTTGGCGGCGGCGGTGACGGCGTCGAGCGCGCCCTCGCCGAGCAGGTCGGTCGCGCTCACGCGGTCCTCCCGTGGGTCGCGGGGGTCAGGATCCGGCCGGAGATGAGCGAGACCACGTCGGCCGGCTCCTCCAGGAAGTAGAAATGGCCGCCGGGGTAGAGCTCGGTGCTGAACGCCCCGGTGGTGAAGTCCCGCCAGCGCTCCACGTGCTCCAGGGGCGCGCGCGGGTCCTCCTTGCCGGTCAGCGCGGTGACGGGGAGGTCCAGCGGGGGCCCGTCCACGTGCTGGTGGAGCTCCCACAGGGCGAAGTCCGCGCGCAGGGTGAAGAGGAGGGACTCCATGACGTCCTCGTCCTCGGCGATCTCCGGGTCGACACCGCCCAGCGAGACCACCTCGGCGGTGAGCTCCTCGTCGGTGAGGTCGTGGAGGCGGGCCAGGCCGCTCTCGCCGGGGGCGGGCTGCGCCGACAGGAACAGCTGCTCGGGGCCCCGCGCGCCGCGGGCCCGCAGCGCCTTGGTCAGTTCGTACGCCAGGGAGGCGCCGCCGGAGTGGCCGAAGAAGGAGTACGGCCCGTCGAGGACCGGCCGGAGGGCGTGGGTGAGCACGTTGACCAGCGGAGCGACCTCGGTGAACGGGTCCTCCGCGATGCGGTTCTGACGGCCCGGCAGCTGCACGGCGACCAGCTCGATCTGCGGCGGCAGCAGCGGCACCCACTCCTGGTAGGCGGCCGCACCGGCGCCCGCGTGCGGGAAACAGATCAACCGGTGGGTCTGCTCCGGGCGCTTGGCGCGCCAGATGTACGGCGTTTCGGGAACCAGTTCCTGATTGTCCAACGGCAGCATCTGCTGGGTACTCCTCGCTCCGGCGAAGGTTTCTGAACGGGAAGAGCGCGGTCCGGTGTCACCGCGCGGGTCGACACCCCTGCGCGCGGCCGGAAAATCCGCGTCCGAAGAACGACAGCGACGCTGTCGGCCAGAACCTTACGCTCCCCCATGGCGCGAAGCCGCAGAGGCGATAACGGTGTTTGTTACGCCGCACTGCGACCGTCCAACACCCTCGTTCGGACGGAGCGCGGGAGTCAAGCGGCTTCCGTGCGGGCTCCGGCCGTGTCCCGGCGACAGGACGGACCCGCGGACCTCGGAAACGCACCCGGAGTTCGTGGACAGCCCCTCCTTCCCCGGCTTATCTCGTAGGACGCCGATGGGGAGGTGAGGGTGTTTCGATGGAGTACGGGATTCTGGGACCCGTGGAAGTGCGGGAGGGCGGCGCCGAAATTCCGCTGGACGGTCCCAAACAACGAACGGTGCTTGCCGCCCTGCTCATTTCCGAGGGTTCTTTCCTCCCGGACACGGAGCTGAGCTGGTTCCTGTGGGGCGACCACCCGCCCAGGACGCTCAATGCCCAGATCTATACCTACGTCTCGCGGATCCGTAAGGCGCTAGGCCCGCGCGCGCACATCGTCCGCAGGGCCCACGGGTACCTGCTGGATCTCCGCGGCGGCGATTCCTTCGATCTGGCGGAATTCCGCAGGCGCGCCGTGGACGGGCAGCTCGCCCTGCTGTCGGGCCAGTACCCGGAGGCTTCGGAGCTGCTGCGCTCGGCGCTGTCGCTGTGGCGCGGGCCGGTGCTGGCCAATGTGTCGGAGCCGCTGGCGGCCGCCGAGGGCCCGCCGATCGAGGAGGCCCGGATCGCCGTGCTGGCCGGCCGGATCGAGGCGGACCTGGCGGTCGGGATGCACCTGCGGCTGCTGCCCGAGCTGACCCGGCTGGTCGCCCGGCACCCGCTGCACGAACGCTTCCGCGCCCAGTTGATGACGGCGCTGTACCGCTGCGACCGGCAGGCCGACGCCCTGGCCCTCTACGACAGCGGCCGCCGGATGCTCTCCGCCGACCTCGGTGTCGAGCCCGGCCGGATGCTGCGCGAGGTGCACCGGGCGATCCTCACCTCCGACCCCGTCCTGCACCGCCCGCACGTCTCCCGGGACTGACCGTGGACAGGCGTGCGGAGGGCAGGGGACCAGGGGGTACGGCGGCGGGGCGGGCCGCCCGCCGGTCAGGCGGCCAGCCGCGAGAAGTACTCCCACTGGGTGGGCAGGCCGTCGGCCAGCGACCGGGCCTCGTCCCGGACCGCGGCGAACTCCTTGCGCGCCACCTCGTCGTCGAGGCCGGCCGCGGCGGGCAGGAGCCGGGACGGGAAGCGGCCGCCGGTGCCGAGCAGCACGCAGGCGTACGCCTCCGTCGTGAGCCCGCGCGGGGAGGCCATCGGCGGCTCCGCGGCCGGGGCCTGCCGCCGGCCGGTCCAGCTGGCGATCCGGCGGGCCAGCGCGGCGGGCAGGCTGCGGGTCTTGGCGTCCCGCCAGTACTGCGTGTCCTCCCGGGCCGCGGCCTGGTAGTGCAGCGCGGCGAAGTCCCGGGCCTCGTCGGCCGCGCGGGCGACGGACGTGTTGAAGGCGTCCTGCAGCCGGGGGTCGGAGCCGTGTCCGGGGAAGTGCGCGACCAGTTCCTCGAGGGCGTGGTGGACGGAGGAGGCGCCGGTCGGGGCGAGCGGTTCGACGGATCCGGCCGCCGCCCCGAGGGCCACGCAGTTGTGCTTCCACGCCTGTCGGCTGCGGCCCGGCCGGAGCCCTTCGTGGCGGGCCTGCGCTCCGGCCGCCTCGGGTCCGGCGGCCCGGCGCAGCACCTGCTCGGCCTCTTCCGGGGAGCAGTACTCGCGGCTGTGGACGTACTGGATGCCGAACCGGTCCAGGAGCGGGACCGTCCGGATCCAGCCCGCGCCGACGGCGGTGGCGGAGGTGTAGGGGGCGATGCCGCGCACCCGCATGTCGGCCGGGACCTCCAGGCTGACCACGCTGTCGTTGGGCAGGGCGTCCTCGTACGAAAGCCGGGGGACGCCGAGCGCCCGGCCCAGCAGCAGCCCGGGGAAGCCGGTGCAGTCCACGAAGAGATCACCGGTGATCTCCCCGTGCCCGGCGGTGACCAGCCGGTCGATCCGGCCGTGTTCGTCGAGGCGGACGTCCCGCAGCTCGCCGGAGATCCTCCGTACGCCGAGCCGGACCGCGAGGCCGGCGAGGTACCCGGCGAGCCGGGCGGCGTCGAAGTGGTACCCGTACGGGATCTCGCCGGTGTCCTGTCGACCGGACGGGACGGAGTCGTCGAGCCGCCGGGGGCTCTTGCCGGCGTCGCACAGCGAGGCGGCGACGAAGCAGTCGCGGTCGAAGCGGCCGCTCGGGCCGCTGCGCGGCCACCATTCGGTCAGCGGAAATCCGCCGGCCGACCGGACCTCTTCGAACGGGTGGTAGAAGTGCTGCCCGGGACGGTTCCAGTCCTGGAAACGGACGGCCATGGTGTAAGTGGCCCCGCAGGCCGGCATCCATTCCTCTTCCCGCAGGCCGAGGAAGTCGAAGAAACGGCGCATGCCGGCGGACGTCGACTCGTCACCGCACTGCTCCTCGGAACTGTTTTCGAGCAATGTCACGGAAATCCGCTCGGGGAATGCCACTCTGAGATATGCGGCGGCCATCCAGCCGGTGATGCCCCCGCCGGCGATCACCACGTTCTCGGGATTCCGCGTACCCACTCATGCACCTCGGTTCACATGTCCGCATGTCACCCGGATTCCGTTCTGGATTCCGGCCCGTGATCCAAGGTGACATTCGGTTCCATGCAGCTTCTATGCGGCTTCTATAAATCTCCTGTCGGTGTCCCGTCGCCGGGACACCCACCTCAAGAAAGGGCACACACCCGATGCACTCGAACGAACTTGACGTGCGGGCCTATCAGACGGCGGAACGGCTTCTCCGGCACCACCGCAAGGAACTCGTGCGGGGTGACAAAGTGAAGCCGCGCTGGATGGAGGACGGCAGCCGTTTCTGGTACACGGTCGCCACCGCCGAGGGGAAGCGTTTCGTCCTCGTCGACCCGGCCACCGGCTCCCGCACCCTCGCCTTCGACCACGAGCGCCTCGCCACCGCCCTGTCCGAGGCCTCGGGCCAGGAGGTCGACGCGGCCGCCCTGCCGTTCCCGGTGATCCTGCCGACGGCCGACGCCGTGGAGTTCGACGCCTTCGGCGAGCACTGGCGGTGCCGTCTGGACCACTACGCCGTGGAGAAGGCGCCGGGAGCCGCGCCAGGCAACCCCCTCGCCGTGCCCGCCCCGGACGGCAAGCACGCCGTCTACCGGGCCGGTCACGACCTGCGCGCCCTGGCGCTGGACGGCTCCCGGGACTGGGCGCTGACCTCCGACGGCACCGAGGACAAGGACTACGGCGCCAACCCCGACTACCTGATGTACTCGACGCTGCTGGGGAAGATCGGCCTGCCGCACCTGCCGCCGGCCGTGTCCTGGTCGCCGGACGCCACCAAGGTGCTGACCCACCGCACCGACCAGACCGGGGTGCGCCGCACCCACCTGGTGGACGCGGCCCCGGCCGGCGGCGGTGAACCGGCCCTGCTGTCCCCGCGGTTCGCGGTCCCCGGCGACGAGGCGATACCGCTCGGCGAGTACGTCGTCCTCGACGTCGAGGCAGGCACCGCCACCTTCGCGCAGGCGGAGCCGGTCGGCATGTCGATGATGTCGCCGGTCTTCCAGAAGTGGGCCTGGTGGGCCGAGGACAGCTCGGCGGTCTACTACCTGCACCGGCCCCGGGACCAGCGCACGCTGAGCCTGCACCGCCTCGACGCGGTCTCCGGCGAGGTCACCACCCTGGTGACGGAGACCGGCGAGACCCGTGTGGAGCCCTCCCAGCAGCAGCTCCAGCCGCCGCTGGTGAAGGTCCTCTCCGGTGGTTCCGAGGTGCTCTGGTACTCGCAGCGCGACGGCTGGGGCCACCTCTACCTGTACGGGGCGGACGGCGCCGCCACGCAGGTGACCTCGGGCGCCTGGGGCGTGCAGGAGATCCTGCACGTGGACGAGGAGCGGCGGATCGCCTACTTCACCGCGTCCGGGCTGGTGGAGGGCAACCCCTACCGCCGGACCGTGTGCACGGTGAACCTGGACGGCTCCGGCTTCGCCCGGCTCACCGGGGACGACCTGGACCACGAGGTGACGGTCACGCCGTCCGCGGCGTACTTCGTCGACTCGGCCTCCGCCTCCGACACCCCGCCGGTGATCACCGTCCGGGACTGGACGGGCGCGGTGGCGGTCGAGCTGGAGCGGGCCGACATCTCGCTGCTGGAGGAGGCCGGCTGGAGCCGTCCGGAGGCGTTCACGGTCACCTCGGCCGACGGCGCCACCGACGTCCACGGCCTGCTGTACAAGCCCCTCGGCTTCGACCCGGAGAAGCGCTACCCGGTCATCGACACCCCGTACGGCCTGCCGACCGCGAACCGGGTCAGCCCCTCCTTCGACCCCGGCCACTACGGCTACGACGCCGAGACGCTGGCCGCGCTGGGCTTCGTGGTGATCGCGGTGGACGGCCAGGGCTCGCCGGGCCGCAGCAAGGTTTTCCACGACGCCTCGTACGGCAACCTCGGCGACGCCTGCGGACTCTCCGACCACGTGGCCGCCCTGCGGGAGCTGGCGAAGACCCGGCCGTGGATGGACCTGGAGCGGGTCGGGGTCACCGGCATGTCCTCGGGCGGGTACGCCGCGGTGCGCGCGCTGCTGCGCTACCCGGACGTGTTCAAGGTCGGTGTCGCGGAGTCCGGCATGCACGACTTCGGCGCGCTGGAACCGGGGCTCGGCGAGGGTTACCACGGCCCGGTCGGCGAGGCGGACTACGCGCAGGTCTCCAACATCGAGATCGCCGACCGCCTCCAGGGCAAGCTGCTTCTCATCCACGGCGGGCTGGACGACCGGGTCTCCCCGCAGCTGACGCTGCGCCTCGTGGAGCGCCTCGTCCAGCACGGCAAGGACTTCGACCTGGTCCTGGTGCCGGGCGCCGACCACATCTACTTCGGCTACGAGCACTACGTGACCCAGCGGCGCTGGGACTTCCTGGTGCGGAACCTCATGGGCGCGGAGCCGCCGGCCGGCTTCCGCCTGCCGCCGGTGCCGATCGACATGGAGGCGCTGGCCGAGCTGTTCGGCTGAGCCGCGGCCGGCGGGGCCGGCGCGGACCAACGGGAAGGGGCCCCCGGCCTGGACGGTGTCCAGGCCGGGGGCCCCTTCCGTTCCCGGTCGGCTCAGTCGACGAGCGCGCCGAGCGCCTCCTTCGTCCGCTGCATCCAGACCGGGGACTTCACCATCACGAAGTGCCGGTAGGCGCAGCGCAGGTGATCACGCGCCGCCTCGTCGTCACCCCGCTCCTGCGACACCCGGGCCAGGGCGAGGCTGATCTGCCCGGCCGCCAGCGGGTTCTTCCCCTCTTCCGCGATGTCCAGGGCATCGACCAGCGTGGTCTCCGCCTGCTCCAGCGCACCCCTGACCAGGCGGGCCTCACCGAGGCCGAGCAGCGCGTGGGCCAGACCGATCATGTCGGACTTCTCCTTGACGATGCGGACGGTCCGCAGGAACGCCGCCTCCGCCTCGGGGATCTGGTCGAGCGCCAGGTGGACCCGGCCCAGCCGGTGCAGCGCCTGAGCGAGGTTGCGGGTGACCTCGGCGCTGCTGTCCTCTTCCACCCGTACGGCGTCCTGGGCGTATTGCATGGCGACCTCGGGCCGGCCCAGGCCGAGTTCGATCTCCGCCATGTTGTTCAGCGTGTGGGCCTCACCCAGCTGGTCTCCCATCTCCCGGAACAGGGGCAGTGCTTCGCCGCAGCGCTCCATGGCGAGCTCCAGATCGCCCCGCATCCGGTCGACCATCGCCATGCAGCGCAGGGACATCGCCCGCCCTGTCCGGTCCTCGGCCTCGGCATAGAAGCGCAGTGCTTCCTCGAAGTGCGGGGCGGCGGCGTCCAGGTTCCGGCCCAGTTCGAGTGTGCCGAGGTTGTAGTGCATCGCACCCTGGCCGAGCGCATCCCCGACGGAGTGAGCGGCCGCCAGCGCCTCTTCGCAGCAACTCTGGTAGTCCTCGAGGTAATTGCGGATGGCGAAGAAGGGCGCCGCCGACACGGTCAGGTCCCACGAAAGATCAGCCACCCCCATCCGGGCGGCCTGCCGGACGGACGCGACCAGGGCCGGGCGTTCGGCCTCGAACCACTCCAGCGGCGCCGTCAGCAGGTCATCCATGAGGCTGGACTGGAGCCGTCGCCGCTGGACCTGGCTGTGGGTGACCGTGGCGTTCGGGTCCTCCATCCGGTTCGCCTGCTCCGCGATGGTCAGCAGGGTGCGCAGGAAGCGGGTGACAGCGCCCAGCCTCTCCGGCTCCGGCTCTTCCTCCAGGGCGCGTTCGGCCGCGTAGAGGCGGAGGAGGCCGTTGAACCGGTACCGCAGCTGCCCCGTCACGTCCATCGTGACCACTTCGAGGAACTGCGCGTCGACAAGGTTCTCGATGAGCCGTTCGGCGTCGAGGACCTCGTTGTTGAGTAGTGCCGCGGCGGCCCACGCGGTGAAGTCCGGTACGTCGAGCAGGCCGAGCCGGCGGAACAGTCTGGCCGAATCGGACGGGAGGTAGCGGTAGCTGAGCGCGAAGCTCGCACGGATCTGCGACTCCCCCTGGCTCAGTTCGTCCAGCCTCCGCCGCTCGTCGCTCAGCCGCGACACCAGGAACTTCACCGGCCAGTGCGGCTTCGACGCGAGCCGGGCGGCGGCGATGCGCAGGGCCAGCGGGAGGTGCTCGCACAGCTCGGCCAGCCGAACGGCATCGGTCCGCGCCGGTCCGATGCGGCGGTCGCCGACGATGGTCGTCAACAGTTGCACGGCCTCACCCTCGGACAGCACGCCCAGGTGGACCCTGGCCTGCGAGGGCCAGGCGACGAGCTGTTCCAGCTGATCCCGGCTGGTGACGACGACGCAGCACCGGCCGCTGCCGGGCAGCAGCGGGCGGATCTGGGCGTAGCTGCGCGCGTTGTCGAGGATGATCAGCACCCGTCGGTCCGCGAGGAGACTGCGGTACAGGGAGACCCGCTCCTCCAGCTCCGCGGGGACCTGTTCGGCGGGTACTCCGAGGGAACGGAGGAAGCGGCTGAGTACCTCGTGGGTCTTGGTCGGGTCATGGTGCTCGTCGTATCCGCGCAGGTCGGCGAACAGCTGGCCGTCCGGGAAGTGCTCGGCGACGCGGAAGGCCCAGCGGGTGGCCAGGCCGCTCTTGCCGATCCCGGCGGTGCCGGTGATCACGCCGATGGTCGAGGAGCGGTCTTCCTCCGAACCGGCGACCAGGCTGTCGAGGTCGGCCAGCTCCCGTTCCCGACCGGTGAATCCCGGCACGTCCGGGGGGAGCTCGGAGGGCACGGCGTGGACGCGGGCCGGTGTCGCCGTTTCGGGTTCGGCCGTCACGGATGTCAGGAAGGGGTCGTCCCGCAGGATCGCGTCGTGCAGTTCCTGCAGGTCGGGGCCCGGCTCGATACCGAGCTCGTCGATGAGGTGGCGTCGTGCCTCACGGAAGGACTCCATGGCGTCGGCGCGCCGGCCGGACCGGTACTGGGCGAGCATCAGGTGGTGCCTGAGGCGCTCGCGCAGGGGGTGTTCGCGGACCTTGGCGATCAGTTCCGGGATGAGTTCCTGGTGCTGGCCGAGTTCGAGATGGACGCGGGTGGAGTCGTCATAGGCATTGAGCCGGTGCTCTTCGAGGCGGTCGGTCTCGTCGTCGATGACCTGTCCACCCACCCCGCTGAACGCGGGGCCGCGCCAGAGGGCGAGGGCCTGGGCGTAGTGGTGGGCGGCCTCCTGCAGACGGCCGTCCCTGGCGTGTTGTTCCGCGGTCTGGACCAGCGCGGCGAACTCCAGGGTGTCGACACGGTGCCGGTCGGTCTTCAGCAGATATCCGGGATGGGCGGTGACGATGACCTCGTCGTCGATCCCCGCGCCCTTGAAGATCTTGCGGAGCGCTGCGACACAGATCGCCACCTGTGTGCGCGCTGTGGTCGGCGGGCTGCTGTTCCAGACCGTCTCCACCATGGTGTCAACGGGGACAACCCGGCCGGGTGCGAGCAGCAGCAGCGCGAGAATTGTTCGCTGGCGTGCGCCGCCGAGCGGTATCGCGGTTTCGTCCGCGGCCACTTCGAGCGGCCCCAAGACCTTGAAGCTGAGATGTTCCCCCACCTCTCCCCCTCATTCTGAGTCACCGTTACGGCAACTCCCCAATGTAGGTCACCAGCGGAGATGTTCCAGCTGGGAGAGGGCTCGCTCGTCACCTTCGGAATCCGTGGTGGGCGGCTCGCGGGGGTATCCGGGCGGGAACGGAGGCGTGGCCTCGAACATTCCCTCGTGGGTGGACCGTACGGGGTCCGGGCTGTGCGGTCGTTCAGGTCGGTCTGATGTGCCGGGCGGCCGTCGGTGCAGCCGGCGGCTGTCGGTGTCTCAGCCCCAGGGCGCCGGGTTCGGCTTGGGCGCGTCCGCGGCGGTGGGCTGCGGAGCACCCCAGGGGGCCGTGTTGGCGGAGGCGAGGCCCGCGGAGGCGAAGATCGCGGTGCCGGCGACCAGGGCGACGGTCAGGGACTTAACGGCGGCGGCGAGGGTCTTGTTCATGGTTTCCGTCTCCTTCTCGGTAGGCCGCTTGTCTGTCTGACCTGCGGCTTCTTCGTTCTGCCGAGAAAATTACGGAGCTGCTCTTTCGGGCTGTTATCCCTTCCGCGCCGCCTTTCGATAACGGCGATAACGGCGATATCAGGGGGAGGGAAAACCACCCGGGGGACGGAGGATTTCCGGCTACCCGGTCACCCCCGCCGCGGCGTTCACTCGTTGCAGCGGCAGACGCACTGCCGCGGTACGGAGGTGAATCCCTTCAATGACTGCATTCACTGGCGCCGGCACACGGCCGGCGCACACCGAAGGAGCCACTGCACCGAAGCCCCACGCCGAAGCGCACGTCTGGTCCTTGCGTCCGCTGGAGCGGCCGCAGTCCTGGTTCGGACTGCTGGACAGCGCGGAGCTCACCCGTGTCCCGTCCTTCGCCCACGAGCTCGACCTGGCCCGCTTCGTCACCGGGCGGACCCTCGCCAAGACGGCGCTCGCCAGGATGGCGGGCACCGATCCGGAGGCCGTCAGCCTCCGCGCCCGCTGCCCGGGCTGCGGCGGGCCGCACGGGAAGCCCGCCGTGGTGGGCCCGGCCGCCGGCTGGGAGCTGTCCATCACGCACTCGGGTGACGTCGTGGCGGTGGCCCTGACCCTCGGCGGGCCGCTGGGCATCGACGTGGAGCGCTGGGAGCCGTGGGCGGGCCCAGGTCTGCCCCCGGAGTACGACCTGGTGCTCACACCAGCCGAGCGGGCGGCCATCGACCGGCTGCCGGAGGAGCACCGGGCCCGGGCCGGGCTGACCTACTGGACGCGCAAGGAGGCCGTCCTGAAGGCGACCGGTGAGGGGCTCAACACCCCGATGACGGACTTCACGCTGTCGGGGCCGGACGAGCCGCCCGCGTTGCGGTGCTGGCACGGTCCCGACGCCGCCCGGAGACCCGTGCCCGCGCTGGCCGACCTCTCCCTGGGCGGGGACTACCACGGCGCGGTGGCGGTCCTCGGGGCCCGTTCGGTGCGGGCGACCGTGCACAGCGGTCCGGATCTGCTGGCGCGGACCCGGAAGCCGGTCACCCCGCGCGGCCGGTCGGAGCCGGTACGGGTGATCGCCACGGAGCCGGTACGGGTGATCGCCACGGAGCGGGCACCGCGGGTCCCGGCCGGGCAGGCCCGTCCCCTCTCGGGCGTGGTCCGCTGACCGGGAGGCGACGGGGCCGGCCGCAGAGCGAACGGCCGGGCACGACACGGCCGCGCCGGCCCCGTACCCGCTCCCCACCAGGCCCGGGGGATCTTTCCCCCGGCCCGCAGAGAGCAGCAGGAGCCCGGCTCCCCCGAACCACCTTCGAACGAGGCACGCGGTGACCACTTCGTACGACCGTACGCCGGCCACGGCGTTTCCTGGACGCTGCGGGAGATCCCCACCAGGCCAGGTCCACGGCCGCCCCGACACGATCGCGGGCAGGTCCGCGGCAGAGGAAACACAGACGGAACAGGCCTGTGCCCGACGGGGTACCCCCCGTCAGACACAGGCCTGTTCGGTAACACCATGAGAAGCAGAGGAAATACCGGGGTGCCTGAATGGCGGTACGGCGAGACACCCCCTAGCGCACGCTCCAGGCGTGGTGCAGGGCCGTCATCTCCTCCAGATCGGCCGCGAGGCGCTCCAGGAAGGGGCCGGGCGTTTCGTGAAGGAAGAAGTGGCCTCCGGGGAAGGCCGCGAACGCCCTGCGGCCCTCGGTCTCCGCGCCGTCCCAGGGCCAGGCGTCGGCCTCGCCGACCAGCGGGTCCGACTCACCGGTGTAGACGCGCAGTTCGCAGGGCAGCGGGGCCTCCCGGCGCGGCACGTGCCGGGCCAGGATCTCCAGGTCGGCGCGGAGCACCGGCAGGTAGAAGTCGAGGAACTCGGGGTTGTGGCGGAGTTCCGGCGGCAGGCTCCGGGAGTTGTCGAGGAGGTCCAGCAGCTCCGCCTCGGTGCTCTGCGCCCCGGCCCGCCAGCGTGCGGGCGCGGGCCGGGTCGGCGCCTGGGCGGCCACCGACACCAGGCCGCGGACGGGCCGTCCGCTGTAGTGGCGCAGGGCCAGGCACAGTTCCCAGCCGATCACCGCGCCCATGCTGTGGCCGAGGACGACCGTCGGCAGGGACGGGTCCGGCAGGGATTCCAGGGCGGTGATCACGCCGTCCACCACGTCGGCCATCCGGGTGAGCGGTTCCTCGGTCAGCCGGCTGCCGTGGCCGGGGAGTTCGACGGCGAGCACCTCGGTCCCGGCCGGCAGCGACGCGGCCCATCCCCGGTAGAGGTGGGCGGCCCCGCCGGCCGGGGGCAGGCACAGCAGGCGCCTGCGGGCGGTGGCTTCGGTGGTGCGCGGGGCGTACCAGTGCTTCAGCCAGGCGGCCGGCCCCTGGGGCGTTGTGCCGTGCATCGGTGAAGGCTCTCCCTCTTGCTCGTGGTGGCCGGGCGGGCGGCTGCGCCGGACGGTCACGCCGCCTGTTCGACTTCGAGGCGGTGGGCGCGCAGCCACTCGTAGTACGGCAGCTGGTCGTCGTAGAGCTCCGCCAGGTACGGGTTGTTCCGTACGGTCTCGGCCGCCCGGCCGGGGTCCTGGCCGGCGGTGCCGGCCGTCGGTCCCGGTGCGGGCGGGTGCTGCGCCGGCAGTCCGGTGTGGGCGGCGTAGGCGGCGGCGACGGCCCTCGGCCGGTTCGCCAGGTCGTCCGCGTCCACCACCACGGGAACAGTACCCGAGGCCATCCGGGCCAGCTCGAAGATCTCCCAGCAGTGGCCGAAGCCGACCTCCTCGGAGGTGAGGTAGGGGTTGTGGGGGTAGTGCGCGGCGATGACCTCGGCGGGGTCGCGGATGACGAAGGTGTGCTGGATCCGGGCCGTGAAGCGGGGATCGGTGAGCAGCCTCGGGTGGCGCAGTCCGGTGGTGTCCGCGAAGTACACGGTCCGGGCGCCGGGGCTGTGGGCGAGTTCCAGTACGCCGTCCAGCACGGCGGTGTCGTCCGCGCAGGCGTCTCCGCGCCGGCCGGAGCCGCCGCCGGTGGCCCGCCTGTTGAACGGTTCGTGGAGGACGGTGACGTCTCCGCGCCCGCTCATGATCCGTGCCAGCGCGGTGGACCCGCAGCACGGCGGGCTCCATGTGGCGATCACGGGCAGCCGGTCGTGCAGCAGGTGGACCGTTCCGGGTTCGACGGCGACTTCGGCCATGTTCCTCTCCCCGTTCTTCTCCCCGCTGTCCGACAGGGCGGTGTCCGACAGGGCGGTGTCCGCTGTCGAACCAAGCAGTGCTGGGCCGGTGCGGGCAATCGGCGGGCGGGGCCGGCGGGGGACTTTGTCATCTGATGCGGGCCTGGCGGGGCGGTGTGTCAGTTCCCCCGGCCCGGTGCCGGAACAGTGACAGAGTCCGTCCGGCGTGCTGCCGAGGACGCCGGGCGCCGCCCTATCGTCGTCACACAGGGTCCACGCGGTACGGACACAGGGTGCGCACATGTCCGGCGTCCGGTACGGGAAAGGGCCGCCGGCCAGGGCAGCGGGTGCCCGGCCGACGGCCCAGGAGGGGGATCGTCAGGGGAGGAAAGGGGTGTTCAGCGTGCGGCCGCGGACGCCATCGGCGCCTCCGCTCCGGTCCGGCCGGGGAACCCGTCCCCGGTGAGCCCCAGCAGCGGGGCGGACTTCACGGCGGTCTCCTCGAACTCTTCGGCGGGGTCGGAGAGCGCGACGATCGCCCCGCCGATCCCGTAGCGGGCGCGCCCGGGGGTGAGGACCAGGGTGCGGATGACGATGGACAGGTCGGCGGCGCCGGAGAGCGAGACGTAGCCGATGGCACCGGCGTAGATGCCGCGCGGGCCGGCCTCCAGCCGGTCGATGATCTGCATCGTGCGGATCTTGGGGGCGCCGGTCATGGAGCCGCCGGGGAAGGCGGCCCGGACGCAGTCCACGGCGCTCAGTCCGGACCGCAGCCGGGCGGTGACGGTGGAGACGAGCTGGTGGACGGTGGCGTAGGTCTCGACCCGGAAGATGTCGTCGGCCTCGACGCTGCCGGGCTCCGCGCAGCGGCCCAGGTCGTTGCGGACCAGGTCGACGATCATCAGGTTCTCGGCGCGGTCCTTCTCGCAGGAGGCGAGCTCGCGGCGGATCACGGCGTCCTCGGCGGGGGTGGCTCCGCGCGGCCGGGTGCCCTTGATGGGCCGGGACTCGGCGACGCCGTCGCCGCCCACCCGCAGGAAGCGCTCGGGTGAGGTGCTGAGCACCTGGGTCCGGCCGAACTGGAGCAGCGCGGCGAACGGCGCGGGGTGGCTGCGGCGCAGGGCCCGGTAGGTCTCCCAGGGGTCGGGGTCGCCGTCCGCCTCCGCCAGGTTGGTCAGGCAGACCTCGTAGGTCTCCCCCGCGGCGATCTCCTCCTGGCACTCCTCGATGAGCCGGAGGTAGGCGTCGCGGTCGTGGCGCAGCCGCAGTCCGGTGAGCGGGGCCTGCGGTACGGGCGCGGGCAGCGGCTCCGGGGTGGTGTCACGCAGGCTGCGGGAGGTCCGGTCGAGCCAGGCGCGGGCGGCGGTCTCCTCGCCGTCCTCGGTGAGGGCGAGCAGGTAGGTGGTGCCGGTGTGGTGGTCGAGGACCACCGCCCGGTCGGCGAAGACCATCACGGCGTCGGGGTCCTCGGCGCGGTGGGTGGCCTCGCCGCCGCACTGGGACTTGAGTTCGTAGCCGAGGTAGCCGACCCAGCCGAGCGCGAAGTCGAAGGGCAGCTCGGGTACCTCGGTGCGGCAGGACCGCAGGTCGCGGTCGATCCAGTCGAGGAAGTCCTCGGCGACGAGCTGCTCGGGCACCCCGCCGGCCGAGGCGACCGAGACGGTGCCGCTGGCGACGTCGGCCATGGCGACGCGGGCGAGCGGGCCGGCCGCGTTGCCGAGGACGGAGAAGCGGCCCTCGGGACCGCCGGTGCGGCTGCTGTCGAGCCAGAAGCCGTGCGGACCGGAGCGGAACAGCCGGTCGTAGACGGTCTCGTCGTCCCAGCGGGTGGTGAGGATGTCGGCGAGCACCCGGAGCCGGCGGACGGGGGCACGGTCCCGAAGGGCGGGTGCCGGCGCGGCGGGTGCCGGCGCGGCGGGTGCCGGCGCGGCGGGTGCCGGCGCGGCCGGGTCGGTGCGGTCGGCAGGGGCCGCGGCCGTGAGGGGGGCGGCCGCGGCGGAGAGGTCCGGAACCTGCGGGGCGTCCCCGCCCGAGGGGGTCCGGCCGTGGTGTTCCAGGACCAGCCGCCGGAAGTTGGCGATGAGCTCGTGGCCGTACGTGGTCGAGATCGACTCGGGGTGGAACTGCAGGCCCCAGCGGGGCAGGGTGCGGTGCCGCATGCCCATCACCACGCCGTCCGTGCTCCAGGCCGTGGCCTCCAGCTCGGCGGGGAGGTCGGCGACGGCGAGCGAGTGGTAGCGGACCACCTCGAAGGGGGAGGGCAGTCCGGCGAAGAGGCCGCTGCCGTCGTGGATCACCGGCGAGGTGCGGCCGTGGCGCGGCTCGGGAGCGCGGACCACCCGGCCGCCGTGGGCTTGGGCCAGTCCCTGGTGCCCCAGGCAGATGCCGAGCAGCGGGAGCCCGGACCGGTCCAGGATGTCGCGGCAGATGCCGAAGTCGGCGGCTCTTTCCGGGGTGCCCGGTCCTGGCGACAGGACGACGGCGTCAAAACCGTCGAACAGGTCCGGCCGCCATGTCACCGCGTCGTTGCGCAGGACCACCGGCTCGGTCCCGGTGACTTCGGTGATCTGGTGGAAGAGGTTGTAGGTGAAGGAGTCGTAGTTGTCGACGAGCACGGTGCGCACGGAAGCAGTCCTCGCGGTGTAGGGGCGTAAGAGCTGTGAGGGGTGTGCGGACGGCGGGTTCATCGGGCGGCCGGCACGATCGCCAGCAGCAGGTGTTCCACGGGGGTGTCCCCCTCGTGGATCTGACGGGTGACCAGGGTGATCAGTCTCCGGCCGTGCTCCGCGGCGATCCGCTTGAGCAGCGGCAGGTCTCCGCGGGAGCTGAAGTGCAGCAGGGCGGAACCGGTGAAGGTGAGCCGGTCGCAGACCTCGGCCAGGTAGCGGCGGTGGACGCGGTAGCCGGGGTCGACGTACGCCTTGTCGTGGTCCGTGGCGTAGCGGTGGCCGGCCGGCGCCAGGACGTAGTTGGAGCTGAAGAAGACCAGGTCGAACCGCTCCTCGGGGTCGAGGGCGGAGAACAGGTCGCTGTGCACGGCGTGGACCCGGCCGGAGACCCCGTGGCGGGCGGCGTTCAGTGCGGTGTTCGCCACGGCCCGGGGGTTGATGTCGGCGGCGACCACGCGTTCACAGCCGGCCAGCGCACCCATGACGGAGATCACTCCGGTTCCGCAGCCGATCTCCAGCATGGAGCCGGAGCGGGGGGTTTCCATGTGCTCGGTCCAGCCGAGGAAGTCCAGGGCCACGGAGGTGCTGGGCGAGTAGACCGGTGCGAAGACCTCGTCGAGGAGGTCCCAGGTGCGGCCGCGCAGCTCGAAGCGGTGGGGCCGGTCGGCACGGGTGCGGGACCGGCAGCTGCGGGCCAGAGAGCGCTCGTAGTCGCGCAGTTCGGCACCGGCATCAGCACCGGTCTTGACGGCTGTACCGCCCGTGTGCTCCGCACCGGTGTCGGAGCGTCGCGCATCCGCGGCCGGGGTGACGGTGGCCTGAGACATGTTTCCCCCTCCTGGAATGTCACTCGACTGGTGGTCGAGTCGGCACGCCTGGAAGTCTGCTTCGGCCGAGGGGGCGGGCAGAAGGTGAGCCCTCCACACATCGACGCCCTCAGGGTGGTGTTCCCACCACTGCCCGTGAGCGCGAACCGGACCAATCGGGCACAAAACTCCACGCGGACGGAATCTTCAACTCCCCTTTACTGACAGGGCATTGACAATTGACCCTGCTGCCCGGTGTCGCCTAGATTCCTCGCGCGGTTGTGCACCCCCACACACACCCCACACGTGAGGAACAACCCCATGGCATTACAAGGGCAGCCCGCTCTGCGCGTGCTCGAACTGCTCGCCCACGAGGCTCCGGCCGCCGCGTACGAGGAACTCCTCACCCCGGCCGGAGCATCGGACGCGCGCCCGGCCGAACGCGAACAGCTCGCGGAGGCCCTGCGCCTCGCCTCCGCCGTCCGCGGCCACCTCGACCGCCGGCAGGAGCGCGAGGCCGCGCTCTCCGCCCTGGTGGACACCGCCCACGACCTCACGCTGCCGTACGACCTGGACGCGCTGCTCCGGGTGATCGCCCGCCGGGCCAGGCTGCTCCTCAGCCTGGACATGGCCTACATCAGCTTCCACGACGAGGAGTCCGGCGACAGCTACGTCCGCACGGCGGACGGCCACGCCACCGCGCTGACCGTGGGATTCCGGGTGCCCCGCGGCTCCGGCCTGGGCGGTTCGGTCCGGACCGACAGCGCCCCGTTCTGGAGCCCGGACTACCTGGCGGATCCCCGGGTCACCCACCACAGCCTGATCGACGAGGTGGTGCGCGCCGAAGGGCTGCGCGCCATCCTCGCCGTCCCGCTGCGGCACCGCGACTCCGCACTGGGCGTGCTCTACGCCGCCGACCGCACGGTCCGGCACTTCACCCCGGACGAGATATCCCTGATGGCCTCGCTGGCCGACCTCGCCTCGGTGGCCATCGAGAAGACCCGGGTGCTGGGCCGGGCCCGGGCCGACATCGCCGACCTCGAACGGTCCACCTCCCAGGCCCGGTCCGACCTGCTCTGCGCACGGCGCGCCAACGAGACGCACACCCGGATGACCGACCTCCTGCTGGCCGGCGGCGACCTTCCCGGGCTGCTCGCACTGGCCGCCGAGACCCTCGGCGGCACGGCCGCGGTCATCGAGCCCGACGGGCGGGTGGCCGCCGCCACCGGCCCGCTGCCCGAGGAGCTGCCCGGCACCGAGGAGACCGCGCGGGCGGTGCTGGAGACCCACGCGGCCCGCCGCCCGGTCGAGTTCTCGCCGGGCACCTGGCTCGCCCCGGTCGCCGCCGGCGGCGAGTACCTCGGCTGCGTGCTGGTGCACCCGGCGGAGCCGCTGTCCGACACCGGGCTGCGGCTGCTGCGGCTCACCGCGGGCACCACCGGGGTGCTGATGCTGATGCAGCGCAACACGGCCGTCGCCGAGAGCCAGGTCCGCGACGAGTTCTTCGACGACCTGCTGACCGTGCCCGGACGGCCCCCGGCCCAGCTGCGGGACCGGGCCCGGCGGCTCGGGCTCGACCTGGAGGCCCCGTACGCGGTGGCGGTGATCCGCCCCGAGGGCGGCTCGCTGGGCCGGGCCGTGGTGTGGGCCTCCTCGTACGCGCTGCGCGCGGGCGGCCTGTCCAACGTGCGCGGCGGCTGTCTGACCCTGCTGCTGCCCTCGCGGAACCCGGGCGAGACGGCCCGCCGGGTGTCCGACGAGCTGACCCCGCTGCTCGGCCACCCGGTGACGGTGGGCGCCGCCGGACCCACCGCGGGCCCGGCCGACATCGCGCCCACCCATGCCGAGGCGCTCCGCTGCCTGGGCGCCCTCACTTCGCTGGGCAGCAGCGGATCCTCCGCGGCGGCCAGCGAACTCGGCTTCCTCGGCCTGCTGCTGGGCGACAACCACAGCGTCGACCGGTACATCGACGACACCATCGGACCGGTGCTCGACTACGACGGCCAGCGGTTCACCAGCCTGGTGCACACGCTGGAGTCGTACTTCGAGTCGGGCGGCAGCCCCACCCACGCCGCCGAAGCCCTGCACGTCCACCCCAACACGGTCTCGCGACGGCTGGAGCGGATCACCGCCCTGCTCGGCGAGGACTGGCAGGAGCCGGCCCGCGCCCTGGAGGTGCAGCTCGCGCTGCGGCTTCACCGGACCCGCCGGACGCTGCGGGTGGAGGCGCCGCCGGCCGGTCCGCGGGAGCCCTCCGACGCCGGGCCGCCCGGGGCCGGTGGCCTCGGGGGCGGCGGGCTCGGGGGCGGCGGGTCTCACGCCGATCGTCTGCGCGCGCCGTAGGCCGGCGTCCCTCCCGTGGTCCGGGTGGTGGGGCGGGCCGCCTCGTCCGCGGCCCGGGCGGCAGCGCGCCCGGCGGGACGGTATCCCGCCGCGGGACGGGCGGGCGCCGGGAACCCGGCCCCCACGTGGCCCGCGCCGGGGTATCCGGCCAGCGGGAAACCGGCCGACGGGTGCGCCCCGGCCGGCGGGAACCCCGCCGCCGGGAAGCCGGCCGGGGCGAACCCGTCCGCCGCACGGCCGCCGGCCACCCTCCCGGTGCGCCGGTCCACCGCCGGGCCCGGGCCGGAGTCCGCGCCCGTGCCCCGGACCCGTTCCAGGGCGCGGACGGCGTGCGCGGCCGAGGCCAGCGTGATGTGCCGGTGCCAGCCCTGGAACGAGCGGCCCTCGAAGTCCCGCATGCCCACCCGGTCGGATATCCCGGCGAACTCGCGGTCCACCCGGCGGGAGAGTTCCGCCAGCCGCAGCAGTCCGGCCGGCGGCACCTCGACCATGTCGGTCAGCCAGAACCGGTCCGGCCGGCGGCGCGGATCGGCCCACTCCGCAAGCAGCCTCAGCGGCCGCCCGCCACGGCCCGGCGGCACGGTCGCCACCTGCACGGAGGCGAGGAACACGGTCCGTGCCGAACCGTCCGCGCCGTCGGCGTACCGGACCGGCCGGCGGAGCATCCGGGCCGTCTCCATCACCGCGCCGGCGCGCACCTGCACCCGGCCGGTCCCCGGCAGGTGGGGGTCGGTCACCGTCACCGGGGTCCCCGCCCCGATCCGCATCAGGAACGGCATCCGGGCGGCCGCGAACCGCCGCGGCAGGGTCTCCGGCCCGCCCTCCACGGCGTCCAGGACCACCGGCAGCCGGCGCAGCGGCAGCGCCTCGGTGATGTCCAGCACCGAGGCGGCCGCGCAGTCGGCGAGAGTGCTCTCCTCGGGCAGGTGCAGCGACCAGCCGGCCGGCGCCCCCACCTCGATCCCGGCGGCCCAGGCGCCGAACGCCTGCTGCCCGTTGACCATCTGGCCCAGCCTGGCGTCGTAACGGCGGTCCACACCGACCGTGTGCGCCCCCGACTTGGGGATCACCATCGGCTTCACCACCCAGGCCTGGAGCCCGAGCGTCCGCTCCAGTTCGAGGGCCAGGGCCTCCCGCACGGACTGCCAGTTCCAGGGCGAGCAGCTGATGAAGTGGTGGAGGCTCTGTTCCCCCGCCGCCATCCCGGCGTGCGCGGCGATGCTCCGCATGGACTTGCGGCCGGGGGCCGTCAGCAGTCCCCGTACGTACAGTTCTGCCTTGCGCCGCTGGTCCGCCCGCGGCAGGGATTCGAAGACCGCGGCGCAGAGGTCCGCGACCGCGTCTCTCGTCCCGGCCCCCGTCCCTGCTCCCGCTCCGGTCTCCCGGCGCGGCGGCTGCGTGACCTCCATCAGTCGCGAGCTGCCCATGCTCCCGCCTTCTTCCCCGTCGTCCTCCTGGTCTCCTTCAGCTTGGCCTCGGGAACCCGCCGTCCACGAGAGTCGCCGGGCACACACCTGACCCCGTGGGGTGGTGGCCCGGCCACCTCCCCACGGGTGTACGGCCGGTCAGCGGACGTCCGTACGGACCCGGTGGTGTGGCCGGGCCACCGTCACGGAACCGGATTCAGACCCGCCGGTCCACGGCGGACCCGGCCGCGCCCACGGTCCTGACGGCCTGGTAGTAGGTCCAGGCCGTGCCCTCGCAGGAGAGCCGCTTCGCCGTGGGGTAGCGCGCGCAGACCCGCCGCAGGTCGGCGTGGAAGGCGTCGTCGAGGCGGGATTTGGCGGCGCCGAAGGCGTCCGGGCCGGCCCGGCGGTAGTTGCGGTAGCCGAAGTCGTGGCGGGCGCAGGCCATCGCGAACGGGAACCCGAAGGGGTTGTCCGGGGAGGTGGTGCAGTAGTCGGTCGACCAGTCGAACCCGTACTCCTCCCACCGGTCCCGCTCCGCGCGGGCGGCCGCCCAGGCGTCGTGGCTGGCCGCGGCGGGCCGGGTCCAGCGGCCGAGCACCAGGGGTTTGTCGGCGGGTACGGCGGCGGGAGCGGCTGCGGCGGGTCCTGCCACGGCGAACACGGCGGCGAGGGCCACCGCTCCGGCTCGGCGCATCATCCTATTTCCTCCTGCACATCGGAAACGCAGCGACCGGGCCGGGGCCCGGTCCTGCCGGTCCTGCCGGTCCTGCCGGTCCTGCCCGTAGAACGACCCGGCCCCGGGTGTGGTGGTGGCGCCACCACCCCCCGTCCGCCCGTGCGTTCCCCCGGTTCACGGCCGCACCGGCCGGTTCCTCTCGTACTCTCGTCTGGTGATCGAGTACGTGAACCAGCTCGGCCCCGACGTCCCCCGGGCGGGCGCCTTCCCGAGCGGCCGGGACGTGTCCGTGTGGTACCTGGACACCACGCTCGCCGTGGTCGGCGGCGTCGACCTCGCCGACGCGGCGTCCGTCCTCGACGGGGCGGAGCTCGCCCGCGCGGAGCGGCTGGTGCGCCCGGGGCACCGGCAGCGGTTCCTCGCCTCGCACCTCGGCCTGCGGGTGCTGCTCGGCCGGTACCTGGGGGTGCCGCCGCGGGAGGTCGGGCTGGACCGCGAGGACTGCCACGGCTGCGGCGAGCCGCACGGACGCCCGGTCGTGGCCGGCGGGACGGGGCCGCACTTCTCGCTCTCGCACAGCGAGGACACCGCCTGCCTCGCCTTCGCCGGGGTGCCGGTCGGGGTGGACGTGGAGGCGCTCCCCAAGCCGGCCGCGGTGCACGACGTCCTGCACTCCCTGCACCCGCGGGAGACCGCCGAGCTGACGGCCCTGCCGGAGCCGGACCGCCCGGCCGCGCTGGGCCGGATCTGGTCCCGCAAGGAGGCCTGTCTGAAGGCCACCGGGGCCGGCCTGACCGCCGGCCTGGCCGAGCCGTACGTCGGCTCGGCGCCCGCACCGGCCCCCGTCCCGGGCTGGACCCTGACCGACCTCCCGTCCCCACCCGGCTACTTCGCGGCACTGGCACTGGCCGCGGGTTAGGCCCTCTCTTCCGGATCCTGCCGGGCCCGCGCCGCCCGGCACCGCCGGTGCCGTACGCAGCGCGCCCGTTCCGAGGGCGTGTCGTGGGGCCAGTCGGCGCACCCTCCGTGCGGGGCGGCCGGGGCTCCCCGAGCATCGCGGCATGACCATGACCCCGTTCACCGTCCTGCTGCCCGCCGCCGCCCTGCTGACCGCCGCGGCCGCCCTCCCCGTCGCCCCCGCCGGGCTGCCCGGCGGGGGCGCCGCCGGACCGGCCGGGCCCCAGGGCCCGCCGCGCCACGGCTACGTCGTCGTCCTCAAGGACACCGGCGCGCGCGCCCTCACCCGTGCCCTGGCCGCCGAGGCGGCCGAGGCCGGCGACGAGGTCGGGGCCGTCTACGGGGCCGCGCTGAACGGCTTCGCCGTACGGACCTCGGAGGCCCGGGCCGGGGAACTGGCCGCCGACCCCCGGGTCGCCCGGGTGGAACGGGACGCCCTGTTCCGGATCTCCGACACCCAGCCGGCGGCGCCCTGGCACCTGGACCGGCTCGACCAGCTCGCGCTCCCCCTCGACGGCTCCTACTCGTACGGCGGGACGGGCGCCGGGGTCACCGTGTACGTCCTGGACACCGGCATCGACACCGCGCACGCGGAGTTCGGCGGCCGGGCCGTGGCCGGCCACAACGCGGTGCGCTCCGAGGGCCCCGGCGACTGCAACGGCCACGGAACCCATGTCGCGGCGACCGCGGGCGGCGCCTCGTACGGCGTGGCCAAGGGCGTCCGGCTGGTCTCCGTGAAGGTGGCCGACTGCAACGGCGACGCCCGTCTGTCGGCCGTCCTCTCGGGCGTGGACTGGGTGGTCCGGCAGCAGGCGCTCGCCCGGCCCGCCGGCCCCGCGGTCGCCAACATCAGCATGGGCGGCGGGCGCAGCCTGACGATGGACGGTGCCGTACGGCGGGCCGTGCGCCGGGGCATCACCTTCACCGTCGCCGCGGGCAACGAGGGCCGCAGCGCCTGCACTTCCTCGCCCGGCTCCGTCGCCGAGGCCGTGACGGTGGGCGCCAGCGACACCGAGGACCGGCGGGCGGCCTTCTCCAACCACGGTTCCTGCGTGGACCTGTTCGCGCCCGGTATGGGGGTGGTCTCGGCCTGGCCGGGTGCCCCGACGGCGAGCCGGGCCATGTCGGGCACCTCGATGGCCGCCCCGCAGGCGGCCGGTGCGGCGGCGCTGGTCCTGGCGGCCCGTCCGGCGGCCACCCCGCGGGAGGTGGCCGCCGCGATCGTCGCGGGGGCCGTGCCGGACCGGCTCGCCGGAGTGCCCTCGAACACGGCGAACCGGCTGCTCCAGGTGCCGGGCGGAGCCCCGGCGGCCCCGGCGGCACCCGCCCCCTGACCCCCGCCCCGCCGCAGGCCGGCCGACCGTACCTGATGGGACATCAATTTCTGTGTGCTTCGGGCGAAAGGAATGCATTGACTTCTCGTGACGGCGACGCGTCAATGTCGGCCACCGCACCGGCTCGGCCTCCCCCGCACAGCGGGTGGGGGGAGGGTTCGTCATGACGAAGGAGTCGCGACCCAGTGAGAACGAGAACGTTCCGACGAAGAGTGCTGGCCGGGGCGGGGGCCCTCACCCTGGCCCTGACGGGTGGCATGGCGGGCCTGGCGGGGACGGCACAGGCCGCGGTCAAGACCACCCCGGTGTACGTGAAGTGCGACGCGCCGGCTCCCCAGCCGGACGCCGAGGGCAACCAGGACTTCACCGTCACCCTGCCCGACGGCGCCAAGGCCGGCGACACCGTGCCGATCACGATCGACCCGGGTCTCTCGCCGATCGTGCCGATGTTCACCATCGACACGGTCAACACCATGAAGGCGAAGCTGTTCGTCGGCGGGCAGGCGCAGACGGTCACCAGCGCCCCGACCCCCGCCCACCAGGAGGGCGGCGTCAAGGCCGACCCGCCGCCGTTCAGCGGGACGATCAAGATCCCGGACGGCACCGAGGGCACCACCGTGCAGGTGACGCTCGACCAGTTCGTCACCGACGCGGACATCGGCGGCACCGTCTACACCACCACCTGCACCCCGTCCCCGCGCCCGAGCGCCCCGGTCGGCTCGGTCGCCGTGGCGGCGCTGCCCAAGGAACCGGTCACCACGAAGATCACCCCCAACAGCGGCAAGGCCGGCACGGTCGTCGCGGTCACCGGCGCCAACTTCCCGGCGGGCCCGGTCACCTGCTCGGCCTCGCTGGCGGGCACGGCCACCGGTGACACCGGCACCGGCACCGCGGACGCCTCCGGCGCGGCCACCTGCAGCCTGACCGTCACCAAGAAGGCCGACGCCATCAAGATCGACGGCTCGACGGGGGCCGCCAAGGCGTTCGTCTTCGTCGAGGACCAGCCGGGCGTGAAGAACCCGGTGGACGTCGAGGTGCTGCCCGGGCCGCTGGCCATCGGCCCGAAGGACGGGTTCCCGGCCTCCGACTGGGGCAAGGTGACCATCAACGGAAAGCCGCAGTCGGTCGTCGGCCAGTTCAACGCCGTCACCGTGCAGGACTTCCGCGGCGGCAGCCTCGGCTGGGACGTCACCGCGACCCGTACGCCGTTCCTGAACGAGGCCACCGGCCACTCGATGGCCAAGGCGCAGATCGGCATCCAGCCGACCTGCACCGTCACCAACCCGGACAGCCCGAGCACGTGCACCGCGGGCGCTCCCGGGGCGATCACGGACAGCCCGATGAAGGTGGCCTCCCAGGCCGCCGGCGGGGACCAGCTGACCGGCGGCGAGTTCTCCGTCGGCGGCGCCGGGATGATCCAGCTCCCGCCGTTCGCGTTCGCCGACACCTACCAGTCGGTCGTGACCTTCTCGGTCGCCTGATCCGATCCGGTACCCGGGTGGTGCGGGGCTCCGGCCCCGCACCACCTTCGTCCTGTTCCGGCCCGTCCGGAGATTCCGGCCCGTCTGGAGACCCGCCCATGCACCCAGCCCTCCGCACCCGATCCGGCCTCCGCCCGGGAACCCGCCTCCGCCCCGGAACCCGCCCCCACACCCCACCCCGCCTCCGTACCCCGACCGGCCTCGCCGCCCTGCTCCTGCTGCTCGCCGGAGCCCTGCTGCCGCTCGTTCCGGCGGGCCCCGCCCGGGCCGCCGACAACGGCAGCTGGAGCGTGTTCCCCACCCCGCAGGCCGGTGCGCAGATGCCCGACCGCGCGTACTTCTTCCACCAGGGCGCGGCCGGCACGACGGTGCGCGACAGCGTGACCGTCCACAACACCTCCGACCGGGAGCTGAGCTTCCGGATCTTCGCCACCGACGCCGTGAACACCCCGGTGGGCGGGGCGTTCGCGCTGCTGCCCGCGGAGACCCGGCCCAAGGACGTGGGCACCTGGATCCGCCTCGGGCCGGAGGCGGGCGGCGGGGCCGGCGGGACGGTCACCGTGCCGGCCAAGGGCCGCAAGGACATCCCGTTCACCGTCACCGTGCCGGAGGACGCCACCCCCGGGGACCACGTGGGCGGGATCGTCGCGCTCGGCACCGCGATCGAGGGCGTGGAGGGCGAGGGCAAGGTCAAGGTGGGGGTGCGCCGCTCGGTGGGCGCGCGGATGTACTTCCGGGTGCCGGGGCCGGTCGCGGCCGGGCTGAGCGTGGAGAACGTACGGGTGAAGCGGACCGCGCCGCTGCTGCCCTGGATCGGCGGGAAGGCTCCCGCCACCGTCTCGTACACGCTGGTCAACCGGGGCAACGTGGTGATCTCGCCGACGCTGGCGGTACGCGCCGAGGGCGTCTTCGGCCGCACGGTGCTCAGCCGTCCGGCCCGTGACCTGAAGCTGGTGCTGCTGCCGGGCCAGCGGATCGAGCTGACCGAACCCTGGCCGGACACACCGCAGTTGGACTGGGTCACCGTCAGCCTCACCGCGGGCGCGGCGGAGCAGCGGGATCTGAAGACCACGGGCGAGGCGGAGTTCGTGGCGGTTCCCTGGCCTGCCGCGGGCGTCCTGCTGGTGCTGACCGGGGCGGGCATCGCCGTCCTGGTGGTCCGCCGGCGCCGGAGGCGCGGGGACGACGGCACCACGCCGTCTGCCGGGCTCCGGGCCGCGGTTCCGGCGGGGACGCGCGATCTTACCGATCGGTGACGTCCACCCCGAGGGACGCCCGTCACGCCCTGTCCGCCCCTAGCGTGGTCGGCAGATCCCCGAACGTGACCGGCCGGTACGACCCGTACCGGATGCCGGTTCGTTGCGGGCACCCGAATTCCGCGAGAAGGACAGGAAGATGACCGTCGAGACGCTGCCGGTGTGCGCCTACCCCGAGTGCACCAACCATCCCGTGCCGCCGACGCCCGGCGATCCGGCGCCCCGCTACTGCGCCCACCCCGAGCACAACGCGCTGGGTGCCTTCCGCAGGTTCCGCGCCAAGCGGCAGCAGCGCAAGGAGGAGAAGCGTCAGGCGGCCGAGGCCAAGAAGGCGGCCATGACGGCCGCCGACGTCCGGCCCTCCGCCCCGCTCGCCATGGAGAGCGGCTCCGGGGGCCGCGACGAGCTCGTGGCACTCGTGTCCAGGCTGGCCACGGACCTGCCCACCTACATCGAGGAGCTGGCCCTCATCACGGACTCGGCTGCCGCCGAGGCACGCATCGAGACCGTGACCAGGGCTTCGGCCCAGCGGGCCCTGGCCGCCGAGGAGCGCGCCACGCTGGCGGAGGAGGCTGCGGAGATGGCCATAGCCGAACTGGACGCGGCCAGGCAGACGCTGCAGGAGGAGGCGGAGAAGATCCGCGAGGAAGCCGCCGAGCGCGTGGCCGATGCCGAGTTCGTACGTGCCGAGCTCGAACGCTACCGCGAGCGGGTGAGCCGGCTGGAGGACCGTCTCGACAAGGTGCGCGAGGAAGCGGACGCCGCCCGGAAGGAGCGGAGTGAGTTCGCGCTGGAGGTCGAGCGCCTGAAGGCGGACCGTCAGGACCCGGTCTGCGAAGGGCACTTGGCCAAAACTCCTTGATCGGCGAGGCTGACCCTGGGGTTCCGGCGCAGGGCCGGGCACGCCGACCAGGGGGAGCCCACGATGGAGTGGACGGACGTCAGAGCCCGGGCGAACGGAACCGGCCCGGCGGAGGCGGCGGACGGGCCCGGCTCCGTCCCCGGGGCTCCGGCACCGGCATCCGCCGCGGCGAGCACGCTGACCCCGGCCCCCACCGACGTCTGGACCCGCCTGTGACCCCCGATCCGACCGTCGGTGTGGGCAGGCGTCCCGCAGGGCGGGACGGGTGGGCACACCGGGACGACCCGCTCGGCAGCTCCGACCCCGCCCAGCCGGGGCACGGCCCAGCCCCGGCGCCTCCGGCCCGCGTCCTCCTCCTCGACGCCGCCCCCGGCGACCTGCTCGACCACGAGCTGGCGCGCCTGCTCGGCCACGGCCTCGCCGTCACCCTCAACCTCCGCCGGGTCACCGACAAGGCCGCGGCCCGGGCCGCCTGGCAAGGCAAAGCGGAGTTCACCGACTTTGACCCCTTCGACGAGGCAGCGCTCATCACGGAGACCCTCCGCGACGGAGCCGGCCACGACGCCGTCAAGTCCCGCGCCGGAGTCCCTCTCCGCGCCGCGTTCCTCGCGGCGGCCACCGCCCCCGGCATCGCCGCCCCGCTCAGGGTGATCGGCCGGGCCGGGGCGGGCACCGACCACGTCGACCTGCCGGCCGCCGCCCGGCACGGCGTCGCCGTCACCCACACCCCGGGGTCGAACGCCGAGGCGGTGGCCGAGTTCGCCCTGGCCCAGCTGCTCGCCCTGACCCGGGACCTCACCGCGTACAACGAGGCCGCGCACAAGGGCGCCTGGCGCACCCCGGCAGCCCCGGCCCGGGAGCTCTCCGAACTCACCCTGGGCCTCATCGGCGTGGGCCGGATCGGCAGGGCCCTGGCCCGGCGGGCGACCGCCCTGGGCATGGCCGTGCAGGGCGTCTCACGGCGCCCCGCACGGCCCGACGAGCAGGTGCGCCGGGCGGCCTCCCTCGGGGAGCTGCTGGGCAGCAGTGACGTGGTCTCCCTGCACCTGCCGCTCACGCCCCACACCCGCGGGCTGATCGGCGGGGCGGAACTGGCCCGGATGCGCCCCGGGGCGATCCTGCTGAACACCGCCCGAGGCGGCATCGTCGACGAACAGGCCCTGGCCGACGCGCTCCGCGACCCCGCACACCCCCTCGCCGCGGCCGCCGTAGACACCTTCGCCCACGAGCACGCCGCCTTCGCCTCTCCCCTCTTCGGCCTGCCCAACGCCCTGCTCAGCCCGCATGTCGCCGGCATGTCCCGGACGGCCATGGCCACCGCGGCCGCCGGCTGCGCGGACCACATGGCCGCCCTGCTGGCCGGCCGCCCGGAGGGCGTCCCGGTGGTGACCCGGCCGTCCTGACCCCCGCCAGCGCCGCGTCAACCGCCCGGCAGCGCCCCGGCAGCCGCGCCCCGGAAACGCCCCCGGAAACAGGACTCGCCCCCGCGTGAGGGACGCGGGGGCGAGCGGTCCTGACCGGGCGGCGGCGGGTGCCGGGCCCGGGAGGGGACGGATCAGTGGTTGCGCGGGAAGCCCAGGTCGACGCCGGCGTGCGGCTCGGACGGGTCGGGCCAGCGGGTCGTGACGACCTTGCCGCGGGTGTAGAAGTGGATGCCGTCCGGGCCGTAGATGTGGTGGTCGCCGAAGAGGGAGTCCTTCCAGCCGCCGAAGGAGTGGTAGCCCACCGGCACCGGGATCGGCACGTTCACGCCGACCATGCCCGCCTGGACCTCCAGCTGGAAGCGGCGGGCCGCGCCACCGTCCCGGGTGAAGATCGCGGTGCCGTTGCCGAACGGCGAGTCGTTGATGAGCGCGACGGCCTCCTCGTAGGTGTCGGCGCGCAGCACGCACAGCACCGGGCCGAAGATCTCGTCGCGGTAGGCGTCGGAGTCGGTCTTGACGTTGTCCAGGAGGGACAGACCGATCCAGTGGCCGTCCTCGAAGCCGTCGACGCTGTAGCCCGTGCCGTCCAGGACCACGTCCGCGCCCTGCTCGGCCGCGCCGTGCACGTACGAGGCGACCTTGTCGCGGTGCGCCTTGGTGATCAGCGGGCCCATCTCCGAGGTCGGGTCGTTGCCCGGGCCGATCTTGATCTTCTCGGCGCGCTCGCGGATCTTCTGCACCAGGTCGTCTCCGACGGCGCCGACGGCGACCACCGCGGAGATGGCCATGCAGCGCTCGCCGGCCGAGCCGTACGCCGCCGAGACCGCGGCGTCGGCCGCCGCGTCGAGGTCGGCGTCGGGCAGGACCAGCATGTGGTTCTTGGCGCCGCCCAGAGCCTGGACGCGCTTGCCGTTGGCGGAGGCGGTGGTGTGGATGTACCGGGCGATCGGGGTGGAGCCGACGAAGGAGACGGCCGCGACGTCCGGGTGCGCCAGCAGGGCGTCGACGGCGACCTTGTCGCCGTGGAGCACGTTCAGCACGCCGTCCGGCAGGCCGGCCTCGTGCGCCAGCTCCGCCAGCTTGTTGGCGGCCGACGGGTCCTTCTCGCTCGGCTTGAGCACGAAGGTGTTGCCGCAGGCGATGGCCAGCGGGAACATCCACATCGGGACCATCGCCGGGAAGTTGAACGGGGTGATGCCGGCGACCACGCCGAGCGGCTGCCGGATCGCGGCCACGTCCACCCGGTTGGAGACCGAGGTCGACAGCTCTCCCTTGAGCTGCGTGGTGATCCCGCAGGCCAGCTCGACGATCTCCAGACCGCGGGCGACCTCGCCCAGCGCGTCAGAGTGGACCTTGCCGTGCTCGGCGACGATCAGCTCGGCGATGGCGTCTCGGTTGGCGTCCAGCAGGGCGCGGTAGGCGAACAGCACCTTGGTGCGGGCGGCCAGCGAGGACTGGCCCCAGGTCCGGAACGCGTCCTTGGCGGCCTGGACGGCGGCGTCGACCTCGTCGACCGAGGCCAGCGCGACCTGGGTGGTGACCACGCCGGTCGCCGGGTCGGTGACCGGGCCGTAGTTGCCCGACGCGCCCTCGACGGTCTTGCCACCGATCCAGTGGTTGACGGTCTTCATTTGCCTTGCTCCTTCACAGATGGCGACGTCGCTGCGCGGCTTGCCGGTCGTACTCCTGGCGGGCCTCGATCGCGGACGGACGCGTCGCGGTCTCGGCCACAGGAACATCCCACCACGCCTGTGCGGGGGGCGGGCCCGACACAGTGTCGGGCGTTCGGGTCCGTGTGTAGACACATGTGGGCCGGTCGGCGGCGCGCGCCTCGGCGAGGGCTTCCCGCAGGTCACGGACGGTGCGGGCACGGATCACGGCCATGCCGAGGGAGGCCGCGTTGGCCGCGAGGTCCACACCGGGCGTGTGCTCGGGGGCGAACGCGGTGCCGAGGCGCTCGCCGCCCACGGCCTCGGAGAGGCCGCCGATGGAGGCATACCCCCGATTGTCCAGGATCACCAGTTTGAGCGGTACGCCCTCCTGCACGGCGGTGACCAGCTCGGTCGGGTTCATCAGGTACGTGCCGTCGCCGACCAGCGCCCACACCGGCCGGCCGGGCTCGGCGAGGCCGATGCCGATGGCGGCCGGGATCTCGTATCCCATGCACGAGTACCCGTACTCCACGTGGTACTGCAGCGGTGACCGGGTCCGCCACAGTTTGTGCAGGTCACCGGGGAGCGAGCCGGCCGCGTTGACCAGGACGTCCTCGCCGGTGACCACGGCGTCGAGGGCGCCGAGCACCTGCGCCTGGGTGGGGGCGCGGTCCAGGTCCGGGCCCTCGGCCCGGAAGGCCAGGTCCACGCGGCGCTCCCAGTCCTCCCTGGCGCTGCCGTACGCCGCCGCGTACACGGGGTCGACCCGGTGGCCGGCCAGCAGGGCGCCCAGCTCGCGGAGGGTCTCCCGGGCATCGCCGACGAGCGGCCGGGCGGCGGCAGGCTTGTGCGCGTCGTGGGGATCGAGGTTGATCCCAAGGAACCGGACGTCAGGATTCCGGAAAAGCGTGGAGGACGCCGTGGTGAAGTCGCTGAGCCGGGTCCCGGCGGCGATCACCAGGTCGGCCCCGCGGGCCAGGTCGTCCGCGGTGGCGGTGCCGGTGTGGCCGACCCCGCCGACGTCGGCCGGGTGGTCGTGGCGCAGGGAGCCCTTGCCGGCCTGGGTGGAGGCCACCGGAATGCCGGTGGCCCCGGCGAATTCCGCCAGCTCGGCCTGGGCCCCGCTGTACCGGATCCCGCCGCCCGCGATGATCAGCGGCCGGGCCGCCGCCCGGACGGCCTCGGCCGCGGCCGCCAGCTCGTCCCGGTCGGGCCGGGGCCGGCGCACGGTCCACACCCGCTCCGCGAAGAACTCCTCCGGCCAGTCGTACGCCTCGGCCTGCACGTCCTGGGGCAGCGCCAGGGTGACGGCCCCGGTGGCCACCGGATCGGTGAGCACGCGCATGGCCTGCAGGGCGGCCGGGATCAGCGCCTCGGGGCGGGCGATCCGGTCGTAGTACCGGCTCACCGGCCGCAGCGCGTCGTTGACGGACACGTCACCGGCGTACGGCACCTCCAGCTGCTGGAGCACCGGGTCGGCGGGCCGGGTCGCGAACACGTCGCCGGGCAGCAGCAGGACCGGGATCCGGTTGATCGTCGCCCCGGCGGCGCCGGTGACCAGATTGGTGGCGCCGGGCCCGATGGAGGTGGTGACGGCGTGGGCGGACAGCCGCCCGCTGTGCCGGGCGTACCCGACGGCGGCGTGCACCATGGCCTGCTCGTTGCGCCCCTGCAGGAAGGGCATGTCCTTGCCGCCGGTCTCCAGCAGGGCCTGCCCGATCCCGGCCACGTTGCCGTGCCCGAAGATCCCCCAGGTCGCGGCGATCAGCCGCTGCCGGCGCCCGTCGCGCTCGGTGAACTGCCGGCTCAGAAAGGCGACCAGCGCCTGCGCGGTGGTGAGCCTCCGCGTCCGTGTGCTCGTGCTGCTCGTGCTGCTCGTGCTCATCGGCGGGCCTCCTCCGCCCGGTGGAAGGGCAGCCGGGGATCGACCGGCTGCCCTTCCCAGCTCTCGCGGATCCAGGCGTGCTCGGGATGGTCCCGGATCAGCCACTCCCGGACCGCTCCCGGCCCGGCCATCACGTTCAGGTAGTACATGTCGTGCCCGGGGGCGGCGATGGACGGCCCGTGCCAGCCGTCGGGAATGAGCACGGCGTCCCCGCTCCTCACCTCGGCGAGCACGTCGGTCTTCCCGGCGGGCGAGGGCGTCACCCGCTGGTACCCCACGCCGGGGGTGGCGCCGTGCGGAGCGATCTCGAACCAGTAGATCTCCTCGAGCTCGGACTCCTCCCCGGGACACTGCTCGTCGTGCTTGTGCGGCGGATACGAGGACCAGTTCCCGCCGGGGGTGAGCACCTCGACGGCGATCAGCCGGTCGCAGGCGAAGGCGTCCGCGGCGGCGAAGTTGTTGACCTGCCGCGAGCAGGCCCCGCGCCCCCGCAGCTCGACGGCCACGTCCCGCCCGGCCCCGTACCGCGCCGGCAGCCGCCGCTCACACCGCGCCCCGGCCAGCGCGAACCTCCCGCCCTCCGCGGACCACACCTCGACCTCCGCGTCCCGCGGCACATAAGCGAAGTCGGTGGTCGCCTCGAACACACTCCCCCGCCCCGCCAACTCGAACACGACGGACCCGCCCCCCGCCCCGGAGCCCGGCGAAATGCCCAGGGCGGAGCCCCGAGCGGGGTGCGGGGCAGAGCCCGCGGTGGGGTCCGGGGCACAGCCCCGAGCGGGGTCCGGGGGCGCAGCCCCTGCGGCGGGGTCCGGGGCGGAGCCCCGGTTTCGGGATGGGGGTCCCCCCGGCGGAGCGAGGGGGAGGGCGGGGTGGGGCATCGGCTCCGTGCAGCGGACCGTGCAGCCGCCGGACAGCGGCAGGACGATCCACTCCGCGTCCCCGCACTCGAACGCGTACGTCTCGCCCGGGCCGAGGTCCAGGATCCGCAGCAGGCTCAGCGCAAGCGAATGCTCCGAGGTCACCGGCACGTCGCCAGCACCTCCTCCACCTCGGCCGCGTACGGCATCGCCGAGGAGCACGCCAGCCGCCCGGCCACGATCGCCCCCGCCGCGTTCCCGTACCGCACCGTCCGTTCCAGCCCCCACCCCGCCAGCAGCCCGTGGCACAGCGCACCCCCGAACGCGTCCCCCGCCCCGAGCCCGTTGACCACCTCCACCTTCACCGGCGGGACCTCCACCACCGTGCCGTCCCGGTGTACTGCCAGCACCCCGTCCGGGCCGCGTTTCACCACCGCCAGCTCCACCCCCGCCGCCAGCAGCGCCCGCGCCGCCGCGTACGGCTCGTCCTCGCCCGTGGCGATCCCGCACTCCTCCACGTTCCCGACGGCCACCGTCGCCGAGGCCAGGGCCCTCGCGTACCAGCGCCCCGGGTCCGAGGACCACAGCACCGGCCGCCAGTCCAGGTCGAACACCGTGGTCCCGGACTTCGCCCGCGCCTCCAGCGCGGCCAGCGTGGCCGTCCGGCTGGGTTCCTCGCTCAGCCCGGTACCGGTCATCCAGAACACCCGTGCGGAGCGCACCGCGTCCAGGTCCAGTTCCTCCGCACGGATCTCCAGGTCCGGAGCCTTCGGCTCGCGCCGGAAGTGGATCGGGAAGTGGTCCGGCGGGAAGACCTCACAGAAGGTCAGCGGTGTGGGATAGGCCGCCACTTCCCCCACCCACCGGCCATCCACACCAAAGCCCCGCAGCTCGGCCCGCAGATACGCGCCGAAGGGGTCGGCCCCGGTCCGGGAGATCAGCGCGCACCGCCGCCCGAGCCGGGCCGCGGCGACCGCGACATTGGCCGGCGAGCCGCCCAGGAACTTCCCGAAGGTGTCCGCCTCGGCGAGTGGCACCCCGCTGCGGAGCGGGTAGAGATCCACGCCGATGCGGCCCATCGCAATCAGATCGAACGGGTCGGTACGCACAGTCAAGTCCTCCCAGTTTCCCCACAATGCAGCCTAAGGTGGCCGTTATGACGTCCTCCCCGCCCGCGTTGACCCGTATCCGTGTCGGTTCGGCTCCGGACTCCTGGGGAGTGTGGTTTCCGGACGATCCGCAGCAGACCGGCTGGGCCCGTTTCCTCGACGAGGTGGCCGACGCCGGCTACGAGTGGATCGAGCTCGGCCCGTACGGATACCTCCCCACCGATCCGGACCGGCTGGCCGAGGAGACCGCGAAGCGCGGGCTGCGGGTCTCTGCCGGGACGGTCTTCACCGGACTCCATCACGGGCCGGCGGTCTGGGACCGGACCTGGGAGCACGTGTCGCGGGTGGCGGAACTCACCCGCGCGATGGGCGCGGAGCACCTGGTGGTGATCCCCTCCTTCTGGCGGGACGACAAGACCGGCGAGGTGCTGGAGGACCGGACACTGACCGCCGGACAGTGGCGTGACCTGGCCCGGCAGACCGAACGCCTGGGCCGGGAGGTACGGGAACGCCACGGGCTGCGGATCGTGGTGCACCCGCACGCCGACACGCACATCGACACCCCCGAGAACGTGACCCGGTTCCTGGACGCGACCGACGCCGGCCTGGTCTCGCTGTGCCTGGACACCGGCCACTACGCCTACTGCGGCGGGGACAGCGTGGAGCTGATCGAGACCTACGGGGAGCGCATCGGCTATCTGCACCTCAAGCAGGTGGACCCGCGGATCCTCGCCGAAGTCCGCACGGAGCAGGTGCCGTTCGGTCCGGCGGTGGCGCGCGGGGTGATGTGCGAGCCGCCGTCCGGGGTGCCCGCCCTGGAGCCGGTGCTGGCCGCGGCACAGCGGCTCGGCACCGACCTGTTCGCCATCGTCGAGCAGGACATGTATCCCTGCGAGCCCGAACGGCCGCTGCCCATCGCCCGGCGCACCCGCGCCTATCTGCGCTCCTGCGGCGCCCGTTGAGAGGTCCACGCACATGACCAGCACGCTCGGCATCGCGGTGATCGGCACCGGGAAGATGGGGGCCGACCACGTCCGCCGGTTCGGGCGCTCGGTGGGCGGCGCCCGGGTGGTGGCGGTGGCCGACCCGGACGGCGACCGGGTCAAGGAGGCCGTGGCGGGCCTGGAGGGCGTCTCCGCGCACACCGACGCGGAGGCGGCGATGTCCGCGCCCGGCGTCGGGGCGGTGCTGATCGCCTCCCCGGGGCCGGCGCACGAGGAGGCCCTGCTGGCGGCTCTGGCGCGGGAGCTGCCGGTGCTGTGCGAGAAGCCGCTGACCCCGGACCCGGCCGGTGCCCTGCGCGTCCTGGAGGCGGAGCTGCGGCTGGGGCGGCGGCTCGTCCAGGTGGGCTTCATGCGCCGGTTCGACGCCGAATACGAGCGGCTGAAGGAGCTGCTGGACGCCGGCGGGATCGGTCGGCCGATGTTCCTGCACTGCCGTCACCGGAACGCCGCGTCGCCCTCCTTCTTCACCAGCGGGATGCTCATCAGCGACTCGGTGGTGCACGAGGTCGACGCGGCCCGCTGGCTGCTCGGCCAGGAGGTCGCCGCGGTGACCGTGCTCTCCCCGGCCGCCTCCTCCGCGGCCCCCGAGGGACTGCGCGATCCGCAACTGGTGCTGCTGGAGACCTCGGGCGGCGCGATCGTGGACGTGGAGATCTTCGTCAACTGCGGTTTCGGCTACCAGGTGCAGGTCGAGGCGGTGGGCGAGGCGGGCAGCGCCCGCATCGGGGACGCGGGGGCGATGGTCGTGCAGACGGCGGGCCGCCGGTACGACGAGATCCCGCAGGACTTCACCGTGCGGTTCGCGGACGCCTACGACCGTCAGCTCCGGCGGTGGGTGTCCGCGGCCGCCCGCGGCGGGGTGGACGGCCCGGACGTCTGGGACGGCTACGCGGCCGCCGCCGTGTCGGAGGCCGGGCTCACGGCCCTGCGGATCGGCACCCGCACCGCGGTGGAGCTGGTGGAACGGCCCCTGCTCTACCGCTGAGACCCCTTCCACCACGGCCGGTTCCTGTGTCACTGCTGTCACAGGAATCGGCCGCGGGTCACGCTTGTCCGCGTTACGCGGGTCTTCCGTCACAGACATGCGACAGCCCCTCCCCCGCCCTCACACCACTTCGTTCTCCGGGCACAACTCGAGTCGAGTGATCGTCAGCGTCCACGCCCCGGCTCCCCCCGACGGCCTCCCGGCCGACCCCGGAACGTGGACAAGGAGGTGTGCCATGACCGACCGGAAGCTGTGGTCGTACAAGGAGATCGCCGCCCACATCCGGGTCCAGCCCGACACCGTGCGCTCGTACCGCAAGCACGGGCTGCTTCCCCCGCCCGACCACGTGGAGGGCGGCAAGCCCTACTGGTACGCCGACACGGTCCGCGCCTGGGTGGCCCAGCGCCCCGGCAACCGCGGCGGCCGCTAGGCCGCCGCGGCGCCGCCGCACCTACCTGCCCGCCCCCGCCCCGGCCAGGACCTTCTCCGGCTCCTCGACGGGTGCGGGAGCCTCGGCCGGCTCTCCCTCGCTGAGTCCGAACCGGTCGTGCAGCCGGCGCAGCGGACCCGGCGCCCACCAGGTGGCCCTGCCGGTCAGCTTCATCACGGCCGGCACGAGCAGGCTGCGCACCACCATCGCGTCCATCAGCACGGCCAGCGCGATGCCCAGCCCCAGCATCTTGGTGTTGGTGACCCGAGAGGTGCCGATGGCCACCATGACCACCGCGAGGATCACGGCGGCCGCGGTGATCAGTCCGCCCGTCCTGGCGAGCCCGGTGCGGACCGCTCCCTCGTGGTCACCGGTCCGGTCGTACTCCTCCTTGATCCGGGAGATGAGGAACACGCCGTAGTCCATGGAGAGTCCGAAGGCGATGCAGAACATCAGCACCGGCAGGGTGGTCTCGATGTCCCCGGTCGCGGTGAAGGAGAGCAGTCCGGAGAGGTGGCCCTCCTGGAACACCCACACCACCGCGCCGAACATCGCCGTCAGGCTGAGCGCGTTCAGCAGCACCGCCTGGAGCGGGATCAGCACACTGCCGGTGAGCAGGAAGACCAGCAGCAGGGTGGCCACGGCGATCAGCGCGAGCGCCCACGGCAGCTCCTCCGCGATGGCGTCCTGGGCGTCGACCAGGACGGCCGCCTGCCCCGTCACCGCGGTGTCGAACGGAGCGTCCACTCCCCGCACCTCGCCCACCAGGTCCTGGGTCCGCCCGCCGACGGCCTCGCCCTCGCCGACGACCGTGAAGTACGCGGAGGATCCCGAGGATCCCGAGGTGACCGGCCCTTCGACCCGGAGCGTCCCGGGCAGGGCGTCCAGCCGCGCCCGGTAGTCCTGGTACTGCGCGGCGCTCGCCGTGCCCTCGGCGAAGACGACCAGGCCGTCGCCGGGGCTGCCCGGGAAGCCGTCCCGGATCTGCTGCTGGACGAGGTGCGAGGCGGCGGTGTCCGGCAGCTGCCGGTCGTCGACCGTACCGAACTTCACCCCGAGGAAGGGCAGTCCGAGGAGCAGCAGCCCCGCCGTGGTGGCCACCGCGAACAGCGGGGCCCGGCGCATCACCAGCGCGGCCGACCGGGACCAGCCCCGGCCCTCGGCGGCGTCACCCGTGGCCGCGCCGCGCCGCCGCCACAGGCGCCGGAGGTCCAGCGAGTTGACCCGGTCCCCCAGCAGCACCAGCGCGGCCGGGAGCAGGGTCAGTGCCGCCGCGGCGGCGATCAGCACGACCGCGATCCCCGCGTAGGCGAAGGAGCGGAGGAAGTACATCGGGAAGAGCAGCATGGCCGAGAGGGCGACGGCGACCGTCAGCGCGGAGAACAGGACCGTCCGCCCGGCCGTCCGGAGCGTGGCACCGACCGCCGCGACCGGCTCCCGGCCGGCCGCCAGCTCCTCCCGGTACCGCCGCACGATGAACAGGGCGTAGTCGATGGCCAGTCCGAGGCCGAGGGCCGTGGTCAGGTTCAGCGCGAAGACCGACACCTCGGTGAACTCGGTGAGCCCTCGGAGCACCGCGTTGGTCCCGAGGATGGCGACGATGCCGACGCCCAGCGGCAGCAGGGCGGCGATCGCACTGCCGAAGACCAGGACCAGCAGCACCAGGGTGACCGGCAGGGCGATCAGTTCGGCGCGGAGCAGGTCCTCCTGGATGGTGGTGGTGATCTCGCGCTGGACGGCGGCCGGCCCGCCGAGCGACACGCTCACCGGTCCGTGGTTGCCGCGGTACTCCGGCTCGATCCGGTCGAGCACCTTGATGGCGGTCTTGTCGTCGCCCTGGATCCGGGCGGCGATCAGCGCCTGCCTGCCGTCCTTCGACTTGAGGGTGGGCAGTCCCGTCCGCCAGTACGAACCGACACCGGTGACGCCCGGTTCGGCGGCGAGGCGGGCGGTGAGCCGGTCCGCCTCGGCCGCCACGGCCGGGTCGTCGACCCCGGCCGGGCCGACGGCCGGCCCGGCGTCGACCAGGAGCAGCAGATTCGGCTGCGAGGCGGGGAACTCGCGTTCCAGAGCCTGGGTGGCGTAGGTGGACTGCGCCCCCGGGTCCTCCCAGCCGCCGCTCGCCAGCCGGTCGGCCACCCCGCTGCCCGCGAACACGGCCAGCGCGGTCAGGACCAGCGCGATCAGCAGCGAGAGCCTCGGCCTGGCGGTGACCACGCGGGTCCAGCCGCCCTGCCGCCGCCCGGCACCGGCACCGGCACGCTCCCCACGGCCTTCTCCCCCTCGCTCCCCCTGGTCCGCCCCCGGGTCCGTCCCCCGGCCCGTCCCCCGGTCCTGCCGATGATCTGCCTGTTTGACTTCGGGCATGGCTCGGTGTCCCCTTCACCGTGATTGCCAGCCTGAATACACTGGCAAACACGAGCAGTCGCTCGCGTTTTTCAAGAATGCGAGCGAGCGCTCGCGTTTGTCAATCACCCTGGGGAAGGAAGGGATCGCCGTGCCCGAGGAGAAGCGGGCGAGACCGGCCGAAAAGGTCGCAGCCCCGCGCCGTCAGGCCCGCGGGGAGCGCCGTATCGCCCAGCTCCTGGAGGCCGCCGCCGGCGTGTTCTGCAGGTCGGGATACGCGGCCGCGAGCACCAACTCGATCGCCCGCGAGGCGGGCGTCTCGCCCGGCACGCTCTACCAGTTCTTCCCGAACAAGGAGGCCATCGCCGTCGAGCTGGGCGGCCGGCTGCTGGAGCAGGCCAACGAGATGCACGGCCAGGTCTTCCTGCCGGAGAACCTCGCCAAGCCCCTGCCCGAGCTGCTCGACGCCGTCCTCGACCCGCTCATCGAGTTCCAGTGCGAGAACCCGGCCTTCTGGGCCCTGATGCACGGCTCCGGAGTGCCCGGCATCACCCAGGAGCACGACGCCCTGCACGCCGGCATGCTGACCCGCGTCGAGAGCGTGCTGCGCAGCTTCTGCCCGGACGACGCGCCCGACGGGCTCCACCTCAAGGCCAACGTGATCCTGGGCATCTTCAAGTCCTCGATGGACCTGATCCTGGCCAGCGAGGGCGAGGAGCGCGCCGCGTACGCGACCGAGCTGAAGACGGTTCTGCTGCGCTATCTGGAGCCGATGGAGGTCACCAGGTCTCCGAGCGCTCACTGACCCGGACGACCGGCCCGGCCCCGCGGGGCCGGGCCCGCATCCGCACGCGCAGCCCGGCCATCGGGAACACCAGCACGGAGAGCATCCCCGCCCCGACCAGCGCCGCCGCCTCACCGGATCCCAGCACCCCGTCCTCGACGCCCAGCGTGGTGATGGCCACCACCAGGGGCAGCGCCGTCGCGGAGTACAGCGCCAGCGCGCCGCGCTCCGCCCGCACCAGGTCCCGAGGCGCCAGCAGCAGCACGGGCAGCCCCCGCACCACCAGGAACAGCAACAGGAAGACCGGCAGCAACAGCAGCGGCCGCCCGCCCGCGAGCAGCGCCGCGAGGTCGAACTCGATGCCGGTGACCACGAAGAACAGCGGCACCAGGAAGCCAAAGCCGATCGCCTCGACCTTCGACAGCACCGCACCGCTGCTCTCGGGCGCGGCCCCGTGCAGCACCAGCCTGGTGATCAGCCCGGCCGCGAAGGCGCCCAGCAGCACGTCCAGCCCCAGCAGCCGGGCCAGCCCGAGCATCGCCACCAGCAGCAGCGCCACCAGCCGCACCGCGAACTGCCCGCTGCTGTCCATCGTCTTCGCGATGACCCGGGAGAACCACGGCGGCTTGGGCCGCAGCGCCCAGAACACGGCCGCGGCCGTGAGCACGCCGAACACGGCCAGCAGAGCGGCCGACCGGGCCGGCGCGCGCCCGCTGAGCAGCAGCGCCATGGCGATGACGGGCCCGAATTCACCGACCGACCCGAACGCCATCACCACCGTGCCGAAGCGGCCCCGCAGGTCCCCGGCGTCCCGCAGCACCGGCAGGATCGTGCCGAGCGCCGTACTGGTCAGCGCGGTGCCGACGTAGAGGGCCCGGTCGAGACCGCCGCCGCGCGCGAGCAGCATCCCGGCGGCCAGCCCGAGCCCCAGGGCCGCCAGCCAGGCCCACAGTCCGCGGGTGAGCGTGTCGCCCCTGACCCGGTCGATCCGGATCTCGTACCCGGCCAGGAAGATGAGCATCGCCAGTCCCAGCTGCGACAGCACGTCGATCACCTGATCGGTGCTCGCCCAGCCGAGGACGTCGGGACCGACGAGCACGCCGAGCAGAATCTCGAAGATCACCAGGGGGACCGTCACCCAGCGGGCGAGCCCGTAGGCGAGCAGCGGCGCGAGCACCGCGATGGACATGATCAGAATCAAGGTGCCCATATGCGCCATGAGCGCCATTTACTTACGGTTTTGATCGATTGTCCATCGGCTGCCCGTACGGCAGACCCAAGTGGCCCGAAGCGGGCCCCGGCAAACACCCGACAGCGCCCGACGTCACTCGATTAATACCCCCTAGGGGTATAGTCTGGAGGTGACGGGAGGACCGTGGAACCACACGGGCCCTCACCCGCACCATCGGCCACCCCCGAAGAGGAGAACGACATGACCGCCGAGACGGACACCCGGACCACCACCGTCTACCGCGTGACCGGCATGACCTGCGGCCACTGCGAGGGTGCGGTGACCACCGAGCTCTCCGCCCTCCCCGGGGTCACCTCGGTCAAGGCCGTGGCCGCCACCGGCGAGGTCACCGTGGTCTCCGAGGCGCCCCTCGCCCTGGACGACGTACGCGCCGCGGTCGACGAGGCCGGCTACGAGCTCGCCGAATAGGCGGCAGGACACCGGGGCCCCTCCCGGGCCCCGGCTCCCCACCCGCAGCACCCCGCCGGGCCGTACCTCGCCGGACGACACCGGCCCCTGCGGCCCGGCCTTCCCCTGGAGCCGGACATGAGCAGCACCCTTGAGGTGGAGCTGACCATCGGCGGGATGACCTGCGCCTCCTGCGCGGCCCGCATCGAGAAGAAGCTCAACCGGATGGAAGGCGTCACCGCCTCGGTGAACTACGCCACCGAGAAGGCGAAGGTCACCTACGACCCCGAGGTGCGGGTCGCCGACCTGATCGCCACGGTGGTGAAGACCGGCTACACGGCCGAGGAACCCCCGCCCCCGCCGGCCCCCGAGCCCGCCGCGCCCACCGCCGCCGTCCCGGCCGCCGCCACCCCGGAGACCGACCCCGAGCTCGCCTCCCTGCGGCAGCGGCTGCAGGTCTCCGCCGTGCTCGCGGCGCCCGTGGTCCTGCTCTCGATGGTCCCGGCCCTGCAGTTCGACAACTGGCAGTGGCTCTGCCTCACCCTGGCCGCCCCCGTGGTCGTCTGGGGCGGCCTGCCCTTCCACCGGGCCGCCTGGAGCAACGCCCGGCACGGCGCCGCCACCATGGACACCCTGGTCTCCATCGGCACCCTCGCCGCCTTCGGCTGGTCCCTGTGGGCGCTGTTCTTCGGCCATGCCGGGATGACGGGCATGCGGCACGGCTTCGACCTCACCGCCGGGCGCTCCGACGCCTCCTCCTCCCTCTACCTGGAGGTAGCGGCCGGCGTCATCGCCTTCATCCTGCTCGGCCGCTACCTGGAGGCCCGGGCCAAGCGGAAGGCCGGCGCCGCCCTGCACGCCCTGCTGGAACTGGGCGCCAAGGACGTCTCCGTGCTGCGCGACGGGCGCGAGGTGCGGATACCCGTGACCGCACTCGCCGTCGGCGACCGCTTCGCGGTCCGCCCCGGCGAGAAGATCGCCACCGACGGCACCGTGCTCGAAGGCGCCTCCGCCGTCGACACCTCGATGCTCACCGGCGAGTCCGTCCCGGTGGAGGTGTCGGCCGGCGACACGGTCACCGGCGCCACGGTCAACACCTCCGGCCGGCTGGTCGTCGAGGCCACCCGTGTCGGATCCGACACCCAGCTGGCCCGGATGGCGAAGCTGGTCGAGGAGGCGCAGAGCGGCAAGGCCCGGGTGCAGCGGCTCGCCGACCGGATCTCGGCCGTGTTCGTCCCCGTGGTGCTGCTGATCGCGCTCGGCACCTGGATCGGCTGGCTGCTGGCCACCGACGACACCGCCGCCGCCTTCACGGCCGCCGTGGCCGTGCTGATCATCGCCTGCCCCTGCGCCCTCGGGCTGGCCACCCCGACCGCCCTGATGGTCGGCACCGGCCGCGGCGCCCAGCTCGGCATCCTCATCAAGGGCCCCGAAGTCCTCGAATCCACCCGCACCGTCGACACGGTCGTGCTGGACAAGACCGGCACCGTGACGACCGGCCGGATGACCCTCCTCGCCGTCCACACCGCCGACGGCACGGACGAGCGTGAACTCCTGCGGCTCGCCGGAGCCCTGGAACACGCCTCCGAACACCCCATCGCCCAGGCCATCGCCGCCGGCGCCGCCATGGGGGCACCCCCGGACGAAGTCTGGGGGAGGGTCGGCACGCTCCCCGTCCCCGAGGCGTTCACGGGCCTGCCGGGCCTCGGCGTCCGGGGCACCGTCGACGGACAGGACGTCCTGGTCGGCCGTCAGAAGCTGCTGGCCGGACAGGGGCTGACGGTCCCGCCGGAGCTGGCCACCGCCGCCGCGGAAGCCGAACGGACCGGCCGCACAGCGGTCATGGCGGGCTGGGACGGCGCCGTACGCGGGGTCCTGACGGTCGCCGACGCGGTCAAGCCCACCAGCGCCGAGGCGGTCTCCCTGCTGCGCGGCCTGGGCCTCACCCCGGTGCTGCTCACCGGCGACAACCAGGCTGTCGCCGACGCGGTCGCCGCCGAGGTCGGGATCACCGAGGTCATTGCCGAGGTCCTCCCCCAGGACAAGGCGGACGTGGTCGGCCGCCTCCAGGCCGAGGGCCGTACGGTCGCCATGGTCGGCGACGGCGTCAACGACGCGGCCGCGCTGGCCCGGGCCGACCTGGGCCTGGCCATGGGTACCGGAACCGACGCCGCGATCGAGGCCGCCGACCTCACCCTGGTCCGCGGCGACCTGCGGGTGGCCGCGGACGCCATCCGGCTGTCCCGCAGGACGCTGGGCACCATCAAGGGCAACCTCTTCTGGGCCTTCGGGTACAACGTGGCCGCGCTTCCACTGGCCGCCGCCGGACTGCTCAACCCCATGATCGCGGGGGCCGCCATGGCCTTTTCCTCGGTCTTCGTGGTCACCAACAGCCTGCGGCTGCGCTCGTTCCGCTGAGCGCGCCTCCCCCGCTCACACACACTTCCTTCACGGGAGACGCAGATCACAGTGATGGCAACGTAACCATTCGGGGTGGTCATGGGTCTAATGGGGCGATGCCAAGAACATCTTGGGGGATGTTCGCGGAGGTCTTGGGGGACTTCTGTGGCATCGGCCAGGCCGGGACACGTGCCCTCGGGGAGCTTTGAGCGGCCCTCCCGACCCCGTGCGGGTCCCGGCAGACACCAAAACGCCCCGGTTCGGGTCCCGTGGGGGGAATCCGACCGGGGAACGGAAAGCGCCCCGACCGTCGACCCGTGGGGGGATCGACGGCGGGGCGCTTTTCTCTTGCCTGCGGATCAGGCGGAGGTTCAGCGGGCCTCGACCGGGACGAAGTCGCGCAGGACCTCGCCGGTGTAGATCTGGCGCGGGCGGCCGATGCGGGAACCCGGCTCCTTGATCATCTCGTGCCACTGGGCGATCCAGCCGGGAAGGCGGCCGAGCGCGAACAGCACGGTGAACATCTCGGTCGGGAAGCCCATGGCCCGGTAGATCAGACCGGTGTAGAAGTCCACGTTCGGGTAGAGGTTGCGCTCGACGAAGTACTCGTCGGCGAGCGCGTGCTCCTCCAGCTTGAGCGCGATGTCCAGCAGCTCGTCGCTCTTGCCGAGGGCGGAGAGCACGTCGTGGGCGGCCGCCTTGATGATCTTCGCCCGGGGGTCGAAGCTCTTGTAGACGCGGTGGCCGAAGCCCATCAGACGGACGCCGTCCTCCTTGTTCTTCACCTTGCGGATGAAGGAGTCGACGTCGCCGCCGGAGGCCTGGATGCCCTGGAGCATCTCCAGCACCGACTGGTTGGCGCCACCGTGCAGCGGGCCCCACAGGGCGCTGATGCCGGCGGAGATGGAGGCGAACATGTTCGCCTGCGAGGAGCCGACCAGGCGGACGGTGGAGGTCGAGCAGTTCTGCTCGTGGTCCGCGTGCAGGATGAGGAGCTTGTCGAGCGCGGAGACCACGACCGGGTCGAGCTCGTACTCCTGGGCCGGCACGGAGAAGGTCATGCGCAGGAAGTTCTCGACGTAGCCGAGGTCGTTGCGCGGGTAGACCACCGGGTGGCCGACCGACTTCTTGTACGCGTACGCGGCGATCGTCGGGAGCTTGGCCAGCAGGCGGATCGTCGAGAGGTGGCGCTGCGTCTCGTCGAACGGGTTGTGGCTGTCCTGGTAGAACGTGGACAGCGCACTGACCACGGAGGACAGCATCGCCATCGGGTGGGCGTCGCGCGGGAAGCCGTCGTAGAAGCGCTTGACGTCCTCGTGCAGCAGCGTGTGCTGGGTGATCTCGTTGCGGAACGTCGCGAGCTGGTCGACGGTCGGCAGCTCGCCGTTGATCAGCAGGTAGGCGACCTCGATGAAGGTCGAGCGCTCCGCCAGCTGCTCGATCGGGTAGCCGCGGTACCGCAGGATGCCCTGCTCGCCGTCGAGGTAGGTAATCGCGGATTTATAGGCGGCGGTGTTTCCGTAGCCGCTGTCCAGGGTGACCAGCCCGGTCTGGGCCCGGAGCTTCGCAATGTCGAAGCCCTTGTCACCGACGGTGCTCTCGACCACCGGGTAGGTGTATTCACCGTCCGCGTACCGCAGTACTACAGAGTTGTCGCTCACGTCATCCCTCACCGACGTAGTGCCTCTTCTTCGAGGTGCCCTGACTGCCTCTACCTTCCCCCATTTGGCGCAGGAGAGTGCACTCGGGGTCGGCCTTTGGTGTTTTTGACGGCACTGAGTGCCGCCAGCCCGCCTATCCTGCCCCCTCCGCGCCGGTGCCGGAACCCCAAATGATCGATCATTTAGGTGATGTTTCCCACCGGTATGCGGCCGGACAGTCTCGACGCGACCGCCGTGTACCTCCTGCCTGCGGAAACGGTACGCACCGCCTGGCCCAGAGCCTTGCGTGAGCCGACCAGCACGACCAGTTTCTTCGCCCTGGTCACCGCCGTGTAGAGCAAGTTCCGCTGGAGCATCATCCAAGCCCCGGTGGTGACCGGGATCACCACCGCGGGATATTCACTCCCCTGGGAACGGTGGATGGTGACGGCGTAGGCGTGGGCCAGCTCGTCGAGCTCCGTGAAGTCGTACTCCACCTCCTCGTCCTCCTCCGTACGGACCGTCAGGGTCTGGCCCTCCGGGTCGAGACCCGTGACCACGCCCACGGTGCCGTTGAAGACGCCGTTGGCCCCCTTCTCATAGTTGTTCCTGATCTGGGTGACTTTGTCACCCACACGGAAGACCCGGCCGCCGAACCTCTTCTCCGGCAGCCCCGGCCGGGCCGGGGTGACCGCCTGCTGGAGCAGCCCGTTGAGGGTGCCCGCGCCGGCCGGACCCCGGTGCATCGGCGCGAGGACCTGGACGTCCCGCCGCGGATCCAGGCCGAAGCGGGCCGGGATCCGCCGGGCGGCCACGTCGACCGTCAGCCGGCCGGCCTCCTCGGTGTCCTCCTCCGCGAACAGGAAGAAGTCCGGCAGGCCCTCGGTCAGCGGCGGGAGCCCGGTGTTGATCCGGTGCGCGTTGGTCACCACACCGGACTGCTGGGCCTGCCGGAAGATCCGGGTCAGCCGCACCGCGGGCACCGGCCCGCCCTCGGCCAGCAGGTCCCGGAGCACCTCTCCGGCGCCCACCGACGGCAGCTGGTCCACGTCCCCGACGAGCAGCAGGTGGGCGCCCGGCGCCACCGCCTTGACCAGCTTGTTGGCCAGCAGCAGATCCAGCATGGACGCCTCGTCGACGACGACCAGGTCCGCGTCGAGCGGCCGGTCCCGGTCGTACGCCGCGTCCCCGCCCGGCTTGAGCTCCAGCAGCCGGTGCACCGTCGAGGCCTCGGCCCCGGTGAGCTCCGACAGCCGCTTGGCGGCCCTGCCGGTCGGGGCCGCCAGCACCACCTTGGCCTTCTTGGCCCGGGCGAGCTCCACGATGGAGCGCACGGTGAAGGACTTGCCGCAGCCCGGCCCGCCGGTGAGCACGGCCACCCGGCGGGTCAGCGCCAGCTTCACCGCCTCCCGCTGCTCCGGCGCGAGCTCGGCACCGGTCCGCCCGGCGAGCCAGCCCAGCGCCTTCTCCCAGTCCACGTCCCGGAAGGCCGGCATCCGGTCCTCCTCGGTCTGCAGCAGCCGGCGCAGCTGCCCGGTCAGCGAGAGCTCGGCGCGGTGGAAGGGCACCAGGTACACCGCGGTGATCGGCGGGCCCCCCTCCGGGTCCGGCACCGGCTCCCGTACGACCCCTTCGGGATCCCCGGCGAGCTCGGCCAGGCACTCGATCACCAGCCCCGTGTCCACCTGCAGCAGCTTGACCCCGTCCGCGATCAGCCGCTCCTCGGGCAGGAAGCAGTGCCCCTGGTCGGTGGACTGGGACAGCGCGTACTGCAGCCCGGCCTTGACCCGTTCGGGGCTGTCGTGCGGGATGCCGACCGCCTGCGCGATCTTGTCGGCGGTGAGGAAGCCGATGCCCCAGACGTCGGCGGCCAGCCGGTACGGCTGGTTCTTCACCACCGAGATCGAGGCGTCCCCGTACTTCTTGTAGATGCGCACGGCGATGGAGGTGGAGACGCCGACGCCCTGGAGGAAGACCATGACCTCCTTGATGGCCTTCTGCTCCTCCCAGGCGGCCCCGATCATCCCGGTCCGTTTGGAGCCGAGGCCGGGCACCTCGATCAGCCGCTTCGGCTCGGACTCGATGACCTCCAGGGTGTCCGTACCGAAGTGTTCGACGATGCGGTCGGCGATCCTCGGGCCGATGCCCTTGATCAGGCCCGAGCCGAGGTACCGGCGTATCCCCTGGATGGTCGCGGGCAGCACCGTGCGGTAGTTCTCCACGGTGAACTGCCGGCCGTACTGCGGGTGGGAGCCCCAGCGCCCCTCCATCCGCAGCGACTCGCCGGGCTGCGCGCCGAGCAGCGCTCCGACCACCGTGAGGAGATCCCCGCCGCCGCGTCCCGTGTCCACGCGGGCGACCGTGTAGCCGCTCTCCTCGTTGGCGTACGTGATCCGCTCGAGTACCCCTTCGACCACCGCCATGTTCGACATGGCACGAAGCTACCCCCACCCGCGGACATCGCGCCGGGCCTGTGGACGACAGTCCAGCCGTGGACGACCCGGCTGCGGACAACACCAAGGGGGCCCGGCCTCGCGGCCGGACCCCCTCACGGTTACCCCTCCCTTGCAGGACTTCCCGATCCCCCCGGATCCCTCCCCGGAAGTCCTGACGTCATACGAGACCCGCGGGCCGCCCGGACGGTTGCACACGGATGCACAGCTTTATCCTTCCGTTACTCAAGGCGCCGCCAAATCGCCGCAGACATGGCGTTTCCGCCATGGGCGGGCCGGCGGTGTTCGCCAAGCGGGCCTCCGGCCAGAAGTGACCCCGCTCCCCCGTCCGGTACCCCATAGAGTGGTCCCATGGCTGAGAGGGTGCGGCTCCGGGAGCCCGAACCGGGCGACCTGGGCTGGATCGTGCAGCGCCACGGCGCGCTGTACGCCGCCGAGTACGGCTGGAACACGGAGTTCGAGGGGCTGGTCGCGCGGATCGTCGCCGACTTCGCCGAGGACCACGACCCCCATCTGGAGCGGGTGTGGATCGCCGAGCTCGACGGCCGTCCGGTCGGCTCGGTGATGTGCGTACGGGAGGACGGCTCGCCCGGCACCGCCCGGCTGCGGCTGCTGCTCGTGGACCCGGAGGGCCGGGGCCACGGCATCGGTGCCAGGCTGGTGGACGCGGTGGTGTCCTTCGCCCGTTCGGTCGGCTACCGCGAACTGGTGCTGTGGACCAACGACGTGCTCACCGACGCCCGTTCCCTCTACCAGCGGGCCGGGTTCACGCTCGTCGCGGAGAAGCCGCACCGCTCGTACGGAGTGGACCTGACGGGTCAGGACTGGCGCCTGCCGCTGCAGCAGGACTCCCGGAGCTGACCCCCTCCGCCGCGGCTCCGGCCCCGCCGCCGGCCACCTGCTCGGCCGGCACCGTGCCGCCCGTCCGCCGGACCGGCGCCAGCGAGGTCAGCGCCACCCCGCCCACCAGCAGCACGGCCGCGACCCAGCGCAGCCCGGACACCCCCTCCCCCAGCACCAGCGCCGCCGAGGACATCCCGAACACCGGCACCAGCAGCGAGAACGGCGCCACCGACGAAGCCGGGTAACGGCGCAGCAGGTACGACCAGGCGCCGAATCCGAACACGGTCGAGATCCAGGCCACGTACGCGATGACGCCCACTCCCGACCAGTCCAGGGCGCGCAGCGCGGCCAGGTCCCGCTCGGGCCCCTCCAGCAGCAGCGAGAGCGCCAGCAGCGGCAGCACCGGCACGGTGCACACCCAGATCATGAAGTTCATCGCGTCGGGCGGGGCCGCCTTGCGGGTCAGCACGTTGGACACGCCCCAGCAGACGGCCGCCGCGACGACCAGCACGAAGCCCAGGACCGGCCCGGAGGCGCCCTCGTCCACCCCCGCCACGGCGATCCCGGCCAGGGCCACGGCCATCCCCAGCAGCCTGACCCGGCCGGGCCGTTCGCCCAGCGCGACCGCCGCGAACAGCGCCGTGAACACGGCCTGGACCTGCAGCACCAGGGAGGACAGCCCGGCCGGCATCCCGGCGTCCATGCCGGTGAAGAGCAGCCCGAACTTGGCCACGCCCAGGGCCAGCCCCACCCCGAGCACCCACTTCCAGGCGACCTTGGGAGCCCCCACGAAGAACACCGCGGGCAGCGCGGCGACCAGGAAGCGGAGCGCGGACAGCAGCAGCGGCGGGAAGTGGTCGAGGCCTATCTCGATGACGACGAAGTTGAATCCCCAGACGGCGGCGACGAGTACGGCGAGTGCGGTGTGTACGGGACGCATGCTTCGAGCATCGGACCGGCAACCATGTAGCACCAGCGCGGATCTCTTCCGGGTCGGATGTAGGAACGCTTACGAATGGGTGCCTGCGGACCTACGATGGGCACATGCTGGATCTGGCCCGCCTGCGCGCGCTGCACGCCGTCTCCGTCCACGGATCGGTCGCGGCCGCCGCGGCCGCCCTCGGCTACACCCCCTCCGCCGTCTCCCAGCAGATCGCCAAGCTGGAACGGGAGACCCGCACCACCCTGCTGGAGCGGCGCGGCCGGGGTGTGGCGCTCACCGAGGAGGCCCGCCATCTGGCCGCGACGGCACAGGAGTTGCTGGCCATCGTGGAGCGGGCCGAGACCACGCTGGAGGAGCGCCGCGGACTGCCGGGCGGACTGCTGACGGTGGCCGCGTTCGCCTCCGCCGCCCGCGGGCTGCTGCCGGGGGTGCTCGCCGAGCTGGCGCTCCGTCACCCCGCGCTGGACGTCCGGCTGACCGAGGTGGACCCGCACCTGTCGGTGGACCTGGTGGCCCGGGGCGTCACCGACCTGGCGGTGGCGCACGACTGGGACATCGCCCCGCTGCCCGCGCCCGAGGGGGTGGACCAGGCCCGCATCGGCGAGGAGCGGTGCGATCTGGTCGTGCCCGCCGGACATCCGTTCGCCCGGCGCCCGGTGGTGCGCCGGGAGGACCTCGGCGGCCAGCGGTGGGTCTGCCAGCCGCCCGGCATGGTCTGCCACGACTGGCTCGTACGGACCCTGCGCGACGCCGGCTGCGAACCGGAGGTCGTGCACGTCGCGGAGGAGAACCACACCCTGGTCGCCCTGGTCGCGGCCGGGCTCGGGGTGGCCGTGATCCCCCGGCTCGGCACCGGCCCGCTGCCGCCGGGCGCGGTGGCCGTCCCCCTGGAACCGGCGCCCGTACGGCGGCTGTACGCGCTCTGGCGGACGGGGGCGGCCCGCCGCCCCGCGATCACCGAGACGGTCCGCACCCTGCGGGCCCACTGGCCCCCGCCCGGGGTGGGCGAGGCCACGGCTCTCCTCCGGCCCTGATCCTGCCCGATCCGACCTGATGCGGCCTGATCCTGAAGACACCCGCCCCGAGGGTGGGCGAGGCCGGTCGGTGCATGACAGCAGCATCGGTCGGGAGTGGTGTGCCGTCCACCGGGCGTCGGCCGTGCGGCGGCGCGCCCCGCATCGGCTCCCGTTGCGGAGGGGCCGGGGTCAGGTCTGGGGTGCGGTCCAGTAGGCCCGGCCGGGCTCGGGCCGGGTCGCTGTGAAGAGCTGGGAGACGGTCACCGGGGTGAGGCCGCGTCGGCGCAGCCCGTCGATGATGGCCGGCACGGCGGGGACGGTTCCCGGGTAGACGTCGTGGAGGAGGATGATCCCGTTGCGCCGGGCGCCTTGGAGGACCCGGCTCGTGATGACCTCGGGGTCGTGGTCACGGTAGTCCTTCGCCGTCACGGACCACAGGATCTGCGCGAGTCCGAGGGAGCGGCAGACCTCGGCGACCCTCGCGTCGGTCAGTCCCTGAGGGGGGCGCATCAGGGTCGGGGCGCGGCCGGTGAGCTCCTTCACCTGTTCCTGGAGGGTGACGAGCTCCCGGCGGATCTCGGCTTCCGATGCGAGGGTCAGACGTCTGTGCGTCCACGTGTGGTTGGCAAGTTCATGGCCCTCGAACGCCTCCCTGCGTACGAGTTCGGGGCGGACGCGGGTGTTCTTGCCGAGGAGGAAGAACGTCACGCTGACGCGCTTCGCCTTGAGGACGTCCAGCAGGTGCGATGTATCGGGGCCCGGTCCTGCGTCGAAGGTCAGTGCGACGCATTGGGCCCTGCGGCAGTCGACGGGCACCGGGCGCGCGGCGACCGGGGACGGCGTCGCGCTCCGGCCCCCACTCGCGATGCCGGAGGAGGCGGGTACGGGCTCGGTACCGGGAACCGCAGTCGGCTCAGCCGAGCCGCAGCCACCGATGACGAGGGCTGCGGCAAGACCGGTCAACGACCGCACGAGCCTGTGGAGGGAGGGCACCTGCCACCCTTACCAAATCCCAGGCACCCATGGGATCCGACACGTCAGGCCTGGACGCGGACGGGTGCGGTCCGGGCGCGGGGCACAGCGCCTCTGATGAGCTACTGCCCCGCCGGGACCGCACTGGATACCGGAGACTGCCCTCCACCGCCCCCGCAAACGCCGTTGCAGTACCAGCGGGTGTCTTGTCGATCATGTGACGAGCCGGATGCGGGTGCTCGCGATGGTGATCGCTGCCTGTTAGCGGGCGGGGTGCTTGTCGTAGCGGGTGACGATGGTCGACGCGCTCGGGAACCGTGGCTTTGATGCCGCGCCGGCGGAGGCAGGCGCGGAAGCTAGCGCTTCCGGGGGACCCGCGGGTGTGGGGCCGGGGCGGGGCGGGCCGGGCGCAGTAGCGTGCCCGGGTGCCGTCCAACGTGCCGTACAGCGACCCGCCCGACATCCCGCCCGACGCGCCGTACAGCGCCCCGCCCAACGTGCCGTCCAGCGCGCCGTCCAGCGCGTCCCGCCGGCGTCTGCTGACCGCTGTGGCCGCCGTGGCCGCCGGTGCCGCGGCCGGCGCCTGCGCCGCCCGGACCGGCGCCGCCTCCCCGGTGCCCTACGCGCACGCCGGCCACCACTCCGACGCCCGGAACCCCGGCGGCACTCCGCCCGCGGCAGCCGGCCGGCGCCCGGACGGCGCCGCCCTGCGGCAGCTCCTGGACGGGATGTCCCTGGCCGAGAAGGTGGGCCAGCTGTTCGTCAGCCGCGCCTACGGGCACTCCGCGACCGACCCGGATCCCGCCGACGCCGAGGCCAATCTGGCGCAGTTCGGGGTGCGTACCGCGGCCGAGCTGGTCTCCCGGTACCACCTCGGCGGGATCATCTACTTCGCCTGGGCGCACAACACCCGGGCCCCGCTGCAGATCGCCGGGCTGTCCAACGGCCTGCAGCGTGCCGCGCTGGCGGCCCCCGCCCGGATCCCGCTCCTGATCTCCACCGACCAGGAGCACGGGATCATCGCCCGGATCGGCCGCCCGGCCACCCTGCTGCCCGGCGCGATGGCGCTCGGGGCGGCCGGTTCCGTCTCCGCGGCCCGCCGGGCCGCGCGGATCGCCGGCACCGAACTGGCCGCGCTCGGCATCCGCCAGGACTACGCCCCGGTGGCCGACGTCAACACCGACCCGGCCAACCCGGTCATCGGCGTGCGGTCCTTCGGCTCGGACCCGCGGGCGGTGGCCGGGCTGGTCGCCGCGCAGGTGCGCGGCTACCAGGGGGCCGGGATCGCGGCGACCGCGAAGCACTTCCCCGGCCACGGCGACACCGCCACCGACAGCCACGTGGGCCTGCCGGTGATGGACCACACCCGGGCGGAGTGGGAGCGGCTGGACGAGCCGCCGTTCCGGTCGGCCGTGGAGGCCGGGGTCGACATGATCATGACCGCGCACATCGTGGTGCCCTCGCTGGACCCGTCCGGGGACCCGGCCACCCTCTCCCGCCCGGTCATCACCGGCGTGCTGCGCGAACGCCTCGGCTTCCGCGGGGTGGTGGTCACCGACGCCCTCGACATGGCCGGCGTACGGCAGAAGTACGGAGACGACCGGGTGCCGGTGCTCGCCCTGAAGGCGGGCTGCGACCAGTTGCTGAACGCGCCGGACCTGGCGCTGGCGCAGCGCGGCGTGCTGGCGGCGGTGCGGAGCGGGGAGCTGACCGAGGAGCGGATCGGGGAGTCGGTGCTGCGGATCCTGGAACTCAAGGCCCGCCGCGGCCTGTTCGGGGATCCGTACACCTCGCCGGAGCGAGTCGCGGCCGCCGTCGGCACACCGGCGCACCTGACCGCCGCCGACTCGATCGCCGCCGGTACGACCACCCTGCTGGCCAATGCCCGGGGCCTGCTCCCGCTGGACCCGGAGAAACGCCCCCGGCTGCTGGTCACCGGCACCGACCCGGCCTCGCCGAGCGGCACCACGGGCCCGCCGACGGCCGTCCTGGCCCGCGAGCTGACCGCTCTGGGGTTCACCGCCACGGCCGTCCCCGCGGACCGGGCGCGCGCCGCCGCCCCCGGCCACGACGCGCTCCTGGTGTGCACGTACAACGTGCCGGAGGGCGACAGTCCGCAGCGGACCCTGGTGACGGAGCTGATCTCCACCGGTGTCCCGGTGGTGGCGCTGGCGGTCCGCAACCCGTACGACGCCGCGCGGCTGCCCGAGTGCGCGGCGAGCCTGGCGACGTACTCCTGGACCGATGTGGAACTGCGCGCGGCCGCCCGGGTGCTGGCCGGCCGGGTCCGCCCGGCCGGGCGGCTCCCGGTGCCGGTGCCGGGCCGGTACCCGCTGGGCCACGGCCTCACGTACTGAGACCGTGGCCCGGGGGGATTACGGGCGGAGCTGCGGCTCGCGCTCCGGGTCCCGCTGGTCGAGCTTCATGTCGGCCTTGGCCAGCGGCTTCGCCTTGGCCGGGTCCGCCTGGACGGCGGCCGGCGCGACCCCGGCCCACTCCAGGATCCGTGCGGTGGCCAGCGCCTTCTCGCCCTCCTGCAGCTTGGCGACGTTGGCACCGTGGTTGGCGCCCGGCGCGGTCATCACGTACGAGTCCCGCACCCCGTAGCCCAGGCGGAACGGTTCAGCACCCCACGGGTCGTTCTGCCCGTAGACGAAGAGCATCCGCTCGGCGTTGTTCCGGACCCAGGTGTCCACGTCCCGCATCGCGTTCGACTGGAAGGTCATGGGGATGTCACGGGGCACGAAGTTGCGCGGCGGCTGGTAGCCGTAGCGGGTCAGGCCCTTCAGGTGGGGCTGCTTGATGTCGGGCGAGCCGAGCTGGGTACCGGCCTGGTAGTAGTACGGCGTGTACGTCTCCAGGCCCTGGTCGGTGTAGGCCGAGAAGCCGGAGATGGCGTCGACGGTGTCCCAGATCTCCTGGTCGGAGGCGGTGGCCGCGACCGGGATGCCCGCGCAGTCGGAGAGCAGGCTGTACTGCCAGAACGCCCACGTGTAGTCGAGGACCACGGCCTCGAAGGCCTTGTCGAGGTCGCCGACGGTGTTGAAGGTCCAGCCGTTCTCGGCGGCGGCCGCGGCGTACTTGGCCTCCAGCGGCCCGCGGCGCAGCAGCGCCTCGCGCTGGACGTTGTTCAGCTTGTCGCGGCACTCCTTGGTGCCGACCTTGGCGAAGAACCGGTCGTAGGCCGAGTCCTCGTTGTTCACCACGTCGTTGGGCGCGACGTAGGCGACGACGCCGTCCATGTCCTTCGGGTGGAAGCGCTCGTAGTAGGTGGCGGTCATTCCGCCCTTGCTGCCGCCGGTGGCGATCCACTTCTTGCTGTAGATCTTCTTCAGCGCCTGGTGGATCCGGTGCTGGTCGTCGGCCGCCTGCTTGATGTTCAGGTTCGACCAGTTGGCCGGGTCGGCGGGCCGGGACGGCGTGAAGAACCGGTACTCCATCGACACCTGGTTGCCGTCGATGATGGTCGTCGGCTCACTGCGGCGCGGGTTGGTGTTCACGTTGTAGCCCGAGGTGAAGAAGACCGTCGGGCGGTCGGTGTCCTTGTGCAGCAGCGTGATCCGCTGCTTGAAGGTGCCCTGCCACGGCTTCCGGTGGTCCACCGGCTGCTCGTAGTTGAGGACGAAGAAGCGGTAACCCGTGTACGGCTTCTCCTCTATGAGGGACATCCCCGGTATGGCGAGGATCCTGTCCTTGATGTCCGGGCCGGCGGCGGGTCCGGCGGCGGTGGCCGCCTGGGCCGTGACTCCGGCCGCGCCCAGGGTGCCGGTCAGCACCGTGAGCGACAGCAGGCATCGGAGCGCCTTGCGCATGCATCCTCCCCTTGGTTCACTGCGGTCGCCGTGAACCTAGCGGGATCAACACGCCCGTGAACAGACCTGGTTGGGACGCCTTTCAGCAGAGGATCCAGCCCGAGGAGACCGAACCGGCGCCGACTTCCCCCCGGACGAACACGCAGCGGCTCACCGCGTAGACGGTCACCGGTCCGGCGAAGCGGGTGAAGCGGCCCCGGTCCACGACCGGCACCCCGCCGCGCGGCTGGACGCTGACGGACATGTGCTGACGTACTCCCGGGCTGTAGGGCAGGGTCACGGCGCAGACCCGGGTGCGCGACTTGAACACGCGGACCTGACCGGTCGAGAACGGCAGCGTCCGCACCAGCCGGCCGCCACAGCCGCCGGCCGCGGCCTCCGGTGCCTGCGCCGCCTGCGCGGGCGGCGCGGTGAGCAACCCGCCGACGGCCAGGCCCAGCCCGGCCGCGGACACGCCCAGGGCCTTGGTCAGTCGCCCTGTCCTGCCCCACGCATGGAACACACTTCCCCCACTCGGTCGTACGTATGACGCACGCACGTACGACGCACGGCCGACGGGGTTGGTTCCAGCGGGTTCCGGTTCCGGCGGTTCCGGGCGTCGGGCGCGTCCGGGCTCAGGCAGGTACGGGGCTCAGCCAGGTACGGGGCAGGACGGGGCTCAGGCGGCGGCCGTCCGCTCGTCCTCGCCGATGAAGGTGCGCCAGAGGTCGGCGTACCGGCCACCGCGGGCGAGGAGTTCGGCGTGCGTGCCGACCTCGGCGATCCGGCCGCGGTCCATGACCACGACCCGGTCCGCGCGGGCCGCGGTGGTGAGGCGGTGCGCCACCACCAGGGTGGTACGGCGGCCCGCCAGGCGGTCGGTGGCCTGGTTGACCAGCGCCTCGCTGGCGAGGTCCAGGGCGGCGGTGGCCTCGTCGAGCAGCAGCACGTCCGGGTCGACGAGTTCGGCCCGGGCCAGGGCGATCAGCTGGCGCTGGCCGGCCGACAGGTTGCGGCCGCGCTCCGCCACCGGGTGCAGGTAGCCGCCGTCGAGGGTCGCGATCATGCCGTGCGCGCCGACGGCGCGGGCCGCGGCCTCCACTTCGGCGTCGGTCGCGTCCGGCAGGCCGTAGGCGATGGCGTCGCGGACGGTCCCCGGGAAGAGGTACGACTCCTGGGGGACCACACCCAGCCGGTGGCGGTAGCCGGTGAGGTCGAGCTCGCGCAGGTCGGTGCCGTCGGCGGTGACCCGGCCGGCGGTGGGGTCGTAGAACCGGGCCACCAGCTTGACCAGGGTGGACTTCCCGGCTCCGGTCTCCCCGACGAAGGCGACGGTCTGCCCCGCGGGTATCCGCAGGTCTATCCCGGCCAGCGCCTCGCCCTTCTCGCCCCGCTCCTCGGCCGTGCCGTACTGGAAGCGGACGCCCTCGAAGGCGATGTCCCCGCGGAGCCCCTTCACCTCGCGCGGGGCCGCCGCGCGCGGGGTGGTGGTGGGCTCGCGCAGCAGGTCCTGGATCCGGCCCAGCGACACGCTGGCCTGCTGGTACCCGTCGAAGACCTGGGAGAGCTGCTGGACCGGGGCGAAGAACAGGTCGATGTAGAGCAGGTAGGCGACCAGCGCGCCGGTGGTCAGGGTGCCCGCCTCGACCCGGCCGGCGCCGACGATCAGCACGGCGGCCGCGGCGACCGAGGACAGCAGCTGGACGAACGGGAAGTAGACGGAGATCAGCCACTGCCCGCGGACCCGGGCCTCGCGGTAGGAGTCGCTGCGCTCGGCGAACCGGGCGGCCCCGGAGCGCTCGCGGCGGAACGCCTGGACGATCCGCAGCCCGGCGACGGACTCCTGGAGGTCGGCGTTGACCACGCTGACCCGGTCGCGGGCCAGCTCGTACGCCGTGACCGACTTCCGGCGGAACACGATGGTGCCGACGACCAGCAGGGGCAGGGTGGCGAAGACGATCAGGGCCATCTCGACGTCCAGCACCAGCAGGGCGACGAGGATCCCGAAGAAGGTGAAGACCGAGACCACGGCGGTGACCAGCCCGGTCTGCAGGAAGGTGGACAGGGCGTCCACGTCCGTGGTCATCCGGGTCATGATCCGGCCGGTGAGCTCGCGCTCGTAGTAGTCCAGGCCGAGTCGCTGCAGCTGCGCGAAGATCTTGATGCGGAGCGAGTAGAGCACGCGTTCGCCGGTGCGGCCGGTCATCCGGGTCTCGGCGACCTGCGCGGCCCACTGGCCGAGGACGACGAGCAGGGCGATGGCGGAGGCCGCCCAGACCGCGCCGAGGGCGAGCCGCTCCACTCCGTCGTCGATGCCGTGGCGGATCAGGACCGGCAGCAGCAGGCCGGCGCCCGCGTCGGCGGCGACCAGGCCGAGGCTGACGGCGAGCGGGGCCCAGAAGCCGTGGAGCAGCCGGCGCAGGCCGTAGCTCTCCTCGGGTGCGGCCGCGCGGTCCTCGTCGACGTCGGGGGTGTCGTCGGCGGGCGGCAGCGCGGCCACCTGGGCGAGCAGTTCGGGGGTGGACGGCATGCCGGCGACGGCGCCGGCCATGCTGTGCGGGGCGCCGGTGCCGGCGGCGGGCGCGGTCACGGCGTCCCGCCCGGCGTCCTCCTCACCCCGCTTCCACAGCTCGGGGGTGATCCCGTCGGCGACCCGTCGCTTGGCGTTGACCGGCTCGGAGTCGATCTCCGCCTCGATCTCCAGGTCCTCCAGGTCCCGTTCGAAGTCGGCGAGTACAGCGGCCTCGTCGCCGGGGACCCGGGGCGAACCGGCGGCGAGCGCGTCGGGGTCGGTGAGCAGCCGGCGGAACAGCGCGGAGTCCCGCTCCAGCTCCTCGTACGTGCCCAGGGCGGCGAGCCGGCCGTGTTCGAGTACGGCGATCCGGTCGGCGAGGGCCAGGGTGGAGCGGCGGTGCGCGATGAGCAGGGTGGTGCGGCCCGCCATCACCGACCGCAGGGCCTCGTGGATCTCGTGCTCGATGCGGGCGTCGACGGCGGAGGTGGCGTCGTCCAGGAGGAGCAGCCGGGGGTCGGTCAGGATGGCCCGGGCGAGGGCGATGCGCTGCCGCTGGCCGCCCGACAGGGTCAGTCCGTGCTCGCCGACCTTGGTGTCGTAGCCGGCGGGCAGGGCCTCGATGAAGCCTTCGGCCTGGGCGGCGCGGGCGGCGGTCCGGATCTCCTCGTCGGTGGCGTCCGGGTGCCCGTAGGCGATGTTGGCCCGCACCGAGTCGGAGAACAGGAACGAGTCCTCGGGGACCAGTCCGATGGCGGCGCGCAGGGAGTCGAAGGTCAGCTCGCGGACGTCGTGGCCGCCGATCCGGACGGTGCCGCGGCCGGCGTCGTAGAAGCGGGGCAGCAGCAGCGAGAGGGTGGACTTGCCGCTGCCGGAGGCGCCGACGACGGCGAGGGTCTCACCGGGCTCGATGCGCAGGCTGAGGCCGTCCAGGACGGGCCGCTCCGGGTCGTAGCCGAAGGACACGTCCTCGAACTCGACGGTGGCGGGCGCGTCGGCGGGCAGTTCCGTGGCGCCGTCCTCGATCACCGGACGGGTGTCGATGAGTTCGAGCACCCGCTCCACGCCGGCGCGGGCCTGCTGGCCGACGGTGAGCACCATGGCGAGCATGCGGACGGGTCCGACGAGCTGGGCGAGGTAGGTGGAGAAGGCGACGAAGGTGCCCAGCGTGACCCGCCCGTTGGTGGCCATCCATCCTCCCAGGGCCAGCATGGCGACCTGGGCGAGGGCGGGGACGGCCTGCAGGGCGGGGGTGTAGCGGGAGTTCATGCGGATGGTGCGGAGCCGTCCGGCGAACAGCCGGCGTCCGGCCTCGCGCAGCTTGCCGGTCTCCTGCTCCTCCTGGCCGAAGCCCTTGACCACGCGGACGCCGGTCACGGCGCCGTCCACGACGCCGGCGACGGCGGCGGCCTGGCCCTGGGCGTACCAGGTGGCGGGGAACAGCTTCTTCCGGCTGCGCTTGGCGATGAACCAGAGGGCGGGGGCCATGAGCAGGGCGACCAGGGTCAGCAGCGGCGAGAGCCACAGCATGATGGCCAGGGATATGCCGAAGAGCAGGAAGTTGCCGATGGTCATCGGCAGCATGAAGAGCAGGCCCTGGATCAGCTGCAGGTCGCTCGTCGCCCGCCCGACCACCTGCCCGGTGGAGAGCTCGTCCTGCCGGCGCCCGTCGAGCCGGGCGATGGTGTCGTACATCTCGGTGCGCAGGTCGTGCTGCACGTCGAGGGCGAGCCGGCCGCCGTAGTAGCGGCGTATGTACGTCAGCACGTACACGGCTATCGCGGCGCCTATGAGCATGCCCGCCCAGGGGGCCATGGGCTTGCTCCGGTCGCCGATGACATCATCGATGATCACCTTGGTGACCAGCGGCACCAGTGCCATGACGGCCATTCCGGCCAGCGACGACCCGAGGGCGAGCAGGACGTTCGCCTTGTACCGCCAGGTGTACGCGGTGAGCCTCCTGGCCCAGCCCTGCTGTCCCTGCCCCGCCCCGGCTGTGTCTCCCGCCGCCACGTGAAGCCTCCCCGTTCGTCCTGTCCTGCCGGAAGGCACCAACGCGGCGACCGGCGGATTTCATCCCGCTGCAACAATTGAACGGGTGTACGCCGGGCTCGACGAGCCGGACTCGTCCGGCCGTGGCGGCCCGCCTCGACGGCCGGTCGAGGCGGGCTCCGGGGGCGCGGTCCCGCGGACCGCGCTCACCCGGCCAGGACGAGGGCGGCGGCGGCCGGGGCGGCGTAGATCACCGGGAAGACGACGTGCCCGTAGGCCTTCGCCCGCGCCACGGTGATGACGGCACCGGTGAAGTACAGCACCAGCCCGACCCCGGCCAGCACCCCGATCACCGGCACGAACAGCCCGACGAGCAGCCCCGCCGCGCCGGCGGCCTTCGCCGCGCCCAGGTAGTTCCACAGGCCCTGCGGCACGCCGTACTGGGCCAGCGGCTCCACGGTGAACTTCGCCTTGAAGAAGATCGACGCCCCCGAGAACCCCGCCATCACGGCGGCCAGGACGGTGACGACGACGTAGGCAGTGGACATGATGCTCGCTCCTCTGTGGCGGCTGTGGTGGCCGGAGCGCTTCCGCTCCGGCCCGTTCACCGCTCTGTACCGCGAGGAGGCAGGTGTGTGACAGCCCGGCGAAAAAACTTCTGGACGACGTCCTGGGCTGGCTCGGGCCGCGGCTGGTCTAGGGGGTGTCGGGGGTGGTGAGGAATGCGGTCAGGGCCCGGGCTTCCTCGGTGACGGCAGTGTGTTCGGAGGGGGAGAGACGGCGGAGGGGGGTCACCGTCACGGTGTGCGCGGCCGGGGTGGTGGTCCAGGTGGCGGAGACGCGGCCGTCGACCAGGACCAGGCGGGCACCGGTGACCGACAGGCCGCGGTGGGCGTCGTCGATGATCCGGCCGCGGTCCTGGTAGCCGAGGACCGCGTTGTCGAAGGCGGGCAGGAAGCGGACCGGGGCCGGGGTGTCCGGGTCGGGGCGCGGCGCGTCGGGGAGGTCCAGCAGTTCCCGGCCGCGCTCGTCGCGGAAGGCGATCAGTTCCTCGCGTACGGCGGAGACGGCGGCGGGCAGGCCGGCGAGACCGCACCAGGCGCGCAGGTCGGCGGAGGCGGCGGGGCCGAAGGCGGCGAGGTAGCGGCGTACGAGGGCCTGGCCCACGGCGTCGGGGCCGTGGGGGTCGGCCGGGTCGGTGTCGCGCCCCAGCCAGGCCGCGTACGGGAGGTGCCGGACGCCCGCCTTCGTACGCCAGAGCCCGCGGGGCGGCAGCTGTGCCATCGGGACGAGGGCGACCAGCATCTCGCCGAGGGCGCGGGGCCCCGGCGACGGCCACCGGTCGGCGACCGCCCGTGCGATCTCGCCCGTCGAACGGGGCTCGCCGTCGGACATGAGCTCCCGGCCCGCGGCGGCGAGCTCGTCGAGGTCGACCCCGGCGAGCTCCCGGCCGTACACCCCGAGCACCTTCTGGCGCAGCATCGCCTCGTGCCGGCCCCGCCAGGCCAGGGCGTCGTCGGCGGTGACCAGGTGCACGGTGCGCCGCATGAGGTGGGTCCGTACGACGCGCCGGGTGAGGAGCAGGTCCGACAGCGCGTCCGGGTCGAACGCCCGCAGCCGCGACCACAGGCCGGTGAACGGCTCCTGCGGTTCCTGCGCCTGCATCCCGCCGAGGTGCGCGACGGCGTCGAGGGGCGGGATGTCGGAGCGGTCGAGGAGCAGCTGCCGGGCGAGAGTGGCCCGGTTCAGCGCGCGGGTGCCGAGGACGACCGCAGCCGTCCGCGCGCGCCGGGGGTGCCGCACGGCCGTGGCGGGGGTACTGATGGACGGGCCGGGCACGGCGGGCATACGGACTCCTGGCTCGGGTGCGCCCCAGCGGCGCCGCTCACGGGAACAGAATTCCAGCGATAGCGGTCAGATCCTGTCCGCTATTCGCCGCCGAGAGCGGGCCGCCCCACCCAGGCGACGGGCTGCCCGGTGACGCGGGCGATCGTCTCGAAATCCTTGTCGTGGTGGAGGAGGGTCAGTCCACAGAGTTCGGCAGTCGCTGCGACCATCAGGTCCACCGGGCCCGCGCTGCGGTGCTCGCCCCGATCGGTGAGCATCCGCTGGACGGTACGAGCGCGCCGGTACGCGCCGTCCGGTGCCGGGACCCAGTTGAAGAGCTCGGCCAGCAGATCCTCCTTCTCCAGGCGGTCCGCCAGGGAACGGGCGGAATAGAGGATCTCCAGTTCGGTCACCTCGCAGATGCCGACCACACCTTCCACGAGGTGACGGCTGAGGGTCCGGCGTACGGCGGGGTCCGTCATGACGCGGGCGACAGCCGATGTGTCGATCAGGTGCGTGACCGGGCTCACCGGCGGTGGTTCTCCTTGTCGAGGAGGACGTCGAAGTCCCCTCGTTCGCCCATCTCGGCGAGACGCTCCAGCGCCCTCAGGCGACGGTGCCGCTTCGCCACTTCGAGCAGCGCGGCGTTGACCGTGTCCTTCTTCGTCTTCGTGCCCAGTATCGAGGCGGCTTCGGCAAGAGCCGCGTCATCGACGTCCACGTACAGGTTCGACATATATGCCTCCTAGGCTGAGCCCATATGAAGCATATTCCTCAGAGGTGGGTCGGGGCGAACATCTTGAGGGTGGCCGGGAGGACGACGACCGAGGGGCCCGGGGTGGCGAGGGACTTGGCGAGGTCCTCGCGGAGGGAGTCGGGGGTGGCGGTGACCGCCGGGACGCCGAAGGAGGCCGCCAGGGCGGCGAAGTCCGGGCGGGTGAGCTCCGTGGCGACGGGGGCGCCGTACGCGTCCGTCATGTACTCGCGCAGGATGCCGTAGCCGCCGTCGTCCACGATCAGCCAGGTGACGTCCAGGTCGTGCTGCTTCGCGGTGGCCAGCTCGGCGATCGAGTACATGGCGCCGCCGTCGCCCGAGACGGCCAGCACCGGGGTGCCGGGTTCCGCGACGCAGGCGCCCAGGGCGGCCGGGAAGGCGTAGCCGAGGCCGCCGGCGCCCTGTGCCGAGTGCATGGTGTTGGGGTGGCGGGCGTCGAAGGCGGACCAGGCCCAGTACGACAGGATCGTCATGTCCCAGAAGGACGGGGAGCGGGGCGGGAGGGCCTTGCGGATCGAGGCCAGGAGCTGCTGCTCCAGGGTGAGGTCCTGGGCGGCGAGGCGGGCCCCGATGTCCGCCAGGACCATCCGGACCCGGTCCGGGGCGGTGGGGTCCTCGCGGGGGTCCACCGTCTCCAGGAGGGCCTGGAGGGCCAGGCGGGCGTCGGCGTGGATGCCGAGCGCCGGGTGGTTGGACTCCAGCTTCCCGAGGTCGGCCTCGATCTGGACGACGCGGCCCGACGGGAAGAAGGTGTGGTAGTTCGAGGAGAGCTCGCCCAGGCCGCTGCCGACGACGAGGAGGACGTCCGCGTCCTCCAGGAAGTCGGTCATGTGCCGGTCCTCCAGCCAGGACTGGAGGGAGAGGGGGTGGGTCCACGGGAACGCGCCCTTGCCGCCGAAGGTGGTGACCACCGGCGCGTTGACGCGCTCCGCGAGCTGCTTCAGCTTGCCGGCCGCGTCGGCCCGGACCACCCCGCCGCCGGCGATGATCACCGGGCGGGAGGCGTTCTGCAGCCAGTGCGCGGCGAGCGCGGTGAGCTCGGGGCGCGGGGCGAGCTCGTGCGGGCTCGCGTCCACGCCCGTGACCTGCGGGATCAGGGTCTCGGCACGGAGGACGTCCTCGGGGATCTCCACCCAGACCGGGCCGTGCGGGGCCGTGAGGGCCGATTCCCAGGCCTCGGCGATCACCGAGGGGATCTGGGACTGCGTACGGGCGGTGTGGACGGACTTGACCACGTCCCGGAAGGACGCGGCCTGGTCGCGCAGCTCGTGCAGGTGGCCGCGCCGGCCGCCGCCCAGGCCCGCGCCCGGGACCTGGGAGCAGATCGCGAGGACGGGCGCCGAGGCGGCCGCCGCCTCCTGCAGGGCGGGCAGGGCGGTCAGCGCGCCCGGCCCGGTGGAGAGCAGCAGCGGGACCGCCTCGCCGGTGAGGCGGCCGTACGCGTCGGCGGCGAAGCCGGCGTTGTTCTCCACCCGGAGGCCGATCAGCCGCAGGTCCGAGCGGCCCACGGCGTCGAAGACCGCCAGGGCGTGCTGGCCCGGGATGCCGAACACGGTGGTGGCACCCAGGCCGCGCAGCGTCTCCACGACCAGGTCCCCGCCCGTACGGCCCGGCGGCGGTGCCAGGGCGGCCGCCGTCTGGGCTTCGGTGGGACGGAGAACCAGGTCGTGGTCGTGCGTCACGTGCGCTTACTCGCCCTTCGGGTTCGCCTTCGCCGCCGCGATCTGGCGGCTCATGATCGTGGTCAGCTCGTACGCGGTGTGCGAGGCCGCGACCGAGGTGATCTCGGCGTGATCGTACGCCGGGGCGACCTCGACGACATCCGCGGAGACCAGGTTGCAGGAGGACAGACCGCGGATGATCTCCAGCAGCTCGCGGGAGGTCATGCCGCCCGCCTCCGGGGTGCCGGTGCCGGGGGCGTGCGCCGGGTCGAGCACGTCGATGTCGATGGAGATGTACAGCGGGCGGTCGCCGATGCGCTGGCGCAGCTGGTCGGCGATCTCGTCGGCGCCGCGGCGGTAGACGTCGGCGGAGGTCACGATGCCGAAGCCCATCTTGGCGTCGTCGTCGAGGTCCTGCTTGCCGTAGAGCGGGCCGCGGGTACCGACGTGGGAGAGCGCCTCGGTGTCGAGGATGCCCTCCTCGACGGCACGGCGGAACGGGGTGCCGTGGGTGTACTCGGCGCCGAAGTACGTGTCCCAGGTGTCCAGGTGGGCGTCGAAGTGGAGCAGGGCGACCGGGCCGTGCTTCTTCGCGACGGAGCGCAGCAGCGGCAGGGCGATGGTGTGGTCGCCGCCGAGGGTCATCAGGCGGGAGCCGGAGGACAGCAGCTCGTCGGCGGCGGCCTCGACGGTCTCGACGGCCTCGTTGATGTTGAAGGGGTTCACCGCGATGTCGCCGGCGTCGGCGACCTGGGCGAGGGCGAACGGGGAGGCGTCCTGGGCCGGGTTGTACGGGCGCAGCAGACGGGAGGCCTCACGGATGGCGTTGCCGCCGAAGCGGGCGCCGGGGCGGTAGGACACGCCGGAGTCGAAGGGGACGCCGACGACGGCCACGTCGGCGGAGCCGACCTCGTCGAGGCGGGGCAGCCGGGCGAAGGTGGCCGGGCCGGCGTACCGCGGGATGCGGGAGGAGTCGACGGGTCCGCGGGGCTGCGTGCTCATGGGGTGCCCTTCTGTGGCTGGCGTGTGTGGTGCGGTGCGGTTCGGTGCGGCGGGCTGCGCCGGGGCGCTGCCGCGTCGCTGCCGCTTTGCTGCTGTGTCGCTGCGGCTCGGCGCTGTGACCGGCGCCGGAGCGGGTGGCGCTGAGCGCCGGTGACCCGGCGCGCGTCGGGAACGCCGGTGCCCCGGCGTCCTGACCGGCGCCGCGCACAGGAGCGTGCCGGGCGCTGCTTCGAGCGTAGGCCGCCGACCGCTCGCCGCGAAGTGTACGTTTTATCCATCGACCCACCCCGAGCTGTACGGAGCATCCATGCCGGCCCTGCCCACCGCCGACCGGAGCCCGGATCCCGGCGGAGCCGCGGGCGGAGCCGGGCGGGCGGCCCCGCGCCCCGGGCCGGAGCCGGCCGGCGCCGCACCGTCGATCACCCTCGGCGCGCTGCTCACCGAGCGGGCCCTCGGCCTGCGCCTGCTGAGCGGCTCGCCGGACACCGAGCTGCTCGGCGTCCACGCGTCCGAGATGGCGGACCCGTCCCCCTACCTGCTGGGCGGCGAGCTGCTGCTGACGGCCGGCGCGGGCCTGGCAGCCGCGGGCCCGGCCGAACCCGGCACCTCGCGCGAGGCATCGTCGCGCGCCTCGGACACGCCCGCCGAGCCGGTTCCGTGGCGCGGGACCGGGTGTCCCGGTGGCACCGACCGCGGCGGCGATGGTGACGACGGCGGTCGCGACGACAACGGCCACGGCAGTGGCGACCTCGACGGCAGCGGCCGCGGCGGTCCCTCCGGGGCCGGCGGGGGTGACGCCGGCCCCGGCGGAAGCGGTCACGCCCCGCGCGGCCACGGCGCCGGTGATGCCGACGCGTACGTCGTACGGCTGGTGCGTGCCGGGGTGGCGGCGCTCGGGTTCGGCGTGGCGCCCGTGCACGCCCGGGTGCCGGAGGAGCTCCTCGCCGCCTGTGCCCGCCACGGCCTGCCCCTGCTGGAGGTACCGCAGCCGACCCCGTTCACCGCGGTGGCCCGCGCGGTCTGGCGGTTGATGGCGGAGGCCCGCACCCGCGAGCTGCGGCGGGTCGCCGAGGCCCAGCAGTCGCTGGCCGCCGCCGCGTCCCGGCCCGACCCGGTCCAGGCGGTGCTGCGCCGCCTCGCCGCAGTCCTGGGCGGCTGGACGGCGGTGCTCGCCCCGGACGGCACGGTGACGGCCGCCGCCGGCCCGACCCCGCCGCAGCACGCGGTGGACGCCCTGGCGGGCCTGGCCCGCCGGGTGGCGTCCGGCGGACCGGCCACGGCGACCGACACCCTGCCACCGGCAGTGCCGCCCGCCGGAGCGACGGCGACCCCGGCGGGGGCGGTGGCGGTGGCAGGCGCGGCCTCGGGCGCCTCCCCCGACGCCGGTACGGGGCCGGGGGAGGCGCCCGACAGGGGGCCGGCCGGGGCAGGTCCGGGCTCGGCCAGGACGGGACCGGCCGGGACGGATCCGGCCCAGGCCGTGCCGCAGCACCTCACGGCGTACGCCCTCGGCCCGCAGGCCGGCAGCACCGGCCTGCGGGCCGTGCTCGCGGTCGCCAGTCCGGTCCGCACCCCCGGCGACCACACCGTCGCGGGCGCCGCCGCCGTCCTGCTCACCCTGCTCACCACGGCCCGCCAGGGCCACGGCTCCGCCGACGCGGGCGCCCGCTCCTCGGCCGCGCTGCTGCGGCTGCTGCTCGGCCGGCCGCCGGCCGAGGCCGTCGCGCTGCTGGGCGCCGGCCCGTGGACGGTGGTCCACGCGCGGGCGCTCCCCGGCACGGACGCGGCGCAGTCTCCGGGAGCCGCCGCCGCTCTGGCGGCCGAGCTCGGCGCGGCCCTGGTGGACGCCGAGGGTCCCGCCGTACGAATGCTCACCGACCGGGAGCCGGAGCCCCGGCCCGGCTGGCGGCTGGGGGCGAGCTCCCCCGCCGGGGCCACGGACCTCACGGCCGCCGACGCCGAGGCGGCCGGCGCCCTGCGCCGCGCCGAGGCCGCCCGCTCCCCGCTGCTGCGGCACACCGCCGACGGCATGGCCGCCCTGGTCCCGGCGGCGCAGGCGGCGGCACACGCGCGGGCACTGCTGGCGCCGCTGGACCCGGTGCTGCGCGGGACCCTGCGGGCCTGGCTCACCCACCACGGCGGCTGGGACCGTGCCGCGGCCGCCCTCGGCGTGCACCGCAACACCGTCCGCCAGCGCATCGCCCGCTGCGCGGACCTCCTCGGGCGGGACCTCGACGACCCCGACGTCCGCATGGAGCTGTGGTTCGCCCTCCGGCACGACAGCCCGTAACCGGACCGGAACGGGCCAGGCCGGACAGGGCCGCACCCGCGTAGGGCCCGGCCGCCCGGCCCTACCCGAGCGCGGCTCCCGGATCCTGCCCGAGCAGCCGCCGGCTCTCCCGCTCCACCGCCACCCGCCCGTACTTGTTCACCAGCGCCAGGTAGAACAGACCCGGCGCGGTCGGGGACCACAGCCCCCTCCGCTCGGGGTCGAAGATGAACCGGATCACCGGCTCGATCTCGAAGTCCACCAGTTCGTGCCGGTCGTGCTCCCACTTGTCGGACACCCCGCGCGAGCGCCGCTCGATGAACTCCCGCGCGGTCACGCGGCGCAGCCGGGCCATGAACAGCGCACCCCACTGATGGGTGCTCTTGTCGATGGTCAGCGCCAGCATGTTCAACCGGTACTCGTCCGCGCTCAGGGCGAGTTCCTCGCTGATCCCGCGGCGGGCCACCCCGAAGATGTTGGGTGCCTGCCGGGCCGCGTTGTCGACCACCCGGGAGAGCGCCTCGTTGGCCGAGGAGTTCCAGGTGCCCGGGTGCGAGCCCACCATCTGGCTGCGCCGCGAGACGATCACCTTCTCGTCCCGCGTGATCACGGCGACGTTCGTGCCGAACGACGAGCTCATGAACGGCTCGATGTCCAGGGGATCGGCATGCGGGTCGATGTACCGGCTCTTGGGAGTGGTGCCGTCCCGGAACTGCCGGTCGAGCTGCTGGGTGGCGAGGAAGGTGTAGTAGTCGGAGTTCTGGAACTGGATGTAGATCTCCGGGGACTCGGTCTCGTCCACCCGGCCGATCGTGATCCGCTCGACGGCGTAGTTGAGTCCGTTCCAGAAGTACGGCTTCCCGGCCGCCTTGAGCCCGTCCTGCTCCGCCGCGATCTCATCCCGCCACTCGGCGAGTTCCCCGGGAAGGTCCACGTCCTCGTCCACGGCCCGCACGTGCAGCGAGCTCTCGGGAATGGCGCTCTCCCCGTCGCCCTCGACGATGACCAGGTCGGTCCGCATGGGCCCCCAGGTGAACGGCTCCCAGGAGGCGCTGGCTCCGGCCCCGGAGGAACCGGCCACGGACGAACCGGCCACGTCGGGCCCGCCGGCGGGAGCACCCCCACCGGCCCCGCTCCCGGGCTGTGTCTCCGGGCCCGGCCGCCCGCCCACCCGGTTGCGTACGAGTGCCACCTGCCCGCCCAGCGCGTGGTTGTGCCGGTCAGGCTGCGGGAAGCCCTTGGCGACCAGGGAACGGCTGACCCGGTGAAAGATCGTGTCCATGTCCAGGACCTCCGCGGCGCCGTCGACCCCCGTGTCCAGGACGCGGACCAGCTCCCCGGTGAACGCGGTGTACTCGGCGTCCACGGGCGCCTTCGCCAGCGGCCGGCTCGGGCTGGTGGCGGCCCAGACGACCGTCCCGTGCACGTCCGTGTTGGCGGACCCCATCACACTGGCCGTGGCCTCGCTGGCGGCCCGTCCGCTGTAGCAGCAGTCCAGGATGATGATCCGCCGGGCGGCCTGCGCCTCGCCCTGCAGCACCGCACGGCGCACCCACTCGTAGTGGACCGCGTGGTAGCGCTGGGATCCCGGCTTGTGCCGGGTCCCGGGCAGGCCGAGGTAGAGCCCGTCCTCGTCCGCGAAGCCGTGCCCCGCGTAATAGAAGATGAGCGTGTCCGTGGCCCGGTCCGCGGCCGCCTCCAGGGCTTCCATCACCTCGTCGGCGCTGCCCGGGTTGCGGAGCACCCGGCAGTGCGCGGCCGGCAGGCCCAGGTGCTCCGGGCTCAGCAGGATCCGTTCCAGTGCCCGGAGATTGGCCTGGACCGACTCCAGGCTCTGGTGGTGCCGGTAGTCGGACACGCCGACGAGCACCGCCTGGGAGTGGGCCAGGTCGGGCAGGCGCGAGCTCATCGGCGCTCCTCCTCGGGGGCGGGCTCCCGGTCCGCCGGTCCGGGCTCCAGCAGGGCGCCGACCCGGTCGGCATCGGCGCGCCCGGGCAGCTCCCGCTCCCGGCCGTCGACACGGACCCGGCGGGACCGTGCTCGGGGACGGCTTCCCAGCCAGGTGGCGAGGGAGACCGCGAAACCGCCGACCGCGGAGCCGTCCGAGATGATCACGTGAACGGCCTCCAGGAGGCCTCCCATGGTCTCCGGTTCCTCCGACTCCACCAGCCGGATGACCGTTCCCCTCAACTGGGGATCCGCGCGCAGCCAGGCACGCAGTGCGCGCAACTCGTCGTCATCGCCCTGCCCGGCACTCAGGATCTCGACTTCCATCCGCACCCCCGTGGTCCACGAGATCGACTCGGCGGTGACAGGATTCAAGCCGACCCCCGTGCGGTCAATGGCATTACGCGCCACACTCCACCGTGTTTCCGGGCCACGCCCGACACGCGGAGCCATGGTTCGCATTTCGACATGAGGGTCGGCAGGGAACGATCAATTCCAGTCCGACACGACCTCAACTCGGCTAAAAACGAAAGCATTTGGCCGCTTCCTTTGGCACAGTGGGCTCAACGGGTACTTCACAACCGCAACCCCAGGGGGAAGCAACCAGTGAACTCCAACACGCGGTTAAAGGCTGCGACCGCGGTCGTGCTGACCGCCGCACTGTCCGCCGTCCTGCTGCCGGCGACCGGGGCCGCCGCGGCCACCGGCGCGGAGGCGGGCCCCGCCGCGAGCGTCGACGCGGCGACCACGAAGAACTTCGCCGCCCTGGCCGACTCCGTCCTCACCAAGCGCACCTCGGCCCTGCTCGACGGGCCCCGGCCGAACGCCTTCGCGGCGACGCCCCCATCGGGCCCCGTCAGTGTCGCGAGCGGCCTGGCCGCCGCCGAGAACGGCGCCGTCACCGGCCTGCTCCAGCGCAAGGCCCGGCTCGCCGAGCTGAAGGAGGCGTACACGGCGGCGAAGGTCGACGTGGACGTCGACAGCGTGAACGTCACCGGCACCCGCGCCAAGGTGCGGGTCACCGAGACCACGGAACTCACCTACAAGAAGATCTACGGCGACGAGCCGCCGAACACCGGCTTCCAGGCGCGGCACGAACTGACCTTCACCACCGGACCGGGCAAGACCTGGCAGCTCACCGGCATCGCCTCGCTCGACCGGGGCGGCCCGGCGGCGATCAACCAGCCGGACTCGACCGTGGTGGAGCCGGCCGGCTCCGTGGCAGACGCGGCCGGTGAGGCCGCGGCCACCTCCGTGCCCGCGCGGCCGGAGGCGAAGATCTCACCCGCGGCCGGGTACAACTACAGCGCGATGGCGAAGTACGCCGAGAAGTACTGGAAGAACTACAACCCGGCGTACCGGAAGTTCAACGACGTCGGCGGTGACTGCACCAACTTCATCAGCCAGTCCCTGCGGGCCGGCGGCTGGAAGAACGACACCGGCTGGTACAAGAGCTACAAGAACTGGTGGTACAACTCCGCCAACCAGACCACGTCCTGGGTGAACGTCAACTACTGGGCATCGTTCGCCCTGTACAGCAAGCGGACGTACAACCTCACCAATGTGTACCACCTGGGAGTCGGGGACATCCTCCAGATGGACTTCAGCGGCAACGGGTCCAAGGATCACTCGATGATCACCACGTACCGCAGCTCGCGTGGTGTCCCGTACCTCACCTACCACTCCAACAACACCTACCGGAAGTCGGTGGCGAGCATTGTGGCGCAGAACCCGCGGGCGAAGTACTACGCCTTCCGTACCTGACCGGGGCCTCCGCCGCCCGCACTCCCGGATCGTGGCCGCGGCCGGCGCCGTACTCTGCGCCGCCCTGGCCACGGCGTGCGGCGGCGGTGACGCCAAGGCGGACCTGGCGGACCAGGACCGGTTCCTCCGCAGCTACGTCTCGCTGCTCAACGCGTCGGACGAGGCCGGCCTGGCCGAGCTCCTCGACGACCACCCGGACGGCAAGGCCGACGCCTCCGCCCGGATCAAGCAGTACGGCGGCCAGGGCTGGGAGGTCGGCTGGACCCGGACGTCGGAGTTCCCCAACGTCTGGCACGTCCGGCTGAGCGGCAAGGCGAAGACCGCGAACCGCCCCGTCGAGGTGAACGAGACCGTCAGCTGGGAGGACGAGCACTGGCTGCTCACCCCCCTGGAAGGCGTGGGCAAGAAACCGCCCAACGCGGCGGACACCACCCCACCGCCGGGCTGACGGACCGGCCCCGCCCGCAGCACGACCAGGCCCGCGTCCCCCACCGGGGGGCGCGGGTCTGTGCATGGGACCCTGCCCGGGCCGAAACCCGCGGCCCGGGGGTGGTCTCCGCCCATGGTCGTCGTTGACCGGTGCCGCCGGCCGGAATCAGGACGACGCACCCCGCCCTCCCCGGCGACTGACCGAGGAGGGCGGGGTCATTGAGGCCGGTCCGGTCTGGAAAATCCGGATCCGGCACACAAAGGAAACAGCCAGGAACTTTTTCACTCAGCCGCTTGCCGGGCTTTTCCGGCGCGCAGAAAATCGACCCTGGTCAAGGCGATTGCGTAAAGGCCCCCGAGCGCGAACGTCGCCAGATATTGCGCCCAGACAACATCATCGAGCGCCTTGTTCGCGGCAATGAGAAGCCCGGCCCAAGCGAGAGTGAAGACGATCCTGGCCATGAATGTTTCCTACTCAGACGAGGGCGGCGAGGCAACCGGTGGCGCCGGCGACGACGGTCTTACTGGCTATGTCCTTGGCGACGTCCTTGCTCACGAAGCGGCCGACGATCAGCGCGCCGGCGCCGCCGATGGCACCCTTGAGCAGGCAGTCCTTCACCATCTTGTTCATCTTGGTGTGGCTCATCAGGTACGCACAGTTGCTCTTGTTCTTGTACATGATGCACATCGAACGAGCTTCTTCGAGCGGGCTCACGGCAGCCCCCGGACGCGGAGCGGAATCGGCCTGCGCGACCCCGGCACCACTGACCAGGATGACACTCCCCAGCATGGCGGTGGTCAGCACGCTCGAAACGATGCTCTTTGCGCTCTTCACTTATTTATCCCCGATTCGATTTTTCGCGCGAGGGCGCCCTGGTCAGGGGCACCCTCCTTGATCAAGAGGGAACCTACCGGCCGGTCATCTCGGCCAGGAACCCTTGTTGAGCAAGTTCTGAGGTTCGAGATTCGGGTTTAGGAATTGTGGAATCGTGAACGAAATTCGGTTCAGATGCCGATCACTCGGTACGCGATCGCGCAGACGCCGCCGGAGCCCTCCAGCGAGCGGTGCCGGACCTCGGCGCCGGCCTCGCTGCCCGTCAGGGCCGGCTCCGTCACCGGCGTGCCCGAGGGGCCGTGACCGGGCGACGGCATCTGGACAGCGGAAGGAACTCGCCGGTAACTTAAATCTGAGCAAGCGCTTAGCCAGTAGGCTGGCCGGGACAGGATCGAGGAGGCGGCTCGTGCGCCGTACGGTATTCAACGAGGACCACGAGGCGTTCCGGGAGACCATCCGGGCCTTCATCGAGGCCGAGGTCGTTCCGGTCTACGACGAGTGGTTCACCGCCGGCCAGGCACCGCGCGACTTCTACTACAAGCTGGGCGAGCTGGGCATCTTTGGCATCAACGTGCCCGAGGAGTTCGGCGGCGCGGGCCTGGACACCCACAAGTTCGAGGCCGTGCTCTACGAGGAGACCGCCCGCGCGGGCGTCAACTTCGGCGGCTCCGGCGTGCACGTGCTGCTCGCCCTCCCGTACATCAAGCTGCTCGCCTCCGACGAGCAGAAGAAGCGTTACCTCCCGAAGTTCGTCTCCGGCGAGGAGATGTGGGCGCTGGCGATGACCGAGCCGGGCACCGGCTCCGACGTCGCGGGCATGAAGACCACCGCCAAGCCCTCCGAGGACGGCACCCACTACGTCCTCAACGGCTCCAAGACCTTCATCACCGGCGGTGTGCACGCCGACCGCGTGATCGTCTGCGCCCGTACCTCCGCCCCGACCGAGCAGGACCGCCGCTTCGGCATCTCGCTCTTCGCCGTGGACACCAAGTCCGAGGGCTACTCGATCGGCCGCAAGCTCGACAAGCTGGGCCTGCGCACCTCCGACACCGCCGAGCTGGCCTTCGTCGACGTCAAGGTCCCGGTCGAGGACCTGCTCGGCGAGGAGAACAAGGGCTTCTACTACCTCGGCCAGAACCTGCCGTCCGAGCGCTGGGGCATCGCCTTCGGCGCCTACGCGCAGGCCCAGGCGGCCGTCCGGTTCGCCCAGCAGTACGTCACGGACCGCACGGTCTTCGGCAAGCCGGTCGCGCACTTCCAGAACACCAAGTTCGAGCTGGCCGCCTGCCAGGCCGAGGTGGACGCCGCCCAGGCCGTCGCCGACCGCGCCCTGGAGGCCCTGGACGCCCACGAGCTGACCCCGGCCGAGGCCGCCTCCGCCAAGCTGTTCTGCACCGAGGTCGCGCACCGCGTCATCGACCGCTGCCTCCAGCTGCACGGCGGCTACGGCTACATGAACGAGTACCCGATCGCCCGCCTCTACGCCGACAACCGGGTGAACCGCATCTACGGCGGCACCAGCGAGGTCATGAAGTCGATCATCGCCAAGTCGATGGGGCTGTAAGTCCCGTTGAGCGAGGCACTGGCCGATCTCCTCGATCTGCTCGACCTGGAGCAGATCGAGGAGAACATCTTCCGCGGCACCAGCAGGACCTCCCTGGTGCCCCGGGTCTTCGGCGGACAGGTCGCGGCCCAGGCCATGGTCGCGGCCGGCCGGACCGTGCCCGCGGACCGTACGCCGCACTCCCTGCACTCGTACTTCCTGCGGGCCGGGGACGCGGGCGCGCCGATCGTGTACTCCGTGGACCGGATCCGCGACGGCCGCTCCTTCACCACCCGGCGGGTCGTCGCCGTCCAGCACGGGCAGCCGATCTTCCACCTCTCCGCGTCGTTCCAGACGTACGAGGAGGGGCTGGACCACCAGACGGAGATGCCGGCCGCCCCGGACCCGGAGACCCTGCCGACCGCGGCGGAGGACCTCCCCCGCTACCGGGAGATCTTCCGGGACGCGGGCACGGTGGAACGGCTGCTGGACTCCCGGGACGCGGTGGACCTGCGGTACGCGACCACCCCGCCCTGGGGCTCGGTCGGCGAACCGCTGGAACCCCGGTCGCAGGTGTGGTTCCGTACGGCCGGCAAGCTCGCCGACGACGACCCGCTGCTGCACGTCTGCCTGGCCACGTACGTCTCCGACATGACGCTGCTGGACTCCGTCCTGCTCGCGCACGGCCGGGGCGGCTGGGCCGTCGGGGACGTGGTGGGCGCGTCGCTGGACCACGCGATGTGGTTCCACCGGCCGTTCCGGGCGGACGAGTGGCTCCTGTACGACCAGGAGTCCCCCACCGCACACGGCGGCCGCGGCCTCGGCCAGGCCCGCATCTGGACCCGCGACGGCAAACTGGCCGTGACGGTCATCCAGGAGGGCGTGGTCCGCGTCCCGCGCTGACCACGCCGCCGCGGCGGGCCGGTCATCCCCCGTGCGTCAGGCCCGCCGCGTTCAGCAGGTACGCCACCATCGGGTCGTAGTGGCGCGGGTCGCGGACGTGGTCGTCCAGCGGGACCGTGACCTGGAGGGTGCCCTCCGACTCGCCCAGGAAGAGCGCGGGGTCGTTGCAGTCCGCGTAGCCGACGGCGTCCACGCCGCGCTGGGCCGCACAGCCCGCCCAGCCGTGGTCGGCGACGACCAGGTCGGGCAGCGGCCGGCCGACGAGGGCGAGGCCGTCGAGGATCGCGTTCATCGGCTCCGGCGAATGGGTGTGCCACAGGGTCGCGCCGCGCTCCAGCACGGCCACGTCCGCGACCTGCCAGACCATGCCCTCGTCCGCGGTGAGCCCGGACGGGATCACCACGATCTCGCAGCCGGCCGCGCGCAGGGCCGCGGCGGTGGCCCGGTGGACGTCCAGCAGGCCGCCCGGGTGGCCGGTGGCCAGCAGGACGCTCTGCCGGTCCAGCGCCGCCTTGCGCAGGCGGGCCGCCATCCGGTCCAGTCCGGCCACCGTCAGCTCGGGGTCGATGGTGTCCTGGCCGTACCGGTGCTCGGGGTCGTCGACCACGCCGCAGCGCTCCGCCATGACGGCCAGCACGTCCTGCTCGTCGGTCCAGCGGTCGCCCAGCTCAAGGCCCAGCCAGTAGTGGCGGTCGCCGTTGGCGAGCTTGCGGTAGTGGGAGAGGTTGTTCTCGCGCGGGGTGGCCACCTGGCCTGCGATCCGGGTGCGGACGAGGTGGTCGACGAGTTCGGCGCGGCTGGGTATCGGGGTCGGCATGCCGCCATTCTGCCGCCGCGCGGCCGGAGGCGCCGGTTCCATTCCGCAACCCGGGACACCCGCGCTCCGGGCCCGCCTTCCGGCCCGGAGCGGGCACCCGCTTCCCGCGGTCGCGGCCTAGCGGTCCGAGAGCGCCGCGAACGCCCCGTGCGCGAGCCGCCGGAGCAGCGACTCCATGGCATCGCGGCCGAGCGCGCCCAGGTGCGGGGTGGAGTTCAGCAGGCCGAAGACCGCGTGCACGGCGACCCGCGCCTCGGCCTCGGGCGCCGTCGGGTGCAGCTCCCGTACGACCTCCACCCACAGCTCGACGTACTGCCGCTGCAGCTGGCGGACCAGCTTGCGGTCCTCCTCGCGCAGCCGGTCCAGCTCCCGGTCGTGGAGGGTGATCAGCGCCCGGTCGTCGAGCGCGAAGTCGATGTGGCCGTCGACGATCGAGGCGAGCACCGCCGCGGGATCCCCCGCCGCCTCGGCGACCCGGTGCCGGCCGCCGGTCAGCAGCCGCTCGCTGATGCCCACCAGCAGCTCCGCCAGCATGGCGTCCTTGCCGGCGAAGTGCCGGTACAGGCCGGGGCCGCTGATGCCCACGGCCGCACCTATCTCGTCCACGCCCACGCCGTGGAATCCGCGTGCGGCGAAGAGGCGAGCGGCCTCACTGAGGATCTGCTCGCGACGGGTGGGGGCGGCCGCTGATGTGGTCATGGGAATCCATTCTAGACAGGGCCGTTAGCGGTCGTTAACCTGGGCGCGACAAGTGTTAACGCTCATTAACCGAGGGCAAGGGGGCTCACGGGATGCAGCAGGCACCAGTGCTGACGAGCGCCGCGGATCCGGCGTCGGACGCCTGGCGGACCAACGAGGCCGCCCACCGCGAGCTGGCCGAGGGTCTGCGGACCCGGCTGGAGGCCGCCCGCCTCGGCGGCGGCGAGAAGGCCCGCGCCCGGCACACCGCGCGCGGCAAACTACTGCCGCGGGACCGGGTGGACACCCTCCTGGACCCGGGTTCCCCGTTCCTGGAGCTGGCCCCGCTGGCCGCCGAGGGGATGTACGGGGGCTCGGCCCCGGCCGCCGGCGTGATCGCCGGCATCGGACGGGTCAGCGGCCGCGAGTGCGTGATCGTCGCGAACGACGCCACCGTCAAGGGCGGCACGTACTACCCGATGACCGTGAAGAAGCACCTCCGGGCCCAGGAGGTGGCACTGGAGAATCGTCTCCCCTGCCTCTACCTGGTCGACTCCGGCGGCGCCTTCCTCCCGATGCAGGACGAGGTCTTCCCCGACCGCGAGCACTTCGGCCGGATCTTCTACAACCAGGCCCGGATGTCCGGCGCCGGCATCCCGCAGATCGCGGCCGTCCTCGGCTCCTGCACGGCCGGCGGCGCGTACGTCCCGGCGATGAGCGACGAGGCGGTCATCGTCCGCAACCAGGGCACGATCTTCCTGGGCGGCCCTCCGCTGGTGAAGGCCGCCACCGGTGAGGTGGTCACGGCCGAGGAGCTCGGCGGCGGCGAGGTCCACTCGCGCACCTCCGGGGTCACCGACCACCTGGCCGAGGACGACGCGCACGCGCTGCGGATCGTCCGGAACATCGTGGCCACACTCCCCGAGCGCGGGGCCCTGCCCTGGGCGGTCGAGGCGCCGGAGGAGCCGAAGGTCGACCCGTACGGGCTGTACGGCGCGGTCCCGGTGGACTCCCGCACCCCCTACGACGCCCGCGAGATCATCGCGCGGATCACGGACGGCTCCCGCTTCCAGGAGTTCAAGGCGGAGTTCGGGCAGACCCTGGTCACCGGCTTCGCCCGGATCCACGGCCACCCGGTCGGCATCGTCGCCAACAACGGCATCCTGTTCGCCGAATCCGCCCAGAAGGGCGCCCACTTCATCGAGCTCTGCGACCAGCGCGGCATCCCGCTGCTGTTCCTGCAGAACATCTCGGGGTTCATGGTGGGCCGCGACTACGAGGCGGGCGGCATCGCCAAGCACGGCGCGAAGATGGTCACCGCCGTGGCCTGCACCCGCGTGCCCAAGCTGACCGTGGTGGTCGGCGGCTCCTACGGCGCCGGCAACTACTCGATGTGCGGCCGGGCGTACTCGCCGCGCTTCATGTGGATGTGGCCCAACGCCAAGATCTCCGTCATGGGCGGCGAACAGGCCGCGTCCGTACTGGCCACCGTCAAGCGGGACCAGATCGAGGGCGCCGGCCAGGAGTGGGCGGCCGACGAGGAGGACGCCTTCAAGGCGCCGATCCGCGCCCAGTACGAGGAACAGGGCAACGCGTACTACGCCACCGCGCGGCTCTGGGACGACGGGGTCATCGACCCGCTGGAGACCCGCCAGGTGCTGGGTCTGGCCCTGACCGCCTGCGCCAACGCCCCGCTGGGTGAGCCCGGCTTCGGCATCTTCCGAATGTGAGGACTTCTTCCATGTTCAGCACGGTCCTTGTGGCGAACCGGGGCGAGATCGCGGTCCGCGTCATCCGCACCCTGCGCGAGCTGGGCGTGCGTTCGGTGGCCGTCTTCAGCGACGCGGACGCCGACGCGCGGCACGTACGGGAGGCCGACACCGCCGTCAGGATCGGCCCGGCGGCGGCCGCGGAGAGCTACCTGTCCGTCCCGAAGCTGATCGACGCGGCCCGGCGCACGGGCGCGCAGGCGGTCCACCCCGGCTACGGCTTCCTCGCGGAGAACGCGGCCTTCGCGGCCGCCTGCGCCGAGGCGGGCCTGACCTTCATCGGTCCGCCCGCGCAGGCGATCTCCCTGATGGGCGACAAGATCCGGGCCAAGGAGACGGTGAAGGCGGCGGGTGTCCCGGTCGTCCCGGGCTCCTCGGGCAGCGGCCTGTCGGACGCCGAACTGACCGACGCGGCGACCGCGATCGGCATGCCGGTGCTGCTGAAGCCCTCGGCGGGCGGTGGCGGCAAGGGCATGCGCCTGGTCCGCGACGAGGCCCTGCTGGCGGAGGAGATCGCGGCGGCCCGCCGCGAGGCGCGGTCCTCCTTCGGCGACGACACCCTGCTCGTGGAGCGGTGGATCGACCGCCCCCGGCACATCGAGATCCAGGTCCTGGCGGACGCCCACGGGAACGTCGTCCACCTCGGCGAGCGCGAGTGCTCGCTGCAGCGGCGCCACCAGAAGGTGGTGGAGGAGGCCCCGTCGGTCCTGCTGACCCCGGAGATCCGGGCGGCGATGGGCGAGGCCGCGGTGAACGCGGCCCGCTCCTGCGGGTACGTCGGCGCGGGCACGGTGGAGTTCATCGTCCCGGGCGGGGACCCGTCCTCGTACTACTTCATGGAGATGAACACCCGCCTCCAGGTCGAGCACCCCGTCACGGAGCGGATCACCGGGCTGGACCTGGTGGAGCAGCAGCTGCTGGTCGCGGCCGGGGAGAAGCTGTCCTTCGGCCAGGAGGACGTCCGGCTCAGCGGCCACTCGGTCGAGGCCCGGATCTGCGCCGAGGACCCGGCCCGGGGCTTCCTGCCGTCCGGCGGCCGCGTCCTGGCCCTGTCCGAGCCGTCCTCGGACCTCGTCCGTACGGACTCGGGGCTGACGGCGGGCGTGGACACCGGCAGCACCTACGACCCGATGCTGTCGAAGGTCATCGCCTGGGGCCCGGACCGTGCGGCTGCCCTGCGGTCGCTGCGGGCGGCGCTGGCGGACACGGTGATCCTGGGCGTCCAGACCAACACCGGCTTCCTGCGCAGGCTGCTGGCGCACCCCCAGGTCGTCTCGGGTGACATGGACACCGGGCTGGTGGAGCGGGACCTCCCGTCCCTGCTCCCCGAGGGCGTCCCGGCGGAGGTGTACGCCACGGCGGCACTGCTGGCCGCCGGACGGCCCGCCGCACGGCCCGGCGGCCCGCCCGGCGGCTGGGTCGACCCCTTCGGGACCGCCGACGGCTGGCGCCTGGGCGGCACCCCCGCCTGGACGGTCCGCCACTTCCGCGTCCCCGGCCAGGACCCGGTCGAAGTGCGCACCCGCACCAGGGGCGCCTCGTACGAACTCCGGCAGGGCGAGGACACCGCCACGGCCAGGCTCGTCGAGGCCGGCCCGGACCGGGTCACCGTCGAGCTGGACGGCGTCACGCACCGGTTCGCCTACGCCGCCTCCCCCGAGGGGGTGTGGATCGGCCGGGACGGCGACACCTGGCACGTCCAGCGCCACGACCCCGTCCAGGCGAGCCTCACCGGCTCCCGCCACGGCGGCGCCGACACCCTCGCCGCCCCCATGCCCGGCACCGTGACCGTCGTGAAGGTGGCCGTCGGCGACAAGGTGGCCGCGGGCCAGAGCCTGCTCGTCGTCGAGGCCATGAAGATGGAGCACGTCATCTCCGCCCCGCACGCCGGCACCGTCGCCGAGCTCGACGTCAGCCCCGGCACCACGGTCGCCATGGACCAGGTCCTGGCCGTGGTCACCCCGGAGGGCGAGGAGGAGTGAGCACCGTGAACGGACTGCCCATGACCGTGCCGGCGCCCGGGCTCCCGGCCCGGGTCAGGATCCACGAGGTCGGTGCCCGGGACGGCCTGCAGAACGAGAAGTCGGCCGTCCCCACCGAGGTGAAGGCGGAGTTCATCCGCCGGCTGGCCGCCGCCGGCCTCACCACCGTCGAGGCCACGAGCTTCGTGCACCCCAAGTGGGTGCCCCAGCTCGCCGACGCCGAGGAGCTGTACCCCCGTCTGGCCGGGCTCGACGGTGTGCACCTGCCCGTGCTCGTGCCCAACGAGCGCGGCCTGGCCCGGGCGCGGGAGCTCGGCGCCGACCGGATCGCCGTGTTCGGCTCGGCCACCGAGACCTTCGCCGCCCGCAACCTCAACCGCACCGTCGACGAGTCGCTCGCCATGTTCGAGCCGGTCGTGGCCTCGGCCAAGGCCGACGGCATGCACGTCCGCGGCTACCTCTCCATGTGCTTCGGCGACCCCTGGGAGGGCGCGGTCCCCGTCCACCAGGTGGTCCGCGTCGCCAGGGCACTGCTCGACCTCGGCTGTGACGAGCTCAGCCTGGGCGACACCATCGGTGTCGCCACCCCCGGCCACGTCCAGGCCCTGCTGTCCGCCCTCAACGAGGACGGCGTGGGCACCGACCGCATCGGGGTCCACTTCCACGACACCTACGGCCAGGCCCTGTCCAACACCCTGGCCGCCCTCCAGCACGGCGTCACCACCGTCGACGCGTCGGCCGGCGGCCTCGGCGGCTGCCCGTACGCGAAGAGCGCCACCGGGAACCTCGCGACCGAGGACCTGGTGTGGATGCTCGACGGCCTCGGCATCGAGACCGGTGTCGACCTGGCCGCCCTCACCGCCACGAGCGTGTGGATGGCCGAGCAGCTGGGCCGGCCCAGCCCTTCCCGAACCGTCCGCGCCCTCTCCCACAAGGAGTGACCACAGACATGTCCCTCGACCACCGGCTCACCCCCGAGCACGAGGAACTCCGCCGCACCGTCGAGGAGTTCGCGCACGACGTCGTCGCGCCCAAGATCGGCGACTTCTACGAGCGCCACGAGTTCCCGTACGAGATCGTCCGCGAGATGGGCCGTATGGGCCTGTTCGGCCTGCCCTTCTCCGAGGAGTACGGCGGCATGGGCGGCGACTACCTCGCCCTCGGCATCGCCCTGGAGGAGCTCGCCCGGGTCGACTCCTCCGTCGCCATCACCCTGGAGGCCGGGGTCTCGCTGGGCGCCATGCCGCTCTACCTCTTCGGCACCGAGGAGCAGAAGCGGGAATGGCTGCCCAAGCTGTGCTCGGGCGAGATGCTCGGCGCCTTCGGCCTGACCGAGCCCGGCGCGGGCAGCGACGCCGGCGGCACCCGCACCACCGCGGTCAAGGACGGCGGCGAGTGGGTCATCAACGGCTCGAAGTGCTTCATCACCAACTCGGGAACGGACATCACGGGCCTGGTCACGGTCACCGCGGTGACCGGCCGCAAGGAGGACGGCCGCCCGGAGATCTCCTCCATCATCGTGCCGTCCGGCACCCCCGGGTTCACGGTGGCGGCCCCCTACTCCAAGGTCGGCTGGAACGCCTCGGACACCCGTGAGCTGTCCTTCGACGACGTCCGGGTGCCGCTGGCCAACCTGGTGGGCGAGGAGGGCCGCGGGTACGCGCAGTTCCTGCGCATCCTCGACGAGGGGCGGATCGCGATCGCGGCGCTGGCCACCGGTCTGGCGCAGGGCTGCGTGGACGAATCGGTCAAGTACGCGAAGGAACGACACGCCTTCGGCCGGGCGATCGGCGACAACCAGGCCATCCAGTTCAAGCTGGCCGACATGGAGATGCGCGCGCACATGGCCCGCCTCGGCTGGCGGGACGCCGCCTCCCGGCTGGTGGCCGGGGAGCCGTTCAAGAAGGAGGCGGCCATCGCGAAGCTGTACTCCTCCACGGTCGCCGTGGACAACGCCCGCGAGGCCACCCAGATCCACGGCGGGTACGGGTTCATGAACGAGTACCCGGTGGCCCGGATGTGGCGCGACTCCAAGATCCTGGAGATCGGCGAGGGCACGAGCGAGGTGCAGCGCATGCTGATCGCCCGTGAGCTGGGCTTCGCCGGCTGAGGTCTGACAGCGTCTCGGGCCGGGCACCTGCCCGGACCCTACGGGCGGCCCGCGTTCCGGCGCGGGCCGCTCGTGCGTTTCCGGGGCGACGGGGAGGCGGGACCGGACCGAGACCGAAGTGAGATCCAAATTACTTAGGACTGCCTTACCAATTTCGGCCAAGGTTAGGCTAACCTTCCCAGCGAACGGCCCGCTCCAAGGCCGCCCCGGCCAGCACGAAAGCAGACACAGCCATGCCCAAGCCCAGAGCGTCCCTCCTCACCCGTCGCGGCCTGATCGCCGCCGGCGGTGCCCTCAGCCTCGTCGCGACCCTCGCCGCGTGCGGCGGCAACGACGCGGCCAAGGACAAGGCGGACGCCAAGGACAAGGGCGCCGCGGCATCCGGCCCGTGGAGCTTCAAGGACGACCTCGGCAAGACGGTCGAGGCCAAGAGCACGCCGAAGAACATCGTCGCCTTCACCGGCACGGCCGCCGCGCTGTACGACTACGGCGTCCAGGTCAAGGGCGTCTTCGGCCCGACCAAGACCGCCGACGGCAAGCCCGACGTGCAGGCCGGCTCGATGGACATCTCCAAGGTCGAGATCCTCGGCAACGTCTACGACGAGTTCAACGTCGAGAAGTACGCGGCCCTCAAGCCCGAGCTGCTCGTCACCAACACCTGGGACGGCACCTACTGGTACGTGCCGGCGGCCTCCCAGGACAAGATCCTGAAGCTGGCCCCGGCCGCCGCCGTGGGCGCGGGCGGCGCCTACCCGGACAAGACCCCGGTCACCATGGACAAGGCCCTGCAGCGCAACGCCGAGCTGGCCAAGTCCCTGGGCGCCGACCTGGCCGCCAAGAAGAACGCCGACGCCAAGGCCCGCTTCGAGGCCGCCGCCGGCAAGGTGCGCGAGGCCGTCAAGGCCAACCCGGGCATCAAGGTGCTGGTCGGCTCCGGCTCCCCCGAGCTGTTCTACGTCTCCACCCCGGAGACCTCGGCCGACCTGAAGTACTTCCAGGACCTCGGCGTCGAGTTCGTCGTCCCGGAGAAGGACAAGCTGGACCAGGGCGGCTTCTACGAGAGCCTGAGCTGGGAGAACGCCAGCAAGTACAAGGCCGACCTCATCCTGCTCGACAACCGCAGCGCCACCCTCCAGCCCGAGGCCCTGCTGAAGGACAAGCCCACCTGGGCCGGTCTCCCCGCGGTCAAGGCCGGTCAGGTCGCGCCGCGCACCACCGAGCCGATCTACTCGTACGAGAAGTGCGCGCAGATCCTCGAGGACCTCGCCAAGGCCATCCAGAACGCCAAGAAGGTCGGCTGACACCCGGCCGACCCGACAGCCGGGCCCCGACCGGGGCCCGGCTCCCGGCCGTTCACCGGCCGCAGTGCCCGCGGGGCACACCCGCGCCCGCACGCATCCCAGGGGGGAACACCCGCATGACCGACGACACCACCGTCCCCCACTTCAGGTTCTTCGAGCTCGAAGTGGTCCGCACCGAGCGCATCGGGCACTCCTTCCTGCGCGTCACCTTCGGCGGCGAGTCCCTCGCGGGGTTCCGCTCCGGCGGCTTCGACCAGAGCCTGTCCCTGTTCCTCCCGCTCCCCCACCAGGAGCACACGGTCCTGCCGTCCACGGACGAGGACACCTGGTTCGCCGCCTGGCGCGGCGTACCGGACGAGGAGCGCCCGGTGATGCGCTCGTACACGGTGCGCGGGCAGCGCCGGACCGCCGAAGGGGCGGAGGCCGACGAGCTCGACATCGACTTCGTGCTGCACGGGACCGCGAGCCCCGCGTCGAACTGGGCCGGCCGGGCCGTGTCCGGCAGTCGCATCATGGCCATCGGACCGGCCGTGGCCGAGAACAAGTCGGTCCGCTTCCAGCCGCCGGCCGGCACCGGCGCATGGCTGATGTACGCGGACGAGACCGCGCTGCCGGCCGCCGCCGCGATCCTGGACCGGCTGCCGGAGGGCACGCCCGTCCGGGCCGTGTTCGAGGTCCCCCACGAGGACGACCGGTTCCTGTCCGTACCCGGCGGGGACGGCAAGGAGATCCACTGGGTCGTACGCGATCCCGCCACCCCCGGCCCGGCGCGGGCCGAACGGGCGCTGGAGGCGTTCCGCGGCCTGGAACTGCCCGGCACCCCGGCCCCGTACGCCTGGATCGCGGGCGAGGCCGGCACCGTACGGGCGGTGCGCCGCCATCTGGTGCAGGAGCGGTCCGTCGACCGGCGCGCGGTGCGCTTCACCGGCTACTGGCGGCTCGGCGCCAGCGAGGAGCAGCTGCTCGCCGAGGCGTACGCGGGCCAGGCGCCCAGCGAGGACCCTGACTCCGCTCTCTAGTACGGGATTTCACATCCCGTCACCCGTATCCCATGAGGGCCCCGGCGATTTTCGGCCGGGGCCCTTCTCCATTTGGCCAATAATTAAGGTTAGGCTAACCTAAACATCGCACGGCGCACTCTGCCTGCCGCCCCCACCCCCCATTCGCTCTTCCCTCTTCTCCCCTGCCCGGAGGACCTGTTGATGCGCTCGCACCTGCTCAACGAGACGACCGCCGACCGCTACCGGCGGACCGTGACCGCGGGCGTCGAACGCGTGGCCGCGAAACTCGCCTCCACGGACCGCCCCCACACCGGGATCGCCGTCGACGAACTCGCCCCGGTCATCGCGGGGATCGACCTGGACCGGCCGCTGGAGGACCCGGCCGCCGTCCTGGACGAGCTGGAGGACGTGTACCTGCGGGACGCGGTCTACTTCCACCACCCGCGCTACCTGGGCCACCTCAACTGCCCGGTGGTCATCCCGGCCGTGCTCGGCGAGGCGATCCTCTCCGCGGTCAACTCCTCGCTGGACACCTGGGACCAGTCCATCGGCGGCACCCTCATCGAGCGCCGCCTGATCGACTGGACCGCCGAGCGGATCGGCCTCGGGATGGGCGCGGACGGCGTGTTCACCTCCGGCGGCAGCCAGTCCAACTTCCACGCGCTGCTGCTGGCCCGCGACGAGGCCTGCCGCACCGTCATGAAGCAGGGCCTGAACGAGGGCCGGGAGCTCGCCAAGTCCGAGATCCTGCCCAGGCTCCGCATCCTCACCTCCGAGTGCAGCCACTTCAGCGTGCAGAAGTCCGCGGCGATGCTGGGCCTCGGCTACGAGGCGGTCATCTCCATACCCGCCGACCGCGACCGCCGCATGGACACCGCCGCGCTCGCCCTGGAACTGGAGAACTGCGCCCGCGAGGGCCTCTTCCCGATGGCGGTCGTCGCGACCGCCGGCACCACCGACTTCGGCTCCATCGACCCGCTCCCGGAGATCGCCGCGCTCGCCGCCGAGCACTCCGCCTGGATGCACGTGGACGCCGCCTACGGCTGCGGACTGCTGGTCTCACCCACCCGACGGCACCTGCTCCACGGCATCGAGCTCGCCGACTCGGTCACGGTGGACTACCACAAGTCCTTCTTCCAGCCGGTCTCCTCCAGCGCCGTGCTGGTCCGCGACCGCGACACCCTCAAGCACGCCACCTACCACGCGGACTACCTCAACCCGCGCCGGATGGCCGAGGAGCGGATCCCCAACCAGGTCGACAAGTCCATCCAGACCACCCGCCGCTTCGACGCCCTCAAGCTCTGGGTGACCCTGCGCACCATGGGCGCCGACGGCATCGGCGGGCTCTTCGACGAGGTCGTCGACCTGGCCGCGGCCGGCTACGAGGTCATCGCCACCGACCCGCGCTTCGAGGTGGTCGTCCGGCCCCAGATCTCCACCCTGGTCTTCCGCTACCTCCCCACCGCGGACAGCACCCACGCGGCCGCCCGCCCCGAGCTGGTCGACGAGGCCAACCTGCACGCCCGCAAGGCGCTGTTCGCCTCGGGTGAGGCCGTGGTGGCCGGCACCAAGGTGGACGGCCGCCAGTACCTGAAGTTCACCCTCCTCAACCCGCAGACCACGACGGCCGACATCGCCGCCGTCCTCGACCTTCTCGCCGCGCACGCCGAGCAGTACCTGGGAGAGTCCCTTGTCCACGCCTGAGACCACCGCGTCGCACCCGACGTACGACTTCATCGCCATCGGCCTCGGCCCCTTCAACCTGGGGCTCGCCTGCCTGACCGCGCCGATCGACGGGCTGGACGGCCTGTTCATCGAGTCGAAGCCGCACTTCGAGTGGCACGCCGGGATGTTCCTGGACGGCGCGCACCTGCAGACCCCCTTCATGTCGGACCTGGTCACCCTCGCCGACCCGACCTCGCCCTTCTCCTTCCTGAACTACCTGAAGGACAAGGACCGGCTGTACTCCTTCTACATCCGCGAGAACTTCTACCCGCTGCGGACCGAGTACAACGACTACTGCCGCTGGGCCGCCGACCGGCTCGACAACGTCCTGTGGTCCACCTCCGTCACCTCCGTCACCCACGACGAGGAGAGCGGACTGTACGAGGTCCACACCGACGGCGGCGCCACCCACCGCGCCCGCCGCCTGGTGCTCGGCACCGGCACCCCGCCGCACGTCCCCGCGGCCTGCGAGGACCTCGGCGGCGACTTCTTCCACAACTCCGCGTACGTCCAGAACAAGACGGAGCTGCAGAAGAAGAAGTCGATCACGATCGTGGGCTCCGGCCAGAGCGCGGCGGAGATCTACTACGACCTGCTGACCGAGATCGACGTCCACGGGTACAAGCTCAACTGGGTGACGCGTTCCCCGCGGTTCTTCCCGCTGGAGTACACCAAGCTGACCCTGGAGATGACCTCCCCGGAGTACGTGGACTACTTCCACGCCCTCCCCGAGGACACCCGGTACCGCCTGGAGGGGCAGCAGAAGAACCTGTTCAAGGGCATCGACGGCGACCTCATCAACGCGATCTTCGACCTGCTGTACCAGAAGAAGGTCACCATGCCGGTCGACGTCCCGACCACACTGCTGACCAACACCTCGCTGGACTCCGCCGCGTACGACGCGACCACCGGCACGTACACCCTGGGGCTGCGCCAGGAGGAGCAGGAGCGGGACTTCTCCCTCGCCACCGAGGGCCTGGTCCTGGCAACCGGCTACCGGTATTCCTTCCCGAAGTTCCTGGAGCCGATCCGCCACCGCCTGAACTTCGACGGGCGCGGCCGCGTCGACGCGGCCCGCAACTACAGCGTGGACGTCACCGGACGCGGGATCTACCTGCAGAACGGCACCACGCACAACCACTCCCTCACCTCGCCCGACCTGGGCATGGCGGCGTACCGCAACGCGTACATCGTCGGCGAACTGCTCGGCCACGCCTACTACAAGGTCGAGAAGTCCATCGCGTTCCAGCAGTTCAACGCCCCGGAAGGCGCCCTCGCATGAGCACCACCCCCACGGCCACCCTCTTCAGCCGCACGGACGACGCCCTCGGCACGTTCTCGGTGCGCCCGCTGGACCCGTTCTCCGACGCGGAGCTGCTGCACCGCTGGGTCACCGACCCGAAGGCGTCGTTCTGGATGATGCAGGACGCCTCCCTCACGGACGTCGAACGCGAGTACATGCGGATCACCGCGCACGAGCACCACGACGCCTTCATCGGCCTGCACAACGGCGAGCCCGCCTTCCTGATGGAGTCCTACGACCCGCGCGAGCTGGAGCTGGTCGGCCTGTACGACCCGCAGCCCGGCGACGTCGGCATGCACTTCCTGGTCGCGCCGACCGACGCCCCGCTCTCCGGGTTCACCCGCGCCGTGATCACCACGGTGATGGCGGCCCTGTTCGCCGACCCGGCCACCCGGCGCGTGGTCGTGGAGCCGGACGTCCGCAACAAGGCCGTCCACGCGCTCAACGAGGCCGTCGGCTTCGTGCCGGAGCGCGAGATCACCAAGCCGGAGAAGGAGGCCCTGCTGTCCTTCTGCACCCGGGACCGGTTCGAGGCCGCGACCGGCATCTTCGCCGACGGCGAGGAGGCCGCCGCATGAGCATCACCGACGCCATCACCCACCTCTCCCCCGAGCTGTGGGCCCGCGCCAACCGCGCCCTGGTCCGCAAGGCGCTCGCCGAGTTCTCGCACGAGCGCCTGCTGACCCCGACCGCCCTCGGCGGCGACCGGTACGCCGTCCGCAGCGACGACGACACGGTGGAGTACTCCTTCACCGCCGCCCGGCACGCCCTGGACCACTGGGCGGTGGACGAGTCCACGATCACCCGCCACCGGGAGGGAGTGGCGGCCGAGCTCGACGCCATCGACTTCCACATCGAGTTCCAGCAGGCCCTGGGCCTGAGCCCGGAGGTCCTGCCGGTCTACCTGGAGGAGATCTCCTCCACCCTGGCCGGCTCCGCCTTCAAGTACACCAAGCCGCAGCTGACGGCGGCCGTCCTCGCCAAGTCCTCCTTCCAGGACATCGAGACCGGCATGACCGAGGGCCACCCCTGCTTCGTGGCCAACAACGGCCGGCTCGGCTTCGGCGTGCACGAGTACCACGCCTACGCCCCCGAGGCCGCGAGCCCGGTCCACCTGGTGTGGGCGGCGGCCCACAAGGAGGTCTCCACCTTCACGGCGGGCGCGGACCTGGACCACGACAGCTTCATGCGCGCCGAACTGGGCGACGCGGCGGTCGAGGGCTTCGCCGCGAAACTGCGTGCGATGGACCTGGAACCGGCGGACTACCACCTCTTCCCGGTCCACCCCTGGCAGTGGTGGAACAAGACGACGGTGACCTTCTCGGCCGAGATCGCCAACCGCCGCCTGGTCCTGCTGGGCGAGGGCGAGGACGCGTACCTCCCGCAGCAGTCGATCCGTACGTTCTTCAACACCACCACCCCCACCAAGCACTACGTCAAGACGGCGATCTCCGTCCTGAACATGGGCTTCATGCGGGGCCTGTCGGCGGCCTACATGGAGGCCACCCCGGCCATCAACGACTGGCTGCACGCGCTGATCGAGCAGGACGAGGTCCTGCAGTCGGTCGACTTCTCGATCATCCGCGAGCGGGCGGCGATCGGCTACCGCCACCGGCAGTACGAGCGCGCGACGGACCGCTACTCCCCGTACCGCAAGATGCTGGCCGCGCTCTGGCGCGAGTCCCCGGTGGGCTCGCTCAAGGACGGCGAGCGCCTGGCCACGATGGCCTCGCTCCTCCACGTGGACGCGGACGGCAAGTCCTTCATCGGCGCCCTCATCGAGGAGTCGGGCCTCACCCCGGCGGAATGGCTGCGCCCCTACCTCCGGGCCTACCTCCTCCCGCTCCTCCACTGCTTCTACCGCTACGACCTCGCGTACATGCCGCACGGCGAGAACACGATCCTGGTGATCAAGGACGGTGTCGTCGAGCGGGCGGTCTTCAAGGACATCGCCGAAGAGATCGTCATCATGAGCGGGGACGCCGTCCTGCCCCCCGAGGTCGAGCGCATCCGCGCGGACATCCCGGAGGACATGAAGCTCCTGTCCATCTTCACGGACGTCTTCGACTGCTTCTTCCGCTTCCTCTCCTCGATCCTGGTCACGGAGGGCATCTGCACGGAGCAGACCTTCTGGCAGGCCGTGGCCGACTGCGCCCACGACTACCAGGCCTCGATGCCGTGCCTGGCGGAGAAGTTCACCCGGTACGACCTCTTCGCGGACGAGTTCCAGCTGTCCTGCCTGAACCGCCTCCAGCTGCGCAACAACAAGCAGATGGTCGACCTCTCCGACCCCTCGGCCGCGCTCCAGCTGATCGGCACCCTCCAGAACCCCGTCGCGCCGTACGCGCGGCGGTGACCGGGGGAACGGGCGCGCGCACTCGAATACGGTCCCTCGGGCGCGCGCCCGTTCCCACCCCCGGACGGCGTGTCCTCCGGCCTGTCCTCACGTCCCCGAGGGGGGTGTGGGAAGCCCCTGTCCCCCGAGTGCGACGAGGGACAGGAGGGTGATCGAGCCCGTCCACGCGAGCGGGGCCACCGATGAGGGACTGCCCGTTCCGTCGACCTTCTCGTGCAGTTCGCCGAGTGGGTTCTTCTTGGAGATGAGCCAGTCCAGGATCCGCTCGGCCTTCGACCTCTCCCCCGTTGTGGCCCACGCCAGCGCGAAGAGCGACGTGCTGGGCGTCCAGGCGTTCCTCCCCCACGGTGCGGTGGGGGCGTTGCCGGGGGTGAGGCCTCCGTTGGGCATGAGCAGGGCCTTGTAGGTGGCGTCGAGCGCCCTGGCCAGGCCTGGCCGGGCCGTCGTGAAGGGCGGAGCCATGAAGGTGGCGGCGCTGTCGTGTCCGTGCCGTCCGTCGGCGGTGCGGCGGTACCCCAGGGGGGCGAAGTTCTTCGAGATGCCGGAGGACAGCCGCTTCGCGGCGCTTCGCCAGCGGGCCGCGTCCCCCGGATGGCCCGCTGCCACGGCAAGGTCTGCGGCCGAGTTCAGCCCGGCCAGCAGGGGCGCGGCGGTACCGATGTTCGGCGTGGTCGTCGCGAGCTCCCAGTAGTCGGGAGAGGCCGGCGGCAGGCCGTCGGCCCCCAGGGAGGACGCCGCGTAGTCGGCCGCCTTGCGGATCATCGGGTAGAGGACCGCCAGACCGGGCCGGCGGGTGACGGCAGGTGCCGCCTGGTACCACTGCCAGGTGGCCCAGGGGACCCAGCCGTTGGCGTCGAGCTGCCATCGTCTGCCGTCCGGCGGGCCGGATCCGTCGAGTTTGGTCCTCGCCTCCCAGGTGCCGTCGGGGCGCTGGGTGGCGGCGCTGTAGCGGAGGATCCGGAATGCCTCGGCGTGATGGCCGGTGTGGGCGAACGCCGCCGAGGTGAAGCTCGCGTCGCGGGGCCAGGAGTACTTCCAGCCGGGAGTCCACGCCGCCGCCAGGGCACCGTTCGGCTGCAGGAGGGCGCGCATGGAGAGCAGCGCACGCTCCGCACAGGCGCGCCGTTCCGGTGTGTCACCCGGCACCTTCCCGGCGGCCAGCCAGGCGCGGCTCTCCGCGATCTGCCGCCGGGCCGCCGGATCACCGGCCGCGACCACGACCGACACGGTCCGGCCTCTGGGAAGGTACTTCCACCTGCCCGACGGCAGCTGCAGTACGTTGCTCCCTTCGACGTACCGTGCGCCCCGGGCCGTCCATGCCGGGATGCCCTCGACGGAGGTCGTGTTGTACAGGAGGCCGACCGCGGGGACGACGGGGAGTGCGGGGGCGTAGCCGCCTTCGACGCCACCGGTCAGGCCGGTCATGTGGTGGCCCGGGGGGCGGACGGGGTACTCCGACTGCGCCGCGCCGCCGTGCCGGCCGGCGGCCGGGTGCCCCGGGACACACATGAGCAGGAGCGCGATCGCGAGGATCCCCGTGCCCGTGCCGACCGCCAGGCGGGCCGGCGAGGTCGCAGGCATGGCGGCTCCCTCCGTCGGCCCTTCGCGGTAGCCCTGACCGCCATCCTCGAAGCACGGCACGGCCCCGGCCACCGCATGTACGTCACCCGGGTGACGCGGGCCGTCAGGGAGACGCGAAGGCCCGCTGGAAGTCGGTCACGATCCGCCGGTACCCGGTGTGCCCGGTACACCGCGCATGCCGCAGCGCCCACACCGCGGTCGTGTCCTCCTCATCCGCCGGCCCTGACCCCGCATGGCACGAGGTGCACTCGACCTCGTGGATCGGCCCGCTCCCCGACCGGTCGACGCTCAACAGCCAGCAGCTCACCGGTCCTTCACGGACAGCTCGGCCCACACCCGCTTCCCCGGCCCGCTCCGCTCCCCCACGGCCCACCGGTCGGCCAGGGCGCTGACGAGGTGCAGCCCCCTCCCGCCGGTGTCCGCCCCCTCCCGGACCACCGGCCCGACCGGACAGGCGTCGTGCACCTCCACCCGGACCCCGTGTGCGAGCCGCACGTACCGCGTCTCGATCTCCCGGTCGCGGGGCGCGACGGCGTGCCGTACGGCATTGGTGACCAGCTCCGACGCGACGACGAGCGCATCGTCCTCCAGCTCCTGAAGGCCCCACCCGGCGAGCGCCTTGCGCAGCTCCGCCCTGGCGAGCGGCACGCACCGCGCCTCCCTCCGCCACCGCAGCACGACTTCGTTCCGGCCCTGGGGCTCACTCACCGGACCACCACCCGCCCGTGAATGACGCGGGGCCCGAGATCGATCCCGTAGGTGGCGAGCACCAAGACCTGCCGTCGCCACCATTGCCTCAGCGGTGACACCAACCCGATAAAATGCAACACGTTGACGCTCCTTCGTTAAGCGTTGGCCACGCCCCCGGACTGTTCGCGCAGTCGCGGGGGTTCTGCTTTCCGCAGCTTGGTCACGCATCGCAATGGCGCGCGTACCCCTTGCCACCTCAAGAGTGCTTGGGGCCAGTACAACTGGCAAGCCAAACTGCGTGATTGGCAAACTTGCCAAAACAACTTCCTTCCTGTGGGTGACGCTGTGCCAGCATGTGGATCGGTCGGGCGACGCAGGCAAGACTTGGCGGCAAGGAGCGAAAGGGCGGGTGGCCGTGACAGCACCAACCGTTCGGCGCAGGCGACTTGGATCCGAACTGCGCCGACTGCGCGAGGCCGCAAGGCTCACACTCGAAGAGGTGGAAGCACGGTCGGGTCTGAGCACTTCCAAGGTGTCCCGCATCGAAAGCGCTGCCCGAGGCGCAAAGCCGGCCGACGTCGAACAGCTCATGGACGTCTACCAGGTAGCGGACTCCGAGGTAAGGGCCTTCCTGAGCGCACTGGCCAGGGACGGCAGCAAGCGGGGCTGGTGGCAGACGTACGACCTCAAGCCCAGGTATGCCGACCTGATCAGCATGGAGCACGACGCTGTCACGGTCAGCACGTTCGAGCCGATGCTGGTCCCGGGCCTGCTGCAAACAGCCGCCTATGCCCGCGCCGTCATCGGCACGCTCAGCACGACGGCGACACCGCAGGAAGTCGCACGGTTGGTCGAGGTTCGAGTAGCGCGGCAGTCCGTTCTCACCAGGCCCGGACCGCTGGCACTGCACGCAGTCATCCACGAGGCAGCGCTCACCACCCGCGTTCCAGGTGCAGGCGTCATGCGCGATCAACTGCAACGGCTGCTCGATGCCACCGCACACCCGAACCTGACCGTTCAAGTGCTGCCGCTGGACGCCGAATTGCACCCTGGGGCCGCTGGCGGCTTCGCAACGCTCGGCTTCGGCCAACCCGCACTCGACGTCGTTCTCCTGGAGCAACTTGACCGCAGCCTGTACATCGAGGAGCCTCACGAAGTGAAGCGCTACGCAGATGCGTTCGAAACGCTCGCCGCGTTGGCGTTGACACCGGAGCAGTCACGCTGCTTCATCACAGCCAAGAAGGACGCCGTGCAGTGATCACTCAGACAAACCAGTCGCTCCAGGCACCCGAGCTCTGGCGCAAGAGCAGTCACAGCGGCGCCGACACCAACTGCGTCGAGGTCGCAAAGGTCGCAGACGGCGGGATGGCGGTGCGGGACAGCAATGACACCGCCCGCCCCGGCTTCCACGCCACTGCCCCGGCCTGGGCCGCCTTCGTGCGCGGAGTGAAGGGCGGCGGCCCGGTCTGATTCAGGTCGGCCTCATCTCCACCCGGAAGCTGCCGTCGTCCGGCAGTATGACCACCACCTCTCCGGACTTCCAGTCACGGGGGACGAGGTAGAAGTGTGTCGGTGACTTCGCCAGGGCGACAAAGCCGGTGTAGCGGAAGCGGTAGGGCCCGCTTTCGCTGCCCTCGTCCGCGACGGTGATCCCTGGTGCGTCATGGGCGATCTTCACGCGCGAATGGATCACAGCCTCCGGGTTGTTCTTGAATCCCTCGGCCGCGTCGCTTTCCGCATCCTGCCGGCCCGCGGCCGCTGCCTCCCCGGCCACGAACCAGAACAGCACCCCGGCCACCATCCCCACGTACATCACCTTGGTGAATAGCCACATTCGCCTACCACCGGGCGAAGTACGCCACGCCGCAGGCCCCACCCAGAGGCCGGAAAAGTACAGCGCAGATCCCATCGCCGTGACGAGTAGTGACACAGACGTACCCGGTTCTCCTCCCACCCACCAACCCAACACTGAGAACAGCCACGGGGCCAGCATGATGAGCATGCCGGAAACCAGGAGCCACCGTGCTACCACGCGGCGCCGTGCTACCAACCGGGGCGCTGCCAGCATGTTGTCGACCGACACCAGCAGCATGACCAAAGTCAGGCCGAAATAGAACAGGGGCCACACCGTGAGGAAGATCGCGCGTGGGCTCTTGACCAGGTAAGCCTGCACAGAGAGCTGCAGGTCACCTGGTGGAATCCCGAAGAAGGAGTAGTACGCCTCCGTGTACGTGTTGCCGTAGTAGTAGAGCAAGCCGATGACAGCGGTGCCCGGAGCGAGGACGTACGCCGCCATGTCGAGGAAGGACACCCGCCTCGGGGCCTCCGGCTGCGGCGACTGCTGCTCCGCCTGGCGCCCTCCGCCGCCACCAAGGGAGTCGGGCATGGTCACAATGTGACCAGCCATGCCCCCGGCCGCACGCCGGGCCGTTCCATCCGGCTGACGGCGGGTTGGGGCATCGGCGCGGGCGGGGCCGACGACGGCCATCCACGTAGCCGATACCGCGCGTCTCCCGACAGACACGCGGGTGCGATCCTGGGTTCTGGCTCAGCTCCTGCTTTCTGTGTGCGCGCACGCTGAGTGATCTCCGCTGGGAGACCAGATGGCCGAAGATGGATCTCAGGTGCAGACGATGGGGCAGCCACGCCGGATCGAGTGCTCGGCAGCGCGCAGGAACAGTGCGACGTAGAAGGCTGTGTCCAGGTCCTTGCTCCACGCTCCTGTTCGAGTCGTGGCCAGTTCCTGTGCTTGGTGCCTGAACCACATGCTCAGGTCGAGGTTGTCGCATGTCGCCGGGGTTTCGGGTGGCAGATCGACGGCTGCCGCCAGCTTCTCGGCGAGCGGTAGCACCTGGGGAGCGCCGACGACCATGGTCTCGTGGTCGCCGGAGTCGATGGGCAACCAGATCTCCTCATCGAGCGAGAAGGGCAGGAGCACGGCCCAGCCGCAGAGGATCTCCGTTTCCTCTCGTGACAGGTGCATCTGGCACAAGGCGAGGAACCCGGTCATGGAGGGGGTCAGTTTCTCCTCGAAGGCTTGCCCTGAGCCACGTGCGAATTCCGTCTCCGGGGGTACGTCCTCGTAGGGCGGCAGGCCCCGCCGCCTGAGTTCAGCGTTGAGCGCTGAAGCAACTGCGCCCCATCCGTCCTCCTCGTCACCGAACCATTCCTCCGCACCGACGCTCACCAGATATACACCCATGTCGGGAAGTTACAGCGCCCATCTGACATCGATCAGTGAGCCGACAGGACTCGCTTGCACAAGAAAAGTGAGGCCGGCAATGACGGCTTCACGGTAGCGGTCGATTCCCGTCTGACGGCCTCTGCCGGTCCGGCCCGGCATCGCGCTCGGAAATCCAGACGAATGCGGCGCGGGCGCGTGGTGGCTTTGCCTGAAGTCGGGGGCGATTCGTAGCCGACGGGTACCGCCACCAGCGACGATGCCCGGATGGCCACCGAGAAGGACACCGTTCCCGCTCCCTTTCCCGTACGTTCGGCGCACTCGGCGCCTGTGGTGTTCGGCGCGGGAGCGGCCATCGGCGTGCTGGGCGGGATGATCGGTCTGGGCGGTGCGGAGTTCCGCCTGCCGCTGTTGATCGGTCTGTTCGGGTTCGCCGCGATCTCGGCGGTCATCCTGAACAAGGCGATGAGCCTGGTCGTGGTCCTGGTCGCGCTGCCCGCCCGCCTGGCGGCCGTCCCGGCCGCCGCGGTGGCGGCGCACTGGACCGTCGCGGTCAACCTGCTGGCCGGCAGCCTGCTGGGCGCCTGGGCCGGAGCGACCTGGGCCGTACGGATGCGCAGCTCCACCCTCTACAAGGTGCTGGCCGCGCTGATGGTGCTCATGGCCGTCGCCCTGGTCGCCACACACACCACCACCCTCGCGACGCTCTCGCTGCCGCTGTGGGCACAGGTGCCGAGCGGGGTCGTGGCCGGCTTCGGCATCGGGGTGGTCGCGGCGATCATGGGCGTGGCCGGGGGCGAGCTGCTGATCCCGACGATCGTGCTGCTGTTCGCGGTGGACATCAGGACCGCCGGCAGCCTGTCGCTGCTGGTGTCGCTGCCGACCATGCTGGTGGCCTTCGCCCGCTACAGCCGTGACGGCAGCTTCACCGTGCTCGGCGCCAACCTCCGCTTCACCGCGGTCCTGGCCGCCGGCTCGATCGCCGGTGCACTGCTGGGCGGGCTGCTGCTCGGGGTGTTCCCGGACCTGGTGCTCATCCCCGCACTCGCCGTGGTCCTGCTCGTGTCCGCGGTCAAGCTCGCCCGACACGACTGACGGTCGGCCGCGACTCCCACGGCCCCGGCACAGGCGGGCCGGAAGAATGGGCGGCGTGACAGCTTCCCACCCGCTCGCCGGGATCGCCGCGGAGCCGGAGACGGCGGCCCGCTGGGCCCTGGGCCGCATCGCCTCGGCCGTCGCCGAGGACGTCCGCTTCGACGGTGTGGCCCGGTCGGTCGGGCACCGGGTGCCGGAGGACGTCTCCGGGCGTTACGGCTCCCACAGCACCGCCCGCTTCGGGAGCAGTGCGCCGGAGCCGGACGGCCACGAAGTGCTCGACGGCGCTTCGACGGCGGAGCTGCGTACGGACGTGTCCGTCGGGGTGGATCCGTGCCTGGCGCTCGCGGATCCGGCCCGGCTCGTCGGCGCGGTCGCCACCGCCACGGACGGGCGCCTCACCCGGCACGGCGAGCGGCCCGCCGTCGAGCTCGTCCTCACCCCCGACCCCGAGTCCGCCGACCCGAACGACCCCTGGCTCCCGCCCGGGGCGACCCGGCTCGTCGCCACGGTCGACGTCCGGACCGGCCTGCTCCTGGCAGCCCGCGTCTTCGACGCCCACGGCTGCTTCCGCAGCGGTGAGCTCCTCCTCACCCGCACCTCCGCCGACGCGGCAACCGCCGTACCCGCGTACGAAACGGGAGCCGGTGCCGTACTGGCCCGGATGGCGACCTCGCTCCTCGACCCGGTGCGGCTGCACGCCCTGGTCGAGGCCCGGCCCGGCGTCGACGCGCCACCGGCCGCGGCTTCGCTGCCGTCCCGGCGGGAGTGGACCGTCACCGTCCACAGCCCCAGCGGCACCCTCACCGCGGACATCAGCGGCCACTACCGCAGCGACCGGACATCCCCGGGCGCGGCCCGGCTCGCCGAGCTCCTCACCCCGGCCCGCATCGTGTCCCACCTCGCGTACGCCACGACGACCGGCTCCGCCTCCCTCCGCGCCACCGTCCGCCCCCTGCGCGGCTTCCCGCTCAGCGCCTGGGCCCCGGACGGGGACCTCACCTGCGCGTTCACCATCGACCCGGCGACCGGCGTACTCCTCCGCGCCCACACCACCGACGCCGCCTCCCGCACCCTCTTCCGCTGCGACGTCCAGCTCCACCGCCCCGCGTAGGGACGGCCGCGCAGTCAATACCGCCGGGGCCGTCGCGACCGTCCCCTCCGGGGGGAGCTAGTGCGCGCGGCCTGCGGCGGAGGCGAAGCCCAGCCAGGTGTGGCGGTTGCCCCACCAGCACCAGCCGACCTTCGGAGCGTCACGCCGCTCGCGGCCGTCCCGCCCGGTGCCGTTGCTGATCCAGATCGCCGGGGTGCGCGCGTCCAGGGCGCCGTTGGCCTTGCGCAGCCGGGAGCCGATGGTCATGAAGCAGTGGTTGCGCTCCAGGACCTCCGGCTGCTGGAGCAACCAGTGGATGCCTTCGCCGAGCAGCAGCGGGGTGCGGCCCTCCTTGGCGATGGCGGGCAGTGCCTCCTCCGGGCTCCAGTTGGCCATGTGGTCGCCGCGGTCGAGGCCGGTGACGACGTAGAGGGGGGCGTCGGGCAGCTCGACGGCGTCGGGGGCGAAGCGGTCGACGTCGGCCATGTCGGTGACGACGAAGCCGGGCTTGCCCTCGTGACGGAGCAGCGGTGCGAGGGCGGAGGCGGGAACCCGGTCCGGATGGATGGCGAGCAGGGCGTCTCCGGCGCCGGCCTCACCACCGGCGCTCTCCGCGAAGGTGCGCAGCTCGTCGGCGGGTATCCCCGCGAGCTCGTGCACCCCGAGCCGGATCAGGTGATCCGCCTGGGCGGCGAGCGCCGGGAGAAGGGGCGTGGCGGCGATGGACGGGGTAACGGACGGGGTATCGGACAAGGCACTCCTCGGTTCGCGGTTCGAGCAGTCGACTCGGGGCCAACGGCGAGGACGGCGGGAAGGTTCCCCGGAGTGCCGCGCCACTCCCGCGAGTTCAGCGGCCTGCCGGGCGCCGGAGCGCGTACCGCTGGAGCAGACGGGCGATGTCCCGTTCGGTGATGATGCCCGCCAGGGTGCCGGCGTCCGTGACGAGTACGTGGATGCTCGCGGCGGCCGGTGCCATGCGTTCCAGGACGTCCGGCAGGAGGTCGTCGGGGGCGCAGGTGGCGCACCGCTCCAGCGGGACCGCCACGTCGCGGACCCGGAGCTCCTCCCGCTGCGCGGGCGGGACCTTGGCGAGCCGGGCCAGGTGGAGCAGGCCGCTGGGGCGGCCGTCGAAGTCGAGCACCGGCAGCACCGCGTGGCGGGCGTGCAGGGCCACGTCCTGCACGCAGCGGTCCACGGTCAGCCAGTCCGGGCAGGTTTCCACCGGGCTCGACATGGCCTCGGCGGCCGGGACCCCGCGCAGGGCCGGCGCCAGCCCGGCGCGGCGGTGTTCCATGCCGGCGACGAAGAAGACGAAGAGGCCGATGAGCGCCAGCCACGCGCCGCCGGGAGTGCCCTGCAGCAGGGTCAGCCAGCCGACCGCGATCATCGCGGCGCCGAGGAACTGCCCGCTGCGGGCGGCCGCCTGTTCGGCCCGGTCCTGGTCGCCGGTACGCCACCACATCAGCGCCTGCACCACCCGGCCCCCGTCGAGCGGGGCGGCGGGCAGCAGGTTGAACACGCCGAGGACGGCGTTGATCCAGCCGAGCCACACCAGCACGGCCGCGGGCACGGACCACCCCGTCAGGGCGTCGAGCCCGACACCGGCCCCGAACGCCGCCGCCCCGACGACCAGGCTGGCGGCCGGTCCGCTCACCGCCACCAGGAACGCCGCGCGGGCGGCTCGCGGCCGGCCCATCTCGGTCACCCCGCCCAGCGCCCACAGCGTGATGCCCTGCACCGGGATGCCCTTCTTCCGGGCGGTGACCGCGTGGGCGGCCTCGTGCGCCAGCAGGCTGCCGAGCAGCAGGACCGCCCCGGCCGCGGCGGCGACCCCGTACACGGTCCCGGACCGGTCCGGTACCGAGGCGGGCAGCGTCCGGCTGCCCAGGCTGTACCCGAACAGCCACACCAGCAGCGGCACCGTCCAGTGCATGCGCAGCGGTATCCCGAAGACCCGCCCCATCGGCAACGAGTTCTTCATGGCCATCTCCTGCAAGCCGCCCCACTGACAGTCTTGCGCGGCGATGGCCGGGGTGGGCTGCGGCGGTGCGCTGGGCACCCAAACGCAGCCGGTCAGTAGAAGCCCAGCATCCCCGGGGCGTCAATGTCGACGGTGACGATGCCCGGCGGGTACGCCTCCTCGGTTCCGGTGAGCAGAATCGACATGCTCGCGAACTCCGCGCGCGGCAGCGCACAGTACAGAGCGTGGCAGGTGTCCGGACCTCCGTAGCCGTCACGGACCATCGTGCCCACGGTGACCGAGGCGATCGTGTCGAGATCATCGACGAGGACCGAGGAGAGGCCCAGCACACGGCGTGCTGCTCCCTCGTCCTCAACCTCGGCCTGCATCAGGCACAGGGCAGGGACGGTCAGATGGTCCCCCGGGGTCCGCGCCATGTTGCCCGCGAGCAGGCTCAGTGTCTTGTGACCGCCGGCCAGCGCCCGCACCGCACTGGTGTCGAGAATGATCACGCAGCATCCTGCCCGACCGCCCGGACCTTCTCAGCGGCGATCTTGTAGATGTTGGCGAGAACGTCCGGCGCCTGGTCGAATTCCTCGTCGCTGATGGCGACCCCGAGCACCTCACGCACCAGCTTCCGGTCGGCGGCGAGCCGCTTGTCGCGCTGTGCGGCGGTCAGCTGTTCGGCGGCCAGCGCCTCCACCAGCTGCCCGATGCTCAGTCCACGCTCTTTGGCGAGCTCCGCCAGGTGGTCACGGGTCTCTTTGGGAACCTGAATGGTCGTGGTTGCCATAGTCGCACTATAGGGCAGCCATAGCACCGGAGGGCCGACTCTTGCGGACCGGCCGTTCGACGCACCCCGGCGGACCCGTCAGCTGCGCTGGATGTCGTCGCGGGGCGGGAAGGGGGCCGTCGGGCGGGCCGCGGCCGGGGAGGGCAGGACCGGGGCGGGCCAGGGGACGTCGGGGGCGCGGAAGTAGTTGATCTGCTGGGCCTCCAGGCGGGGGCCGTGCGCGGCGAGGCGCTGGGCGTACGCCGGCCAGTCGAGCTTCCCGGCCGGGGACCAGCCGAGTTCGGCGAGGCCGAGAAGCCGGGGGAAGGCCATGTACTCCAGGTCGGCGCGGGTGGCGATGGTCTCCGTCCACAGCGGGGCCTCGACGCCGAGGATCGCCGATTCCGGGACGCCCGCGAAGTACGCCCCGGGGTTCCAGCCGTACGAGCGCCGCACCGGGACGTAGCCCGCCCACGCCAGACCCGGCTTGGTGTCCTTGTCGTACTTCATGTCGAGGTACGCGTGGTCGGCCGGGGAGAGGACGATCGGGTGCCCCGCCCTCGCGGCGGCGGCGACCCGGTCCCGCTCGGCCGCCGGGGTCCTGTCGTGGCCCCACCACTGGAGGACCGCGCCCGGCGCCGGGTCGGCCGCGGCCAGCTGGTGCCAGGCCACCACCGTCTTGCCGTACTTCGCCACCACCGCCTGCGCCCGCTCCATGAAGGCCGCGTAGTCCGCCGCCGGGGTGGAGTGCGCCTCGTCGCCGCCGATGTGGAGGTAGCGGCCGGGGGTGAGCTCGGCGACCTCGCGCAGCACGTCGTCGATGAACTCGTAGGTGATCTCCTTCGACACGCACAGCGAGCTGAAGCCGACCTTGGTGCCGGTGTAGCGGGCGGGGGCCCTGCCGTCGCAGTTGAGCTCGGCATAGGAGGCGAGGGCCGCGTTGGTGTGGCCCGGCATGTCGATCTCCGGGATCACCTCGATGTAGCGGTCGGCGGCGTACTCGACGAAGTCGCGGTACTCCTCCCGGGTCCAGTGGCCGCCGGCGCCTCCGCCGACCCCGCCCACCCCGCCGTAGGAGGCGAGCCGCGGCCAGGAGGCGATGTCCAGGCGCCAGCCCTGGTCGTCGGTCAGGTGCACGTGCAGCTTGTTGATCTTGTACTGGGCGAGCTGGTCGACGTACCGCTTCACCTGCGGGACGGTGAAGTGGTGACGGGCGATGTCGATCATCGCCCCGCGGTACCCGAACCGGGGGGTGTCGGTGACCGTGCCGCCGGGGACCTCCCGGCCGTCCGGGCCGGAGACCAGCTGGCGCAGGGTCTGCACCCCGCGGAACAGCCCGGCCGGGGCGTGCGCGGTCAGGGTCACGGCGGCGGCGGTGGACTCCAGGCGGTAGCCCTCCTCGCCGAGCCGCCCGTCGGACGTGTCCAGGCGCAGCCGGATGCCGTCGCCGCCGCCCGCCCCGCTGCCCGCCCCGCCGCCCGCCGCGTCGTCGACCACGGGCAGTGGCAGGCCGGTGGGGCCGCGGAGCTCCTCGGCGAGGCGTTCGCCGATCTGCCGGACCTCCTCGTCGCCGGCGCTGTCACCGGGGCCGGTACGGATCACCGTGCCGGGGGCGAGGCGGTGGGCGGGACCGCCGGGCCTGACCTCGGCGGGGGCCGGGAGCAGCCGCTCGTACGGCGGGGGGTCCGCGTACGCGAGCCGCTCGCCGGACTTCGCGTCGCCGGCCCCGCGGGCCTGGGAACAGGAAGCCGCGGCGGCGAGGACCAACAGGACACCGAACGTGCGCAGAACCCGATTCACGCACCCAGGTATAGGCCAACTGCCGTGATCGGCGCGGTGGAAGAATCGCAGGATGGCAGAAATCATCCAGAAGGACGGCACTTGGACCTTCGACGGGGACGCGGTGCGCATCGTGCCGGGCCACGAGAAGTCCACCGGGCTGCTGCGGCAGACCCTCGGCGAGGTCACCGTGCCCCTGCACGCGCTCGCCGGGATCTCGTACGAGCCGGGCCGCAAGGCGGGGCGGCTCCGGCTGAGACTGCGGGACGGGGCGGACCCACTGCTCCAGGTGACCGCCGGGCGCCTGCCCGAGGCCTCGGACCCGTACCGGCTGACGGTGGAAGGGGACCGGGGCGGGGTCGCCGAGTACTTCGTCGACGCGGTGCGCAACGCGCTGCTGCTGGACCAGGTGGATCCGGGGCCGGTGACGGAGTACCTGCTGCCGGGGCCCGCCGTGCCGATCACCGCGTCGGCCGGTGACGGGACGGCCTCGTTCAACGGCGACCGGGTCAGCCTGGAGTGGAACTGGAAGACGGAGGAGGCGAAGGCGTCCGGCGGGCCGCGGTCCTTCCGGGTGGCGGACATCACCTCGGTGGACTGGTTCCCGGCGGTCGGCCTGGAGAACGGCTGGCTGCGCTTCGTCCTGGCCGGGAACACGGCGAGCGCGCCCGCGGCCAAGTACGACCCGCACAGCGTGGAGCTCTTCGGGTTCAAGAAGGACCCGCTGATGGCGCTGGTCGCGGCGGCCGTGGCGGCCCGGATGCCGCATCCGGCGGCTCCGGCCGACGAGGCCCCGCCCGTGAAGGAGCTCACGGCGCCCGCGGCTCCGGCCGCGGCCGGAGCCGCGGCTCCTGGTGCCGAGGACCACGACGCGCTGCTGCGGCGCCTGCGCGAGCTCGGCGAGCTGCACCAGGCGGGGATCCTGACCGCCGACGAGTTCGGCACCGCGAAGGCGGCGGTCCTCCGCCGGTTCTGACCCTGCCGGTTCTGACCCTGCCGGTTCGACCCTGCCGGTTCTGACCGGAACCGGCGATTCTGGCCGGAATGACCCATTCCTTGGCCTGCACCATAAAGATCCTGCCCGAAATCGGGCAGGATCTTTGCGTTCCGAGGCGTGAGACGTCAGTATCTACGGGTGCTCGAACGCCGCCCGTCACATGACGACCTCGTCGACCACCTGGTGCGCAGCACCGCGCTGCAGCGCGGTGAGGCGGCCCGGGTGGTGCTCGACGTACTGGCGTACTTCGACGAGACGACGGAGGAGTTCGTCCGCCGCCGCCACCGCGAACTGCAGTCCGGCGGATCGGTGAACACGGAGATCTTCGACCGGATCGCGGCCGAGCTGCCGCACCGCGCCGTGGCACCCCCGGAGCTCTCGCTCCGGCAGCTGCGTCGCATCGTCTACGGCTGACCGCCGGCCGCGAACCGGCCGGACAGGACAGGGCAGAGCAGGGCACGGGCACACACGTAGGAACGTTCAGGAGGGGCATACACCCATGTGCGGAATCGTCGGCTACATCGGCAAGCGTGACGTCGCTCCGCTGCTGCTGGAAGGCCTGCAGCGGCTGGAGTACCGGGGTTACGACTCGGCGGGCATCGTGGTCAACAGCCCGAAGGCCAGCGCCCTGAAGGTGGTCAAGGCCAAGGGCCGCGTCCGCGACCTGGAGGCCCGGGTCCCCAAGCGCTTCGCCGGCACCACCGGTATCGCCCACACCCGCTGGGCCACCCACGGCGCCCCGAGCGACCACAACTCGCACCCGCACCTCGACCCCGAGAACAAGGTCGCCGTCGTCCACAACGGCATCGTGGACAACGCCTCCGAGCTGCGCGCCAAGCTCGAGGCCGAGGGCGTGGTCTTCGCGTCCGAGACGGACACCGAGGTCATCACCCACCTGGTCGCCCGCTCCGAGGCCGACACGCTGGAGGGCAAGGTCCGCGAGGCCCTCAAGGTGATCGAGGGCACGTACGGCATCGCCGTCATGCACGCCGACTTCGCCGACCGCATCGTGGTCGCCCGCAACGGCTCCCCGGTCATCCTCGGCATCGGCGAGAAGGAGATGCTCGTCGCCTCCGACGTCGCCGCGCTGGTCGCCCACACCCGCCAGGTCGTCACCCTGAACGACGGCGAGATGGCCACCCTCAAGGCCGACGACTTCCGCACGTACACCACCAGCGGGACGACCACCAACGCCACCCCCGAGACCGTGGAGTGGGAAGCCGCCTCCTACGACATGGGCGGCCACGACACGTACATGCACAAGGAGATCTCCGAGCAGCCCGACGCGGTCGACCGCGTGCTGCGCGGCCGGATCGACGACCGGTTCTCCACCGTGCACCTGGGCGGCCTGAACCTGGACCCGCGCGAGGCCCGCGCCATCCGCCGGGTCAAGATCCTGGGCTGCGGCACCTCGTACCACGCCGGCATGATCGGCGCCTCCCTCATCGAGGGCATGGCCCGCATCCCGGCCGACGCCGAGCCGGCCTCGGAGTTCCGCTACCGCAACCCGGTGGTCGACCCCGACACCCTCTACATCGCGGTCTCCCAGTCCGGTGAGACCTACGACGTGCTGGCCGCGGTCCAGGAGCTCAAGCGCAAGGGCGCCCGGGTGCTGGGCGTGGTCAACGTGGTGGGCTCCGCGATCGCCCGTGAGGCCGACGGCGGCGTCTACGTGCACGCCGGCCCGGAGGTCTGCGTGGTCTCCACCAAGTGCTTCACCAACACGGTCGTGGCCTTCGCGCTGCTCGCCGTGCACCTCGGCCGGATCCGCGACCTGTCCGTCACCGACGGCAAGCGGATCATCGAGGGCCTGCGCAAGCTGCCCGCCCAGATCAGCGAGATCCTGGAGCAGGAGGACGACATCAAGCGGCTGGCGGCCGAGTACGCCGACGCCAAGTCGATGATGTTCATCGGCCGGGTGCGCGGCTACCCGGTGGCCCTGGAGGCCTCCCTCAAGCTGAAGGAGATCTCCTACATCCACGCCGAGGCCTACCCGGCCTCGGAGCTCAAGCACGGCCCGCTGGCCCTCATCGAGCCCTCGCTGCCGACCGTCGCGATCGTCCCGGACGACGACCTGCTGGAGAAGAACCGCGCGGCGCTGGAGGAGATCAAGGCCCGCAGCGGCCGCATCCTCGCGGTCGCCCACCGCGAGCAGGAGAAGGCCGACCACACGATCGTCGTCCCGAAGAACGAGGACGAGCTCGACCCGATCCTGATGGGCATCCCGCTCCAGCTGCTGGCGTACCACACCGCCCTGGCCCTGGGCCGGGACATCGACAAGCCCCGCAACCTGGCGAAGTCCGTCACCGTCGAATAGCCGACGGCGTGCCGCAGCCCCCGTGCATCCGTGCACGGGGGCTGCGGCGTACCTGCGGCTGCGGGCGTCAGCCGGCGGCGGGGGCGCTGCGGCCCGCGCGGCCCAGGGACATCGGCCACTTCGCCAGGGCCGCGGTGGCGCCGTACCAGCCGAGGAGGCCCGAGACCGCGGCGACCCAGCCGCCGGCCTTGGCGAGTCCGCCGCTGTCCGCGAAGGCACCTATCGCGAGCAGGAGCAGGGAGAGGGTCAGCAGGGCGTAGACGCCCTGACTGAACAGACCGCTCGACGCGGCGACCGTGAGGGTCAGCGCGAGCAGCGCGAAGAGGACCAGAAACGTTCCGGCGGCCTCATCGGAGACCGTCGCGCCGGCACCCTTGGCCCAGGTGAACCAGAAGATGCCGAGGCCCGCGAAGGCAGTGCCGTTGAACCCGTTGCCGCCGCGGTACTCGAGGAGTCCGAGGAGGAAGAGGGCGACGCCTCCCACGTACATGGCGAGGAGGACGGAGTTGGCCGCGGAGACACCGTCGATCACGCCGGTGTGGCCGATTCCGAATGCGAGAAGGGTGAGACCCAGGGCCAGGTTCCCCAGGGTCGAAGTGGTGGCCGTGCTTCCCGCGGAGACGTCATTGTCCACGGCGGGCTCCCTTCGATCTGCTCTGTAATTGTGCTGCTACCCAGCGACTTTTATGTACCCTTTACGGCCCGGCACAACCGCACGATGCGCAGTCGCACGGTCACGGAATGACAACGGCACCGCGGGAGGGCGGTGCCGCCGGGAGAGGGCCGGTGGCCGATTGAAGACCGTCAGGGAATGAAGACCGTCAGGGAATGACGACGACGGGGCGCTGGGCCCGTTTCGCGAGGCGGCCGGCCACCGAGCCGAAGATGCGCCCCATGATGCCGTGCGTCGAGCCCACCACGATCGCGTCGGCCGAGTACTCCCGGCCGACCTCCTCCAGCTCGTGGCAGATGTCCCCGCCGCGCTCGACGAGGATCCAGGGCACCTCGGCCAGATAGTCGGCGCAGGCCAGTTCCAGTCCCAGCACCTCGGTGCGGTGGTCGGGCACGTCCACAAAGACCGGCGGCTCGCAGCCCGCCCAGACCGTCGTCGGCAGGCGGTTGGCCACGTGCACGATGATCAGCCCTGATCCGGACCGGCGGGCCATTCCGATGGCGTAGGCGAGCGCCCGCTCGCTGGAGGTGGAACCGTCGAAGCCCACCACCACGCCGTGCCGGAAGGCCGGATCGCAGGGCTGGGGGCGTGCCTCCTCGGCCGCGCGCAGATCGGCCGACGCGGCGTCGGCGAGGCGCTTGCGCTTGCGGTCCGCGGGTTCGGGGATGTCGTGACCGGCCATGGGTGTCTCGGCGTTCGGATCCTCGGGAAGCAACGGGCGGATTGACGACGCTGGGTGACGGGAGGGTGTGCGGGAAGCATCTTCCCAGGCCTTTACCCACCAGGGTACGGCGACACTCCTGTCCTGCACAGGGCTTGCCGCCCTTGGAGAGCGTCCCAGGGAGCATGCCGGAGAGGGCCCTCCTTGGCAATGGCGGTTGGCCCCTACAGGCAGTGACGAGCCACCCGTGCGCGCAGTGACCGGCGCCCGTCGAACGGCGTTGGACAAGAGTCCGACCGTGTCAGGAAGAGCCCGCAGGGAGTACAGCCGTGCCAGGCCGTCCCGTTCACCCCGCCCGCCCCGACCGGCCGCACCGGCCCGCCCGCGAGGACCCCGCCGGGGACGTGGTGCGCTGGGCGGCGTTCAGCTGTCTGCTCGTCCCGGTGGTCCTCGTGGTCTACGGGACCTCCTTCGGCGGCGCCGCCGTCGCCACCCTCGGCCTGGTCGCGGTGACGGCCGCGTGCCGGGTCATGCTGCGGCTCTCGGAGAAGAACGAGAGAGCCGCCCGGGTGCTCGCGGAACCCGCGGGCCAGGCCGCCGCCCCGCACCGCGGCCGGCACTCCCGGACCGGGGCGGGTACGCACCGCGGCTGTCACTCCTCCGGGGGAACGACCACCCAGGACTGACCGGTTCGCACACCCGCCCCCGCATGTTTTCAGCCAACTTCACTTTCGAGTACAACCCTGGGCGGAATCCCCCCACACCCCCCCTACCACCAGCGTCGACGGCGGGAGGGGGGTTCGGAGACCCTATGAGTACTGGCCACCGCCAACCCTTCCGCTTCCTCGCGAGGTCGCGGAGTGGAACGCTTACTGATCGAATGCTTTTCGCCAAGTTGCCAAGTCGACATAGCGCTGCGTGCTGAACTTGTCACGCCGACAGCACGGCACGCAGTAGATTCGATCATGTATTTACGGCGGGGGACACGTGCAAGGCCGAGGGGAAACGTGCAGGTGCGACCAGACCAAGGAGTCGCGACACCCAAGGGGGGCTTAGCGCCATGAGCCAGGACTCCACCGCCGTCGTCGCGGACGCCGGCCGGAAGCTCGCGGGGCGCCGCCGCAGGGAAATCGTCGCGGTGCTGCTCTTCAGCGGCGGACCGATTTTCGAGAGTTCCATTCCACTCTCCGTGTTCGGCATTGACCGGCAGGACGCGGGAGTTCCACGCTACCGACTGCTCGTGTGCGCCGGGGAGGACGGTCCGCTGCGGACCACCGGCGGACTCGAACTGACCGCCCCGTACGGGCTGGAGGCCATTGCCCGCGCCGGCACCGTGGTCGTTCCGGCCTGGCGGTCCATCACTTCGCCACCGCCACCGGAGGCGCTGGACGCACTGCGTCTGGCGCACGAGGAGGGCGCGCGGATCGTCGGACTGTGCACGGGGGCCTTCGTGCTCGCCGCCGCCGGTCTGCTGGACGGCCGGCCCGCGACGACGCACTGGATGTACGCGCCGACGCTGGCCAAGCGGTACCCATCCGTCCATGTCGATCCGCGTGAACTGTTCGTCGACGACGGCGACGTGCTGACCTCCGCGGGCACCGCGGCCGGAATCGACCTGTGCCTGCACATCGTGCGCACGGACCACGGAAGCGAAGCGGCCGGGGCCCTGGCCCGCAGGCTCGTCGTGCCGCCGCGCCGCACGGGCGGACAGGAGCGCTACCTCGACCGGTCGCTGCCGGAGGAGATCGGCGCCGACCCGCTGGCCGAGGTGGTGGCCTGGGCCCTGGAGCACCTCCACGAGCAGTTCGACGTGGAGACGCTCGCGGCCCGCGCCTACATGAGCCGCCGCACCTTCGACCGGCGTTTCCGGTCGCTGACCGGCAGCGCACCGCTGCAGTGGCTGATCACCCAGCGGGTGCTGCAGGCCCAGCGGCTGCTGGAGACCTCGGACTACTCCGTGGACGAGGTCGCCGGCCGGTGCGGCTTCCGCTCCCCGGTCGCGCTGCGCGGGCACTTCCGGCGGCAGCTGGGATCCTCCCCGGCCGCCTACCGGTCCGCGTACCGGGCGCGCCGCCCGCAGAGCGAGGTGGCCGCGGTGTCCGAGATCACCGGTGGTCCGCTGCCGCACCAGCGCACTCCGCAGCCCCAGCGGGCCGCGGCGGCCCTGGCGGCCAGCGGCCCCACGGTCACCGAGCTCTACGCGCCGGGCCGGGCGCTGCGCGAGCACGCGTGACCGTCCGCCCGCGCACCACGGCGCGCGGGCGCACCGCCTGAGGTCCCCGGATCGGTCCATGACCGATCCGGGGACCTTCCGCATAAGGTGAGACACATGAACGATCGCATGGTGTGGATCGACTGCGAGATGACCGGGCTCTCGCTGACGGACGACGCACTTATCGAGGTGGCCGCACTGGTCACCGACTCGGAGCTCAACGTGCTCGGCGAAGGCGTGGACATCGTGATCCGCCCGCCGGACGCCGCCCTGGAGACCATGCCCGACGTGGTGCGCGAGATGCACACCGCGTCCGGCCTGCTCGACGAGCTGGCCGGCGGCACCACGCTGGCGGACGCCGAGGCCCAGGTCCTGGCGTACGTACGGGAGCACGTCAAGGAGCCCGGGAAGGCACCGCTCTGCGGGAACTCGGTCGGCACCGACCGCGGTTTCCTGCTGCGCGACATGCCGGTCCTGGAGGACTACCTGCACTACCGGATCGTCGACGTCTCCTCGATCAAGGAGCTGGCGCGCCGCTGGTACCCCCGGGCGTACTTCAACAGCCCGCCGAAGAACGGCAACCACCGGGCACTCGCGGACATCAAGGAGTCCATCGCGGAGCTGCGCTACTACCGCGAGGCGGTCTTCGTGCCGCAGCCCGGACCCGACTCGGACACCGCCCGGACCATCGCCGCGAAGCACGTCCTGCCCGCCGAGTAGCGCGCGCCGGACGGACCCGGAGCAAGGCCGAGGGGTAATGGGTGCGCGAGCACCCTCGAGAACCCTGTACGCTTTTCTTCGGCCGGTCGGAATTCCGACCGGACATGGTGGGTGTAGCTCAGTTGGTAGAGCACCTGGTTGTGGTCCAGGTGGCCGCGGGTTCGAGTCCCGTCACTCACCCTGTACGAGGGCCCCGGTTCGCGGAAGCGGATCGGGGCCTTCTGCGTTGTCGGCTCCGACTGCCGCAGCTGTGAGACCGGTCACGCCGACTCCCGGACCACCAGCTCGGTGGGCAACACCACGGCTCCGGGTTCTCCCGTCCCGGCGATCCGCGCCAGCAGGGCCCGCACCATTTCCCGGCCCATGTCCCGCACCGGCTGCCGGACACTGGTGAGCGGCGGGTCCAGGTGCCGGGCCACCACCGAGTCGCCGAAACCGACCAGGGCCACGTCTTCGGGTATCCGCCGGCCTGCCGCGCGCAGTTCCCGTCCGGCTCCCGCGGCCATCGCGTCGGAGGCGGCGAACACCGCGTCCAGTCCCGGCCGCCGGGACAGCAACGCCCGCATGGCCCGCCCGCCTCCCTCCTCGCTGCCGTCGCCGGCCTCGGTCAGTTGCCCGTCGGGGGTGAACCCCGCGGCTCGCAGAGCCTGCCGGTACCCCTCCAGCCGGCACCCGGAGGCGTAGTCGCCCGGAGGCCCGGAGATGGCGGCTATCGAGCGGCGGCCGTGCGCGAGGAGATGCCCGGTGGCGGCCCGGCCTCCCGCCAGGTGGTCGAAGTCCACGCAGGGCAGGTCCTCGCCGGCGGACCGGCGCCCGTCGGCCACCACGGGGATCCCCATCCCGGCCAGCAGTCCCGGCAGCGGGTCTCCCGGGCAGGAGGAGACCAGCAGCACCCCGTCCACACGGTGCGCCGCCAGGTACCGGGCCGCCCGGCGCCGCTCCTGGTCGCTGCCGGCCAGGGTGAGCAGCAGCCGCATCCCGCTCTCGGCCAGGGCCCCGGCAACGCCCAGGATCAGTTCGTGGAAGTCCCGCTCGCCACAGGAACGGTCTTCGTGCCCGGGCACGACCAGCGCCACGGAGTCGGTGCGGTGGGCGGCCAGCGCACGCGCGGCCGGGTTCGGTACGTAGCCCAGCTCCGCCACGGCGGCCTCCACCACCGCCCGGCTGTGCTCGCTGACCCTGGCCGATCCATTGATCACCCGGGACGCGGTGCCCCGGCCGACTCCGGCCCGGAGCGCCACCTCTTCGAGGGTCGGCCGTCGTCCTGCGCGTCCCCGCCCGCCGTCCATGGCTGCCTCCCGCCTCCCGCGTCGCGGAGGACCATACCGGTCAGCCGGTGAAATCGGCGGCGTGGTCCTCGCACCAGGTCCGGAAGGAGCGGGCGGGGTGGCCGGTGAGCAGTTCGACATCGCCGGTGACCGGGACGGGAAGGCCGTCGGAGGCGGACCAGAAGTCGAGCAGGGCCTCGGCGTACGGGCCGGGCACGTACTCGGCGACGTCGGTCTTCCACTGCTCGGGGCTGACGGTCTCGACGGGTATGGGACGCTCCAGCACGCCACCGAGGATCGAGAGCTGGGTGGTGAAGGTCAGCGCGTGCGGTCCGGTGAGGGTGTACGCGCGGCCGGCGAGGGCGGGGTCGGTGAGGGCCGCGAAGGCGGCTTCGGACAGGTCCGCCTCGTGGACCGGGTCGGCGTAGGCACCCGGGTAGGGCAGGCGGACGGGGGATCCGGACTTGATCGGCCAGGCCCAGCCGCGGGCGTTGCTCGCGAAGGAGCCGGGGCGCAGCAGGGTGGTGCGCAGCGGTGAGGCGAGGAGCGCCTCCTCGACGGCGAGGTGGGAAGCGGCGATCGGGCTGTCGGCGGCGTCGGGGGCGAGCACCGAGGAGGACGACAGCAGCACGACGTGCTCGACGCCCGCGGCGACCGCCTCCTTGACGAAGGCGTCGATGCCGCCCGCCTCGGCGTACAGGAAGACCGAGCTCACTCCGCGGAGCGCGGCGGGGAAGCAGGCCGGGTCGGCGAGGTCGCAGTGGACGGTGCCCGGGGTGTCCGGCCGGCGCGAGGCCGGTCGGTACTCCACGCCGTGGCGGTCGAGCAGGCCGGTGAGGCCGCGGGCGACGGCGCCCCGGCCGCCGGTGACGAGGATCGTCATGGTCGTTCCCTCCGGTCGGTGTGACACGGCAGCGAGCGGATACACTTCTGGCGTGACACAGATTCTTCGCGACGCATTCTCTGCGTCACGCAGATAAATTTGGACCATGGGAGATGCCGATGTCAACCGATTCCCCTCGTTCGGGTGAGGAATGGACCCGGGCCGAGCTCCTCGCGCGGGTCGTCACCGAGAGCCAGCGGCACTACGCCGACTACTCGCTCTTCAACCAGGCCATGGCCGACCGGCTGCACCTGCACCCCACCGACATGCAGTGCATCGCCCTCCTCGACATGGAGCCCGGTCCGGTGAGCACCGGCGACATCGCCCGCCTCACCGGCCTGACCTCGGGCTCCGCCACCCGGCTCGTCGACCGCCTGGCCAAGGCGGGCATCGTGGAGCGCAAGGCCGATCCCCTGGACCGCCGCCGCTCACTGGTCTCCCTCAACACCGAGGCGCGGGAGCGGATCAGCACTGCCTGGGAGACCCCGGGCCGCGCCTTCGGCGCCGTCCTGGACAGCTACTCCGACGCCGAACTCGCCGTCATCGCCGACTACCTGCACCGGGCGGCCGAGGTCGGCCGGGCCCAGGCGGAACGCCTCACCTCCGGCGGCTGACCTCCGGCGCCCTCCGGCGCCCTCCGGCGACCGAACTCCGGCAGCCGACCTCCCGGCGACCGAACTCCGCCAACGGACCACAGACCACCGCCGGCGGATCACCGCCGGCGGACCGGGAGTGTCAGTGGCCTCCCCAGGAGCCTCCGCCGCCCGCCCCCTGGATGTGGAAGTTGAAGTCGGCGTGGCCGAGGCTGCCCATCAGCCGCAGCCAGATCGGCAGCAGCATCTCGGTGCCGCGCGCGGTCTCGATGCCGCCGAGGTCGAGGATCGCCCCCTCCGGCCACCCGAAGGAGAGCAGGAGTTCACGGACGGCCTTCTTCGCGTCCGCGTCCTCCCCGCTCAGGAACACGTGGTGGTCGCCGGCCACCCGCGAGGGATCGACCATCACCAGGCAGTTCATGGTGTTGAGGGACTTCACCACGCGCAGCCCGGGGAAGGAGCGCTGGATCAGTTCGCCGAGGCTGTCCGAGTCCACCGGGTCCAGCCGGGGCGGAAAGCCGTGGGAGAAGTCCAGCGGGTTCGCCACGTCGAGGAGCACCTTGCCGTCCAGGTGGGCGGCGTCCGCCTCGGTGAGGGCGGCGATGGAGACCTGCCCGCCGGTGGCGTTGACCAGGATCTCGCCGAACCGGGCCGCCTCGGCGAAGCCGGCCAGGCGGACCTCCGGGTGGTCCGCCTGCCAGCTGGCGTAGGGCGGGATGCCCATGGTCCCGGGTTCGGTGCGGGCCATGGTGGCTTCGGGGTCCCGGGTGCCGATGACCACGTCGTGGCCGAGGCCGGCGAGCCGGCCGGCCAGCGTGCGGCCCACGATTCCGGTGCCGAGTACTGCGTAACGCATTGGGGTTCACCCCTTCAGGGAGTGCGGCGTGCAGTGCGCCACACCTCTACCACGCGCCGTACGGCTTCGGGGGCGCGCCGGTTCAGCCCTTCCGGGCGTGCTGCGTGGCCGCCATGCCCTTCTTCATGTCCTCGTGGTTCATCACCGGCTGGACCTCGACCTCGGCGTGGAGGTCGAAGAACAGCGGCTCCAGCAGCGCCGGCAGGGCCGAACTGTCCGTCAGGTCACAGACGATCCAGAACGACCGGACCCCTTCGGAAGGGCCGAAATACGCCGCTTCCGGCTTGAGTTTTTCGATCAGGTCGTCCATCAGGCCGGGCAGCTTGCCTCCCTTGATGGCCTCGTTGCCCGCCACCGTGTCGACATGGCCCCGGATCATGACTCTCATGTGTGACTCCTTCCGTCACACCCACCGTCCGGCGGGCCCGGCGGACCGGCAAGCTGCCGGACGCCGTCCGGGTCAGGCCGCCGGACGCCGTCCGGGTCACCTGCGGCGCTTGCGCCGCCCGGCCCGCCGGCTCCCGGCCTGCCCCAGCTCCCGCCCGTCCAGCCCGATCCACACCCGCACTTCGGTGCCGCCGAGCACCGAGCTGCCCAGCCGTACGTCGCCGCCGGTCGACTCCGCCACCCGCCGTACGATGTCCAGCCCCAGCCCCGTGGAACCGGTCCGGCCCCCGTCGTTGCCCCGCCGCAGCGCCGCGTCCGGATCGGCGATGCCCGGCCCCGCGTCCGAGACCAGCACGATCACGGCGCCCGGGGTCTCGTGCACGTCCACCGCGAACGGCGTGCCCTCCGGGGTGTGCCGGAACACGTTGCCGAGCATGGCGTCCATCGCCGCCACCAGCTCGGGCCGCGCCACCGGGATCCGTATCGTCCGGGAGGCCCCGGCGAGCCGGACCTCGCGCCCCTGGTCCTCGGCCAGCGCCGACCAGAACTCCATCCGCTCCCGGATCACCTCCGCGGCGTCGCAGCCCGCCGCCGCGACCGTCGTGGACCGCTGCTCCCGGGCCGTCCGGATGATCGCGTCCACCTCGCGCTCCAGCTGCTCGACCGCCGCACGGGTCTGTTCCGCGGCCGGCCCGTCCCCGAGGGATGCCGTGTTGAGCCGGAGCACCGTCAGCGGGGTGCGCAGCCGGTGCGAGAGGTCCGCGGCCAGCTCCCGCTCGTTCGCGAGCAGCTCCATCACCTGGTCGGCCATGGAGTTGAAGGCCACCGCCGCCGACTGGAGTTCCTTGGGACCGTCCTCTGGCACCCGGGCGCCCAGCCTGCCCTCGCCGAGCTCCTGGGCGGCGTCCGCGAGCCGCCTGGCCGGGCCGATCATGCGGGCGCCGAGCCGGTCCGCGACCGCCACCGAGCCCACGACCAGCGCGGCCCCGACCCCGGCGAGCACCAGCCAGGCCGTGGTCACCCCGTTGCTGACCTCGCTCTCCGGAACGAGGATCTCCACGACCGCGATGTCCCCGGTGCCGATGGCCGTGGGCTGCAGCAGGGCGAACCCGCCGCCCGCGGCGCGCACGGTCCGCGCGGAGCCCTCCTGCCGGGTCCGCTGCACGGCGTCCGTGCCGGCCCAGCCGGGCTCGCCGATGATCACGGCGGCCTCGCCGTTCACGGCCGGCACGTGCACGGCCATCCGCCGGAGCGCGCCCATGTCGGTGCTCTCCACGGCCCGGTGCAGCTGCTGGGCGTCGGTCGTGATCGACAGGGTGGGGCCGATGGTGGCGGCCTGCCGCTCGGCGTTGGAGAACGCCCGGTCGCGGGCCATCTCCTGGACCACCATGCCCAGCGGCACTGCGAAGGCCACGACCACCATCACGGTGACCGCCAGACACACCTTGACCAGCGCCCACCTCATGCGGCGCGCACCGCGCTCACCGCGGCGGCTCCAGCTTCACGCCGACGCCGCGCAGGGTGTGCAGATAGCGGGGGCTGGCCGCGGTCTCCCCCAGCTTCCGCCGCAGCCAGGACAGATGGACGTCGATGGTCTGGTCGTCGCCGTAGGACTGCTGCCAGACCTCGGCGAGCAGTTCGCGCCGGGCCACCACCACGCCGGGCCGCCCGGCGAGGAAGGCCAGCAGGTCGAACTCCCGCCGGGTGAGGTCGAGTACGGCCCCGTCGAGCTCGGCCTGGCGGCGCAGCGGGTCGATCGACAGCCCTCCCACCCGGAGCACCCGGGAGGGCGGCTCGGCTCCGGCCGCGGAGCGCGCGCGGCGCAGCACGGCGGCCATCCGGGCGGACAGGTGCTCCACGGAGAAAGGTTTCGTGAGGTAGTCGTCCGCGCCGTCGTTGAGCAGCCGGACGATCTCGGCCTCGTCGTCCCGGGCCGTCGCGATGATCACCGGTACGTCGGTGATGCCGCGCAGCATCTTCAGGGCCTCGGAGCCGTCCAGGTCGGGCAGTCCGAGATCGAGGATGACCACGTCGAAGCGGTGGTGCGCGACCTCCCTGAGGGCCTCCAGCGCCGTCCCGACACTGCGCACGGTGTGTGCGGCATCGGTCAGGTGCCGGATCAGAGCGGAACGCACGAACTGGTCGTCCTCGACCACGAGCACACTTGCCATGGCCCGCACCGTACGCCATCCGGGGGACCCGGCGGGGTGGCGGGCGGACTCCGGGACGGGTGGTGCAGTATGTGCGCTGATGCAACGAGGACTTGTCCACGCACTTGCCTGGACGCTGGCGACCGGGGCGGCGGTGACGCTGTCCTGGTGGGGCGTGCGCACGGTGATGTCCGGGACGGCGTACGACCGGCCGAAGGCCATCCCGCTGACCGCCGGGCCGCTGTCCTCCTCCACGCACGGCACGAAACCGGAATCCCCGTCGGCGTCGGCGTCGGGATCGGCATCGGCATCGGCCGGCCCGTCCCCGTCCCCGTCGGCTTCCGCCCCACCGTCCCCGCCCGCGCCGTCCGGCCCGTCCGGGAAGCCGTCGCGGACGTCCCCGCGCCCCTCCCCCAGTGCCGGGAATCCCACCGGCGGCAAGAGCACGGGCTCGGGCCGGGTGGAGGGCCGTACGGTCGACGGCGGCCGGGTGGTCTTCGAGCTGGGCACCTCCTCGGCCGAACTGGTGTCCGCGACGCCGTCGCCGGGCTGGCAGATGCAGCTCTGGAAGCAGCCCACGTGGATCCGCGTGACCTTCACCAAGGACGGCCGCGAGTCGTCCGTCTTCTGCACCTGGCACGACCGCCCCCCGACGGTCGAGACCTGGCAGACCTGAGGCCCGCCCTGACCACCCCCACAGTGGTACGGTAATGCCGTACGTATCAGCGCTGTCAGGTGCGATCCGGAGGTCGGCGCATGCCCATTTCGGCGAACGAAGCCCGTCAGAAGTTCTACCCGCTGATCCGGAAGGTCAACGAGGACCACGTGCCGATAGAGGTCACCTCTCGGGAGCACGGCGACATCGTCATGATGTCGGCCGAGGACTTCCGGTCATGGGAGGAGACGGTCTATCTGCTGCGCTCGCCGCGCAACGCGCAGTCCCTGATGGAAGCCGTCGCCCGCGACAGAGCCGGCGAAGGAGCGGTCACCACCTCCATGGAGGAGCTTTCTTCCCTGACCGGTGACGAATGAGGAGCATTCACTTCGACCCAGCCGCGTGGGACGACTTCCTGTTCTGGTTGAGCGCGGACCGGAAGATGGCCCGAAGGATCACGCGGCTGATCGAGGAGATCCAGCGAACCCCCTTCGCCGGAATCGGGAAGCCTGAACCCCTGAAGGGGGACCTGTCCGGCTACTGGTCCCGCCGAATCGATGACGAACATCGACTGGTCTACCGGGCCGACGACAAAGAAGTGAAGATCCTCAAGGCCCGCTACCACTACTGACCGCCCGCACCCCTGGCGCAACCGCGATCACCGGAACACCGCCGGCGGTGGCGCCGGGGAGGCGGTAGCCGAGGCGTCCGTGACGGGGGCCGCGCCGCCGGCGAAGTCCGTGAGGGCGCGGCCGTGTTCGACGCGGCCGGGGTGGGGGTCGCTCGCCACCCGCCGGGTGAAGTCGGCGACCGGGAGGTCGGTGTCGGAGGCCACCAGGACCGCATTGCCGAATCGTTTCGCCCGCCAGACCACCGGGTCCGCCGCCATCGCCAGCCGGCCGAAGCGGGAGGCGGCGGTCGCGATCTGCCCTCGCAGGTGCGCCAGCGGCGGCCCGTCCGCGAGGTTCGCGACGTACCACCCGGTGGGCGACAGCACCCGCCGTACGTCGTCCAGGAACTCGGCGCTGGTCAGGTGGGCCGGCGTACGGGCGCCGCCGAACACGTCCGCGATCACCAGGTCCGCCCAGCCGTCCGGGAGCTTGGCCAGGCCGGCCCGGGCGTCCAGCGCGCGGACCCGGATCCGGGCCTGCGGGTCCAGCGGCAGGTGCTGCCGGACGAAGGCCACCAGCCCGGCGTCGATCTCCACGATCTGCTGGCTCGACCTGGGGCGGGTGGCGGCGGTGTACCGGGCGAGGGTGAAGGCGCCGCCGCCCAGGTGGACCACGTTCAGCGGCTGCCGGGCCGGTCCGGCCAGGTCGATCAGGTGCCCGATCCGCCGCTGGTAGGCGAAGTCGAGGCGGGTCGGCTCGTCGAGGTCCACGTGGGACTGCGGGGCGCCGTCGATCAGCAGGGTCCACGCGCGGGAGCGGTCACGGTCGGGGGCCAGCTCGGCCGTGCCGCCGTCCACCTGTCCGGTGACCGCCTCGGATATCCCGTTCTCGCGCTCGCCACCGCGCCGTCTGCTTCGTGCCACTGACCCATTATCGCCGGTCAGCGGCGTGTTCCGGATGTCGGACCGGGCAGGTCAGCGGCAGCTGTCCGCCGCCTCGATCAGCCGGGCCGCCTCACCGAGGGCCGCGCGCAGCACCTCCGGATCGGTCACCTCGCCGGCGCCCGCGTCCGGCGGGAGGAGCCAGCCGGTGCCCGCGCCGCCGGTGGTGGGGGCACCGCTCATCGCCGGGACCTCGTCGAACCGCATGCCGCGCCCGTTGGTCTGCGTACAGGCGCTGCCGGGGAGGTCCCAGGCGTCGGCGGTACCGGCCGGGACGAGGAATCCGAGGGTGTCGCCCGCACCGTCGTGGAGGACCGGGCCCACCCCCGTCGCGGAGGCGGCGGCGCGGCGGATGATGTCGACCGCCTCCAGCCCCTGCCGGGCGGGCACGGTCACGAGGTCAGGGGCGATGTCCGGCACGGATGCGGTGCCGGCGCTCGCTGCGAAGTTCTCCATCCCGGCCTCCAACAAGGGAACCCCTCCTCCTGCTCCTTGACCACTCCTCATGGTTCAACGCCCGGGAACGTCAACGGTGGCGGCGGTGAGCCGCCGCAAAGGATGGCAGTTCATGGCAGATCGCGGGTGAGATATCCCTTTTGTAGCCAAACAGTGTGTGGAGGCGGGGCACCTGGCGGTACGTTCATGCGCGCCGGACCCCCCACCAGAACCCGGCAGGAGTTCTCGCCAGAGAGGCCACGTCGATGACGGCGTCCCCCATCTCCCTCACGCCCAACACCTCCTTCCGGCGGCTGCGCGGCCGGCATTCCCCCGCCGAGTTCGCGGCCCTGGTGCGCCGGGCGGCACGGGAGATCGGAGAAACGGTTTCCTGCGACGCGCGCTACATCGGCCGCGTCGAGTCCGGCGAGATCCGCTGCCCCAACTACGCCTACGAGCGGGTCTTCCTGCACATGTTCCCCGGGCGCACCCTGGCCGACCTCGGATTCTCCCCACGCGAGGCGGTCCGTGGCCGGGACCGCCTCCGATTCCCCGCTCTGCCCACCGCATCCGTCTTCGTCCCGTCCCCCACCCCCTTCGAGGAGAGCGACGTGCTGCGTCGCGCATTCATGGCCGGCGGCTCGGCCACCGTGGCCGCCGCCGCGATCGACTTCAGCCCGCTGGGCGACCACCGCCGGACACCGGGCCGGGCCGGGGCGTCCGAGGCCGCCGCCGTCGAGGAAGCCGTACGCCGGATCCGGCTGCTGGACGACCGGCACGGCGCGGACGACCTGTACCGCCGGGCCGCCGAACCGCTGCGCGCGGCCTACGCGCTGCTGGACGCCGGGGCCATGCGGCAGTCCACCGAGGACCGGATCCAGGCGGGCGCGGGTGAACTGGCCCTCTCGGTGGGCTGGCTGGCGCACGACTCGGGCCGGTACGAGGACGCCCGGTCGCACTACGCGGAGGCGCTGGCCACCGCCCGGGTGTCCGGGGACGCCGGGCTGGAGGCCCACGCCTTCTCCAACACGGCCTTCCTGGCCCGGGACGGCGGGCGGCCGCGCGAGGCCGTCCGGGCGGCCCAGGCGGGACTGCGGGCGGCCCGAGGGCTGGGCTCGCCGCGGCTGCTGTCGCTGCTCTCGCTGCGGGAGGCCGGCGGCTGGGCGGGGCTGGGGGACCGCCGGTCCTGCGAGGAGGCGCTGAGCCGGGCGCACTCCCACTTCGCGCGCGGGGAGTCGCCCGCCGACCCGGAGTGGATGTCCTTCTTCGGGGAGGCGGAGCTGGAGTCCCTGGAGTCGCGGTGCTGGGCGGGACTGGGTGAGTACGGGCGGGCCGCGAGGCACGCGCGGCGTGCGGCGGACCTGCAGGAACCGCATTTCGCGCGGAACACGGCGCTGTACACCGCGGAGCTCGCCGAGGACCTGGCGCGGGCGGGGGCGCCGGACGAGGCGGCGTGGGCGGGCGAGCAGGTGCTGGACCGGCTGGCGGAGGTGCGGTCCACACGGGTGCGGTCGATGCTGTCGGGGACCGCGCGGGCGCTGGTGCCGCATCAGCGGTCGCCGCGGGTCGCGGCGTTCCTGGCGCGGCATGCGGAGGCGTAGAGCGGGGCGCGGCTGAGCTCGGCTCTGCGCGCTCGGCTCTGCGCGCTCGGCTCTGCCGGGCCGGGCCGGTCAGGCAGGGCCGGGCGCGGCGCGGGCCGTGGGGTGCGCTCCGGCTGGGCGGGGGTGCGGAAGCCGAGCGGGGTGTCCCGGTGTGCCCACCCGTCCCGCCCTGCGGGACGCCTGCCCACACCGGGGGTGGCTTACAGGTGGCCCGTGTCGTTCCAGCGGTCGAGGGCGGGGGCGCCGTATTGCCAGCCGAGGACCGACAGGGAGGTCGGGTCGAGGCGGATGCGGGAGCCGAAGAAGATGTCCTCGCCCAGCCAGCGGGCGGCCAGGCTGCGCAGGATGTGGCCGTGGGCGAAGACGAGGACGTCCCGCTCGGCCGAACGGGCCCAGGCCACGATCGCGTCGGCGCGCGCGGTGACCTCCGCGGTCGACTCGCCGCCGGGCGCGCCGTCGCGCCAGAGCAGCCAGCCGGGCCGGACCGCCTGGATCTCGGCCGGCGTCATGCCCTCGTGGTCGCCGTAGTCCCACTCCATCAGCGCGTCCCACGGCTCGGCCTGCCCGCCGAACCCGGCCAGGTCGCAGGTCTCGCTCGCGCGGACCAGCGGGCTGGTCCGCACCTCGACCCCGCGGAGCCCGGACCACGGGTCCCGGGCCAGCCGCTCGCCGAGCAGCTTCGCCCCGCGCCGGCCCTCCTCCAGCAGGGGGACGTCCGTCCGCCCGGTGTGCTTGCCGGAGAGCGACCAGGCGGTCTGTCCGTGGCGGGCGAGCAGGATGCGGGGGGGCATGTCGGTTTCTCCCAGGTTCGTACCTGTTGGATAGTCCGACAATCATCCATCACGTGAACGCGGGGCAACCCATCCGCTTCCGAGATCGTCTTACGTCGTATGACTGAACGGCACCGGCCCACCCGTTGGTGGGCCGAACTGCTGCTGCTGGGCCTCGTCTACGGCGTGTACTCAGGCGGCAGACTCCTCGCACGCGGCGACGTAGACCTCGCCGTGGAACACGGCCTCTCCATACTCCGGTTCGAGCACGTCCTCGGGATGGATTTCGAACGGCCCCTGAACCGCCTGTTCACCGAGCAGGCGTGGATCGGGGTGCCCGCCGACTTCGTCTACGCCTCCCTGCACTACCTCGTCACCCCGGTCGTGCTGGTCTGGCTGTACCGGCGCCGGCCCGCCCAGTACCGGTTCGCCCGCACCTGGCTGGTGTCCTCCACCCTGCTCGGTCTCATCGGCTTCACCCTGATGCCGACCTGCCCGCCCCGGCTGCTCGACGCCGCGCACGGGTTCACCGACACGATGGCGTACTACAGCGGCTACGGCTGGTGGGGCGCGGAGGCCAGCGCGCCGCGCGGCATGGGCGGGTTCACCAACCAGTACGCGGCGATGCCGAGTCTGCACGTGGGCTGGGCCCTGTGGTGCGGGGTGCTGCTCTGGGCGTACGGCCGGACCCCCCTGCTGAAAGCTTTCGGTCTTGCGTATCCGCTGGTCACGACGGTGGTGGTGATGGGCACCGCGAACCACTACTTCCTCGACGCGGTGGCCGGCGCAGCCGTCATGGGGGCCGGATTCCTGATCGCCCAGCGGATCGGTTCCCGAAGCCGCACCCGGATTGTCAGTGGCGGATGGGACACTTCCGCGGGTGAGCTCCTACCCAAGCAGCGTCCCGCCGCCGAAGACGACTCTCCGGCAGCGGCTCGCTGACCTGCGCGGCCCCGCCGTGCCACCCCGCCCGCTGGACGCCCGGGCACTGGCTGCGCTCGCCGCCAACCCCGGCTGCGGCAGACGCGCCCTGCTCGACGGCGCCGGGGTGGACAAGACCGCGCTGGCCACGGCCCTCGGCACGGCGGCCGCGTTCGGCCAGTCGCAGTTCGCCATCGTCCGCGGGCACTCCTTCGAAGCCGCCGTCAAGGGGGACGGCGGCTCCGCGCTGCTCCGCCTGGTGCACGACCGGCTCGGCGCCGGCAGCGAACCGCCGGGCCGGTCGGCCCGTGTCCCCGACCTCTCCGCGGCGGGCCCCGAGGGCCGGGCCGGGCGGACGGCGCTGGCGCTGCGCGAGGCCACCGAGGCGGCACTCACCGAGGGCGTCTGGACCCTGCTGGACCACCCGATGCTGGCGCTGGAGGTGGCCGGCACCCCGGCCTACCTGGAGCCGGACGCGATCGTGGCGCACCCCGACGGCCGCTGGACGGTCGTCGAGATCAAGTCCTTCCCGATGATCGACGGCACGGCCGACCCCGCCAAGGTGGGGGCCGCCGCCCGCCAGGCCGCCGTCTACGTGCTGGCCCTGGAGAAGACCGCCGCCCGGCTGGAGGGCGCCGAGGTCGCCCACCGGGCGCTGCTGGTCTGCCCGAAGGACTTCTCCAACCTGCCGACCGCGGCCGTGCTCGACATCCGCAAGCAGCGCGCGGTCACCCGGCGCCAGCTGGACCGGCTGACCCGGGTCGAGGACCTCGCCGCCGGACTTCCCGAGGGTCTCAGCTTCGACCCGTCCCGGCCGGCGGAGGAACTGGCCGAGGCGGTCGGAGCGGTGGCCGCGGCCTACGCCCCCGACTGCCTGGCCGCCTGCGAACTGGCCTTCCACTGCCGGGAGCGGGCCCGCGAGGACGGCTCCGTGACCGTGCTGGGCCGGTCCGTGCGCGCCGAGCTGGGCGTCCTGACCACGGTCGGCGAGGCCCTGGCCGCCGCCGACGGGACTCCGGCCCCGCCCGCCCCCGCCGAGTGCGCCGCCGACACCGACCGAGCCCCCGGCGGGGCGGAGCAGGATCCGACGGTGGAGGCCCTGCGGTACGCCGCACGGCTGCGCGCCGAAGCCCTGCACATCGCCGGCACCCCCGGCGCCCGCCCGCAGCACCGACCGGAGGCTCCGGAATGTCCCTGCTGAGCACCCTGGCCCGGCTGGAGGCCCTCCGCGCGGGGCGGGCCCGGCCGCTGGCGACCGTACGGCACCGGCATCTGAGCGAGCGCCCGCTGGTCTTCGTACCGCTGACCACCGCCGGTGAGGCCGGCGCCCCGCTCGGCGCGATGCTGGGCACGGACCCGGAGGAGCCGCGGATCCTGGTCATACCGCAGCCCCGGGACCGGGACCTGCGCTGGGAGTTCCTGGCCGACCTGGCCGCGTACGTGATCCCGTACGTCGAGGGGTTCGCGGACGAGGTGGAGCCCGCCGAGCGGACCGAGACCGACCCGGAGACCGGCAAGCGGGTCAAGGTCGAGACGGAACTGTGCACGGACGCCCCGCAGATCGTCGTGCCCAGCCGGGCGGGCATCGACTACGTACGGCTGCTCGGCCGCTCGATGCGGTTCCGCCGGACGGCGGAGGAGGACCCGGAGGCCCCCTACCCCGCGCCCGAACGGGTGCCGCTGCTGGGGCGCTGGTTCACCCATCTCGCCGAGCGGTCCCGGGTACCGGGGTCCTCGATGCTGGTCTCGGCGACGGACCTGCTGTCCCGGCACTGGGCGACCGGCCAGAGCAACCTGGAGGACCAGCACCTCGGTTCGCTGCTGGGCTGGATCGATCCCCCCGAGGGGGTTCCGGGTGAGGAGGCGGCACGACGGGCCGAGCTGGTCCGGGACGCGGCGGGGCAGCTGCTGGTGCCGCCGGCCGGCCCGGCCACCGACCCCGCCTTCGACAACAAGCTGCTGGCCCCGGCCATGGCCCGCTTCGACGCGGCCCGGTCGCACGGGGAGCCGCGCGACGCGGACGGTCCGCGGCTCACGGAGCGGGCGCTCCGGGAGCTGGTGGTGTCACAGATGGAACCCACCTGGCGGGCGGTGTGGCGGTCGCTGGACCTGGTCCGGGACCTGCCGCCCGGCGAGCACACCGAGGAGCGCTGGACCCGCGACCGCTGGTCGTTCACCGGGCACCGGGACCGGGTGCGCGCGGGTGAGCCGCCGCAGCCGCGCCGCGACGACGCGGTGACGGCGGCGCAGAAGCTGGCCTCGCGGGAGACCGAGCAGACCCGGCTGGACGCGCAGGAGGCGCTGGACGACCCGCTGGTGATGGCGGGCCGGAGGCTGTCCGGCGAGGCCTTCGCGGGCGAGGTCACCGAGGTGGTGATGGAGTGGACGGAGGCCAAGTCGCCCAAGCCGCGTCCGCTGGTGATCGTGGCCACCGACGACCGCCCGCAGCTGCCGGAGGGCGGCGGCGGGAAGGTGTACCGCTCGCTGGACGGGCGCCCGCAGGCAGCCCTGTTCGTGCGGCGCGAGGAGGACGGCCGGCTGGTGCTGCGGCTGCTGGACAAGATGGGCCGGGGACGGGACCCGGAGCCGGGCTCGGTGCCGGAGAAGGGCGACCGGGTGTGCTGGACGCTGTTCGAGCACGACGCGCGCGGCGGCCCGAAGCTGCCGGACCCGGATAACACCCCGTGGACGCACGGCGGCCCGCCTGGCGCCCTGACCGCCGCGATGCCGCAGGGCGCGCCCGACCCCGTGACCGACGAGGACCTCCTGTGAGCCGTCAGACCACAACCGCGTTCGATCCGGGCGCGGCGGCCGAGCGCGCCACCGCGGCGATCCTGCACGACACCCTGCACAGCCCGCAGCGCGGCGTGGTCGTCGACTCCCCGCCGGGCGCCGGGAAGTCCACGCTGGTGGTGCGGGCGGCCCGGGAGCTGGCCGCGACCGGGCGCCGGCTGATGATCGTCGCGCAGACCAACGCACAGGTGGACGACCTGGTGCTGCGGCTGGCCGAGAAGGACCCGGAGCTGCGGGTGGGCCGGCTGCACAGCAGCGACGCCGACGCCTACGACCCGGCGCTGCTCGGGCTGGAGTCGGTGGTGCTGTCGGCGAAGCCGGGTGACCTGGCCGAGCTGCCGGTGGTGATCTCCACCGCGGCGAAGTGGGCGTACGTCCAGGGCGTGGAGCCCTGGGAGCACGCGATCGTCGACGAGGCGTACCAGATGCGGTCGGACGCGCTGCTGGCCGTGGCCGGGCTGTTCGAGCGGGCGCTGTTCGTGGGTGACCCGGGGCAGCTCGACCCGTTCAGCGTGGTCGGGGCCGAGCAGTGGGCGGGGCTGTCGTACGACCCGTCGGCCTCGGCGGTGTCCACGCTGCTCGCGCACAACCCGGAGCTGCCGCAGCACCGGCTGCCGGTGTCCTGGCGGCTTCCGGCGTCCGCGGCGCCGCTGGTCTCCCGCGCGTTCTACCCGTACTCGCCGTTCCGCAGCGGCACGGACCACGGGGACCGGCGGCTGGGCTTCGGCACGGCCTCGGACGGCTCGGGGCCGGACCGGGTGCTGGACGTGGCGGCGGAGTCGGGCTGGGGCCTGCTGGAGCTGCCCGCCCGGCACACCCCGCGGACGGATCCGGAGGCGGTCCGGGCGGTGGCCCTGGTGGTCCGGCGGGCCCTGGACCGCGGCGCGGTCACCACGGACGAGCGGTCGCCGGACCCGGCGCCGCTGACGGCGGACCGGATCGCGGTGGGCACGGCCCACCGCGACCAGGCGGCGGCGGTGCGTACGGCGCTGGCGGAGCTGGGGGTGTCCGGGGTCACGGTGGACACGGCCAACCGCCTGCAGGGCCGCGAGTACGACCTCACGGTGGTGCTGCACCCGCTGTCCGGCCGGCCGGACGCGACGGCCTTCCACCTGGAGACGGGCCGCCTGTGCGTGCTGGCCTCCCGGCACCGGCACGCCTGTGTGGTCGTCGCCCGCGCGGGCATCGCCGACCTCCTCGACGAACACCCGTCGGTGGAACCGGTCCAACTGGGCGCGGCCGTCAAATTCCCGGACGGCTGGGAGGCGAACCACGCTGTGCTGCAACAACTCGCCGAACACCGCGTGGCCTGGCGGCCCTGAGGCAAGGGCTGCCAAGTGGTGATGACGGCCGGTCAGTCGAGGGACTTCCAGAATCCGTAGCGGTGGTCCTTCGCGAAGTGCACCGGGCGGATGCCGTTCGGGCCCGAGGCGAGGGACAGCGCGTTCACCGCAGCGGGGGTGGTGGGCTTCCAGTCCGCCGTGGAGCCGGGCGTCCCGGTGCGGGCGAAGTCCGTCCAGATGCGGATCATGTCGTCGGACAGGGCCCGCTGGGCCGGGGTGAGCTGCTCGTGCGCGGCGAGTTCGAAGATGTAGGGGAGTTCGAAGGTGTGCGGGGCGCCCGTCGGCCCGGCCGGCTTCGGAATGCTCGGGCCGGCGTACCAGGGGACATCGTTCTCGGCGAACTCGTAGGTGTACGTGCGGGTGCGCGCGGACAGCGCGCGGCCCATGTCCACGGTGTAGCGGGACCAGTTGCCGTCGGTGAGGGCGGCGGCCAGGGCGAGGGCGTACGAGCCGTCGTACGCGTCGGCGGGGTAGCGGGCGGCGATGGCCCGGGCCCGCTCCGCACCGAACTCCGGTTCCAGGAAGGCGAGGACGTCGGCCTGGTCGAGCCGGGCGTCCGGGTCGCCCGTCGTCGCCTTCTTCTGTCCTTCCATCGCGTACACCCGGCCGCGTTCCTCGTCCCGGTTGGTGCCGAGCAGCACCGGCACCCGGTTGAAGCGGCCCGAGGCGAAGGCCTCGCGCGGGGTCCGGGGCAGCAGCGTGCCGCCGTAGGACGGTGCGTACGCGGGCTCCTGTCCGAACGGGGCACGCACCAGGTACTCGGTGTCGGCCGTGCGCCAGTCGGCCGGGGCACCGGCCTGCTTGAGCCGGTCGGTGATCCCGGCTGCCGTCCGCTCGCCGTCCGCCAGCGCGGCCGCACGGTCGCGTCCGCCCTCGTCGCCGGTGCAGGGGGCGCTCTGGAGGATGACCCGGTCGAAGAGCCCGGCGGAGGACGGGGCGACCATGTGGGCGCAGCTGCTGTGGCCGCCGGCGGACTCGCCGAACAGGGTGACGTTGTGCGGGTCGCCGCCGAAGGCCGCGGCGTTGCGGCGGACCCAGCGCAGGGCTTCCTGCTGGTCGAGGAACCCGTAGTTGCCGGATTCGCCGCGCTTTTCGAGGTCTGGGTGGGCGAGGTAGCCCAGGGCGCCGAGCCGGTAGTTGACGGTGACGGCGATCACGTCGCCCTGGGCTGCCAGCCGCCCGGCGCCGTGCATGGCACCCGCGCCGTCGTTGTGGTCGCCACCGTGCAGGTAGACCATCACGGGCCGGGGCCGGGCCGGGCTGGTCCGCGGGGTGGTCACGTTCAGGAAGAGGCAGTCCTCGTTGTCGGAGAACGTGCCGAGGGGTGCGATGACTCCGGTCTGGGGGCAGGCGGGGCCGGGCCGTGTGGCGTCGAGGATGCCGGCCCGGCGCGGGGCCGGGGCGGGCGGGGCCCAGCGGCGTTCGCCGGTGGGCGGGGCGGCGTACGGGATGCCTTGGAAGGTGCGCACCGTGTCGGTGACCGTGCCGCGCACGAGGCCCTGGTCGGTGCGTACGGTCGGGCCGTCGGCGTGGCGCGCCGCGGCGGCCGTCCCGGAGGTGCCGGCCGCGCCGGCGGCGGTGCCCGCGGTGAGCGCGAGGGTGACGCCGACGGCGAGGGCGAGGAGAGGGCGTGCTGTCCGCTTCAACATGTAGACAAACGTATGGATCTGACGGTCCGGCGGTCAGCCGGACAACCCCCGGGCGCGGGGTGGGGCTACCCCCCCCGCCATCGTCAGGTGCGCCAGGGAGGGGAGTCGTTGAAGGCGGCTGCGAGGGTGTCGCCGAGGGCGGCCAGCGCCTCCAGCTGGTCGGGGGTGAGGAGGTCGATCAGGTGCCGGCGGACGGATTCGACGTGCATCGGGGCGGCCTCCACGATGACAGCGAAGCCGGCCTCGGTGAGGACGACCTCGGCCCCGCGGCCGTCCGCGGCCACTCCCTCGCGGCGGACCAGGCCTCGCTGTTCCATGCGGGTCAGCTGGTGGGAGAGGCGGCTGCGGGACCACAGCATGAGTTCGGCGAGGCCGCTGATCCGGCGGCGCCGGTCGGGGCTGCGGCTGAGCATCGCCAGTACGTCGTAGTCGGATTCGGAGAGCCCGCTGTCGCGGGCGAGGTCCCGGGCGATCGCGGCGTTGACCAGCGGGACCGCGCGCCGCCAGGCCTGCCAGGCGCGCATTTCGGCCTCGTCGAGCCAGCGCGGCTCGGGCTCCGGTCCGGACGGAGCGTGGGAGGTGTCGCTCATGGGGCCACTGTATCCAGGTAGGTGATATGTCATCTAGATGGTTGACACGTCATCGACTCACGGGTTTTATTGATGACACGTCAACTACTGGCGCCTGATCAACGGGGGTTCTCCATGCCGCGCCTGCTCGTCATCTCCACCAGCACCCGCCCGGTCTCCACCGGCCGCCCGCTCGCCACCTGGATCGGCGGGGTCGCCGAACAGCACGAGGGCTTCGAGGTCGTCCCGGCGGACCTCGCCGAGATAAACCTGCCCCTGCTCGACGAGCCGGCGGCGCCCGCCTCCGGCGAGCCGTACGTCCACCAGCACACCAAGGACTGGAGTGCGCTGATCGAGTCCGCCGACGCCGTGCTCTTCGTGCTCACCATGTACAACGGCGCCTTCACGGCCCCGCTGAAGAACGCCGTCGACTTCCTCTACCGCGAGTGGCAGGGCAAGCCGGTCGGCCTGGTCAGCTACACCGCCGGCCCGTCCGGCGGCACCCAGGCCGCCGAGGGCATCGCCACCGTGCTGACGCGGCTCGGCGCCCGCGTGGCCGAGAGCCGCGCCGCGGTCCCCAGCATCTACGGCCTCCTCGGCGACGAGGGCTTCACCGCTCCGGAGGGCCTCGCCGAGCAGGTGGCCGAGGTCCTCGACGAGCTGGCCAAGCTGGCCACCGAGGAGTCCGTCACCGCGTGACGAGCGCCCCCGCCAGGTGGTCGTAGGCGATGTGGGCGTGCAGCCGGACTCCGGTGACGAGGGTGTGGTCGTCGGCGTAGAAGCCCGGGTGGTGATTGCGGACGACTCCGCGGCCACCCGGCTCCGGCACCGCCTCCCCGTGCTCGTCCAGCACGGAGTCCTGCACGCCGAGCATCACGTACAGGCCGCCGAAGCGGTCGATCAGCTCGGACACGTCGTCGTAGCCGAGGGTGCCGCCGGTCTCGACGAGCCGGCCCTGACCGGCCACCCGGCGCAACGTGGGCAGCGCCGCCGTCACCCAGGCCTCGCTGTTGTGCACGGCCGGCACGTCCTGCAGGTACTCGACGGCCGCCGTGCAGCCGTACGCGCGCGCCGTGTGCTCGGCGAGCACCGTCAGCCGGGACCGGACCTCCGCCATGTCCTTCTCCTCCGCGCACCGGACGGTGCCCCAGAGGGTGACGGTCTCGCCGATGACGTTGAACCGGCCCACGTCCTCGATGTGCCCGATGGACACCGTGACCGGCGTGAACGCGGAGACCTGCCGGTAGAGCTGGCCGATCCCGGTGAGGAGCGCGCCGGCCGCCGGCATGGGGTCGACGCCGTGCCAGGGCGTGGAGCCGTGCGTCTGCTTCCCGTCGACGGTGATGCGGACCAGGCTGGACGCCGCGTACTGGTTGCCCACCCGGTAGCCGACGCACCCCTTGGGGTGCGGGGTGACGTGCATCCCGAAGGCCATGGTGGGCACGGGGTCCGCGAAGGCGCCCTCGGCCACCATCCGGCGGGCCCCGCCCTCCTCGTCCACCGGCGGACCCTCCTCGGCCGGCTGGAAGACGAACAGCACCGTGCCGGGCAGCCGGTCCCGTACGCCGGCCAGCACGACGGCGGCGCCGAGCAGCATCGCCGTGTGGCAGTCGTGCCCGCAGGCGTGCGAGACGCCCGGGACGGCGGAGGCGAAGGCGGTGCCGCAGCGGTCGGGAACGGGCAGCGCGTCGGTGTCGGCGCGGAGCGCGGCCACCCGGTGCCCCGGCAGACCCCCGCGCAGCACCCCGACCACGCCGTGGCCGGCGATGCCGGTGCGGACCTCGTCGAGTCCGAGGCCGCGCAGTGCCGCGGCGACGGTCCGGGCGGTGGCCTCCTCCCGGTTGGACAGCTCGGGGTGCCGGTGCAGGTGGTGCCGCCAGGCGATGACCTGCGGTGCGGCCCCGGCGGCCAGGCGGTCGAGCTCCTCGTGCATCCCCGCTCCTCCTCGATGTGTCGCTTCCCCCGGTCTGCCCGGCCGCACCACCCGGGTACTCCCCCGTCTCGCACTTCGGGCGGTCTTGCGCGGCGTTGGACAATAGAGGGTGGCCCGGAAGGACCGGTGGACCGCGAGCGCAGGAGGACACGCATGGCAGAGCCCGAGCGGACCGAGCGGAGGCTGCGGCCCGCGCCGCTGCTCTTCGAGCCCTCGGAGGCTGCCGCGGACCCGGAGCACTTCTTCGATCTCGAGTCCATCGACGACCCCCAGGAGCTGCTGGTCCGCGCGACGGAGCTGGCGCTGGCGTTCCGGGCCGCCCAGGACCGGGCCATGGAGTTCCAGGCGGTGGCCGCGGCCCAGCTGGCGGACCCCCGCCGGTTCGACCGGCTCTCGGCGGCTTCCATCGCGGAACGGGTCGAGTGGACCGAGGACTACGCCCGCAAGATGATCGAGTTCGGCGAGGACCTGCTCAAGGGCCACCCGGACGACTGATCGGCGCCGCGCGCCCGCTGCGCTCACGGCACCCACCGCCCCCACCGCGTCCCACCCATCCGGCGGCATCCCGGGCACCTGGCATATGCGGCGCGCAACATACCCCACCCCGGGTCGGCGTGTGGCCATTTCCGGTAACTCCGTGAAACCGGTTGCGCACGCGCGGTACTCCTGGATCCATGACGACGACGCTCACCCCGAACAGCGGCTGTCCCGCCCTCGAGTCCGCGCGGGTCGCGCAGACCACGCAGGTCACCCCGGAGGGTGCGGCCTGGCTCGCCTCCGCGTCGGCGTACCCGCAGAGCACCCTCTCGCTGTGGCGGCAGCGGCCCTCCGCACCCGCCGTGCTGCCGTGCGGGACGGCGTTCGACATCGTCAACGTCCCCGCCGTGTTCGGACGGCGGCTGCTGGACCTGCTGTGGGGCGAGGGGCCCGGCTCCGGGCCGGTGGCCGTGCACCGGGGCCGGATGCTGCTCTTCGCCGCGCCGGGGACCGCCCAGCGGCTCCCCGCCCTGCTGGACTGGGAAGAGTGGGGGGACTCCGTCCCCGCGCCGATCTGCCACGGGCGCGGCGATGCCGTGACCGTCCCGGCCCTGGTCCCGCCGACGGGCCCGTCGCGCTGGCTGGTCGCCCCGGACACCCGCAGCCCGTGGCTGCCCGGGCCCGAGGCCCTGCTCTGGGCCTGCGTCCGGGCCGCGCGGGCCACGTCCACCGCTTCCGCCGCCGACCTGCGGGTATCGATTTTTCCTTCGGCGGATCGGGATGCTAATGTCTACGACGTCAGCAGGCGCCGCTAGCTCAGTTGGTTAGAGCAGCTGACTCTTAATCAGCGGGTCCGGGGTTCGAGTCCCTGGCGGCGCACCGACGGAAGAAGCCCCTCGCAGCAGCGAGGGGCTTCTTCGTTGTCCGATCCGGTCCGGTCCGGTTTGATCCAGTCGGATCCGGTCGGGTCCGGTCGGGTCCGGCGGCCGCTCAGGTGGTGATCTTCACCGTGTAGGCCCCCGAGGGGGTCCGGTCGGCCACCTCGATCGTGATCCGCTCCCCCGGGACCGTGTACGTCTCCCCCACCTCCAGCGGGGCGTCCGCCAGCGGCGGGTACACCGACCGGTCCCAGCACGCCTCCGACTCCGGGTGCCCGTCGAGCACCTCGATCGGGCCGCCGCCGGAAGGCGCCTCGTTCCGGACCCGGTAGACGAGCACGCCCTCGGTGCAGGTGTCCCCGTCGTTGCCGGCCGACCCCCGTGCCTCCACGGCGATCGCGCTGCCCGGCCCGGTACGGATCACCGCCAGCCGGGTACCACCGCTGCCGCCGCGCGGCACCTCCTCGCCCAGCGGCTCCAGGGTGTGCCGGGAGGAACCGCTCTGCACGCAGTCCACCTGGCCCGTGCCGAGCCAGCCCAGCTTCCACTTGTGCCAGGCGAACAGGTCCGGGGCCATGCCGAACTGGCTGCCCATGACGTCCCAGTCGCCGACGTAGGTGTCCCAGTCGCCCTTGCCGTCCGTCGGACGGTGGTAGAGGTCCGGCAGGTCGAAGACGTGGCCGGTCTCGTGCGCGAGCACGTTCCGGTCCGGCGGGTGCTGTTCGAACACCGTCACGATCCGCCGGAGGTCGGCGCCGTCCGCGCGGATCGGCCGGTCGAAGTTGACGACCTTGGTGGCGTCGGAGTCCACGCCCGGGGCGTCCGGATCGGCGACGAAGTAGACGATGTCGTAGGCGGAGAAGTCGACGGCCCGGTCGGCGGCGGCGACCGCGTCCCGCAGGTAGGACGCCCTGTCGTCCGGGTCCCAGTCACGCTGTATGCGGTACTCGGTGGACGGCTTCGGCATCCGGATCCACTCCTTCCCCGGATGCGCGGCCAGCCGGAACCTGCCGTACGAGGCCCGCTCGAAGAACTCGCCGGTGGCCGGGAAGTAGTCGGCGGTCAGCTCCTTCGGGGTGGTCTTCGGTACGGCGTCCGGGAAGGACAGGAAGACCATGACCGCGTCGAGGGTGCGTTCCGGCTTGGGGTAGGCCCGGTTCCAGGTGTCCAGGCCCACCGAATGGTGCGCCGCCGTACGGGTGAGCGCACACGGGCCGGCGCCGGTGTCGGCGACCGCGGGTCCCGCGACGAGAGACGTGGCGGCGAGCGCCGTCATCGAAGTGAGGGCCGCCGCCGCACTGCGCATACGACGGTCCACTCCCCCGGGTGTCTGCTGTCGCGGCACGTCGACCTCCGGTGGGTGGGATTCGATCCATCCCAACCACCTTGCGGCGATTGTCCTACTTATGTCCTGTTCCGCTGCCCCACCTGAGTGAGCGACAGCGGCGGATCCTCTCGCACACACCCGAACTGGAGATTACGAAGCGTCACGACCGATCACGCGCGCGCCCTCTGTGTTCAGAGCCGCGCAGAAACGATCGGGCGGTGCGCGGGCACCCCCGGCCGACCCGCCGTCAGGAGGGCGTCAAGACGCCGATGCGCCCCGCCCGGGACGGCGACGCCGCTGGATAGGGCCTCCCGGCTGGCTCTATGATCGGCACACTTTCCTGCGCGGACATCACGAGCACTGCGGGAGCGAACGGTGGGCGGAACCTCAGAGGGAACCGGTTCGGCGGCCGACAGCATCCGACCGGCCACTACGGAGCGTGAACTGCGCGACTACCGGGCGGCCTTCAACGCGGCCCATCTCCCGATGGCGGTCGTCGACCGGAACGGCTTCGTCGTCGCCGCGAACGAGGCCTTCGGCGGACTGCTCGGCACGGAGCCGCACGAGCTGGTCGAGCAGTCCGCGGCCGACCTCGTCGACCTGGCCGCCGAGGCCCGGACCTGGCAGGCCTACCGGGAGGTGCTGCGCGGACGGCAGGCCAGACTGCGCTGCACCCGCCGGCTCAAACACCCCGACGGGCACACCCTGTGGACCGAGGTGACCCTCGGGCCGGTGCCCGGCACCCGGGACGTCCTGCTGTCCGTCGCGGACATCAGCGACCGGCGCGATCTGCAGGCCCGGCTCCGGCACCTGCAGATGCACGACCCGGTCACCCGGCTGCCCAACCGGGCACTGTTCTTCGAACGGCTGTCCGCCGCCCTGGAGGCGTCCTCGTACGAGCACGGCGGCACCGGCCGGATCGGGCTGTGCTACCTGGACCTCGACGGGTTCAAGGCGGTCAACGACACCCTGGGCCACCGGGTCGGGGACCGGCTGCTGACGGCGGTGGCGGCCCGGCTCACCCAGTGCGCCGACCAGTCCGGGTACGGGCGCACCGGCGGGCACCTGGTGGCCCGGCTCGGCGGCGACGAGTTCGCGCTGCTGGTCGAGGACTCCACCGGAACCGAGGAACTGGCCGACCTGGCCCGGTCCGTGCTGGCCGCCGTACAGGAGCCGTTCGACCTGGCCGGGCAGCGGCTGTCGGTGTCGGCGTCGATCGGCGTGGTGGAACGGGCCGCGGCCGGCACCTCGGCCACCGGGCTGATGCAGGCCGCCGACACGACGCTGTACTGGGCGAAGGCGGACGGCAAGGCCCGCTGGACGCTCTTCGACCCGGAGCGCAACGCGCACCGGATGACGAGGCAGGCGCTCAGCTCCACACTCCGTCCTGCCGTGGAACGGGGCGAGTTCGCGCTGGAGTACCAGCCGCTGGTGGACCTGGAGAGCGGGGCCGTACGGGGCGTGGAGGCCCTGGTGCGGTGGAATCATCCGCAGTTCGGATCGCTGGCGCCGAATCGGTTCATCGGAATTGCGGAAGAGGACGGCTCGATCGTCCAGTTGGGGCAGTGGGTGCTGCGGACCGCGTGCCGGCAGGCCAGGCGCTGGCAGATCGAGCACCCCAGTGATTCCCCGGTGTTCGTGTCGGTGAACGTGGCGGTCCGGCAGGTGTGGGACTCGGACCTGGTGGGCGACGTGGCGGAGATCCTCGCGGAGACCGGGCTGGCCCCGCAGCTGCTCCAGCTGGAGCTCACCGAGTCTGCGGTGATGGGTTCGGCGGGCCGGCCGCTGCAGGCCCTGCAGGCCCTGAGCGACATGGGCGTCCGGATCGCCATCGACGACTTCGGCACCGGCTACTCCAACCTCGCCTACCTCAGCCGGCTGCCGGTCTCGGTGCTGAAGCTGGACGGCTCCTTCGTCCGTGGCTTCCGCTACGAGGAGGGGACCCACCCCAATCCGGCCGACGAGACCATCGTCGAGGCGATGGTCCAGCTCGCCCACCGGCTGGGGCTGACGGTGACCGCCGAGTGCGTGGAGACGGCCGGCCAGGCGGCCCGGCTCCGCCGGGTCGGCTGCGACACCGGCCAGGGCTGGCTGTACTCGCGGGCGGTCGCCCCGGAGCTCATCGCGGAGATGATCAGCGGGCGCTCCGGGGGTGGTGCGGGCGGGAACGGCGGCACGGGCGGCGCCGGCAGCACGGGCAGTGCCGGCGGTACGGGCGCCACCGGCGGGACCTGACGCGGCAGAGCCGCCCCTGCCCTGGGGTGGGCGGGGGCGGCTCCTTCTCCGCTCGGCGCGAGGTGGGGGGATCAGCAGGCGCCGAGGTCCTTCCAGACACCCCATTCACCGGTCGTGCCCGGCTCTTCGTTCTGCGTCCACCACTGGGCCTTCCACTTGCGGCCCTTGTGGGAGACCTCGCTGCCGCCGGTGTAGACGGTGCCCGCCGTGTAGGCCGGGACGGAGCCGCAGCCGGTGGTCGGCGGGGTCGTCGGCGGCGTGGTGGGCGGGGTGGTCGGCGGCGTGGTGGGAGGCGTGGTCGGAGGCGTGGTCGGCGGGACGGTGGTGCCGCCGAGCGCGTCGTTGATCTGGTTCAGCAGGGTGGCGTTGTTGTCCAGGCCGAGGAGGGAGTACATCATCGCGCCGGCGAGGCCGCGCTGCTTGCCGTAGGCGACCCGCTCCTGGATGGACTTCTGGTTCAGGCCGGTGAAGAACTCGCCGTCCTTGTAGAAGTACGAGGACTTCGAGGCCTCGTCCCAGAAGGTGGTCGCCGGGTTGTCGACGATCCCGCCGAGCTCCTTGTAGTGCGCGATGCCGGCCTGCTGGCTGAGCGGACGGGCGCCGGAACCGCCGGTGGCGGGCTGGGCGAGGCCGTTGGTGGTGCCCGCGGGGACGCCCTTCCAGCCGCGGTAGTAGAACTCGTAGCCCAGGGTCAGCTTGCCGGCGGGGAAGCCGCCCGTGATGCCGTAGGCCGGGTTGCCGTCGATCCAGGAGTCGATGGCGTTGTCGATGCTGTACTTCTCGGTGCCCGGTGCGATCGGGTCGGTCGGGTCGGCCGCGGACGGGTACAGCGGTGACTGGTGGTACGTCGGCCCGTCGCCGTCCCAGGCGCCGTGCATGTCGTACGTCATGATGTTCGCGTAGTCCAAGTACTGGCCGATCTTGTCGGTCTCGATGTACTTGATCTTGTCCTGGCCAGCCGGCAGAGCTGCCGTCAGCAGGTACTTCTTGCCGCCGTTGGCCGCGCCCTCGGCGTCGAGCTGCTTGCGGAACTCCTGCAGCAGCAGGGTGAAGTTCTGCTTGTCCTCGGGGCCGTAGCGGTTGCCCAGGTGGCCGCCGGAGGAGCCCGGGTACTCCCAGTCGATGTCGATGCCGTCGAAGATGCCCGCGGCGGTGCCGGGGCCGCCGAAGCCGCCCTCCACCGGGAGGTCGCCCTTGATGTACTGCTTGATGCAGGAGGCGACGAACTTCTTTCGGGAGGCGTCGGTCTTGGCCGCGTCGTGGAAGTACTTGGAGTACGTCCACCCGCCGATCGAGATGTTGATCTTCAAGTGGGGGTACTTCGCCTTCAGCTCCTTGAACTGGTTGAAGACGCCCACGATCGGCTGGTCCCACTTGTCGGCGACACCGTCCACGCTGTCGGCCGCGCTGAAGGACTTCTGGTAGTCGGCGTAGCTGTCGCCCGCGCCGTCACCGGCGTTCGGGTTGTTGTCGTCGCCGGCCGCCTTGTTGGCCTCGAAACAGGTGAGTTCGGTGGGGTGGATGTTGCCGAACGAGTAGTTGATGACGTCCAGCTTGCTCGCGATGCCCCGGGTGTCGAGGTGCTTGGGATAGAAGGCGTTCCCGTACACGCTCCACTGGTCGTAGTAGGCGATCCGGACACCGCCGGCGGCGGCGGTCGAGGTGTCCGCGGCCTGTGCGGTGCCGAGGCCCGCGAAACCGGCCAGCGCTCCGGCGGCGAGCGCGGCCGTGGCGGCGGCCGCGACGAGGGGTTTACGGATGTGCATGAACAGCCTCCGGAGGTGGGAGGGGAGGACGTGGGGAGGATGTGACAGCCCGGGTGGGAGAAGTGATAGCGATCACCGGATGACCGCGTCAATGGTTTGAGCCAAAGAAGGACTAGACCATTCGCGGCGCAATTTCCCAGGTAGAAGGGCTGGAGACGCCTCGGAGACCGCCTGCCACCCCCGGTGACAAGCGGTTTAAGACTCCCTTGAGGAAGCCCGGCGCAAGGTTTCGGCAACAAACCAGCCGAACTCCGTTCATCCCCCGTCAGCCTCCGTCAGGCTCCGGAAACCTCCAGTCCGGTCATCCCGTACGCATCTGCGACGAGCTCGTACGAGCGCAACCGGGCAGCCCCGCCGTGCACGTTGGCGGTCAGCATCAGCTCGTCCGCGCCGGTGCGGGCCACCAGTGCGTCCAGCCCGGCCCGCACCCGGTCCGGGGTTCCGTGCACCACGTTCGCGAGCCAGTCGTCGATGAACTCCCGCTCCGCCGGGGAGAAGGCGTACCCGGCGGCCTCCTGCGGGGTCGGGACCAGTCCGGGCCGTCCGGTGCGCAGCCGCAGCATCGCCAGCGCGCCGGTGAGCACCTGGGCGCGGGCCTGCTCCTCGTCCTCGGCGGCCAGTACGGAGACGCCGATCAGGGCGTAAGGGGCGGCCAGGACGGCGGAGGGGCGGAAGCTCTCCCGGTAGAGCCGGAGCGCGGGCAGGGTGCCGGCCGCCGAGAAGTGGTGGGCGTAGGCGAAGGGCAGGCCGAGCTCGCCGGCCAGCCGGGCGCTGAAGCCGGAGGAGCCGAGCAGCCAGACCGGGGGGCGGGCCGTGGCTCCCTGGACCGGCCCGGGGACGGCGTGCACGCGGGCGTAGGGGTGCCCGTCGGGGAAGTCGTCGTCGAGGAACCGGGTCAGTTCGGCGAGCCGGCGCGGGAACTCGGCGGCCTCGGCGTCGGGGCGGCCGGTGCCGCGCAGCGCGGCGGCGGTCCGGCCGTCGGTGCCGGGCGCGCGGCCCAGTCCGAGGTCGATCCGGCCCGGCGCGAGGGCCTCCAGGGTGCCGAACTGCTCGGCGACGGCGAGCGGGGCGTGGTTGGGCAGCATCACCCCGCCCGAGCCGAGCCGGATCCGGGAGGTGTGGGCGGCGAGGTGGGCCAGGATGACCGCCGGGGAGGAGCTGGCCACACCAGGGAGGGAGTGGTGCTCGGCGACCCAGTGCCGGTGGTAGCCGCGGGACTCGGCGAGCCGGGCCAGCTCCACACTGGTCCGCAGGGCCCGGTGGGCGGTGCTGCCGCTGCCCACGGTCACCAGGTCGAGCACGGAGAGCGGGACCGGGGCCGTACCGCGGGCTGTGCCGTGGATGCCGTGGATGCCGTCCCGTGCGCCGCCCTCCGGGGCACCGCCGTGGATCCCGTCCCGCCTGTCACCCATCGTCGCTCCCGTCACAACATCTACCGTCCGGTACGGCGTACGGAGATCTCGAACCGGGGGTGGGCGCCGGGCATTCCCGGCGAGTCGGGGCACCGCCCTTGACCTTGGCATATGCCAGCGGAGTAGATCCAGGCCGAAGGGCGTGATCGAGTCATCAATCTCATCAACAGGCGCTCCACGTGGGCCTCTTGATGGCTATCGTGGTAGGGCAAGCGGTAACAACCTGCTAGGGGGAAACCGTGGCGCTGAAGCCCGAGCCGACCGCGCCGTTCCACTCGGTGCAGTACGCCCTGCGCGTGCTGGAAACGATCGGACGGCACCCTGGTGGCGTGACCGATACGCAGATCGCCCGTGAGACGGGCCTGCCGGCCGTCCACCTCGCCCCCATGCTGCTCATGCTGCGCCGCGAGGGATACGTGCTCCAGGTTTCGGACGGCGCCTATGCGATAGGCGACTCGCTGGTGCTGCTCGGCTCCGGCACCGACCGGCAGCAGGCCCTCCAGAACAAGCTGCAGGACACCCTGGACCGGCTGCGCGATTCGGTCGGCGCCGCCGTCTACATCAGCCGTTACGTGGACGGCGAGGTCAGGATCACGCAGTTCGCGGACAGTCCCCGCACCCCGAAGGTGCACGAGTGGGTCGACTTCCGCTCCGCCGCGCACGCGAGCGCGGTCGGCAAGTGCCTGCTGACGCAGCTCGACGTGAACGGGCGGCGCGACCACCTGTCCCGGCACCGGATCGCCCGGCTGACCTCCAAGACGATCACGAGCGAGCGGGTGCTCTTCTCCAAGCTGGACAGCCAGCCCGCCACCGTCCCCGTGCTGGACCTCCAGGAGTACGCGGTGGGCACGGTCTGCGCGGCGGTGCCGATCACGGCCGGGGCCTCGGTGGGCTGCCTGGCGCTGTCCATGCCCGTGGAGCACGCGCACCGGCTGCGGGCCGCGGCGGACGCGCTGAACCGGAAGGCCGCTCCCCTGCTGCTGTCGCTGACGCTCTGAGTCGCGGTCCGCGGCCGGTCCGCCGCCGGTCCGTGCCGCCCCGGCCCGCGCTCGGGCAGGCCGGGGAAGGCCCCGGCGAGGCTCCCGGAAGGGCTTCGGAGAGGCCCCGCAAAGCACTCAGGGCGGTCCCCGGTGAACCGGAAACCGCCCTGAGATCAGGTGCGCCGCCAGGGACTCGAACCCCGGACCCGCTGATTAAGAGTCAGCTGCTCTAACCAACTGAGCTAGCGGCGCCTGCTGACAGAGAAAATACTACCTGGTCCCAAGGGGTGCTCGTGACCAGCGCCCGTTCACCCCGTGGCTACCCGGCGGGAACGCCGGAAGGCCCGGCGTCCGGTGGTGGCGCGGGAGGGCGGAGGGCGATCCGGACGGCCCAGAGGACGGAGACCAGCGGGACGGCGACGACCGCGCCGACCACGCCGGCGGCGGTGGCGCCGGCCAGCACCGAGACCGCCACCACCAGGGGGTGGAGGCGCACCGCCCAGCTCATCACCAGCGGGTGCAGGAGATGCCCCTCGATCTGGCCGATGATCACGATCAGGGCGAGGACGACGGCGGCCGTCCACGGGCCGTTCGCCGCGAGGGCGACCACCGTCGCCACGGCCAGGGCCACCGGCGACCCCACCAGGGGCACGAAGGCTGCGAAGAACTCCAGCAGGGCCAGCGGCACCGCCAGCGGGACCCCGAGCAGGTAGAGGGCCACGCCGACCAGGATCGCGTTCGTGGCGGCGACCAGGACGATGCCGTGGGTGTACCCGGTGAAGGTGCGCCACGCGGCCCGCCCGGCCGTGTCCCAGCGGGGGCGGGCCCCCACCGGGAGCTGTGCGCAGAACCAGGCCCAGTGGCGGTGCCCGGCGTGGATGAAGAACACGGCGGAGAACAGCGCCAGCGCGAGCACGGCCAGGACGTGCGCCAGCGTGCCGGCCCCGCTGAGGGCCGTGCTCAGCAGCGTCGACCGGTGGGTGGAGACGTACTCCCCGATGCGGGACTGGAGACCGGTGAGGGCGTCCTCGTCCAGGTGGAACGGCGGCCTCGCCAGCCAGTCCTCGATCCGGTCGAGGCCCACCCGGAACTCCCGGACCAGGGTGGTGCTCTCGCCCGCCACCGCCTCACCGACCAGGGCCAGCACACCGAGCACCAGCGCGATGCTGCCGAGCAGCACGATCGCGACGGCCGCCCCGCGCGGCACCCCGCCGCGCACCACGATGTCGGCGGCCGGCCGCAGCATCGCCGTGATCACGAGTCCGAGGAAGAGGCCGACGCCGATCTCGTGGAAGCGGCCGAGCACGGCGAAGACGGCGTAGACGGCGGCACCGACGACGAGCAGCCGCCACGCGTGGGCCGCGGCCGAGCGGAGCAGCGGTGAGACGTGCGGTCGCATGCCCTTCCCCGTACCACCGGGGGTGGCCCGTGCCACGGCCCGGGCGGAGGATTGCTCCGACCGGGGGCCCGGACGCCCCGGTCAGACGGGGTCGTCCGTACGGGCCAGGACCAGGACGCCCGCGGCCACCAGGGCCACCCCTGCCAGCTGCGGCACCAGCCACCACCCTCCGCGTACCTGCTCCTCGTACAGCAGCACTCCCAGGAGCAGGCCGGTGCAGGCGTCGCCCAGGGTGAGGGCCGGCTGCGAGGCGACCAGCGGGCCGCCCTGCATGGCGTTCCCGAAGAGCAGCAGGGCCGAGATGCCCGTCACGACCATGCCGTACGTCGGCCAGCCGGTCAGGAACGCCTCCCACCCGCCCTCGTCGAAGTCGTGCACCGCCGATTTCATGAGCGCGGCCGTCAGCGCGTAGCAGAGGGCGGTGGCCAGGCCGAGGCAGACAGCCCGGATCCGGCCCGGCGGGCGGCGCAGTCCGGCCGCGGTCAGGGCCAGCACGGCACCGCCGCCCGCCACCAGCGTCGGGATCCAGCGGTCCAGCGGTACGTCCGTTCGGTTCCCGGTGGGCGAGAGCGCCGCCAGTGCCACGCCGAGCCCGCCCACCACTCCGGCGACGGCCGCCCACTGCGCGCCGGGCAGCGGCCTCCGGGCGAACAGCGAGGCGATCAGCAGGGCCAGCGGCAGTTCCAGCACGAACAACGGCTGTACGAGGGCCAGGGCGCCCGTCGCGAGGGCCGCTGCCTGGCCCGCGCCGGCGGCGATCACCGCCAGGATGCCGAACAGCCAGACCGGCTGCCGGACCAGGTCCAGGAACAGCCCGGGACGGAAGCCCGAGCTCTGCGGCACGGTCAGCGCGGCCCGCCGCTGCAGCACGGTGGCCAGCGCGTTGCTGCACGCGGCGAACAGCGCGAAGACGACCGGCACGACGAACCCCATGCGCCGATCCTGACCGCCCCGGGCCCGCCCGGCACCCCGGCGCGGCCCGCCCGTGGCGTCCGGCGGCGGCTACCGGGACAGCAGGTCGGCCCGTCCCTGGGCCTCGTACCGGGCGAGGAGCGCTTCGAGGTCGGGGGCGGTCAGGGGGCGGTAGGCGGCCCCGCCGTGCGGGCGGTGCCAGACCACGTCGGGGGCGACGGCGGTGGCGGGGGTGCCGGAGGTGGCGGGGGTGCCCTCCGGCGTGGGCCGGGGGAGGAAGGCGGCCCGGCGGAGGGCGACCCGGTGGACCTTGTTGGTGGCGGTGACCGGCATGGCGGGGACCACCCGGACGTACCGGGGTGTCATTTTCGTGCCGAGGTCGGGCTGCGCGGCCAGGAAGGCGGCGAAGGCGGCCGGGTCGAAGACGGCGCCGGGACGGAGCGCGAGCGCCGCCATCACCTGGTCACCGGCGACCTCGTCCGGGACCGCGTACACGGCCACTGCGGCGGCGTCCGGCCAGCGGGCGAGGATGTTCTCGATCATCGCGGCGGCCAGGTTCTCGCTGTCGACGCGGAGCCGGTCGTCGGTCCGCCCGGCGAAGTAGAGGTGGCCGTCGGCATCGCGGAAGAACAGGTCCCCGGTCCAGTACCAGCCGTTCCTGGTGCGGGCGGCCTCCGCGTCCGGGTTGCGCCAGTAGCCCTCGAACATGCTGCGGCCGCGGTTGACCAGTTCACCTATGGCCTCGTCCCCGTTGAGCAGCCGGCCCGCCGTGTCCAGCCGGGCCGGGGGGCATTCCCGGCCGGTGGCCGGGTCGACCACCGCGAGGTCGTCGCCGGGTGCGGCCCGCCCGAGGGCGCCGGGCGGGGTGCCGGGGCCGCGCTGGACGGAGGCGCCGCCCTCGGTGGCGCCGTATCCCTCGACGAGCCGGACCCCGAAGCGCGTCGCGAACCGGGCCGCGTCCACCGCGCCCGCCTCGGTGCCGAAGCCGAGGCGGAGCGGGTTGTCGTGGTCGTCGGGCCGGGGCGGGGTGGCGAGCAGGTACTGGACGGCCCGGCCGACGTAGGTGAAGTAGGTCGCCCCGTAGGCCCGTACGTCGTCCAGGAAGGCGGAGGCGGAGAAGCGGCGGCGGAGCGCCACCGAGGCACCGGCCGCGAGGGCGGGCAGCCAGTCCGCGATCACGGCGTTGCCGTGGAACATCGGCATGCAGACGTAGTGGACGTCGTCCGGGGTGACGGAGAAGTGCCGGGCGAGGGAGTGCCCGGCGGCGGCGAGCCGGCCCTGGGAGCAGACGGCCGCCTTGGGCGCGCCGGTGGAGCCGGAGGTGAAGTAGAGCAGGAGGCGATCGGCGGGCTCGGGCCGCCGTGCGGCCAGGTCCTGCGGGGTCGCGCCGGCGTAGGGGGCGAGGAGGCCGGCGTACTCCTCGCCGTCCGTGACCAGGACGCGTACGCCGGGCAGGTCGAGGCCGGCGAGCAGCGGCAGGTGGGCCCGTTCGGTGACGAGCAGGGCGCACTCGGTGTGCAGGATGTCGCGGGCGAGCTCGGCGCCGCGCCGGGTGGGGTTGATGCCGGCGACGGCGGCCCCGGCGAGGGCCGCCGCGCCGAGCCAGAACGGGAACTCGGGGGTGTTGTCGAGCAGCACGCCGACGTGCGGTTCGGCCTTCCGCGGCAGCAGGTCGGTGAGCAGTGCGGCACGGACGGCTGCCTCGCGGGCGGTCCGGTGGTGGCTGAGGACGGTGGTGCCGTACCTCAGCCCCGGCCGGTGGTCGCCCCACTGGCGTGCGATGAGCTCCGCGACGGTCGCGGGCGCTGACGCAGGTACGGCGTCCGCGCTTCCCCTGGCGCCGTCGATCCCCTTGGTCCCCATGCGCGGACCATAATTGACGGATCGTCAGAACTGAACGTCGGAGCAGGCGTAGAAGGCCATCGGGGTGTCGTGGACGGTCCAGACGGCGAGGATCATGTGCCGGCCGGACTTGCCGCCGGGCAGGTTGCCCTGGTGGGTGAAGGTCATGGGCGGGCGGGCGCCGTTGTAGGCCACGGTGAGGAAGGGCTGGGACTCCAGGGCGGACCGGGTGAGCGGCCTGGTCGGGTCCCAGCCGTCCTTGGTGACGAAGTACTTGAAGTCGGTCGTGGCGTGGTTGGCGGTGAACTGCCAGCGGAAGGTGTGCGGGGCCCCGCTGGTCAGCTTGGTCGCGGGCCAGGCGCCTCCGCGCGGGTTGTCGAGTTCGGCGAAGCGGGCGTTGCCGCCGGCGCAGATGGTGCCGTCGGAGGGGCCGAGGGCCGGGAAGCCCTTGAACCCCTCGACGCTCTGCGGTTCCCACTGGATCTCTCCGCAGTCGCCGACCGTCCTGTTCGCGCACAGTTTCTGTCGGCTGATCGGGCTGTCGGTGTATCCGTGGCCGCTCGCTCCGGGAGCGGCGAGGAGGGTGACCCCGGCTATGACGCCGAGGCCGAGCGCGGCGGCGCCGGCCCGTGCGGCGGTACGGGTATTGCGCATGGATGCTCCTTGAGCGTGGGGGGAGTCCGGTGAGCGTGCGCACGCGGGGGATCCGCGATCCGTGGGTGGGCGGATCACGGATCGACCGATCGACCCATCGATGGATCGATGGATCGATGGATCGATGGATCGTTCGAGGCGTAGGTCTAGACCAAGTCACAGATTATTTCCGGAAGTTGGCCATGTCCAGACCAATCGGCCGACCGATCCCCGCCACGGGGGCGGGGGCCGGCCGGCCGATCGGAAGGCCGTGCTCTTCTGCTGCGGTTACTCGGGGCGGCCGGTGTAGAAGGCCACGGTGAGGTCCTTCACCAGCGCCTTGCGTTCGTAGTCGTCGAGCTCGACGAGCCCGCGCGAGGTGAGCCGGTTGACGGTGTCGTCGACCGCGTCCACGACCGAAGTCAGCACGCTGTCCCGGTGTTTGGCATCGATCGCGGCCACCCGGCGGCGGCGCATGGCGGCGGCGACCTCGGGGGCGTACTCGATCCGGGTCGGCTGCGCGGAGAACACCTCGATCCCGACCGCCTCGGTCTCGGCCGCCAGCATCCGGGTGAGCGCCTCGCCGACCGCCTCCGCGTCGCGCAGGGTCGGGGCGTCCTCGTGGAAGGCGTCGGCGGGCAGCTGGGACAGCACCCGGGCCAGGGCGGATTCCACCTGCTCGGCGAGGTAGGAGGTGTGGTCGGCCACGGCGAGGGTGGCGCGGGCGGTGTCCCGTACCTGCCACACCACCTGGACGACGACCTGGAGGGCCAGCCCGCCCGCGTCGACGGCGGGCAGCGGGTCGCTGCGCCAGTGCCGCAGGCGTACGTCGACCCTGCGGCGCAGGAGCAGCGGGCTGATCCAGATCAGGCCGGTGCGCCGCACGGTGCCGCGGTAGCGGCCGAACAGGGTCAGCACCCAGGCGTGGCCGGCCTTGCCCCGGCCGAGACCGCCGAGGGCGAGCAGGGCCACGATGCCCAGGAGGGCGAGCGGGGGCCAGTGGTGCGCCTGCAGCCCGTGGTACGGGCGGGGGGCCGCGCCGAACGCGGCCACCAGGGAGCCGGGGAGGGCACCGGCCCGCCAGAGCGCGGCGACGCACCCGGCGAGTGACAGCGCGCCGACGGTCGCGGCGGCCCAGCCGGGCAGCGCGGGGCCGCGACGCTCACACAGCCGGTCGTCCCCGCCCGGCACCCGGCGCACCACCGGCCCGCGCGGGCGCTGCGGGGCCGGCAGCGGACGCGACCGCGCGTCGAAGCGCGGGGCGGGGACGGCGGCGGAGGCGGGGGCCGGGGCGGGCGCGAGTGCAGGCTCGGGAACGGGTGCGGGCTCGGGTGCGCGCTCGGGTGCGGGTACGGCGACCGGGTCCCGGAAGAGCAGGTGCACCGGGATCTCGGTGGGGGCGACGGGCCGGATCGCCCCGACCCGCGGCGGGTCGTGGGCGTCACCCCCGGCCATGCCCCGGGCGAGCGCGTCGGCGACGATCACCTCCACGCCGGGGCCGGGAATCCGCACCTCGGCCCTGCGGTCCGCTGTCTCCCCTTCCGCCACTTCGTCCGTCGCGGTCGGGTTCGGGGCGCTTACAGGCGATTCCGCTTGGGCCGCGGACGCGTGCACGGCGACGACCGGCTGCGTCGCAGCCACGGTCGTCTCGGCGGCTCCCTCCGTTTCCGCCGCCGCCCCGGCGCAGGACCGACCCGCCTCGGCCGGTCGCGGCACCTCCGCTGCTGCCGGTGCCGGTGCCGGCGTTGATGCCGGCACCGACACCGGTTCGGGTGCCTGCACCAGTTGCGTCCCGGCCTCGCCCTGCTCCGCCCGGACCAGCCAGGGCGGCAGCTGGAGCCGCGCTGCCGCGGCCTCCTCGGCGACCGCCCCGACCGGGACGGGCCCGCCGGTCGCGACGCACTCCGCCTCGCGGACGACCGCCGGAGCCGACCGGGGCGCGCCGGACTCCGCCTCACCGGGGCCCGGCGCGCCGTCCCCGGCCGCGATCGGGCAGGGGGCCGGGGGCGGGGCGGCGGCCTCGATCCGGCCCGTGGCCTCCGGGGCCGGGGCCACGGCGGCCGGTACCGGGCTCGGGGCGGCCGGGGACCGCTCCGGAGCGGGAGCGGGAGCGGCTGCGGGCAGGGGCATGGTGCCCGTCGTGGACGTGGTGCGCGTGGGGAACATCGTTTCCTCCGTCATGCGAACAGCCGTCGCCAGGTTTCCGGCCCCGGGTAGCCGTCGGCCTCGGCGCCCCGCCAGCCCTGCGCGCGCTGGAACGCCTCGACGGCTCGCCGGTCCGCCTCCGACCAGCGGGGTCCAGGGCCCGACCGGTAGTACTTGCCGAAGCCCTTCAGGGCCAGCCGCCGGCCCAGCGCCTCGATCGCCGGGTGGGTCTGCCCCGGCCTGAACACCCCGGCGCCGGGGAAGGGCGGCACCTTCACCGGCTTGACCGGCCGGGTGCCGCTGCCGGTGCCGGCGCCGGTCCCGGCAGCCGGGGGCGCCGTCGGCTTCGCCGGCTTTGGCGGCTTCGCCGGCTTCGGCGGCGTACCGCCCGCCACCGTCGGGACGATGTCCATGCCGTACCCGTCGACCAGCAGCTTCCACGTGTCCGGTCCCGGGATCCCGTCCGCCTCGGCGTCCGTCCACCCCTGGGCCTGCTGGAACGCCTGGGTGGCGAGCCGGTCCGCGTCCGTCCAGCGGGTCGACGGCCCGTTCGGGTAGAAGCGCATTCCGCCGCGGTCGATCAGCATCCGCCCGAGCCGGGCGACGTGCTCGTTGTCCGCTCCCGGGCCGAACTTCGACGTGCCGGGGTAATCGGTCGACGCGATCGGCTTCACCGGCGGTTTCGCGGGCGGCCCGCCCGGGTTCGCGTCGTCCGGACTGATGCCGCCCGTGACCCCGTTGAAGCGGTACGGGATGTACTTCGCAGCGTTGTTCCAGTACCCGTACGGCGTCGCCAGCCTCCGCGTGCCCGGCTTGGTCTGCTCGTACGCGATGTAGTGCGTCCGCGTCTCGTCCACCCAGCCGCCGAAGAGCACGACGTGCGATCCCTTGTTCGGGTTCGACGGGTTGTGGAACAGCATCATGTCGCCCGGCAGGAGATCGTTCCTGGAGATCCTGGTCGCGAACTTGTCCAGGCTCCCCGTCCACTCGTTCGTCCCGAGGTTCCAGGCCATCGAGACGTAGCCGGAGCAGTCCTGCCGGTACCCGTCCGACCAGTACTTCTCCATGCTGTACGGGACCTGCGCGTCCAGCCACAGCTTCGCCCGGTTGATGATCGCCGCCCGCTCGATGCGCCGGACCGTCGGCACCTTCGCCGGCGTGGTCCTCGGCGGTCGCGCCGACACCCCCGACGGGCCGTGCAGCGGACCGCTCTGCCCTTGCGGGGTGCCGGGGTCCTCGGCGACGGGGCCGCCCGGTGGCACCGGCTCCGTCGCCGCCGCCGAGGTGACACCGCCGCCGCCCAGCACCACCCCGGCGGCCGTCGCCAGCACCAGCGCGCGCCTGGCACCGTGCGCCCCGGGGTGCCCGCCGTCCCGGAGCGGTACGGTGCGCCCGGCGGCCATGGCCCGGCGCCGCTGGACGCATCCCCGGCACGGGCAGTCGCCTGCAGGCTCGTACTCCTCGAAGACCGGCTCCCGGATCACCGGCATCTCTGTCGTCGGCGGCTGCGCCTGCGTCTGCGTCGTCATGCGGTTCCGTCCACTCCTCACCCAGCCCGGAGAAACCTGGCGCATCGTCAGATGCGACGCGACCAAGAGATATAGTGCACGGAAAAGGGCCGGAATATGGGTTAATCGGACAAGCCGGGCGTGGCTGGTCACGCGCACCGCGAAACGTGGGGTAGAGTTTTCTCTGTCAGCAGGCGCCGCTAGCTCAGTTGGTTAGAGCAGCTGACTCTTAATCAGCGGGTCCGGGGTTCGAGTCCCTGGCGGCGCACCGACGGAAGAAGCCCCTCGCAGCAGCGAGGGGCTTCTTCGTTGTCTCCCGCGTTCCCCCTGCCGGTCAGGACCGCGCGGTCCCGGTCAGGTACGCCGACACCACCACGTTCGCCGTGTACTCCTCGGCCGCCTTGTCGTATGTCCCGCCGCAGGTCACCAGCCGGAGCTCGGCCCGTCCCGGCACCTTCGGCCCGTACGCCTTGTGCGCGTCGAAGGACCGGCGCTCGTAGACCTGGACGTCCTCGACGGTGAACTCGGCGACCGTGCCGTCCGTACGGGCGACCCGGACCTTGTCCCCCGGCTTCGCCGTGCTCAGCCCGTAGAACACCGCCGGCTTCGACGCGGTGTCCACGTGCCCCACCAGCAGGGCGGCCCCCGCCTCTCCCGGCCGGGTGCCGCCGCCCCACCAGCCGACCGTTCCGGGGCGGTCGAAGGGGGGCGGCTCGATCGCCCCGTCACCGTCCAGGCCCCGCGGGATCAGCGGGGCGCGGATGCCCATCGAGGGAACGTCGACCCGCTTCGGGAGGGCGGGACCCAGCGGGGCGTGCGCGGCGGGCAGGCCGGCCGGGGCCATCGCCCCGGCCTGGCCCGCTCCGCCGCCGGGCCGCACGTCGGTGATCTCGCGTCCCCACAGCCACAGGCCCAGCACCAGGACCGTCCAGGCGGCGACGGTCAGCACCCGGCCCCCGCCGGAGGACCTCGGCTCGGTCACTCCCCGCTGCGGCGGCGCCGCAGCTTCAGCGCCCGGCCCGCCACGGCGAGGGTCGCGGCGGCCGCCAGGAACGCGCCGATCAGGGTGTGCGGCAGGCCCGGGCCCTGCGGCGCCGGGTGCTTCTTCGCCGCGGCGAGGTTCTCGGCGGCGGGGTTCCCGGCGGGCTTTCCGGCGGCAGGGAGCTGCTCTGCGCCGGGAAGCTTCCCGGCCATGCCGCCGCCGCCCGCGTGGACCGGCCAGCGGGGGGTGTGGTGGGCGTACGGCGGCCGGTCGTGGTCGGGCTTGCCGTGGTCCGGCTTGTCGTGGTCCGGCTTGTCGTGGCCGCCGCCGCGGTGCGGCACCACCTGGATCGAGCCGGTCGCCCTGCCCGCCCCGCCCTCGCAGTGCGCCTCGATGGTGTGCCAGCCCGGCTTGGCGTGCGAGCTGATCATGGCCTCGCCGAAGAGCTCGCCGCCGTAGACGCTGCGGCCACCGTGACCGCCCCGGCCGTGCAGCGGGACGGGCGAGACGAAGACCGGCGACTTCGCGACCCCCTTCCCGCCGTCGCAGCCCAGGACGCGCAGCTCGACCTGCGCCCCCGGCTCGGCCGTGGTCGGGGTGGCCCAGACCGTGCCCCGGTTCCCCTCCTCGGCCAGGGCGGCGGGCCCGGCGAACACGGAGACGGCGGTCAGGGCGGCGGCCGCGCCGGTGGCACGGAGAGCGAGCAGAGCAGTGCGCATCGTGAACCTCCTCGTGCAAGGAGGTTCACTCGCGGAACACGCCGCCGCATCCGGGACGCGGCAGACGGGTCAGCCGGATCAGCCGATCAGACCAGGTCCACCAGATCCGCGATGGAGTCCACGGTCTTGGTCGGCCGGTACGGGAACTTCTCTGTGTCCTCGACCGTGGTGAGCCCGGTGAGCACCAGGAAGGTCTGCATGCCCGCCTCGAGGCCGGCCAGCACGTCGGTGTCCATCCGGTCGCCGATCATCGCGCTGGTCTCGGAGTGCGCCCCGATCGCGTTGAGGCCCGTACGCATCATCAGCGGGTTGGGCTTGCCGGCGAAGTACGGCTTCTTGCCGGTCGCCTTGGTGATCAGCGCGGCCACGGCTCCGGTGGCGGGCAGCGGGCCCTCGGTGGACGGGCCGGTCTCGTCGGGGTTGGTGCAGATGAAGCGGGCGCCGGCGTTGATCAGGCGGACGGCCTTGGTCATCGCCTCGAAGGAGTACGTCCGGGTCTCCCCCAGGACGACGTAATCGGGCTCGTGATCGGTGAGCACGTAACCGATGTCGTGCAGGGCGGTGGTCAGACCGGCCTCGCCGATCACATAGGCGGTGCCGCCGGGGCGCTGGTCGTCCAGGAACTTGGCGGTGGCCAGGGCCGAGGTCCAGATGTTCTCGACGGGCACGTCCAGCCCCATGCGCTGGAGGCGGGCGTGCAGGTCGCGCGGGGTGTAGATGGAGTTGTTGGTCAGGACGAGGAAGGGCTTGCCGGACTCGCGCAGCCGCTTGATGAAGGCATCGGCGCCGGGGATGGGAGTGCCCTCGTGGATGAGGACCCCGTCCATGTCGGTGAGCCAGGATTCGATCGGCTTGCGCTCTCCCACGGACTTCTCTCCGCTCTGGCCTCGCCGGCCATTGACCTGTGGTCTGTACCACCACCCTATCGGTGGAGCGTGACGGCGTGTGGCGGCGTCCGGTGCCCGGACGTGGCCTCAGCGTGAACGTTCCAGGACGATCACCTCGAAACCGGCACAGACGACGAGCTCGCCGCCGGGGCCGAAGGCCACTGCTCTGGGCGGGACGGGCAGCGCAATGCGGTGCAGCAGCCGTCCGGTGGTGAGCTCCCTCACCCATACGCCCCCGGTCCCCGCGATGGCAAGCGCATCGACGCCGCCGAAGACTCCGCAGGCGATGTCGGAGGCCCAGGACGGGCCGTCGGACATGGCGTGCAGCGGACGGCCGGTCCGTGCGTCCCAGCAGACCGTCCTTCCCGACACCGCGGCGATGACCAGGTGGCGGTAGCCATCGGAGCCGCAGGCCACCGCGCCGACCGGGCCATCCACGGGGAACTCCCGGAGCCGTTCCCTCCGGGCCAGGTCCCACAGGTGGACCGCGTTCGGGGCAAGAAGCCGATGCGCCACTGCGGCAACAGGCACGCCGTCCCACACCGCGGTGGCGACCTTCCCTCCGAACCTCAAGCCCGTACCGATGCTGCCCTGATATCGACCCGATGCCACGTCCCACAGCGCACACTCGTCGGTGTGCGCTTGCTCGGAGTAGGCGCCGGTCACGGCGAGGAGCCGACCGTCAACCACGGCACACGCTACAAGCGCCCCCTGGATCGGTGAGAAGCGCGCCTGCCGGGTGCGCGTGGCGAGGTTCCAGACCACCACCGAGGCGTCCTCGGAGGCTGAGAGGACCACCGGTGTTCCGTCGACCGTGGCGCAAGCAACGGAGGTGACAGTGCCGTGGTGGCCCCGCAACAGGACGAGTTCCCTGCCCGAGGCAAGCTCCCACACCCGGACCGTGTGGTCGACGCTGCCCGTGACGGCCACCGGTTCACCCTCGATGACGGCACAGGAGACGGACACGGCGGAGCCCATGTGGGCTTTGCGCGGCCCGGGCTCGTCCAAGGCCTCGAGATCCCACAGTCGGACGGTGCCGTCCTCGCTGCCCGTCGCAACGTGCGCCACCCCGTCGATCGTGAGGGTGGCCATGGAGACGATGCTGGCCGTGTGACCGTTGAGCAGCCCGAGCGACCGGCAACCGACCGGGTCCCATACTCCCACCGTGCCGTTCCAGCAGCCGACCAAGATGACTGCGCTGCCTCCCAGTTCGGCGAGAGCCAGAGTACGGAAATGGGTGAGTGCGAGCGTCCGCTCCGTCAACCGTTCGCCGGCTTCGATGTCCCACAGTTCGAAGCCGACGAAGTCGCCGACCACAAAAAGCACTCGGCCGCCGATGTCGGCTGCGGCCACCGGCGGAGCCACCCCTTCCAGCAGCCCCTCGACCCGTACCTCTGCCATGTCACCCGTGGCCGGCATCCAGCGGAAGACCCCATCCGTGACAACGAGGACGGCCGTCTCTTCCCCGGTCCCCGCGCACACCATGGCCAAGCGACTGCTCGCCGGCAGCCGCCCGTGTTCCATGAACTGCCGGACCTCTCCGGTCAGCAGGTCCCGGGCCCAGACGGGCCCTCCGCGCTCACAGCCGACCACGACCGGTCGGCCCACCAGCCTGGTGCACGCCAGGCCACGAACCCTGGTGGCCACCTGAAACCGGATCCGCTCGGCAGCGGCGGCCAGGTCCCAGACGCGCACCATGTCGTCGGAATCGGCGGTCACCACAAGGGTTGTACCGTCCGCCTCCGTGCCGGTAATGGCCCTGAGTGGGCCGTGGTGTCCCTCGAGTGTCGCCAGCAGCAGCCGGTCCCTTGGTTCCCATACCGAGACTGTGCCTTCGTTGCCTGCCGTGAGCAGCACATCCCGCCCGTCCCACCGCACGGAGGCCAGCAGCCCCGGATTGACTTCATGCCCGGAGACGAGCACGCCTCGGAAATGCGGGCTGGCCTGGCTCCCAGTAGCCCAGCGCACACCCCACCCGAGCCTCGCCGACAGCGCGGCCCGGTGTCCCTCCAGGCCGTACCGGGCGGCATCCACCGCCAGAACCTGTGCACGGTCGGCGGTTGATGCGCCTCGGTGCAGGTGTGCTGACGTCCGGTACATCGCGCGGACGGGACCCGGCGGCATGGCCGCCAGCAAGGCGTCCGGGTCCGCGTGGACGAGGAACCAGGCGTCCTCCACGAGCCGTTCCAGATCGCCCGAGGCATCGGCGTGACCCGTCAGGTGAGCGAGGAGATACGGGTGGGCGCGGGCCCAGTCCGGGTCGCCCTGGGAACGGGACGGGACCGAGGCGAGCAGGGCTGCCGTCATACGGCGCTGGTCCTCGCGGGCGCGGCGGGGGTCGCGGAGATGGTCTGCCAGAGCCTCGTGATAGAGGCGGAAGACCGAGCGGCCCTCGTTCAGTGGGACTTCGAGGATGTACGCACCCGCATTGCGCAGCAGCCAGTCCACGTCGTCGTCGGTACACGGGACGCCGGACAGGGCCGTGACCAGAGGGGCCCACAGGGAGTCCCAAGGAAGACCGGTGCCTTCGGCGTAGGCGAGGGGGCGGAGGAGGCGCCGAACCTTGGGCTCGTCGTCACCGTAGCGGGCGAGGTAGGCATCGAAGGCCTGGCCGACTTCCGAAGGGAGGTCCGCCTCCCAGCCGGGGCGGTCGACGTCGACCGCCAGGTCACCGTGGACCAGCGCTCGTACGGTCATCCGCGCGACCAGGAACGAGCGGCCCGCCCTGCCTGCGACCGCCCTTGCCAGCGCCTCGCGGTGCACTGGCTCCGGCAGCAGGCCGGCGGCGTACACCTCGATGTCCTCGCGGCCCGTGTACGCGTCCGTGTCCAGGTCGATGATCTCGACGGCCCGCCCCAGGTCAGCGATGCCGCTGCGGCGGGTGCCAATGATCAGGCGGAGGTGCGGGAGAGCTGACAGGGGGCGGAGTAATTCCCGTGCGATGCGCTGGGGTTCGCGGCCGCCGACGCCCGTGCCCGCTTCGTCCAGGGCATCGATGAGGACCGTTCGGATTTGGTCTCCGTCCGCCAGTGCGGCCAGCAGCTCCGGCGGGGAGTCCGCGTCCACCGCCAGGGCCGTCGCCAGGCGGGACGTGAGCTGTTCCAGGGTGGTGCCGTGGGCGTGGACGGCCACCGTGACGCAGCCGACCGGCGGGAGGAGGTGCGCCGGCGCTTCGGGGCGGTCCTCTCGGGTCAGGGCCAGCAGCCGGCCCAGGACCGCCGACTTGCCCGAGCCCGGGTCGCCCGTCACGACCCGGGCGCGGGCGTCGTGGCGCGGTTCGCGGAGCCATCCCGTCAGGGTGGCCAGCGCCTGGCGGCGGCCGGTGAAGTGGTCGCCCTTCTCGCTCGCGTACTCCACTCCCCGGCCGCACGGGTCGAAGTGGGCCGTCCACTCGCGGGCCGATTCCACGTCCACGGGGTGTTCGGGAAGGCCCGGGCGGTGTTCCCGGTTGGGGAAGAACGGCGGCACGGCTTGGCCGGACGCGGCGTGGTAGGTGGCCCGCTGGTCGGGGCGGTGCTCCGCCAGGTGTGCGTTGATCCGGGCCGTGAGCGTGGCCACGTCCAGGTAGCGCGGCCGCATCCCGGCCGCGCCGTTCCGGACCGCCCGGTCCAAGCCGTCCACGAAGGCGTGGTCGTGGGCGATGCCCCGGGCGCGGGCCGATGCGAGCAGCCACAGGCCGTCCGCGTCCGGCGGGCGTACGTCCACGAGCTCTGCGGCCGCCTTGGTGATCCCGGCCGCGCCCAGTTCGGCGTAGCAGGTGTCGAGGATCAGGAGGGCGTGGCCGACGGGGGATCCGGCGAGCAGTTCGGCGAGCTCCGAGGTGCGGATCGTGCTCGTCTGCCGGTCCTGGCGGCTGGTGCGGCAGGTGAGCCGGTGGTGGGTCTCGCGCAGGCCGTGGCCGGCGTAGTAGACGGTCAGGACGTCCGTCTCGGTGCGCGCCGGGTCCTGGAGCCAGTCCTCCAGGCCGGCCAGGACCTGGCCTGCGTCCGGTGCGTCGCGGAGCTCGGGGAGGATCGGCCGGTAGCCGAGTCCGGAGAGGAGCTCTCCGACGCGGTGCAGGTCGTCCGGCACGCCCGGCAGGTCGGGCAGGTACGGGTCGGCCGGATAGGTGCCCGAGCCGAAGGCGAAGAGGTGGCGGGTGAGGCCGTCGGCCGTGCCGCCGGTCACGCCAGGAGCCCCGCCGCGATCGCCGTGCCCGTCTCCGCCGCCGTCAGGTACGCCGCCATGCTGTGCATCTGCGCGCCGTTGTCGACGGTGCCGTCCTGGACGCCGGGGCCGAAACGGGGTGCGAGTTCGCGGACGAGGGCGACGACGTCTCCCTCGTCGGCCAGGTTGTGCCAGGTCTTCACGGGGCCCGGCCACGTGCCCCGGCCGCCCTCCGGCGGCGGCTGGAGGCGGTCGAAGACCAGGTTGCCCAGTCCCAGCGGGGAGCCGAGGGTGACCAGGGTCAGTGGCTGCCACTGCGGGTGCGTGCACAGGGTCTCGTAGGCGACGACCGAGCCGAGCGAGTGGGCGACGACCACCCTCGTGTCCGGGGTGATGCGTTCGGCGACCCGGTCGCGGGCGGCCTGCCGGAGCTCCGGCTCGGAGAAGTAGCGGCGGACCTGCTTGAGGTCGGAGATCAGCAGCCGGTCGGAGACCGCGCCGAAGAACCGGTTGCGGGTGAGGGCGTCCAGAGCGCGCCGGATCAGGGCGAGTCGGAGGGGGCGGCTCGCCAGGTGTCCGACGGCTCCCCTGCCCTCGGCGCCGGGAGGTGTCACGGCCGGGTCGAGGCGGGCCGCCTCCCGCCACCACTCCAGCAGCAGGTCGGTCTCGAAGCCGGGCTCGACGTCCTCGGCGGCGTAGTGGGGTTCGCCGCGGGTGCCGGACTGCCGGTAGAGGTCTCCGTAGCCGGCGCAGGCGATGTCGCCGTGGGTGACCGCGGGCAGGGACGGGTCGTGACGGCGGGCGAGTGCGGCCCCGCCGAGGAGGGCGGGGCCGACTTCGGCCAGGAGCGTCTCGGCGGTGCCGAGTTGGTGTCCCACTCCGTGCACGACCACGATCCGGCTCACGGCGGCAGCCCTCCCCTTGTGGTGACAGGTGGTCAGGCTACCGCCGGTGGGCGGCCGGTGTGCGGCCTGTGGATATGCGGCCTGTGGATGTGCGGGGGTCAGCTCAGGGTGACGTTGTCGACGGTCCAGAACCAGTTGTTGGTGCCGGTGTAGCGGAAGCGGACCTGGACGTCGGTGGCGCCGACCGGGACCTGGAGGGTGAGGGCCTCGGACTTGGCCAGGGCGTCGGCCGTGTGGTTCTTGACCACGGTCGCGGCGCCACCGTTGTAGGAGACGAGGACCTGGGCGGTCTGGCCGGCCTCGTGGCGGTAGTGGGTCTGGTAGCGCAAGGTCTTCGTGGTGCCGCCCGTCACCGCCCACTTGGGGGTGATCAGGGTGGAGTCGAAGGTGCCGGTGTGGGTCTTGTCGTCCCACTCGTCGGAGTCGGCGACGGCGAACACGTCGCGGGATCGCACGTTCAGCTCACGCCACTGGTCGCGCTGTGCCTGGGACCAGAACTCGTCGGTGGCGAAGGCCCATCCGGCCCACTCCCGCACACCTCCCGTGCCCATCTTCGAGTTGTCGACCGACCAGCCGGCCGGCGGGGTGTGGGTGAAGCCCTTGGTGCCGGCCGGGATGCCGGTCTCGTCCAGGCGGGCCTGGAGGCTGGGGCGCAGGGTGTCGAAGGGGTCACTGTCGGGGGCGTTCAGCGGGACGCCGTCGAGAGTGGAGGGGGCGGCCACGCCGACGTGCTGCAGGGCGATGGCGGCGACGTCCACCAGGCGGACGTCGTCACGGACCGAGCCGGCCGGGATGCCGGCGCCCCTGGCGATGACGAAGGTGCCGCGCTCGGCGATGGTGGAGCCGCCGTGGCCGCCCGCGGCGGTGTGCCCGTGGTCGGTGGTGACCAGGATCTTCCAGTTCTCCTGGGCGTACGTCGGGCGCTGCTGGACCGCGGTGAGGAGCTGGCCGACGAGGGCGTCGACCCGGGCGATGGCGTCAAGGTACGCCTGGCTGGAGGCGCCACTGGAGTGGCCGGCGGCGTCGACCTCGCCGAGGTAGACGAAGGAGGCGTCGGGGTTGGCGTCGCGCAGTTCGGCGGCGGCGGCCGCGGCGACCTTGGGGTCCTCGTTGCGGTAGCCGTCCCGGTCGCCCTTGAGGGAGAGCCGCTTGTCGACCTTCGCGGAGAAGATCGGGCCGTTCTGGTCGGTGGAGGTGATGGGCTCCCAGTCGGCCGCCGCGTAGGTGTTGAGCGCCGGGGAGGCGTTCTCGATGCGGGTCAGGAAGTCCGGGTAGGCGGTGTAGTTCTTGCCGGTGAAGGAGTTGTCCTTCACTCCGTGCTTGTCGGGCCAGACGCCGGTGGCGATGGTGGACCAGCCGGGGCCGGAGGAGGTGGCGGCCATCGGGTTGGCGTAGAGGGTGCTCTTGGCCGTGAGGCCCTGGGCCATCAGGCCGTTGAGGTTCGGGGCGTTGGCGGCCTTGATGCGGTCGAGGACGACCCCGTCGAGGCCGATGACCAGGACCTTGTCGGTGCCGGCGGCGGCCGCCGCGGGCGCGGGGGCGGCACCGGCGGGGGTGGTGGCGGCGAGGGTCGCACCGAGCAGGGCGGCCGCGGTGGCGCTCACCGCAGCGGTGCGGCGGCGTCCGGTGGGACGGCGTCCGGGCAGGGCTGTGGACACGTACTCCTCCAGGAGCATGCGGTCGGGGGTGCTGCGGGGGGGGGCTGAGGGGGGACTGCGGGGGGGGGGGAAGGAGAGAGGGCGCGCAGGCAGGTCCGGACCGAACGGTGCGGGCGTTCGGTCCAGACCCGTTATCTTCGTGTCACACAATGGCGTCCGAGGGTGACCGCCGGGTTACGGCTCAGCTGCCGGTTGCGGACTTCCACGCGTCGACGTACGCCGTCAGGTTCTTGTCGATGTCCGCCCAGTCCGGCTCGAAGATCTCCACGCCGTTCATCAGCTTGGTGAGCTCGACCGCGTTGGCGTCGGTGGGCTTGACGTCCGTACGGGCCGGGAAGCCGCCGCCGACCTCGCTGACCAGCTTCTGGGCCTCCTCGCTGAGCAGGTAGTCGAGGAGCTTCTTGCCGTTCTCGGTGTGCGGGGCGTCCTTGACCAGGCCGGCCGCGTAGGGGAGGGCGAAGGTGGTGGGCGCGCCGCCTTCCTTGGCCGGGAACCAGATGCCCAGGTTCGGCATGGACTTGGACTGGGCGAAGTTCATCTGCACGTCGCCGTTGGCGACGAGGATCTCGCCCTTGTCGGTCTTCGGCGCCAGCTTGCTGGTCGAGGACGACGGACCCACGTTGTTGGCCTGGAGCTTCTTCAGGTACTCCATGGCCGGCTCCTTGCCGGCGAAGTCGTGCATCGACTTGATGAGCACGGCCGTGCCGTCGCCGGCGACACCGGGGGTGGAGTACTGCAGCTTGCCCTTGAACTTCGGGTCGAGCAGCTGCTCCCAGGTCTTGGGGGCCTCCGGGAGCTCCTTCTTGTTGTAGACGAAGCCGAAGTAGTTGTTGACCACGGAGGTCCACTTGGCGTCGGCGTCCTTGTCGCGGCCGTTGACCTTGTCGGCGCCCTGGGGCGCGTACGCCTGGAGGAGTCCCTTGCCGTCGGCCTGCTGGATGAACGGCGGCAGGGTGATCAGTACGTCGGCCTGGGTGTTGGTCTTCTCGCGGACGGCGCGCTGGACCATCTCGCCGGAGCCGCCCTCGACGTACTTCACCTCGATGCCGGTCTTCTTGGTGAAGTCGGCGAAGACCTTGTCGTACCAGCCGTCGCCCTTCTCGCCCTTGAGGCCGTCGGCGCTGTAGACGAGGACGACCTTCTCGCCGCTCTTGGACTCGGTGGAGGAGGCGTCGCAGGCGGTGAGGGCGGAGGCGAGGGTGAGGGCCGCGGTGACGGCGGTGGCGGTGCGCAGGAGCTTGCGGGACATGGGGGTTCCTTCGGGAAACTTTTCGGGGGCTCTTCGGGGACTCTTCGGGGGACTTTTGACGGACGGGCAGACGGGGGTTCAGCGGTAGGAGGCTCTGGTGCGGATGCGGGAGACGGCCAGCAGGACCAGCAGGGTGGTGGCCATCAGGACCACGGCGACGGCGGAGCCGCCGAACAGCGAGCCGCGGTCGGTCGCGGTGAAGATCCGGACGGGGAGGGGCGTCCAGTCCGGCGGGTAGAGCATCATCGTGGCGCTCAGCTCGCCCATGGAGAGGGCGAAGCAGAGACCGGCGGCCGCGTTGAGGGAGGGCAGCAGCAGGGGGAGTTTGACCCGCCACAGGACGTACGCGGGGCGGGCGCCCAGGCTGGCGGCCGCCTGCTCGTACGCGGGGTCGAGACGCAGGATGGCAGCCGAAACCGACTGGTAGGCGAACGCCGTGACAAGAATGGTGTGCGCGAGGACGACGATGCTGCTGGTGCCGTTGAGCAGCAGCGGCGGCCGGCTGAACGCGACTAGGACGGCGAGGCCGACGACCACGGACGGCACCGCGACCGGCAGCATGAACAGGGCGTCCAGGGACCGCTTCCCGCGCCGGCGCAGGCCCGCGGCGGCGAGCGCGGCCCAGGCGCCGGTGGCGAGCGCGAGCAGGCTCGCGGTGACGGCGGTGACCAGGCTGGTGGTGAGGGCCTGGAGGGATTCGCCGCGGACGGCGGAGGCGTAGTGCTCGGTGGTGGGACCGGAGGGGAAGGCCCCGGACCAGTGGGTGGCGAAGGAGGCCGCGACCACCACGAGCAGCGGCAGCGCGAACAGCGGCAGGAAGAGGACGAGGAAGAGGGCCCAGGCCGCCCAGCGGCCCGCCCGGCTATGCACCAGCACGCTTGCTCACCACCCGGTAGAGGCCGAACAGGCCCACGGAGATCGCGATGTTGACGACGGCGACCACGCATGCGGCCGGGTAGTCGGATTCGAGGATGGCCTTGCCGTAGACCAGCATCGGGAGGGTGGTGACACCCTTGGCGCCGGTGAAGAGCACGATGCCGAACTCGTTGAGGCACATCACCAGGACGAGGCTGCCGCCGGCGGCGAGGGCGGGCAGGGCCTCGGGGAGGATCACCCGGCGGACGATCCGGAGGGGCCGGGCGCCCAGGCTCGACGCCACTTCCAGCTGCGCGGTGTCGATCTGGGAGAACGCGGCGAGCAGCGGGCGCATCACGAAGGGGGTGAAGTAGGTGATCTCCGCGAGGAGTACGCCCCAGGGTGTGGTGAGGAAGTGGAAGGGCCCCTCGGTGGCGCCGGTCGCGTCGGTCCACAGGCCGTTGGCCATGCCGACGTTGCCGTAGATGAAGAGGAGGGCGAGGGTGATGAGGAAGGAGGGGAAGGAGAGGAATACGTCGATGAACTTGGCGACGGAACGGGCGCCGGGGAACGGTACGAAGGCGATGACCAGGGCCAGCACGAAACCGAGCAGCAGGCACCCGGCGGTGGCACCGACGGCCAGCCACACGGTGGTGCCGAGCGCGTCGCGGAACGCGGTGGAGCCGAAGACCTTGGCGTAGGCGCTGAAGGCGCCGCCGCTGTCGGGGGTGAGGGACTGCTGCACCACGAGCGCGAGCGGATAGAGGAAGACCAGCCCGAGCACGGCGACGGGCGGCAGCGCCCAGACGCTGCGCGGCACCCGCAGTGCCCTCCGGCCCGGTCCGGCCCGGTCCGGCCTTTGCGCGTGCCTCGGGTCCGGCACGCGCTGTGCGTCCGCAGGGGCCGGGGCCGCGCCGGAGAGCACCGGCCGCGTCGCGGAAGACAACCGCTCAGCCATCCGACACCCCAGCCGACGCCCCGGCCGACGCCCCGGCCGACGCCCCGGCGGACACCCCGGCCGACAGCAGCACCGCGTCCCGCGGTTCGAAGTGCAGCGTGACCTCCTCGCCCAGTGCGGGGGTGTCGCGCAGCTCCGGCAGGTCCGCCTTGACCCGGTGCCCGTCCACGTCGACGTACAGCCGGTGGGTGGAGCCGCGCCACTGGACCTCGGTGATCCGGCCGCGGAGGGCGTTGGGGCCGTCGCCCAGTCCGAGCAGGTGTGGCCGGACGCACAGGGTGGCCTGGGAGCCCGGGGCGGCGCGGCCCCGGTCGAGCGTGAGGTCGCGGCCGGCGAACACCGCCCCGGCCTCGGCGACGGTGACCGGCAGCAGGTTGGCGTTGCCGACGAACGAGGCCGTGAATGCGGTCCGCGGCGACCGGTACAGCTCGTGCGGGGTCCCGCAGTCCTGGAGCCGGGCCCGGTCCATCACCGCGATCCGGTCCGCCAGGGTCAGCGCCTCGACCTGGTCGTGGGTGACGTAGAGGATCGACACGTCCGGGAGTTCCCGGTGCAGCCGGGCGAGTTCCGTGAGCATCCCGGAGCGCAGCTGGGCGTCGAGCGCCGACAGCGGCTCGTCCAGCAGCAGTACCCCGGGGCGGATGGCGAGCGCCCGGGCGATCGCCACGCGCTGCTGCTGGCCGCCCGACAGCTCCCGCGGGTAGCGACGGGCGTAGGCGCCCATGCCGGTCATCTCCAGGGCTTCGGCGACCCGCCCGGGGATCTCCGCCTTCGGGGCCTTCTGTGCGCGCAGCCCGAAGGCGACGTTCTCCTCGACCCGCATGTGCGGGAACAGGGCGTACTGCTGGACGACCATGCCGATGCCCCGCCGGTGCGGCGGCAGCGCGGTGACGTCCCGCCCGCCGATCAGCACCCGTCCCGAGACCGGCCGGACGAAGCCGGCCACCGCCCGCAGTGCGGTCGTCTTCCCGGACCCGGACGGCCCGAGCAGCGCCATGACCTCGCCCGGCTCGACGGTCAGGTCGAGCGAGTCCAGGACGGTGGTGCCGCCGTAGGCGACCGACACCGAGTCGAACCGTATGCCGCTCACGCCCGCCGCTCCCGTGCGTCCAGCAGGCCGGGGAGTTCGGCGACCGATCCGAGGACGTCGGTGGCGCCGTTGGCCGACAGGGCCTCCCGGTCGTGCGCGCCGGTCAGCACCCCGGCAACCACCCCGGCCCCGGCCCGGCTCCCGCTGAGCATGTCGTACGCCGTGTCCCCGGCCACCGCCACGTGCCGTACGTCGTCCACCGCGCCGGTGCGCAGCAGCGCGGCCAGCACCATGTCCGGGTAGGGGCGGCCGCGGCCGCCCGCGTCGGCGGGGCACAGGGTCAGCTCGACCAGGTCGCGCCAGCCGAGGGCGTCGAGGATCGCGTCCTGGGTGACCCGGGCGAAGCCGGTGGACAGGACGACGGTGCGGCCGGCGGCGCGGAGCTCCTCGATGGCCTTGCGGGCGCCGGGGACCTCCGCGATCAGGCCGCCGTCGACGAGTTCGCCGTAGGCCTCCTCGAAGGCGGTGTTGGCCTGCCGGGCCGCCTCCTCGGTGCCGAAGAGGTGGCGGAAGACGGAGATCTTCGACTCGCCCATGGTGTCGCGGACGTACCGGAGCTTCGCGGCGTGGTCGGCGGAGCCTGGCTCGACGCCGAGGCGTTCGGCGGCCCGCTCGAAGGCCCGATCGACGAGGCCGCCGTCGGCGACGGTGGTGCCGGCCATGTCGAGGACGACGAGGCGGTAGGTGGTGTTGCTGCTGCTGTTGTCGGTGGGGTTGTTCACGGTGTCACCAGCCCAGTTCGTTCGCGGTGGTTTCGGCGATGGCCGGGGAGCAGGTCATGCCGCGGCCGCCGGGTCCGGTCACCAGCCATACGCCGTCCCGGAGTTGCTCGCGGTGCACCACCCGGGTGGTGTCGGTGCACTGCGCGTACACGCCCGCCCAGCGGCGGCGGACCTTCGGCAGCGGGCGGCCCAGGAAGGACTCGACGACCTCGGTGAGGTGGTCGTAGGGGTCCTCGAGGGTGTCGAAGGCGAAGGGGTGCTCGTACTCGTGGGTGTCGCCGATGGTCAGGCCGCCGTCGAGGCGCTGCACCATCAGCAGCTGCATCCTGTGCGCGGCGGCGGTCTCCGTCTGGGCCTGCTCCGCGTTGAGTTCGTCGAGCGCCGCCGAGCGGTAGGCGGGGTAGTAACGGAAGCTGTCGGCGTCGGCGACCGAGGTGGTCAGCCGCTCGCCCAGCGGTTCGGTCTGCATCATCTGCAGGCGCACCCGGCGGACGGGCAGTTCGGGGGCGAGTTCGCGGACCAGGCCGGACAGCCAGGCGCCGGTGGCCAGGATGACGGCGTCGCCGGCGTGGACCTCGCCGTGGTCGTCGCGGACCGCGCCGGGGCCGACGACGTCACGGACCTCGCGGCCGGGGAGGAAGGTGTAGCGGCCGGTGGCCCGCAGCGCGGCGCGCAGGGCGGGTTGGGCGGTGCGCGGCTCTACGGCCGCGTCGCGCTCGCACCACAGGGCGGCCTCGAAGGCGCCGCGCAGGGCCGGGTTGGCCGCACGGGCCTCGGCGGCCGTCAGCACCTCGTAGCCGCGGGCGGCGGCATCGGGCCGGCGGGTGGCGGCCTCGGCAACCGCGTACTCACGGTCGGTGCGGACCGGGGTGAGCGAGCCGTTGGCCCGGAATCCCAGGTCGGGGACCTGCGCCCCGATCTCCTCCCAGAGCTCGCGGGCCCGGAGCGCGGTGTCGAGCTCCTCACCCCCGGCCCGCCCGCTCACCCAGATCTGGCCGAAGTTGCGCAACGAGGCGCCGCGCGCTTCCGCCTCTCGCTCGATCTGTACGACCTCGTGGCCGCGCTGGACTGCCTGCCAGGCGTGCATGGTGCCGACCACGCCGCCTCCGACGACTATGACTCGCATGGCGTCCAAAGTGGTGGCGGGCGGTGACCCGGAAGGGGCGGAGCGGCGACGCGACGGTGAACAGCCCCCGACACTTGGACTAGACCCGTTATCATACCGTGATAATGTAGCGCCCCGGATGTCCGTAAATGTGGCCCCTCTGTGGCCCTACTGGGCCTTGAGGTGGGTCGTGAAGCTGAATCGATCACCACGGTAGAGCGAACGCACCCGCTCCAGCGGCCGCCCGTCCTGGTCGCGCGAGAAGCGGTGGATGAGCAGCATGGGCAGTGCGGGCGGGGTGCCGATGAGCAGCGCCTCGCGGGGGGTGGCGAGGACCGTCTCCAGCTTCTCGTCGGCGTCGCCGAAGGCGATCCCGAGCCGGTCGCGGAGGTACCCGTAGAAGGAGGAGTCCGGCTGGAAATCGCTGTCCAGGCGCGGGACCCGGGCCACCCGGACGTACGTGCTCTCCAGCCCGACCCGCTCGTCGTCGGCGAGCAGCACCCGTTCGAGGTGCCAGACCGGTTCGCCCGGTTCGGCGCCGATGCCCGGGGCGAGCTCGGGCGGGCAGGGGAACTGCTCCAGCCCGATCAGGTTCCGGCCTGGCCTGCGCCCCTGCCGCCGTACGCCCTCGGTGTAGCTGGCGAGGGACAGCGGCTGCTCCAGCTTGGGCCCGGCGACAACGGTGCCGCGGCCCGAGCGGCGGAGCCGCCCTTCGAGCAACAGCTCGCGCAGGGCCTGCCGGACGGTCTCGCGGGCCACCTCGTAGCGCTCGGCCAGGTCCCGTTCGGTGGGCAGCAGTCCGCCCTCGCCGAGCTCCTCGATGAGCTCGGCGATGCGGGCCTTGACGGCGTAGTACTTCGGGATCCGGCCGTGCTCGGGGATGCCGGAACGGACGGGCGAGCCGGGGCGGTGATCGTTTGGTTCCACGCTGGGACTGTACGCGGCGGGACGGGCGCTCTGCCCGGACGGCGGGGCCCGGGGCGTGGTGCGGGGCCCAGGGTGTGCTGCGCGGGGGGCTCAGGGTGTGGTGCGGAGCCGCCGGGCGAAGAGGAGCAGGCCGCCGCCGGCCGCCAGGGCGGCGCCGGCCAGCCCGGCGGTCACCCACCGGGCCCGCTCGCGCGCGCGGTCGACGGCGGCGGCGGCGCCGTCGTCACCCGCGCCACCGGCTGCCCGCCCCGTCCCCTCTCCGGCACCGGTACCGGTACTGGTGCCGGTATCGGTACCGGTATCTGCCAGCGCCCCGGCTTCCCCTGTTTCCGGTGCCTCGCCTGACCGGCCCGCGCCCTCCGAGGCGCCCTCGGCCGACTCGTCGGGCCCGTCGACGGAGAACCGGTACCCGCCGCTCTCGCCGATCCATTCGCCGTCGTCGCCCTTGCGCTGGACGAGGGCGGCATCGGCGACCACCTCGCCGGCGGGTGCGCCCCGGTCGAAGGAGAGGCCCACCTTGACGGTGACCGTGGCACCGGGCGCCACGGAGAAGCCGGGGAAGGCACTGCCGCCGTCGAAGACGGCGATGACCTCGTCGCGATCGGTGCGCTCCATGCTGACCGGGTAGGTGCCGCCGGCCGTGTCGAACTCCATCCGGAGGTGCTCGGGCCGCAGGGCGCGGGCGGAGTCGGTGAACACGACCACGGGGTGCACCGCCGTACAGGGGGCCGGGCCGGTGTTGGCCAGGTCCAGGTACCAGCTCTGCGGTCCCCCGCCGCTCCGGTACACGGCGGGTCCGCCGCGGATCCGGGCACCGATGGGGAACTCGGTGCTCTTGCCCTCTCCGCACTCGGCGGCCCGCAGCCGGGCGGGGAGGGCGGGCGCGGGCTTGGCGCCGGCACCGGCGCCGGCACCGACGTCCCGCGTACCGGCGCCGGGGGCAGGGGCGGGGGCGGGGGCGGCGGCCCCGGTCCGGGTCCCGGGCGTGGGGCCGGTACGCGGGGGAGCGGACGGAGGAGAAGCGACCGGAGCGGCGGCGACCGCAGAGGCGACTTGCGGGGCAGCTGCCGCGCCGGGCCCCGAGGTGAGCACTGCGGCAGAAGCGGCGGCCGGCCCGCCGAGGCCGAGCAGGACCCCCGAGAGGGCCAGGGCTTCGCGCAGTCGCATGGAGGGCTGCCTTCGCTGCTTGCCGGACGATGGTCGGACCAGGTGACTATCACCCTGCCCGGCCCGCAGCCTCGCACGCGTACGGATACCCTCCAGCCTGCCACGCCTGCCTCACCCCGGTTTCCGCCCGTTCGGCCCCGGCCGCCGACCTACGGCCGCGCGGGTCATGCCGCCGAGGCGGCCAGGGACACCAGGAACCGGGCTTCGGCCTTGCGGCGAACGGCACCAGACGCCGCGGGCCGATCCGGCCTGATCGACAAGACACCCCCTAGCCGGCGCGGCCGAAGAGGGGCGCCAGCACCAGCTCGGCCGCCCCCTCCGCAACCCCGGCCCTCGCCGTCAGCACCTCCGCCGCGCCCCGCGCCCCCACGGCCCTCGCCACGCCCGCCACGAAACCGTCCGGGTCCGCCTCCACCACCCGTCCGCCCAGCAGCACCCGCTCCACGTCCAGCAGCGCGACCAGGTTCGCCACCGCCTCCCCGATCACCCGGGCCGCCTCGGGCAGGTCTCCCCGCGCCACCGCCTCCAGGCACAGCACCTCCACGCACCCCCGCGCCCCGCACCGGCAGGGCGGGCCGTCCAGCAGCAGCACCTGGTGCCCGAACTCGCCCGCCGCCGAGCGCCTGTCCCGACCGCGGTACACCTCGCCGTCCAGCACCAGCCCGGCGCCGACGCCCGTGGCGACGTGCACGTACGCCGTCGGGCCCGGGCGGCCGGCGGCCGCGGCGGCCGCGGCCCCCGCGTTGGTGTCCTTGTCCAGGTCCACCGCAGTCCCCAGTCGTTCGGCCAGCGCGTCCCGGAGCGCGAAGCCCTCCCACTCGGGGTGTCCGGTGACCCGGCCCAGCACCCCGGTCCGCCGGTCGAGCGGGCCCGGTGCCGCCACCCCCACCCCGAGCAGGACCGGCCACGCCGCGCGCCCGAGCGCACGTACGTCCACGCGTACGTCCACGGCGGCCGGGCCCTCGTCGGACGCACCCGCCCCGGGGGCGGCCGGCCAGGGATCCGACAGGAAGGCCATGCCGTCCCCGACGTGTACGCCCACCTCCCGCACGCCCGCCACCACCGCGTCCACCACCGGCTCCGGCCCCGCCGCGAAGTCCACGGCCGACCGTGCCTCCGCCACCACGCGCCCGGCCAGGTCCACCCGGACGACCCGGAGCGCGTCACGGTCGAGGTGGACGCCGACCGCGTACCCGGCCTCCGGGACCAGTCTGAGCAGGGTGCGGGGCTTGCCGCCGGTGGACTCGCCACGGCCGGCCTCCGCGATCAGGCCGTCCGCCCGCAGCCTGGCCGCGATCTTGCTGACGGCTTGCGGGGTCAGCCCCGTGCGCAGCGCGAGTTCGCCGCGTCCGAGTCCCGCCGCCCCCGCCTCGCGCAGCAGCCCCAGCACCAAGGCGGCGTTGTGTCCGCGCAGCCCCGGCAGGTTCGCTCCAGTTCCCCTGTTCACCCACCCATTCTCCGCCCCTCCTTGCACTTCGGCAACACTGTTGCGAAAGTGGCGCCATGAGCACCAGCAGCACGAGCAGCCCAAGCCCAAGCAACGGCTCCCGACCCGGCAGCCCCCTCCGCGTCGGCCTCATCGGCTACGGACTCGCCGGTTCCGTCTTCCACGCCCCCCTGGTCGCCGCGACCGACGGGCTGGTCCTCGACACCGTGGTCACCACCCGCCCCGACCGGCGCGAGCAGGCGCGGGCCGAGTTCCCCGACGCCCGGATCGCCGCCACCGCCGACGAGCTGTTCGCGCGTACCCCCGCCGTCGACCTCATCGTGATCGCCTCCCCCAACAAGACGCACGTACCGCTGGCCACCACCGCCCTGAAGGCCGGCATTCCGGTGGTCGTGGACAAGCCGCTGGCCGCCACGGCCGCGGAGGCCCGCGCCCTGGCCGAGCTCGCCGAGCAGCGCGGCACGTTCCTCTCCGTCTTCCAGAACCGCCGCTGGGACAACGACTTCCTCACCCTGCGGCGGCTGATCGCGACCGGCGAGCTGGGCGAGATCCAGCGCTTCGAGTCCCGCTTCGAGCGCTGGCGGCCGCAGCTGAAGGGCGGCTGGCGCGAGTCCGGCGCGCCGGAGGAGATCGGCGGCCTGCTCTACGACCTGGGCAGCCACCTGGTCGACCAGGCGCTGGTGCTGTTCGGGCCGGCCGTACGGGTCTACGCCGAGACCGACACGCGCCGCCCGGGCGCGGAGACCGACGACGACACGTTCATCGCGCTGACCCACGCGAACGGGGTCCGCTCCCACCTCTACATGAGCGCGACCGCCGCCCAGCTGGGACCGCGCTTCCGGGTCCTGGGCTCTTCGGCGGGCTTCGTGAAGTACGGCCTGGACCCGCAGGAGGCGGCCCTGCGCGAGGGGCGCCGGCCCACCGGCCGGCCGTGGGGCGAGGAGCCCGAGCACTGCTGGGGGACGGTCGGCTCCGGGGAGTCCCCGCTGACCGGCGGCGGGCGGCCGGAGCCGACCGCACCGGGCGACTACCCGGCGTACTACGCGGCGGTGGCGGCTGCCCTGCGGAACGGCGGCCCGGCCCCGGTCACCGCGTACGAGGCGGCGCACGCACTGGAGGTGCTGGAGGCGGCGCGCAGGTCCTCGGCGGAGGGCGTCACCGTCCCGCTCGGGAACTGACGGCGGACCACCGGAACGGGCAGACCACCCGACCACCGGACCACCGCAATGCGCGGCAGGGGTGGGCGCCGCCCGAAGGCGGCGCCCACCCCTGCACCCGTCGGCAGCGAGCCGACTACGCGCTCTTGAACTCCTGGCGCTGACGGCCGAGGCCCTCGATCTCGACCTCCACGACGTCCCCGGCCCGCAGGAACGGCTTGGGCTCCGGCTGCCCCGCAGCCACACCCGCCGGGGTGCCGGTGACGATGACGTCGCCCGGGTGGAGGGTCATGAAGTGGCTCAGGTACCGCACGACCTCGCCGACCGGGAAGATCTGGCTGGCGGTCGTACCGTCCTGCTTGAGCTCGCCGTTGACCCAGAGCTTCACGCCCAGCGCCTGCGGGTCCGCGACCTCGTCGGCGGTGACCAGCCACGGGCCGATCGGGGTGAAGGTCTCGCAGTTCTTGCCCTTGTCCCAGGTGCCGCCGCGCTCGTTCTGGAAGGCGCGCTCGGTGACGTCGTTCACCAGGGTGTAGCCGGCGACGTGGGAGAGGGCCTCCTCGGCGGAGGACAGGTAGCGGGCGGTGGCGCCGATGACGACGCCGAGCTCGGCCTCCCAGTCGGTCTTCACGCTGCCGCGCGGGATCAGCACGTTGTCGTCCGGGCCGACGACGGTGTCCGGGGCCTTCATGAAGACGATCGGCTCGGCGGGCGCCTCCGCGCCGACCTCGGCCGCGTGGCAGTGGTAGTTCAGGCCGATGCCCACGATCTTGCCGATCCGCCCGACGGGCGACCCGATCCGCTGCCCCTCCGCGTCGAGCGCCGGAAGCTCACCGGAGGCCGCCGCGTCGCGTACCCGGGACAGGGCGGAGTCGTCGGCGAGCAGCTCGCCGTTCACGTCCGCGACAAGGCCGGACAGGTCCCGGAGGGTCCCGTCCTGGTCGAGCAGTGCGGGGCGCTCAGCACCCACCGGACCGACACGCAGCAGCTTCATGGGCATTCTCCCGTGGTCGAGGGTGGTCGGCCCTGGGCATGCCCCGGGCCGGACGATGGGTTGCGGCCATCGGAGGATTGGTTGATCCTCCAAGGTTCCGGTCGAATGCGCAAACCTTGTTCACAGACTGGACCGTAACCTTCCACCCTCGCCCCGCTATGCCCCGATTCCGGCCTTTTCCTTCTCCCCGCTCTTCCCCTCCTCCCTCTTGGCCCAGCGGTACTGGAGCCAGGCGCGCTCGCCCGCCGTCCAGGCGGTGGTGGTCAGCAGGTAGAGGCCCGCCGCGAGCGGCACGACGGCCGCGGTGACCAGCGTCCCGAACGCCATCAGCGGCATCACCTTCACCATCCGCCGCATCACCGCCGCCCCCGGCTCGTCCGCGCCGGACCCGGCAGCACCCTTGCGCCCCGCACCGCCGGCGATGGGCAGCACCGGGCCGTTCCCCGCCGCCATGGCCCGCCGCGCCCGCAGCACCGTCCACGCGGCCACCGCCGCGATCGCCGCGAACAGCCCGAGGAACACCAGCCCCCTCGCACCGAGCAGGCCGCCGTCACCGAGGGCGTCCCCCCACGTCCCGCCGAGCGGGGCACCGAACAGCTCCTCGCCGAGCAGCCCGTTGACCTCCCCGTCGACCTTCCCCGACGAGAACACCCGGTACATCACGAAGAACACCGGCAGCTGCACCAGCATCGGCAGGCATCCGGCCAGCGGAGACGTGCCGGCCTCCGCATGCAGGTCGAGGACGGCCTTCTGCAGCCGGTCGGCGTTCTTCGGCCCGGGATGGCGGCGCTTGAGCTCGGCCAGCCGCGGCGCCAGCGCCGCCCTGGCCCGCTCGCCGCGGAAGGCGGCCCGGGTCAGCGGGTGCATGGCGACCCGTACGAGAACGGTGAACACCACGATCGCGACCGCGGTGGCGGAAGCCGCGAAGACGGGGTCGAGCACCTCGGCAAGCCGGGAAACGAGCAGACCGAACACACCAAAAACGGACACGCGAACCCTCCGGGGTCAGTCCTGCCGCCGTGCACGGCCACAAGGCCGCACGGGCACGGCGGCACCGAAAACATGGGATCTCGGCGTGACGAACCACGAGGGGCGGCGCTCCTGACCACAGGAGCGCGAAAGGACGAACGGGAAACCGGAACGGAACCCCTACGCGGCCGTCAGGGACGGCCGGCCGGGCGCCCTGGGCCGGGCCCGGCCCGAGGCGTCGGGATCACGCTGCGGAAGGAAGGCCGTACGCTGCTCGCGATCACGGATCGCGGTACGTATGCGGGTGGGCGGCACAGGCGAGGCGGCCCGCGCGACGAGGGCGACACAGCCCAGCACGGCCGTCGCCGCGAGGCTCACGGCAGAGATCAGCCCGCCCTCGCCCAGCACGGCCGAGCCCACCAGGGCCGACCCGAGCAGGAGCGCGAAGAACACCAGGAGAGCGGGCCCGGCGACCGGCCCGAGCCGCACGAAAGCACCGCGGAACCCCTTGCCCATCCCTTCCCCTCCGCCCCTGCGACACACCTCCACCGGACCACCCGGCACTGTCCCCCACAACGCACCCCGCCGACGCCGAGTTCCCGCCCCCGGCAAAACTTCACCGCAGCGTTCCCCACACCACCAGCCGGTACTTGGAGCTGTACTCGGGCGTGCAGGTGGTCAGCGTGATGTACGACCCGGGGCCGTCGTACCCGTACTCGGGCCGCACCAGACTCCTCGGCACCTCCGCGATCACCCCGGTGTCCCGCGGCGAGGTCTCCGGCAGCACCTTCCCCACCACGTAGACGTACCTGCGCCCCCGCACGTCGACGAAGATCTCGTCCCCCGCCCGCAGCCGGTTCACGTACCGGAAGGGCTCACCATGCGTGTTGCGGTGCCCGGCCAGCGCGAAGTTCCCCCGCGCCCCCGGCTCCGCCGTCCCCGGGTAGTGCCCCACGTACCCCTTGTCGAGCACCCCCCGCCGCCCGATCCCCTCGGCCACCGGCACCACGACCCCGAGCCGCGGTATCCGCAGCACGGCATACGCCCCCCGCTCCCGCGACCCCCCACCCACCCCGGGGCCAGCACCGGAGGACGAACCGGAACCGGGGCCGGAACCGGCATCCGACCCGGACCCGAAATCAGGCGCATTCGGAGACACAGGCGCAGACGCAGACTCCTCAGATTCAGACTCAGCCGCGGACTCAGCCGCGGACGGCCGTGGAGACGGAAGAAGCGGAGGCACCCCCCACTCCTCCTCCAACACCGCCACCTGCTCCCTCGCGCCGGCGACGGCCTGCCGGTTCGTCCACCACACCTGATGCACCACCAGCAACAACACAACCACCCCGAAGGTGATCGCCAGTTCAGCCCCACCCCACAACCCCCGGGCCAGCACCCCGCGGCTCCGCCGCTGCACCACCACCGGTATGCGATCTCTCACGGCCGGCACCCTAGGACCTCCCCCCTCAACTGACCAGCGGCAGTACGGTGTGAACCATGCGCCCCGACACGCCTGCCGAGCACATCGCCGAAGCCGAGCGTCTGATCCGCACGGCGACCCGTTACCCCGAGGACCAGGAGCCACTGCTCCTCCAGGCCGCGGCCCACCTGGAACTGGCCGACGAACGGGACCGGGCGAGCACCCTCTACGACCAGCTGCTGTCCTCCTCCCCCGCCGACCCCCACCTCGTGAAGGCCCTGCAGGCCGCCAATCTCTGGGAGTACGGCCACGAGGCGGAGGCCCGCGCCCTGATCTCCGGCATCCGCGCCGCCGCACCGACCGACCCGGCACCGTGGGAGGTGATCGCGGAAGCCCTGGAAGCCCACGACGAACTGGCCGCCGCCGAGGAGTGCTTCACGGAAGCCGCCACCCTCCTGATCAAGGAACCGGAACCCCTCACTCCGGCAACCACGGCCCTCCTCACCGGCCGCCACCGGGTCCGCCGCCTGCTCGCACTGCCGCACGACGAATGGGACATGGTCGCCGACACCCGCCACACCGGCCCCGTCCCGCTCGACGAACTCCACGACCCCAAGCGCATCTGGGCCCTGGGCTCCAACGACCCCGCCGAACTCCGCGCCGAGATCGCCCGCCTCCGCGCCGAACTCGGCGACCGCCGCGCCGCCCTCTCCCGGCCCTTTCCGGTCGCCCTCCTCCACTGGCCCGTCGAGGAGCTCACCGAACTCCTCACCGCCTACCCCACCCTCGCCACGGAGTACCCCTCCCACGCGGCCCACCTGACCGCCGTCGAGACCTCCCTCCGCACCCTCGCCGCCTCCGGCACCCACAACCTGGGCATCGTCACGGGCAGCGTCCCCTCCTACGAAGCCTTCGCCGCCTCCGAGAAGACCTCCCCGGCCTCCCCCTCCCTCCTGGCCGAGTACGCCACCACCCTCGCCGCCCGCGGCAAAGCCACCCCCTGGCCCCCCTCCCCCACCTCCCCCTGCTGGTGCACCTCCACCAAGCCCTACGCCACGTGCCACGGCATCTGAATCTGCCGATGCCCCAAGCCTCGGTCTCCCACTTCGGCCGTTCCCCCTCTGCCGCGTGCCGGGTATGAGTACTACGCTCGTGCCCGGCACGAGACGACACCAAGGCAGGAAATGACAGATCGCTGGCAGTTCGAGGTACCGACCACCGGGACCAAGCACCTCCCTCCGGACGCCCGCTACATGGAGGCGCTGAGCAGCCAGGGCTACGGCTTCGAGGTAGCGATCGCGGACCTGGTCGACAACTCGATCGACGCCGGCGCACGCGACGTGGTCATCCATTTCCTGCGCGACGCGGACCGTCTCGTCAGCCTGCTGGTGATCGACGACGGCAAGGGCATGACCGAGGATGAGCTCGACGTGGCCATGACCGTGGGTGGCCGGCGTGACTACGACGCCAACGCCCTGGGCATGTTCGGGACCGGACTCAAGTCGGCCTCGCTCAGTCACGCCTCCGCGGTCACCGTCGTCACCAAGACGCGACGCACCCGCGCGGTCGGCCGGCGCTGGCTCATGGAACGGGCCGTGAACGGCTACCAGTGCGACATCGTGGCCCCCGACTACGCCCAGACCCTGATCGACCGCTACTCCGAGCGACCCATCGTCTGGCAGGGCACGGTCATCCGCTGGGACGGAGTGAAGAACTTCCCCGCGCACGGCGGGGGCGGGCAGACCGACCGCTACCTGCACCGCACCATCAACCGCCTGGGAATGCAGCTGGGCCTCTCGCTGCACCGGTTCCTCGCCCTTGACGACTTCAACATCACGATCGCCGTGGAGGACGTCAACACCGGAACCGAGTACATGAACTTCGGTGTCGACCCCTTGGACCCCTTCGGTTACCCGACGCCCGGCCACCCGGAGTTCCCACGGAGGTTCACGGCCCCCCTGCCCTCGGTGGGGGGCGTGGTCCTCGACGCCCACGTCTGGCCCGCCAAGTCCACCCTGGACGAATACAAGGCGGTCGGCTCCGTACTCGATCGTCAGGGGTTCTACTTCTACCGCCACAACCGGCTGGTGCAGGCGGGCGGCTGGAACAACTTCCGGCAGCCCGACCAACACCTCTCACTCGCCCGTATCGCAGTCGACCTGCCGGAGAACGGCGACGGCGTCTTCCGACTCACCGTGAAGAAGGACGGAGTCGAAACGTCCCCCGAGTTCGCCGATGCGCTGAACGAAGCCGTGGACTCCGACGGCCGTCCGTTCACCGAGTACGTGGGCGCGGCCGAATCCGTGTACCGGGAGGCCCGCAGGAAGGCGGGTACGACCCGAAGGCCGGTCATCGGACCGGGCAAGGGATTCGACCCCGCGTTGCGCGAGGCGATGGAGGACGAGCTTCCGGTACTGCCGTACGAGGACCCCATCTCGGTCCGCTGGGAGAAGCTGGACAACGGCAACTTCTTCGACATCGATCGAGAAGACCGCGTCATCGTGCTCAACCGGCACTACCGCTCCGCTGTCCTCGGTGGGCGGCGTGGCGGACTCAACGACGCGCCGACACTGAAGTCCCTCATGTACCTGCTCCTACACCAGGTGTTCGAGAAGGAGTACAGCGGCTCCCGGGAGAAGGACAACCTCCAGCTCTGGCAGTCCATCCTGGTCGCCGCGGCACGGGCCGAACTCGAACGCATGGCCGACGATGACTGAGCCCCGGCTCCCCTGGTCGACCGTCGAGTACTACCTCGGTCTGCGCCAGGCGGCCAGCTACCGTCTTTCGGCTCCCACCGCGGAACGAACCGTCTCCTACGAGATAGACGACGACGGCCGCGGGATAGCACTGCACGTGGAGCTCGGGCACAACCGGCAACCGCCGCGTTCCCCGGTGCCGGCAGTGGCCATCGACCAGGTCGCCCACCGGGGCATGCGCATGGCCCGCGTCCGCACGACTCAGGTCGAACTCATGAGGGACTTCCACGATCTGCTGATGGCCGTCGCCGACCGCATCGTCAGCGGTGAGCGCGAACTGGGGCAGGCGCTGGACGAGACCCTCGACGCCTGGGCCGGGTTGCTCTCGCGGCCCCGCGGACTGGGCGCCCAGCGGCGCATCGGGCTGCACGGTGAGCTCGCGGTCCTGCTCTCGGTGGCCCGAACGCACGGCTGGGAGGGGGCCGTCACCTCCTGGACCGGCTCCCGAAGCGAACAGCATGACTTCGGTCTGCCCGACTCGGACGTCGAGGTGAAGACGACCTCGTGCGAGGACCGCAGACACACCGTCCACGGAATCGGCCAGCTGGAGGAGACGAACGGGCGCCCTCTCTGGCTGGCGTCGCTGCAGCTGACCCGCGGCGGGACGGGCGGGCGGTCGCTCCAGGAGTCCGTGGCCTCGGTCGTCCGGGACGCACGCGCTGCCTCCCGGATCGCGGGAGCGCGCCTGGAAGAAGCTCTCGGCCGGACCGGCTGGAGCCCGACCGAACCGGACGACGAGCGGTGGACCCTGCGCAGCGACCCGCTTCTGGTGCCCGCGGACAGGCTGCCCCGCCTCACCCGGGCCATGCTGCCGCCCGATGTCCGTGATCACGTGCTGTCGATCGACTACGACATACGGCTGAACCACTTGGGCCCCGTGCCCGGGGCCCCCGTCGACCTCACCGATTTCCGCCTCCCGTGACGACCCCAGGAACCGCGATGACCACCCCCGAAGACCTCAGACTCGAACTGCACCGCGCCGTGCTCGCGGACCTGGACGGCAGCCGCCCGAAGAGCCTCGCGAAGGCGCTCGCGTACCAGGTGGACGACATGGCACCGGAAGCCGAGGCACACGCCTCGGAAGCCGACTTCCGGGAGGCCCTGGGAACCGCGCACGCCACGGATCCGGTGGTCGAGCTGTGGCGCCGGCAACTGACCAAGTGGGACTACGCGGAGGACCCCGCCTGGTCCTCGACCGCGCCCCGCACCGACGAGCGACGCACCGAGGTGTACGGGCTGCTGAGGGTCGACGCCACGACGGGCTCCCTGCTGGACGACCTCGTTCCCGTTTCGAGGACGGCCGGCCCGCTGGTCATCAGCGACACCCCCCGTCCCTGGTACTCGCCGACGTCCCCGGCGTCCCCGCCCTACTACTGGCCCGCGTACCGGCGCCTGCTCACGGACAAGGGGTGGCCCGCCCAGGCCGTCGCCGATCTGGACGAGGCCACGGACCGGGTCGTCGAGCGCCTGGCCGACCCCACGGCCGAGGCGGCGTACCAGTCCAAGGGGCTCGTCGTCGGTTACGTCCAGTCGGGCAAGACGGCCAACTTCACGGGTGTCATCGCCAAGGCCTTCGACTCCGGATACCGCCTGGTCATCGTGCTCGGCGGAATCATCAACACGCTGCGGGCGCAGACCCAGCGCCGCCTGGACATGGAACTCGTGGGGCGGGAGAACATCCTGCGGGGCAGCGCCGAGGCGGAGGCGGACTACGCGGACGACCCCGCCTGGCAGGCGGGGCGCTTCCTGTCCTTCGGGGATCTGCCGTCGGCCCTGGGTGCCTTCGACATCGTGCGGATGACCACCCGCGACGACGACTACAAGAGCCTCCTCCAGGGGATCACGGCTCTGGAGTTCCACAAGCGCAAGCCGGGCCGCCCGCTGTACGACCCGGAGAACCTCCACGCCTGCGCGGGACGGCTCATGGTCGTCAAGAAGAACAAGACCGTGCTCTCGAAGCTGGTCAAGGACCTCGGGAAGATCAAGACCCCCCTGGACCAGATCCCGGTCCTGATCATCGACGACGAATCGGACGAGGCCTCGGTCAACACCACCAGGCCGGAGGCCGAGAAGCGCAGCGCCATCAACGAGCAGATCTCCAAGCTGCTGAGGATGCTGCCGCGAGCCCAGTACGTGGGGTACACCGCCACCCCGTTCGCCAACGTCTTCGTCGACCCCAGCGACACCGAGGACATCTTCCCCAAGGACTTCATCATCTCCCTCCCGCGTCCGGCGGGTTACATGGGCGCCCGTGACTTCCACGACCTCGACTCCGCACTGGAGGAGGGCGAACGCACCCTCGCCAACTCCAACGAGCTGGCCCACGTCCGAGACATCGGCGCGGGCGCCGACGACGACGACACCTGCCTGCGGGAGGCCATGGACATGTTCGTCCTCACGGCCGCCGTGAAGCTGTACCGGGAGCAGGTCGGCGGACTCGGTGACGGCCACTTCGAGCACCACACGATGCTCGTCCACGAGTCCGTCCGGACGAACGACCACCGCGAACTGCACACCCGGGTGCTCGGCCTCTGGGAGAACGCCGGGTACACCGGCCCGAGTGGGCACGCGCGGCTGCGCAAGCTGTTCGAGACCGACATCGCACCGGTGTCGGCCGTGCGCGCCGACGGTCATGCCGTGCCCCCGACGTACGACGACCTCATCCCCTTCGTGGGACCGGCCGCCATGCGCATCGGCCGGGACGACAGGCCCGTCATCGTGGTGAACGGGGACAAGGACCTGGAGACCGGCGAGGCCGACTTCGACAAGCGGCCCATCTGGAAGATCCTGGTGGGCGGTCAGTTGCTGGCGCGCGGCTTCACCGTCGAGGGGCTCACCGTCTCCTACTTCCGTCGCCGGGCGGGCAACGCGTCGGCCCTGATGCAGATGGGACGCTGGTTCGGCTTCCGGCGGGGGTACCGGGACCTGATCCGCCTCTACCTGGGGCGCAACGAGGCCGGCACGGGCAACAACAAGGACAAGGACCTCGACCTGTACGAGGCGTTCCACGCCCTGTGCCTGGACGAAGAGGCGTTCCGCGGCGAGTTGGAACGCTACTCCGTGATGGTCGACGGACTGCCGCAGATCACGCCGGACAAGGTTCCGCCATTGGTGTCGCAGCACCTTCCGTGGCTGAAGCCGACGAGCCCGAACAAGATGTACAACGCGAGGCTCGAACTGGTGCGGTCGGCCGGTCGGTGGGAGGAGCCGACGGCCTATCCGCAGAAGCGTGCGGACCTCGCGGGCAACACCGGGCTGTGGGTGCCCGTGCTCGACTCCCTGGGCCGGGACGCCGGGACGTACGCCTGCACCCTGGAGGACGAGAAGGCGGGGAAGGTGGTCCACCGCTACCGCGCGCTGACCGGCACTCTCGGGGCGGACGACTTCCTGTCGCTCGTGAGCGAACTCGTGTGGGAGCACCCGCAACAGTTCGCTCCCCACCTGCGTTACATCGAGGAGATCACCAAGAAGGGTCTGGTCGAGGAGTGGGTGGTGCTGGCGCCCCAGCATGCGGGAGCCCACGGAAAGAGCGTGGTCCTCGGCTCGGAGGGACGCCGTTACTCCTGGTTCGAGCGTGACCGCCGTCGGGACCGGTTCCCGCTCTTCGGTGCGATCAGCGACAAGAAGCACCGTGGTGTGGCCCACCGCATCGCCGGGGCCCTGCCCGACTCCGGCGACCCGGCGACGGAGTCCCTGGTCGCCGACCGGCGGGGCGCGGTGGTCCTGTACCCGATCGTGGAACGGGAGCACCGGGAGTCGTTCCAGGACGGGAGCATCGACGCCGGCAGGCTCGTGATGGCCTTCGCGTTCGTGGCCCCTGCGGCGGCCCACAGCGCGAACGGCCAGGTTGTCCAGTTCACGACGATCTCGTCGAGCCAGGATGCGATCATCGACGTCTCGAAGATCGCCGTTCGGTGATCTGCTCGTCGGGGTCGGCTGCGGGTGTCGGGGGAGACGCGTGAACGATCGGGAACCGGGGCGACTGCGCTCACTTGACGTCTGCTCCGGGGCAGGTGGGCTCGCGCTCGGCCTGGAGCGGGCGGGCTTCGACCCGGTGCTGCTCGTGGACGATCGTGACGTGGCATGCGAGACGCTGCGGTCGAACCGTCCTGGGTGGAGCGTGCACGAGGGTGACCTCCTGGCCTTCGACCCCTCCGAGCACACCCGGACGTACGACGTCGACCTGCTGTCGGCGGGGCTGCCCCGGGTGAAGGCGACCGCCACGGTGAACCGCAAGGACAGCGAGGCCGAGGTGCGCCTGCTCCAGGCGACGATTTGGCTGCTCCACGGTGTACAGCCTCGGGCGCTGCTGATAGAGAACGTCCCGCACCTGGTCAGGAGGGCCGACTACGAGCCTCTCCGCGACTACATCGCGGAGGAGTTGGCGCACCTCGGCTATCGCCACAGGTGGTTCGTGGTCAACGCCGCCGACTTCGGGGTTCCGCAGATCCGCCTGCAGGGCATCCTCGTCGCCTTCAAGGGGGACGCGCTGGACGCGTTCGTCGAACCCTCGCCGACCGTGAAGGAACACCGGACGGTCGGCGAGGCCCTGGGTCGGTCCATGGCCACGCGGGGCTGGGCGGACGCCGAGCGCTGGGCCCGCCAGGCGGACGAGCCGGCCCGCACCATCGTCGGAGGGTCCTGGGACCGCGGTGGTGGTGACCTCGGACCGAGGGGGACGAAGACGGCCTGGGAGCGCATGGGCGTGTACGGCGGCAGCATCGCGGACGCCGTACCGGACCGCTCCTTCGTCTGGGATCCCGGTCTGGGCCGCGAGGGCCTGGTCAGGCTGACCACGGAACAGACCGCGATCCTGCAGGGTTTCCCGGAGGACTGGGCTTTCGCCGGCCGGAAGACCGCCCGGTACCGGCAGATCGGCCATGCCTCACCGCCGCCGGTCGGGCAGGCCCTGGGGGCGGCGATCGCCGCCGCCCTCCGGGCGTGAGGAACCGCTCCCGCCTTCCACAACGACCGGGATGACCCGGCTTGACAGTGATTACACTTGGAACCCATGACCAGCACGCAGCCCCAGGCATCACATTCCGGACAGGTCCGAGTAATGGACCTGTTCGCCGGGGCAGGTGGCTTTTCTGCCGGTTTCGCCACGTATGAACCGAAGAGTGGCGGCAACCCGTTCACGCCCGTCGCCGCAGTCGAGTTCGACGCGGCCGCTGCATCGACGTACGCCGCCAACTTCGGTCGCGCTCACGTCTACCCGGGCGACATCGCCAAGTTCGACGCCACGGAGTTCAAGGGCGAAGTCGACGTGATCATGGGCGGTCCGCCCTGCCAGGGCTTCTCGGGCCTCGGCAAGGAGGACCCCGACGATCCGCGGAACGAACTGTGGCAGGAATACGTCAAGGTGGTCGCCAAGGTCCACCCCAAACTGTTCGTCATCGAGAACGTCGACCGGTTTCTGAAGTCCCCGCAATACCAGGACCTCTGCACCGCGTCGAAAACCCCGGGGCATCCGCTCCACGACTACACCGTGGTCCCCGCACTGCTCAATGCCGCCGACTACGGTGTTCCCCAGGCCCGCAAACGGGTCATAGTCATCTGTACGCACAAGGATTTCGCGGAACCGCTCGTCCACCCCGACGCGACTCACGACAAGCGCGGGGACGCTCCCGAGGCGGACGGGGCCCAGGCTGCCCTTTTCCAGGCCGGCGGCACCGAGGGCCCGGGGAAGCCCCGATGGAATTCGGTTCGGGACATCTTCGAGAAGTCCGACAAGAAGTCACTCGCGGACGGGCTCCCCGAACCCCGGGTCGGCGAGGAACCCCTTGTGGCCGGAGTTCCCGGCCATTACCTCACCAGGGACCTGCATTTCGGCCGCAATCCGGTTACACTTTCCCGGGCCCGGTACAAGGCGATTCCCGAAGGTGGGAACCGGAAGAACCTTCGCGGGGTCTACTACCGGCTCGATTCGAAGGGCGAGATCCGACTCTCGACGGACGCCGGATACGAACTCCTGAACACCCCCGAGCACCCCCTGTCGACCGAAAGCTGGGACAAGCACAACTCGGGATCGGGCGATGTCATGGGCCGGCTTCGGTGGGACTCGCCCTCCGTCACGATTCGCACCGAGTTCTACAAGCCGGAGAAGGGGCGCTATCTGCACCCCTCTGATCCCCGGCCCATCACCCACTACGAGGCCGCCTTGATCCAGGGGTTCCCCGAGGGCTTCAAGTGGTTCGGGACCAAGACCCAGATCGCCCGGCAGATCGGCAACGCGGTGCCCGTCGGACTCGGACGGGCCCTGGCCGAGTCGATCCACCGGTTCCTTGCCCCGGGGTCCTGATCCTCCTCGGCCTGGTGATCAGCTCCGGTCCGTGGCCTTCACCAGGGACACCCCGGCGGGTGTCCGGGCCGCGGGAACCCTGACGCCCTTCGACCGGTTCCTCAGCGGAGCGCTCTTGAGGAGCTCTTCGAAGATCGGGACGAGAGCATCGACCGCCCCGGCGCGGACCGGCCCGTCGTCCGGTCCGTCGGGCAGGGCGTCCCAGGGCACCGGCGGGGCGTCCTCGGAGTCGTCGATCCAGTCCCGCAGAGCGTCGGTGTCCGGTGTCTCGTCCGGCGCCAGCACGTCGTAGACCAGGGTGCTGCCCGCCGTGTTCACCGCCGCGGAGAAGGCGTTGACGCGATCTCCCATGCGTGTGGCGCCCTCGGCCATACGGCGCTCGATCACCCGCAGCATCGCCTGGGCGGTGGGCCGGTGGTCGATCACGTCCAGGCGCATGGTGGTCTGCAGGACGTCCTGCACCCGGCAGGCGGTCTCCACCGGCCGGTAATCGGATCCATCGCGGAACAGCTCGGCGGCCCACCACAGACGCGAGAAGGCCTGGGTGTAATGCGGCCCTCGGAAGCGAGCGGCCTGGACCGTCCCCAGCCCGTCCTCGGAGTCGGCTCCCCTGTGACGCCAGGACACGTAATCGGGAGCCACGACCATGGCGAGGAAGTTCCACAGACGGCTGTCCGCCGCCTCGGAACGCGTCATGCGCAGGGTGGCATGCAGGCGAGGAGCCAACCAGCCGTCCGCCTCGGCCCTCCTCGAATCGAACCGTTCCATGGCCTTGTCGACCAGCTCGCGCACTGGTTCCGTCTGCCAGCGCCGGGCCGGACCGAGTGTCTCCGAAGCCCGCCGGAGTGCGACCTGGGGCGGCCTCTGCTCACCGGTCTGCACGGCAAGGGACAGATGCCGCGCGGCCGCCATGTCGGGCAACAGCCCGAGGGTGGGCGGAAAATCGTGGACGTCTCCGCGGCTCATCGATCCCCTCCCGCTTCGAGCGCGGCGCCCAGCGAGCGAACCGCGGTGGTCAGGTTCCTTCCGTTGCGGCTGCGCCGGCCCGCGGCGAACTGCACGCCGGTCTGGAGCTCCGCCCAGCCGTAGCCCTTCTCCCGACGCTGCAGGATCTCGTGCAAGGCATCCGCGGGCTGAAGTCCGGGCAGTACGTGGGGGAGCATGGAGCGCAGCACCGACTCACGCCAGCCGCTCGGCATGATCGGGGTGCCGTCCTCGTCGGTGTCCAGGTCACCGGCGGCGCTGTGGAACATCGCCGTCCACGCATCCTGGGCGATCATGCTGTGCGTCATGTCGCGGACCGCCCGCTCTGCCGGTGTCCCACCGCGCGCGTGGAGAAGCTCGATCAGTCCCTCCACCGCCGCCGTGTTCAGGTAGACGGTGGGCATGTCACCCGTCGTCTCGACGATCCACACCGATTCCCGGTAGGGGCGCAACCACTCGTGTTCTCCACCGCCGAAATCGGTCTCGACGATCTCGATCTCCTGACCCCGTTCCGGGGTCGAGGCACGGAGATCCACATACCAGGGTTCCTTGCCGGAACCGATCAGTCGTCCCGCGACCCCGTCGACGGTCGCCACGACGGACACACCCAGCGTGACCCGGTCATGGTGACGCGCCCGGTCCAACTCGACGGTGCCCTCGACCGTCCCGCCTGCGGTCCTGTGAAGCACCCCGGTGGCCCGGGCATTGGTCGCCTTCTCGGACAGGGTCGCGAGGAACACCACGTCCGACCAGGGCCCGTCGGCCAATTCCGAGTCCGGAACGGTCACCGCCACCCGGAGACGAGCCCGTTCCCACGAGCCACGACCGGCCTGGTGCAGGGCGACCGTACGCCCCGACGGAGAGATCATCGAATAGGGAAGTTCGTCACCGTCCACCCGAACGGAGAGGACCCGGACGGCGACGTCGCCGAACAGGACGGGATAGGGGAACGCCCGGATCACACGGCACCTCCGCGGGTCTTCTGGACCTCGACGACCAAGCGGGCCAGAGCACCGGGCACGGGGTGACTGGCGGGATCGGTGATTCCCCGGAACTCCACCCGCCGGACTCCGGCATCGACCACCAGGTGTCCGCGGTCGATCCGGCAGTTCTCCGTGGCGGCCAGGCTCGCCCAGTCCACCACCGGCTTTCCTCCGGACCTCACGTCGAACTTCGCGACCGGCGTCAGGAGCCACGGATCCTCGGCGGCGGGCAGCTTGACCGTCACCGTCACGCTCCACGCGCCGGACGGCTCCACACGGGCATCGAGCCTGTCCACGGTCGGGAACGCCGTCGATCGGCGTTGCGCCGGCACATCGTGATCCAGACGCAGCAGTTCCCGCAGCCCCGCCGGGCCTTCGGTGCGCGGGGTCGCATCCCGCTGCACCAGACCGCGGACGGCCTTGTCGATCTCCGCCCGAAACTCCTTCAGCCGGGTGAGCGCACCCCGTTCGTAGAGCGAGGTGAGCTCCTCCGTACGGTCCCAGCGGTCGTGCTCCGGCGGCTCCGACGCACGCAGGAACGCCTCGGCGAGCGCGACGTCGTCCCCCTCCCGCTCCGTCGCGTACCCGGCCAGCAGCACGGCCTGGAACGGAATGGAGCCCGGCGGCAGCTCCCGCGGCCGGTGTTCGGTGATCGTCATGCGGTTGCCCCGCATGCAGACGACGCGACTGTGCCTCTCGTCCCCGTCGGCCGCGGGGGTGAGCAACAGGACCGCCTTGTGCTCCCGCCCCTTCGCACGCGCACCGGCACGCCCCTTGAGAGGGGTCACCACGAGCGGTACGTCGACCACGGCAACCTGCTCCTCCGACGTGAGCGCCGCCACCGTGTCGCCGTCGAGGTACGCCCGGAGCGCACGGCACAGAGCCGGGTGCCGGATCGAGGGGTCCACGCGCTCCTCGGGCACGACCTCCTGTCCGTCCCGCAGGGTCCGCACGGTCGCCTGCAGCAGCGCACCGGCCTGTCGTCCCCCGACCATCGCGGCCCAGAATCCGTCCGCGAGGGAACGGACCAACTTGTCGTGCAGCTCCCGGAGGTCTTCCGCGTCTCCCGACGCGTCGTGGGCGCCGACGATGAGGAACGACGTTCCCGGTTCGGCACCACGTCGTTCGAGATGGAGGTCCCGGACCGTCTGCCCCTCGGCCCACCAGGACCGGGACACGTCCCGGTGCTCGGCGGCCGTGTCCGGCTCGCCGAACCAGGCCGGTCCCGCGTACGCGATCCCGTCGACCTCGTGCCACGGGAGGTCGAGACGGCCGATCACCCGGCGGTCGGTGCGCCCTTCATGCGCTTCGGACAGGGTGGAGTTGACCAGCACCAGACCGAACCGGCTCGTCGCCCAGAGGGTGGCCTTGCCCAGGCCGTAAGAACCGCCCGCCCGGCTGCCGGACTCCTTGCGGCTGTCCAGCTGCCGCCGGACCACTGCGGCGAACCGACCGTCCTCGTACTCGGGACCGGTGAGACCGGTCGCGTTGTGGTCGTCCACCCTCAGCAGGAGCAGCGAATCCGCCGTGCGCAGCTCCTCCAGTGCCGCGCGGAGGCTCCGCGAGACCTTCTGCTGTGCTGCGGCGGCCTGCTCGTAGTGCGGGCGGAGTTCGTCCCAGTGCAGGGCCGCGAGGAATTCCCGCAGGCGCGTACCGGTGAGCTCGTGCAACGTGTACTCGACCCGCACCGGCGCACGTGGATCGAGCCGTTCGTCCAACGAGTTCTGGGTCGCCTCTCGGGTGAGGACCGCCATGTCCGCGTCGAAGGCGAACGCCGCGGCGTTGCCGTACTCCCGACCACCGTCCGCGTGGGCACGGCGGTGGTACCACCGCAGGGGGCCTGCGGTGACGGCGTCGGGCACGCCGCGCTCCGACGAGGGGGGTGCCGATCCGAAGATCTCGGCCAGGGCCGTTCTGGTGTCCTCACGGGGCTCCGAACGGCCGTCGGCCCAGGCGGAAATCATCGCGACGGTGAAGCCCAGCCGCTGGGCCAGTTCGCCCCGGGACATGTCCAGACGATCCAACTGTCCTTCCAGCCAAGGACCGAAACCTGCCCTGCTCTCCCCCACTGAACGCCCCCGTCCGTACCCGACACGCTCTTGGAAACGCTCAGCGTATCAGCGACATTTGACAGATTTCGGCTGTCAAATGAACTTACCCGCCCTGCGCGTGGCCCGCCGGAGCGCCGCCGCCTCGCGACGCTCCGCGACGGCCTCGATGACGCGCTCCGCCGCCACCGTCGCGTCCTCGTGCTCCCAGATCCGTACGGGCAGCCAACCCGCCTCGGCGAGGCGGACGTCCGTGTCCACGTCCCGCCGGCGATTGCCCTCGATCTTCGTCCGCCAGAACTCGGCGTTGTTCCGTGGCCAGGTCGCGTGTTCCGGGCAGCCGTGCCAGAAGCAGCCGTCGACGAACACGGCCACCTTGACGGGCCCGAACACGATGTCCGCCTCCCGACGCACCCCCTTCATCGGGCGCCGGTGGATCCGGTAGCGCAGGCCGGAAGCATGCAGCAGCTTCCGCAGGGCGACCTCGACCCCGGTGTCACGGCTCTTCTGGCTGCTCATGCGTCGGCGCACTCCGGCCGTCGTCTGGAGTTTCTCCACACGTCCATTGTCGACGCCCCGATCCGGGCGATCACCAGGTCAGGGGGAATTCGAGCTGCTGATGGCCGCGGGCGAGGGCCGATGGAGGCGCCGGGCGGGAGGTGGTCAGGGTGAGGAGGGTGCGGAGGGCGGAGATGACGGTTGTGGGGGTGGTGCGGAGGAGGGAGGGGGTGGTGGATACGACCAGGATGCCGTGGGATTCCAGGCGGAGGCGGCGGTGGAGGGTGGCGTGCCAGGCGTCGCGGGTGAAGTGGTATTCGACTGAGTCGATCTCCAGGGCCACGCCGTGGTCCGGCCAGTACGCGTCCGGGGTGGCGAGGAAGTGGCCGTCCGGGGTGTAGAGGCGGGCGTTCCAGAGGGGGGTCGGGAGGTCGGTCGCCGCGAGGGTTTCGCGGGCCTGGGCCTCGGCCGGGGAGCGGGTTCCGGCGAGGAGTTCGGCGGCCGCCTCGCGGGCCGCGGGGCGGTTGAGGAGGCGGGCCGCGCGGAGTTCGGCGTGGAGGTCGGCCGGGTGGCACCAGCCCGACTGGACCACGTGGGCCAGGACCGAGCGGACCAGATCCGGGCTGTCGGTGCGGGCCGCGAAGTCCGCCGCGGCGCGGAGCGGGCGGGCGCAGGGGATGCCGGTGACGGACAGGGTGACCGGCCAGCGGGTGGTCGGCCACGGCCGGGTGTCGGCGGCCGGCCGGAGCCGGCGCGGGGCGCGGATCAGGACGTCGTACGGGGCCGATGGCGCTTCGCGTACGCCGAGCAGGGCGAGGGCGGCTCCGCCGGTGAGGGCTGCGGTCGCGCCGGAGAGGGGGTCGCTCGTGGTGGGCCCGGCGGCGTAGAGGACCGCGGCGAGGGCGCGCTGGCGGTGGTCCGGGGGGCCGGTCTGGAGGAGGTGGACCCGGGGCAGGAGGCGCTGCCAGGGGCCGCCGGGGCGGCAGCGGTTCCTGATGGTGGAGGGCGCGATTCCGGCCTCGCGGAGTTGTCGGTGGGTCGCCAGGTTCAGCTGTCGCTGCGCGACGGCCGTACCGTGCCGCCCGTCGGCCCCGGGGCGCCGGTGCCCACCGCCGTACCCGGCCTGTCCGTGCCCACCCTCCGGAGCCTCCCGAAGCCTGTCCGCCCCGGACTGTCCGCGTCCGCCTTCCCCGGCCGCGGGGCGGGTGGCCACCGGGGCCGCAGGATGGCCGGGCTCCGGGTGCGGCCCTCGGTGGGTCGGCCGACGGGGCCGGGCGGCCCGGGGTGGGGCCTCGTGTGGCGGCCCGGGCCGGAGCGGGGGGTGGTGGGGCGGCTGTGCCGGCGGGGGTGTTGTCGTCGTCATGGGGCGGGGATGCCCCGGGGGCGGAGGTTCGTAACGCTCAGTGACCGGGGTGGTGCGGGGAGAGGAAGACCACGACGGCGTTGTGGGTGCCCGGGAGGGGGGCGACCTCGTGCCAGCCGAGGCGGTGGTACGTGGCCACGGTGTCCGTCGCCGTGCGGGAGGTGAGGAGCCAGGCGCGGCGGGCCGGGGCGTCGGCGGTGATCTCGGCGAGCAGGGCGCGACCGGTGCCCTGGCCGCGGGCGTGGGGGCGTACGGCGAGTTCGTCGATCTCCAGGGCTCCGACCAGGAGGTCGCGGACCCGGTCCGGACCGAGCTGGGCGGCTACCTGGGCGTAGCCGCGGTCCGTGGGGAAGGAGGTCTGGGTCAGCCAGCCGGTGGCGAAGCCGTCGATGCCGGCCTCGGACTGGGCGAGGGCGGTACGGAAGCCGGTGCGGCGGGCGTCGGCGGTCAGCCGGCCCGCGAACTGGCGAATGGTTTCTTCGTTCTCGTTCCACGGCGGGGCCGAGAACACCTCGGCGTAGGCGTCGAGGAGTTCGTCCGCCAGGTCGAGGACCGTCGGTCCGTAGCAGATCACCGGTTTCATTCCGATCCTGGGATGGGTGGGGCATTTACTCCCCTATGGAGAGTGAATGTAGGGCCGGGGCGTTCCCGGAGTCGCGGGATCGGCGGATGCGGCGAGTGTGCGACAAATCCACCCGTGTCGGGTGCCCGACGGCCCGTTCGCCCCGGCCCGTGTCGGGCGGCCGCCCGGGGCGTTGGACGGGCATGGAGAGACTGGTCGGCGCGCTCGGCGCGTGTGCCCTCACGTTCCTGCTCGTGCTGGGGTTCCTCGCGCTGCTGCCCGCGCCCGTGCAGGAGGCCGTGCCCGATGCCGTGGTCGGTGGCGTGGTGCTGCTGCTGGGATTGCTGGCGGTACGTCGTTTCGTACGACGATCGCGTTAGCCTCGAGAGCTCACGAGACGGCTCATGACGTCTTGGACGAATTCCGGCGAAGGGACAGGATTCATGGCTCAGGTTCCGACCTCAGCAGTGGCCGCCGCAGGGCTGGTCGGCGGCTATGCGGTCGCGCGGTTCACCCGGAAGCGCCCGCTGGGCGGGGTCGTGCTCGGCGCGGCCGGGCTCGCGGCCGGCCGCGAGTGGTACCGCCGGGCGGGCACCCCCGCCGCGGCCGCGCTCGGCACGCTGTACGTGGCGGCGTTCGCCGGGTCGCACCCGCTGGCCAAGAAGATCGGGGCCTGGCCGGCCGTGCTCGGCGTCGCCGGTGTCGTCGCCACGGCCTCCTGGGCCGTCGCCGACCGGGGCTGACCCGCCGCAGGGGGGACGCGGGCGGCGGGATCGCCGCCGCTCCGTCACCCCCGTCACCCCGTCACCCCGTCTCCCCGTCACGGCAGTCGCGTCACGCCCCCAGCGCCTGCGACACCGAGTAGATCAGCAGGCCCGCCAGGGCGCCGACCACCGTGCCGTTGATCCGGATGAACTGCAGGTCGCGGCCGATGTGCGCCTCGATCTTGCGGGAGGTGTGCTCGGCGTCCCAGCCCGCCACCGTGTCCGTGATCAGCGAGGTGATCTCGGCCCGGTAGTTGGTGACCACGTACACCAGCGCCCCCTCGATCCACCCCTCCACCTTGTCCTGGAGCCGTCCGTCCGACGCCAGCCGCGCCCCCAGCGACATCAGCGAGGACCGTACCCGGAGCCGCAGCTCGCTCCGCTCGTCCTCGGCCGCCGAGAGGATCATCGACCGGATCGCCGACCAGGCCGAGGCGATGACGTCCTGGACCTCGCCGCGCGCCAGGATCTCCGACTTCAGCCGCTCCACCCGGACCCGGGTTTCGGAGTCCGCCTGCAGATCCGCCGCGAAGTCCCGGAGGAATCGGTCGACCGCACCGCGCGCCGGGTGCTGCGGCATGTCCCGCATCTCCGTGACGAACCGCAGCAGCTCCTTGTAGACGCGTTCGCCGACCTTGCGGTCCACGAACCGCGGGGTCCAGCCGGGCGCACCGCCCTGCACCGCGTCCATCACGGAGTCCCCGTGCAGGACCAGCCAGTCGGCGGCCTTGGCGCACATCAGGTCCACCACCCGCCGGTGGCCGCCGTCCGAAACGATCCGCTCCAGGGTCTTGCCGACCCCGGGCGCGATCTCGGCGGTCTCCGCCCGCCGCGTGATCGCCTCACCGACCACCGCCTGGACGTCGGAGTCCCGCAGGACGGTGAGCGCGCCGCGCAGGGCCGTCGCCAGCTCCGCCGTGACCCGGTCGGCGTGCGCGGGCTCGGCCAGCCAGGACCCGAGCCGGCCGCCGATGGAGAGGGCGTGCAGGCGGGCGCGTACGACGTCCGGGGAGAGGAAGTTCTCCCCCACGAACTCGCCCAGCGAGACCCCGAGCTGGTCCTTCTTGGTCGGGATGATCGCCGTGTGCGGGATGGGCAGGCCGAGCGGGCGCCGGAACAGCGCCGTGACCGCGAACCAGTCGGCCAGCGCGCCCACCATGCCGGCCTCGGCGGCGGCCGCGACGTAGCCGGCCCAGCCGCCCGCTCCCCAGGCGTTCTGCGCGACCTTCGCGAGGACGTAGACCAGTGCGACCAGGAGGAGCAGGCCCGTCGCCGTGGCCTTCATACGGCGGACGCCGCGTCTGCGCTCCTCGTCCGCGGCGTTGAACACGAAGCCGCCGCCGGGGGTGCCGCCGCGGGGCGGGCCGGAGCCGCCGGGGCCGCCGCCGGGGCCGGAGCCGCCGCCGGAGCCGCCGCCGGCCGGGCTGCCCGGGCCGCCCGGGCCGGAGCCGGTACCGCTGCCTGGTGCGACGGCCGCGCGTCGCGCTGTGCGTTCCACGTGCTCCTGCCTTCCCCCGGGGGCGCCGGGGCGCCTGCTTTGTCTGCATAGCATCCGACTCCCGGAGGGCTCCAGGAGTTCCCGGCACGCCAGTGGGGCTTCTCGGGGCCCTCGTGTCCTCCGTGCGCGGGTTCGGTGCCCGGCTCCAGCGGAGCGGTGCGCTTCGGCGGAGCAGGGTTTCCGCTGAGCGGCGTGCGACCGCTGAGCAAGGTGCAGCTGCCGGGGGTGGGTACGACCGCTGAGCGGGGGTGTCCCGGTGTGCCCACCCTCCCCCAAGCTCTCGACTGCGCTCGAGCAGGGGGGACCCCCATCGCCCTGCGGGACGCCTGCCCACACCCGGGGGGCCGACGTCTGCCCACCCCAGGGGGCGGCAGCCGGACCCGCTAGAGCTCCTTGCGCAGGGAGGGGCCTGCGGGTGGCAGCTCCGGGTCCGTCGGCGTCTTCGCCGACTTCGGCGCCTTCGCCGACTTCGGCGCCTTCGCCGACTTCGCGCCCTTCGGCGCCTTCACCTTGACCTCGACCCCGCCCCAGAAGGCGAAGCCCGTCACCACCACGCGCGGAGCGCCTGGTTCCGCCGGACCGGGGAAGTCCTTCTGGTCGAAGGCTCCCATCAGGCCGAAGCCGCGTACGTCCAGCTCCACGCCCGGCGGCACGACGACCTCGATGCCGCCCATGACGGCGAAGCAGTTGATCACGACCTCGCGTTCCGCGAACCGAGCCTCGCGCAGGTCGATCTTCCCGCCGCCCCAGAACGCCACCGCGTCGAACCGTGCCGGCACCGTCCACCGTCCCGCACGCCGGAAGCCCGCCATGACCGCGACCGCCGCCGACGAAGTCCCCGACCCGCCGATCCGGACCGGCCAGGAACCGGCCCCCGCACCCGCAGCCGCCCCCGCAGCCGGCGGACCGGCTCCCGGCCCGCCCGCCGGCGCCGCCGGAAGGTCCCTGGTCAGCGGCTCCAGCTCGGCGTACGTACGGGCGCTGAACGCCGCCTCCAGCCGCTCCTCGAACTCCTCCATGTCGAGCCGCCCCTCGGCGACCGCATCGCGCAGCCGCTCGGCGACCCGTTCGCGGTCCGCGTCCGAGGCCCGCAGATCGGGCAGGTCCCGCCGGTCATCGCTCATGACCAACAGCCTAGCCATTCATGCGAGTTACGTGACCCGGACCCGCAGCGCACCCCGACGCGCAGCGCACCCCGACCAGCAGCGCACCCCGCCCGGCAGCGCACCGGTCACCCCCGCCCCGCGTACATCCGCGCGATCACGTCCTCGATGTCCGGCTCCCGCACCGACAGGTCCACCAGCGGATACGCCGCCGCCACCGCCGCCACCAGCGGAGCCGCCGACTGCCCGGCCGGAAACGCCAGCCACTGCCGCGGCCCCTCCACCCGCACCGTCCGCGCCCCCGCCACCTCGATCGGCGGAAGCTCCCGCTCCAGGTCCACCACCAGGGTCCGCTCGCTCTCCCCCGCGCCGCCCGCCGAGTGCAGCCCGCCCAGCGGCCCGTCGTACATCAGCCGGCCGTGGTCGATCACCATCACCCGTTCGCAGAGCTGCTCGATGTCCTGCAGGTCGTGCGTGGTGAGCAGCACCGTCGTCCCGAGCTCCTCGTTCAGCTGCCGCAGGAAGCCCCGCACCTTCGCCTTGCTGATGACGTCCAGCCCGATCGTCGGCTCGTCCAGGTACAGCACGTCCGGGTCGTGCAGCAGCGCCGCCGCGATGTCCCCGCGCATCCGCTGCCCCAGCGACAACTGCCGCACCGGCACGTCGAGCAGCGCGCCGAGGTCCAGCTGCTCCACGCACCGGTCCAGGTTCCGGCGGAACCGCTCCTCGGGGATCCGGTACATCCGGCGCATCAGCCCGTACGAGTCCTTCAGCGGCAGGTCCCACCACAGCGTCGTACGCTGCCCGAACACCACCCCGATCCGGCTCGCCAGCCGGGTCCGCTCGGCCGACGGATCGATCCCGGCGACCCGCAGCCGGCCGCCGCTCGGGGTCAGGATCCCGGTCAGCATCTTGATCGTCGTCGACTTCCCGGCGCCATTGGGCCCGATGTAGCCGACCACCTCCCCCCGCGCGACCTCGAAGCTGATCCCGTCCACCGCCCTGACCTGGTGTTTCTCCCGCCGGAACCGCCCGGCCCGACGCCGTACGTCAAAGACCTTCGCCACTTCGTGCAGTTCGATCAACGCATCCACGTGCTCAGCTCAGCTCCCCGTACTCCGGTACGAACGAAGGCCCGCCCGCCACGCCAGCGACGCGGGCACGAACACCACGAAGGCGACCAGCGGACTCAGGTACGCCACCCAGCCCGGCAGCCCCAGCGGATCCGGCCGCCCCAGCACCTCCAGCGCCGGCAGCCAGTTCACGAAGGCCAGCGGCACCACGAAGGTCACCCCGCGCAGCAGGTCCCGTGCGAAGACCGTCGGCGGGTACTGCAGCATCGTGGCCCCGCCGTACGTGAACGAGTTCTGCACCTCCGCCGCGTCCCCGGCGACGAACTGGAACGCCCCGCCCGCCACGAACACCGCAGCGAAGATCGCCGCCCCGGACAGCACCATCACCGGGACCAGCAGCACCCGCCCGAGCGTCCACTCCACGTCCAGCACGGCCAGCGACCAGACCAGCACCGCCAGCCCCTGCGTCACCCGGCCCAGCCGGCGCAGCGCGAACCGGTCCGCGGCCACCTGCGCCAGCACCGGCACCGGCCGCACCAGCATCGTGTCCAGCGAGCCGTCCCGCACCCGCTGCCCCATCCGGTCCATGTTGCCCAGCAGCAGGTCCGTCAGCCCGAACGAGGCCGAGCAGGACCCGTACAGCAGCGCGATCTCCGGCAGCGAGAACCCGCCCAGCGTGTCCACGTGCCGGAACATGACGTAGATGCCGGCGAAGTCGAGCAGGGTGATCGCCGCGTTCCCGACCGTCGCCAGCAGGAAGGACGTCCGGTACGTCATCGTGGCGCGGATCCACATCGCCACGATCAGCGCGTACCCCCGCAGCCCCTCCCCCAGCCGGGCGGCCCACCGCCGGCCGGCCCACCGGCGGCCGCCCCGGGGCCCGTCCTCCGCCGCCGGCCCGTCCCCGCCGGGCCGGCGCACCAGCGTGTCAACCACCCTGGACCACCACCTTCCGCGTCGCCGCCGCCTGCACCAACCGCCCCGCCGCCAGCAGGGCCAGCGCCCAGCCGGCCTGGAAGGCCAGCGCCCCGGCCGCCGCCCCCGCCCCGGAGTGCTTGCCCAGCAGCACGTCCAACGGCACCTGGAGCATCGCCGACCAGGGCAGCATCCGGACCAGTTCGCCGAACCAGCCCGGGAAGACGGTCAGCGGCAGCAGCACCCCCGAGAAGGCGATCATGACGACGGTGGCCACCATGTTGATCCCCGACCCGTCGAGCAGCCAGAACGCGGCCAGCCCGATCAGATAACGCACCGCGAAACTGACCACCAGCCCCAGCAGTACGGACACCAGGAACAGCAGCCACCGCTCCGGGGCGACCGGCAGCGCCAGCGGAAAGACCAGCGCCCCGACCAGCAGCGGCACCGTGCCGCGGCCCAGCAGCTGGAAACCGGCCCGCCCCAGGTCGGCGGCCAGCCACCACAACTGGAGGTCGGCCGGCCGGTACAGGTCGACCGCGATGTCACCCGTACGGATGCGCTCCTGAAGTTCCTCCTGGAAGCCGCCGCCGATCAGCGCGGCCGAGGCGAGCAGCGACTGGCTGACGAAGACGAAGGCCAGCGCCTCCGCCCGGTCATAGCCCCCGAGACCGGGCCGCTCCGACCACAGGGCGATGTAGGTGTACGCCACGATGAACCCGAAGACGGTGTTGGTGAAGACCCCCGCCGCAGTGGCGGTTCCGTAGGTGGCGTAGCGGCGGAACCCGCCCGCGGCCACCGCGAGATAGAGACGCACCGTTTCTCTTCCACTCCCGCTCTCGTTCCCACGTCGGCCAAAGGGCGCGAGCTTAGTGCGGAGGGGCGATCCACGCGACGCAATTACGCCCTCACGGAACGGAACCACCCTCCGTCGGGTAGACACACCAGCAGGTACAGACACGTCATTGGGTATGTGCGCGGACAATTCGTGCGCAGCGCCGAGGAGCCCTGGAGATGAGCGACCCGTCACCACCACCGGCCTGGTCTCCCCGCGACCCCGACACCCCCGCCACGGGAACGCCGGCGAACGCGAAGAAGCCGAAAGGCCCGGACAGGGCAGGGAAGAAGCCCCAGCGGAAGCGCACCGGCCTGCGCCGCCTGATCCCCACCTGGCGCATGTTCCTCGGCGCTTTCCTGCTGTTCGCCCTGCTCGTCATCGGCGCCCTCACCGCCGGCTACCTCCTGGTCGACATCCCGCCCGCCAACGCCGCCGCCACCGCCCAGTCCAACGTGTACCTGTACGCCGACGGTTCACCACTCGCCCGCGACGGCGAGGTCAACCGCCAGAACGTCGCCCTCTCCGAAGTCCCCCGGACCGTACAGCGCGCCGTACTCGCCGCCGAGGACCGCGACTTCCACTCCGAACGCGCCGTCGACCCCGCCGCGATGCTCCGCGCCGCCTGGAACACCGCCACCGGCAAGGGCGTCCAGTCCGGCTCCACCATCACCCAGCAGTACGTCAAGAACTACTACCTGGGCCAGGAACAGACCATCACGCGCAAGGCCAAGGAGTTCTTCATCGCCATCAAGCTCGGCCGGGAGAAGTCCAAGGACTACATCCTGGAGGGCTACCTCAACACCAGCTACTTCGGCCGCAACGCCTACGGCATCCAGGCCGCCGCCCAGGCCTACTACGGCAAGGACGCGAACCGGCTCACCACCACCGAGGGCGCCTACCTCGCCACCCTCCTCAACTCCCCCAGCGCCTTCGACGTCGTCACCCACCCGCAGAGCCGGGACCGGGCCGTGGCCCGCTGGAACTACGTACTCGACGGCATGGTCAAGAAGGACTGGCTGAGCCCGGCCGAGCGCGCCGGCGCCCGCTTCCCCGAACCCGAGAAGGTCCGCCCCGCCTCCGGCCTGTCCGGCCAGCGCGGCTACCTCGTCGAAGCCGTCAAGGACCACCTCACCGCCCACGGCATCCTCGACGAGAAAACCCTCGCCGAAGGCGGCTACCGGATCACGACCACCATCGACAAGCGCCGCGAGACCGCGCTCGTGAACGCCGTCGAGGAGCAGCTCGTCAGCCGCCTCGACCCGCAGACCCGCGGGGCCGACCGCCTCGTCCGGGCCGGCAGCGCCTCCATCGACCCGGCGACCGGCGAGGTCGTCGCCCTCTACGGCGGCATCGACTACACCCGGCAGTACGTCAACAACGCCACCCGGCACGACTACCAGGTCGCGTCCACCTTCAAGCCGTTCGTCTTCGCCTCGGCCGCCGAGAACGGCTCCCGCACCCAGGACGGCCGCCGCATCACCCCGGACACCTTCTACAACGGCGACAACAAACGCCCCGTCACCGGGAGCCGGACCCCCTACGCACCCGAGAACGAGGGCCAGGTCTCCTACGGCCCCATCACCGTCAGCACCGCCACCGACCTCTCCGTCAACGCCGTCTTCGCGCAGATGGTCGTCGACGTCGGCACGCTCAAGGTCAAGGACACCGCCGTCGCCCTGGGCATCCCGGCCGACACCCCCAACTTCGACCTCGGCCCGGCCATGGCCCTGGGCACCCTGCAGGCCTCCGTCCTCGACATGACCCAGGCCTACGCCACCCTCGCCGACCACGGCCGGTACACCCCGTACACCCTCGTCAAGAAGATCACCAAACGCGGGGACAGCATCCCGCTGCCCCCGCGGCAGCCCCGCCAGGCCATCAGCCGGGAAGCCGCCGACACCACCACCTCGATGCTGGTCAGCGTCGTCGACAACGGCACGGGCACGGCGGCACTGGCAGCCGGACGGCCGGCCGCCGGCAAGACCGGCACCGGCGAACTCGACCGCTCCGCGTGGTTCGCGGCGTACACCCCGGACCTGGTGACGGTGGTCGCCATCATGGGCCAGGACCCCGACACCGGCACCCTGGAGTCCCTCTACGGCGCCCTCGGCCAGAACCGCATCAGCGGCGGCGGCTACCCCGCCCGGATCTGGGCGGCGTACACCCGCGACGCCCTGGAGGGCTCGGAACCGGCCGAATTCGACCTCGAACTCCAGCCGGACGCGTACCGGCCGGTGCCCCCGCCGCAGCCCTTCCCGCCGACCGGGCCGGCCTCCGAACCACCCCGCACCGGCCGCCCGCCGAACGGCACCCGCCCCCCGGCCCCGGACCGCCCGACCCCGAGCCTGCCGGACGGCCAGGACCAGGGTGGACAGACGGACGGCGGCCAGGACCAGGACGGGCAGGACAACGGCGGCCAGAACCAGGGAGGCCAGGACAACGGCGGGCCCACGAACGGCGGCCAGACGGAGGGTGGTGAGACCCAAGGCGGCCAGACGAACGGCGGACCGACGGACGAAGGCGGGACCGACGGCGGAGGCACCAGCTCCGGCCCGGCCGATCAGTGACCTGAGGTCGCCTTCAAACCCACCACCGCGACCAGCAGCAGACAGATGAAGAAGATCCGGGCGGCGGTCACCGGCTCACCGAGCACCACCATCCCCAGCACCGCCGCACCGGCCGCACCGATGCCGACCCACACCCCGTAGGCCGTACCGATCGGCAGCGACTTGGCCGCGTACGACAGCAGCACCATGCTGGCGACGATCCCCGCACCCGTGAACACGCTCGGCCACAGCCGCGTGAACCCCTCGGTGAACTTCATGCCGATCGACCAGCCCACCTCGAGCAGACCGGCGAGCAGAAGCAGAACCCAGGCCATGACAGGCACCTCCGGAACGAGTACGGAACGGGGGTGCGTCGTCTTGTCGTACCCGGTACGGCGCGTCTCGTCGGGGTTCTCCCCCACCGTAGCAAAGGGCACGCGAAAGGGCCGGTGACCCCGGTCACCGGCCCTCTCGGAGGATCTGGCGGAACTACAGGTAGAGCCCGGTGGAGTCCTTGGACCCCTCCAGCCGCTCCGCGGCCACGGCGTGCAGGTCCCGCTCCCGCATCAGCACGTACGTCATGCCCCGGACCTCGACCTCGGCCCGGTCCTCGGGGTCGTACAGCACCCGGTCGCCGGGCTCCACGGTCCGGACGTTCTGCCCGACGGCGACCACCTCGGCCCAGGCCAGCCGCTTGCCCACCGCCGCGGTCGCGGGAATGAGGATGCCACCGCCCGAGCGGCGCTCACCCTCGGGCGAATCGGACCGTACGAGCACGCGGTCGTGCAGCATGCGGATGGGCAGCTTGTCGTGGGTGGGGTTCTCGCTCACGTCAGTGAACCTACCTGCCCCGGTCAGCCGCGCCTGCGCCGGGCCGACAGGGCGAGCAGCCCGATCACCCCTACGGCGAGCAGCGCGACCGGCACGACCCGCTCCGGGCGGGGCGCGCCGGAGTGGTCGAACAGCCCGCCCTTGACGTCCTCGACCACGCGGTGGACGTGGGCGAAGGCACGGCCGAGGGTGTGGTCCACCTGGGAGACGGCCTTGGCCTTGGCGTCCCCGATGATCGTCTTCGGGTGCATGCGCACACCGATCTCGTCGAGCGTCTCGGCGAGCTGCTCGCGCCGGCGCACGATGTCCGCCTCGATCTGCGCTGGGGTCCTGGCTTCGGGCACCGCGCCGCCTCCGTCGTGGTGTGTGGTCACTGTCCGGTCACTGTCCTGTGAGATCAGTCTGTCAGCTTACGCTCGGGGAGGTACCGATCCCCTCCCGAGGAGACAGTGAGACATGAGCGAGCGACTGCAGCCGGGCGACACCGCACCCGCCTTCACCCTGCCCGACGCGGACGGCAACGAGGTCTCGCTCGCCGACCACCTCGGCCGCAAGGTGATCGTCTACTTCTACCCGGCGGCGCTGACGCCGGGCTGCACCAAGCAGGCGTGCGACTTCACGGACAACCTGGAGGTGCTGGCCACCGCCGGGTACGACGTCATCGGCGTCTCGCCGGACAAGCCGGAGAAGCTGGCGAAGTTCCGCGAGGCGGAGCACCTGAAGGTCACCCTGGTCGGCGACCCGGACAAGGAAGTCCTGGCGGCGTACGGCGCCTTCGGCGAGAAGAAGCTCTACGGCAAGACGGTGACCGGCGTGATCCGCTCCACGGTGATCGTGGACGAGGAGGGCAAGGTCGAGCGCGCCCTCTACAACGTCAAGGCCACCGGCCACGTAGCGAAGATCATCAAGGACCTGGGCATCTGATCCCGCCCCCCTCCTCCGGAGCGGCCCGCACCAACGACCGGTGCGGGCCGCTCCGTTTATCGGACGGAATGCCCCGTAACCGTCCGACTATCGGCCCGTTACTCCATGCGAGGGCCGCACAGGCGGCCGAAACGGAGGGGTGGGCACATGCCGGTCAGCCAGTACACACGGGAACGCCTCGAAGAAGCGGCGCGCACGTCGCGGACGCTGAGCGAGGCGGTCGAAAAGTTGGGCGCAGAGCCCAGCCCCGGCAAACGGCGTTACGTCCGCGACCGGATGAGGAAGCTGGGGTTGGACACATCACATTTCGAGCGGGAGGGGGTGAAGTGGACGAGGGATGTACTGATGGAGGCCGTGGCGGCCTCCGGCAACATGTACGAAGTGCTGCGCCAGCTCGGCCTGGAGGCGGTGGGCGGCCACCACACTCACATCAGCCGCAAGGTGAAGGCATTCGGCATCGACACCAGCCATTTCACCGGCCCCAGCCGGACAGAGCGGATGCACGACAACCGGCGACGGCGTACGGCGGATGAGATCCTCCGCGAGGAGACCTCGGCCATGCCGACCCGCGTGCCAAACTCACGACTGAGGCGCGCGCTCCTCAAAAGCGGCACAGAAGAACGGTGTGCCGAATGCGGCATCGAGGCCGTCTGGTTGGGCGACCCGCTACCCCTGGAGGTCGACCACATCAACGGGGACTGGCGCGACAACCGCAGGGGGAATCTTCGGCTCCTGTGTCCCAATTGCCACTCCACAACGGACACCTACCGCGGTCGCGGCAAGGGGCGGCGACGGTGACGCGAAGGTCATACACACCTGAGGTCCTGGCTGAAGCCGCTGCTCACTGCACCAGCATCGACGAGGTGATCGACTTCCTGGGCATCAAGAGGTACCAGCGGCTCGAAAGCTACTTGGTGGGGAAGTTCGGCAAGTTCGGCATCGACATCTCGCACTTCAACCGCCGGAAGTACGAACGACACGTGAAGCCCGACGCGGCGACCCTGCGTGAGGCTGTGGCAGCTTCACACTCCATGGCGGGAGCACTGCGACGGCTGGGGAAGACCGCGTCCAGCAGCCAGTACGGCGCTCTCGCTCGATGGATCCGCGAGGACGGCCTGACGACCGAGCACTTCCTCGGTCAAGCCCACCAGCGCGGCAGGCCGGGCCCTGTGCCCCGCAAGCCGGCATCGGAGATCCTGGTGAAGCACACTGGGGTGCGGCGGACGGCGACGCGGTTCCTGCGCCGCGCCCTCAAAGATGTGGGCGTGCCGGAGCACTGCGATCGGTGCGGGGTCGCCCCAGAGTGGCGCGGTCACCCCATGACGCTGGAGGTCGACCACATCAACGGCGACTGGAGTGACGACCGGCGTGAAAATCTGCGCCTGTTGTGCCCCAACTGCCATGCGACGACGAGCACCTGGTGCCGGGGAGGACGCCGCAGGACGGTCGCAGGATAGATCGGGGCAGCCGTACACTAGCCACGGCACGTCGGACCAGATGTCCGAATCGACCAATATGTCGCGGTCGTGGCGAAATAGGCGATACGCGCAGGTCTTAGGAACCTGTGGGAGAAATCCCGTGGGGGTTCGAGTCCCCCCGGCCGCACCAACGTGAAGGCCCCGCACGCATCGCGTACGGGGCCTTCCGCGTAAACGGGTGTCAGCCCAGGAGGTCTCGGAGGACCGGGACCATCGCGCGGAAGGCCTGGCCTCGGTGGGAGATGGCGTTCTTCTCGTCCGCCGTCATCTCCGCGCAGGTGCGGGTCTCGCCGGCCGGCTGGAGGATCGGGTCGTAGCCGAAGCCTCGGGTGCCGGACGGCTCGTGGCGGAGGGTGCCGAGGAGACGGCCCTCGACCACGCGTTCCGTGCCGTCGGGGAGGGCCAGGGCGGCGGCGCAGAAGAAGTGGGCGCCGCGGTGGGCTTCGTCGATGTCGCCGAGCTGGGCCAGGAGCAGGTCGAGGTTGGCCTTGTCGTCGCCGTGGCGGCCGGCCCAGCGGGCGGAGAAGATACCGGGGGCGCCGTTGAGGACGTCCACGCAGAGGCCGGAGTCGTCGGCGATGGCAGGCAAGCCGGTGGCCTGCGCCAGGGCGTGCGCCTTGAGGAGGGCGTTCTCGGCGAAGGTGACGCCGGTTTCCTTGACGTCGGGGATCTCCGGGTAGGCGTCCGCGCCGACCAGCTCGTGCGGCAGGCCGGCGTCGGACAGGATGGCCCGGAGTTCGGTGATTTTGCCCGCGTTGCGGGTGGCGAGGATCAGGCGCGTCATGTCACCGATTATCCCGGGACGTCAGGGGGCGTCAGCGGGAGTCAGCCTGCGTCAGGGGGTGCAGACCTTCGAGATCTCGGCGGCGGCGTCGGCGACCGGCTTGACGTCCGGGTTGGGGTTGCCCTGCTCGATGGCGGTGCGGACGTTCTTCACGGCGGCGGTCATGTCGTCGATGGCCTTGCCCAGGTCCGTGTTGTCGGTCTGGTCGCCGATCTTCTTGAGGTTCTGGTCGATCTGGTCCAGGGCGGTCTTGGCGTCCTGGGGGCTGTTGCCCGCGTTGGCGACGGCCTGCGTGAGGTCGTTCGCCGACTCCGTGATGGTCACCGCGGTGTTCGCGCAGTCGAGGGCGGTGGATATCGCGTCGCAGGCCGCGAGACCCGGGACGGTCAGGACCGCGGCCAGGGCCAGGGCGGCTGCGCGGTGGTGCTTCTGCATCGGGACGGTTCCCCTCGATTGCGGGTGCATGCGTGCGTGCGTGTGCGGACGGGCGTACGGCTGTGACACCGTACGCCCGTGCTGTTGGGGACGTCACCCGGCCCCCGGCGGTTGCGTCAGTCCGTCAGGCCGAGCGCGCGGAGCTGGATGGCCTCCAGGTCGGCGCAGCCGCCGGCGGCGAGGTCGAGCAGGGCGTTGAGTTCCTTGCGGTCGAAGGGCTCGCCTTCGGCGGTGCCCTGGACCTCGACGAAGCGGCCGTCGCCGGTGCAGACGACGTTCATGTCGGTCTCGGCGCGGACGTCCTCTTCGTAGCAGAGGTCGAGGAGGGGGACGCCGTCGACGATGCCGACGCTGACGGCGGCGACGGTGCCGGTGAGCGGCTTCCGGCCGGCCTTGATCAGCTTCTTCTGCTGGCCCCAGGCGACGGCGTCGGCGAGGGCGACGTAGGCGCCGGTGATGGCGGCGGTGCGGGTGCCGCCGTCGGCCTGGAGGACGTCGCAGTCGAGGACGATGGTGTTCTCGCCGAGGGCCTTGTAGTCGATGACGGCGCGGAGCGAGCGGCCGATGAGGCGGGAGATCTCGTGGGTGCGGCCGCCGATCTTGCCGCGGACGGATTCGCGGTCGCCGCGGGTGTTGGTGGAGCGGGGCAGCATCGAGTATTCGCTGGTGACCCAGCCTTCGCCGGAGCCCTTGCGCCAGCGCGGGACGCCCTCGGTGAAGGAGGCGGTGCAGAAGACCTTGGTGTCGCCGAAGGAGATGAGGACGGAGCCCTCTGCGTGCTTGCTCCATCCCCGTTCGATGGTGACCGGGCGGAGCTGTTCGGGCGTACGGCCGTCGATGCGAGACATGCTTCCGAGCCTAGCCGGTGCGGGGGGACGCGAAGACCCCGTCCGGGTGGTCCGGGACGGGGTCCGGTGGTGAGCGTGGGGCTCAGGTCACATCATGTCTTCGATCTCGGCGGCGATGGGGTCGGCGTCGGTGCCGATGACGACCTGGATCGCGGTGCCCATCTTCACGACGCCGTGGGCGCCGGCGGCCTTGAGGGCGGCTTCGTCGACGAGGTCGGCGTCGTTGACCTCGGTGCGGAGGCGGGTGATGCAGCCCTCGATCTCTTCGATGTTGTCGAGTCCGCCGAGCGCAGCGACGATCTTCTCAGCCTTGGTGGCCATGTGTTCTCCCTGAGTGCCTGAGGTGCGGGTCCGCTTGCGGTGATCCGCTTCGTCACGGTAACCCACGTTTGGCCCATGTATGCGGGCGGACTTCCGGCTTCTGCCGAATGATGACGATCAGCAGCTCCCTGCCCGCTGCGCGGGTGGTGCTGCCACCGCATCACGACTGGTCTACACCAGTGTGGCGTCACTGCCAAACCGGCCGGTGAGGGAGGACTGATGGGCGCGAGCAGCACCGCCGCGGCACCACGGCAGAGTTGGTGGAGCGGCTTCTTCCAGGGGCTCCAGAAGATGGGGCGCAGTCTGCAGCTGCCGATCGCGGTGCTGCCCGCCGCGGGCATCCTCACCCGGCTCGGGCAGCCGGACGTGTTCGGCGCGGACGGGCTGGACTGGACGGTCGTGGCGCGGGTGATGGCCGGTGCGGGCGGCGCGCTGCTGGATCCGGACCTGGGTCTGCCGCTGCTCTTCTGCATCGGTGTCGCGATCGGCATGGCGAAGAAGGCGGACGGGTCGACGGCGCTGGCGGCGGTGGCCGGGTTCCTGGTGTACCGGGGGGTGTTGCACGCGTTTCCGGAGCCTTGTCCGGCCGGGTCGAAGGCGGTCGGGGGCGGCTGCCTGACGCCGACGGACACCTTCGAGGGGTTCACGTACCAGAATCCGGGGGTGTTCGGCGGGATCATCATGGGTCTGCTGTCCGCCTGGTTCTGGCAGCGCTACCACCGGGTGAAGCTGGTGGACTGGCTGGGGTTCTTCAACGGCCGCCGGCTGGTGCCGATCGTCATGTCCTTCGTCGCGATCGGGTTCGCCGCGGTGTGTCTGTGGGTGTGGCCGGCGGTGGGCGCCGGGCTGGAGAGCTTCTCCGACTGGCTGGTGGGGCTGGGTTCCTGGGGTGCCGGGATCTTCGGGGTGGCGAACCGGGCGCTGCTGGTGATCGGGCTGCACCAGTTCCTGAACGTCCCGGTGTGGTTCCAGTTCGGGTCGTACACGACGCCGGAGGGGAAGACGGTGCACGGTGACATCAACATGTTCCTGAACGGGGATCCGGACGCGGGGATGTTCCTGTCCGGGTTCTTCCCGATCATGATGTTCGCGCTGCCGGCAGCCGCGCTGGCGATCACGCACTGTTCGAAGCCGCAGCGCCGCGCGGAGGTCGGGGGGCTGATGCTGTCGGTCGCGCTGACCTCGTTCGTCACGGGCATCACGGAGCCGCTGGAGTACTCCTTCCTGTTCGTGGCGCCGGCGCTGTACGTGGTGCACGCGGTGCTGACGGGTGTGTCGATGGCGGTGACGTGGGCGCTGGGGGTGCACGACGGGTTCAGTTTCTCGGCGGGTCTGATCGACTACGTCATCAACTGGGGTCTGGCGACGAAGCCGTGGCTGATCATTCCGATCGGGTTGTGTTTCGCGGTCGTCTATTACGTGGTGTTCCGGTTCGCGATCACGAGGTTCGACCTCGCGACGCCGGGGCGGGAGTCGGACGAGGAGATCGCGGCGATGCAGGCGGACACGACGAAGGCGTAGCCGACCGCACCGGGCATGCCCCCTCCGCGCCCCGTCCCGCCCCACCCCGCCCCTCCCCGCTCCTCCCCGCTCCTCCCTTTCCAGGCCCTCGGACCTGCGGTCCGGGGGCCTTCGGCTGTGTCGCCGAGGGGCGCGGAGGCGGGCATTCCGGGCTCTTTATCCCGCCGCGACGAGTGTGGCGTAGACCACAGGAAAACGAAGGTTCCTTATCTAACGCCGACCGTGCTACAACTGGTCTACACCACGCATTGGTGTAGACCACGGCAGCCGCTTCCGAGCTCGCTCCGTGCCACCGTTCCGAGACGTCGCCGTCCCCGCGTGTGTCCTCCGGCGGCGCCTTGCCCCTCCCCCAGCCTCCGGCCGGGGGGACCCCCAGGAGGAAGTTGTGACCACGGCCAGCGCTGCCCCGGCGGCGGCGAAGAAGAAGGGTGCCGGGGCGATGGCGGTCATGCAGCGCATCGGCCGGAGCCTGATGCTCCCCGTTGCGGTGCTGCCCGCCGCCGCCCTCCTCGTCCGCCTCGGCGACAAGGACATGCTCGGATCGGCCTCGCTGCCCGAGTTCATCAACAAGATCGCCGGCTATATGACCGCGGGCGGCGGAGCGATCCTCGACAACATGGCGCTGCTGTTCGCCGTCGGCATCGCGATCGGCTTCGCCAAGAAGTCCGACGGGTCCACGGCGCTCGCCGCCGTGACCGGCTACCTGGTCTTCAAGAGCGTGCTCGGCACGTTCACCGACTCCAACCTGCCCAAGATCGCGAAGGTCGTCGACGGCAAGGTGGCCATGGTCGAGGCCCCGGTCGACGCCAAGGTCCTCGGCGGCGTGGTCATGGGCATCGTGGTCGCCCTGCTCTACCAGCGCTTCTACCGCACCAAGCTGCCCGAGTGGGCGGGCTTCTTCGGCGGCCGCCGCCTGGTCCCGATCCTGTCGGCCTTCGCCGGTCTGGTCATCGGCATCGTCTTCGGCCTGATCTGGCCGGTCCTCGGCAAGGGCCTGCACGGCCTCGGTGAGTGGCTGGTCGGCTCCGGCGCCGTCGGCGCGGGCATCTTCGGTGTCGCCAACCGCGGTCTGATCCCGGTCGGCATGCACCACCTGCTGAACTCCTTCCCGTGGCTGCAGGCCGGCGAGTACAACGGCAAGAGCGGCGACATCGCCCGCTTCCTGGCCGGTGACCCGAGCGCCGGCCAGTTCATGACCGGCTTCTTCCCGATCATGATGTTCGCCCTCCCCGCCGCCTGCCTCGCGATCGTCCACTGCGCCCGCCCCGAGCGCCGCAAGGTCGTCGGCGGCATGATGTTCTCCCTCGCGCTCACCTCCTTCGTCACCGGCGTGACCGAGCCGATCGAGTTCACCTTCATGTTCATCGCCCCGGTCCTGTACGCGGTGCACGCGGTGCTGACCGGTGTCTCCATGGCGCTGACCTGGGCGCTCGGCATGAAGGACGGATTCGGCTTCTCGGCCGGCGCCATCGACTACGCGCTGAACTTCGGCAAGGCGACCAACCCGCTGGGCCTGGCCTTGGTCGGCCTCTGCTTCGCCGTCCTCTACTACGCGGTGTTCCGCTTCGCGATCACCAAGTGGAACCTCCCGACGCCGGGCCGCGAGTCCGACGAGGAGCTGGCCGAGCTGCAGAAGGCCGAGGCCAAGTAGCACCTCGGGCCGGATCCCGGCCCCTGCCCCCGGCCCCGGGCTTCCCTGGCCCCGGGGCAACGGCGAAGCCCCCGCTCTCCCTTCCGGAGGGCGGGGGCTTCGCCGTTCCCGTCAGCCCTCCGCCGTCACGGGGCCGTGGCCGTGGCCGTCCGGACGCGGTGCTCGCGCCAGAACGACGTGAGGTCGGTGGACGTCGCCGCCTGCGCCGCGCGCTGGAAGTCGGCGGTCGTGGAGACCCCGTACCAGTGGTCGCGCGCGTAGCCCTTGAGCATGGCGGCCATCGCCGGGGCGCCCAGCACCTTCTCCAGGTCGTGCAGTACGCACGCGCCGTTGACGTAGATGAAGCGGCTCCAGCCCCGGCCGTAGGCGGCCCAGTAACCCATCGAGTTGGTGACGGCCTGGGTGTCGTCCTCCCAGCCGGGCATCTCCGCGCACGATTCGCCGTGGTCGCCCACGAGCAGCTCGGCGGAGTAGGAGGCGAACGCCTCGTCCAGCCAGGGCGATGCGTACTCGTCGTTGCCGACGATCCCGTACCACCACTGGTGGGCCAGCTCGTGGAGGATGCCGCTGCTGTCCTCCTCCGTCCAGACCAGGACCAGGCCGGGGAACTCCATGCTGCCGATGGGCGCGAACCCGTTGCTCAGCACCGCGTCGACCTCACCGTGGGGGTAGCGGCCGAACCGCTTCCCGAGCTCGTCGACGGCGCGGAGCGCCTCGGCGCGGGCGGCCGTCACGCCGGCGTCCGGGGTGCCGTCCGTCCACCAGGAACGCACCGTGACGCCGCCCGGCGAGGTCGCCACGGCGCCGCGGAACGGGCCGGCCGCCCAGGCGAAGTCACGCACCTGGCGGGCGGTGCTGGTGGTGACGGTGCGTCCGGGGGCGCCGGGCCGGGTGGTGGTGGTGCCGGTCGCGGGGACCTTCAGCGCGGACGGGTGGTCGAGGGTGACCCGGAAGTCGGAGGCCAGCGTGTAGTAGCTCTCGCCGATGCCGACGTCGGGGTCCAGGTGCCAGCCCCGCGCGTCCCGGACGGCGAGCACCGGCAGGGCGTTGCCGAGGTAGCGGTGGGCGCCGTCGCGGCCGAAGCGGTGCAGCCGGTCGGGGACGGTGATCGAGAGGTCGAAGCCGACCGTGGCCCGGCCTCCGGGCGGCAGTGGGGCGGGCAATGCGATCCGGACCGCGGTGCAGCCGACCGACGGGGCGCCCGGGGCGCCTCCGGTCACCCGGCTGATCCGGACCGGGGAGGGTGCCTGCGGCGTTCCGCAGCCGTCGGTGCCGTTCCCCCACAGGCGGACGTAGACCTCGCGCAGCGGCTCGGCGGAGCGGTTGCCGAAGGTCACCGTCTCGTGGCCGGTCCAGCGGGTGCCGGTGTCGTCCGCGCGCAGGTCCACGCGGTAGGCGGGCCGGGAGGGGGCGGCCTGTTCGGTACCGCGCCCGGTGCCGGGCGTGGTGCCGCTCCCGGAGTCCGCGGAGGCCGGGGAGCCGAGCCCCGTGACGCCTAAGAGTGCCGCGAGCGCTGTGCCCGCGATCCTGTTCCTGATCCGGATCCGTCGCATGGTCCGCCCCCGTGGTCGTGGTCGTCGGCTGGTGCGCCGCCGACGCTACGGGAGTGCCACGGTCCTGCCCATAGTCCCGTGCGATCCCAACTCGGGTTGCGCGGACCCGGCTTCGGGGAAGGGGCCGCCGGGGACCGGTACGGGCGCTCGGCTCAGACCTCGTACACCGCGCCCGCGAAGGCGAGCTCGGCCGGGCCGTCGTAGACCGCACGCGCGTCGGCCAGGTTCCGTTCCGCGTCCGTCCACGGCGGGACGTGCGTCAGCACCAGTCGGCGCGCGCCCGCCCGGCGGGCGTACTCGCCGGCCTCCCGGCCGTTGAGGTGCAGGTCCGGGATGTCCTCCTTGCCGTGCGTGAAGGAGGCCTCGCAGAGGAACAGGTCGGTGTCCTCGGCCAGCAGGCCCAGCTCGGCGCAGACTCCGGTGTCGCCGGAGTAGGTCAGCGACCGGCCGCCGTGCTCGACCCGGATGCCGTACGCCTCCACCGGGTGGGCGAGCTTCTCGGTGCGCACCTGGAAGGGGCCGATCTCGAACGTCCCGGACTTGAGGGTGCGGAAGTCGAAGACCTCGCTCATCGACCGCTCGTCGGGGACGTCGTCGTACGCCGTGGCCAGCCGCCGCTCGGTGCCCTCCGGTCCGAAGACCGGGATGGGGCCGCAGCGGCCGCCCTCGTGGCGGTAGTAGCGGGCGACGAAGTACGCGCACATGTCGATGCAGTGATCGGCGTGCAGATGGCTCAGGAAGATCGCGTCGAGGTCGTACAGACCGATGTGGCGCTGCAGCTCGCCGAGGGCGCCGTTGCCCATGTCGAGGAGCAGCCGGAAGCCGTCGGCCTCGACGAGGTAGCTCGAGCAGGCCGATTCCGCGGACGGGAACGACCCCGAGCAGCCGACGACGGTGAGCTTCATGGAGCAGGAACCTCCGTGGGGATCGGCGGAGCCGTGCGTGGGTCGAGCGTAAGGCGCGAAACGTCCGGTCGCTCCTCCGCGGCGGGCCGTTGTGGGGGAACTCACCTGTGGTGTCACCCGGGTGAGGGACGGGCGGCGTCCGGGTTGCCGTGCCGCCGCCATCCGGAATGCCGCCGGGCCGCCGCGGGCGGTGTGCCGTGCCGGGCGGCTGCCGTGGCGGTCCATTACGGTCGGTATATGGACACGTCGTGGTGGCCGGCGGCCGCCGCGGTGGTGGCCGTCGTGCTCGTGGTGCTGGTCGCGGGCCGCCGCCCCGCTCCCCCGCCTCCCGCCCGGGCACGGCACGGCACGGGCCCCGAGCCGCGGCCCCGGCCGGGTGAGATCTGGCGGCTGGACGACGGCCTCACCTGCCTGGTGCTGTCGGTACGGGCGCACCGGGCGCGGATCGCGCGGATCACCTCGAAGTACCACGACGAGCGTCCGGGCGTGCTGCCGCTGCCTCCGGGCGGGGCGGGTGACGTGCACGGCCGGCCGGGCTTCCTGGAGGCGGACCGGCCGGTGGAGGTGTCGGTGTGGGAGTTCCGCACGCGGGTCGGGGAGCTTGATCCGGCCTTGTGGGACGAGGTGAAGGGGCTGGGAGGCGGACGATGATCCGGTTGAAGCGGGTGTACGAGGAGCCGGATCCGGAGGCCGACGGGGTGCGGGTGCTCGTGGACCGGCTGTGGCCGCGGGGGCTGGCGAAGGCGGACGCGGGGGTGGACGAGTGGCCGAAGGCGGTGACGCCGTCGGCGGAGCTGCGGAAGCGGTACCACTCGGGTGAGCTGGCTTTCGCGGAGTTCCGCGAGCGGTACGAGGCGGAGCTGGGCGGGGTGGAGGCGGGGGTGGAGGTGGCTCGGCTGCGGGCGCTGGCTGCGGTGGGGACGGTGACGCTGGTTACCGCGGTGCGGGAGCCGGCGTCCAGCCATGCTGCGGTGCTGGCGGAGTATCTCGCTGCGGCGTCTTAGCGCGGCGGCGCTGCCGCTGCCGCGGCCGCTGAGCGGGGCTCAGGCTGGGCGGGGCTCAGGCTGGGCAGGGCTCAGGCTGGGCGGGGTACGGCTGCTGAGCGGGGTGTCCCGGTGTGCCCACCCGTCCCGCCCTGCGGGACGCCTGCCCACACCGCGGGTGCGTGTCCACACCGCGGGTGCCTGCCCACACCGCGGGTGCGTGTCCACACCGCGGGTGCCTGCCCACACCGCGGGTGCGTGTCCACACCGCGCCGTCATGAGGGAGAGCCCGCCCCATGGGGGCGGGCTCTCGTTGGGCCTGGCGTCAGTCGAAGACGCTGCCGCTGCGGTCCACGCAGAGGGCCCAGATCACGAAGACGCAGATGGCGATCGCGACGATGGACCAGAAGGGCTGGTAGGGCAGCCACAGGAAGTGGAGGATGGCCGCGATGCCGGTCAGTGCGATGCCGACGGCCCGGCCCCAGGTCGTGCCCTTGAGGATGAAGATGCCGGTGACCAGGAGCAGGATGCCCAGCAGCAGGTGGATCCAGCCCCAGCCGGTCAGGTTGAACTTGAAGGTGTAGCCGCGGACCCGGAAGATCACGTCGTCGTTGGCCAGTGCGGCGATGCCTTCCAGGATCCCGAACACGCCGATGACCATCATCATGACGCCGGCGAACATGGCACCGCCCGCCGCCCAGGGTGACGACTCCCCGGTCGGGGAAGGGCCTCGGGGACTTCCCGGGGCCGCGGGGTTGGGGGTGGTCGTCATCGCGCCACCATCCTCTCTGTGCGGTCGGTCGAGCACGTTCAGCCTTGACCGGGACCGCCGTCCCTGCGACTCGCGAGCGCCGTTCGGGTGAACGGCGCTCGCGAGTCACCCGGGCGGGAAGCGGAACGGCCCGCCTCCCCCGTGGAGTCGGGGGAAACGGGCCGTGGAGTGCGCGGGGCGGTGGGCGGCGTCGTGCCTAGGCCCAGAGCTGGCCCTGGAGGACCTCGATGGCCTCTTCCGTCGTGGCCGCCGTGTAGACGCCCGTCGAGAGGTACTTCCAGCCGCCGTCGGCGACGACGAACACGATGTCGGCGGATTCGCCCGCCTTGACCGCCTTCTTGCCGACGCCGATGGCCGCGTGCAGCGCCGCGCCGGTGGAGACGCCCGCGAAGATGCCCTCCTGCTGGAGCAGCTCGCGGGTGCGGGTCACCGCGTCGGCGGAGCCGACGGAGAAGCGGGTGGTCAGCACGGAGGCGTCGTAGAGCTCCGGGACGAAGCCCTCGTCGAGGTTGCGCAGGCCGTAGACCAGGTCGTCGTAGCGCGGTTCGGCGGCGACGATCTTCACGTCGGGCTTGTGCTCGCGCAGGTAGCGGCCGACGCCCATGAGCGTGCCGGTGGTGCCCAGGCCGGCCACGAAGTGGGTGATCGAGGGCAGGTCCGCGAGGATCTCCGGGCCGGTGCCGGCGTAGTGCGCGCCCGCGTTGTCCGGGTTGCCGTACTGGTAGAGCATCACCCAGGAGGGGTTCTGCCCGGCCAGTTCCTTCGCCACGCGGACCGCGGTGTTCGAACCGCCCGCCGCCGGCGAGGAGATGATCTCGGCTCCCCACATGGCGAGCAGGTCACGCCGCTCCTGCGACGTGTTCTCCGGCATCACGCACACGATCCGGTAGCCCTTGAGCTTCGCGGCCATGGCCAGCGAGATGCCCGTGTTGCCCGAGGTGGGCTCCAGGATGGTGCACCCCGGGTACAGCCTGCCGTCCTTCTCGGCCTGCTCGACCATGTGCAGGGCCGGGCGGTCCTTGATCGAGCCGGTCGGGTTGCGGTCCTCCAGCTTCGCCCAGATCCGGACGTCCTCGGACGGGGAGAGGCGGGGCAGGCGGACCAGCGGGGTGTTGCCGACCGCTGCCAGCGGGGAGTCGTAGCGCATTACTTCGATCCGCCGGCCACGGCCGGGAGGATGGTGACGTTGTCCCCGTCGGAGAGCTTGGTGGAGATGCCGTCGAGGAAGCGGACGTCCTCGTCGTTGAGGTAGACGTTGACGAAGCGGCGCAGCTGGCCGTTGTCGACGATGCGCTCCTCGATGCCCTGGTGGCGGGTCTCCAGGTCGGCGAAGAGGTCGGCGAGGGTGGCGCCCTCGCCGGTCACGGCCTTCTGGCCGCCGGTGTAGGTGCGGAGGATGGTCGGGATGCTGACCTCGATGGCCATGACTGGCTCCAGAATCGTCACGTAGGGGCGGGCGCGCGCGGCTCTTCGCCCCCGCGCGGGTGGGGCGTGGTGCTCGGGTGGTGCGGCGGTTCAGGCAGCGGAACAGATCGCGCTGGCGAGGCGGCACAGGTCGACGTGCAGCCGCGCCACGAGCAGCAGCTGCCTGCCGGGCGTCTCGATGCTCACGTCGTGGGAAACCATGCGGGCATCGTAACGATTCCCTGTCACCCGAATGGAGTGTTGTCTCGGATCGCGGACCGAAATCGTTCACATGTCGGGCAGGGCAGGGTCAGTACGCGGCTACGACCTGCACTTCTTCCTCGGTGATGACCCCGTCCACGATCCGGTACGAGCGGAACTGGAAGTCGCCCAGGCCGTCGGTGTCGGCGGTCGAGACGAGCACGTAGTGCGCGGCGGGTTCGTTGGCGTAGGTCACGTCGGTGCGCGAGGGGTAGGCCTCGGTCGCGGTGTGCGAGTGGTAGACGATCACGGGCTCCTCGTCGCGGTCGTCCATCTCGCGGTAGAGCTTCAGCAGGTCCTTGGAGTCGAACTCGTAGAACGTGGGCGACCGGGCGGCGTTGAGCATCGGGATGAACCGCTCGGGGCGGCCGGTGCCGACGGGGCCGGCCACGACGCCGCAGGCCTCGTCGGGGTGGTCCTTGCGGGCGTGTTCGACGATCCGCTCGTACAGGTCCTGGGTGATGGTCAGCATGAGCGACAGGATAAGCAGAGGGGCCCTCCCGTACCGAGGAATGGAACGGGAGGGCCCGAATGCTGGACGGCGGCCGGTGCGGCCCGGGGTTACGGGCGCTTGGCGAAGGCCGCGTTCTGCGGGTTGCGGTTCTTGAGCACCAGGTAGGTGACGCCCAGGATCGCACCCCACAGCGGGGCGCAGTAGAGCGAGATGCGGGCGTCCTTGTCGGCACCCATCATCACGATGACCATGGCGATGAAGGCGAGCGCGAACCAGCTGGTCCACGGGGATCCGGGCGCCTTGAAGGGGGAGGCGGGCAGTTCGCCGCGGTCCGCCCTGGCGCGGTAGCGGATCTGGCAGACCAGGATCATGATCCAGGCCCACATGCCGGAGATGGTGGCGAAGGAGACGACGTAGTCGAAGGCCTTGCCGGGGGCCACGTAGTTGATCCAGACGCCGACCAGCATCAGAGCGGCCGAGAAGGTGGTGCCCACCAGCGGGGTGCCGTTCCCGGTGAGCCGGGTGAAGAACTTCGGGCCCTGGCCGTTGAGCGCGAGGTCGCGCAGCATGCGGCCGGTGGAGTACATGCCCGAGTTGCAGGAGGACAGGGCGGCCGTCAGGACGACGAAGTTGACGATGGCGGCGCCGACGCCCAGGCCCATCCGCTCGAAGGCGGCCACGAAGGGCGAGACGCCCGGCTGGAAGTGCGTCCAGGGCACGACCGAGAGGATCATGATCAGGGCGCCGACGTAGAAGACGGCGATCCGCCACGGCACGGTGTTGATGGCCTTGGGGAGCGTCTTCTCGGGGTCCTTGGACTCGCCGGCGGTGACGCCGACCAGTTCGACCGCGAGGAAGGCGAAGACGACGATCTGCAGGGTCATCAGGGTGCCGCCGATGCCCTTGGGGAAGAACCCGCCGTCGTTCCACAGGTTGGCGACGGAGGCGGTCTCGGCTGCGTCGGAGAAGCCGATGGTGAGGATTCCGGCGCAGATCAGGATCATGCCGATGATGGCGGTGACCTTGACCATCGAGAACCAGAACTCCAGCTCGCCGAAGAGCTTCACGGAGATGAGGTTCGCCGCGTAGAGGACGACCGTGAAGATCAGGGCGTACGCCCACTGCGGGAAGCTGTCGCCGGTCCAGTAGGCCATGTACTTGGCGGCGGCGGTCACCTCGGTGATGCCGGTGACCACCCAGAACAGCCAGTACGTCCAGCCTGTGGCATAGCCCCAGAAGGGGCCGAGGAACTCCCGCGCGTAGTCCGAGAAGGATCCCGCGACGGGGCGGTACATGAGCAGTTCGCCCAGGGCCCGCATGATGAAGAAGATGACCAGGCCCGCGATGGCGTAGGCCAGGATCAGGCTGGGGCCGGCCTTCGAGATGGCCTTGCCCGCGCCCAGGAAGAGCCCGGTGCCGATGGCTCCGCCGATCGCGATCATCTGGATCTGGCGGGCGCCGAGCGTGCGGTGGTAGCCCTCGCCCCCCGCTGCTTCGCCGCCGTCGGGGCGGTCGTTCGTCTCGACCTGCACAGAGGTCATGTTTGGTGCGCCTTTCTCCACGCCGACCCGCGCCGGTTGCGGCGGCTGCGGGTCGGGTCCTCGTCCCCCCGGATACGGATGGAGTTGCACGCCGGCGGTCTGCCGGTTCAAGCGCCGCCGCCGGGGCATGGGTGGCGTCCCGGCGGCGGTCGAGAAGATTTATCACGGGTTTATGGGTCATGTGCGACATGGATTGTGACCCGGGACACAGGGAGAACAGGGCAAGATCCACAAAAACGATCAGATCACCGCACAGCGGTGATCTGATCGTTATCCGGATTTGAGCGTCCGCTGAGCGAACGATCTTCAGACGAGGGTCTCGATGAGGGTCTCCTGGAGCCCGCCGAGCCACAGGTAGGCCATCACCAGGGGCTTGCGCGCGTCCTCGTCGGGCAGCCTGAACAGCTGCTCGCTCTGCTCGTCCTCGGTGATCTCCAGCCGGGCGCCGATGGTCAGCCGCAGGTCGTTGAGCGCGCCCAGCCAGCGCAGCGGGAGCTCCCCGGTGAGCTCCAGTACGGCCCCGCCGTCACCCGCGGGAGTGAGCGCGTCCAGGCTGTGCACGACGGCCAGCGCGTCCTCCCGCTTGCGGGTGCGCAGGTCGTTCTCGGTGAACCGGCGGAACTCGGACGACCGCGCCTTCAGTTCGGCCGGGTCGACGCCCTCGCCCTCCGGGGACGGGCCGCCGTAGGCGTCGGGGAACAGCCGGGCCAGCGCCGGGTCGGACGGGGGCTCGGTCGGTCCCTCCGCGAACAGCGCGGCCAGCGGGTCGGCGTCCGGCTCGTCCCCGCCGGGGCCGGGGCCGATCAGCTCCAGGAGCTGTACGGCGAGGGAGCGCAGGATGGAGATCTCGACCTCGTCCAGCGCGACGGCGGCGCCGCCGCCCTTGAGCGGCACGAAGGTGCCGGGAGCGCGCCCCATCAGTTGCGGTCCTGGGAGAGGGTCGCCCACAGGCCGTAGCCGTGCATGGCCTGCACGTCGCGCTCCATTTCCTCGCGGGTGCCGCTGGACACGACCGCCCGCCCCTTGTGGTGTACGTCCAGCATCAGTTTGTGCGCCACGTCTTTGGAGTAGCCGAAGTACGCCTGGAACACGTAGGTCACGTAGCTCATGAGGTTGACCGGGTCGTTGTGCACCAGGGTCACCCAGGGGACGTCGGGTTCGGGGACGGCCTTGGTTTCCTCGGCCGATTCGGTGCGTTCGATCTCAATGGGAGCAACACTCACTCGTCCCATGCTGCCACCTCGGGGGCGCCACCGCTTGGACGGGTCCCCTGACCGTGTTCCGGGCGCCCGCCCTTAGATCTCGTCACTTTGACGAAATGTGCGCTAGCATCCCTGACATGAACCCTGCGGACCTGGGCCTGCCGGTGGACGTGCCGTCGACAGCGCTCTTCACGGATCACTACGAGCTCACGATGCTGAAGGCGGCACTGGCCAACGGCACGGCCGACCGCCGCTCGGTCTTCGAGGTGTTCACCCGGCGGCTGCCCGAGGGGCGGCGCTACGGCGTGGTGGCGGGCACCGGCCGGGTGCTGGACGCGGTGGAGAACTTCCGCTTCGACTCGGCGGTGCTGGAGTTCCTCCGGGAACGCGCCGTCGTCGACATGCGGACCCTGGACTGGCTGTCCTCGTACCGCTTCTCGGGCGACATCTGGGGCTACCCGGAGGGCGAGACGTACTTCCCCGGCTCGCCGATCCTGCGGGTGGAGGGCACCTTCGCCGAGTGCGTGCTGCTGGAGACGGTGATCCTCTCGATCCTCAACCACGACTCGGCGATCGCCGCGGCGGCCTCCCGGATGACCTCCGCCGCCGGTGACCGGCCGCTGATCGAGATGGGGGCGCGGCGGACCCACGAGCTGGCGGCCGTCGCCGCCTCCCGGGCCGCGTACGTGGGCGGCTTCACCTCCACCTCGGACCTGGCGGCCGGCTTCCGCTACGGCATCCCCACCGTCGGCACCTCCGCCCACGCGTTCACCCTGCTGCACGACTCGGAGCGGGACGCGTTCCAGGCCCAGGTGACCTCGCTGGGCAACGGCACCACCCTGCTGGTCGACACCTACGACGTCGCCGAGGCGGTGCGCACGGCCGTGGAGGTCGCCGGGACGGACCTGGGCGCGGTCCGCATCGACTCCGGGGACCTGCTCCTGGTGGCGCACCGGGTGCGGCAGCAGCTGGACGAGCTGGGCGCGACCGGGACCCGGATCGTGGTCACCTCCGACCTGGACGAGTACGCCATCGCCTCGCTGGCGGCGGCGCCGGTGGACGCGTACGGGGTGGGCACCCAGCTGGTGACCGGCAGCGGGCACCCGACCTGCTCGATGGTCTACAAGCTGGTCGCCCGGGCCGCCTCCGCCGACCCCAAGGCCCCGCTGGTCCCGGTGGCCAAGAAGTCCACGGGCGGGAAGACCTCCATCGGCGGCCGCAAGTGGGCCGCCCGGCGGCGGGACGCGGACGGGGTCGCGGAGGCCGAGGTCGTCGGCACCGGCCCGGTGCCGCAGGCCCTGGCGGGCTCGCAGCTCCTGGTCCAGCTGGTCAAGGGCGGCGAGGTGGTCGCCCGCGAACCCCTGGACGCCGCCCGCGAACGCCACCTCGGGGCGCGTGCCGCGCTCCCGCTCTCGGCGACGCAGCTGTCGCGCGGCGAGCCGGTGATCCCGACCGAGTACGCCTGAACCCTCCGGGGGCCGTGCCCCGCCCGGTTCGGGGCGGAGCCCCCGGGAGTCCGGGGCTCCGCCCCAGTTACGGGAAGGGGCGGGGTGGGGATGAAGCCCCGCAGGGACCACGAGCGAACACAGGACACTTCGAGTTAAGGACCGCGTCATGCACCGCGCACTGATCGTCGTCGACGTACAGAACGACTTCTGCGAAGGCGGCAGCCTCGCGGTCGCCGGCGGCGCTGACGTCGCCGCCGCCATCACCGAGCTGATCGCCCAGGCCGTGCCCGCCTACCGGCACGTGGTCGCCACCCGCGACCACCACGTCGACCCGGGCGCGCACTTCGCCGGCCCGTCGGCCGAGCCCGACTTCGAGACCAGCTGGCCGGTGCACTGCGTGGCCGGCACCGAGGGCGTCGGCTTCCACCCGAACTTCGCCCCCGCCGTCGCCTCCGGTGCCGTCGCCGCCGTCTTCGACAAGGGCGCGTACGCCGCGGCGTACAGCGGCTTCGAGGGCGCCGACGAGAACGGCGCCGGCCTGGCGGACTGGCTGCGGGAGCGCGGCGTCACCGAGGTGGACGTGGTCGGCATCGCCACCGACCACTGCGTCCGGGCCACCGCGCTCGACGCGGCCCGCGAGGGCTTCCGTACGCACGTGCTGCTCGACCTGACCGCCGGAGTGGCCCCGCACACCACCGAGCGGGCCCTGGCGGACCTCCGGGCGGCCGGTGTGGAGCTCAGCGGCACGCCCGTGGTGGCCGCGGCCGGCTAGGGGGTGTGCGTGCCCGGGGCGGGGTCTACGCGCCCCGCAGCAGGGCCGCTATCGGGTGCCAGAGCTCGTCCGCGCAGTCCGGGACGGTCCGCCACAGCAGGCCGTCGGGGTGGTGGAGCACCGCCGTGACCTCGTCCGGGGTCGGCGGCTGGGTGTTCCCCCGCAGGTAGACGGCCCGCATGCCGAGGTTCCGCAGCCGGGTCAGGGCACGGGCCCGGTTCGCGGCGTGGACGAGCACGCGGACGGGTCCGTCCGCGGTGTCGGGGCGGCCGCCGCCCGGCTGCCGCCCGGAATCGGGTCTGGGCAGCGTCAGGGCCACCACCACGCTGCCGGTCGGCAGCTTGACGAAACCTCCACCTGGCATGGACAGCACATCCCCCGTGAGACGGTCCCCGGCCGGGACCGGTCGAGCCCTCGGCCGGAGCGGGTGTCAGTGACGGCACCCGCAATCGCATCTAAACGCGATCGGCCGCCGCCCGCTAGAGGGCGACGGCCGATCATGCTTTGACCTGCGGTTTTACCGACTACTTGGTCGAGGGACCAACCTCGATCGTCATCTGGAGACCGTCGTAGGTCTCCTTGGCGATCTTGATCTTGGTGTTGGTGTCAGAGACCTTGACGGAACCGGTCGGGTTCTCGTCGTAGTAGTACTTGCCCTTGTGGTCGTCGAAGACCATGTTGGCGGCCTTCGGCTTCACGAACAGCTCCTGGCCGTTCTTGTGCAGAGTGAAGGCGTCCGTCGAGTACGCGCTGAAGGTGGCGTCGTACGGCTGGATCTTGTTCCGCAGCAGGGTGCCGTCCGACCACTTCATCGGCTTGGCGTTGGCGTCGACCGGCAGGATCAGGCCCTGGCCGGGGTGGACGCTGGTGTTGTTGTCCTTCTGGGAGGTGTCCCAGAGCCAGACCAGCAGACCGTCCTGGTACGGGTAGTGCTCGACCCAGTCGGGACGGGTGGAGCCCCAGCCGAAGTTGTACGGGCCGACCTTGAGGGTCGTGTCGTACGAGACGTAGCGGCGGTTCTCCGCGAGGTAGTACTGCGCGTAGTCCTTGGTGAAGCCCGCGCCGATCCGGGAGAAGCCCTTGCCGGTCCAGCCGTTGTCGCCGTTCTCGGCGCCGTCGGTGAACAGGTTCGCGCCGTCGGCCTTCAGGGTGATGGCGTCGGCGGTGAAGCCCTTGCCGCCCGCGCCGCCGTCCGTCTGGTAGCGGAAGCGGAGGTCGAACTTCTTGCCCGCGTAGGCGTCGAGCGGGAAGTTCAGGTCCTGCCAGCCGCCGGAGACGTCGGTCAGCGACGGGGCGCCCGCGGCGTCGACCGGGATGGCCTTGCCGTTGGCGGTGCCGGCGAGGGCGGTCCAGGTGGCGCCGCCGTCGGTGGACACCTCGGTGTAGAGGTAGTCGTAGTCCTTCTCGATGTCCCACCAGCCCTTGAGGGACAGCGAGGCGGAGGACTTGCCGGTCAGGTCGACGGACCGGGTCAGGGTGTTCTTGAGGTCGTCACCCATGCCCGACCACCACTGGTTGGCACCCTCGGCGGGGGCCACCACATCGGTGCGGACCTGCTTCTTGGGCAGCTCGACGACCAGCGCCTGCTTGTCCTTGGTGTTGTACTCGGACACGCCCAGCTTGTGGGTGGACTTCGTCGCGGCCTTGGCCCGGTCGTAGTTCAGCCAGCCCAGCTGCAGCTTGTCCCAGGCGGTCATGTCGCCGGGCAGGTCGCCTATGGACTCCTTGCCCTCGCCGAGCCAGGAGCCGGCCGACATCAGGGACCAGAAGCCGACCGAGTTGTCGCCGCCACCGGAGGTGTCGTAGAGGTCCGGCAGGCCCAGGTCGTGGCCGTACTCGTGGGCGAAGACGCCGAGGCCGCCGTTCTCGGGCTGCACGGTGTAGTCGCCGACCCAGATGCCGCTGGTGCCGATCTGGGTGCCGCCGGCCTTGTTGTTCGACGGGCCGGTCTTGCCCGCGTTGGTGCCGTAGGCGTACCAGCGGTGCGCCCACAGCGCGTTGGCGCCCTCGGCGCCGCCGCCGGCCGACTCGTCCTCGCCCGCGTGGACGATCTGGAAGTGGTCGATGTAGCCGTCGGGCTCGTTGAAGTTGCCGTCGCCGTCGAAGTCGTAACGGTCCCACTGGTCGTACTGCGCCAGCTTGGCCTTGATCTCCGCGTCGGTCTTGCCGGCCGCCTTCTGCTGCTCGACCCAGGCGGTCACACCGTCGCGGACGGTGTCCCAGACGTTGGCGCAGTTGGACTGGCCGCAGTAGTTCGAGCCGTAACGGGCCTCGTTGTACTGGACCTTGACCCAGTCGGTGACCTCGCCCTCGACCGAGTAACGGCCCGAGGAGGTCTTCTCGTAGTAGGTCTTCAGCGAGTGCTTGCCCTTGGCGGTACCGAAGTACAGCTCCTGGAAGTACTGCTGGTTGAAGTCCTTGCGCCAGGCGGTGCTGTTGTCCTTGGCCCGGTCGGGCTGCGGGATCTTGTTGTGCAGCGGACCGGGGGTGCCGCCGTACTTGACGACCGGGGGCTTGGGGCCCTCGGCGCCGTCCGGGTCGAACATGGTCTCGTTGTCGACCTTGTCGCCGAACTCGACCAGGATGGTGAAGATCTTGTCGGTCTTCTCCCGGGCGAGCTCGACGTACTTGGCGTCGTCGAGCTTGACGACCTTGGAGGCGCCGCGCTGCTCGGTCTTCTTCTTGCCCGACAGCACCTGCTCCAGAGCGGCCTTGCGGGCCTGCTCCTTCTGCTTGCTGAACGGACCCTGCAGGTCGTGGTCCACCCGCGCCTTGGCCGGAGCGGCCGGGTCCTGCTGGTCGATGTGCGGGGCGAGCACCGGGGCGCCGGGGCCCTTGTCGTCGGCCTGGGCGCTGAAGCCGAGGGCGACGCCGGACGCCGCGGTGGCGGCCAGGGTCACTGCGATGGCGGCGGTACGCACGGCACGCCGCCTCGCGGAATTGTTGGTCACTTGATGTGTTCCCCTCCCGCGGCCGCTCATGGACGTCCGGAACTTCGCCAAAGGAGTGGGGTGTTCCGCGCGGCGCGCGTCTCAAGTGACGCCATTTGACCGGAGCAACGCCAGAAAAGACAGACCTTGACTTGGACCGGTCAATTGCACTATGCGGTCAGTTGGTTCCGATATTCGGACAGCAATCGGACATTCCGCCATGCGCGTTCAGCCTGTCGAACGCGTGAGCCCCGTGCGCCCCCCGTGCTCCGGCACCGTGTGTCAGGTCACGCTTACCGGCGGTCCGGCTCGGGAACCAACCGTCTTAGAGTCCCTCCGCCTTGAGGACGGATACCGCCATGCCGCGACCGACCGCCGCACAGCTCGCCTACGGGTCCGCGACCGTGATCGCGTCGACCATCGCCATGCTGCTGCTCTCGCAGACCGGTGCCGGGCCGGGCATCGCCGTCATCGCCACCGCCGCCCTGGCGCTCGGGCTGCTGGTGGCGGTCACCGTACCGCCGCCGGGACGGCGCCGGAAGACCGCGGACGCGGGGACCGCCGCGCGGCCGGCGACGGCAGTGGTGTCCGCGACGGTGACCGATGCCCTGTCAGCGGACACGACGGCGGCCGCCCGGGTTCCCGAACCCCGGACGGCCGCGGCCGAACATCCCGCACAGCTCTGACTAGGTGGCGGTGACCACCACCGTCTTGGCCACCTTGTCGTGCAGGCCCTGCTTGTACGGCTTGTCCACGAGCATCGAGACGATGAGCGCGAGCGGCCACAGGCAGAAGCAGCACAGCAGGGTGGGGATCCACAGCATGGCGGCGCGGCCCAGTGCGGTACCGGAGGGGGGCACGCTGCCGTCGCTGAGCATCGCCACGCGCATGCCCAGCGCCTTCTTGCCGATGGTCTGACCGTTCTTCCCGGTGAAGAACCAGTCGTAGCCGACGAACGCGATGATCGCGATCAGCGTCCAGATCAGCCCGGTGCCGTTGTAGGAGCGGGTCCAGATCTGGGTGACGTCCTCGCCCTCGTTCGTCTCGACCGTGTACCGGTTGATGTTGAACGGGATCTGGATGAGGAAGAACGGGACGCCCACGATGAGCGCGTCGATGATCCGGGCGGCGAGCCGCCGTCCGAAGTCCGCGAGCGGGGGCATGCCGGCCAGCGGGTCGGGCATGCCGTATCCGCCGCCGCTCCCGTACGGGTCTCCGCCGTAGGGAGGCGGCGGAGGCGGGTAGCCCCCGCCCCCACCGCCGGGCGGGGGCGGCGGGGGCGGAAAACCTCCTCCTTCCCCTGGCGGGGGGCCGCCGGGCGGAGGGCCGCCGGGGGGCGGACCGCCCGGCGGGGTGCCTCCGGCGGGGGGCTTGTCGTACGGAGAGCCGCCTGACGGGGGCGTCGGCTCCTGGGGCTTCTTGAGGAACGGGTCGTCCTCCGGCCGTTCGCCCGGCGGCGGCTGATCGGTACTCATGGCCCGAGTCGAACCCGGCCCCGCGGACCCCGCAACGGCACCGCGTCCGTCCGGGCGACGGCCGGGTGCTACCGGGTGACGAAGGTACCGGCGGCCTTGTCGTGCCAGGCCTGCCGGCGTGGCCGGTCGACCAGGCACCACAGGGCGCCGGGCAGCCCGAGGAGCCCGTACACCAGCCAGCGCCGCAGCGCCGCCCCGAAGCCGGGCGGGCGACCGGTGGACACCGCCGCCACACGGATCCCGAGCAGCTTCTTGCCGAGGGTGCGGCCCCAGCGGGCGGTGGGCAGGGCCTCGTAGAACACGCCGAAGACCAGTACCACGCCGAGCACCAGCGCCAGATGGCCGGCGGTGGTGGCGTCCAGCAGCCACACGGTGACGGTCTCGCCGCCTGCGTCCCGGGCGGCGGCGTCCAGCTTGGCCTGGATGTGGTCGGTCACCGCCGGTACGGAGGGCCATGCCGCGGCGGCTCCGGCGGCGGCGAGCGGGACGCAGTCCAGCACCCGGGCGAGGAACCGCCGACCGAGCCCGGCGGGCCGGGCGGCCCGCTCGGCCATCCGCTCGAAGACCTCCGGGTCGGTACGGGGGCGGGCGGCGGCGGTGCCGTTCGCGTCGGCGGCCTCCCCGTTGGCCTTCCCGGCGTCCGCTGCCCCGGCATCTGCCCCTCGGGCGTCTGCCGCTCGGGCGTCTGCTGCTCGGGCGTCCACCGGACCGTGGGCACCGGAACGCTCGCTGCCACGCGCGACCGTCTGGCGGGGCACCACCGCCTCGGCAGCAGCGGCAGCAGCAGCAGCAGCCGGAGAACGGGCCGACAGGATGCCGGGCATGGCCTCGGCCGCACGCCCCGCCCCGGGGGCGGCCCCGGCCCCCGCCCCGGACCTACGCCCACCGGAATCGCCGTCGGAGGGAGACGCGGTCCCCTGTGCGGAGGCGGGAGCCGGCGCGGGAGCGGGAGCGGGAGCGGGAGCCGGAACTGCCAAGGCTTCGGGGGCGGGCCAGCGGCCGTCGTCGCCGGGCGCGGGCGCGGGCGCCGTGCGGGACGCGACGCCGGCCGCGGAGGCGGGTGCGGTGCTGGACGACGACGGCGCGGCAGAGGCAGCCGGCCCCGGCCAACGACCGTCGGTGTCGTCCTCCCGCATGGGTTGGGGCTCGGGAGTCAGGCGGCTCAGGGAGATGCCACGGCCCTGCGCCGTGCGGCGGTCCGGCGGGGGCGCATCGGTGGGGGTCCCCCAGGAGACCCGGCGGTCGTGGGGGCCGCCGAAGCCCGACTGCTGGGCGGGATCGGCTGCCCAGGCCGGGGCTTCGGCCAGGGCACCGGTCTCGTCCAGGAAGACCGGACCGGTCTCCTCCACGCGGGCGACACCGGCAGACGACGAAGCCGAAGCCGGGCCCGGGGCCGCGCCGTAGGCCGGCTCCGGAGCGGAGCCCACGCCCTGGGCGGGACCCGGAGCCGGAGCGGACGCAGCGGGCCGGGCAGCCGGGGCCGCACCGTGGCCGGCGCCGGGGGCAGAAGCCACTCCCGGGGCGGGGGCCGGAGCAGCAGCAGACCCGGCAGCGGGCCACCGCGCCGGTGCGGGGGCCGGAGTCGAGCCGGCAGACCACGAATCCGGGGCCGCGCCGTAGGCCGGCGCCGGGGTGGAGGCCTCGCCCTGGGCAGACCCGGGAGGCTGAGCCGACGCGGCGGACCACGAATCCGGGGCCGCGCCGTATCCCGACGCGGGGACGGAACCCGCGCTTGGGGCGGAAGCCACGCCCGGGGCGGAACCCGGAGACTGAACTGACGTGGCCGGCCGCGAAGCCGGGGCCGCGCCATGGCCCGGCGCGGGGGCCGGGGCCGTGCCCGGGGCGGAACCCGGAGCCTGAGCCGAGGCGGCGGGCCATGAGGCCGGGGCCGCGCCATAACCCGACGCGGGGGCGGAAGCCGCGCCCCGGGAGGAGGCGGCCGGGGCCGCGCCGTAGGCCGGCGCCGGGGTGGAGGCCCCGCCCGGGGCGGCGGGCCACTGAGACGGTGCGGGTGAGGGCACCGGGGCAGCGGGCCAGGAAGCCGGGGCGGGAGCCGGAGCCGGGGCGGGAGCCGGGGCGGCAGCAGGTCCCGGGGCCGCGACCGCGTCGCGGATCGGTCCCGCGGAGCCGGCCGGGGCCGGACCCCGGCCGGGTCCGGGTGCGGGATGCGAGCCCGCGGCAGGCCGGCGGTCCGGTGCGGGAGCCGGCGCCGGCGCCGGCCGCGGCGTGGGGAGCGGGGCCGGCGTACGGAGGTCCTGCGCACCGGGACCTCCTCCCGGCCGGCTCCGGTCGGCCGGGCCGGTGGCGGAGGCCCACGCCGCCTCGTCCTCCGGGGTCACACGGCGGCTCGTCCCCGGCACCCACGCGGAACCGTTCCAGTAGCGGACGAATCCGGGGATGGACGGATCGGGGTAGTAGCCCTCGCGGGCCGCGTGCTCACCGTCACCTGGGGAGGCCGTCAATGTCCCCAACTCCGATCGTGGCTTGAGGCTTGTGCGCGTGGCACAAGGGGCGTGCGCAAGGGAGGACCATAACCAAGAACGCCGCTCCCGCAGGGCCGGTAACGGGAGATTCCAAGCGTTCGAGGGAACCCTGTGCGGTTCCGCCCCCACGGTCCCGTTCCGGCCAGACGATGACTTCCGGCCAACCTGTGCCAGCCGCCCCGAAGTCGCGTCATACCCGGACAGCACCGTGCTCTCTCCTCATGTCGGGCCGACTCGGCCCGCCCGCACCGCAGAGAGAGGCACCGCCATGCACCACCCCGTGATCGAGCGCGAGCTGGAACTGAAGCTGGTCCTTTCGCCCGAGCGCAGCGTCGCCGTCCCCGCCCGCCTGCTGTACCGGACGACCGACCCGTACGCCGTGCACATCACCTTCCACGCCGGCTCCAGCGCACCCGTGAACTGGACCTTCGCCCGCGAGCTGCTGGTCGAGGGGGTGTTCCGGCCGTGCGGTCAGGGAGACGTGCGGATCTGGCCCACCAAGGTCGACGGCAAGGCGGTGCTCTGCATGGCCCTCAGCTCCCCGGACGGCGACGCCCTGATGGAGGCCCCGGCCGCCGCGCTCTCGGCCTGGCTGGAACGCACGCTGCGGGTGGTCCCGCCGGGCACCGAGGCGGAGCGGCTCGGTCTGGACGAGGCCCTCGCCGAGCTGCTCGCCCCGACCCCGGCGGACGAAGTCTGGCTGCGCGACCCGTGGCCCTCCGACGAGTCCGCGGAAGGCGACGTGTGAACCCGGGCCGCGCGGCACGGCGGAACGGCGCCCGGCGGGGTCAGAACAGCTTGCCGGGGTTCAGCAGGCCCAGCGGGTCGAAGGCGTGCTTCACCGCGCGCTGCATCTCCAGCCCCACCGGGCCGAGTTCGCGGGCCAGCCATTCCTTCTTCAGCACGCCGACGCCGTGCTCGCCGGTGATCGTGCCGCCCAGTTCCAGCCCCAGCGCCATGATCGCGTCGAAGGACTCGCGGGCGCGCCGGGCCTCGTCCTCGTCGGCGGGGTCGAAGCAGACCACCGGGTGGGTGTTCCCGTCGCCCGCGTGTGCGCAGACCCCGACGGTGAGCCCGTACCGTTCGGCTATCGCCGCCGTCCCGTCCAGCATCCGCCCGAGCCGCGACCGCGGCACGCACACGTCGTCGATCATCGTGGCGGGCCGGAGCGCCTCCAGCGCGGTCAGCGACATCCGCCGTGCCTGGAGCAGCAGTTCCGACTCCGCCTCGTCCTCCGCGGGCACCACCGCCGTGGCGCCGGCGGCGGTGCACAGCTCCCCCACCGCCGCCAGGTCGGCCGCCGGGTCCGGGGTGTCGAACGCGGCCAGCAGCAGCGCCTCGGTGGTCTCCGGCAACCCCATCCTGCCGAGCGCGTTGACCGCGCGTACGGTCGTACGGTCCATCAGCTCCAGCAGCGAGGGCGTCAGACCCGCCTCCATCACCGCGCACACCGCCTCGCAGGCCGCGGCCGCCGACGGGAACTCGGCGGCCAGCGCGAGCTGCCGGGGCGGCGCGGGGCGCAGCGCGAGGACGGCCCCGACGACCACCCCGAGGGTGCCCTCGGAGCCGGTGAACAGCCGGGTGAGGTCGTACCCGGCGACGCCCTTGGCGGTACGGCGGCCGGTGCGCAGGAGCCGGCCGTCGGCCAGCACGACGTCCAGGCCGAGCACGTACTCGGCGGTGACCCCGTACTTGACGCAGCACAGACCGCCGGAGGCGGTGCCGATGTTGCCGCCGATGGTGCACTGCTCCCAGCTGGACGGGTCGGGCGGGTAGTACAGGCCCCGTTCGGCCACCGCCCGGGACAGCACCGCGTTGACCACGCCGGGTTCGACCACGGCGATCCGGTCCACGGTGTCGATCTCCAGGATCCGGTCCATCCGGATCAGCGAGAGCACGATGCAGCCGTCGGAGGCGTTGGCGCCGCCGGACAGGCCGGTACGGGCGCCCTGCGGGACGACCGGGACGCGGAGCGCGGTGGCGGTGCGCATGACGTGCCGGACCTGTTCGACCGTGCGGGGCAGGACCACGGCGGCGGGCCGGCCGGCGGTGCAGAAGCTCGCCATGTCGGTGGCGTAGGAGGCGGTCACGTCGGGGTCGGTGAGCAGGGCCTCCGGCGGGAGGCCGGCGGCGAGCCGGGCGTGCAGGTCCGCGAGGTCGTACGCGGGGCCGTCGGCGGGGCCGTGCGTGAGGGCATGCGCGGGGCTGTTGGCGGGGTCGGGCGCCGGGTGGGGTGCGCCGGGCTCACGGGGCTGCGCGGGAGGGTGTGAGAGGGGTTGCACGGAGGGATCCGCGGCCGGCTGCGCGGGGTGGTGCGCGGCGGACTGTGCGGTGGGCCGAACCTGAAGATCGTCCATCGGACCAGGGTGGCACCGGGGGCCATCGGTGTGAACCCGGCCGCGACCCTCTTCGGACACCGCGGCTCACTCTTCATATTTGACGCACAGTGAGCGGGTGGAACGCGAAGAACGCCAAGACGTGGCATACCAGCCGGAGCGGCCCGTGACCTTCACCGGCCGCAAGACGCTCGTGCCTGCGGCGGTCGCCGTGGTCCTGATCGCCGCGGCGCTGCTGGTCCGCCCGGCGCGGGTCGACGACGACGCCCGCCCGCCCGGACCCTCCGAACGCGCGGCCTCGGCCGTCGGCATGGGGGCGCCCGCGGCGCAGGTGGACCTGACGGCGCTGATCGACGACCGGGAGAAGTGGCTGCGCGGGCACGAGGACGACCACGGTTCGTGGGCGGTGCTCGGGGCGGCGTACCTGGAGCAGTCGCGGCGGGGGCCGGACGCGGCCTGGTACCCGAAGGCGGAGCGGGCGTTCAAGCGCTCGCTGGACCTGCGGCCGGCCGAGAAGGGCAACTTCGACGCGATGACGGGCATGGGCGCGCTGGCCAATGCCCGGGGGGACTTCGTGACCGGGAAGAAGTGGGGTGAGCTGGTCCGGGCGCAGTCGCCGCGGCGCTGGACGGCGTACCCGGTGCTGGTGGACGCGTACACCGGGGTCGGCGAGTACAAGGCGGCCGAGGCGGCGCTGGAACGGCTGCTGGAGCTGCGGCCCGGGCTGGCGGCGTACTCGAAGGCGGCGCAGGTCTACCGGGACCGGGGCTGGCGCGAGGACGCGGCGGTCGCGATGGAGCAGGCGGCCGGCGCGGCGAAGACCCCGGCGGAGAAGGCGTACTGCCTGTACCGGCTGGGCGAACTGGCCTGGGAGCGGGGCGAGGCGGCGGAGGCCCTGCGCTTCTTCGAGGGTGCGCTGCGGACGGACCCGGCGCAGGACCAGGCGCTGGGCGGGAAGGCGCGGGCGCTGGCCGCGATGGGGCGGAGCGGGGAGGCGGTCCGGGACTACCGGATGGCGCTGGGCCGGTCGCCGGTGCCGCAGCTGGCGCTGGAGCTGGGCGAGCTGCTGCAGGCGTCGGGCCGGGAGGACGAGGCTCGGGCGGCGGACGGGCCGTACGCGATGCTGGGCGTGCTGGCGGCCAAGGGCACGGCGAACGGCGTGAACGAGTCGGTGGTGCTCGGGCTGTACGAGGCGGACCACGGCGACCCGGCGGACGCGGTGCGGCGGCTGACGGCGGAGTGGGCCCGGCACCGGAGCGTGCCGGTGGCGGACGCGCTGGGCTGGGCGCTGCACCGGGCGGGGGACGACGAGGAAGCTCTGGAGTACGCGAAGAAGGCGACGGATCTGGGGCTGCGGAGCGCGGAGTTCGCGTACCACCGGGCGCAGATCGAGCGGGGGCTGGGCGATGTGGCGTCGGCGCGGCGCGACCTGCAGCTGGCGTTGCGGACGAATCCGCGGTTCTCGCCGGTACGGGCGCCGCTGGCGCGACAGGCGCTCAGCCGGCTGGGTGAGCCGGCCGGGGGCGGACCGGACAACGTCCAGCCGAAGGGCCCCTGGGTGGCGCCGGACATGAGCCAGTACATCGTCCCGGCCAAACCGAAGCACTGAGCACCGCGCGGGGCCGGGAGGTGGCGTCGAGGCCCGCCGCCCCGGCTCTGCGGGCCTCCCGCCCGCACCCGGGTGGCCCCGGGGCCGCGCCCGCCGACACGAGGGCCCGGCCTCGCGGCGGCGGACCGGTTCCCGGCGGTCCGCCGGCCCCCCGACCGGCGGACCGCCGGGCCCCCGCCCGGCCCGCCCCGCGGCGTACCGGTGTACCGGCGTACCGGCCTGCGGGCCGCCGGGCCGGCTCGTCGACGCCTCGGACGCGCCACGGCCGGGGTCCGGCTGCTCCCCTCCCGCCTCCGGAACCGCCGGCCGTGCCCTGCGGGCGGCCGTCCCCTCGCACCGCGCTCCCCCGGACCGGACACCGCGCAGCCCCGCCCGGTCGGGGCGGGGCTGCGCGGCGGTGGAGCCGGGGTGCGGTCAGAGGTTGCCGCGCTTCTCCTGCTCGCGCTCGATGGCCTCGAAGAGGGCCTTGAAGTTGCCCTTGCCGAAGCCCATGGAGCCGTGGCGCTCGATGATCTCGAAGAAGACGGTCGGGCGGTCCTGCACCGGCTTGGTGAAGATCTGCAGCAGGTAGCCGTCCTCGTCGCGGTCCGCGAGGATCTTCAACTCGCGCAGCTCGTCGATCGGCACGCGGGTGTCGCCGACCCACTCGCCCAGGGTGTCGTAGTACGTGTCCGGGACGGACAGGAACTGGACGCCGGCGGCGCGCATGGTGCGCACGGTGGCGACGATGTCGTTCGAGGCGAGGGCGATGTGCTGGACGCCGGGGCCGTTGTAGAACTCCAGGTACTCGTCGATCTGCGACTTCTTCTTCGCGATCGCCGGCTCGTTGATCGGGAACTTCACCTTCTTGGTGCCGTCCGCGACCACCTTGGACATCAGCGCCGAGTACTCGGTCGCGATGTCGTCGCCCACGAACTCCTTCATGTTCGTGAAGCCCATGACCTTGTTGTAGAACGCGACCCACTCGTTCATGCGGCCCAGCTCGACGTTGCCCACGCAGTGGTCGATGGCCTGGAAGGTCCGCTTGGCCGGCGGCTCGACGATCGGGTCGGCGGCGGCGAAGCCCGGCAGGTAGGGACCGGTGTAGCGGGAGCGGTCGACCAGCGTGTGGCGGGTCGTGCCGTAGGTGGCGATGGCCGCCAGCACCACGGTGCCGTGCTCGTCGGAGATCTCATACGGCTCGTCCAGGCCGCGGGCGCCCTGCTCGACGGCGTACTTGTACGCCGCCCGCGCGTCCGGGACTTCGATGGCGAGGTCGATCACGCCGTCGCCGTGCTCGGCCACGTGCTCGGCGATGAACCGGCCGTGGTCGGTCGTGGCCTTGATGACCGAGGTCAGGACGAAGCGGGCGGAGCCGTTCGTCAGGACGTAACTGGCCGTCTCCCGGCTGCCGTTCTCCGGTCCGGAGTAGGCGACGAGCTTCATGCCGAAGGCGGTGGAGTAGTAGTGCGCCGCCTGCTTGGCATTGCCGACGGCGAAGACCACCGCGTCCATGCCCTTCACCGGGAAGGGGTCGGCCTCACGCGCGGTCTCGGGGGTGTGATCCAGGGTCTCAGTCATGAGCGCAGAGTCCCGCCGATCCACAAGCTGCGCAATAGTTCCCTGTTCGGGTGTACATACTGACCAGCGATAGCCCAGGATGAATGGGAAATCTGTGCAGTATGACCAGCGGACGGAAGGAAGGCATGCCACATGGGCATCGACAAGCTCGACGGCAGGCTCATCGTGCTGCTCGCGCGCGAGCCCCGGATCGGGGTCCTGGAGGCCTCGCGGCGGCTCGGCGTGGCCCGCGGCACGGTCCAGGCCCGGCTCGACCGGCTCCAGTCGAACGGCGTGATCCGCGGCTTCGGCCCGCAGGTGGACCCGGCGGCGCTCGGCTACCCGGTCAGCGCGTTCGCCACGCTGGAGATCAAGCAGGGCCAGGGGGCCGACGTACGGGCACACCTGGCGACGGTGCCGGAGGTGCTGGAACTGCACACGACCACCGGGCACGGGGACATGCTGTGCCGGCTGGTGGCCCGCTCCAACGCCGACCTGCAGCGGGTGATCGACCGCGTGGTCGGCTTCGAGGGGATCGTGCGGGCCTCGACGGCGATCGTGATGGAGAACCCGGTCCCGCTGCGGATCATCCCGCTCGTGGAACAGGCCGCCGAGGACCACTGAGGCGCTTTACAGAGAATCCTTTGCAAAGGAACCATTGCATGGATTCCTTTGCGTTCCTACGCTCGCGGCATGCCCGAGAACGAGCTCAACCTCCGCAAGCTCGACGCCCGCGCCCTGCGCGGCCTCGCCCACCCGCTCCGCATCCGGCTGCTCGGAGCCCTGCGCCACACCGGCCCCGCCACCGCATCGCAGCTGGCCGCGCGCTTCGGCGAGTCCAGCGGGGCCACCAGCTACCACCTGCGCCAGCTGGCCTCGTACGGGTTCGTCGAGGACGACCCCGGCCACGGCAAGGGGCGGGAGCGCTGGTGGCGGGCCGTCCACGACGGCACGGCCTTCGACGAGAGGCTCACCGAGGACGCCGACCCGGACGTGCGCGGGGCCGCCGACGTCTTCCTCCGCGAGATCGCCGCCATCCACGCCCAGGAGCTGGGCGCCTGGCTGGGCCGTGCGCACACCTGGCCCCAGGAGTGGCGGCGCGGGTCGGACCTCAGCGACTTCACCGTGCGGCTCACTCCCGAGCAGAGCCTGGAGCTGATCCACAAGCTGCACGACGCGATCGACGGCTACCGCGGACTCCCCCCGGCCGAGGGCGCCCTGCCGGTCCGCTTCCACGTGCACGCCTTCCCTCACGAGACCTTGGACGCGCGATGAGGACGCCCGCCCGTCCGCGGGTTCCCTTCGCCGCCCTCTTAGCGGCCAACGCCGTTTCGGTGGCGGGCAGTTCGCTCACGCTCATCGGCGTCCCGTGGTTCGTGCTGCAGACCACCGGAAGCGCGGGCCGGGCCGGGGTGGTGGCCTTCTGCGCCACCCTCCCCGTGGTCCTGGCCGCCCTGGTCGGCGGGCCCGTCATCGACCGGATCGGGCGCCGCCGCGTCTCCGTCCTCTCCGACCTGCTCTGCGGCATCGCGGTGGGCGCGGTGCCCCTGCTCCACTGGGCGGGGCTGCTGCACTTCTGGATGCTGTGCGCGCTGATGGCCCTGAGCGGCCTCGCCCACACCCCCGGCATGACCGCCCGCTCGGTGCTGCTGCCGGCCCTCGCCGAGCGCGCCGGGACCGGGCTCGGCCGGGCGGCCGGCCTCTACGACGCCGTCTTCCGCGGGGCCCGGATGGCCGGGGCCGCCGTGGCCGGGGTCCTCGTGGCGGTGTCCGGCGCGGAGTCCGTGCTGCTGCTGGACGCGGCGACCTTCGCGGTCTCCGCGCTGCTGGTCGGCGTACTGATCCGCGGGGTGCCGGCCGCCGACCCGCAGCCGGCCCCGGGCGCGGTCTCCCTCGCCGGCTACCGCGCCGAACTGCGCGAGGGCTGGGTGTTCCTGATGCGGTCCCGGCTGCTGCTGGGCATCACCGTCATGGTGATGCTGACCAACGGCCTTGACCAGGGGTGGAGTTCGGTACTGCTGCCGGTGCACGGGCGAACCGACCTCGGCGGGGCCGCCGCCGTCGGCCTGCTGGTCTCCCTCTTCGGCGGATCCGCCCTGATCGGTGCGCTGCTGTACGGGATGTGGGGCGAACGGCTGCCCCGGCTGGCCGTGTTCACGGGGGCATTCCTGATCAGCGGGGCGCCGCGGTACGTGGTGGCGGGCCTCACCGACAGCACCCTGCCGCTGGCGGTGACCATGGCGGTGGCCGGGCTCGGCGCGGGCGTGCTCAACCCGGTGCTCGGCACGGTGATGTACGAGCGGGTGCCGGAGGAACTGCGGAGCCGGGTCCTCGGGGTGACCACGGCGGGCTGCGAACTCACCATGCCCCTGGGCGGGCTGGGCGCGGGCCTGCTGGTGGACGGGCTCGGCATCCCGGGCGCGCTGCTGCTGTTCGGCGGCGGCTATCTGCTGACCACCCTGGCCCCGCTGGTGTTCCCGGCCTGGCGGACGATGGACCGGCCGCCGGAGGAGGCCGGGCGTGCGGACGTCAGCAGGACGGGACCGAGCCTCCCTTGTTCAGCTCCCGGAGGGCGGACACCGCACCGGACAGGGAAGTGACCGGGATCAGCTGCAGCCCCTCCGGCAGCTCGGACCGCGCGTCGGAGCACTCGGCCTCCGGTACGAGGAACACGGTCGCCCCGTCCCGCGCGGCGGCCTGGGTCTTCAGCGCGACCCCGCCGACCGGGCCGACCTTGCCGTCGGCGGTGATGGTGCCCGTACCGGCGATCGTGCGGCCGCCGGTGAGGTCGCCGCTGCCGTCGCCGTCGAGCTTGTCGACGATGCCGAGGGAGAAGAGCAGTCCGGCACTCGGCCCGCCGACGTCGGCGAGGTTGAGGTCCACCTTCACCTGCTTGGGGTCCTTCTTCAGGTACCCGAGGGCGGCTTCGGTCGCGGTCGACTGCGACTTCGCCATCTGCTCCAGGTTGTGCTTCTCGATCTCCTTGTCGGAGCCCCCGGTCGGGTAGACCGCCTCCTTGGGCATGACCGCCCGGTCCGTGCGGAACCAGTTGTCGACCAGGTCGGGCAGGCTGACGTCCTGCGAGGGGCCGGTGGCGACGATGGTGGTCATGCGGAGCTGCCCACGGGTCTCATGGGTGGGCGCCCCGGTGATCGTGATGACGCTCTTGCCGTCCTTGCTGCCGAGCACGTCGGCCGTCAGGCCGGGCTGGGCGAGCACGAAGGGCAGCGGCGCGAAGGCGGCGACCACCAGCAGGACCAGCGTCGGCGCGGCGCACAGGGCGAGGGCGACGGGGCGCGGGAGACGAGAGAGGCGTGAGAGCAGCACCCGGCCAATCTACTGGGCTCGGCGCGGGGACCCGGCCGGGTACGTCGGGCCGGGCCAGGGCACCCGGCCGCGTGGAGCTGCGGCCGGGTGCGCCGCCGGGTGCCGTGTGCCCACCCGTGCCGCCCTGCGGCACGACTGCCCACACGGCCGGGGCCCGCTAGCGGAGTGCGTCCGCGACCTCGCGGGCCGCGTCCACCACGCGCGGGCCGACCCGCTCGGGCACCGCGTCGGCGAGCATGACCACGCCGACGCTGCCTTCCAGGCCGGTGATGCCGATCAGCGGGGCGGCGGCTCCGCTCGCGCCTGCTTCGAGCTCTCCGTGGGTGAGGGTGTAACCGGGCTCGATGAGCCCACCCTGCCTGGCGGCCAGGATGGCTCGGCCCGCGGCTCCGCGGTCGAGGGGGTGGCGGAACCCGGCCCGGTACGCGACGTGGTAGTCGGTCCAGGTCGGCTCGACGACGGCCACGGCGAGTGCCTCGGTGCCGTCGACGAGGGTGAGGTGGGCGGTCGCGCCTATGTCCTCGGCGAGCGATCTCAGCACCGGCAGGGCCGCCTCGCGTACCAGCGGGTGGACCTGCCGGCCCAGCCGCAGCACACCGAGACCGACCCGGGCCCGGCCGCCGAGGTCGCGGCGGACCAGGGCGTGCTGCTCCAGTGTGGCGAGCAGACGGTAGACGACGGTCCGGTTGACCCCGAGGCGGTTCGAGAGCTCGGTGACGGTCAGACCGTGATCGGTATCGGCGAGCAGTTTGAGGACTCTGAGTCCCCTGTCGAGAGTTTGGGAGGTTTCCGCGGTCACGACGCCTCTCCCTCTTCTGGTGAGCGGCGGTGAACTCTCACGGGCGGAGGCGGCACCGGTCCCATCGGCGACGCACGGAGAGGCCGCCGGGTAGGCCACATGGCACCGGCATGCGCTCCCGCGGCGGCGCTGCCACGGGGCGTATCGATGCGGGGACAGTAGCGAGCGGGTCCCGCTCAGCGGAAGGGCTCGTCCAGAATCCGGGCGCGGAATCCCCGTATGTGCGTTTTGGGGCACGGCTGTTGTACCGATTCGTAACCTCGATTGCCACAGGAGGCTTTTTCCTTCCCGCGGCTCCGATCGGGGTCGAAACTGCGGGGTGGAGACCTCGGAACAGAAAGTTCCGGTCAGCGGCGACGGCCGGTCGGACGGCCGTCCCCCGGCCCCGGGAAACGGGTGCCTGTCGGCACCGACGAGACCGGCGGGGACCCAATTCGTAGGAAGTGCTCCACCGGCCGGCCCGGGCTGGGCCCGCGCCCATGGTGCGAAGGGCTCATACCGACGGCGCGCGGGGCGCGGGCCGATGGTGCGAAGGTCCCACCGGCCATGCGAAAGCGCCCCGCACCGATGGTGCGAGGCGCTCACGGCCGCGGGCTCAGCGCATCCGGGTGGCCCACTCCTGGACCTTCTTGATCCGCTCCCGCAGCTGCCCCGCGGTGGCCTCCGCGCTCGGCGGTCCGCCGCACACCCGCCGCAGCTCGGTGTGGATCACGCCGTGCGGCTTGCCGCTCTGGTGGACGTACGCGCCGACCATGGTGTTCAGCGACTTCCGCAGCTCCAGCAGCTCCTTGTGCGAGACCACCGGCCGCCGCTCGGCGGGCAGCTCCAGCAGGTCCGCCTCCGCGTCCGGCTTCTTCCGGCTGTGCGCGATCTGCCGGGCCTGCCGCTTCTGCAGCAGCATCTGCACCTGGTCCGGTTCGAGCAGGCCCGGGATGCCCAGGTAGTCCTGCTCCTCCTCGCTGCCCGGGTGGGCCTGCATGCCGAACTCGGCACTGTTGAACAGCACCCGGTCGAAGACGGCGTCGGACTCCAGCGCCTCGAAGGGCAGCATGTCCTGCTCGCCGGTGTCCTCGTCCTCCTGCCTGTTCGCCTCGTCCATCTCCTTCTCGGACTCGGCGTACGGGTCCTCGTCCTCGCCGGCCTTCTTCGGCTTGTCGAGGACGTGGTCGCGCTCGACCTCCATCTCGTTGGCGAAGCCGAGCAGGTAGGGGATGGTCGGCAGGAACACCGACGCGGTCTCGCCGCGCCTGCGCGAGCGCACGAAACGGCCGACGGCCTGCGCGAAGAACAGCGGGGTGGAGATGGTCGTCGCGTACACGCCGACCGCGAGCCGGGGCACGTCGACGCCCTCGGACACCATGCGGACCGCGACCATCCAGCGGTCGTCGTTCGCGCTGAACTCGTCGATCTTCTTCGAGGCGCCCGCGTCGTCCGAGAGCACCACGGTGGCCTTGCTGCCGGTGATCTCCCGGATCAGCTTGGCGTACGACCGCGCCGAATCCTGGTCGGAGGCGATCACCAGGCCGCCCGCGTCCGGGATGCCCTTGCGGACCTCGGTGAGCCGGGTGTCGGCGGCGCGCAGCACGTTGGGCATCCAGTCGCCGCGCGGGTCGAGGGCGGTGCGCCACGCCTGGCTGATGGCGTCCTTGGTCATCGGCTCGCCCAGCTTGGCGGCGATCTCGTCGCCGGCCTTGGTGCGCCAGCGCATGTTGCCGCTGTAGGAGAGGAAGATGACCGGCCGGACGACGCCGTCGGAGAGGGCGTTGCCGTAGCCGTAGGTGTAGTCGGCGGAGGACCGCCGGATCCCGTCGTTCCCCTCTTCGTACGTGACGAAGGGGATGGGGTTGGTGTCGGACCGGAAGGGGGTTCCGGTCAGGGCCAGGCGCCGGGTCGCCGGGTCGAAGGCCTCCAGGCAGGCCTCGCCCCAGGACTTGCTGTCGCCGGCGTGGTGGATCTCGTCGAGGATGACCAGGGTCTTGCGCTGCTCGCAGCGGTTGCGGTGCAGCATCGGGCGTACGCCGACACCGGCGTAGGTGACCGCGACCCCGTGGTAGTCCTTGCTCAGCGGGCCGGCCGAGTACTCCGGGTCGAGCCGGATGCCTATCCGGGCGGCGGCCTCGGCCCACTGTTTCTTCAGGTGCTCGGTCGGGGCGACCACGGTGACCTGCTGGACCACGTGGTGGTGCAGCAGCCAGGAGGCCATGGTCAGCGCGAAGGTGGTCTTGCCGGCGCCGGGGGTGGCGACGGCGAGGAAGTCACGGGGCTGGGTCTGGATGTACTTGTCCAGCGCCCCCTGCTGCCAGGCACGCAGCTTGCTGGCGGTGCCCCAGGGGGCGCGGCCGGGGAAGGCGGGTGAGAGGTGGTGGGAGGCGGTAGTAGTCACGGTCTCCGGTTCGGGGCTCTCGGGGGAAGTCGTACGTAGGACAACCGGGCCACCCTACCGGGGCGGGCCCGCCCCTCGCGGAGGGACAGGCCCGTGACCTGGGGACGTGCGGCGAGCGTCACACGGCTTCGTGGAGCGCCCTCAGACTCCGCCCGATCAGTTCCACGTCCTCAAGGGAGCCGCTGGCCACCTCGATCACCAGCTTGTACGCCTCGTCCTGGTCGACGTCGACCATGTCGGTGCCGTTGAAATCGAGGAAGACCACCGTGCACATCCAGGCCATGCGCTTGTTGCCGTCCACCAGGGGGTGGTTCACGGCGAGCGACTGCAACAGCGCGGCGGCCTTCTCGAACAGGTCCGTGTACGCCTCGACGCCGAACATCTGCGACTGGGGCCGGTGCACGGCGGAGCTCAGCAGGCCGAGGTCACGCACCTCGACCCGCTGTCCCCCCATGGCCAGCTCCGCCAGTTCCAGGGCTTCCTGGACGGTCAGGTACTTCACTTACTCCCCCAGGCGGCGCAGCAGGTCGGCGTGGTGCCTGGCGTACTTCTCGCCGAGGCGGCGGACGGTCTGCTGATCCGCCTCCTGCTCGAGGTACCGGTCGATCGCCTGGAGCACTATCGCGTGCATGCTGCGGCCCTCCTGCTCGGCGCGCTGCTTCAGAGCCTCGGTCTGGTCGTCGCGGAGACGCAGGTTCATAGCCATACCAAAACGGTACCAGCGGCGGTACCGAAGTGGTACTAATTACGCCCGCGCGGGTGAGTCCGCAGTGGCCGACGCAGCTCGGACGGGATCCAGCCGGGTGGCCACCCAGGCGCCGGCCAGCGCCACGCAGGCCATCGGCAGGAAGATGACCACGAACGCCCCCGGGTGCGAGGCGGCGCCCGAGGCCGCGTCGCCGACCGCGCTGTGGACCGCGCCCACCGCCCCGCCGCCGAGGGCGGCGAACGCCGCGCCGCCGGCGGCCAGCAGCACCACGTTGGCCAGCCCGTCCGAGATCTGGAGGGCCGCCGAGTTGGTCCCGGCCTCCTCCGGCGGCGACAGCTTCAGCAGCAGCACGCTGGTGGAGCCGATCACCAGGCCCAGACCCAGGCAACCGACCGCCCAGGTCAGCGCGAGGATCCAGGCCGGCACCGACTCGATGAGCACCAGGGGCGCCGCGGCGATGGCGAACGCCTCCAGCACCATGCCCAGCACCATCAGCCGCTCCCGGTACGGCGCCATCCGCGCCTTGGACTGGATCGCCGACCCGCCGGCCCAGGTCAGTCCGCCGAGCGCCAGCGCGAACCCGGCCAGGGTGGGACTGATCCCGCGCTGGGTGACCAGCATCAGCGGGATGAAGCTCTCCGCCGAGATGAAGGCACCCATCGCGAGCCCGCGCAGCAGCACCACCGCCGGCAGCCCGCGCCGCGCCAGGTAGGTGCCGCGGGGCAGCAGCCCGCGCACGGCCGGCACCACCAGGGCGGCGCCCGCGAGGCCCGGAATCAGGGAGAGCCAGCGCAGGTCCTGGGCGGCGTACTGGAGCAGCCCGGCGCCCACCGAGATGCCGAGCGCGAGCCGGATCCGCCGCCGGTCGAAGGGCGCGGCAGCGGCGGTGCGGTCCACCGGGCCGGACGCGGTCCGGCGTATCGCGGGCAGCGCGACGGCCAGGGGTATGACCACCAGCACCGGGATACCGAGGAACACCCAGCGCCAGCCGAAGTGCTCGGTGACCGTGCCGGAGGCCAGCGGGCCGACGATGGAGGGCACCACCCAGCTGGCGGCGAAGGCCGCCATGATCGCGGGCCGCAGGTGTTCGTCGTAGGCGCGGCTGACCACCACGTACAGCGCGACGATGACCAGCCCGCCGCCCAGCCCCTGCACGGCGCGCCCGAGCACGAAGAGCCACATGGCCCCCGCGGTCCCGGCCAGCACCAGGCCGGCGGCGAACGCGGCGATGCCGAGGGCCAGTGGCCGCAGCGGGCCGTCCCGGTCGCTCCACTGGCCGGACAGCACCATGCCGAAGAGGCTGGTGGTGAAGTAGGCCGAGAAGGCGAAGGCGTACAGCGCCATCCCGTCCAGCTCGCGGCCGGCGACGGGCATGGCGGTGCCCACGGCGGTGGCCTCGAAGGCGATCAGGAAGATCACACTGATCATGCCGATGCTGAGCGTCCGGTGCGCGGGCCCGAGGACACCGCCGCCACCGCCGCCACCGCCGGCCGGCTCGGATGCGGACGGTCTCGGGGTGTCGTCGGCCGTCTCGTCGGCACGGGGTTCGAGGGCGCTCATCGCACCAGCGTAAGGGCCATGACCGTATTTCGTCCCTGTCATTTCGGCGGATGCGGGGTCCTCCGGGAGTCCTAGGACCGGCGGACGACCACGGTCCGGCGAAGGCCCTTTGTGAACGCGGCATGGCAGTCCCGTTGCGGGCGCCGGGTTCCCCTTCCGGCCCCGGCGCGGTCCGCCGTACGGTCATGATCAGCAAGACAACCCACGGCCGTGTGCCCGAGTGGCCCAGGGACTCGCCTGCAAAGCGGGGTACGCGGGTTCAATTCCCGCCACGGCCTCGGAGAGGTGCCGAAGGCCGCCCGGAATCCGTTCCGGGCGGCCTTCACTCACATCCGAGCTCCTTCTGCGCGAAGGTCAGCGGTTCCTGGCTCGTACGGCGACTGCGGTGACGGCTCCGCCGATGAGCACGGCGGCGCCGATCCCGAGGGCGATCCAGGGCAGGCTGCTGCCGCCGTCGTCGTCCTTGTCGGCCGCCTGCGCGGCGGGCGAGGGTGCGGCGGAGGCCCCGGCGGACGGCGCGGCGGCCTCACCGGACCCGGACGAGCCGGGCGCGGGCGAGGCCGCGGCGGCGAGGTCGGGCAGCGGCCACTTGTCGGCGGGGCCGGGGTCGCCGGGGTTGCTCAGCGCGATCCGCGGACGGACCACGCCGTACCCGATGTGGTTGTTCCGCTCGACGCCGTCACGGGGCTTGCCGGCGGTGTTGAGCATGACCCGGAGGACCTGGTTGTTGGTCCAGTCGGGGTGGGCGGCCCAGATGAGCGCAGCGGAGGCGGAGGCTAGGGCGCTGGCGTCACTGGTGCCGTGTGTCTTGCAGACGCCGGTCTTGCTCGTGCATGCGGTGACGATGTCGACCCCGGGAGCCGCTAGGTCAACCTGGGCCCCCTTCTGGGACTCCGCCGTGGCGTTGCCTTGGCGGTCAATGGCTCCGACGCCCACGACGCCCACTGTGGCGCCTGGGTACTCAACCTCATTGGTAGTGTCACCCGAGTTACCCACGGCGGCAAAGACCAACTTGCCCTTGGAAAGGGCGTACTTCACAGCCGCAGCGCGGTCAGGGTCGTCCGTCTGAGTCGCGTTGGTCGTAGCCAGCGAAATATTGATCACCTTGGCGTCGGAATCCGCCGCATACCGAATGGCCTCCGTCCACGTCGGCTCCTTTGAACCAACCTCTCCCTTCACCCGGAGAGGGAGAATCTTCACACCCGGCGCGATACCAAAGGCGCCGTCCCCGGACGGGTGCTTACCGGTCCCAGCGATCATGGCAGCGATGCCTGTGCCGTGATTGCTGTGGTCAACGCGCTCATCGCCCTTGGCGTTGGGCGCGAAGTTCTTCCCGGGCAGGACCTGGCCCTCCAGCTCAGGCACACGGCCAACACCACTGTCGATCACCGCAATGGTGACCCCCTTACCGGTGCTGACCTTCCACATCTCGTCGGCCTTCATGGAGTCGAGATGCCATTGCTGCGCCCTGATACTCGCCGCGTGGGCCGGGGTCGCGGCGACCCCGGCCAACAGCAAGCCCAGCAGGACAGACGTGGCTTTCCGCATGCGCATCTCGTGCAGTGTCCGTTCGCTCAGTCGACTACCGGCGGGCCAACACAGCGGTTGTCCTGCCACGTCTCTTCGTCCTCGACCAGGTAGTCGGGGCGCTCGCCGTTCTGCTCGTCCCGCCGAGTGCCTCGCGGCTGCCCACCGGCAGCACCGACGGGGCCGGCAGCTTGGCTGCCCCGAAGCAGTCCGGAACCGCCCTGTGTGAAGGGCTGACCGGGCGTGCCGGCGGCCGGGCGCCCGCCGATCACACCGCCGGACTCCCGCGCCAGCCGACGGCCAGCCCCGGGCGCTCCCTGGGCAGGTGCACCACCCGCGAAGCTGCCGCCTCCCATGCCGGGACCGTATCCGGGCGTTCCCGGACGGCCGGGCTGACCGTGCGGGCCCTCACCGATGACCGTGCCACGCGGAATGCTGGTGCTCGGGCCGCTCCGGTTCACCTGTCGGCCGCCGGAGATACCGTTGTCCCTCGGCGCGAGTTCCGGCATGCCGGGGATCTTGCCGAGCGGCGATTCGCCCCTGGGCAGTCCGGGTACGAGCGGGCCGGTCGGGTTCACCGGGGTACGGCCGAGCGGCCCCGGAACGCCCGGAACGGACTTGCTCACCGGCGGGGCACTGCCGATCGGCGGGAGGGTCACCGGCGGGACCATGCCGACGGGCGGCGGGCCACCCGGGACGTGGGGCACGTTCGGAGCCGGAGGCGTGGGCGTGACCTGTGTCGGGGGCGGAGGGGTCTTTACGGTGTCAAGGTCAGTGTTCACATCCCGGTCGGGGGTGACCACGGGCGGAACCGAATCCGGAGTCCGAGGCGTGGGCTGGACCGGCGTGGTGGGGTCCGGATTCGTCGGCTGATGGCCGTCAATCAGGCCAGGAGTGTCCGTACGAGGGTCACCGTTGGGCGTGGAACGGGTCGCCTCCCTCGGGGCGTAGCCGGTCTCGGTGTATCCGCCCGAACGGCTGATCTCCTCACTGCCATAGGCGCCTTCAGGCACAAAGTCCTTCGGCGCCGGCGGAAACGTAGGGATCGGCGCCGCGTTCATCTGCGTAGACGACTGCTCGTACGACTCGGCCAGCTTCTTCATCGCCAGCACGGCCTGCGTCCGGTCCGCCGACAGCTTGGAGTGGGCCTCCTGGCCGATCTTCGCCGAGTCCGGGTCGTTGCGGTACTCCCGGGCCGCGTCCAGGTTGTCCTGCGCGCCCTGGTCGAACTTCGGCATGTTGGCCTTGACCTCGGTGATGGTCTGCGCAGCGTTGACCATCCAGGTGCCGCCGGTCTTGCTGTACTCGCCGAGCCGCAGCGTGGAGTTGCCCAGGCCGTTGACCCAGTTCTGGAAGGACTCGGCGGCCTCGCCCTCCCAGCTCTCGACCTTGTGGTTCTTGAGGTCGTTGCCGATCTTCGTGATCTCGATCTCGGCGTCCTTGAGGAGCTGGCCGCGCGACCTGACGGTCTCGGCGTCCACCGAGGCCAGCATCGCCAGCAGTTCCTTGTGCGAGTACGGCTCGAAGTCGGTCGCCATTACATGTCACCCCCGGACGTGCTGGTGTCGTTGTTCGGCTGGGGGGACGACGTCGAAGGCCCGTTCGGTTCCGGCTTGTGCTGCGCCTGCGCGCCCGGGTCCCGCTTCGGGTCGTACTGCTCGCGCGCCTGCTTCTGCAGGGACCGCATGCGCGCCTTGACTTCCTCGTCCATGTTCTCGTAGCCGACCCGCGACGCCTCGATGGCGATGGCGAGGGACTCGATCTGGTTACCCAGCGCCTTCGAGAGGTTCTCCATCTCGGTGCGGACCTTGCTGTAGGCCTTGTGGAGGTCGTCGGCCTCCGCGAAGCCCGTGCCCAGCTTGCCCGAGCTCAGGGTGCCGTCGGCGAACTTGCCGTGGTCCGCGTTCGAGCCCTTCAGCTGGTCGAGCAGTGCGTCGACCCGCTTGCGGTACTCGACCATGTTCTGCTTCTCGACGAACAGGGCCGGCGCCTGGGCAGCCAGCAGCCCCCTGTTCGCCAGCGAGAGCATGCTGCCGCCCGGAACGAACGGCAGCACCGCCTCAATTGCATCGTCCGCTGCCACGATGGCCTCCCCGTCTCCCCGTCTTTCCCCGTTGCACGGCGCACCGTTGTACGGCGGCGCCGCTCCCCGTCCCCGTTCGCATACGTACGGACAACTCTAGCCAGCGACGCCGACAGCCCCAACCCCGGGGTTGCACGTGCAATGCGGGGCACACGGTCAGGAGTTGGGCACTCCGCCCGTGGCCGCGACCGCCGCCGAGGGGCGGATCGGGAGCCGGTTCACCGGACGCCCGGTCGCCGCGCGCACCGCCGAGGCTACCGCCGCGGGAGCGGTGACCACAGGGACCGCGCTGGCCGCCTTCGCGCCGAACGACGCGACGACGTCCCGTTCTTCGACGAGTCTGACGATCCGCACCGCCGGGGCGTCGAGTGCCGTCGGCAGCGCATAGCCCGTCAGATCGGGGTGGCGGACCAGCCCGGAGGCCGTGCGCAGGTTCTCGGTCAGGGCCGCGCCGACGCCCTGGGTGACGCCCGCCTCGATCCGGGCGGCCAGCTGGCGCGGGTTGAGCACGCGGCCGACGTCCTGGGCCACGGCCAGCTCCACCACGCGCACCGAACCCAGTTCGATGTCGACGTCGACCACCGCGCGGATCGCGCAGAACGCGAGGCCGACGAACGCGTCGCCCTGGCCCTCGGCGTCCAGCGGCTCGGTGGGGTGCGGGCGGCACTGGGCGGTCGCCCAGAGCTCCTTGCCCTGCAGGGCCTCCGTCACCGGGGTGGAGAAGGCGCCGTCGTACGAGGTGATCCGGCCGTCCTTGATCTGCAGCAGCTCCGTGGACATGCCGAACTTGGCGGCGAGCGGCTGCAGCAGCTGCGTGCGGACCATCTTCGCGGCGCGTTCCACCGCGCCGCCCGAGACCCAGGTGTGGCGGCCGTGCGCCGACGGGCCGGCCGGCGGCTGGTCCGTGTCGACCGGCGCGACGTACACGTCGTCGACCCCGAGGGTCTCCTGGACGATCTGGCGGGCCAGGGTGGTGAAGCCCTGCCCGGTCTCGACGGCGGCGCAGATGACGGTGGCGATGCCGTTCTGGACCTTCACGGTGGCGGTGGACACCTCGTCGGCGCCCTCCGCGCCGAGCATGTGGACCATGCCGAGGCCGTAGCCCACGCCGCGCCGGACCGCGCCCGGCTCGCCCGCGCCCTCGGGTCCGCCCGGCAGCAGCCACTCCTCCTCCGGGGCGTCCTTGGGCAGCGAGGGCAGCTCGAAGTCGCGCACCGCGCGCAGCAGTTCGGCGACGGGGGCGGGGCAGGTCACGGCCTGGCCGGTGGGCAGCGAGTCTCCGGTGGCCAGGACGTTGCGCAGGCGCAGTTCCGCGCCGTCGAGGCCGAGCCGGTCGGCCAGCTTGTCCATCTGGCCCTCGTACGCGGCGCAGACCTGCATCGCGCCCTCGCCCCGGACGTGGCCGGAGGGCGGGTTGTTGGTGCGTACGGCCCAGCCCTCCACGAAGGCGTTCGGGACGACGTACGGGCCGCAGGCGAACGCGACGGCCGCGGCCAGGGATTCGGCGGAGGAGTCGGCGTACGCGCCGGCGTCCATCAGGATCTGCGCCTCGACCTTGACCAGCCGGCCCTCGGCGTCGGCGTGGTGGCGGTAGCGGAGCAGGGTGGGGTGCCGGTGGGCGTGGCCGAGGAAGGACTCCTCGCGGGTCGCGGCGAGCTTCACCGGGCAGCCGGTGCGCAGCGCGAGCAGGCCGAGCGGGAGCTGGAAGCCGGAGTCCTCGCGGTCGGCGGTGGCGCCGGGAACTCCGGTGACGACGACCTTGACCCGCTCCGGTTCCAGGCCGAAGCAGGCGGCGGCGAGGTCGCGGTCGGTGTGCGGGTCGGTGGAGGCGGTGTAGAGCTCGACGCCGCCGTCGGGGCGGGGCACGGCAAGGCCGGCCTCGGCGCCGATGGGGGCGGGGTCCTGGCGGCCGATCCGGTACAGGCCCTCGACGACCACCTCGCCGACGGCCTCGGGGTCGCCGTAGCGGAGCGGGATGTGCCGGATCAGGTTGCCCTCGGGGTGCAGCGGCGGCGCGCCGAAGGACTGCTCGGGGTCGGTGACCGCGTCGAGGAGCTCGTACTCGACGGCGATGGCGGCGGCGGCGAGCCGGGCGGCGTCCGGGTGGTCGGCGGCGACGGCGGCGATCGGCTCGCCGTGGTGGCGGACGACGTCGTGGGCGAAGACCGGGCGGTCGGCGATCCGTCGGCCGTGGGTGGCGGCGCCGGGGACGTCGGCCTGGGTGACCACGGCCCGTACGCCGGGCATCTGCGCGGCCGCGCTGGTGTCGATGGAGACGATCCGGGCGTGTGCGTGCGGGGACCGGAGCACGGCCGCCCACAGCAGCCCCTCGGCCCACAGGTCGGCGGCGTAGGGGAAGGTTCCCTCGGTCTTGGCGCGGGCGTCGGCGGGCGGGACGGAGGCGCCGAGTCCGCGCGGGGGCGCGTCGGCCGCGGAACCGGCGCCCGCGGCGTGGGCGGTGACCGGGGCGGTCACGATGGCCGTTGCCGCGTCGCCGACGGTCATGCGGTGCCTCCGTGCTGGTCGTACTGGTCGGGGTGGTGGCCGTGGTGGACCGTGTGCACGCCGCCCGCGCCGGGCGGGGCCTGGTGCGGGATCAGGGGCGCGCCGGGGACGAGACCGGCCTGGGCCGCCTGCGCCGCCTGCGCCTCGTGGGCCGCCTGGGCCGCCGCCTCCGCCGTGGCCGCCGCCGTGGCGTCCCGTTCGGCGACGACCTCGCGGACGGCGTCGAGCACGCCCTGGTAGCCGGAGCACCGGCAGAGGTTGCCGCAGAGGGCCTGACGGGTCTCCAGCTCGCTGGGGGCGTGGTTGCCCTCCAGCAGGTCGTGGATGGTCATGGCCATGCCGGGGATGCAGAAGCCGCACTGCACGGCGCCGGAGCCGCACAGGGCCCGCTGGACGTCGGACAGCTCGCCCTGGGTGGCGAGGCCCTCGACCGTACGGACCTCCGAGCCGGCGGCGGTGGCCGCGGGCACCAGGCAGGAGTTGACCAGGCGGCCGTCCACCTGGACGGCGCAGGCCCCGCACTCGCCCTGGGAGCAGCCGTCCTTGGCACCGGCCAGGCCGAGGCGCTCGCGCAGCACGTAGAGCAGCGACTCGCCGATCCAGGCGGAGGTGACGGGGCGGTCGGCCCCGTTGACGCGGAGCACGTACGAGGCGAGCGGGTGCTCCTCGGTGTGCGTGGTGGCCGGGGCCTCGTGCGCGAGCCCGGCGTACGGCTCGCCCGGCAGGTGCGGTTCGGCACCGGCGTGCCCGGCCGGCGCGGTCTCCCCGGCGGGGGTGTCCGTGCCGCCGTCCGCCGGTACGGGTGCCCCGTCCGGGACCTCCCCGCCCTCGGCCGGGGTGTGCGCCGGCCCGTCGGCCGAGGGCGGCTGCGGCTGTGACTGCGGCTGTCCTGCGTCTCCGCCGTCCCCGGGGTGGGCGCCGCCGGAGCCCGGCTCCGCGCCGCCGGGCAGGGCAGCACCGTGCGCGGGGGTGCCGTCCGGCAGGCCCGCGGCATCGGCCGGGACACCGTCCGGCAGGGGCACGCCCTGGGCCGGGGTGCCGTCGGTGAAGGCCACCCCGTGGCCGAGCGTCCCGTCCGGGAAGGCGGTGCCGTGCGCCGGAGTGCCCTCGTGGAAGGCGATGCCGTGGCCGAGCGTGCCGCCGGGAACGGCCGTACCGTCCGCCGCGGTGCCGTCCGGGAAGGCGGTGCCGTGCGCCGGGGTGCCGTCCGGGAGACCCGGGGTGTCGGCCGGGGCGCCGTCGGGCACGGCCACCCCGTGGCCGGGCGTCCCGTCCGGGAAGGCGATGCCGTGGCCGAGCGTCCCGCCCGGGACGGCCGTACCGCCCGCCGGGGTGCCGTCCGGCAGTCCCGCGGCATCCGCCGGGGCGCCGTCCGTGAGGGACATGCCGTGGCCGAGGGTGCCGTCCGGGAAGGCGGTGCCGTGGCCCTGGGTCCCGTCGGTGAAGGCCATGCCGTGGCCGAGCGTCCCGTCCGGGAAGGCCACCCCGTGGCCCAGGGTCCCGTCGGTGAAGGCCATGGCGTGGCCGATGGTGCCGGTCTGGGCGTACGGCGGCAGTGCCTGCCCGTCCGCGGTGCTCCGGTCGCCGGAGACGGTGGGGCCGGCCAGGGGCACGCCCTCGGGCGGGGTGTGGCCGGCCGCCGCGTACGGGTCCGCCTCGGGGGCGGCCACGACGGCGGTCGGTTCGTACCCGTGGGCACCCGGGAGGCCCGGCAGGGCCACGCCCTCGGCCGGCGTGTGGGTGTATCCGTAGGCGGCGTACGGGTCCTGCTCGGCCGCGGCGGGCGCGGCGGCGGTCCCGGTCTCGTCCGCGTACGGGTGGCCGGCCGGTGCGTGGCCGTCCTCCGCGCGCGGGGCCGGCAGGGTGCCGTGGTGGTCGGCCGGGGCGTGGGCCGCGTCGATGTCCGGGGCGGCGTGGACCGGTTCGCCCTCCGGGAGGGTGCCCACGCCGGGGCCGCCCAGCAGCCGCCCGCGCACCTGCGCCACGGGCGCGGACGGCGCGTACGCCCGTACGCCGTCGAACTCCGCGGCCTGCGGCCCGTCCGCCCACGGCGCGGCCGCCCCGCCCGGCAGGGTCGCCGGAGCCTGGCTCCAGTCGGCCGCCGGGGAGGGCCACTGGCCGGTGTCGGAGCCGGTGCCCGCGGCCGGCTCCCCGTCGGTGTGCACCGCGTCCGGGAAGTGCCACTCGGCCGTGGCGCCCGGGTCCGGGGCCCGGTCCGTCCCGGCGAGAGCGGCAGGAGCGACGGAAGCGGCGGGTCCGGCCGCGCCGGCGGCGGCCGGCTCCGGCCACTGCGTCGGGAGCGTCCAGGTGCCCGTGGCCGAGGCCGGGTCGGCGCTCGCGGCCGGCGGGGCCGTGTCCACCGGCATCGGCGGGACCGCGATCACCGGCGGCACGATGACCGGCGGCACGTATCCGTGCCCCGGTGCCGCCAGCGGCTCGCCGGTGCCGGAGGCGCCCAGCATCTCCTGCGGCAGCTGCACGAACGCCGTCGCGTCGGAGTCGTACTCGCCGCCCTGCGGGACGGGCTCCCAACCCCAGCCCGACCCCCCGTTCCCCTGACTCACGTGCCCGTTCCCGTTCCCGTCCGCGTTGCCGTTCCCGCTCATGAGCTCAGTGCCCTCCCCAGGGCCCGGCGTGCCAGCACCGACACCGTCCGCCGCAGCTGGAGGACGCCTGCCGGGACCGGGTCGCCCTGGTCGGGCACGCAGGCCGCCGCGACGTAGTCGCCGAACGCCGCCAGCGCCTCCGGCGCGAGCGTCCGCTCCGCGTCCCAGTCGATCAGCGAGGCCACCCACTGCTCGGCCTCCAGCGGCCGCAGCGGCATCGGCGCGACCGCGCCCACCGCGATCCGCACACCGCGCCGTGCCGGGTCCAGCACCAGGCCCACCGAGGCGATGGCGCGCCCCGGCCCGGTCCGGCCGGTCGCCTTGAGGAACACCTGCGGGGCGTGCAGCAGCGGCACCCGGACGAAGCCGATCAGTTCGCCGGGCCGGAGCATCTCGCGGCCCGCGAGCAGGTGGGAGACCGGGATCTCGCGCCGCGCGCCACCGGGCCCGGCGATGATCAGCACGGCTTCCAGCGCGGCCAGTACCGGCAGGGAGTCCCCGGTGGGGGCGCCCGTCACGATGTTGCCGCCGAGGGTGCCGGCGTTGCGGATCTGCGGCGGGCCGGCCGCCCGCGCGGCCGCGGCCAGCGCCGGGATCAGCGCGGCGAAGTCGGGGCGGCCCATCCGGGCGTGCGTGAGGCCGGCGCCGAGCAGCGCGTGCCCGTCCTGGTACTGCCAGCCGCGGATCTCGTTGATCCGCCCGAGGCCGACCAGTCCGGCCGGGCGCAGCAGCCCGGCGTTGACGGCCGCCATCAGGTCGGTTCCGCCCGCCACGGGTACGGCCGCGGGCATCGCGGCGAGAGCGTCGACGGCTTCGTCGAGCGAGCCGGGCAGCATGACGGACTGCGTCACCGGCTGCGCCGCCTGCGGTGCGTGAGTGGTCAACCCAGCTGCCCCTTCCCGATGTCCCGGCGCTCACGGCTGTTGCGCCGTACGGTACGTGCTCACAGCCGGGACGTGGCAACTCTGGCACATCTTCCCGGCCGTCCCGGCGCGAGGGTGGCCCGGGCGCCCCCTGGAGGCCCCGGCTCCGCTCCGGCCCGCGCCACCACGGAAGAAAGGTCCCTTTTCTGCGGTTTTCCACCCCTGGGAACCGACTTGCGAGGAGAAGGCGGAAAGGGAATTGGTTGCCGCAGTCACACGATCGGGGGCGGCCCTTCGACCGGGCGTCCGATCAGTCCGGGCCGCCGCTGCCACGGAAGCGGACCGTCCGGGCGCCGGTAGGCCACCCCCAGCGCGTCCAGCCGCGCGCAGTGCGCCCCCATCCGCCGCTCGAAGCCGGCCCAGTCCCGCCGGGACGGCTCCGGCAGCGCCGACCACACCGTCTCCGCGAACGCCGCGAGCCGCGGGAACACCTGGTAGTCCACCCTGCCCTGGTTCTCCGTCACCTCGGTCCACATATTGGCCTGCGCGCCCAGCACCCGGGGGACCGCCGCCTCCGACAGGCCCGGTGGAACCGGATCAAACCGGTATACGTCCTCCAGGGTGCGCACGTAACCGATCGGCACCGGCTCGTCCGCGCCGCCGTCCTGACGGTGGTCCAGGTACACCTGCTGCTCGGGGCACATCACCACGTCGTGGCCGGCCTCGGCGGCCGCGATCCCGCCCGCGTACCCGCGCCAGGACGACACCGCGGCGCCGTCCGCGAGTCCGCCCTCCAGGATCTCGTCCCAGCCGATCAGCCGGCGGCCGCGGTCGGCCAGCCAGCGGTCGAAGTGCCGGACGAACCAGGACTGCAGGCCGTCCTCGCCGTCCACGCCGAGCTCGCGGATCCGCTCCTGCGCGGTCTTCGACCGCCGCCACTGCGTCTTGGGGCATTCGTCGCCGCCGATGTGCACGAAGGGCGAGACCTCCGCCGGGAACAGCTCCAGCAGCTCCTCGAAGACGCCCTCGTAGAAGCGCAGTACGGGCTCGGTCGGGGCGAGCACGTGCTCGCTGATGCCCCAGTCGTCCCACACCTCCGGGGCGGCGGTGCCGTTCGCGTCGGTGTTGCCCAGTTCCGGGTAGGCGGCGATCGCGGCCTGCGAGTGCCCGGGGATGTCGATCTCGGGGACCACCCGGATGTGCCGGTCGGCGGCGTAGGCGACGATCTCCCGGATGTCGTCCTGGGTGTAGAAGCCGCCGTGCGGGGTGTCGTTCCACAGCGGCGACGCCCGGTGGCCCAGACGGCTGCGCCGCCGCCAGGCGCCGACGGAGGTCAGCCGCGGGTGGCGGCGGATCTCGATCCGCCAGCCCTGGTCGTCCGTCAGGTGCAGGTGCAGCACGTTCAGCTTGTGCGCGGCGAGCAGGTCCAGGTAGCGCAGCACCCCGTCCTTGGGCAGGAAGTGCCGGGCCACGTCGAGCATCATGCCGCGCCAGCCGAAACGCGGGCCGTCCTGGACGTCACCGGCCGGGATCGTCCAGGTCCGTCCCCGGTGCAGCGGTGCCCTCCGGTACGCGTCGGGCCCGAGCAGCTGACGGAACGTCTGGGCGGCCCAGAACAGCCCGGCCGGACCGGCGCCTTCCAGCAGCACACCGCGGTCCGCCACGTGGACCTCGTGCCCCTCCGGGCCGAGCGTCCGGGCGAGGTCGGGGCGCAGTGCCAGCCGGACCGTCTGCCGTACGCCCTCAAAGGCCCCCGCCGCAGGCCGCGGCTCCGCCTCTCCCGGGGACGGCAGGGCCCAGCCCGTGGCCGCGCCGATCTCGCGGCGGAGCCAGGCTGCCGTGGAGGCGGTGCCGGGGCCGGCGACGAGCAGCGGATCGGCGAGCGCGACCAGGCGCGTGCCGCCGTCCGCGAACCGCGCGTACCGGGGTGCGGGGATCAGGTCCATGAGCGGGCAGCCCTTCGCGACGGGGTCGTGGCACACCGCGACACGCTCCGCGGGCGGCCGCGTTCCGACCCTAGGGGGTGTCCGGCGGATCAGGGCCGGATCAGCCCGGGTGGTCTGGGTGCCGGACGCGCCGGGCCCGGCGATGATCCGTAAGACGCCCCCTGGTGCGGCGGAGGCCCCCGGCGTACGCGATCGCGCGCGCCGGGGGCCTTGGTCCCGCGGGACGGGGCGAGCCCGTGGAGGGCCGGCCGGACTACTTGTCCTTGCCGCCCTTGTCCTTGTCGCCGCCCGGACCCATGGATTCGTAGATCTCCTTGCAGAGCGGGCAGACCGGGTACTTCTTCGGGTCGCGGCCCGGCACCCAGACCTTGCCGCACAGCGCCACGACGGGGGTCCCGTCGAGGGCGCTCGCCATGATCTTGTCCTTCTGGACGTAGTGGGCGTAGCGCTCGTGGTCGCCGTCGCCGTGGGACACCTGCGGCGTCGGCTCTACGAGGGTCCCGGTGCCAGTCCCGCGCTCGGGCTCAAGAGTGCTCATGCAGCCAGGGTACTGAACGGCGCCGGACTCAGTTCAGCGACGGGTCGTCCGGGTAGGTGGCGACCATCGCGAGTTCGCTGCGCTGGCGGCGCAGCACCGCCCGCCACAGCCGTTCCGGGTCCGGGAAGGAGATGTCGCCCGGCTCGGACTCCACCACGTACCAGGCGCCGTCGCTCAGCTCGTCCTCCAGCTGGCCCGGACCCCAGCCGGAGTAGCCGGCGAAGATCCGCAGGCAGCCCAGGGCGCCGGAGAGCAGTTCCGGCGGGGCCTCCAGGTCGACCAGACCGATCGCGCCGTGCACGCGTCTCCAGCCGACCGGTCCCTCCTCCCCCGGGATGACCGCGATGCCGAGGGCGGAGTCCAGGGCGACCGGGCCGCCCTGGAAGACCACGCCCGGATCTCCGGCCAGTGCGGCCCAGGGCAGCAGGATGTCGCCGACGCCCACCGGGGTCGGGCGGTTGAGGACCACGCCGAGCGAACCCTGCTCGTCGTGGTCGAGCAGCAGCACGACCGCGCGGTCGAAGTTCGGGTCCGCGAGCGCGGGTGTGGCGACGAGCAGCCGCCCGGTGAGGGAGGACACCTCGGTCATGCGGCCATGATCCCCCATGTTCGGCGTTCCGGGGGAGTCGGAGCCCGGCCGCCCGTGTGGGCGGACACGGGCGCACGGCAGCAGCGGGGAGCGCGCGCCGGGCGTGCGAACGGGTGACGTGCCGCGAAGCCGGCGGAACACAACCCTCCGCCATTTCCCGGGCACGGAGGGTGCTGTGCCGAATTCATGACAGTCCTACGGCCGCGTCAGCCCTACGAACAGGGGGGTTTCGCCCCTTACCCTTACCTCTGATCCCCTGCCCCTCGTCTCCCTGGCTCGTCCGGGGGGCCCATCGGAACGCGAGATTCATGACCGGCACTGACAGTCACGACGACGTACTGCTCGTCCATGGCGGTACCCCGCTCGAGGGCGAGATCCGTGTCCGAGGCGCGAAGAACCTCGTGCCGAAGGCCATGGTCGCGGCCCTGCTCGGCAGTGAACCCAGTCGGCTGCGCAACGTTCCGGACATCCGTGACGTGCGGGTGGTCCGCGGTCTCCTGCAGCTGCACGGTGTGACGGTCCGCCCCGGCGAGGAGCCGGGCGAGCTGGTGCTCGACCCGACCCACGTGGAGAGCGCGAACGTCGCCGACATCGACGCGCACGCGGGCTCCTCCCGCATCCCGATCCTGTTCTGCGGCCCGCTGCTGCACCGCCTCGGCCACGCCTTCATCCCGGGGCTGGGCGGCTGCGACATCGGCGGCCGGCCGATCGACTTCCACTTCGACGTGCTGCGGCAGTTCGGCGCGACCATCGAGAAGCGCGAGGACGGCCAGTACCTGGAGGCCCCGCAGCGGCTGCGCGGCACCAAGATCCGCCTGCCGTACCCCTCCGTGGGCGCGACCGAGCAGGTGCTGCTGACGGCGGTGCTCGCCGAGGGCGTGACCGAGCTGTCGAACGCGGCGGTCGAGCCGGAGATCGAGGACCTCATCTGCGTCCTGCAGAAGATGGGCGCGATCATCGGCGTCGACACCGACCGGACCATCCGGATCACCGGTGTGGACAAGCTCGGCGGCTACAACCACGCGGCGCTCCCGGACCGCCTGGAAGCCGCCTCGTGGGCTTCCGCGGCGCTGGCGACCGGCGGCAACATCTACGTGCGCGGCGCCCAGCAGCGCTCGATGATGACCTTCCTGAACACCTACCGGAAGGTCGGCGGCGCCTTCGAGATCGACGACGACGGCATCCGCTTCTGGCACCCGGGCGGCCCGCTGAAGGCGATCGCGCTGGAGACGGACGTCGCCCCCGGCTTCCAGACCGACTGGCAGCAGCCGCTGGTCGTCGCCCTGACCCAGGCCACCGGCCTCTCCATCGTCCACGAGACGGTCTACGAGTCCCGCCTGGGCTTCACCGAAGCGCTCAACCAGATGGGTGCTCACATCCAGCTGTACCGCGAGTGCCTGGGCGGCTCGGCCTGCCGCTTCGGCCAGCGCAACTTCCTGCACTCCGCGGTCGTGTCCGGCCCCACCAAGCTGCAGGGCGCCGACCTGGTCATCCCCGACCTGCGCGGCGGCTTCTCGTACCTGATCGCGGCCCTGGCCGCCGAGGGCACCTCGCGGGTCCACGGCATCGACCTGATCAACCGCGGCTACGAGAACTTCATGGAGAAACTGGTCGAGCTCGGCGCGAAGGTCGAGCTCCCCGGCGGCGACCTGGTCTGACGACCGGCCCGCAGCCACCGGCACGCCGAAGGGCGGCCGCCCCGTACGGGGTGGCCGCCCTTCGTGGTACTGCGTACCAGTGGCCAGAGGCCAGCAAGGACTTACTTGCCCTTGGCGGCTTCCTTGAGCTTGGAGCCCGCGGAGACCTTCACGCTGTAGCCGGCCGGGATCTGGATGGGGTCGCCGGTCTGCGGGTTGCGCGCGGTGCGAGCGGCACGGTGGGTGCGCTCGAAGGTCAGGAAGCCGGGGATGGTGACCTTCTCGTCGCCCTTGGCGACGACCTCGCCGATGGTCTCGGCGAGAGCGGCCAGAACGGCGTCGGCGTCCTTGCGGGTCACCTCGGCGCGCTCGGACAGAGCGGCCACCAGCTCACTGCGGTTCATGTTGTACTCCCGTGTTCAACTTGCCTATGAGGCGTGAGATCGAAGCCGATGCTGCCAGGGCCCTCGGACAGTCCCCGGACCCGGGTCTGCTGTCAGACCCTCCCGCCACGGTTACGCATCCTGCCCCCACCAGCGGCGGGAAAGCCAATCCGGCACCCGCCAGGGTCACACGAAAAGCGCCACCGTCACGCCGCGGTGACGCTCCGTCCGCATCCGGGGCCGGCCGAGCGACACCCGGATGCTTCAGCCGCTGACCTCGCGGGCATCGCCGCAACCCTAGAGGCGCGCCGTCGGCCCCGCATCCCGCGACGCGCCGGTTCAGGCGGACGTGGGGCCCGTCACAGCGGCCGTCGCGGCCTTGCGGACCGCACCCGCGACCGCACCGGCCACCTTGTCGTTGAACACCGAAGGAATGATGTAGTTCGCGTTCAGCTCGTCCTCACCGACGACGTCCGCCAGGGCGCTCGCCGCCGCCAGCATCATGTCCGTGTTCACCGTCCGGGACTGCGCGTCCAGCAGGCCGCGGAAGACACCCGGGAAGACGAGGACGTTGTTGATCTGGTTCGGGAAGTCGGAGCGGCCGGTGGCCACGACGGCCGCCGTCTGGCGGGCGATGGCCGGGTCCACCTCGGGGTCCGGGTTCGCGAGCGCGAACACGATGGCGCCGTCGGCCATGGCCGCGACGTCCTCGCCGCCGAGCACGTTCGGGGCCGAGACGCCGATGAACACGTCGGCGCCGACCACGGCCTCCTTGAGGGTGCCGGTGTAGCCCTCGGGGTTGGTGTTCTCGGCGATCCAGCGCAGCGGCGAGTCGGCCGCGGCGTCGACCAGGTCGGTGCGGTCCGCGTGCACGACGCCGTGCACGTCGGCCACCACGGCGTTCTTCACACCGGCCGAGAGCAGCAGCTTGAGGATGGCCGTACCGGCCGCGCCGGCGCCGGACATGACGACCTTGACGTCGCCGACGGCCTTGCCCACCACGCGCAGGGCGTTGGTCAGGGCGGCCAGCACCACGATCGCGGTGCCGTGCTGGTCGTCGTGGAAGACGGGGATGTCGAGGGCCTCGCGGAGCCGCGCCTCGATCTCGAAGCAGCGGGGGGCGGAGATGTCCTCGAGGTTGATGCCGGCGAAGCCGGGGGCGATCGCCTTGACGATCGCGACGATCTCGTCGGAGTCCTGGGTGTCCAGGCAGATCGGCCAGGCGTCGATGCCGGCGAACCGCTTGAAGAGGGCCGCCTTGCCCTCCATGACCGGCAGCGCGGCCTTGGGGCCGATGTTGCCGAGGCCGAGGACGGCCGACCCGTCGGTAACAACTGCGACGGAGTTGCGCTTGATGGTGAGGCGGCGGGCGTCCTCGGGGTTCTCGGCGATCGCCATGCACACGCGGGCCACGCCCGGGGTGTAGATCATCGAGAGGTCGTCACGGTTGCGGATGGGGTGCTTGGCCGCCATCTCGATCTTGCCGCCGAGGTGCATCAGGAAGGTACGGTCCGAGACCTTGCCGAGCGCGACACCCTCGATACCGCGCAGCTTCTCGACGATCTCGTCGGCGTGCGCGGTGGAGGTGGCGGCGATGGTGACGTCGATACGGAGCTTTTCGTGGCCGGAAGCGGTCACGTCGAGGCCGGTGACCGAGCCACCGGAGGATTCCACGGCGGTGGTGAGCTGGGATACCGCGGTTCCGCTCGCGGGCACCTCCAGGCGGACCGTCATCGAGTACGAGACGCTGGGCGCCGTTGCCATGACCGGTTTCCTCTGCTTTCCCTGTGTTCAGTGTGCGGGTCCCGCCACACGGTCGGCATGGCAGGACCTGTTGTCCGATCGTCCCACCTACCGGCTGGTACAAGGTAACCAGCTACAAATTTCGGAAAGACTCTTCCACCATACGAGATTTGACAGGGGCTGGGAAGGGTAGGGGCACACAAAACAGGTCCGCGCCCTCCGACTGCGGAGGGCGCGGACCTGTATGAACTACCGAAAGTCAGTGGCACCGACCCGCCATGCTCGCCTCGCGGCAAGTGGTCGCTCTAAGCGACGAAGGTTGGGCCCGGGGGCTTGGATCGAGCCGGTGCCGTACCCAGGCTAACAAAGGATCGCGCGATGTGATCCCCCCTGGGCGGGTTGACCCGTTCTCGCCACGCGCCTGGCCGCGGGCCATCCGGCCCAGTGGGCTCGTCGGCCCGGTCAGTCGCGCAGCAGGACCGGCACTCCGTTCTCCGGGGCGTCACGGTCGGTGGACACCACCGTCAGCTGCTGGGTGGCGCGGGTCAGGGCCACGTACAGCACCCGCAGGCCCGCCGGGGACTCCTCGGCGATCTCCGCCGGGGAGACCACGACCGTGGCGTCGTACTCCAGGCCCTTCGCCTCCAGGCTGCCGAGCGCGACCGCCCGCCCGCCCAGGTCCGCCAGCCACCGTGCCGCCTCGGCCCGGCGGTCCATGGCGACGACCACGCCCACCGTGCCGTCCACCTGCTCCAGCAGCCGGCGGGTCTCCTCGCGCACGGTTTGCGCCAGGTCAGCGCCCTCGTGGAGGGCGGTGAACCGGGGCCGCAGGCCGGTGGAGCGGACCGCCGTCGGCGGCTCCATCCCGGGCATGGCCAGCCGCAGCACCTTCGCCGCCAGCTCGGCGATCTCCGCCGGGTTCCGGTAGTTCACGGTCAGGGTGAAGCGGCGGCGCGGGCGGGTGCCCAGCGCCTCGTCGCGGGCCGCGGCCGCCTCCGCCGGATCCGTCCAGGAGGACTGCGCCGCGTCGCCGACCACGGTCCAGGTGCCGTGACGGCCGCGCCGGCCGACCATCCGCCACTGCATCGGCGTCAGGTCCTGGGCCTCGTCGACGATCACGTGCGCGTAGTCGACCCGCTCGGCCGCGAGCCGTTCGGCCCGCTCCCGCTGGGTCTCCTCGCGCTGCGGCATCAGCTCCTCCAGCCCGGTGAGCTGGTCGAGCGGGTCGAGCTCGCGCTTCTTCTTCGGCCGGGCCGGCGCGCCGAGCAGCATCTGCAGCTCGTCGAGCAGGGCCACGTCGTGCACGGACAGCGCGTCGCGGCGCAGCGAGCGGGCCAGCTGCCGGGTCTCGCGCGGGTTGAGCACCCGCCGCGTCCAGCGGCCGAGCCGTCGCTCGTCGGCCATCGCGGCGAGCACCCCGCGCGGGGTCAGCTCGGGCCACCAGGCGTTCAGGAAGTCGATGAACACGTCCTCCGTCGAGATGTCCTCGTCGAAGGCGGAACGCAGCTCGGCGGCCAGCTCGGGGTCGGTGTGCCGGCTCGCGCCGCCGGACTTCTGCCACAGCGCGTCCAGCAGCAGCCGGCGGGCCCGGGGCCGGAGCAGGTTGACCGGGGCGGTGCCGCCCAGCGCGGTCTGCCGGATCCGGTCCAGGTCCGCCGGCTCCAGCTCCTGGCGGCGGCCGAAGGCGACCACCCGCAGGGTGTCCGGGGCGGCGCCGTTCGGGCCGCCGAGCTCCAGGGCGCCCCGTACGGCCTTGCGCAGCACCTTCAGCATCCGCGAGGAGCCCTTGACCCGGGCCACGGCCGGCTCGTCGTACGCCGTCGCCTCCGCGCCGTCCACCAGCGAGCCGAGCGCGCGGATCGCGACCTGGCCCTCCTCGCCGAGCGAGGGCAGCACGCCCTCGGTGTAGGCGACGAGCAGCGGGGTCGGCGAGACGATCAGGATGCCGCCGGCGTAGCGGCGGCGGTCCTGGTAGAGCAGGTAGGCGGCGCGGTGCAGGGCCACGGCCGTCTTCCCGGTGCCGGGCCCGCCGGACACCTCGGCCACCGAGGCGGCGGGGGCCCGGATGACCAGGTCCTGCTCGGCCTGGATGGAGGAGACGATGTCCCGCATGGTGTGGGTACGGGCCCGGCCGAGGGCGGCCATCAGCGCACCGTCACCGATGGAGGGCAGCTCCTCGCCGCCGAGGAAGGCGGTCACCTCGGGGCGCATCAGGTCGTCCTCGACGCCGAGCACCTTGCGGCCCTTGGAACGGATGACGCGACGCCGCACGACACGGCCGGGGTCCTTGGGGGTGGAACGGTAGAAGGGTGCGGCGGCGGGCGCACGCCAGTCGATCACCAGCGGGGAGTAGTCGGCGTCGAGGACGCCGATCCGGCCGATGTGGAGGGTCTCGGCGATGTCGGCGGTCAGGTCCGCCGAGATCGCGTCGTCGGCCGGGTCCACGGAGGTGTAGGCCCCGTCGGGCCCGCGCTCCCCGTCCTTGCCCAGCACCAGGTCGATCCGGCCGAAGAGGAAGTCCTCGAACTCGTTGTTGAGGCGGTTGAGGTGGATGCCGGCCCGGTAGACCTGGGCGTCGCGCTCGGCGAGCGCGCCCGGGGTGCCGACCTGGCCGCGCTTGGCCGCGTCGTTCATCAGGAACTCGGCCTCGTGGATCTTCTCCTCGAGGCGGCGGTACACCTGGTCCAGATGACTCTGTTCGACCGCGATCTCCCGATCGCGGAGGGACTCCGCCGTGCTGTCGACAGCGTCGACAGCGGCATCCTGCGCGGCCACCAAGGCCCCCTTCTGACGTGCATGGGCGACCGTCAACCGTACGCGAACCGGCGGGGTGTCCGCACTCTGGTTCCACTCGGACCGGTGTACGGACCCGGGTACGGGCGGGTGACCGGGCCTGTGGGGGGCTCTAGCCCGCCCTGGACGCCAGGGCGCGGCGGCGGTGCCGGGCGACCCGTTCGCGGTTCCCGCACAGCTCGCTGCTGCACCAGCGGCGCCGGTGCCCGCGGGAGGTGTCCAGGTAGACCCGGGTGCATCCGTCGCCCTCGCAGGCCCGCAGCAGGGCCCGGTCGCCCGGGTCGGTGAGCAGCTCGACGGCGTCCCGGGCGACGGCGGCGAGCAGCGCGGCGCGCTCGACGCCTCCTCTCAGCTCGCGTACGAGGTGTCCGTCCCCGTCGCGTACGGCGCACAGGCCGGGCGGCGGCCCGGCGGCCGCGGAGTTGACCCGGGCGAGGGCCGCGTCGTCGGGGACACTGCCGGCGAGCTCGGCCCGCACCAGCGTGCCGAGGTCCCGGCGCAGCTCCCGGAAGGGCAGCAGCCAGTCGTCGTCGACCCCGGCGAGGGGGGTCCCGTACGGCACCAGTCCGGCACCGGTGAGCCACATCCGCAGTTCCGCGCCGTCCCGGAGCACCTCGGGAGGCCCGAAGGTGCCGACCAGGTCCAGGCAGAGCCGCCCGGAGTCGAACCACATGCCCCCAGAGTGCCCCCGGGCAGCGCAGCGGGGAAGCCCCCGTGCGGGGCTTCTGCTGCGCGATGTTGATGCTGTCCGATACCTTTGGACATGCCATACATCACACAAGGGAGCCCGCGATGTCCGTCACGCAGATCGACCTCGACGACGACGCACTCGCCGAAGCCATGGCACTGTCCGGCGCCCGCACCAAGAAGGAGACGGTGAACCTGGCCCTGCAGGAGTACGTCGAACGCCGGCGTCGCACCGAAGCCAGACTCCGCCACTTCCAGGAAGCCCGGAGCTGGGACGAGGAGAGCTACTGGCGTCGCCACCGCGCGGAGAAGGGCGAGCTCTGAGTGCTGCGGTACCTGATCGACTCGTCGGCGCTGTGGCGCCTCCAGCGGAGTCGTGAACTCAACGAGGCATGGGCGCACGAGATCGACGAGGGCAGCATCGGGTCCTGCCGCCCCCAGCGCACCGAGTTCCGCGCGTCCGCCCGCGACCTCGACGAGTTCGAGGCCATGACCGACATGTTCGACGACCTGTTTCCCGAGGCGGTCGTACCCAAGAGCGCCTGGCAGTGGATCGAGACCGCGCAGTACCGCCTCGCCCGCCGCGGCCGGCACCAGAGCCTCTCGGTCGTGGACTGGCTGATCTGCGCCACGGCCGCACACCACGGCCTGATCGTGCTGCACGACGACAAGGACTTCTCGGCTGCCGCCGGGCTCCTCTCGGACCTGCAGGAACGGAACGTGCACCAGGTGCCCCGCTGACCGGCCGCCCACGCGGCCGCCCGGCCCGGCTCCGCACCTATGCCCCGCCGTACTTCCCCTCGGAGGACGGGTCCAGCGAGAGCCGGTAGCCGCGCTTGACCACCGTCTGGATGAGCTTCGGGGCGCCCAGGGCCGCGCGCAGGCGGGCCATCGCCGTCTCCACGGCGTGCTCGTCGCGGCCCGCACCGGGCAGGGCCCGCAGCAGGTCCGCCCGGGAGACCACCCAGCCCGGACGCCTGGCCAGCGCGCGCAGCAGGGACATGCCGGCCGGCGGCACCGGGCGCAGTACGCCGTCCAGCAGGACCGCGTGGCCGCGGAGCTCCAGCGAGTGCCCGGCCACCCTCAGCCGGCGGGCCCGTGCGGGCAGTTCCTGGCACAGCAGCTGCACCAGCGGGCCCAGCCGGAACCGCTCGGGCTGGACGGTGTCCACGCTCCGCGCCTGCAACGGCAGGGCCGTGACCGGCCCCACGCAGGCGGCCAGCACCCCGCCCCGCAGCGCGGCCAGGACCTCCTCGCCCATCCCCCGCTGCTCCGCCCGCGACATCAGCGAGGCCGCGGCCGGCGCCGAGGTGAAGCTGACCGCGTCCACCCCGCCCGCCGCCACCGCGTCGAGCAGCCGGTCCAGCGGGCCGAGGTCCTCCGGCGCCATCCACCGGTACACGGGCACGACGACCACGTCGGCCCCGCCCGCCCGCAGCGCCTCGACGAAGCCCGGCAGCGGTTCCCCGTGCAGCTGGAGCGCCACCCGCCGCCCCGCCACCCCGGCCGTCAGCATCCGGTCCAGCACCTCGGCGAGGGACTCGGACTCCGGCGACCAGGCCTCGGCCAGCCCGGCCGCCCGGATCGCACCCCGCACCTTGGGCCCGCGCGCCAGGAGTTCGGACCCGCGCAGCCGGGCGAGCAGCTCCTCGCCGAGGCCCCAGCCGTCGGCCGCCTCGATCCACCCGCGGAAGCCGATGGCGGTGGTGGCGACGACCACGTCCGGGGCGCGGTCGACCAGTTCCTTGGTGGCGGCGAGGAGTTCGCCGTCGTCGGCCAGCGGCACGATCCGCAGGGCCGGCGCGTGCAGCACGGCCGCGCCTCGCCGCCGCAGCAGGGCGATGAGTTCGTCGGCCCTGCGGGCGGCGGTGACCCCGACGGTGAAGCCGGACAGCGGACCGGGGCCGTCGGCCGCCGCGGCGGCCGTCCGGTTCGCAGGACTGTGGATGCGGTCGGTCCGGTCGGTCTGGGCGTCGATCATCGTGACCTGCCTCGTGGTGCATGTCGGGGGGCGGTACGGCGTGAACCGTGGACCGAGCCTGCCAAGCGGGCGTGTCGGGCTCGGTTCACGATCGTTTCGCGCCGGTTACGCCGCCGGTCCGCTACACGGACGTGAGCTGCGGCTTCGCCCCGTTCTCGGCGGCCCGCGGCACCGCCCCGGCGGTGGCCGGCCGGCGAAGGTATACCGCCCAGGTGACCAGGCAGCACACCGCGTAGAAGCCGAGGAAGGTGACGAACGCGGCCGTCCCGGACCCCGAGCTCAGGAAGGCCTCCCGGAACACCAGGTTGATGCCGAGCCCGCCGAGCGCACCGACCGCCCCGATGATGCCCATCGACGCCCCGCTCAGCCGCCGTCCGTACGCCGCGGCCGCCTCCCCGGTCATGCCGCGGGCCACCGCCTTCGCCTGGAAGATGCCGGGGATCATCTTGTACGTGGAGCCGTTGCCGAGCCCGCTGAGCACGAACAGGGCCACGAAACCGGTCAGGAACACCGGCAGCGACTCCTGCACCGAGGCCAGCACCACCACGCCGGTGGCCGCCGCCATCCCCACGAAGGTCCCCAGCGTGATCCGGGCCCCGCCGAAGCGGTCCGCGAGGCGGCCGCCCACCGGCCGGATCAGCGAGCCGAGCAGCGGCCCCAGGAAGGTCAGCGAGGCGGCCTGCAGCGGCGTCCGCCCGAACTGGGTCTGCAGCACGAGCCCGAAGGCGAAGGAGTAGCCGATGAAGGAGCCGAAGGTGCCGATGTAGAGGAAGGACATGATCCAGGTGTGGCCGTCGCGGAGGCTCTCGCGGACCGCGCCGGAGTCGTTCCGGACCGGCGCGAGGTTGTCCATGCGCAGCCACGCCAGCGCCGCCGCGATCACGATCAGCGGGAGGTAGGCGGCGAGCAGCACGCGCGGGTGCGCGGCCCCGGCGGTACCGATGACCAGCAGGCCGGCCAGCTGGACCACCGGCACGCCGATGTTCCCGCCGCCCGCGTTCAGCCCGAGCGCCCATCCCTTCAGCCGCAGCGGGAAGAAGGCGTTGATGTTGGTCATGGAGGAGGCGAAGTTGCCGCCGCCGACCCCGGTCAGCGCGGCGACCAGCAGGAAGGTCCCGTACGAGGTGCCCGGCTCCATCACCACCAGCGCGGCGACGGTCGGCGCGAGCAGCAGCAGCGCGCTGAACACCGTCCAGTTGCGTCCGCCGAACCGGGCCACCGCGAAGGTGTACGGCACCCGGGCGAGGGCCCCGACGAAGGTGGCCGTGGCGATCAGGAAGAACTTCCCGGCCGGGTCGATCCCGTACTGCGGCCCCATGAAGAGGACCATGACCGACCACAGCGTCCAGATGGAAAAGCCGATGTGCTCGGAGAAGACCGAGTAGACGAGGTTGCGCCGGGCGGTCCGCTCTCCGGTCTCCCGCCAGAAGGCCTCGTCCTCGGGGTCCCACGTCTCGATCCAGCGGTCCCCGGTGCGGGGTGCCCTCGGCTCGGTTGCGGTCATCTCACGCCTCCACAGCTGTCGCGTCCGTGGAACCGACCGTAGGGACGGCGCGTTTCGGGCCCGGTCCCCCGCCGGTGACCGCCGCGCAACCTCGTTCTCACCCGCCGCCCGGACCGGATGTGAGCGATTCCGGCCACCAGGTGCCCTCCGGTACGGAGAGCCAGCCGTGTACGCCCGCCAGTTCGGCGGCGGCCGCGCGCAGCGCGTCGAGACCGGGGTGGCGGAAACCGTTCCGCCAGACCATGGACAGCGGGGACAGCGGCACCGGGTCCACCAGGGGGCGTTTCACACTGCCCGGCAGGTCCGTGAAGTCCACGGTCACCAGGACCGGGTTGCGGCTCTTGGCCATCACCCGGCGGAACTCCTCCTTGCCGACGGCCACCGGCGCGGGCGGCGCGATGCCGATGCCGCGCCCCGCGAACAGGTCCTCGGCCAGCGAGGTCCATTCGAGGGTGCGCGGGTTCCCGGCCCCGGCGTACACGGCCTCCCCGGCCAGCGCGGACAGCGGCACCTCCGGTGCCGCGGCCAGCGGGTGGTCCTCGGGCAGCAGCACGGCCAGCGGCTCGTACCGTACGGGCTGCCGGCCGAGCCGGTCGCGCAGCCGGGCGTCCAGCCCGCCGTACCGGCCGAAGGAGACGTCGAGGCGGCCCGCGAGGATCTCGGCGGCGGCGTGGGTGAGGCCGCTCTCGAACCGGGCCATCAGCTCGCAGCCGGGGGCCAGTTCACGGGCCCGCTCCAGTACGGAGCGGGCGGTGCTGGGCCCGTCGGTGTTGAGGTCCACCAGCAGCGGGCGGTCCGCGTCGCGGGTCCGCGCGAAGGCGGTGGCGAGCTCCTCGTGGGCGCCGACCACCCGCCGGGCGAGCGGCACCAGGCGTTCCCCGTCGGCGGTCAGTTCCACCTGCCGGGTGGTGCGCAGGAACAGCTCCGCGCCGAGCTCACGCTCCAGCCGGCGCACGTCCCGGCTCAGCGCCTGCTGGGCGACGTAGAGGCGGGCGGCGGCCCGGGTGAAGTGGAGCTCCTCGGCCACGGCGAGGAAGCCGCGCAGCAGCCGGGGGTCGAGATCGCGGTCGTTCACCGCAGGAGATTAACAACGGACGCGGGTGAATGGTCGCCGGACAGGTGTTGGACGCCTGCCGCCCCCGCGCCGGAGCCTGTTGACCATGCCCAGCACGACTTCGACCCCGCGCCGCGCCCCGTCCCCGTCCCTCCTCCCTTCCCCTTCCCCTTCCCCTTCGGTCTCCGCATCCCGCACCCGCGGCGCCGCGCTGATGACCGTGACCGGCGGCACCCTGGTGCACGCCGCCCCACGACCGGCGGTGCGCCGCCCGCCCGGACCGTACCGGCGGCTGCTCGCCACCCCCGGCGCCCGCGGGTTCACCGCAGGGAACCTGATCGCCCGGCTGCCCATCGGCATGTTCGGGGTGAGCGCGGTGATGATGATCGCCGGGCAGCGGGGGTCGTACGCCCTGGCCGGCGCGGTCACCGCCACCGGCCTGGCCGCCACCGCGCTGGTCGGGCCGTGGACCGCGCGGCTGATCGACCGTCACGGGCAGGCCCGGATCGCGCTCCCCGCGACCCTGGTCGCGGTCCTCGGCTGCCTCTCGCTCGTGCTGTGCGTCCGTACGGGTGCGCCCGCGTGGACCCTCTTCGCCTCGTACGCCGCCATGGCGACCACCCCCAACATCGGGGGCATGTCCCGGGCCCGCTGGACGCACCTGCTGCGCGAGGACCCGGACGCCCGGCACACCGCGATGTCCTTCGAGCAGGCCGCCGACGAGGCCTGCTACATGCTGGGGCCGGTGCTGGCCGCGGCCCTGTGCACCGGCCTGTTCCCGGAGGCGGGCACGCTCGCCGGGGCGGCCCTGCTGCTCACCGGCATGCTGGTCTTCACCTCCGCGCGGGCCACCGAACCTCCGGTGCTGCCGAGGGTCCACCGCCGCTCCCCGCTGCGCACCCCGGGCACGGCGGCACTGCTGCTGCTCTTCACGGCCCTGGGCGCCGTCTTCGGCTCCATGGAGATCGCCTCGATCGCCCACCTGGACGGGCTCGGGCTCGGCGCGGCCGCCGGGCCGGTGCTCGCGCTGCAGGCGGCCGGATCCTGTGCGGCCGGTCTGCTCTACGGCACCCTGCGGCCGCGGTCGCTGCGGACCTGCACGACCGCGCTGGCGATCGCGATGGCGGGGCCGTTCGCGGCGGCGGCCGCGGGTCCGCTGCCGCTGCTGGCCGCCGCGCTGCTGGTGGCGGGGATGGCCACGGCGCCCACCATGGTCACCGCGATGTCCCTGGTGCACCGCCGCACACCGGCGGAGCAGCTCAACGAGGGCATGACCCTGGCCGTCACCGCGATCCTCGCCGGGATCGCGGCCGGTGCCGCGGGCGGCGGCTGGGCGGTGGAACACCTCGGCCCGGGCATCGCGTACGCGGCCCCGGCGGTGGCGGCGCTGGCGGCCGCCCTCGTGACCGTACCGGCGCAACGGGCCTCCGGCGTACGGGTGACCCGGGTCGCGCCCTGACGGACTCGGTGTCATCATCCGCTTTTACTGGTGAGGGCCTCTCGCCCTCCGGCCGGCCGCGATCCGTGGTCACCCGCCGGTTTCCGTCGCCTTCCCTCGCGGAGGATCCCCCTTGCCTGCCCTGTCTACTTCCCGCCGCCTGCCCGCGGCCCTGGTCGTGGCGGCCGTCACGGCCTCGTGCATGATGCCCGCCCTGCCCGCCCTGGCCGACTCGGCGAACATCCGCTTCTCCCAGCCGTACGTCCCCTCCATCGCGCCGGGCAAGACGGGCCGCGTCGTGATCGTGGCCGGCAACGGTGCCGACGCGGCCGTCAGCTCCACCTTCCGGATCACCGCTCCGGAGCGGACCACCTTCCCGGAGGCCCGCTTCTACTGGAACAACCAGCGGGCCGGCGCACCCTGCACGCTGTCGGCCAATGCCCGGCAGCTGACCTGCAACGCGGCCACCCGGGCGGGCTTCACCTTCCCGGCGAACACCCGGACCAGGCTGGCGGTGGCCCTGCGCGTGGACCCGAAGGCTCCCGAGGGCACCACGCTGGACGGCGGCGAGTGGGTGACGGGCGCGGAAGAGACGGCGCTGTTCGCGGTCGCCACCCCGGTCACCGGGCCGAAGGGCGAGAAGGGCGATCGGGGCAACCCGGGGCCGGACGGTCCTCCCGGCCCCGAGGGCCCTCCCGGACACGAGGGCAAGCCGGGCCATGAGGGCAAGCCGGGTCACGACGGCCACCACGGCAAGCCGGGGAAGCCCGGCCCGCCCGGACCCACCGGCCCGACGGGCGACACGGGCCCGACCGGCCCGACGGGCGACACGGGCCCGACCGGCCCGACGGGCGACACGGGCCCGACCGGCCCGACGGGCGACACCGGACCCACCGGCCCGACCGGCACCACCGGCCCGACCGGCCCGACCGGCACCACCGGCCCGACCGGCCCCACTGGCACCACCGGCGCCACCGGCGCCACGGGCCCGACCGGACCTCAGGGCGCCACCGGACCCACCGGACCGACCGGACCCACCGGCCCCTCCCAGGGCCCGACCGGACCGCAGGGCCCGACCGGACCCACCGGCCCCACCGGCCCCTCCCAGGGCCCGAAGGGTGACACCGGCCCGACCGGACCGACCGGACCCACCGGCCCCTCGCAGGGCCCGAAGGGTGACACCGGCCCGACGGGTCCCACCGGCCCGCAGGGCAAGCCGGGTGTCTGCAAGAAGTGCGGCAAGCACCACCACGGCAAGGACCACGACCACGGCAAGGGTCACGGGAAGGACCACGGGAAGGACCACGGCAAGGACCACGGCAAGGGTCACGGCAAAGACCACGGGAAGGACCACGGCAAGGGCAAGTACAAGGCCCGCATCGTCTCGCCCGAGAAGAAGCTGAAGGTCCGCTCCGGCCCGAGCACCACCTACGGGGTCAACGGCATCGTGAACAACGGTTCCGTGGTCGACGTGCAGTGCAAGGTCAACGCCCAGTCGGTGGAGGGCAACTCGGTCTGGTACAAGCTCGCCGACGGGCGCGGCTGGATCGCCGCCCGCTACGCGCAGAACCAGAACAAGATCCCGTACTGCCCGAAGGACTGACCTCCGGCCCCCGGACACCCGGACATGACGAAGGCCCCGCGACCGAACCGGTCGCGGGGCCTTCGCCCACATGGGATGAGTGGAGATGGCGGGAATCGAACCCGCGTCCAACGGTGCAGAACCAGGGCTTCTCCGTGTGCAGTCTGGTACGAGTTTCTCAGCCCTCCGGATCACCCAGACAAGTCCGGAACGGGCTCAGTCACTGTTTGATTTCCCTCTTCACCCCGTGACCGGGATCAAGGTTTAGTTCCCTAGCTGATGCCAGGATCCGGGTCGGGAACAGCCCCGGGCTGACACTTCGCAAGTCGCTACTTAGGCAGCGAGGGCGAAGGAATCGCGCTTGGTGTTGGCGATTATTGGTTTCGGCGCGTGGTTTACGAGATCATTGCCGCTTCCTCGACACGCTTCCCCTGCTTCGACATCCGCTGTCGAAACCGATCATCCCCATGTTCATATTTCAATGCAGCGCACCCTCTGTGAGGTGCACGGCCCATCGTACGTGACCAACGCGTACCGTCGCCAGCCTATTCCGGATGGTCAGCCGGCCTGGGCCGCCCGCTGCCGCCGGCGGGCCGCCGCGATCGCCCTGCTCGCCTCGCGCGTGTCCTGCTGCTCGCGCAGCGTCTGGCGCTTGTCGTACTCCTTCTTGCCCTTGGCGAGCGCGATCTCGCACTTCACCCGGCCGGACAGGAAGTACAGCGCGAGGGGCACGATCGTGTGACCCGTCTCGGAGGCCTTCTGCTCCAGCTTGTCGATCTCCTCGCGGTGGAGCAGCAGCTTGCGCTTCCGCTTCGCGTGGTGGTTGGTCCAGCTGCCCTGCAGGTACTCGGGGACGTGGATGTTGTGCAGCCACGCCTCCCCGCCGTCGATCTGGACGAAGCCGTCCACCAGCGAGGCCCGGCCCATCCGCAGCGACTTCACCTCGGTGCCCATGAGGACCACCCCGCACTCGTAGGTGTCGAGGATGTGGTAGTCGTGCCGCGCCTTCTTGTTCTGCGCGATGAGCTTGCGCTCGGGCCCCTTCTCCGGGGTCTTCTTCTTGGCAGGCTTGCCCTGCACGTTCACGAGTCCCTTTGCCATAGTGCGGTCATTTTCGCACTACGGGACCACCCCGAGGCCACCGAATACCCCGCGGGCCCGTTCCTCGGCCCGCTCCCCGCCCGCCGTCAGGTCGGGGGTGATGCCCCGGCCGTCCACGCAGCGGCCCCCGGGAGTGCGGTACGTGCCCACCGTCAGCTCGGCCACCGAGCCGTCCGGGAGCTCGGTGGGCATCTGCACGGAACCCTTGCCGAAGGTCCGGCTGCCCACGGTGACGGCCCGCCCGCGGTCCTGCAGGGCGCCTGCGAGCAGCTCGGCCGCGCTCATGGTGCCGCCGTCGACCAGCGCCACCAGCGGGCGGACGGTATCGCCGCCGCGGTCCGCGTACAGGGCGCGCTGGGAGCCCCGTACGTCGTACGTGGCGACCAGCCCGCCGTCCAGGAAGACGGACGCGGCCCGCACGGCCTCGGCGACCAGACCTCCGGGGTTCCCGCGCAGATCGAGGAGGATCCCGCCGCCGGGCGGGGTGGACGCCACGGCCTCGCGGACCCGCTCGCCGGAGCCCCGGGTGAAGGCGGACACCTTGATCACGGTGATGCCCCCCGTGAGCCTGCGGACGGAGACCGGGTCGGTGTGCAGCTGCTCGCGGACCAGCTTCTCGGTGCGGGGCACACCGCCGCGTTCCAGGTCGAGGACCACGGAGGTGCCGGCGTCCCCGCGGAGCAGGGCGACCACGGCCGCGGTGGGCAGACCGGCGACGGGGTGTCCGGCGACGTTGACCAGCCGGTCCCCGGCCCGGATGCCGGCCCGGTCGGCGGGGCCGCCGGACTGCACCCGGTCCACCCGGACCAGGCCGTCGCGGTGCCGTCCGGCCCACAGGCCGACGCCGGTCCAGCTGCCGTCGAGGTCCTGTTCAAAGCCGGCGTACTCGGCGCGGTCGTAGACCACCGCCCAGCGGTCGCCGCTGCGGCTGACCATGTCCTGGGCGGCCTTCTTGCCGGACTTCCCTTCGGCGACGGCGTCCGCGGCGGCTCGGGCGAGGGCCTCGCGGTCGACGGTCGCGGGGGGTTCGGCGGGAGGTGCGAGGGGGGTGGCGGAGGCCGTTAAGCCGGACCCTCCGGCCCGGGAGAACTCGACCGTACGGTCGTCGTGGGCGCCGAAGCAGCCGGTGCTGGCCGCGGTGCCCAGGGCACCGAGCAGCGCCAACGTGAGGAAGGCCCCGCGACGCAGGTCACGGGGCTGCAGACAGAAGGCGGGACGGCCCGGCATGGCGCCGAGTCTAGGACAAGCCCCGTGGCGGAGCGGCCGGTTGGCCGTTCCGCTCACGGGGCGCTCGTCACACCTTCAGGTACTTGCGCAACGCGATGAAAGCCGCCAGCGAGGGCATCAGCACCCCGATGACGAGCACCAGCGGCAGCTTGGTGAGGACCGAGTCCCAGCCGATGAAGTTGATCAGTTCCATCTTGTCGCGGAGCGCGGCCCCGTGGTCGATCACGAAGTACTGGCCGGTGCCGAGCATCGCGCAGGCGAGCACCGCGCCGATGAGCCCGGCGAAGGCGGCCTCCATGATGAAGGGCACCTGGATGTAGAAGCTGGAGGCACCCACCAGCCGCATGATCCCGGTCTCCCGCCGACGGCTGAACGCCGAGACGCGCACCGTGTTGACGATCAGCAGCAGGGCCACGATCAGCATGATCAGCATGATGCCGAGGGCGGCGTAGTTGAGGTAGTTCAGCATCCGGAACAGGTTGTCGAGGTACGACCGCTGGTCCTGCACCGAGTGCACGCCGTCCCGGCCCGCGAAGGCGCTGGTGATGACCTTGTACTTCTCCGGGTCCTTCAGCTTGACCCGGAAGGACTCCTGCATCTGGTCCGGCGTGATCGTGGAGGCCAGCGCGGTGTGCCCGTACTGCTCCTTGTAGTGCTTGTACGCCTCGTCCGCGGACTCGTAGCGGACCGCCTGCACGATGTCGAGCTTCTTCAGCTCGCCCTCGATCGCCTGCTTCTGCTCCGAGGTCACCGCGCCCTTGCCGCACAGCGCGCCGGCGGCCGCGCCGCCCGCGCCGGTGCCCGAGGCCCCGGCCTTGCCGCTGTCCTCGGCGTCGTTCTTGTTGCAGAGGTAGATGGTGACGTTGACCTTGTCGTACCAGTAGCCCTTCATCTGGCTCACCTGGTCGCGCATGAGCAGGGAGCCGCCGAACAGGGCCAGCGACAGGGCCACGGAGATGACGACGGCGAAGGTCATCGTCAGGTTGCGGCGGAGACCGACGCCGATCTCCGACATCACGAACTGGGCGCGCATGGCGTCTCTACGGCCTTTCGGTCTTTCAGTGCTGGTAGCCGTAGACGCCGCGCGACTGGTCGCGGACGAGACGGCCCTGTTCGAGTTCGATGACGCGCTTGCGCATCTGGTCGACGATCTGCTGGTCGTGCGTCGCCATGATCACGGTGGTGCCGGTCCGGTTGATCCGGTCCAGCAGCTTCATGATGCCGACGGAGGTCTGCGGGTCGAGGTTGCCGGTGGGCTCGTCGGCGATCAGCAGGGCCGGCCGGTTGACGAACGCCCGGGCGATGGCGACCCGCTGCTGCTCACCGCCGGACAGCTCCCCGGGCATCCGCTCCTCCTTGCCGCCCAGTCCGACCAGCTCCAGGACCTGCGGGACGGCCTTGCGGATCTCCCCGCGCGGCTTGCCGATGACCTCCTGGGCGAAGGCCACGTTCTCCGCGACGGTCTTGTTGGGGAGCAGGCGGAAGTCCTGGAAGACGGTGCCGAGCTGGCGCCGCATGTGCGGGACCTTCCAGTTGGAGAGCCTTGCCAGGTCCTTGCCGAGGACGTGCACCTGACCGTGGGTGGCCCGCTCCTCGCGCAGGATGAGCCGGAGGAAGGTGGACTTCCCGGAGCCGGAGGAACCGACGAGGAAGACGAACTCGCCCTTCACGATCTCCAGGGACACGTCCCTGAGTGCGGGGCGGTTCTGCTTCGGGTAGGACTTGGAGACACTGTCGAATCGGATCACGGGTGCACCAGGGTCGCCGGGAGTAGGTGTGCGTGACCATACGCGAACCGGCGCGAGGCGGGGACCCGGCATCCGGAGTTGCCCGATATGTTCCGGAGATGTCCACGGGCCGTTCCGGGCGGGCCGCGCCGAATGCCGATGGAGCTGGCACAGTGGTAGGGGGAACCGGACGGTTCCTCCGGCCGTTGTTGCAGGGGACGAGAGGAGGAGAGCGCATGACATATGACCGGCTCGTGTGCGCGAACTGCGCCGCGCCCGTCAGCCAGGGCCGCTGCCCGGTGTGCCGGGCGAACCGGGAGCGCCTCCAGCAGGAGGGCCCCTTCGCCGGCCTCAACCCCACGGCGCTCATCGCGCTGATGGTGGTGCTCGTGGCAGCGCTGGCGCTGGTGGCTCACCAGACCGCCTAGCGCCCGTGCGGCGCCGTGCCGCCGCGTCCGATCGTAGGTCGTTGCAACAGGAAGCAAAGATCGCAGCATGCAAGAGGGCCCGGACGATGTCCGGGCCCTTCTCACGGGTGCTGCGGGGCGTCAGGGGTGCTGCGGGACGCCTCAGGAGGCCGGGGTCTCCTGCTGCTTGCGCCAGCGGATGCCCGCCTCCAGGAAGCCGTCGATCTCGCCGTCCAGGACGGCCTGCGGGTTGCCGACCTCGAACTCGGTCCGCAGGTCCTTGACCATCTGGTACGGGTGCAGGACGTAGGAGCGCATCTGGTTGCCCCAGGAGCTGCCGCCGTCCTTGAGGGCGTCCATCTTGGCCTGCTCCTCCTGGCGGCGCCGCTCCAGCAGCTTGGCCTGGAGGACGTTCATGGCGCTGGCCTTGTTCTGGATCTGCGAGCGCTCGTTCTGGCAGGAGACCACGATGCCGGTCGGGAGGTGCGTGATGCGCACCGCCGAGTCGGTGGTGTTGACGCCCTGGCCGCCCGGTCCGGAGGCCCGGTAGACGTCGATGCGCAGATCGGAGTCCTCGATGTCGACGTGGTCGCTGGACTCCACGACGGGGAGCACCTCGACGCCCGCGAAGGAGGTCTGCCGGCGGCCCTGGTTGTCGAAGGGCGAGATGCGCACCAGGCGGTGCGTGCCCTGCTCGACGGAGAGGGTGCCGTAGGCGTACGGGGCCTTCACGACGAAGGTGGTCGACTTGATGCCGGCCTCTTCGGCGTACGAGGTCTCGTAGACCTCGGTCGCGTAGCCGTGGCGCTCCGCCCACCGCAGGTACATGCGCTGCAGGCGCTCGGCGAAGTCGGAGGCGTCGACACCGCCGGCCTCGGCACGGATGTTGACCAGCGCCTCGCGCTCGGCGTACTCGCCGGACAGGAGGGTGCGGACCTCCATCTCGTCCAGCGCCTTGCGGACGGCGACCAGCTCGGTCTCCGCCTCCGCGCGGGTGTCCGGGTCGTCCATCTCCTCGGCGAGCTCGAAGAGCACCGCGAGATCGTCGATGCGGCCGCGCAGCGCCTCGGCCTTGCGGACCTCGGCCTGGAGGTGCGAAAGCTTGCTCGTGATCTTCTGGGCGGCCTCCGGGTCGTCCCACAGGGACGGGGCGGCGGCCTGCTCCTCGAGCACGGCAATGTCTGCCCTCATCTTCTCGAGGTCCAGGACGGCCTCGATCGACCCCATGGTCGAGGAGAGGGACTTCAGCTCTTCGGAAACATCGACGACTGCCACGGGTCCAGCGTAGCCGGTCCCGTGGCAGTGCCGTCCGGCGTACCCTCGGGCTATGCCCCTTCTCTTGAATCCTCCCCCAGCGGAGGCGAGGGGATTCCTGGCTCACGCAGCTCCGCCGCTCGACGAACGATGGAGTCCTATGCGATCAGCGCCAGCCGGGTTGAAACCAGCCCGGTTGCCCAAAACGACAAGGCTTTTGCACGCGCTTGGCTCTCGCAGCGTGCGGCACCCAGCCTACCCCAGCGCAACCCACCGTGTCCGCCAAATCACGATCTGTCTACCGCCGGACCAGAACCAGCAACAAGTCTGATTCCTCCGGTCCTGCGCGGCTCGTGCGGCCCCGGCGCCACCCCTTGCCGGCGGCCTCCCTCCACCCGCTCTCCCGCCACCTCCGGGAGCAGGACCCCGTGACATCCGAAACGGAGCCGTCATGCCGTCCGCGCACACCTCTCTGCCCGTGCTCGACCTCTCCCTCGCCGACGATCCCGCCCGGCGGGGCGCGTTCCACGAGGACCTGCACGCGGCCGCCCGGGACACGGGCTTCCTGCACCTCACCGGCCACGGCGTCACCGCCGCCGAGACCACCCGCATCCTTGAGCTGACCAGGGCTTTCTTCGCCCTTCCCGAAGACGACCGGCTGGCCGTGAGCAACCTGAACTCCCCGCACTTCCGCGGCTACACCCGGATCGGCCACGAGGTGACCGGCGGGGCCAACGACTGGCGCGACCAGCTGGACGTCGGTGCCGAGCGGCCCGCGCCCGAGGTGGGGCCCGGCGACCCGGCCTACCTGTGGCTGGAGGGCCCCAACCAGTGGCCCGCGGCCCTGCCGGAGCTGCGCCCGGTGGTCCTGGCCTGGCAGGAGCGGCTGGCGGCGGTGGCGCACCGGCTGCTCCGGGAGCTGCTGACCGCGATCGGCGCCCCGGAGGACTTCTTCGACGAGGCCTTCTCCGGGAGCCCGCACCTCCACACGAAGCTGATCCGCTACCCCGGGGCCGACCCCACCGGTGCCGGGCAGGGCGTGGGCGCGCACAAGGACTACGGCTTCCTGACCCTGCTCCTGCAGGACTCGGTCGGCGGCCTCCAGGTGGTCAAGGACGGCGGCTACCTGGACGTGCCTCCCCTCGACGGAGCGTTCGTGGTCAACCTGGGCGAACTGCTGGAGATCGCCACCCAGGGCTACCTGAAGGCCACGGACCACCGGGTGGTGAGCCCGCCCGGCGCGGTGGAACGATTCTCCGTGCCGTTCTTCTACAACCCTCGGCTGGACACGGTCGTGCGGACCGTGCCGGGCCCCTACCTGGCGAAGGCGCCGGGCCTCTCGGCGGACGAGGCGAACCCGCTGTACCGCGAGTACGGCCGCAACGAGCTCAAGGGCTTCGTCCGGGCCCACCCGGCGGTGGCCCGCCGCTGGCACCCCGACCTGGCGGCGTAACCCCCGGAGCTCCGCCCCGGCCCGTGCGGGGCTCCGCCCCAGGCCCGTGCGGGCCGGACCTCGGACCCCGTGAGCGGGGCCGGCCCCGGGTCCCGTGAGCGGGGCTTCGGGTTGGGCGGGGTACGGACGTTGCGCGGCGGTGTCCCGGTGTGCCCACCCGTCCCGCCCTGCGGGACGCCTGCCCACACCGAGGTGGGCGGCCTGCCCGCACCGAGGTGGTGTCCGCCCGCACTTACGGGCGGTACCGGAGGGGGACGGGGGTGGAGGCTGGGGGTGTCCGGGACACTCAAGCGTGATTTGTGGCGCGCCCCCCGCTCAGCAGCCGGATCCCGCTCAGCGCGCCGTAAATCATGCCGTCCCGGACACCCCCAGCCGGAGCCCCCGGCCCCCGCACCCGAAGCCACCCCTGCCCCAGGGCCCCGCACGGCAGCCGGAGCCCACGCCCCGGAGGGCTACGGCGTGGGATCGGCCGGCTGCTGCTGCCTGGTGTCCTGCGGGGCAGGGTCGTCCGAGTCGGACGGGGACGCGGCAAGCCAGCCGCCGATCCCGACCGCCGCCGCCACCGCGACCGCCGCCCCGGTCAGCATCAGCCGCCGCTTCCGCACCGCCTCCGCCCGGTGCCGCGCCGACCCCGGCCGGTGCCCGCCCGCGGGCCGGGGCACCCGCGCCGTACCCAGCGCACCGCCCGCCAGCTCGTCCGGCCCCGGCACCCGCATCGAGGTGTGGGTGTCCCGGTTGGAATCCGTCGCCGAGCCCGGCACCAACGGCACCACCCGCCGCCGCCCGAACCCGTCCCCGGCCCCCGCGGCCTCCCCCGCCGCCCCCGGCCCGCCCGCCCCGGCAGCAGCCGCAGCGGCCGCTGCCGCGGCCGCCTCGTCGGCTTCCTCCTCCGCCTCCGCGTCGTACGGCTCGTCCACGTCCAGTGCCGGCATCCCCGCCAGCATCGGCAGCAGTTCCCGCAGCCGCACGGACATCTCGGAGGCCCGCAGCCGGGACGCCGGTGCCTTGGCCAGGCACTGCACGATCAGCTGCCACAGCTCGTCCGGGATCCCCGGCAGCGGCACCACGGTCTCGGTGACGTGCCGCCGCAGCACCGCCCCCGGGTGCCCGCCGCCGAAGGGCGTGAACCCGGCCAGCAGCTCGTACAGCACGGTGGCCAGGGCGTAGATGTCCACGGCGGCCCGCGGTGGCAGCCCCTCGACGATCTCGGGCGCGAGGTAGTCGGGCGTGCCGATGATCCGGGTCGGCTGGGAGGACCGGGGCGCGCCCGGCGGCGGTCCGGCCCGCCGCGGCGAATCGATCAGCTTGGCCACACCGAAGTCCGTCAGCAGCGCCGGGTGCGCGCCGCCGGGCCCGAGCGGCCCCTGCATGTCGAGCAGGACGTTCTCCGGTTTGACGTCCCGGTGGACCACCCCGGCCGCGTGCGCGGCGGCCAGCGCGTCCGCGACGTCGGCGCAGATGGCCACGGCGGCCTCCGGGGCGAGCCGGCGTTCCCGGTCGAGCCGGGTGCGCAGGTCGGTGCCCCGGACCAGGTCCATGACGAGCGCCAGGTCGTTCCCGTCCACCACCAGGTCGCGGACGGACACCACGTGCGGATGCTCCAGCCCGAGGAGCGCGCTGCGCTCCTGGACGAAGCGCCCCACCAGCTCCTGATCGGACGCGAGGTCCTCCCTGAGCAGTTTGACGGCGACGGGCCCGTCCGGGCCCTCCCCGAGCCACACCGTGCCGGCGCTGCCCCGCCCCAGGATCTGGTGCGCGGTGTACCGGCTGCCGATCTTCCGTGCCACGACTGCTCCCTCAGCGGCTGGCGTACGTGCCAAAACTACGCGGCCGGAAGCCGCTCGTACGCCATTAGAGGGCCCAGTTCGCGGTGACCTTCACTTCTGCGGGCCAAAACCTGCCCCAGATGTCGACAAATCCATGAACCAGGCACTCCCCATCCACCGTGAAGGTGCTACCGGGCTCCGGAACCACCGCTTCCGCCGTCGCCCCCGGTGTCGCTCCCGGTGTCGACGATGTCGCCGATCCAGTCGATCGTGTCCGAGCCCCAGGTCCAGAGCTGGTCCCACCAGCCGCGGCCGGTGCCGACCCACGACTGGAGCGGGGTGAGCTCCCAGACCAGCCAGCCCGCCACCACGAAGATGACGATGACGAACAGGCAGCCCTTGAGGCAGCCGAGGCCGGGGATGTGCATCGGGTTGGCGCTGCGGCGCCGCGGCTCGCGGGGCTCCCGCGGAGCGGGCGCGGGCCGTTGCGGCGGGGGTGCCTGCGGCGGCTGGTACTGCGGCCGGTGCGGCTGCGGCTGCTGCATCTGCGGAGGCGGCTGCGGCTGGTAGTGCTGCGGCGGCGGCGCGTACTGCTGCGGCGGCTGCTGGTACTGCTGCGGCTGCTGGTACTGCTGGGGCGGATACGGCGCGGGCGGCGGAGGCGCCTGCCGGTACTGCTGCGGCTGCTGCTGGGGCCGACGGCGGCTGCCCGGCTCCTGGTACGGCGGAGCCGGCGGCGGCGCCTGCCGCTGCGGGCGGCGGCGCAGCGGGTCCTCGCTGGGGTCCAGGTACTGGATCTGGGTCTGCTCGTTGCGGTCGCGGGCGGCCGCCATCTGGTTCTGCCAGGGGTGCGGCGCGTCCGGCCGCTGCACCGGGGGCATCACGGCGGTCGGGTCGGCGGCCGCCGGCCCGCCGGTGGCGGGCAGCACGGAGGTCGCGTCCTCCGAGCCGGGCGCGCCGGGCGCACCGACGGGTGGCAGCACACTGGTCATCGCGTTCGGGTCGTACGCGCCCGCACCGGCCGGAGCCGCGGAGCCGGCCGGCAGCACCTGGGTCGCGTCGGCGGCGCCGACGGGCGCCCCCGGCGTCTCGGGCACCGGGGCCGGCGAGGGGTCCGGGGCGAGCAGTGCGCCCACGCCGAGGGCCGCCTCGACATCGGCCGGGGCGGAGTGCACGCCGATGCCGGCGGCGACCACCCGCAGGGCGCGGGCCAGGCTCTCGGCGCTGGGGCGCTCGTCCGGCTCCTTGCGCAGGCAGCGCTCGATGACCGTCCACAGCGGCTCGGGCACGGTGGAGGGGCGCTGCGGCTCCTCGCTGAGGTGGCGGTGCAGCACCTCCAGCGCCGTCCCGCCGGCGAACGGCGGGCGCCCGGTGACCAGCTCGTAGAGCAGGATTCCGGCGCCGTAGATGTCCACGGCGGAGGTCTGCGGGCGGCCTTCGGCGGATTCGGGGGCGACGTAGGCCGGGGTGCCGACGAACTCGTGCGTGCGGGTCAGGCCCGGGGAGTCGGCCAGCCGCGCGATGCCGAAGTCGGTGAGCATCGGGCGCATCTGCCCGTCGCTCTCGTCGAGCAGCACGTTGGCCGGCTTGAGGTCGCGGTGGACCACGCCGTCGGCGTGGCTGGCGGCGAGCGCGTCGGCGATCTGCGCCGTCAGCAGGCTCGCGGCGACCGGGGTGAAGGGGCCGTTCTCGCGGATGTACCGGTGCAGGTCGGGGCCCTCGACCAGGTCCATGACCAGTGCGAGCAGGTCCCCCTCCACCACCAGGTCGCGGGTGCGCACGATGTTGGGGTGGGTCAGGCGCAGCAGCACCGACCGCTCGCGCAGGAAGCGCATGACGATGTCGGCGTCGTTGGCCAGCTCTTCCTTGAGGACCTTGATGGCCACCGTCTCGCCGGGCCCACCGGTCCCGCCGGGCTGACCGGCGTCCTGCTGGCGCGCACGCCAGACGGTGCCCGTGGCGCCGCGGCCGAGCGGCTCCTCGAGCAGGTACTTGCTGCCGACTGGCCGCACGTCTCGCGCTCCCCTGCTGATGCTGTGTTCCTAGCTGTTTTCCAGTCCGCCCACTCTAGGGGGTGTCCCCGTGGAAGACGCGGGGTGCGCGAGGTTGGTTGCCGTACACATGTGCGAGGGGTGACGATTTACGTCCGTATATGCGCCACCGGGGTACGAGGTAACGATCGATCAAGATCAATTACCGGTGGTCGCCGGGCGTGTTGTCGGCGGCAGGTGCGAGGATGCATCCGTACGGAACACCGGGCGGGGAGCCCCGCGTTCCGGGCTGACCTGACCGGACGGAGGCGTCCGCGCCGGGTGGGGGGCGGACGGGCCGGCAGCGATGCCCCGGCACCGCCCGGGTCCCGCCGGGTGCGACTCGCACCGCGCAGAAGGGACCGCGACGGCGATGCAGATCCGGCTGACCGTCATCGGGCCGCGCAGCGGCCACCAGAGCGCGCCCGCGCCCGCCAGCTGTGACGTACTCGTCACCGCGCCCGTCGGCACGCCTCTGTCGGCGGTGGCCTCCGGGCTGGCCGGGGCGGTCGGCGGGCCGGACACGGGCGGCACGGTCGTGCTCTACGCCGGGACCGAACGACTGGATCCGCAGCGGGCGGTGCTGGGCGAACCGCCCCTGGTGGACGGTGCCGTACTGGCCGTCCACGGGCCGGTCCCGGACCGGCCCGGAGGTCCGGCGCAGCTGGCCCAGCTGGCCCGTGCGGAGCGGCTGGCGCAGCTGGAGGTGGTGGCCGGGCCGGACGCGGGCGGCGTGCACCTGCTGCACCCCGGCGAGGTCCGGATCGGCCGGTCCGGCGATGCGGACGTCCCGCTGGACGACCCCGACGTGTCGCGGCAGCACTGCGCGGTGCTGGTCGGGGAGGACGGCCGGGTCTCCGTCGCGGACCTGAACTCGACGAACGGCACCGCGGTCGACGGCACGGAAGTCGGGCCGGCGCCGGTCGCCCTGCCGCCGGGCGCGCTGCTGCGCGTCGGCGAGTCGACCCTCCGGCTGTCCTCCGCGGGCACCCCCGATCCCCTCCCCCTGACCCCGGACCTGGAGGGCCATCTGACCCTCCCGCCGCCGGCCCGCCACGACACCGGGTACGACGCCCCTGACGCCGCCACACCGCCGGCCGTCGGGGGCCACCCCGGCACGCCGGCACCCGGCCCCGCCCCGGCAGGCAGGCCGGAACACGGCCACACCACCCCCGCAGCCGCACACCCCGGCCCGGAGGCGCACCCGCCCGCCCACGCCCCGGCCCCGTACGGCAGCTCCGGCGGTGCCGCGCGCGGCCATTCCGCCTCGGGATCCGGGCACCCCGGCGTGGCGGCTCACACGACCGGACAGGGCACCGGCCCCCACGGCGCCCCCGGGACGCCCGCACCGCAGGCCGGGGACGGGGTCCGGGGCTCAGCCCCGGTTTCCGGACGGGAGTCCCTCCGGCGAGGCCGGGGTGACGGAGGAGCGGGAGCGACCCCGCCCACAGCTCACTCCGAACACGGCTACGCCCCCGCCCCCCGGCACGACGCCACGGCAACGCCCGCCGGCCACGGCCACGCCCCGCACGGCCCCCGCACGCAGGCCAACACCATCGGCAACAGCAACAGCGCAGGTTCGCCGGACGCAGGCTCGGGCGCAGGCTCCCGGCTGCGGGCATGGGCGCGGAAGTGGGTGGGCCGGGAGGACGCCGTCACGGACGAGGGCGTGGCCGAGGGCCCGGCCACGCAGCTGCCCGACGACGGAAACCCCGCCGCGCTCCTGCTCGCCGCGCTCGCACCGAGCGCGGACCTGTGGGCCGGCAGCGCCCATCCCGACCGCACCCACCCCACCGGTACCCGAGCCAGCGGCACCGAAGCCGCCGGCGCCCACCCCGGCCCGCTCACCCTCACGCTCGGCGCGGGCTGCCGCGTCGCGCTGACCGGCGCCGGCGCCCTCGGTCTGGCCGGCCCGCGGACCCGGCTGACCGGGCTGACCCGCTCCGTCCTGGCGCAGCTCGCCGCCCGGCACGCACCCGGCGAGCTGGAGATCGTACTGCTGGCCAACGACCGGACCCGGCCGTCCCAGGAGCGTGTACGGGACTGGGGCTGGCTCGGCTGGCTGCCGCACACCCGGCCCGCGCACGGCCAGGACTGCCGGCTGCTGCTCGCCTACGACCGCGACCAGGCGGCCGCGCGCGCGGCCGAGCTGGCCCGGCGGCTCGACGACAGCGCGCTCGGCTCCGGATGGTCCTCCGCCGAGCCGGACGCCGTCCTGCGTACGGCCGCGGCGTACCGCGGGCCGTACACGGTGGTGCTGGTCGACGGCGACCCCGGCCCCGGCCCGCTCCGCGACCTCACCCGGCGGCTGGCCTCGCACGGCCCGGCCGCCGGGATCCACCTGCTCTGCCTGGCCGAGGCCCCGGCCGCCAGCCCCGCCTCCCCGGTCACCGAGACCTTCGAGACGGCCTGCGCGGCGGCACCCGCCTTCCGCGACTGCGGCACGGTGGCGCTGCTCAGCGGGGACGTGGCCACCACCGTCCGGGTGTTCCCCGTGGCGGCCGGCCGGCTCGGAGCCGACTCCGGGACGGCCACGGCCGACGCCGTCTCCGCCGCCTGGGCGGAGCGGTTCGCACGCGCCCTCGCGCCGCTGCGCACCGGCAGCGCGATGCCGGCCGCCGCCCGGCCCGCGGCAGCCCTTCCGCAGACCGCCCGGCTGCTCGACGAACTCGGCCTGGCCCGGGCCACCCCCGCGTCCCTGATGGCCCGCTGGGCCGAGGCCACCGACCAGGGCCAGTCCGTCGGCGGGCACGCCCAGATCGTGCTGGGCAGCGGCCGGGGCGGCCCGGTCGGCGTGGAGCTGGTCGCCGAGGGCCCGCACCTGCTGATCGAGGGCCCGCCCGGCAGCGGCCGTACGGAGCTGCTCCGCTCCGTCGCCGCCTCCCTCGCCTCCGCCGCCCGCCCCGACCGCCTCGGTCTGCTGCTGCTCGACGGCGCGGGCGGGGAGCGCGGCGAGGGCCTGGCCCCGTGCACCGAGCTGCCGCACGTGTCGGCGCACCTGGTCGCCTCCGACCCGCTGCGGATGCGGGAGTTCGCGCAGGCCCTCGGCGCCGAGCTCAAGCGCCGGGACGAGCTCCTCGCCGGGGTTCCGTTCGCGGAGTGGCACGAGCAGCGCGAGGTCTCCGGCCGGATGGTCTCGCCGCGCCGGCCCGCCCCCGGCGAGCTGCGCGGGGAAGCCCGCGGCGATCTGGACTCCCCGCGCACCGGCACGCTCCGGCTGCGTGCGCAGGCCGGCGCGCAGACCAGGGCGGAGGCGGGTCCCGGCCCGCTGCCCCGGCTCGTGGTCCTGGTCGACGACTTCGACGCGCTGACCTCGCCCGCCCTGGGCAGTACGGGCCGCCCGGCCGCCGGCTCGGTCGTACGGGCCCTGGAGGCGGTGGCCCGGGAGGGCGGCCGGCTCGGGGTGCACCTGGTGACGGCCAGCGCCCGCCCGGAGCGCACCGCCGACACCGAGCCGGCCCGGCTGGCGCGGCTGCGGGTGGAACTGGACGCACCCGACCGGCCCGGTCCCGGCCGGGGCGTGCTGCACCACCCGGAGGGGCGCATGACCCCGTTCCAGGCGGGCCGGGTGACGGGCCGGATCCCGCGCACGGCCACCCAGCGGCCGACGGTGGTCCCGCTGGAGTGGGAGCGGATGGGCGACCCGCCCGCCCGCCGCCCGGTCCGCGAGCTGGGCAACGGGCCGACGGACCTGGCGCTGCTGGCCAGTGCGCTGGACCGGGCCTCCCACCTGGTCTCGGCGATACCGGTGCCGTTCCCGCCCGCGCCCTAGGGTCTGCCCGCCGCCCGCCCCGCACCCGCACCCACGGACCCCGGGCCGACTCGCCCAAGTCGGTCCGGACGGGGGACGCGGTATTGCCCGTGGCTCATGTCCGGCGTAGACCTGTGGCACGGAACACACCACGGAACACCACTGGACACCACCGGCATCGGGGGCCAAGCCATGCGCATCCGCGGACGAAGCCGTACGACCACATACGCCTGGGTGGCGCTGGCCGCCACATCGGTGCTCGCCCTGGGCGCCTGCGGCGACGGGGACGACGGAGGTGACGGGGGCGGTACGCCCGGCGTGCCGCCGAGCGGCCAGGCCCAGCCCGGCGGCTCGCCGGGCGTGGAATTACCGTCCCTGTCGGGCGAGAAGGTCGAGGTCGCGGCCGTCTGGACCGGCCCCGAGCAGGAGAACTTCACCAAGGTCCTGAAGGAGTTCGAGAAGCGGACCGGCGCGAAGGTCACCTTCGTACCGGCGCAGGACCCGATCGTGACCTTCCTGGGCACCAAGGTGGCCGGCGGGCAGCCGCCGGACGTGGCGCTGCTGCCGCAGGTCGGTGCGCTGGTGTCGGCCGTGCAGAACAAGTGGGCGCAGCCGGTGGGCCCGGAGGCGCAGGCGCAGCTGGACAAGAACTACTCCAAGGGCTGGAAGGACCTCGGCGCGGTCGGCGGCACCCAGTACGGGGTGTACTACAAGGCCGCGAACAAGTCCCTGGTCTGGTACAACACCAAGGCGTTCGAGGCGGCGGGCGCGAAGGTCCCCAAGACCTGGCCGGAGTTCATCGCGACCGCGGACACCCTGTCGGCGTCGGGCGTGCCCGCGGTGTCGGTGGCCGGCGCGGACGGCTGGACGCTGACCGACTGGTTCGAGAACGTCTATCTGTCCCAGTCCGGCCCGGACATGTACGACAAACTGGCCAAGCACCAGATCAAGTGGACGGACCCGAGCGTCGGTGAGGCCCTGCGGACCCTGGCGTCGCTGTTCGGCCGGAAGGACTTCCTGGCGGGCGGTCAGACCGGGGCGCTGGCCACCGAGTTCCCCAAGTCGGTGACGCAGACCTTCACCGGCGGCGACCAGCCGGCCGCGGCGATGGTCTTCGAGGGCGACTTCGTGGCGGTGAACATCGCCCAGACCGAGGCGAAGATCGGCGAGGACGCGAAGGTGTTCCCGTTCCCGGCGGTGGGCGCCAAGGCGCCGGTGGTGTCGGGCGGTGACGTGGCGGTGGCGCTGAAGCCGTCGAAGGGCGCGCAGGCCCTGCTGACGTTCCTGGCCTCGCCGGACGCGGCGGAGATCCAGGCCCGCGAGGGGGGCTTCCTCTCGCCGAACAAGTCGGTCCGGCCGGAGGCGTACCCGAACGACATCCAGCGGGAGATCGCGAAGTCGCTGATCGCCGCGGGCGACGACTTCCGGTTCGACATGTCCGACCAGGCCCCGGCGTCGTTCGGCGGTACGCCGGGCGCGGGCGAGTGGAAGGTGCTGCAGGACTTCCTGAAGAACCCGTCCGACGTGGCGGGGACGCAGGCCAGGCTGGAGGCCGAAGCGGCCAAGGCGTTCGGGAACTGATCCCGGTGCCCGGGACGTCACGGTCCGCCGTGCCCGCGGACGGGCGACGCCGGCAGCGGAGGCGGCAGCGGCTGGTCGCGGTGGCCTTCCTGCTGCCCGCCCTGGTGCTGCTGGGCGCGCTGGTGCTGGAGCCCATCGTCTACTCCGTCTACCGCAGCCTCCTGGACCGGTCCGGTGACACCTTCGTCGGCCTGGACAACTACGGGGAGATCCTGCGGGACGACACGATCCGGACGGCGCTGAAGAACACGGCGGTGTGGGTGGTGCTGGCGCCGGCCGCGGCGACGGCGCTCGGTCTGATCTTCGCGGTGCTGACCGAGCGGGTGCGCTGGGGCACCGCGTTCAAGCTGGTGGTGTTCATGCCGATGGCGATCTCCATGCTGGCGGCGGGGATCATCTTCCGGCTGGTCTACGACCAGGACCCCGACCGGGGTGTGGCGAACGCGGTGTGGGTGGGGGTGCACGACACGTTCGCGGAGGCCTCGGCGTTCCCGAAGGCCCGGCCGGGCCGGGATTCGCCGCTGGCGCCGGCCGGCGGGGGTGCGTTCGCCACGAGGGAGCCGGTCCGGGCGGGCGTTCCGGTGCTGCTGCCGATGGTCGGGGTGGCTCCCGCGGCGCTGCCGGAGGGCACCGGGCCGGCCCGTCCGGCGCCGGCCGAGCCGGGGAAGGTCACGGGCACCGCCTGGCAGGACTTCACCCGGGGCGGCGGCGGCCGCACCAACACGGTGGACCCGGCCGAGCCGGCGTACGCGGGGATGCGGATCGAGGCGGTCAAGGACGGCAGGGTGGTGGACTCCACCCGGGCCCGGGCCGACGGCACCTTCACCCTGTCGGCGAAGGCGGACGGGGCGGTGCTGCGGCTGCCCGCGGAGAACTTCCGCGAGGCGTACGCGGGCGTGGACTGGCTGGGCCCGTCGCTGGTGACCCCGGCGGTCATCGGCGCGTACGTCTGGATGTGGGCCGGGTTCGCCATGGTGCTGATCGGGGCCGGGCTGGCGGCGGTGCCGCGTGAGCTGCTGGAAGCGGCCCGGGTGGACGGGGCGAACGAGTGGCAGGTGTTCCGCCGGATCACCGTGCCGGTGCTGGCACCGGTCCTGGCCGTGGTCCTGGTGACCCTGGTCATCAACGTGATGAAGATCTTCGACCTGGTCTTCGTGATCGCACCCGGGTCGGTGCAGGACGACGCGAACGTGCTGGCACTGCAGCTGTACCGGACCTCCTTCGGCACGGACGCCGACCAGGGGCTGGGCAGCGCCATCGCCGTGCTGCTGCTGGTGCTGGTGGTCCCGGTCATGCTCTACAACATCCGCCGGCTGCGGAAGGAGGGCTCCCGATGAGCGGGCCCGTACAGACCCGGCCCTTGCCGGGCTCCCCCGGCAGGCCCCCGGTGGCGGCGCGGCTCGCCGCCCGGGCCGCGGGCGGTGCCGTCAGGGTGTTCCTGGTGCTGGCGGCCCTGTTCTGGCTGCTGCCGACGCTCGGCCTGCTGCTGTCCTCGTTCCTGTCGCCCACGGACCTGAACCGGGAGGGCTGGTGGCAGGTGCTGAGCGCGCCGTCCCGGCTGACCGCCGCCAACTACGGCGACCTGCTGGCGAACGAAACCATCACCAGGGCGCTGATCAGCACGGTCGCCATCACCGTCCCGGCGACCCTGCTGGTGATCACGCTGGGTGCGTTCGCCGGATACGCCTTCGCCTGGCTGGAGTTCCCCGGACGGGACTGGCTGTTCCTGCTCGTGGTCGGGCTGTTGGTGGTGCCGGTCCAGGTCGCGCTGATCCCGGTGTCCGAACTCTTCGGCTCCGTCGGACTGTTCGAGACCACGGCGGGAGTGGTGCTGTTCCACACCGCCTTCGGTCTGCCCTTCGCCGTGTTCCTGCTGCGCAACTTCTTCGCGGAGATCCCGCGCGAGCTGCTGGAGGCGGCGCGGCTGGACGGGGCGGGCGAACTGCGGCTGTTCGCCCGGGTGGTGCTGCCGCTGGGCGCCCCCGCGATCGCCTCGCTGGGGATCTTCCAGTTCCTGTGGGTGTGGAACGACATGCTGGTCGCGCTGGTCTTCGCCGATTCGGCGAACCCGCCCGTCACGGTGGCGCTGCAGCAGCAGGTCCGGCAGTTCGGCAACAACATCGACGTGCTGGCACCGGGCGCGTTCCTGTCGATGGTGGTGCCGCTGCTCGTCTTCTTCGCGTTCCAGCGGCAGTTCGTGACGGGGGTGATGGCGGGAGCGGTGAAGTGACCGCACATGGCGACCGCACATGGTGACCGCACGTCATGGCCGGATGCGGTGGCCGGACACGGCGACCATGCGCGGTGACCGTGCACGGTGACCGTACGTCGCGATGTTGACGCCGCGTAACCCGATTGCCGCAGTCCGCGTAACCCGATGATCTCCGGCACGGTTCCCGGGCAATATGCCCGCGCCGACCCCTGGATGTCCCGTGCCCCGGTTCAGCGTCATCGTGCCCGCGTACAAGGTCCAGGCGTACCTGCAGGAGAGTCTGGACTCGGTCCTCTCCCAGTCGTACCCGGACCTCGAACTGATCGTCGTGGACGACGCCTCACCGGACGCCTGCGGGCCGATCGCCGACGAGTGCGCGGCCCGTGATCCGCGGGTCCTGACCGTGCACCTGGCGCACAACCTGGGCCCGGGCCCGGCCCGCAACGCGGGCCTGGCCCGGGCCACCGGTGACTACGTGCTCTTCCTGGACGGGGACGACACGCTGACCCCGGGCGCGCTGCAGGCCATCGAGGCCCGCCTCAAGGAGGCCGAGGCGCCGGACGTGCTGGTCTACGACCACGCGCGCGTGTTCTGGACCGGCGAAGCGGCCCGGAACGGGTCGTCCCCCCGGCTCTCCGAGGAGGGTCCGGCCTCTTTCCGGATCGCGGACCGGCCCTCCCTGCTGGGCCTGCCGGCGGTCAGCTGGAACAAGGCGTACCGGCGCGAGTTCGCCGAGCGCGAGGGCCTGGCCTTCCCGACCGGGCTCTACGAGGACGTCCCGTGGAGCGGTCCGGCACTGCTGACCGCCGGATCGATCGCGGTCCTGGACCGGGTGTGCGTGCACCACCGGCAGCGCCGGACCGGCTCCCTCCTGACCACGGCCGGCTCCCGCCGGCTGGACCTCTTCGACCAGTACGACCGGCTGTTCGCCTTCCTGGCCGGCCGCCCGGAGCTGGAGCAGTGGCGGCCGACCCTGCACCGGCGGATGGCCCGGCACCACTGCACGGTGTTCTCGGACGGGCGGCGGCTGCCGCGCGGCTCACGCGCCGAGTTCTTCCGGCGGGCCTCCGAGCAGCTGCGCCGCCTCCGGGTGCCGGGCGGCGAGGCGCTGCCCGTGTCCCGGGCGGACCGGCTGCGGCACACCCTGATGCGGCTGGGCGTGCGGCGGACGTTCCGGACGCTGTCCCGGCTGAGGGCGGGCCTGGCCACCGCGGTCCGCTGGTCGGCGGCCGCCCGGCAGGGGCTGCGGGAGGCACGCGGCCGGCTGTACTACGGCGCCTTGCGGATGCTGCCGCTCCGCTCCGACCTGGCCGTGTTCAGCGCGTACTGGCACGGCGGCTACGCCTGCAACCCTGCGGCGATCGAGGGCAAGCTGCGGGAACTGGCGCCGGGGATGCGGACGGCCTGGATCTGCGCACCGGAGCACGCGGCGACCCTCCCGCCGGCGACGGCGGCGCTGCGCCCGGGGTCGTTCGGATACTGGGCGGCGCTGGCCCGCGCCCGGTACCTGGTGAGCAATGTGAACTTCGACCGGGCGCTGGTGAAGCGGCGCGGCCAGGTGCTGCTGCAGACGCAGCACGGGACCCCGCTGAAGCGGGTCGGCCTGGACCTGCTGGACCGGCCCGCGGCCACCCCGACCACGGACCTCGCGGGGCTGCTGCGGGGCGCCGACCAGTGGGACTTCCTGCTGTCGGCGAACCGGCACTCCACGCTGGTCTGGGAGAAGGCGGTGCCGGCCGGCTACACCACGCTGGAGTACGGATACCCGCGGAACGACGTGTTCCAGCACGCCACGGCCGCCGATGTGGCGGAGCTCCGCGACCGGCTGGGCATCCCGCCCGGCACGACCGCGATCCTGTACGCGCCCACGCACCGGGACTACCGCCGGAGCCGGCCGGAGTACCTGGACTTCGAGCGGGTCCTGCGGGACCTCGGCCCCCGTTTCGTGCTGCTGACGCGGGCGCACCTCACCTACCGTCCGGGGCCGCTGGCACCGGACACCGGCCCGGGTTCACGGCTGATCGACGTCTCCGCGTACCCCTCGGTCGAGGAGCTGTGCCTGGCCTCGGACGCCCTGGTCACCGACTATTCGTCGCTGATGTTCGACTACGCGGGGCTGGACCGGCCGATCGTGATCCACGCGGACGACTGGGAGGCGTACGAGGCGGCCCGCGGCACGTACTTCGACCTGCGGCGGTTCCCGCCAGGCGCCATCGCCCGGACCGAGGACGAGCTGGTGGACATCTTCTCCACCGGGCACTGGCGGGGGTCGCGGTCCGCCCAGCTCCGGGCGGCGTTCCGGGCGCGGTTCTGCGCGCTGGACGACGGGCTGGCGGCGGAGCGGGTGGTGCGCCGGGTGTTCCTGGGGCAGGTGGACCGAGTGCCGCCCTTCGTCCCGCCGGAGGCGCGCCGCCCGGCCCCGGCCCCGGGTCCGGCCCCGGCTCCGGCCCTGACGGCGGGGGCCGCCGCCCCGGCGGAGCCCCTGACGGGCCTGGCCGACCTGGCCGCGCCGAGGTGGCCGTAGGGGGTACGGGGCAGTGTCCGCGGCAGCGTGAGGGGCGGTGTGCCGGGCGGCTCCGGAGCCCGGCGATTCCCCGTGCCCGCGGCGGGCGGGACCTACGCTTGTGCCGCATGGACCGTCTTCTTCATCTCGACCGGACCCTCGACGAGTTGGACCCGACCCGCTGGGCGGATCCGGCCGGTGACGCGACGCACCTGGTCAGGAAGGTGCACGCGCTGCGGCACGTACCGATGGGCGAGCTGCGGCCGGCGGATCTGCGCACGCTGATCTCGCAGCGGGTCGCCGACTGTTGATTCGTCTGTTGGCCGTGGTTGGCCAGGGTGTCCCTCGATGGGGTGAACGGGGTCGGTTCCCGGGTTCTGGCACGCGTGCGGAACGGATGATCGCTGGTGGCTGGTTCGTTCGATGCGGCTTTGGGGCGGGGGGTGGCTGGTGGCACGCAAGCGGGGGCGGAAGCGTGAGCTGCGCGTGCTTACTGCCCCGTTCACGGTGGCCGCTCCGTCCGGGGCAAGGATCCGGGACCGGTTGAAGGGCCTCACGGCAGGGGATGTGAAGGTCCTTGTGCTGGTGGGCAAGCACCTGGGGCATCACCAGCGGGCGGATCTCGCCGCGCGAGTCCGGATCGGAAACGTTCCGGCCAGGCAGACCGGGCGGGCCGGGCGGAAGAAGCAGCTCACGGCGGTCTCCTCGTCGCGGTGGGCAGGGGCGATGACCCGGGCGTCGGAAGACCAGTACCAGCTCTCCATGCGCTGCCTGATCGCCGAACGGGCCAGTCTGCGGCGCCGGATCGGGAAGATCGAGCCCCGCCTGGCGGTGCCGTGCGGCCAGAAGCACGGGCGGGTGCGTGGTTACGCGAACCGGGCCGAGCGCTACCAGAAGCAGCGGCGTCTGAGGGTTCTGCAGGCCCGGCTGGCGGTGGTGGAGCGGCAGATCGACCAGGGGCGTCCCCCGGTCGTGGCCGGCGGAGGCCGGCTGGCGAGGGTGCGGCACCACCTGACCGAGGCCGGGCTGACCGAGGCCGGCTGGCGGGAGCGGTGGGACGCCGCACGGATGTTCCTCACCGCCGATGGAGAGTCCGGCGCCCCGCACGGCAACTACACCATCACCGTCGCCCCGGACACCGGCGAGGTCTCGCTCGTGCTGCCCGAGCCGTTGCGGCACCTGGCGAACGCCCCGCGCGGCCGCTACCGGCTCGCGTGCACGGTCACCTTCCACCACCGCCGTCAGGAGTGGCTGGACCGGGTGACCGCCAACCGGGCCGTGCGCTACGACATCGTCCACAACCCGGCCCGCGACCGCTGGTACCTCGACGCATCATGGTCCACCGATGCCGCCGTCCTGCCGACCCCGAAAGAGATCCGGCAGTCCGGCCAACGCCTCCTCTGCATCGACCTGAACGCCGACCACCTCGCCGCATACGTCCTCGACCCGCACGGCAACCCCACCGGCACGCCCCACACCATCCCCATCGACCTCACAGGCCCGGCATCCCGTCGGGACGGCCGCCTGCGGGCCGCGATCACCGAACTCATCGCCCTGGCAGAACAGCACCGGTGCGTGGGAATCGTGGTGGAAAACCTCGACTTCGCGGACGCCCGCACCACCGGCCGCGAGACGATGGGCCGGGGCGGACGCGGCAGGCGATTTCGTCGCACCGTCGCCGGTATCCCCACCGCCCGGTTCCGCGAACGTCTGCGCGGCATGGCTTTCCACGCGGGTCTTGTCGTCATCGCGGTCGATCCGGCGTACACCAGCTTCTGGGGCGAGCAGCACTGGAAGGGCCCGCTCCGGCAGACCCACACGAAGACCACCGTCACACGCCACCACTCGGCGGCTGTGGCGATCGGCAGGCGCGGCCTGGGACACAGGATCCGGCGTCGGCCAGGTGTGACCGGCACCTACCAGAGGATGAGTGCGCGGAGAGCTACCGGCCAGACCGTATTCGTTCCCAGGCCGCGCGGGACCACGAGCCCACCCAGGACGGCGAGCACGCCCAACAGAGGCGGCAAGACTCGACCGGACCAAGGTGACCAGCTCGCGCTGTTCCCCGATCCCGAAGACCGTTCGCGGGATCACCGGACCACACGTCCGGAAACCAGTGATCTGGCCAACACTGGCCAACATCGCTAGGAACGGTTCGTCTGGTTCTGGAAGGCAGAAGGAGTACGGCCGTGGCTGACCCGACCGCCCCGACCCCGGCCCGCCCGGCCGCACCCGCGGCCACCCGGGTCCCCACCGTCATCGCGGAGGAGGTCCACGTCGTCTACCGGGTCCACGGCGCCGCGGGCGGCCGCGGCAGCGCCACCGCCGCGCTCGGCCGCATCCTGCGCCGGAAGGACCCCCGCCCGCCGGCCCGCGAGGTGCACGCCGTACGCGGGGTCAGCTTCACCGCGTACAAGGGCGAGGCCATCGGCCTGATCGGCTCCAACGGCTCCGGGAAGTCCACCCTGCTGCGGGCCGTCGCCGGACTGCAGCCGGTGGCGTCCGGCCGGGTCTGGTCGCAGGGGCAGCCGTCGCTGCTCGGCGTCAACGCGGCCCTGATGAACGACCTGACCGGCGAGCGGAACGTGATCCTCGGCGGTCTCGCGATGGGCATGACCCGGCAGCGGATCCGCGACCGCTACGCGGAGATCGTCGACTTCTCCGGGGTCAACGAGAAGGGCGACTTCATCTCCCTCCCCATGCGGACGTACTCCTCCGGTATGGCGGCACGCCTGCGGTTCTCCATCGCCGCCGCCAAGAACCACGACGTGCTGATGATCGACGAGGCCCTGGCCACCGGCGACGCCCGCTTCCAGCGCCGCAGCCAGGCCCGGATCGAGGAACTCCGCAAGGAGGCCGGCACCGTCTTCCTGGTCAGCCACGGCATCGGCACCATCCGCGAGACCTGCGACCGGGCGATCTGGCTGGAGCGCGGCGAGCTCCGCATGGACGGCCCGGCGGCGGAGGTCTGCGACGCGTACGAGGCGTTCACCAGGGGCGGGTGACGCGGCCCGGCCGCGACGCGCACCGCCCGGGCTCCCGGGCGGAACGGCCTCTCCCACAACCACAACCCCGGCCCCCCGCCCCGGGCCCGGGCAGAACGGCCCCGGCCCCCGGACCGAGTGGTCCGGGGGCCGGGGCCGCCGTTCAGCGGGACGCGCGTGCCGGCCGGGACTAGCCGTGCGCCCGCAGCAGGCTGCGCATGGTGCGCATGGCCACCGACAGGTTCGCCAGGTCGAAGTCGTCCGAGCCCTGGATCTCGTCCAGCGTCGTCCGCGCACGGCTCAGGATCGCCGTGTTCTTCTCCTCCCACGCCTTGAAGCGCTCCTCGGGAGTGGCGTCCCCGCTGCCCACCGCCAGCACGTCCGCGGTCAGCCCCGCGTGCGCCGCGAACAGGTCCTCGCGGATGGAGGCACGGGCCATGGACTGCCAGCGGTCGGCCCGCGGCAGCTCGATGATCCGGTCCATCAGCTGGGTGATGTCCAGGCGGTCGGCCAGGTCGTAGTAGACCTCGGCGACGTCCAGCGGGTCGATGCCGGTGCGGTCCGCGATCGCGACGATGTCCAGGGTCGGGAACGCCGAGGAGAACCCGGCGACCTTCGCGCCCAGCTCCTCCGGCACGCCCGCCTCGGTCAGCTCGTCCAGCACCAGCTGGTACCACTCCAGGTCCGCGCCGCGCACCAGCTTCGGCAGCTCCGACCAGACCTGCGCCACCCGCTCGCCGAAGAAGGCGATGGTCTCGCCGATCTGCAGCGGCTGCGGCCGGTTGTTGAGCAGCCAGCGGGTGCCGCGCTCGACCAGGCGGCGCGAGTGCAGCCGGATCCGGGTCTGGACGTCGGCCGGGACCTTGTTGTCCAGTGCCTCGACCGCGTCCCACACCTCGGCCAGGCCGAAGATCTCGCGGGCCGACAGCTGCGCCCGGACGATCTCCTCCAGGGAGGCCCCGGTCTCCTCGCGCAGGCGGTGCAGGAAGGTCGAGCCGCCGGTGTTGACGGTGTCGTTGACCAGCAGCGTGGTGACGATCTCCCGGCGCAGCGCGTGCGCGTCGATCTGCTCGGGGAACTTCTCGCGCAGCGCCGTCGGGAAGTACGCGTGCAGCAGGGTGCGCAGGTACGGGTCGTCCGGCAGCGTGGTGTGGACGAGGTCGTCCGCCACCGTGATCTTGGTGTAGGCGAAGAGCACCGCCAGCTCGGGCTGGGAGAGTCCCTCGTTCCGGTTCAGCAGCTCGCGGATCTGCCGGTCGTTGGGCAGGAACTCCAGGGCGCGGTCCAGCCGGCCGTCCCGGCCCAGGCGGCGCATGAAGCGCTGCTGGGCGTGGAGCAGGCTGGGGGCCTGGGAGCTGCCGTTGGCCAGGGCGGTGTTCTGCGCGTAGTTGTTGCGCAGCACCAGGCGGCCGACCTCGTCGGTCATCTCGGCGAGCAGCTTGTTGCGCTGCTTGAGGGTCATGTCGCCCTCGGCGACCAGCGCGTTCAGCAGGATCTTGATGTTCACCTCGTGGTCGGAGGTGTCCACGCCGGCGCTGTTGTCGATGGCGTCGGTGTTGATCCTGCCGCCTTCGCCGCCGGCGCCGGTCCGGGCGTACTCGATCCGGCCCAGCTGGGTCAGACCGAGGTTGCCGCCCTCGCCTACGACCTTGACCCGCAGGTCGTGGCCGTTGACGCGGATCGCGTCGTTCGCCTTGTCGCCGACGTCGGTGTGCGACTCCGCCGAGGACTTGACGTAGGTGCCGATGCCGCCGTTCCACAGCAGGTCGACCGGGGCCTTGAGGATGGCCTGCATCAGCTCGGCCGGGGTCAGCTTGGTGACTCCGTCCTCGATGCCGAGGGCCTCCCGCATCTGCGCGTTGACCGGGATGGACTTCGCGGTGCGCGGGTGGATGCCGCCGCCCGCGGACAGCAGCGCGGTGTCGTACTCGGCCCACGAGGAGCGGGGCAGCTCGAACAGGCGGCGGCGCTCGGCGTAGGAGACGGCCGCGTCCGGGTGCGGGTCGATGAAGATGTGCCGGTGGTCGAAGGCGGCGACCAGGCGGATGTGCTCGGAGAGCAGCATGCCGTTGCCGAACACGTCACCGGACATGTCCCCGACGCCGACGACCGTGAAGTCCTCGGTCTGGGTGTCGTGGCCCAGCTCGCGGAAGTGCCGCTTGACGGACTCCCAGGCGCCGCGGGCGGTGATGCCCATGCCCTTGTGGTCGTAACCGGCCGAGCCGCCGGAGGCGAAGGCGTCGCCGAGCCAGAAGCCGTACTCCTGGGCCACTCCGTTGGCGATGTCGGAGAAGGTCGCGGTGCCCTTGTCGGCGGCGACGACCAGGTACGTGTCGTCCTCGTCGTGGCGGACCACGTCCTTCGGCGGCACGACCTCGCCGCCGACCATGTTGTCGGTGATGTCGAGCAGCGCCGAGATGAAGATCTTGTACGAGGCGATGCCCTCGGCCAGCCACGCGTCGCGGTCCACCGACGGGTCCGGCAGGTTCTTCGCGACGAAGCCGCCCTTGGCGCCGACCGGGACGATGACGGTGTTCTTCACCATCTGCGCCTTGACCAGGCCGAGGATCTCCGTACGGAAGTCCTCGCGGCGGTCGGACCAGCGCAGGCCGCCTCGGGCGACCTTGCCGAAGCGCAGGTGGACGCCCTCGACGCGCGGCGAGTACACCCAGATCTCGAAGGCCGGGCGCGGGGCCGGCAGGTCCGGGATGGCCTGCGGGTCGAACTTCATCGACACGTAGGAGTGCGGCCCCCCGGACGCGCCCGTCTGGAAGAAGTTGGTCCGCAGCGTTGCCTTGATCATCGTCAGGAAGGCGCGCAGGATGCGGTCCTCGTCGAGCGAGGCGACCTGGTCCAGGGCCCCGTCCAGCTCCTCCAGCATGGCGTCGACGAGCTCGGTGCCGGCGGCCTGGCGGCCGGGCGACATCCGGGCCTCGAAGAGCGAGACCAGCAGCCGGGTGGTGTGGACGTTGTTGCGGAGGGTGTCCTCCATGTAGTCCTGCGAGAAGGTGGAGCCGGCCTGGCGCAGGTACTTGGCGTACGCGCGCAGGACGACGGCCTGCCGCCAGGTCAGCCCGGCGCGCAGCACCAGGTTGTTGAAGTTGTCGTTCTCCGCGTCGCCCTGCCAGACCGCGGCGAAGGCGTCCTGGAAGCGCTCGCGGGCGTCGTCGCCCAGGAAGGAGGCCTCGCCGTTGCCGGCGGGCGCGGGCAGCCGCAGGCCGAAGTCGTAGATCCACGCGTTGGCGCGGTCGGCGCAGCGCAGCTCGTACGGACGCTCGTCGGTGACCTCGACACCCAGGCGCTGCAGCACCGGCAGCACCGCGGACAGGGAGACCTGCTCGCCCGTGCGGTAGATCTTGAACCGGCGCTCACCGGGACCGGCGCCGACCGGCTCGTACAGCGACAGCGCGAAATCGCGGTCGCTGGCGACGAGCTTCTCCAGGTGCAGCAGGTCGGCGACGGCCGCACGCGGCGAGTGGTCCGACTTGTAGCCCTCGGAGAAGGCGGTGCCGTAGCGGCGCAGCAGCTCGGCGGCACGCTCCTCGCCGCACTCGGCGATCAGCGCCTCCTGGAAGCCGTCGGCCCAGGAGCGGGCGGCCTCGACCAGGCGGGCCTCGACGTGCTCGATGTCGCCGTCGGTCAGGACGGGCAGCACGGTGCCCTGCGGGACGCGGATCACGAAGTGGATCCGGGACAGGATCGACTCGGTGTTCCAGGCGGTGAAGTCGACGCTGGTGCCGCCGAGCTCCTCCTTGAGGATGTCCATCAGGCGCAGCCGGACACCGGTGGTGAACCGGTCGCGCGGCAGGTAGACCAGCGCGGAGTAGTAGCGGCCGTACTCGTCCTGGCGCAGGTACAGCCGCAGCCGGCGGCGTTCCTGCAGGTAGAGGACCGAGGTGACGATGGACTGCAGCTGCTCGACCGGGGTCTGGAACAGCTCGTCGCGCGGGTAGGTCTCCAGGATCTGCGTCAGGTCGCGGCCGTCGTGGCTGTTGGGCTCGAAGCCGGCCCGCTCGAGGACCTCGGCGACCTTGCGGCGGATCACCGGGACGCGGCGCACCGACTCGGTGTACGCGGCGGAGGAGAACAGGCCGAGGAAGCGGCGCTCGCCGACCACGTTGCCCTCGGCGTCGAACTTCTTGACGCCGACGTAGTCGAGGTAGCTCGGGCGGTGGACGGTGGAGCGGCTGTTGGCCTTGGTCAGGACCAGCAGCTTGTGCTCGCGGGCCTTGGCGCGGGCGTCGGCGGGAAGCCGGTTGAAGGACGGCGAGACCGGGTGTCCGTCCTCCTTGCCGTGGTGCGGGTCGGAGCGCAGGATGCCGAGGCCGGTACCGGGGACGGCGGACAGCGAGTCGCCGTCGACGAGGTTGTACTCGCGGTAGCCGAGGAAGGTGAAGTGGTCGTCGGAGAGCCAGCGCAGCAGCTCCCGGGCCTCTTCGAGCTCGTACTCCTGCAGGTCGGGGGCGACGGGCTCCTCGGGCAGGCCGTCGGCGATGCGCAGCGCCGCGTCGCGCATCTTCTCCCAGTCCTCGACGGCCTCGCGGACGTCGGACAGGACGCGGAGGAGGTCGGCGTTGATCTGCTTGAGGTCGGCGCGGTCGGTCTCGCGGTCCATCTCGACGTGGATCCAGGACTCGACGAGGGCGTCGTGCGGGCGCCCGGCCTTGCCGCCGGGGGTCTCGCCGTTCTGGCCGAGGATCTCGATGAGCTTGCCGGTGACGTCACGGCGGACGACGACCTGAGGGTGGATGACGAGGTGGATGCCGCGGCCCTGCCGGGACAGCTCGTTCGTCACGGAATCCACGAGGAAGGGCATGTCGTCGGTGACGACCTCGACCACCGAGTGGCTGGAGGTCCAGCCGTTCTCCTCGACGGTGGGCGTCTGGACGCGCACGTTCGCGGTGCCCTGCGGCCGGTTCTCGGCGAGCCGGAAGTGCGAAAGAGCGGCACCGAAGACGTCGACGGGGTCGCGGTCCGTCAGGTCCTCGGGTGCAGTGTGCAGGTAATAGCGCTGGAGGTAGTCGAGCACCGTGTCCCGGTCTGGCCGACCGGCCCGCTCGGACCCAGTCGGAAGTAGCCCCCCGGCCGGGCTGTTCTCAGCTACCCGGGCCGCCCGTGCGAGCAGCTCGGCCTTTGCTTCGTCCAGCTTGGTCTGCATGTCCTCATGGCTCCTGTCGCGCGCCGTTGCGTGACGTAGGTGAAGGAAGAAAACGCGGAAATCGCAGTCGACGACGACGCTATGTCGAGGTGGGATGTCACCGGAACGGAATCAGCCAAGATCGGCCAGAGGGTCCGGTCGTTCCGCGCGCGTGAAGCAGCGAAGGCCCGGGCGCGCAGGGGCGCCGGGCGCAGGCCGGGGGCGTCGGTGCCCCCGATGGCTATCGCGCTGATCACGGGTACAAGGCTATCTCGCAACACCCCCGGCGCGTCATGAGCTGTATGTGTACAAAAGCCGGTGCGGAACTTTGACACTCTGGACAGCGCGCGGGCCGGTATGTGCGTGCAGTGCCTATTCGGCCAGGTCGCGCGCGGTGCGCACGGCTTCCTCGAGGGTGTCGACGACCGGCACACCGGCCGATTCCAGACTCGTCCGGCTGTGCGAACCACCGGTGTAGAGGACCGCCCGGGCTCCGACGTGCGCGGCGGCCGCCGCGTCGTCCAGGGCGTCCCCGATGAGCACGGTCCGGGCGGCGGTCACGCCGTCGGCGGCCAGCGCCTCCAGGTGCCGGACCAGGTGGCCGGCCTTGCTGGTGTGGGAGGGGCCGACCCGGCCGTCGACGCGGAGGAAGTGGCCGTCGATGCCGTGGGTGCGGACGAGCGGGACCAGCCGGTCGTGCGGGGCGAGCGAGAGCAGGGACTGGCTGAGGCCGGCCCGCTGCCAGTCTCCGAGCAGCTCGCGGGCTCCTTCCGCCAGGCCGGAGTCCGCGGCGGCCGTCCAGTAGTGCCGGTGGAAGGTCTCGTCCATGACGAGCCATTCCTCCTCGGTGGGCAGCCGCCCCATGATCCGCTCGTAGAACTTCGGCACGGGTACGACGTACAGGTCGCGGTAGCGCTCCAGGGTGATCGGATCGAGGCCGAGCTCGGCGAAGGAGGCGTTGGTCGCGGTGATGACGGCGTCGATGTCGTGGAGCAGCGTGCCGTTCCAGTCCCACACGAGGTGCGGCCCGCGCACCGCGGCGGCTATCGGGTTCGCAGCACTCATCGGACCAGCCCCGGGATCTCCTGAACGCCGAACCAGAGCAGCTCGTGGTCATCGGCGCCGTCCACGGTGAACCGGGCGTCGTCGTCCCCCGCATCGGCGGCCGGGAGCGCCTCCGCGGCGGCCGCCACGTCCTTCTCGGCCTCGGCGGCGTCCGCGTGCACGGCGGCGGCCACGGCGAGCCGTACGGTGCCGGCCAGGGTGACCTGGCCCAGCGTGGCCTCGTCGAGCCCGGGGACGGCGGTGGCGGCCTTGTCCGGTACGTCGACGGCGACGACGACCCGGCGGCGGGGCGCGTCCGCGTCCTCGGCGAGCATCCGCAGCGAGGCGGCGGCGGCCCGGCCGAGGGCGGCGTACTCGAGCTCCTCGATGTCGTCCGACACGTACCACTCGCGCAGGCCGGGCGTGACGGCGTACGCGCGCACGGGGGCGGGTCCGAGCTCGCCCGCCTGGTGCGCTTCGGCGAGCCGGGGGAGGGTGAGGGGGACGTACACGCGCATGGCCGGCTGCTTTCCGTAGTCGAGACGCCCTCAGGATACGACCGCCCCACCCCGCGGCGGACTCCGTCCGGCCTACGGGCCCGGACGCCGGAGAGCCCCGCGCCGGGCACGTTTCATTCGCCCGCGGCGCCCACGGCGCCCGCGGTCTCGTCCTCGGTCCCCTCCTCGGCCGCGGCCTCCCAGCGCAGCAGGTCGCCCGGCTGGCACTCGAGCGCCTCGCAGAGCGCGGCCAGGGTCGCGAAGCGCACGGCTTTGGCGCGGCCGTTCTTGAGCACCGCCAGATTGGCGGGCGTGATCCCCACGCGGTCCGCGAGCTCACCCACGGACATCTTCCGCCTGGCCAGCATCACGTCGATGTCGACGGCGATCGGCATCAGATGACCCCGTCCAGTTCGGCCTGCATCTGCGTGGCTTCGACATCGCGCGCGACGGCCTGGGCGAGCAGCATCCGCAGCACGAGCACGATGAGCGCGACTCCGAGGATGGCCAGGCCGATCCCGCCCATGATGACGGTGACGCCCGGGTCGTCCCGCTGGCCCGGCGCATTGACGGCCGTGACCGCGAACCACAGGAGGGAGGCCGCCACGATCGCGCCGATCACCCCGTCCACGTAGCGGAAGGCCGCGTGGGAGAACACGGTTCCGCGTCGCACCATCGCCACCAGCCGCCACACGCAGACCAGGGCGACCTGGACCGCCACCATGCCCAGGATCGTGATCAGGCGCAGCGGGGTCAGCGGGAGCGCCCCGTCCTCCGGATCGTTGAACAACGCCCACACCATCGACACCTGCACGAACACCGTGCCGGTGAGCACCACCGCGAGCACGGCGCGCAACGCAGCCACCGTCAGCTTTCCCATGACCCAACCCTCCATCGACTTCCGATGGAAATCTATCGAGATTCGATAGGCGCGGCAAGGGCTGGGGCACGAAAGCGGAAGGTGGCCACATCGGCGCACCCAGCCGCGGCGGCGTCCCGTCCGGACCGGCACGACGGTCCGTCCGGGGGCCCGCACCGTCCCCCATCGAAGGGCGCCCGGAAGCCGGGGTGACGTCCACCAGGCGCCTCCGGACCGCCCCTCTTCCCCTTGCGGGACAAGGTCCGAGTACCCCGGATAGGTGAATCCGGGCGGGCTTCCGTCGGAGCGCGGGGGCCCGTTGCGGGCCGCGACCGGCAGCCCGTAGGAATCCCCCACCAAGTTACCGCCCGGTACCCACCGGGCCGGACCCTGCGGGGGACCCTCCATGCCCACGAACACGACGCCGGCGACGACCACGCCCATGGCGACGACCACGGCGACGGCCACGCCCACGCCCACGCCCACGGCCTCGACCACAGCCACGGCGGCGGTACGGGCCGCGGCGGCGATCGCCGGTACGAGCACGGCGCCGGACACCACCCCGGGCAGGACCGGCAACGGCGCCGGGAGCGGCGGCCCCGCGGGCACCCGGCGCCCGCCCGGGCACCCCGGGGACGGCGCCCGCCGCCGCACCCCTGCCCGGACCCGCCCGGCCTCCCGCCGCGACCAGCGCCGCCCCGCCCTCCCCTCGCCCGACCCGCGCCGCCGGGTCACCGCCCCGCACCACTGGTTCGCGGAGGCCCTGCTGGCCGTGCTGAGCGGGCAGCGCCCGGTGCACTTCCTGCTCGGCCACACGGTCGGCCCGGCCTACGAACAGCTCATCAAGCTCACGCAGGAGGGCCCGCCCCGCGACGGCCTCCGCCCGGTCCTCCGCCACTGCGGGCTCTTCCGCCCCCGCGCGGGCGCCATCGAGGCCTTCGCCCGCGTCGCGGTCGGCGACCGCGTCACCGCGATGGCCTTCCGCCTGGAACGCGGCCAGGACCTCCGCTGGCGCTGCGCCGCGGTCGAAATCGCCCCCCGCCCCTACTGACCGGGCCCAGGGCACCCCTCGGACGCCGCACCCTCCGGCGCCGCAGGCGCCCGGCAGGGCCGTTCTGCAGCCGCGCCGGCGTCTGAGGCGTTACGGGAAGGGGCAGGGTGGGGGAAAGGCCCTGCAGGGCCAACCAGCGCCCCACCACGGCCGGGCACAGACCTCGCGCCGCCGCAAGCCCGCAGAGCCCCCGCACGGCCCTGCACAGCCCGCACGGCAGTGCAACGCGGCCGGGGCCGGGCCCCGAAGAGGAGCCCGGCCCCGGCCGGAGGTACGCGGGAGCGGACTACCGCCCCGGCGCGCCTACTTCTTGCGGCGGCGGCCACCGGCCGCCTTCGCGGCCTTGCGCCGCTCGGCCCGCGTCAGGCCGTCGCCCGCCGGCTGCCCGTCCGAGTCGAAGTCGCCTTCCACGACACCGCCCTCACCGTCCACCGTGGGAGCGGAGAAGTGCAGGCGGTCCGGCCGCTGCGGAGCGTCCAGCCCCTTGGCGCGGATCTCGGCCCGCGGCGCCGGCGGCGCCACGTCCTTCACCAGCGACGTGTCCTGCACCGGGACCTCCTCGACCTGCTGCTCGACCTGGACCTCCAGGTTGAACAGGTAGCCGACGGACTCCTCCTTGATGCCCTCCATCATGGCGTTGAACATGTCGAAGCCCTCGCGCTGGTACTCGACCAGCGGGTCCTTCTGCGCCATCGCCCGCAGGCCGATGCCCTCCTGCAGGTAGTCCATCTCGTAGAGGTGCTCACGCCACTTGCGGTCCAGCACCGACAGCACGACCCGCCGCTCCAGCTCCCGCATGATGTCGGAGCCGAGCTGCTTCTCGCGCGTCTCGTACTGCTCGAAGATGTCGTCCTTGACCGACTCCGCGATGAACTCCGAGGTGATCCCGGCCCGGTCGCCCGCCGCGTCCTCGAGCTCGTCGACCGTCACCTTCACCGGGTAGAGCTGCTTGAACGCGCCCCACAGCCGGTCCAGGTCCCAGTCCTCCGCGAAGCCCTCGACGGTCTCCGCCGCGATGTACGCGTCGATGGTGTCGTCCATGAAGTGGCGCACCTGCTCGTGCAGGTCCTCGCCCTCCAGCACGCGGCGCCGCTCGCCGTAGATGACCTCGCGCTGCTTGTTCAGCACCTCGTCGTACTTCAGGACGTTCTTGCGCGTCTCGAAGTTCTGCGTCTCGACCTGCGACTGCGCCGAGGCGATGGCCCGGGTGACCATCTTGTTCTCGATCGGCACGTCGTCCGGCACGTTCGCCATCGCCATGACGCGCTCGACCATCTGGGCCTTGAACAGGCGCATCAGGTCGTCGCCCAGCGACAGGTAGAAGCGGGACTCGCCCGGGTCGCCCTGACGGCCGGAACGACCGCGCAGCTGGTTGTCGATACGACGCGACTCGTGCCGCTCGGTACCGAGCACGTACAGCCCGCCGAGGGACTTGACCTCCTCGAACTCGGCCTTCACGGCCGACTCCGCCTTCGAGAGCGCCTGGGGCAGGGCGTGCGCCCACTCCTCGATGTGCTCCTCCGGGTCGAGGCCCTGCTGCCGCAGCTCCGCCTCGGCGAGGTCGTCCGGGTTGCCGCCGAGCTTGATGTCCGTACCTCGGCCGGCCATGTTCGTGGCGACCGTGACCGCGCCGCGGCGGCCGGCCTGGGCGACGATCGTGGCCTCGCGCTCGTGCTGCTTGGCGTTGAGCACCTCGTGCGGGATGCCGCGCTTGCTGAGCTGCTGCGAGAGGTACTCGGACTTCTCGACCGAGGTGGTGCCGACCAGGATCGGCTGGCCCTTCTCGTGCTTCTCGGCGATGTCGTCGACGACGGCGGCGAACTTGGCGACCTCGGTCCGGTAGATGAGGTCCGGCTGGTCCTTGCGCTGCATCGGCCGGTTCGTCGGGATCGGCACGACGCCCAGCTTGTAGATCTGGTGGAACTCGGCGGCCTCGGTCATGGCCGTACCGGTCATGCCGGACAGCTTGCCGTAGAGGCGGAAGAAGTTCTGCAGGGTGATCGTGGCGAGGGTCTGGTTCTCGTCCTTGATGTCCACCCCTTCCTTCGCCTCGATCGCCTGGTGCATGCCCTCGTTGTAGCGGCGGCCGGCCAGGATACGGCCGGTGTGCTCGTCGACGATCATGACTTCGCCGTCCATGACGACGTAGTCCTTGTCCTTCTTGAACAGCTCCTTCGCCTTGATGGCGTTGTTCAGGTAGCCGACGAGCGGGGTGTTCACCGACTCGTAGAGGTTGTCGATGCCGAGCCAGTCCTCGACCTTGGCGACACCGGCCTCGTGGATGCCGACGGTGCGCTTCTTCTCGTCGACCTCGTAGTCGCCGGTCTCCTCGATGCCCTTGAGGGGCTGGCCGGGCTCACCCTTGGTGAGCCGGGTGACCAGCTTGGCGAAGTCGCCGTACCACTTGGTGGCCTGGTCGGCCGGGCCGGAGATGATCAGCGGCGTACGGGCCTCGTCGACGAGGATCGAGTCGACCTCGTCGACCACGGCGAAGTTGTGGCCGCGCTGCACCAGCTCGTCCTTCGACCACGCCATGTTGTCGCGCAGGTAGTCGAAGCCGAACTCGTTGTTCGTGCCGTAGGTGATGTCGCAGCCGTACTGCTCGCGGCGCTGCGCCGGAGTCATGTTCGCAAGGATGCAGCCGACGCTCAGGCCGAGGAACTTGTGGACCCGGCCCATGAGCTCGGAGTCGCGCTCGGCGAGGTAGTCGTTGACGGTGATCAGGTGGACGCCCTTGCCGGACAGCGCGTTCAGGTACGCGGGCAGGGTGCCGACCAGGGTCTTGCCCTCACCGGTCTTCATCTCGGCGACGTAACCGAGGTGCAGGGCGGCACCGCCCATGAGCTGTACGTCGTAGTGGCGCTGTCCGAGGACGCGCTTGGCGGCCTCGCGGACCGTGGCGAACGCCTCGGGAAGCAGATCGTCCAGGCTCTCGCCGTCCTGGTAACGCTGCTTGTACTCGTCCGTGAGCGCCCGCAACTCGGCGTCGGAGAGGTTGACGAAGTCCTCTTCGATGGAGTTGACCTGGTCCGCGATGCGGTGCAGTTTGCGCAGGATCTTGCCTTCGCCTGCACGCATGAGCTTGTTGAAGACGGACACCGAGGTTTGTCTCCTTGCCGGTCGGGCCTGGCACTGGTTCGTGACGGGCACGGCAGGTGGACCCCACCGCAACGGTCATCGTAAGCGAGGACGCCACCGCGCCGGGAGGTCTGCCGCGGTCGCGGGGCGGCACCGCGCCCGGAATGAGAACGTACGGGGGACACGGAAGGTGCCGCCCTCCCCGAAAACTGTTCGCCCGGACCGCCCGCCGACCGCAGAATGCGCGCATGGAACAGACCATCCTGGCCACCGAGCGGCTGACCCTGCGCCCCCACCTCCCCGAGGACGTCGCCGAGGTGCTCGCCGCCTGCCAGGACCCGGAGATCCAGCGGTGGATCCCCGTCCCCCTGCCCTACGGACGGCCCGAGGCGGAGGCGTACGTGACGCGGGTGCCCGCGGGCTGGCGCGACGGCACCGAATTCAACTTCGCGGCCCGGCTCGGGCCCGACGGGACGGGGCCGCTGGTCGCCTGCCTGGCCGTGGTCCCTCGCGGCACGTCCGCGCACGAGATCGGCTACTGGACGGTCCCCGGGCACCGCGGCCGCGGCTACATGACCGAGGCGGTGCTCGCCGTGGCCCGCTGGGCGTTCACCGAGGCCGGATGTGTACGGATGGTCTGGCGCGCCGGGGTCGGGAACCACGGCTCCCGGGCGGTCGCGGAGAAGGCCGGGTTCGTGATCGAGGGGGTGCAGCGGGCGGGCATGGAGCACCGCGGCACCCTGCGGGACTGCTGGGTGGGGGCACTGCTCCCGTCCGACCTGGGCCTGCCCTCCCGGCTGCCGTACCTGCCGTCGCCCGCGGGGGCCGCCGGTGCGGGAGGCCGTGCCGGCATCGGTGCGGGCGTCGGTGCGGGCGTCGCTGTCAGTGCCGAGGTCTAAGGTGCGGGCATGACCGTGCTCTCGCTGTCCGCCGACGAAGCCCGCCGAATCGCCCTGCGCGCCCAGGGGTTCACAGGAGCTCCCGACCGGCGCGGCGGGGTCCGGGGGGTGCTGCGGCACCTGGGCGCGGTACAGCTGGACACGATCTCGGTGCTGGCGCGCTCGCACGAGCTGATCCCGTACGCGCGGCTGGGCGCGGTGGGCCGGACCACCGTCGAACGCGCGTACTGGACCGAGCAGCACGCCTTTGAGTACTGGTCGCACGCGGCGTGCATCCTGCCTATCGAGGAATGGCCGCATTTCGCCTTCAGGCGCCGCGCGAAGCGGGCGGACGGCTACCGCTGGCACAGGATGAAGGACAAGGAGGGCTCCTGCCGGCTGGTCCTGGACCGGCTGCGCGCCGAGGGCCCCCTGACCTCCACCGAGCTGGGCGGCGCCAAGAACGGCGGCCCGTGGTGGGACTGGTCCGAGACCAAGATCGCGGTGGAGTGGCTGCTGGACGCCGGCGACGTGGTGTGTACCGAGCGCCGGGGCTGGAAGCGGGTGTACGACCTGGCCGAGCGGGCGGTGCCGGACGAACTGCTCCACGACGACCTGGACGACCGCGAGTGCCTGCGCCGCCTGGTCGGGCTGGCGGGGAAGTCGCTGGGAGTCGGCACCCGCGCGGACATCGCGGACTATCACCGGATCAAGGTCGAGCAGTTCGAGGCGGTGATCGCGGACTCCGGCCTGGTGCCCGTGGAGGTCGAGGGCTGGGGGAAGCCTGCCTGGGCCGACCCGGGGGCACTGGCCACGGCCCCGCGCGGGCGGCACCGGACGACCCTGCTGTCGCCGTTCGACTCCCTGGTCTGGGACCGCCCGCGGACCGAGCGGATCTTCGGCTTCAGCCACAAGCTGGAGGCCTACGTGCCGCGCGAGCAGCGGATACACGGCTACTTCGCGATGCCACTGCTGGCCGGCGGGCGGCTCCAGGGCCGGGTGGACCCGGCTCGCGAGGGCCGGACCCTGGTGGCCCGGCAGCTGTCCCTGACCTCGCCCAAGGCGGCCCCGGCGATGGCCGCGGCGCTCCGCGAGGCGGCGGAGTGGGTCGGCTGCGACGCGGTCCGGGTGGAACGGGCGCAGACGCAGGCGGAGGCCACTGCGGTCACCGCCGAACTGACCGCCCTCGGCTGAGGCTCCTCGCCGAGACCGAGGCCGAGCCCGAGACCGAGCCCGAGGCCGGGCCCGAGTCCGAGTCCGCCCCTCCGGGAACGGCTAGCGGATCTCGAGGATCTTCTCCCGCATGGCGTACACCACCGCCTCCATCCGGGAGTGCAGCTGCAGCTTCTCCAGGATGTTCCGCACGTGGTTCTTCACCGTGTTCTCGGAGATGAACAACTCCTTGGCGATGTCACGGTTGTTCATCCCGGTGGCGACCAGCTTGAGGACCTCCAGCTCGCGGTCCGTCAGCCGCGGCGCCGGCACCAGCCGGCGCTCGTCGGTCCGCTGGATCATCGACTTGAACTCGGTCAGCAGCTTCGACGCCATCGACGGGCTGATCTGCGACTGCCCGTCGGCCACGGCGCGGATCGCGGTGGCCACCTCGTCGGTGGAGATCTCCTTCAGCAGGTAGCCCGTGGCCCCCGCCTTGATCGCCTCGTAGAGGTCCGCCTCCTCGTCGCTGATCGTCAGCATGATGATCTTCGCGGAGGGGGCCACCTCCTTGATCGAGGTGCACGCCTCGATCCCGCCCCGGCGCGGCATCCTCACGTCCATCAGCACGATGTCGGGCAGCAGGTCGGCGGCCTTGTCCACGGCCTCCGCGCCATCTCCGGCCTCGCCGACGACCTGGATGTCCTCCTCCTGCGCCAGGACGATCTCCAGCCCGCGCCGGAACAGCGCGTGGTCGTCCACCACCAGCACCCGGATCGGCTCACGGCAGCCCGCACCGTCGTCGTCACCGCGCACCGGTCCGAAGCTGTCCGCCATCGTTCCTCCCCCTGCAGGCCATGGACCGTGGCCCGAAGTCCAGTTGACTGTCCGCCATGATTCCATGCCAGAGAGACAACCGCCGGAGTACTTCGCGCCGGTTTGGCTCATACGGGTGCCCCCGCGGGACGCCTGAGCGATCCGCGGGGGCACCGGGTGTCGTGTGTGCCGCCGGCAGCCGTCAGCTGCCGAGCGCGCCGCCCGCGCCGCCGGCCTCGACCTCGCCGGAAGTGGCGGCGTCGGGGCTGAGGTGGATCACGCCGTAGTCATATCCGTGGCGCCGGTAGACGACGCTGGGCTGCTTGCTGTCTGAATCGACGAACAGGTAGAAGTCGTGGCCGACCAGCTCCATCTCGTAGAGAGCCTGGTCGAGTGTCATGGGTGCCGCCGCGTGCGTCTTCTCGCGGACGACCAGGGGGCCTTCGCCCTGCACTTCGAGCGATCCGATCCGGGTCGTCGGGATCGCGTCCAACTGCTCCTCGGAGACAACTTCTCCGTTCCCGTTCAGGGTTGCGGCATCCGGTACCGCGTCGGGTACCTCGGCCGCGGTGAGCCGCCCATTGCCACGGCGGCTGTGGCGCTTGTCGTGCTGCCGGCGCAGCCGGGCCTCGAGCTTCTCGTGCGCCAGGTCCAGCGCCGCATACGCGTCGCCTGCTGCGGCCTCCGCACGGATGACGGGACCGCGCGATCGGACGGTGATCTCCACGCGGTCGGAACGGTCGGCCTGACGCGGGTTGAGCTCCTTGGACACCTCGACGTCGAGGCTGATCACCTTGGCGTCATACTTCTGGATCTTGTCCAGGTTGAGCTTCTCGGCCACGTGCTTGCGGAACCGCTCGGGCACTTCGGTCTTGCGGCCCTTGACGACGATGTCCACGCAGAACTCCGTTCCCGGATCACTCCGCCCTTCGCCGGGCGAAGCGTCTCCCTCTTGCACCAGACTCCGGTGGGCACCGGAGTCTCGGACTTGGCGACTTTCACCTCCTCCTCCCCCATCGGCAAGATCACCACCCCACCGACTTCGGGAGTCGGGAGCCACCAGCTGCACACGTGTCCCGACTGCGTCGGCGCCCAAGGATCGCCAGTTCCTTACAACCGAACATAGCTCTGATGGACGGTTGTCGGCACCCGCTACCGGGACAAACCTCCGTTCAGCTGACCCTTCCCTCTTACTACCTGCAACGATGCGCGTTCCCCACCGGTTCCAAATCTATTCACAAATTATTTGCTCCAAACGATTTTTCGAGCCGTTTCCCGGAGCGTCCCCGAAGGCGTCCGCCGGGGCCGCCACGACCGCCGCGCCCGCCACCACCAGGCCGGCCGCCCGGACCGCCCTTGCCGCCTCCGCGAGCGTCGCCCCCGTGGTGATCAGGTCGTCCACCAGAACCAGGCCGCCCCCGCCCGCCGGCACGGCCCGCGCACCGCCCGGACGCACCTCCAGTGCACCGGCCAGGTTCTCCCGGCGCTGCCGCGCCCCCAGCCCCGCCTGGTCCGCCACCGCCCGGCGCTGCCGCAGCACCGGCGCCACCCGTGCCGCCGTACCTCCGCGCCGCAGCTCCGCCGAGGCCGCCAGGGCGATCCGCCGGGCCGGGTCATGGCCCCGCGCCCGCACCTGCCGCCGCGCCGACGGCACCGGCACCAGGACCACACCACCGTCCGGCGCCCGGGCCCCGCCCGCCCCCGCCCGTACCGCGCCGGCCAGCGCCCGCCCCAGCACTCCGGCCAGCGGCAGTGCCCCGCGCTCCTTGTGGGCCAGCAGAACGGCCCGCACGACCCCTTCGTACGGCACCGCCGCACGTACCTCCGGCAGCCCCGCCGGCCTCGGCCGGGGCCGCACAGCCCCCGCCCGGGCCCGACCGAACACCTGCCCGCACGCCCCGCACACCATCGTCCGCGCCTCCCCGCACCCGGCACACTCCACCGGCAGCACCAGCCCGGCGAGCTCCTGCCACCATCCCCGCACGTCTCCACGATGCCGGGCCGGCGCGAGAGCCCGCGACCCCTGTGGAAAACCCCGCGCACGGGCCGGAACAGGCCGGAACAGGCCGGAACAGATGAAGACCCGGATCAGGCCGGATCGGGCCCGATCAGAGAAGACCCGGATCAGCCCGGGTACACCGGCGCCCGGCCGCCCGCCGCCACGGTGCGCCACTGCGCACCCGGCGGCAGCCACACGATGCCGTCGTCCTCCGAGTACGCCACCACCGGCTTCTTCTCGTCCTCCGACGCGGCCACCGCGCTCACCCCGGTCGCCCCGGGCAGGCTGCCCCCCGCCGTCGAGCCGTCGGCCTGCATGTAGCGGGCCTGCGAGACCCCGCCGCTCTCCCGGCCCACCACCAGCAGCCGGCCCCGCGGCGCCCAGCTCATCGCCGTCACGTCCGCCATCCGCGGCGCCGCCGGACGCAGCTCGCGCACCGAGACCGGACCCGTCGCCCCGGAGGCCCCGGAGCCCCCGGACCCCTCAGCCCGCTCAACCCGCCCGATCGACAGCTCGTTCTTCCGCGTGCCGTCCTTGCCCACCCTGGAGACCAGCAGCGCCATCCGCACGCCGTCCGAGGACACCTTCAGCGCCTCGATCCGTCCGTCCAGCCCCGCCACGTCCACCTTCTGCGGTGTCCCCGTCCCGGCGGGGATCCGCCACAGCACCGGGTTCTGCGGGTCCCGGTCGGCGATCCACAGGTCGCCCCGGCCGTCCCAGCTCGGCGCCGACAGCCCGTCCTTGACCCGGCTGCTCAGCACCGCCTCGGGCATCTGCCCGGCCTGGGTCAGGGACACCACGTACAGATGGTGTCCGTCCTGGCCGACGACGGCGGCGCGCTTCTCCTCGTACGCCACGGCGGCCGAGGCGAGCTTCAGCTGCTGCGCCGTGGCCAGCGGCCCGCTCACCGGAGTCGCGGCCCCGGGCGTGCCCTCCGGATCACTCGGCAGCGTGATCTTGAGCAGCCGCCCGCCGTCGATGAAGTACTGGTGCGTGGGCGACGGCACCCGGCCCGCGATGCCCGCGGCGACCGCCTCGCTCACCCTGCAGATGACGGACTTCTTGTCGGGACGCACCAGCTCGACCTGGGCCACCCGCGAGGAGGCCAGGTCGCGGACGGTGTACATCAGCTGGGTGGCCATCCGCTCGCACTGCGGACCGGCCACGTTCTCCGCCTTCTCGTTCAGCGGCACGCGCAGGGTGTCCTGGGCGTCGTACGAGAGGGTCTTGGTCCCGTCCAGCAGGGTCGTGCCGGTCGGGAAGGTGGACGTGACCACCGGCCCGAGCCACCTGGACGGTCCGTCCAGCAGCGACTTCACCGTCTGCGTCATCCGGTCCATACGGGAATCCGGATCGGTGCGCTGCCGCACGTACACCGGGTCCGCGACCAGCGTGTCCGCCGCGAAGTAGTACTTGTTGACCGGCATGAAGATGCGCTGGAAGTCGGACTCGCTGAGCACCAGGCCGTCGGGCGGCGAGTCGATCCGCCACTCGTTGTCCTCCTTGACCAGCTGGAGGAACCGCTCATACGGCTTCCTGCCGACCTCCGGGTGGTAGGTGCTCCGCTCGTCCACGGTGGCCACGCGGGTGCCGTACAGCTTGAAGCGGGGCAGCGCGTCGGGGTCCTTCCCCTGCTTGTCCGAGGACACGTCACGGCCGGAGGCGAGCACGGTGACGCTGGCGTTCGGCTTCCAGGTCTGCGCGGCCTCCTTGCTCAGGTACTGGCGGGCGGTGGCCAGCCCCGGGTCGTCACTGGTCATGGCCTCCAGGAAGCCGTCGACGATCTCCCGCGGTCCCGCCTTGGGAGCCGGCGGCACCCCGTACACACGGACCTCCGAGTCGGCGCCCTGAGAGGCGGACACCTGCTTGACCTCGCCGTGGTCGGGCATCGAGGCGCAGCCCGCCAGCAGCAGGCCGGCACCACCCAGCGCGAGGACGCCCCGCGCCCGCCGCGCCCGCCGTGCCGGGCCACTGTGCCGATTGGCGTCCACGCTCAGCCTCCACCCTCGTTGCCGTCTCGTTCCGGGGTCTCGCCCGGGCCGCCCGGCCGGGCCACCACCCGAGCACCGCTTCCGGGCAGCGCCGTCGGGTCGGCCGGCACCGGCACCGCCGTGGTCACCGCGGGCCGCGGCGGTATCGGCGACCGCGGGTCGGTGCCGCCGGGCGGCTGCTGCTCCTGCTCGCGCTTCCGGGCGCCGCGCGCGGCCGCCGCCTTGGCCCGGTTGGCGCGCGAGTCCTCGGGTTCCAGCGGGATCGGAGAGCCGCGCAGCGGCTCGTCGGCGGTGCGCGGCAGGGTCAGCCGGAACTGCGAACCGCCGCCCGGCTCGCCCCACGCCTGCAGCCACCCGCCGTGCAGCCGGGCGTCCTCGACGGCGATGGACAGGCCGAGGCCGGTGCCGCCGGTGGTCCGGGCCCGGGCCGGGTCGGCCCGCCAGAACCGGTTGAACACGCGGGTGGCCTCGCCCGGCTTCAGGCCGACGCCGTAGTCCCGCACCGCGACGGCGACCGCGCCGCCCGCGGAGGCGAGCCGGACCACCACGTCCCGGCCCTCGCCGTGCTCGACGGCGTTGACGACGAGGTTCCGCAGCACCCGCTCCACCCGGCGGGCGTCCGCCTCGGCGACCACGGGCTGGGAGTCGCCGAGCACCCGGATCCGGGTGCCCTTGGCCTCGGCCAGCGGTTCGGCGCCGTCGATGACCCGGCGTACGACGTCCCGCAGGTCTATCGGCTCGGCCTCCAGCGCCGCCGCACCCGCGTCGAACCGGCTGATCTCCAGCAGGTCGGCGAGCAGCGACTCGAACCGGTCCAGCTGGCCCGCCAGCAGCTCGGCGGACCGCGCCGTGACCGGGTCGAAGTCGACGCGGGCCTCGTGGATGACGTCGGCGGCCATCCGGACCGTCGTCAGCGGGGTGCGCAGCTCGTGCGAGACGTCGGAGACGAACCGCCGCTGCATCCGCGACAGGTCCTCCAGCTGCTGGATCTTGTTGTGCAGGCTCTGCGCCATCTTGTTGAAGGCCTCTCCGAGCCGCGCGATGTCGTCCTCGCCGGTGACCTTCATCCGTTCCTGGAGCTTGCCCGCCGAGAGCCGTTCGGCGATCCCCGCGGCCATCCGCACCGGGGTGACCACCTGCCGTACGACGAGCCAGGCGATCGCGCCCAGCAGCACGACCACGAACAGCCCGGCGGTCGCGATCGTCCCCTTGACCAGGGTGAGGGACTCCTCCTGCTGGGTCAGCGGGAAGAGGTAGTACAGGTGGTACGGGTCCCCGTTGATGTCGGTCAGCCGCTTGCCGATCACCAGCGCCGGCTCGGCGGACTGGTCCGGGGTGCTGTACCGGATCTTCGAGAAGGTCTGGTACGCGCCTGCCCGGGTGTCCACGGCCTTGCGCAGCGCGTCGGGGATGCTCGTCGCCGGGTCCACTTCACCCGACGCGCGGGCCCCGCGCACGCCGCGGGAGGAGTCCCCGCTGCCGGCACCCAGCGCGACCACCTCGAAGGCGGTCTGGCCGCCCGAGGCGAGCTGCTTGACCAGCCCGTTCATCCAGGTGCTGGCATCCCGCCCGACGTTGTTGTCGAGAGTGGCGGAATCCTGCCCCTCCGCCGTGGACGGGGTGTTCGCCTTCTCCTGGGCGACGGCGAAACCGCCCGCCGCCTGGCTCTGCGCGGCTTCCTGCTTGGCGTCCAGCAGGCCGTTGCTGACCTGCCCGATGACCACGAAACCGAGCAGCAGAACCACGACGAGGGACATCAGCAGGGTGGCAGCCACCACCCTGAGCTGGATGTTCCGCCGCCACAGCCGGACAGCGGGCAGCAGCGGCCGGCGCACCAGACGCATCAGCAGCCGCAGCGCGGGGCTGCCGGGCGCCCCGTCGTGGAGCAGCCGGCCGGCCCACGGGGACCTGCCGGTGTTCATGCTCAGCTCGGTCCGGCCTTGTATCCGACGCCGCGCACCGTCACGACGATCTCCGGACGCTCAGGGTCCTTCTCGACCTTGGAGCGCAGCCGCTGCACGTGCACGTTGACCAGGCGGGTGTCCGCCGCGTGCCGGTAGCCCCAGACCTGCTCCAGCAGCACCTCGCGGGTGAACACCTGCCAGGGCTTGCGGGCGAGCGCGACCAGCAGGTCGAACTCCAGCGGGGTCAGAGCGATCGAATGGCCGTCACGTTTCACGGAATGCCCGGCCACGTCGATGACCAGGTCACCGATGGCCAGCTGCTCCGGCGCGGGCTCCTCCGAGCGCCGCAGCCGGGCCCGGATCCGGGCCACCAGCTCCTTGGGCTTGAACGGCTTGACGATGTAGTCGTCGGCCCCGGACTCCAGGCCCACGACGACATCGACGGTGTCGCTCTTCGCGGTCAGCATGACGATCGGCACGCCGGACTCGGCGCGGATCAGCCGGCAGACCTCTATGCCGTCCCGTCCGGGCAGCATGAGATCCAGCAGCACCAGGTCCGGCTTGGCCTCTCGGAAGGCAGCCAGGGCCTTGTCGCCGTCCGCGACGAACGACGGCTCGAAACCTTCTCCACGCAGCACAATGCCGAGCATCTCGGCCAGCGCGGTGTCGTCGTCGACGACAAGGACGCGTCCCTTCATGGTTGACATCATCCCATTACCCAATCGAGACCCGGCGTGAGCTGGCACACAGCGGGGATACCCAGCGGGAATGCTGGTTCCGGTCGTCCAGTCTGCCCCGCCCCCGGGGGACAATCGAAGGGGGGAGGGGAACCGGTCTTCAGGGGCGGGCCGGTCCGCCCGGAGATCACTCGTGGCACGATGGCTGCCGACCAGCGCCCCGCCCCTTGATGTACGGGCATCCCTGAAGGAGCGACGATGAACGACTCTCCGGGCTGGGCCTCGCCCGGGTCCGACCCGTCCGAGGGCGACCGGCCCCAGCAGCCGGCGCAGCCCGACCGGCCCGGAGACCCCGGCCGGCCGGCACAACCCGGCGAACCGGGCACGAAGTGGTCCGCGGAGCAGCCGCCGCCCGGCGCCGGGACGCCCCCGAACGGCGTCTGGGGCAACCCGGACCCCGGCCAGACCCCGCCGCCCGCCACCGGCCGGCAGCCCGGCACCGGCTGGGGCCCGTACGGCAGCCGGCCCGGCCAGGCCCCGTACGGCCCGCCCGGCGGCGGCTGGGGCAAGCCCCCGGCCGCGAAGCCCGGCGTCATCCCGCTGCGCCCGCTCGGCCTCGGCGAGATCCTGGACGGCGCGGTCACCACGATGCGCACCCACTGGCGCTCGGTGCTGCCCATCACCCTGGTCGTGGCGGTGCTGATCGAACTGATCAGCATCACCCTGCAGCGCACGGTGCTGTCGGAGTACCTCGTCGTCCCGGACGAGTCCGCGACGCCCGAGGAGGCCCTGGAGGCCCTGGGCGACACCATGGTGGTCAGCATGGCCGACAGCTTCATCCAGCTGGTCGGCTCGGTGGTCGTGACCGCCCTGCTCATGATGATCTTCAGCCGTGCGGTGCTCGGCCGGCCCTCCAGCATCGGCGACGCCTGGCGCGAGGCCCGGCCCCACCTGCTCAGGCTGGCCGGACTCACCCTGCTCCTGATCGTCGGCGCGCTGGCCATCGCCCTCGTCCTGATGCTGCCCGGCGCACTCGTCGACAGCGCCGGACTGGTCGCCCTGGGCGCCATCGGCGCCCTGGTGCTCATCGCCTGGCTGTGGGTGAAGTTCGCGCTGGCCGCGCCCGCGCTGATGCTGGAGCGCGGCGGGGTCATCCCGTCGCTGCGCCGGTCCGCGAAGCTGGTCCGCGGCGCCTGGTGGCGGATCTTCGGCATCTCCATCCTCACCAGCATCATCACCGGCTTCGTCGCGATGATCATCGTGAGTGCGTTCGCCGTCGTCGGCTCCCTCTTCACCGACGAAGGCGTGTCCGGCTTCGTCGAGGGCACCTCCGTGGACAGCTGGCCGTTCCTGATCATCTCCGGGATCGGAGCCGTGATCGCGCTGACCATCGTCATGCCGATGCAGGCCGGCGTCACCGCCCTCCTCTACATCGACCAGCGGATCCGGCGCGAGGCCCTGGACCTGGAACTCGCCCGCGCCGCAGGCGTCGAGGGCTACGGCGGCACGCCCGGCACCACGCCGCCGGCCACGGGGAGCTGATGCGGTGACCGGCCCGGGGGGACTGCCCATCGCCGAAACACCGCCGGTGACGACACCGCGCGAGGCCGCCCGCGAGGCGGCCGAACGCGAACTGTCGAAACCGGTCTACCACGAGAACGAACCGAACCTGTTCACCCGCATCCTGGGGAAGTTCTTCGACTGGATCGACGAACTGTTCGGCTCGGCCGCCGGGGCAACCCCCGGCGGCACGCTGGGCATCATCGTCATCGTCCTCCTGGTCGCCGTGGCCGTCGCGCTGCTGTGGTGGCGGCTGGGCACCCCCGAACGCTCCCCCGCCGGCGCCGGCACGCTCTTCGGCGAACGGGACCGCACCGCCGCCGAGCACCGCGCGGCCGCCGAGGCCCACGCGGCCGCCGGACGCTGGACGGAAGCCGTCCAGGACCGCATGCGGGCCCTGGTGCGCTCCCTGGAGGAACGCACCCTCCTGGACCCCCGCCCGGGCCGCACCGCCGACGAGGCCGCCGCCGAAGCGGCCGCGGCCCTCCCCGGGCACGCCGAAGGACTCCGGGCGGCCGCCCGTGCCTTCGACGACGTCACCTACGGCGGCCGCACCGCCGACCGGGCCGTGTACGAGCGCCTCCGCGACCTCGACACCGCGGTCGAACGCACCAGGCCCGTCCTCTCCGGACCGACGGGAGCCGGTGCATGACCGCGAACGGGCCCACCACCACGCTCACCAGTCACCCCATCACCTCCACCGCGCCCGGCGCCGCGGATCTGTGGCGGCGCTTCCGCGGCTTTCTGATCTTCCTCGCCGTACTGGTCACGGCCGGGGTCGTCCTCGCCGCCCTCCGGTCCGGCGCCCACCACGGCGCCCTCGACCCCCGCTCCGCCGACCCCGCCGGCAGCCGGGCCGTCGCCGAACTGCTGAAGGAACGCGGCGTCACCACCCGCGTGGTGACCTCCGCTCAGGAAGCCGCCCGCGCAACCGGATCCGACACCACCCTGCTCATCGCCGCCCCGAACCTCCTCGGCCCCGATCGCCGCGAGGAACTCCGCGCCGCCGCCGAACGCTCCGGCGGCCGCACCATCCTCCTCTCCGCCCGCGGCGACGCCGCCGACGCCTTCGCCCCCGGAGTGGACGCCCGCGACGCCGGACCCGGCAAGGTCCGCGCCCCCGCCTGCGCCCTGGCCGCCGCCGTCTCCGCCGGCACGGCCCTGACCGGAGGCGACGTCAGCTACCACACCGTCACCTCCACGGCCGCCGCCTGCTATCCGGAGGACGGCCGTCACACCCTGCTCGTCCTTCCCGGCACCGTCGGCGGCGACACCGTCCTCCTCGGCAACGGCGCCCTCCTCCGCAACGAGAACCTGGCCTCGGAGGGCAACGCCTCCCTCGCCCTCCAACTCCTCGGCTCCCGGCCCCAGCTCGTCTGGTACCTGCCGTCCCTCGCCGAAGCCACCGCGGCCGACACCGCCGAGGAGAAGACCTTCCTCGAACTCATCCCGGCCGGCTGGGGCTGGGCCCTCCTCCAACTCACCCTCGCCGCCGCCGTCGCCGCCCTCTGGCGCGGCCGCCGCCTCGGACCCCTCGTCACCGAACGCCTCCCGGTCGTCGTCCGCGCCTCCGAGGCCACCGAGGGACGCGCCCGCCTCTACCGGCGCGCCGGCGCCCGCGACCGCGCCGCCGACGTCCTGCGCGCCGCCACCCGCGAACGTCTCGCCGCCCTGCTCGGCGTACCGGCCTCCCATGCGCACGACCCGGCCGCGCTGCTGCCCGCCGTGTCACACCGACTCACCGGCCCGGCCAGGGACCTGACGTCCCTTCTGTTCGGCACCACACCCGCCGACGACGCGGCACTCGTCGCGCTCGCCGACCACCTCGACGCCCTCGAAAGAGAGGTCCGCACCTCATGACGTCCCCGACCACCGCTCACGCGGACGACGCACGCGCCTCCCTGGAAGCGCTCCGCACCGAGATCGGGAAGGCCGTGGTCGGCCAGGACTCCGCCGTCACCGGTCTCGTCGTCGCCCTCCTCTGCCGCGGCCACGTCCTCCTCGAAGGCGTCCCCGGCGTCGCGAAGACCCTCCTGGTACGGGCCCTCGCCGCCTCCCTCGAACTCGACACCAAACGCGTCCAGTTCACGCCCGACCTGATGCCCTCCGACGTCACCGGATCGCTCGTCTACGACGCACGCACCGCCGAGTTCTCCTTCCAGAACGGCCCGGTCTTCACCAACCTGCTGCTCGCCGACGAGATCAACCGCACCCCTCCCAAGACCCAGTCCTCCCTCCTCGAAGCAATGGAGGAACGCCAGGTCACCGTCGACGGCGTGCCGCGCCCCCTGCCCGAACCCTTCCTCGTCGCCGCCACCCAGAACCCCGTCGAGTACGAGGGCACCTACCCCCTCCCCGAGGCCCAACTCGACAGGTTCCTCCTGAAACTGACGGTCCCGCTGCCCTCCCGCGAGGACGAGATCGGCGTCCTGACCCGGCACGCCGCCGGCTTCAACCCGCGCGACCTGCAGGCCGCGGGCGTCCGCCCGGTCGCCGGACCCGCCGACCTGGAGGCCGCCCGCCAGGCCGTCGCCCGTGTCGCGGTCTCCCCCGAGATCACCGGCTACGTCGTCGACATCTGCCGCGCCACCCGCGAATCGCCCTCCCTCACCCTGGGCGTCTCCCCGCGCGGCGCCACGGCACTGCTCGCCACCTCCCGCGCCTGGGCCTGGCTGACCGGCCGCGACTACGTCACCCCCGACGACGTGAAGGCCCTCGCCCTCCCCACCCTCCGCCACCGCGTCCAGCTCCGCCCCGAAGCGGAGATGGAAGGCGTCACCGCGGACTCCGTGCTCAGCTCCGTCCTGTCCTTCGTCCCCGTCCCCCGCTGATGGGCTTCACCGGACGAACCGCCCTGCTGGCGGCCCTCGGCAGCATCCCCGTCGGCATCCTCGAACCCAGCTGGACGGGGATCCTGGCGGTCAACGCCCCGCTGGCCCTGGCCTGCGCCGTCGACTGCGCCCTGGCCGCCCCGGTCCGCACCTTGCGCCTGGAACGCTCCGGCGACACCTCGGTCCGCCTCGGCGAAACCGCCGAGGTGCACCTCACCCTCACCAACCCGGGCGACCGCAAGCTCCGCGCCCGTATCCGTGACGCCTGGCCGCCCAGCAGCTGGCTGCCCGGCACGGAGACGGCCGCCTCCCGGCACGCCCTGACCGTCCCGGCGGGCGAGCGGCGTCGGCTCACCACCCGCCTCCACCCGACCCGCCGCGGAGACCGCACGGCCGACCGGGTGACCATCCGCTCCTACGGGCCGCTGGGCCTCTGGGCCCGTCAGGGTGGGCACGCCCTCCCCTGGACGGTCCGTGTCCTGCCCCCGTTCACCAGCCGCAAGCACCTCCCCTCCCGGCTGGCCCGGCTCCGCGAACTCGACGGCCGTACCAGCGTCCTGACCCGCGGTGAGGGAACCGAGTTCGACAGCCTCCGGGACTACGTCCCCGGCGACGACACCCGCTCCATCGACTGGCGCGCGACCGCCCGCCGGCCCAAGGTGGCCGTCCGCACCTGGCGCCCGGAGCGCGACCGGCACATCCTGATCTGCCTCGACACGGGTCGTACCTCGGCCGGCCGGGTGGGCGACGCGCCCCGCCTGGACGCCGCCATGGATGCGGCCCTCCTGCTGACCGCGCTGGCCACCCGTGCCGGCGACCGGGTGGACCTCCTGGCCCACGACCGCCGCACCCGCGCCCTCGTCCAGGGCCGCGCCGCCGCGGACACACTCCCCTCCTTCGTGAACGCGATGGCTCCGCTCGAACCCGAACTGGTCGAGACGGACGCCCGTTCCCTGGTCTCCACCATCCTCCGCAGTGCCCCGCGCCGCTCCCTGGTGGTCCTGCTGACCAGCCTGGACGCAGCCCCCGTCGAGGAGGGCCTGCTGCCGCTCCTGCCCCAGCTCACGCAGCGCCACACGGTGCTGCTGGCTTCCGTCGCAGACCCCCGGGTCGCGACGATGGCCGGCGCCCGTGGCTCCGCCGACGCCGTGTACGAAGCCGCCGCAGCCACCCAGTCCCAGTCCCAGCGCCGACGTACGGCCGACCAACTCGCCCGCCATGGCGTCACCGTCGTGGACGCCACCCCGGACACCCTGGCCCCCTCCCTGGCCGACGCCTACCTGGCCCTGAAAGCCGCCGGCCGCCTGTAGAAACACGAAAGGCCCCCGAGATTCGGGGGCCTTCAGATACAGGTCCATTGGGATCCACGCGGTAAACACCGTAAACGCAAGAAAGCCCCGGACCATGAGGTCCGGGGCTTCCCGCAATGATTGTTCGGCGGCGTCCTACTCTCCCACAGGGTCCCCCCTGCAGTACCA
>NZ_JBICVY010000006.1:24038-560783 GCF_043199475.1 Streptomyces sp. NPDC048603 | reverse complement strand
GTCTCCGACGTGAAGCGGTCACCGGTGAGCTGCATTCCGTCACCCGAGTCACCCGCGAAACGGATGATCACTCGGTCGAGGCGGCGGACTTCCTTGGCGCCAGAGCTCCCGGGCGTGCGCTGCCCGCCGACAACAGCCTCTTCGGCCCCGTCGGTCTGCTCGGCTGTGCTACTGACCTGGCTGGTCACTGAACTGGACCTCCTTCGAGGCATGGCATCCCCAAGGCCAACCCTACGTCGCTAAGGGTGTCCTTCCTCGGGGTGCTCATATTCTGGACGGCTTTTTGAGACGGCCGGTTCAATTACGCCTATGTCTGACAGAGTGTCAGTTGATCAGGAATTCAGATAGGTGAGGACCGCCAATACCCGGCGGTGGTCCCCGTCACTCGGCGACAGGCCGAGTTTCATGAAGATGTTGCTGACGTGCTTCTCCACCGCTCCGTCGCTGACCACGAGCTGTTTCGCGACGGCCGAATTGGTGCGGCCCTCGGCCATCAGCCCCAGCACCTCGCGCTCGCGGGGGGTCAGCCCCGCCAGCACGTCCTGCTTGCGGCTGCGCCCCAGCAGCTGGGCCACGACCTCCGGGTCCAGGGCGGTGCCGCCCCGGGCGACCCGTACCACGGCCTCGGTGAACTCGCGGACCTCGGCCACGCGGTCCTTCAGGAGGTACCCCACGCCGGTACTGGAACCCGCCAGCAGCTCCGTGGCGTAACGCTCCTCCACGTACTGCGACAGCACCAGCACCCCTATGCCGGGATGGTCCCGGCGCAGGCGCACGGCCGCCCGCACCCCCTCGTCGGTGTGGGTCGGAGGCATCCGTACGTCCGCCACCACCACGTCCGGCACCGCGTTCTCGGCCGCGAGGTCCGCGACCGTCTTGATCAGGGCTTCCGCGTCCCCGACGCCGGCCACGACGTCATGCCCCCGGTCGGTCAGCAGCCGGGTCAGGCCCTCACGGAGCAGCACTGAGTCCTCGGCGATGACCACCCGCACCCTGTCTTCCACGTCTTGTGCGCTCCCCGTGTCCACTCGTGGTCGCCTCGTTACGGCTTCCTGCTGAGCCAAGCATCCCAGCCTTGCGGCCCGAACCAAGTCAGCCTGACAACGAGACGAATGAGGATCGTGGCGAAGTGCCCGAACGGGGAGGGTGCGGGGTGTCAGCGGCGGGCGGGGGTGGCGGTGCGGTCCCGCCAGGGCAGCTCGGCGGTCGCCGTGGTCCCGCCGCCGGCCGGGGAACGGATGATCAGTACGCCGTCCACGGCGTCCAGCCGCTCCCCGAGCCCCGCCAGCCCGCCGCCGGCCGCGGCCACCGCGCCGCCGCGGCCGTCGTCCGTCACCTGGAGCAGCAGCCGGCCGCCGGCCTTCCACACCTCCACCGAGGCGGCACGTGCCCCGGCGTGCTTGCTGATGTTCTGGAGGAGTTCGGAGACGGTGAAGTAGGCGATGCCTTCGATGGCTTCGGCGGGGCGGGTGGGGAGGTCGACGGTGACGCGTACGGGGACGGTGCAGCGGGAGGCGATGGCGGAGAGGGCGGCGTCGAGTCCGCGGTCGGTGAGGACGGCGGGGTGGATGCCGCGGGCGAGGTCGCGGAGTTCCTGGAGGGCGATCTTCACTTCGCCGTGTGCTTCGTCGACCATGCGGGCGGCTGCCTGGGGGTCTTCGGTGAGTTTTTCCCTGGCGAGTCCGAGGTCCATGGCGAGGGCGACGAGGCGGGCCTGGGCTCCGTCGTGGAGGTCGCGTTCGATGCGGCGGAGGTCGGCGGCGGCGGTGTCGACGACCACCCCCCGGTCCGACTCCAGCTCGCTGACCCGGCCGGCCAGCCGGGACGGGCCGAGCAGGCCCTTGACCAGCAGCGCGTCGACGGCCGTCAGGGCCCGCACCAGCCAGGGCGTGACCAGGGTGAGGGCCAGGCCGAGCAGGAAGGTCCCCATGATCCGGGCCGGACCGTCCAGGTAGTAGGTGTAGTCACCGTTCTGGAAGAGCTGGAGACCGGGCTGGTCGGTGAAGACCGGGAACACCCAGAACCAGAGCGGGTACGTCAGGAACATCCAGCCGTTGGCCCAGAAGGTCAGCGCCACGATGAAGGCGAACACCGACCACGGGAAGTGGAAGACGGAGTACACCACGTGCCGCCAGGCACTGCCGCTGCGGAGGATCGCCCCGATCCAGGGGAAGACACCCGGGCCGGCGGCCCGCACCGGCTCGGGGTCGGCGATGTCCAGGTCCAGCAGGGCGCGGGCCCGCGCCCGCTCGAACCGGCCGATGCCCCGGCACAGGGCCAGCAGGCCCGCGAGCACCGGGACGCCGAGGAAGGTGATCAGCAGGCCGGCGCCGAGGCTGATCCCGGTGATCGCCAGGGAGAACCAGAGGACGCTCAGCGGGAGCCCGAGCATCAGGTACCCGAACCCGCGCCAGGTCCGCCCCTCCAGTGGCGCCCGCAGGATCCGCACCGCCACCGGCACGGGCAGCCCGTCCGCTCCCGCCCTCGTCCTGCTGGTCATCTTCCGGCCCCGTTCTGTCCGTCGTCCTTACGGTCAACACCCTCGCCGCGGGCCCCTGGTCCGGGCCATGCGGCGGGTCGGCGTCCTGTACGGGGGGTTAACCCCACCCCGTGGGCCGGCCCCGCGGGTCAGCCCCGGCTCTGCGCGGCCGGAGCGGTGGCGGTGCGGTCCCGCCAGGGCAGCTCGGCGGTCACCGTGGTCCCGGCGCCCTCGGGGGAGTCGACGACGAAGACGCCGTCCACCGCGTCCAGCCGTTCCGCGAGTCCGGCCAGGCCGGACCCCGTGCCGGGATGCGCTCCGCCCCGCCCGTCGTCCGTGACGCGGAGCATCAGCCGGGTCCCGGGCCCGGTCCCGGACCGCCAGACCTCGACCTCGGCGCGCCGCGCGGCAGCGTGCTTGCTGATGTTCTGGAGGAGTTCGGAGACGGTGAAGTAGGCGATGCCTTCGATGGCTTCGGCGGGGCGGGTGGGGAGGTCGACGGTGACGCGTACGGGGACGGTGCAGCGGGAGGCGATGGCGGAGAGGGCGGCGTCGAGTCCGCGGTCGGTGAGGACGGCGGGGTGGATGCCGCGGGCGAGGTCGCGGAGTTCCTGGAGGGCGATCTTCACTTCGCCGTGTGCTTCGTCGACCATGCGGGCGGCTGCCTGGGGGTCTTCGGTGAGTTTTTCCCTGGCGAGTCCGAGGTCCATGGCGAGGGCGACGAGGCGGGCCTGGGCTCCGTCGTGGAGGTCGCGTTCGATGCGGCGGAGGTCGGCGGCGGCGGTGTCGACGACCACCCCCCGGTCCGACTCCAGCTCCGCGATGCGCCGCTCCAGCTCGTCGGAGGGCGAGAGCAGGCCCCGGACCATCGCCCGGTCCGCGTTCGCCAGGCCCCGCACCACCCAGGGCAGCACCGGCCACAGCACGAACAGCCCGGTCAGCACCACGGTGAAGGTCAGCACGCCCCAGGGCAGCCGGATCAGGTGGAAGAGCACGGTCCGCCAGGCCACCGGATCCTTGATCGCCGCCCACAGCCAGGGGAAGAACCCGCCCGACCGGCCCGGTCCGGGCAGCGGCGAGGGCTCGTCCACCCGGACGCCGAGCAGCATGCGGGCCCGTGCGCGTTCGAACCGTCCTGTCAGGCGGGACAGAAAAAGACCGGCTGCGAGCAGCGGCAGTCCGACGACCGTCACGGACATACCCCCGGCCGTGCCGATCATGAACACCGTGTAAACAAAACCGATGATCGTGACGGGCAGATTCGCCAGCGTGTATCCGATCTCTTTGCACGTATCTACGCTGAAAACAGCACGCACCGGCGAGGGCCGGTCGCTGTCCGGTCCCGGAGTGTTGACGCTCATGCGGCACAGCCTGTCAACCACAGGCTGCCGATGCCATGGGGTGCCCTTGTCTCAGTGAACGGGGGATAACCCCACCCCCCTGGAGGCAGGCCCTAGACTCCCGTCGGTACAGATCGTCGACAGCGGCCAAGAGGAGCGAGGAACGGACGTGCCAGACCCAACGGTATCGACCGTAACCGTGCTCGCGGCGGACTACTTCCGAAGCTATTCGGTCGTCGGCCTGCTCGCGGCTTTCGGTGTGCTCTTCGTGGCCGTGGCCTTCGGCGCGGGACGGCTGCTGCGGCCCGTCGTACCCACCGCCGAAAAGCTGCTGACCTACGAATGCGGTGTGGACCCGGTCGGCGAGGGCTGGGCGCACACCCAGGTCCGCTACTACGTCTACGCGTTCCTCTACGTCATCTTCGCCGTCGACTCGATCTTCCTGTTCCCGTGGGCGACGGTGTTCGACGCCGCCGGCTACGGGGCCACCACCCTGGTCGAGATGTTCATCTTCCTGGGCTTCCTGGCCGTCGGCCTGCTCTACGCGTACAAGAAGGGCGTCCTCGAATGGACGTGACACCGGAGCCCCAGCTGCTCCCGGAGCCCAAGCGCCTGGGAGTCCTCTCCCGCCTCGCCCCGGAGCCCATGAAGGTGGTCCTGAACTGGGGCCGCCGCTACAGCCTGTGGGTCTTCAACTTCGGCCTGGCCTGCTGCGCGATCGAGTTCATCGCCGCGTCCATGGCCCGGCACGACTTCATCCGGCTCGGGGTGATCCCGTTCGCGCCCGGCCCGCGCCAGGCCGACCTGATGATCGTCTCGGGCACGGTCACCGACAAGATGGCCCCGGCGGTCAAGCGGCTCTACGAGCAGATGCCGGAGCCCAAGTACGTGATCTCCTTCGGCGCCTGCTCGAACTGCGGCGGCCCCTACTGGGACTCGTACTCCGTCACCAAGGGCGTGGACCAGATCATTCCGGTCGACGTCTACGTGCCCGGCTGCCCGCCCCGCCCCGAGGCGCTGCTGCAGGGCATCCTCAAGCTGCAGGAGAAGATCGCCCGGGAGTCGCTGGCCGCGCGCTACACCGCCGACCGGCCGTCGCCCTCGGTGGCGCAGCTGACCAGCCCCCTCGTGAAGGGGCCGGACGCGTGAACCTGTACGACTCCCTGCCCGACGCCGCCCCCGAGGTCTTCGGCGCGGAGGCCGTCGCCGACCTCTCCTACGACGTCCTCACCGTAGACGTGCCCGTCGGCTCCTGGATCTCCGCACTGGAGACCGCCCGGGACAAGCTGGGCTGCACCTACTTCGACTGGCTGAGCGCGGTCGACGAGCCGGGCACCGGCTTCCGGATCTGCGCGCACGTGGTCGCCCTGGAGGGTCACCGCGTACGCCGGCTGCTGCTGCGCACCACCGTCCCGCACTCCGCGCCGTCCCTGCCCTCGGCGGTGAACGTCTACGCGGGCGCTTCCTGGCACGAGCGCGAGACGTACGAGATGTTCGGCGTGACCTTCACCGACCACCCGCACCTCGTCCCGCTGCTGCTGCCCGAGAACTTCGAAGGGCACCCGCTGCGGAAGGACTTCGTCCTCGCGGCCCGCGTCGCCAAGGCCTGGCCCGGAGCCAAGGAGCCGGGCGAGGGCGCGGACACCGGCGGCCCGAAGCGGCGCACCATGCTGCCGCCGGGTGTGCCGGACCCCAACGAGTGGGGCCCGCTCAAGGGCCAGCTTCCGCCGGCCCCGGCCCGGCCCGCCCGCACCCCGCGCGCCGCGGGCGACCGTCCGGCCCGCGCCCCGCGCGAGGGCGCGCCGGTACGCCGCGCCCGCTCCGTCGCGGAGGGCTCCGCCAGCCAGGCGCCCGACGCCGTGACCCCGGCCGGGGCGGCCGAGGGTACGGCCCCGGAGGCCCCGGTGCGTCCGGTCCGCCGTGCCCGCACGGCGGCCCAGGGCTCCGCGAGCCAGACGGACGCGGCGGCCGCCCCGCCCGAGGAAAGCGGAGCAACCGCTTCCGACGCCGGCGCGCCGACCGAGCCCCCGGCCCGCCCCGCGCGCCGCACCCGCTCGGCCGCCGACGGCTCCGCGAGCCAGAGTGCTCCCGCCGGAGCTCCCGCCGAGGGCGAGGACGGCACTGCTGCCGAGCGCCCGGTCCGCCGGACCGCGCCGCGCAGCAGCGACGCGCCCTGGCACAACCCGAAGCCCGCCTTCGGCGAGCCGGAAAGCCCGGCCGCACCGGCCGAGCGGCCGGACGAACCCGCCGAAGCCGCAGGCGAAGGCGAGGGCGGCGAAGCCGCCAAGACCACCCGACCCGACCCCGACAACGGAGGCGACGCGTGAACGACGCACTCGACGTCGCGCTGCGACTCATCGTCGTCTTCGCGGTCTTCCTCGTGCTGCCGCTCGTCGTCGGACAGACGGAGCACAAGGTGATGGCCCACATGCAGGGCCGTCTCGGCCCGATGTACGCCGGCGGCTTCCACGGCTGGGCGCAGCTCGTCGCGGACGGCGTGAAGTTCGCGCAGAAGGAGGACGTCGTCCCGGCCAACGCCGACCGGCGCATCTTCCAGCTCGCGCCCGCCGTCGCCCTGCTCCCCTACCTCCTCGTGCTGATCGCCATCCCGATCGGCCCCGGCGAGGGCGCGGTCGGGCAGGTCATCGACGCCGGCGTGTTCTTCGTGCTGGCCGTCATGGGCGTCGGGATCCTCGGCAGCCTGATGGCCGGCTGGGCCTCGGCCAACAAGTTCTCCCTGCTCGGCGGTCTCCGCACCGCCGCCCAGCTGCTCGCCTACGAGCTCCCCATGCTGCTCGCGGCCGCCTCGGTCGCGATGGCCGCCGGCACCGTCTCGCTCCCCGGCATCGTCGGGGCCTTCGAGTGGTGGTGGCTGCCCTGGCAGATCGTCGGCGCGATCGTGTTCTTCACCGCCGGCCTCGCCGAACTGCAGCGTCCCCCCTTCGACATGCCCGTGGCCGACTCCGAGATCATCTTCGGCGCGTACACCGAGTACACCGGTCTGCGCTTCGCGCTGTTCCTGCTCGCCGAGTACGCCGGCATCGTCGTGCTCTGCGCGCTCACCAGCGTCCTCTTCCTCGGCGGCTGGCACGGCCCGTTCGGCGGTGACGACCTCGGCTGGTTCTGGACCCTGCTGAAGACCGCAGTGCTCGCCTTCCTCGTCATCTGGCTGCGGGTCACCTACCCGCGACTGCGCGAGGACCAGCTGCAGCGGCTCGCCTGGACCACTCTCATCCCGCTCGCGCTCGCCCAGATCGCGCTCACCGGCATCGTGAAGGTGGCGATCCCCTAATGCCCATCCCCGGATCCGGTCTGGCCAAGGGCCTGGCCGTCACCCTGCGCACGATGACGAAGCGCTCGCACACCGCGCAGTACCCCGAGGTGCAGCCGGAACTCCCGCCGCGCACCCGCGGGGTCATCGGCCTGTTCGAGGAGAACTGCACGGTCTGCATGCTCTGCGCCCGTGAGTGCCCGGACTGGTGCATCTACATCGACTCCCACAAGGAGACGGTCCCGGCCGCCACCCCCGGCGGCCGCGAGCGCAGCCGCAACGTCCTCGACCGTTTCGCCATCGACTTCTCCCTCTGCATGTACTGCGGCATCTGCATCGAGGTGTGCCCCTTCGACGCCCTCTTCTGGTCGCCGGAGTTCGAGTACGCGGAGACGGACATCCGCGAACTCACCCACGAGCGCGACAAGCTGCGCGAGTGGATGTGGACCGTCCCGGCCCCGCCCGCCCTCGACCCGGCCGCCGAAGAGCCCAAGGAGCTCTCCGCCGCCCGCAAGGCGGTCGAGAAGGCGGAGGCCGAAGCTGCCGCCGCAGCTGCCGCCGCGGCCGAGGCTGCGACCGCCGAGGCCACGACCGCCGACGCGGCGGACCGGACCGACCCCGACGCGCCGGCCGGAGGTGCCGCGTGACCCACACCGCCCTCCTCGCCGCCGCCCAGGGCAACGGCTTCATGTCCCCGACCGGCGTAGAGATCACCTTCCTGCTCGTCGGCCTCGCCACCCTCGGCGCGGCCGTCGTCACCGTCACCACCCGGCAGCTGGTGCACGCCGCGCTCTGGCTGGTGGTGGCGCTGGGCGGGATCGCCGTCGAGTACCTCCTGCTGACCGCCGAGTTCGTCGCCTGGGTGCAGGTGCTGATCTACCTCGGTTCCGTGGTGGTCCTCCTCCTCTTCGGTCTGATGCTCACCAAGGCGCCCATCGGCCGCTCCCCGGACGCCGACTCCGGCAACCGCCCGGTCGCCCTCGCGGTCGCCGTCGTCGCAGCCGTGGCCCTCGTCTGGGTCGTGGTCGACGCCTTCCGCGCCACCTGGATCGACCTCGACACGGTCCAGGGCTCCACCGGGGTGACCGGCGAGATCCTCTTCCGGCACTGGGTGCTGCCCTTCGAAGCGCTCTCCGTGCTGCTGCTGGCCGCGCTGATCGGAGCCATCGTGCTGTCCCGCAAGACCGGCACCGCCGAGACGGGCACCGCGAAGACCGGCACCGCCGCAGGCGACGACACCGTGAAGGGCAAGCGCTGATGCACCTCGCCTACCCCGCCGTGCTGGCGGTGCTCCTCTTCTGCACGGGCCTGTACGGAGTCCTCGCGCGCCGCAACGCCATCCTGGTGCTGATGTCGGTCGAGCTCATGCTCAACGCCGTCAACCTCAACCTGGTCGCCTTCGACGTCTGGCTGCGCGACACCCTGCACGCCGGCCAGGCCCTCACCCTCTTCACCATCGCCATCGCCGCCGCCGAGATCGGCATCGGCCTGGCCATCGTGCTGATGGTGTACCGCAACCGGGGCACGTCCGACGTCGACCGGCTCCGGGACACCACCGAGGGCCACGAGCCCGCTCCGACCGCCGAGACCGCTACCGCCGAGGCCGCCGCGTGACCACCACGACCCTCGCCGCCCTCGTCCCGCTCCTTCCCTTCCTGGGATCGGCGGGCGGATTCCTGCTCGGCCGCACCGCCCCCGGATTCGTCCGGCCGCTCGCCGTGCTGCCCACCCTGGCCGCGGCCGTGCTGGCCGTCCTCGTCGCCGTACGCCAGGGTGGCGGCGACCCGATCCTGGCCTCGACGGAACTCACCCCGACCGGCTCGGTGCCGATCGACCTCGCGCTGAACATCGACGGCTTCGCCGCCCTCGTGGCCGTCCTGGTCGGTGTCGTCGCCACCTGCGTACAGCTCTACTCGACGGCCTACCTGCGCGAGGACCCGCGCTACCCGTCCTACGCCGCCCTGGTCTCGCTGTTCACCTCCGCCATGCTGCTCGTCGTCTACTCCGGCGACCTGATGGTGCTGCTGGTCGGCTGGGAAGTCATGGGCATCTGCTCGTACTTCCTCGTCGGCCACTACTGGGAGACCGAAGCGGCCCGCTCCGCCTCCCTCAAGGCCTTCCTCGTCACCAAGCTCGGCGACGTGCCGTTCCTGATCGGCCTGTTCGCGCTCGCAGCCGACGCCAAGTCCTTCGAGATCACCGAGATCCTCGTCATCGTCCGCGAAGGGGGCCTGGACCACCCGACGCTGATCGCACTGCTGCTGCTGGCCGGCGTCGCGGGCAAGTCCGCGCAGTTCCCGCTGCACACCTGGCTCCCCGACGCCATGGCAGGCCCGACCCCCGTCTCCGCGCTGATCCACGCCGCGACGATGGTCGCCGCCGGCGTCTACTTCATCGCCCGTCTCCTCCCGGTCTTCGAGGCCTCCCGGGCCGCGCTGGTCGTGATGGCGGTCATGGCGGCCGTGACGATGATCGGCTCCGGACTCGCCGCCCTGGCCCAGGACGACATCAAGCGCGTTCTCGCCTACTCCACGGTCGGCCAGCTCGGCTACATGATCGGCGCGCTGGCCGTCGGCGACCGCTCCGCCGCCGTCTTCCACCTCCTGTCCCACGGCTTCTTCAAGGCCCTGCTCTTCCTCGGCGCCGGCGTGATCATCCACGCCGCCGGGACGAACTCGCTGTCCGCCATGTCCCGGATGGACGGCCTGAAGAAGCGCATCCCGGACACCTTCTGGACGATGACGATCGCGCTGCTCGCGCTCGCCGCCCTGCCCCCCTTCGCCGGCTTCTTCTCCAAGGAAGCCGTCCTCGTCGCCGCCGAGCACGCCGCCACCGGACACACCGGGGACGTGCCCGGCGCGGCCGGCTGGCTGGTCCTCGTCGCCGGTGTGCTGACCGCCCTGCTCACCGCCGCCTACGCGATGCGGCTGTGGCTGATGGCCTTCCGCGGCCGGGGCGCCGCGGCCCCCGACCACGGCAGGGAGCCGTTCGCCATGACCGGCGTGCTGTGGCTGCTGGCCGTCCCCACGGTCGGTTTCGGCCTCGCCGCGGGACCGCTCGCCGACTGGTTCGACGGCACCCCGCTCAGCCCGACCCTGACCACCTCGGTCCTCGGCACGGGCGCCGCGGTCATCGGCGGATTCCTCAGCTACGCCCTGTGGCAGCGCGCCTCGGCGTCCACCGTCCGCGGGGTGCCCGCGGCCGTCGCCGCAGCCGAGTCCGAGGCCGAGACCCCCGAGGTCGCCGAGGTCACCCACGACCACCCGGCCGCCCCGGCGGGACCGGTCCCCGACCCCGGCAAGGCACTCCTCGGCCCGCTCTACCCGCACGCGCACGTCGGCTTCCACCTCGACGCCGTCTACGACGTCCTGTTCGTCCGCCCCGTACGCGCCGCGGCGCGCCTGGTCCGCTTCCTGGACCGCGAGGTCGTCGACACCTACGTCCGCGGCGCGGGAACCGGCGCCGGATGGCTCGGCGCCCTGGTGCGCCGCGCCCAGACCGGCAACGTGCAGAGCTACCTGAGCGCCCTGTTCGCCGGTGCCGTGGTCCTGGCGATCGCCACCGCCGTCCTCGCCAACCTCAACGCCGGATCGTGAGCCGTGAGTCAGCCGTGATTGATATCAGCGCATCCGTGATGCAGTTCCTTCTGGCGTTCACCGTGGCCCTGCCGCTCCTCGGCGCGGCCGCGGCCCTCCTGCCGCCCCCGCCCGGACTCAAGGGCCGCAGCCCCGAGCAGGCGGTGCTCCGCCACGGCGTGACCGTGACCGGAGCCGTCCTCGCCGCGGCCGTCGCCCTCACCCTCGGCTTCGACCACGACGACCCGTCCCGCTTCCAGGCGACGACGGACATCAGCTGGATCCCGGCGCTGAACGTCCGCATCCACCTCGGCATCGACGGCATCTCGCTCCCCCTCCTCCTGATGACCGCGCTGCTGTTCTTCCTCTGCGCGGTGTACAGCTACTTCAAGCTCCCCGCGGGCCCCTCCCCGAAGGCCTTCGTCGCGCTGCTCCTGGTCCTGGAGTCCGGCACCCTGGCCACCTTCGCGGTCCTCGACCTGCTGCTGTTCTTCCTCGCCTTCGAGATGGTGCTCATCCCGATGTACTTCCTCATCGCCCGCTGGGGCGGTGCACAGCGGCAGGCCGCCGCCTGGAAGTTCATCCTCTACACGCTGCTCGGCTCCGTGGTCATGCTGCTCGGCCTGCTGCTGATCGGCGTCAACGCGGGCACGTTCGACATGGTGGCACTGGCCTCCGACAACGGCCGCGAACTCAGTCACACCACCCAGCTCCTGGCGGTCCTCGCCATCGGCATCGGCCTCGCCGTGAAGACCCCGATGTGGCCGCTGCACAGCTGGCTCCCGGACGCCCACACGGCCGCCCCGACCGTCGGCTCCGTCCTGCTGGCCGGCGTCCTGCTCAAGATGGGCACGTACGGGTTCGTGCGGATCCTGCTGCCCGCCACCCCCGACGGCATGCAGACCCTCGCCCCCTACCTGGCGGCGTTCGCCGCCGTCGGGATCATCTACGGGTCCCTGGCCTGCCTCGCGCTCGCCCGCAAGGGAGCCAAGGGCGACCTCAAGCGCCTGATCGCGTACTCCTCCGTCGGCCACATGGGCTTCGTGCTCCTCGGCATCGCGACCATGACCCCCACCGGTGTCAACGGCGCGCTGTTCGCGAACATCGCCCACGGCCTGATCACCGGCCTCCTCTTCTTCCTGGTCGGCGCGCTCAAGGACCGCTACGGCAGCACCGACCTCGACACCCTCGCCGGGGCCACCGGCGCCGCCCTCTACGGCCGCGCCCCCCGCTTCGGCGCGCTGCTCGCCTTCGGCGCCGTGGCCTCCCTCGGCCTGCCCGGCCTGGCCGGCTTCTGGGGCGAGATGCTCGCCCTGTTCGGCGCCTTCGACCCGGCCGAGGGCCTGTCCCGGCCCGCCTTCCTCACCTTCATGGCGATCGGCGCGTTCGGCACCCTGCTCACCGCCGCGTACCTCCTGATCGTCGTACGGCGGGTGTGCATGGGCGATCCGGCGGCACTGCCCGAGGCGGCCCCGGCCGCGGTGGCCGACGTCCGGCACTACGAGTTCGCCGCCTGGACCCCGCTCGTCGCCCTCACCGTCCTCGCCGGCCTGTGGCCCGCGGTCCTCCTCGGCCTCACCGACCCGGCCGTCCAGAAGCTCCTCGCAGGAGGCAACGCATGACGGCCCTCGCCGCCACCGGCGCCGCCAGTCTCGTCCAGACCGTCGACTGGCTCGCCATCGCGCCCGTGGTCATCCCGGCCACCGTGGCCCTGCTCGTCCTCGTCGCCGACCTCTTCGCCGACGACAAGCGCAAGCCGCTCCTCGGCTGGATCTCGGTGGCCGGCCTGGCCGCCGCGACCGCCACCCTGCTGCCGCTGCGCGGCGAGGACCGGTCCACCTTCTGCCTGGTCGCCGACCCGGCCGTCTCGGCCACCTCGGCCGGCACCGCCGCCTGCAGCTACACCGCCGACTCGTTCACGCTGGTCATCCAGCTGCTGGTGCTGGGCGGCGCCCTGGTCACCGCCCTGCTGTCGGTCACCTCCGTCCGCGAGACCGGAATGCCCGCCGGCGAGTACTGGTTCCTGCTGCTGTCCTCGGCCGCCGGCGCGGCCCTGCTGCCCGCCTCCCGCGACCTCGCCACCCTGATCGTCGCCCTCGAAGTCGCCTCGCTGCCCGCGTTCGCGCTCGTCGGCCTGCGCCGCGGCGACCGGATGTCCTCCGAGGCCGCCCTCAAGTTCTTCCTCTCCTCGGTCACCGCGACCGCCGTCTCGCTGCTGGGCGTCAGCTTCGTCTACGGCGCCACCGGCACCCTGCACCTCGCCCTGCTCGCCGACCGGCTGGAGGACGTCCCCGGTCAGCTCGACACCCTCGCCATGGCGGGCGTGGCGCTCACCCTCGTCGGCTTCGCCTTCAAGACCGCCGCGGTCCCCTTCCACTTCTGGGTCCCCGACACCTACGTCGGCGCGCCGCTGCCCATCGCCGGCTACCTCTCGGTCATCGGCAAGGCCGTCGGCTTCACCGGCCTCATCCTGGTCACCGTGATCGCCTTCCCGGCGTACTCCGACATCTGGGGCCCGGCCCTGGCCGTCCTCGCCGCGCTGACCATGACCCTGGGCAACGCCGCCGCGCTGCGCCAGTCCCCGGACCGCCCGCACAGCGCCGTACGGCTGCTCGCCTGGTCCTCCGTCGGCCAGGCCGGGTACCTGCTGGTCCCGATCGCCGCGGCCGCGTACACGGAGCGCGACGCGATCGGCTCCACCGTGGCCTACGCCCTGATGTACGCCGCGGTGAACCTGGGCGCCTTCGCCGTCGCCGCGCTGGTGGCCCGGACCAGCCCGGCCAACCGGATCGCCGACTACCGCGGCCTGTACCACCGGCATCCGGCCACCGCCCTCGCGATGGCCTTCTTCCTGCTCTGCCTGGCCGGTCTGCCGCCGGGCATCATCGGGCTCTTCGCCAAGGTCACCGTCTTCCAGTCCGCGGTCGACGCGGGCCTGGGCTGGCTGGCCGTGGTGATGGCGGTCAACGTGGTCATCGCCCTCTACTACTACCTGCAGTGGACGGCGATCCTCTTCCGCGCCCCGGAGACGGCCGAAGGGGAGGCCCCGCAGGCCGGACAGGCCCAGGAGGCCGGCCAGGCCCCGCAGCGGGTCCGGACCCCGGCCCCGGTCACCGTCGCCATCGCCCTCACCGGCGTGGTCGCGGTGGTCCTCTCGGGCGCCCCGCAGATCGTCCTGCGCTTCGCCGCGACCAGCCTCTTCCCGCAGTAGCGGATCACCCGTACGGAGCAACGCCCCTCCGGGGCGGCACGGCAGGGCCCGGGAACCAGGCCCACTCGCCTGGCGTTGACCAGGCAGGGAGGGTCCACTGGACCGTAGCCCCACGGACCCATGACGGGGCCCCTGCCGCACCACCTGGAGGGCGTACCGTGCACCGCCGGCACAACGGGCTGAAGACCGCCGTACTCCTCGGCGGGCTGTCCGCACTCATCATCCTCATCGGGAGCTTCTTCGGACGGACCGGCCTGATCGTGGCCGTCTTCGTCGCCCTGGCGACCAATGCCTACGCGTACTGGAACAGCGACAAGCTGGCTCTACGCGCGATGCGCGCCCGCCCGGTCAGCGAGTTCGAGGCGCCCGCGCTCTACCGGATCGTGCGCGAGCTCTCCACCTCCGCACGCCAGCCGATGCCCCGGCTCTACATCTCGCCGACCGAGGCGCCGAACGCCTTCGCGACCGGCCGGAATCCGCGCAACGCCGCCGTGTGCTGCACCGAGGGCATCCTCCGGATCCTCGACGAGCGCGAGCTGCGCGGGGTCATCGGCCACGAGCTGAGCCACGTCTACAACCGCGACATCCTGATCTCCTCGGTCGCCGGAGCCCTGGCTTCCGTGATCATGTTCCTGGTGAACTTCGCCTGGCTGATCCCGGTGGGCCGGTCCGACGACGACGAGGGCCCCGGCCTGATCGGCCTGCTGCTGGTCGCGATCCTGGGTCCGCTGGCCGCGTCCGTGATCCAGCTGGCCATCAGCCGCTCCCGGGAGTACGAGGCCGACGCCTCCGGTTCCCAGCTCACCGGCGACCCGCTGGCCCTGGCCAGTGCGCTGCGCAAGCTGGACGCGGGCACCAAGCAGCTCCCGCTGCCACCCGAGCCGCGCCTGGAAACGGCCAGTCACATGATGATCGCGAACCCGTTCCGGCCGGGGCAGGGCATCTCGAAGCTGTTCTCCACCCACCCGCCCATGGCCGAGCGCATCGCCCGGCTCGAACAGATGGCAGGTCATCAGCCGTGAAGACGCTCCTCAACATCATCTGGCTCGTCCTCAGCGGATTCTGGCTGTTCCTCGGCTACTGTCTGGCCGGCCTGATCCTCTGCATCACGATCATCGGCATCCCCTTCGGCATCGCCGCCTTCCGGATCGCCGTCTACGCGCTCTGGCCGTTCGGCTACACCACGGTCGAGCGGCGTGACGCGGGCGCTCCGTCCTGCGTGGGCAACGTGCTGTGGCTGGTCCTCGCGGGCTGGTGGCTGGCCCTCGGGCACATCGTCACCGGTATCGCCCTGTGCATCACCATCATCGGGATCCCGTTCGGCATCGCGAACTTCAAGATGATCCCGATCTCCCTGCTGCCGCTGGGCCGCGAGATCGTCCGTACGGACGCGCCCTTCGCCTCCCGCTGACGCCGCTCCGGGCACTGCCCGCCTCCGGCACCCGGGCCCTGTGGTCCGTCCGCCGGACGGACCACAGGGCCCGGGTGCCGCGCGTCGTGTGCCGCGGGTCGAGATCCGCGGCTCAGCGGATCTCGTAGATCCCGATCCGGCCGTTGTCGAGCACCTTGGTGGTCAGGCCGGCCAGCTCCGGGGCCTCCTTGCCGGCCTTGCGGTTGACGAACAGGAAGCGCACCCCGTGGCGGTCCCGCAGCTCCGCGAGCAGGCCGGCGGTGGGCCGGGTGAAGGCCTCGTCGTTCTTCCGCAGCAGCTCTTGGTCCCAGAAGTCCGGGGAACCGGTGGCCATCAGGCGCGGGGCGAACGCCCATCCCTCGACCAGCACCGAGCGCTCCGCGTAGCCGCTCAGCGCGAAGGCGTTGCGGTTGGCGCACGCGGACTGCGGGGTCTTGAAGTCGTCCTGCGACCAGCAGTGCTCGTTGGTCGCGACGACGTCCTCCGGGCGGCTGTGGTCGCGCAGCCAGCGGGCCGCTTCCACCTTGGAGGCCGGCAGCGGGAAGCTGCCCCAGACGGTCGGGTCCATGGCCGGCTTGCTCCGCAGGTCCGACACCAGGGCCGGGGCGCCCGCCAGCAGTGCCGCGGTCAGCACCACGATGCCGAAGCGGCCCCGCAGGCCGGTCCACCTGCGGCCGGCCACCCACCACAGCAGCCCGACGACGGCCAGGGCGAGGGCCCCCAGCAGCGCGGCGGCCAGGATCGGGACCAGGGCCCGGGCGGGCCCGGCGCCCGCGGCGAAGAGCGAGTGCCGGTCCGGGTTCCACTCCTTCAGCCCGCTCGCGAGGCGTTCGGCGAACGCGGTGCCGCGGAAGACCACGAGGTAGGTCAGAGCGAGCGTGAAGACCGCGGAGGCGAGGGCCAGCAGCAGGACGCCGCGCCGGGAGAGCCGGGCGCGCTCGAAGGACTCGCAGTAGCCCCAGGCCGAGAGGATCACGCCGAGCGCGAGGCCCGCGTGGGTGAAGTAGCTGGAATTCCAGCCGTTGAGCGTGAGATAGACGCCGGGGCCGGCGATCGCGCCACCGAGCAGGAACCACTGGACGGCGTCGAGCTTGAGGCGGCCGCGCCACAGGAGCGGAAGGACGCCGGCCATGCGCAGCTGGGTGTTGAGCAGGAACCCGAGGAACACCAGGGCGCCCAGGACGATCTGGGTTCCGGTCGAGCGGAGCTCCTGGGAGTTGTTCCAGAAGACCTGGAGGTTGGAGAACGGCGTGGCCTGCAGGCCGTAACTCTTGAACCGGAAGATGACGGCGGTGGCGAAGAGCTGTGCGGCACCGACCGCGGCACCCATGCCCACCACGGTCCACGGGATCCTGCGGGTGCGGATCAGCAGGGCCAGGCCGGCCACCGCCAGACCGGCCAGCACCACAGGCAGCGACGTGGCCTTGGCCGCCGAGGAGGCCAGCGCGAACAGCGCCACGAGCACCAGGACCGCACGCCGGCCGAGCACCGGAACCCGGTTCTCCGGTCCGCCGTTGCGCAGCCCGTCGCCCGCGACACCGATCAGGGCCAGCAGCAGCGGCTGGCTGTACGTCATCGAGACGCTCGCCCACACCATCAGGGTGGTCTGCGGGGAACCGAACGGGGTCCACGCGGGCGTGGCGTTGAACTCGCCGATCGCGAAGATCAGCAGCGCGGCGACCGGGCCGGCCCAGGCCCTGCCGGTCAGCCGCCAGGCGACCACCGCGGTGACGGCCATGGTGAGCGCGCAGAGCATCGGCAGCATCAGCCGCAGCTGGACGACCGTGAGGTCCAGTCCGCCGACCATGCCGGTCATGGCCTCGTGGACGAAGGAGAACCAGTGGTACTCGTGGGGTTCCCCGGCGACCTGGGGGAGCGTCAGGGGGAAGTTGTGCTTGGCGTTCCCGGCCAGCGACATCTGGTACGGGAGGTCGACGAAGATCTTCGTCGTCTCCGACGTCGGCAGGATCGGGTTCCGGCTGAGGTAGGTGCGGTAGAGGTAGCCGGAGGTGATCACCGTGGTCGCGGCGACCGCCCAGGACCAGCCCAGCGGCGCCCGGGCGTAACCGCGCACCCACCAGTGCCGCCGCAGCCGGGGCACCGCGGCGAACGGCACCACCACGGCGAGCGGCCACAGGACGGCCACCGACTGGATGCCCAGGGACATGAGCACGGCCCAGGCGGCGAGTTCCAGCGCCAGGCCGGTGACGGCGCCGAGGGCGAGGTCCTCGATCAGGGTGTGCGGGGTGCGCCGCAGCGCGCGGTAGACCAGGGTGCCGGGCAGCAGCACCCCCCACAGCACGTAGAACGCGTACCGGGCGATGTCGGCGACCGGGGTGTCGGAGGCCACCAGCGTGCCGGCGAGCACCGCCACGGCGACGACGGCCGGAAGGAACCGCGGCAGAAGGCCGCCCCGTTGACTGTCTCCCTCACCCGCGCGCGGGTCCGCATCCGGAATTCGCCCACCCGTTTCCCGGGGGGCGGCGTGCAATGTGCCCATGTAGAGGCCCGCGCTCCTGTTATATCGATCGATCTCGTACAAGATTATTAGATCTCGTGTACTAGGATTTCCGGGCCGCGATCAAACGAGGAACCAAAAGAACAGGGGCAACTGTGCAGGGCGCGTCCACCACGCCGGTGCTTTCGGTCGTCGTACCCATGTACAACGAGGAAGAGGCCCTCCCGGCCCTGGTGGCCAGGCTCCGCCCGGCCCTCGACGGCACCGGAGCCGGCTACGAGGTCATCGCCGTGGACGACGGCAGCGCCGACCGCACCGCCGAACTCCTCGAGGAATTCCGCACCGGCTGGCCCGAGCTCCGCATCGTCAGTCTGCGCGGCAACTCCGGCCACCAGGCCGCCCTCACCGCGGGCCTGCACAGCTCCAAGGGCGCCTACGTGGCCAGCATCGACGCCGACCTCCAGGACCCGCCGGAGAAGATTCCGGAGATGCTCGACCTGGCGCGCGCCGAGAACCTCGACATCGTCTACGGCGTCCGCGACGACCGCAGCACCGACACCGGCTTCAAGCGGAACACCGCCGGCGCCTACTACTGGCTGATGCGGCGTCTGGTCGGCAAGCAGGTCCCCTCCCAGGCGGGCGACTTCCGCCTGCTCAGCCGCGAGGCCGTCGAGGCGCTGAAGCGGCTGCCCGACCAGCAGCAGGTCTACCGCCTGCTGGTGCCGTGGCTCGGCTTCCCCAGCGGCCAGGTCACCTACCACCGCGACGAGCGCGTGGCCGGCGAGACCAAGTACCCGCTCGGCAAGATGATCCGTCTCGCGGTCGACAGCATCACCAACTTCTCCGCCGCCCCGCTGCGCATCGCGACCTGGCTCGGCGCGGGCACCTTCGTGGTCTGCCTGCTGCTGATGGCCGTCACCCTGGGCATCTACCTGACCGGCCAGACCGTGCCGGGCTGGACCTCGCTCTTCATCTCGATGCTCTTCCTCGGCGGCGTGCAGCTCATCTGCGTCGGCCTGCTCGGCGAGTACATCGGCCGCATCTACACGGCCGTGCAGCGCAGGCCCACGTACTTCATCGGCTACGACTCCGACGCACCGGCCGGCCGGACGGCGCGGCCGGCCGCGGATTCCACCAGGGACTCCACCGCGGATTCCACCGCGGATCCCGCCGGGGAGCGCGTCACCGCGGGCGTCTGACGCCCCCGCGGCGCGCCGCGTACGCCAGCGCCCCGAGTCCGAGCACGGCCGCCCCGGTGACCACCGAGGCGGCCGGCAGTGCGAAGGCGACGACCACGCAGCCGGCCAGCCCGACCCCGGCGCGCACCCGTCCGGGCCTCCTCCAACCCGCTCCCTCCGCCGGCAGCGTCCACGCGGACGCGTTCGCGATCGCGTAGTAGACGAGCACGCCGAAGGAGGAGAAGCCGATCGCGCCCCGGAGGTCCGCGGTGGCGGCCAGCACCGCCACCACCGCACCCACCGCGAGCTCGGCGTGGTGCGGCACCTGGTACCGCGGGTGTACGGCGGCCAGAGTGCGGGGCAGGTGCCCGTCGCGCGCCATGGCCAGGGTGGTCCGGGACACCCCGAGCACCAGCGACAGCAGCGCGCCGAGGGCCGCCAGCGCCGCGCCCGCCTGGACCACGGGCGCGAGCCCCGGCCGTCCGGCCTCCCGGACCGCGTCGGCCAGCGGGGCCGCCGAACCGGCCAGGCCGGGGGCGCCCAGCACGGACAGCACGGCCAGTGCCACCGCCGCGTACACCGCAAGCGCGATCCCCAGCGCGATCGGGACGGCGCGCGGGATCGTCCGCTCCGGATCGCGCACCTCCTCGCCCAGGGTGGTGATCCGCGCATAGCCGGCGAAGGCGAAGAACAGCAGCCCGGCGGCCTGCAGCAGACCCCAGGCCCCGCCGGGCTCGCCCGCCCCGCCGTCCCACAGCCGGTCCGTCCCGGCCGCCCCGGAGCCCAGGCAGACCACCACGACCCCGGCCAGCACGGCCAGCACCACGGCGACGATCACCCGGGCGATCCGCGCCGACTTCTGCACACCGCCGTAGTTCGCGGCGGTCAGCGCCACCACGGCGGCCACCGCCACCGCCTGCGCCTGCTCCGGCCACAGGTACGCGCCCACGGTCAGCGCCATCGCCGCACAGGACGCGGTCTTGCCGACCACGAAGGCCCAGCCCGCCAGGTATCCCCAGAACGGGCCCAGCCGTTCGCGCCCGTACACGTACGTCCCGCCGGAGGACGGGTAACGGGCCGCCAGCCGCGCCGAGGAGTGCGCGTTGCAGTACGCCACGACCGCGGCCACCGCCAGGGCCGCCAGCAGCGCTCCGCCCGTGCCGGCCGCCTTCGCCGCCGGCCCGAACGAGGCGAAGATCCCGGCGCCGACCATGGCCCCCAGTCCGACGACGACCGCGTCGGACACCCCCAGAGTGCGTCTCAGCTGTTGTTCCACGGGCGGAGGGTAGCCCGGCTAGGTTGCGCCTTCGTGGCCGGGTGCCATCGGTCCCGGGGCCATCGGGCCGGGCGGCACCGGGCCGGGCGGCAGCGCGGTCCGCTGCCGCTCCCACCCCTCCAGGGCCGTCAGCCAGGCGTGGTCCATGTGGCGCAGCCCGCTCAGGTCCAGCCGCACCGGCCGGTCCCCCGGCAGCGCGTCCAGGACGTCCAGCAGTTTCGGCAGCCGCAGGAAGCTGGCGTTGCCCGCCACCCGCAGACACAGCCCCTCGCCCTCCCGCACCTGCTCGACCTGCACGTGGGAGGTCTCCCAGGCGGCCTTCGCCACGGCCAGGCCGAGGCCCACCAGCACCCCCTCGAACAGATTGGTGGCCACGATCGCCCCCGCGGTCACCACCAGGACCACCGCCTCGCCCCGGTGCGTCCGCCACAGTGCGGCCACCGCCCGCCCCGGGACCAGCTTCCATCCCGCGTGCAGCAGCACCCCCGCCAGCGAGGCCAGCGGAACCGCCCGCAGCAGCCCGGGCAGGAACACCGCGAAGAGCACCAGCCAGCCGCCGTGCAGCACCCGCGAGGCCCGGGTCCGCGCGCCCGCCTCCACGTTGGCCGAACTGCGCACGATCACGGCGGTCATCGGCAGGGCCCCCAGCAGCCCGCACACCGAGTTGCCCAACCCCTGCGCCACGAGCTCCCGGTCGTAGTCCGTACGCGGCCCGTCGTGCATCCGGTCCACGGCCGCCGCGCTGAAGAGGGTCTCCGCGGACGCGATCAGCGCCAGGGCCAGTACGGTCCCGGCCGCCCCGGTGCCGGCCAGCACCGCGAGGTCCGCCGGGCCCGGCGGGTCCACGGCGGCCCACACGCCCTCCACCGTGACCCGCTGCACCGGGAGGTGCAGCAGTACGGCGCTCGCCGAGGCCGCCGCCACCCCGGCCAGGGCGCCGGGTACGACCCGGACCCGGGCGGGCATCCGGCGCCAGCCCACCGTGACGAGCACCGTGCCCGCGCCCAGCCCCACCGCGGCCCAGTCCCACTGCGCGAGGAGCCCGGGCAGGGCACCGATCTTCTCCAGGGTCCCGCCCGGCGCGGTCACGTCCCCGACGGCGTAGAGCTGCCCGGCGATCAGCACGAGACCGATCCCGGCCAGCATCCCCTGGACCACCGCCACCGAGATCGCCCGGAACCAGCGGCCCAGCCGGAGCATCCCCATGCCCAGCTGCACCAGGCCGGCCGCGAGCACCAGCACGCCCAGCGCCCGTGGCCCGTGTGCCAGCAGCGCCTCGTACACGAGCACCGTCAGCCCCGCCGCGGGCCCGCTGACCTGGAGCGAACTCCCGCGGAACCAGCCCGTCACCAGGCCGCCCACGACCCCCGTGACGATCCCCAGCTCGGCGGGCACACCGGAGGCGACGGCCACCCCCACGCAGAGCGGCAGCGCGACCAGCGCGACGACCACGGACGCCCCGAGATCGTCGCGGAACGTATCGGCCCCGGTCATGAGAACCCCCCTCCTCGTGGTGACGGCTGCCACCAGCGTGGCGGGAGCGCCCACGTACGCGTAAGTGGCCACTGGGGGTTCACTCGGGGCGCGCGCCGCACGCGCGCTGTTCACGCCCTGTGCTGGATCACTCGCGCTCCGCTGCCACCCGGGGGCGGTCGGCATCCGGAGTCCTCCCGTCGCCCGCCGGGAGCGTGCGCAGCTTCCCGGCCGGGCCGAGGAGCGGCCACAGGCCGGAGGCGAGCAGTCCCGCCGCGGAGACCACGAGCGTGGTCCGCAGGCCCAGGGGGCCCGCGCCCAGCGCCCCGGCCAGCAGCGCGCCGAAGGGCTCCACGCCCCAGCTGACGAACCGCACCGAGCCGGTGACCCGGCCGAGCATGTGGCCGGGCACCAGGGCCTGCTTGATGGACTCGCTCAGGACCAGGTTCACCACCACCGCCAGCACCCAGCCGAACTGCGAGAGCCCGACCAGCACCAGCGCGGTCGCCGTCCCCCGGCCCTCGGCGAGCGGCACCAGCAGACCGGCGACACCGGGGGCCGCGTACGCGAACGCGAGCGGCAGGCCGTAGCCGAACCGGCGGCTGATCCGGGCCGCCGCCGCCGAGCCGAGCAGCGCGCCGACGCCGCCCGCCGCGCCGAGCACACCCAGCAGTGCCGGGCTCAGGTCCAGCGTCTTCACCACGTACAGCACGTACAGCGCGTAGAACATCGAGGTGAAGAAGTTGAAGTGGGCGGCGGCCAGCGCCAGGGAGCGCTGCAGCGGGTCGCGCATCAGCAGCTTCAGCCCGGCCGATGCGGCCCGGAAGCGCTTCTCGAGGGGCTCTTCCGGAGGCGTCGGGTCCGCCTTCGGCAGGCCGCGCAGCGCCAGGGCGCTGCCGGCGTGGCTGACCGCGTCGACCAGGATCGCCAGCGGTGCGCCGAGGACCTGCACCAGCACACCGGCGAGACCGGGACCGGCGACGTCGCCGACCGCCGAACTCCCCTCCATCCACGAATGGGCGTCGTCGAGCTGCTTCCTGCCGACGAGCCGCGGCAGGTAGGCGGACATGGCGCTGTCGAACAGCAGGCTGAATGCGCCGACCGCGAAGGTCACCGCGAGCAGCGCCCAGACGGTCAGCAGGTCCGTCAGCCACAGCACCGGTACCGCGGTCAGCGCCAGGGCCCGGGCCGCGTTGCAGAACTGCAGGACCCGGCGGCGCTCGAAGGAGTCCGCCCACACACCGGCCGAGAGGCCGAAGAGGAGCGTCGCCGCCGAGCCGGCGGCACCGAGCAGGCCCATCTCCCAGCTCCCCGCGTCCAGGACGAGCACGGCGATCAGGGGCGTCGCGAAGTACGTGATCTGCGAGCCCGCGAGGGAGAGGGTCTCTCCGGTCCAGAGCCGGAAGAAGCCGGTCTCCCGGAGCTCGGTGAAGGTGGGCATCGGGGTCCTCGGCAATCGGTGGTGCGGATGGTGCAAGTCCTGCAGAAGGTGCAGATGGCGCAGGTGGCGCAGGTGGTTTGAGTAGTGCAGGTGGTGTGGCTGCTACGGGGCGCCTCGGCCGAGGCCGGCCTCCGCGAGCAGCCCGGACCGGCCCAGGTCGTCCAGGAGCCCGTCGGTGATCCGCTCGCCGTGTACGGAGGCCAGCTCGCGCCGGGTGAACGGCCGGCCGTCGAGGAGGTGCCCGAGCCGGGCGCGGGCGGCCGGCGGCAGGGTGATCCGCTCCCTGGTACGCAGGTTGACGGCGCGCAGCGGCCCGGCGGTGCCGTGCCCGCCGTCCGCGTCGGCCACGGTGCCGTCCGCGCCGGCCACGTAGAGGTCGAACTCCTCGACGGGAATGCGCAGGACGGCGTCCGGGGTGACCGGTACCCCGCGCGGCGGGGCTCCGGAGGTGCCGTTGATCCGGTCGGCGAAGGCGGCGTACCGGCGGTGGACCTCGGCCCGCTGCTCCGGGGACATGGCGGGATCGGCCCGGCCGGCCCGGCCGGCCCGGAACGGGAGGACCGACACGGCCCGGACGCAGTCCGCCACCTGCTCGACGTCCGCCAGGACCCGGAGCGCCTCCTCGTAGGTGGTGGACGGCAGGTCGGGGACCAGGCTTATGACCAGACCGACCCCCGCCGCGTGGGCCTCGCGCAGGAAGCGCCGGCTCTTCTCGCGGGCCGCGGACCCGCGTGCCGGCCCGGGCGGCCGCGTGCCGGTGGTCTCCATTCCGATGCTCAGGAACTCGCAGCCCGACTCGGCCATCAGCGACAGCAGTTCGCGGTCGAAGCGCCGGTCGGCCGTCACGGACGAGGACCAGGTGATGTCCGCCCCGCGCTCGATCAGGAGTCCGCTCATGCGCCGGGCGAAGGCGGGCGGGATCGACTCCGTGACGAAGCTGAAGCGGCGGGTGCCGTGTTCCTCCGCCAGGTGTTCCAGTTCGTCCACGAACCGGTCGGGGTGCCGGCCGCGGAACGGCGCCGAACCGCCGTACAGCCCGACGGCGCCGCGATGGTCGCAGGTGCTGTTCCGGTAGCAGCCCCGGGCCTGGGTGACGCCCAGCACCGGGTCGGACAGCCGGGCCATCGCCTCGGCCGGGAACACCGGCAGCGGCAGCGTGTTGAGGCCGGGTCCGGGCGCCGGGTCCCTGGTGTGCGGGGTGCCGTCCGGGAGCAGGCAGGACGCACCGGCCACCAGTTCCGGCTCCCACCGGCCCGCCTCCGCCTGCCGGGACAGGGCGAGCAGCGGGAACTCCCCGTCGAACCGGACGACGGCGTCCACCTCCGGGAAGTCGGTCAGCAGGGTTTCCAGCAGGTGCAGCGGCATCAGGCTGAGACAGGGGCCGCCCAGCACCACCCGGAGGTCCGGCCGCTCGGCCTTCAGCCGCAGAGCCAGCAGCAGCGCGGGCACCAACTGCGGTCCCATCGGCACCGATACGCCGACCAGCGCGGTCCGCTCGGGCACCACCGGGCGGCCTCCGGCCCCGGCGTCCGTCCCGCCCGGGTACCGGTCGTAGAACCGGCCGAAGATGCCGGATCCGGCGCGCTCCACGGCCGCACGGGACGGAGGCGCGCCGTCGGTGTCGATCCGGAAGGGCGCCGCCAGGGTCTCCACGATCCGCCCCGTGTACCGCCCCGCCCCGAACAGGTGCCGGCCGTCCCCGGCGAGCAGCCGCCCCGGCCGGCGCAGGGCCCAGCGGGCCGCCGAAGCGGTGTACGAGTCGCCGGGCACGCCCGGAACGCGGCCGGCCGCGAGCGGTTCCAGCTCCGTGGGGGAGAGCAGGAACTCGGCGAAGTCCTCGTTCATGTCGCGCTGCCACACCTCCACGCCGCGATGGCGCAGGAAGCCGGCGAGGACCGCGGTGGACGGGTAGAAGCTGCCGAAGTTGGACTCGGCCAGCGGCGGGAAGACCAGGCCGATCACCGGGGACCCGCCCAGCGGACCGGGGCCGGGCGGTGCCCGCCGGCGAACGGTCGGGCACCGGCGGGGAATTCTTCGGGGAATCCTTCGGGGAGGGAGGGAACGGCGGGGAGGGGCATGTCGGCTTCGCAATCCGGTCGGTGCGTCCGGGACGGACGCCGGGTGGGTGGGGGGATGCGTCTCAGGGGCGCGGTCAGCGGAGCGAGGTGTGGGGTGCGCGGCGCGGTGCGTGGCGCGCGGTCGGCGGCGCACGGTCGGCGGCGCACGGTCAGCGGTGCGCGGCCACCGCTCCGAAGCCGAGCGGCGGGATGATGCCGCTCGCCGTCATCCCGGCCGCCCGCACCCGGGGATCCGCCAGGTAGTGGGCGCGGACCCGGAACAGGGGCACCCGGGGTAGCAGGGCCAGCCACCGCTCCTCCGCCGCCAGCCAGGCGCCGGCCTCGGCGTCCCCGGTGGTCCGGCACGCCTCGTCGAACAGCCGCGTGAAGGTGGTGTCGGAGAACCCGGCGGCCCGGCCGGACCTCCCGCCCGGGGCCCACGGCCCCAGGAGCGCCGCCGGGTGCGGGAACCCGGCGGACGCCGGCGCGTACAGGAGGGCGTGGTCCCCGGTCGCGGCGGCGCGCACACAGGCGGCGCGGGGCAGGGCCCGCGGTCGCACGTCGAGCCCGAAGGCCTCCCGCAGCCGCGCGCAGATGCCCTCCACCACCGTGCCGTCGGGCACGGAATCCGCGTGGACCACCTCCAGCGGCCCGCCGCCGTAGGCGGCCCGCACCTCCCGGACCTCCGCCGGACCGGGCCCGGTCCCGGCCCGGCGGCCCTGGCCGCCCGGCCGGGCCGGACCGCCGCCGAGCAGCGCGGCGACCGGAGCGGGGGCCGCTTCGAGGAGCCCCCCGGTGCCGGCCGCCAGCGCCTCCGGGTCCAGCGCCGCCGCCAGGGCGGCCCGCAGATCCGGGTCGCGGCGCACCGCCGGAGCCCGCCGCCCGAACTCCAGGCCGGTGAAGACCGATACGGGCACGGTGACCAGGGCCGGATCACCGGCGTACCGCTCGGCGTCCGCGACGTCGAAGCCGGTCCTGGGAGTGGCCTGCACCCGTCCGGCACGGAAGGCCGCCACCGCCTCCGCCGGACCCGGTACGACGGGGAACTCCAGCCGCTCGGGCAGTGCGCCCCCGCCGGCCGCGTGGGGGTGCCGCCGGAACCGGGGACCGCCGTCCGGGCCGGTCCCGTCCGGCGCGTACGGACCCAGCACGGCCTCGGACCCGGGCCGCAGCGGAGCGAACCGGGGGAGGGTCAGCAGGGCGGGGAGGAAACCGGCGGCCCCGCCGGTCCGGACCTCGACCCTGCCGTCGGGGAGCTCCGCCGCGGCCGCGTCGCCCTCCGCCAGGAACCGCCCCGCCTGCCGGTCCCGCGCGGCGCCGTCGCGGATGCCGGCCACCAGGTCCCCGGCCCGCAGCGGGACTCCGTCCGACCAGCGCAGCCGCTCGTCGGGAGAGAACAGCCAGCGCCGGCCGCCGTCCACGGGTTCCAGGCCGCGCGCGGCGTAGGGCAACAGGCCGGTGCCGTCGGGCGCCTCGCGGCAGGGGGTGGCCAGCACGGCTTCCGCGACGAGACGGGCGTTGTGGTCGGCGGGGCGCCGGGGATCGTCGCCGAGAGGTACGGCGTCCAGCGCGAGGGCGAGGGCGTCAGGGGCCATCGGTCGGTCCTCCAGCGGGGCCGGCCGGCGCTCCGCGACCCCTGAGGAAACAGCGGGAGCAGCGCGAGCATCGGGAGCGGCGGACGGACACCATCTGGGTTCCAGAGGTGTCTCAGATGCGGTGCTTGCCGGCGGGCGGACCGGTCGGGATCCCGCGGCCGGAACCCGGCTCCTCCGCGAGCGCCTCCGCGGCGTCCTCCGGCACCCGGGCGGCCCGGGACCGGGCGGTCCCGGCGAGCTGGTGCGACACGGTTCCTCTCCTTCCGGAGTCCAGGGACGGAAACATCGGCCGCGGAGCGGAAGGGTCATTCCGCTCGGCGGCCGGCCCTGCCCACTCTGCCTCCGGCACGTGGCCCGAACCAGGAGTCCGCGCTGGCCCGAACCGGCCCTGACCCGAAACGTCCGGCCCGACCCCTTACGCCACCTCGGTCGCGCCCGTGTCCCGCTCCGGCAGCCACCCCTGGGTCGCCGCCAGCGCACCCGCCTGGAAGCGGCTGCGCGCCCCCAGCCGCTCCATCAGGGCACTGGCCAGCCGCCGGGCGGTACGCGGGGACACACCCAGCCGCTTGGCGATGGCCTCGTCGGTGAGCCCCTCCGCCAGCAGCCACAGCACCATGCGCTCCTGCCCGGTCAGCGCCTGGGCGTGCCCTCGCGGCTTCGGCGCCTCCCCGAGCGGGTCCGCCTCCTGCCACACCTGCTCGAAGAGCGCGCACAGCGCGGCGAGGACCCCGGCGCCGGACAGGATCGTGGCCCCCGCAGAGGAGTCCTCCGGATCCACCGGCACCACGGCCAGCTTCCGGTCCACGATGATCATGCGGGTGGGCAGCGAGGGCACGGTCCGCACCTGCGCGCCGCGCTCGGTCAGCCAGGCCGCGTGAGCCACGGTCGGCGGGCTGTTGCGGATGCTGTCCAGGTACACCGTGCGCATCCGCACACCGCGGTCCAGCAGCTGCTGGTTCAGCGGCTGCGCGGCCGTCCGGTTGGCCTCGGTCTGCGCCCCGTCCGGCGCGAAGGACAGCACTTCCTCACGCACGTCCCGGGTGATCTCCGCCAGCCGCAGCCGTACGGTCTCCACGCCGATCAGCACCTCGGCCGCGCGGTGCTCCTCGTACGGGCGCATGCGGTGGTACTCGGCGGCCAGCCGCGAGGCGAGCGCCTGGGTCTCCGCCAGCCGCTGCTGCTGGGCGGCGAGCTCGGCCCGCTGCCGGGCGAGCAGCGCGTCCATGCCCGCCTCCGGGTTCACCACGTGCACCCCGCCCGGGATCTGCGCCGAGCTGCGCAGCAGCGCCAGCGCGCTCAGCCGGTCCCGGGCCCGGCGTATCCGTTCCGGATCCCGGCCCAGCCGCCGGGCCAGGTCGGCCACGCCGTCGTGCGGGTGGAGCAGCATCGCCCGGTACACGTCCTGGGCGTCCTGGTCGAGTGCGAGCGCGGACCGGCCTCCGGGCTCCGCGGGTCTGCCGGGATGCCCGTCCGGCTGTCTCTCCGGGGGCCCGTCCGGGTGTGGGCCGACATGCGCCTCCGGCCGCGGCGGCGTCGCCCCGGTCTCCTCGGGTGCCCGCTCGGAGCGGTCGCTCCTGCGGGTCTCGGCCACGTCTCCTGGCACGCGTCTCAACCCCCCTTGCCGTCCGGGCAGGTCACGGCCGGGTCGGCCTGGCGCCCGCGTGCCCGTAGGTCGAGGCGGCGTTCGCTGATGTGATTCGCCCGGGGTCCCCCAGTAAGGAGTCAGCATCATGTCACGTCCGGCCTGTTCCGGTCCCGGCCGGAAAAGGCCACCGCCACGGCCTGTCCGCAGGCCGCCGCCGCCCGGCACAGTCTTCCGGGTGCTCCCGGTGCCCCCCACCGCCGGGGGCCCCGCCGGTGCACCGGCCGTCCGGGACGACTTGGGACATGACCCTTTGTGGCCAGGGCTTTCCTCTTCTCATGGGGCCCCGTCCGGCCGAGACTCCTGTCCAGTGCCGATGCTCGGCCCTCCCGGAAAGGTTCTGCCAGTGACACGCGTGAATCGCCCCTCCGCCCGCCGTGTGCTCGCCACCGCGACGCTTCTGCTGGCGGCTGCCGGGGCCGCCCTGGCCGCCCCCGCCGCGGCCGCCGAATCCCCGGCTCTCGAAACCCCGGCCGCCGCACAGCAGACCCAGCAGACCCAGCCCGCCGAACACGGGCAGCGGGGTCAGGTCCAGCACGAGCCCAAGCAGGACATGGGCTGGCAGTAGCCCGACGGGCGGCCGGGCCCGTGGCCCGGCCGCCCGTCACAGGCGCGAAGCAGGCGAAGCGTCAGCGGTAGTTCACGAACTGGATCGCGAAGTCCAGGTCCTTGCCCTTGAGCAGCTGCTGGACGGCCTGCAGGTCGTCCCGGCTCTTGGAGCTGACGCGCAGCTCGTCGCCCTGTACCTGGGCCTTGACGCCCTTGGGGCCCTCGTCGCGGATCATCTTCGCGACCTTCTTGGCGTTCTCCTGGGAGATGCCCTCCTCGATCGACGCGAAGATCTTGTACTCCTTGCCGGACAGCTGCGGCTCGCCGGCGTCCAGCGCCTTCAGCGAGATGCCGCGCTTGACCAGCTTGGTCTCGAAGACGTCGAGGACGGCCTTGACCCGCTCCTCGGAGTTCGCCTCCATGAGGATCTTCTCGCCGGACCAGGAGATGGAGGCCCCGGTGCCCTTGAAGTCGTAGCGCTGCGAGAGCTCCTTGGCGGCCTGGTTGAGGGCGTTGTCGACCTCCTGCCGCTCGACCTTCGAGACGATGTCGAAACTGGAGTCGGCCATGTGCTGTGGCTCCTTGAAGTCGGCTGCGATGTGTCCACGGGGGCGCGGACAGGAGTCCCCGACCCGCTCCGCAAAGCCTAGGGGGTCCCCTCCCCGCGGCGTCCGTCCCCGGCACTGATCAATCCGGTGGCGAAGCACCCCCGAGCATCGGGTATCGTTTACGTCGTTGCCGGAGAACACCGCGGAAAAGCGGGAAGCGAAGGCGACATCCCATGGCGGTGTGCCCGAGTGGCCAATGGGAGCGGACTGTAAATCCGTCGGCTTAGCCTACCCAGGTTCGAATCCTGGCGCCGCCACGCGATGTGAGACCCCCGTACACCTGCGGAAACGCAGTGGACGGGGGTCTTCTCGTATGCCCGGACGCATGCGTGCACGGACGCGTGCACGGGCGCGTGCCCGGACGGACGCATTCCCGCATCGTCGGCGGAGCCGGGTCGTTGACCACGCGTGAAATGGACTTCTGAGGCGCGAGGCGCCGTCGGTACCGGGGTGCTGGCCGCCCTGATCGCAGCCGGGGTGCCCGCCCTGGTCGGCGCACTGGACCAGGCCGAGAGCCGCCCGTACGCGGAGACCCGGCTCTATTTCGGGACGCAGCGGGCCGGCGGCGCGGAGATCGGGAAGGCGGAGTTCATGAGCTTCCTCGACCGCCAGGTCACCCCGGCCTTCCCCGAGGGGCTCACCCTCCAGGAGGGCTACGGGCAGTGGCGGGGCGAGGACGGGAAGATCGTGCGCGAGGCCTCCTACGAGCTGATCCTCCTGTACCCCGAGAAGAGCGCCGAGGAGCGCGGCCGCAGCATCGAGCGGATCCGCACCGCCTACCAGGACGAGTTCCAGCAGGACTCCGTCGGCCGGTCGGACGACCGGGTGTCCGTGGACTTCTGACGGCGGGCCCGCCCGGCTGGCGCGACCGGTCCGCACGCCGCCGGGCGCACGGCCGGCGCCCGGGCCGGACCTGACGGATTCCGCGCCGGTGCGGGCGGAGGCGTGCGCCGGCCCGGGCGGAGGCGCGGGCCGGCCCGGGCGGACGCGGTCCGGCCCGGCGGGCGTGCGGGCAGCCGGACCTGACGGATTCCCTCCCGCCCCCGCCCACCCCCGCCCACTTCACCCTCGCCCCGGGGGCTCCGGCGGAACCCCGGGGTCAGTTGCCGGCCACGTCCTTCACCGCGACGTCCACCGGCGTGCTCCCCGAGACCAGTTCCAGCGTCAGACCGGCCGTCGCCGGGGTCTCGACCAGCTCCGCCAGCACCGCTGCCACGTCCTCGCGCGGAACCGGGCCGCGGCCGGTGAACGCCTCCAGGCGGACCCGGCCGGTGCCCGGATCCTCCGTCAGCATCCCGGGGCGCAGGATCGTCCATTCCAGCCCCAGGCGGGTGCGGACGTGGTCGTCCGCCGCACCCTTGGCGCGCAGGTACACGTCGAACACCTCGGCACCCGGATGGTCCGCGTCCGCACCCATCGAAGAGACCATCAGGAACCGGCGCACCCGCGCCCGTTCGGCCGCGTCCGCGAACAGCACCGCCGCGTCCCGGTCCACGGTGTCCTTGCGCCTGGCCCCGCTGCCCGGACCGGCTCCCGCCGCGAACACCGCGGCGTGCGCGCCCTGCAGGACCGCGGCCACCTGCTCCAGGGACGCCGACTCCAGGTCGCAGAGCACCGGTTCGGCACCGGCCTCCCTCAGGTCGCCGCCCTGGGCCGGATCGCGGATGATGCCCGCGACCTCGTACCCGCGCGCCGACAGCAACCGCTCCAGCCGCAGCGCGATCCGACCGTGTCCACCCGCGATGACGATGCGCATGCCCCGACCGTACGACGACCGGCCCGCCGCCGCCCGGGAACACTCAGGGGCCTGGCTCCATACGGCCCTGCCGGGGGAGGTCCAGCGCCGCCGCCACCGCCGAGTCGCAGTACTCCCGCACCGCGCTGGTCCGCGCCACCACCCGGCCCCGGTGGATCACGATCCGGCTGTACGCCAGCGACAGGACCCCCGCGATCCCGTCCCCGCGCACGGCGAGCAGCTCCGCCGGGAACCCCGCCTCCACCCGGACCTCCGGCAGGCCCATCGCCGACCGGGCCGCCGCGCTGACCGCCTCGTACGCGTCGGCGGGCCGCAGCCCGCCCTGCGAGGAGAGCAGGTACGCCGCTTCGAGCGGATCCCCGCGGCCCACCGGATTGGCGGCGTCGCGCAGCGCCCCGCTGCCGGCCGCCACCCGCACCCCGGCCGCCCGCAGCAGCCGTACCGGGGCGCCGCGCGGGCCGCGCCGCTCCAGGGCGGCGCAGTCGCCCTGCGGCAGACAGGTGACCCGCACCCCGGCCGCGGCCAGCCGGTCGGCCGTGCGCGTCGCCATGTCCAGCGGGAGCCGGGACATCCCGCCGCAGGGGCCGATGGTGACCCCGGGGCGCAGTCCGCCCGCCATGGCCGCCAGCCGGGCCAGCCGGGCCGGATCGTCCCCGTCGGTGTGCAGGTCCACCGGGCAGCCGTGCTCGGCCGCGAGCTCCAGCACGGCCTCGATGAACCCGGTCGGGTCGGGGTCCAGGTCCGGGCAGCCGCCGACCACCGCCGCGCCCATCTTCACCGCGTCCCGGAGCATGGCCAGGCCGTCCGCGCCGGCCGCACCGGTCAGCAGCCGGGGCATGGCCACGGCCGTGAGGTCGGTCAGACCGCGCAGCGAGCGGCGCGCCTGGAGCACCGCCTCCATCGGGGCCAGCCCGTGCACGTCGCCGATCCGGACGTGCGAGCGGACCGCGGTCGCGCCGTGGCCGAGCTGCAGCAGGGCCGCCTCGGTGGCGCGGCGCTGCACCTCGTCGGCACCGCAGGCGGCGGGCCCCTGGGTGTCGGCGGTCAGCGCGGTGTCCCCGTGGGCGTGCGGTTCCGCGGGCGCGGGCAGCAGCAGGAAGCCGCTGAGGTCGACCCGGGAGGGGGTGGGGGCGGGCAGGCTCCCGGCGGTGCCCACCGCCTGGATCCGGCCGCCGCTCAGCCGGACGTCGACGGTACGGCCGTCGGTGAGGCGGGCGCCCGCCAGCAGCAGGGAGGTCGGCTCGGCGGCCGATCCGTGCGCGGAGCCGTGTCCGTGCGGGTGGCTGTCGGGCATCGCGCTCCTGCGGTGGCTCGGGCGGTCCCTGGGCCACGGCCCAAGATCACGCAGCGTGGTCAGAGCCTAGGGCGCGGGGCTGCGCCCTTCACGGAAGAGGCCAATAGTCGTACCGGTGTTGCGCCCCGGCCGGAGTGCCGCCGAGGGCGCCGGGACCCCCGTCGGAGGGCCCGCGCGCAAAGGATTTGGGCGATCGGCAGGAGGCCGTGTAATGTCTTCCCTGCTCGCCCCAATAGCTCAGTCGGTAGAGCGTCTCCATGGTAAGGAGAAGGTCTGCGGTTCGATTCCGCATTGGGGCTCTGGTGAGAGAGGTTCCCCGTCTTCGGGCGGGGAATTGATCACATCAAAGCGGCGTAGCTCAGTCGGTAGAGCAAGCGGCTCATAATCGCTGTGTCACCGGTTCAAGTCCGGTCGCCGCTACACGCAGTAGCCGATTGTGGGGTCGGTCCTCCGGTCGGCTACTCTTTTCTGCGTTCATCCGTCCATCTGTCCGTCAAGGAGCACTCACGTGGCTGCCACCGACGTCCGCCCGAAGATCACGCTGGCCTGCGTGGAGTGCAAGGAGCGGAACTACATCACCAAGAAGAACCGGCGTAACAACCCGGACCGTCTTGAGATGAAGAAGCACTGCCCGCGCTGCAACTCGCACACCGCGCACCGCGAGACCCGCTGACCCCAGCGAGTCTTCGGACACAAAAGGCACTGTCATGAGGTCGTCCCCTTTCCGGGGACGGCCTCGTGTCGTTTCCGCAGCACCTACCAGGAGGTAGCGATCCATGGCGCTCGACCAGTCCTTCGTGGGGCGGACCTATCCGCCCACCGATCCGTACGAGGTCGGCCGGGAGAAGATCCGCGAATTCGCGGAGGCCGTGGGTGACACCAACCCCGCCTACGCCGATCCGGAAGCCGCCAAGGAGCTCGGCCATTCCGATGTGATCGCCCCGCCGACTTTTGTGTTCGCGATCACCTTCAAGGCCGCCGGCCTGGTCATCCAGGACCCGCAGCTGGGCCTGAACTACGACCGGGTGGTGCACGGCGACCAGAAGTTCGCCTACACCCGTCCGGTGCGGGCCGGGGACCGGCTCACCGTGACCTCGACCATCGAGGCGATCAAGTCCCTCGCGGGCAACGACATCCTGGACATCCGCGGTGAGGTCCACGACGAGACCGGCGAGCACGTGGTGACGGCCTGGACCAAGCTCGTGTCCCGTGCCGCAGACGCAGAGGAGGCGTGAGATGACCGCGAAGATCGGTTACGCGGACGTCGAGGTCGGCACGGAACTGCCGGCGCAGACCTTCCCGGTGACCCGTGCCACCCTCGTCCAGTACGCGGGAGCCTCCGGCGACTTCAACCCGATCCACTGGAACGAGAAGTTCGCCAAGGAGGTCGGGCTGCCGGACGTCATCGCGCACGGCATGTTCACCATGGCCGAGGCGATCCGCGTGGTCACCGACTGGGCGGGAGACCCGGGCGCGGTCCTGGAGTACGGAGTGCGCTTCACCAAGCCGGTGGTGGTCCCCAACGACGACACCGGCGCGCTCATCGAGGTCAGCGCCAAGGTCGGGGCCCTGCTGGACGACAACCGGGTCCGGGTCGACCTGACGGCCACCAGCGCCGGGCAGAAGGTCCTGGGCATGTCCCGGGCCGTCGTACGGCTCGCCTGAGAGCAGGCGCACGCGCGCGGAGAGGCGCCCCCGCTTCCGGGGGCGCCTCTTTTCTCCCTTGACTAAGTTAGTGATTGAGTACTAACTTCGTTGCATGGTCAGGATGAGCGCAGAAGAGCGACGTGAGAGCGTCATCCGCGCCGCCGTGCGCGAGTTCGCGCAGGGCGGCTACTACGGCACGTCCACCGAGGCGATCGCCAGGCGGGTGGGGGTCTCGCAGCCGTACCTCTTCCGCCTCTTCCCCAACAAGCAGGCCATCTTCCTGGCCGCGTCGGGCCGCTGTCTGGAGAACACCCGCAGGGTCTTCGCCGAGGCCGCGGACGGACTGCACGGCGAGGAGGCCCTCCAGGCCATGGGCGAGGCGTACATCCGGCTGATCGCCGAGGATCCGGCGATGCTGCAGATGCAGCTCCAGATGTACGTCACCGTCGCCGCGTCCGAGGAGGCCGGCGACCACGAGCTCGGCGAGCTCGTGCGGGCCGGCTGGCTGGAGCTGTGGGACGCGGTCCGGATCCCGCTCGGCGGGGACGTCCGGCTGACCACGGAGTTCATGGCCCAGGGGATGCTCATCAACACCCTGTCCGCCATGGGCTTTCCGGCCGGTCACCGGATCTGGGACGGGTTCTCGGACGCGGTCGGCAAGGCGGCTGGTTCGGCTGGTTCGGCCGGTTCGGCCGGGGCCGGTTCCGCCGGTTCCGCCGGTGACGGGCAGGGGTGAGGTGCGGGGCCGTGCGCGGCCCGGCTCTCTTCTGCCCACAAAAGTTAGTCAGCGATAACTAACAACCTCAGGGGGAATCGTGAACGCATCGCAAGACGACCGGCGGAGCACCGGGCTCGGTCCCCGAGCCGTCTGGGCGCTGGTCCTCACCGGCGCCGCCGGCTTCATGGCGGCCCTGGACAACCTCGTCGTCACCACCGCCCTCCCCGCCATCCGGGCGGACCTCGGCGGCGGGCTGGAGGACCTCGAATGGACGGTGAACGCCTACACCCTCACCTTCGCCGTCCTCCTGATGTTCGGCGCTGCCCTCGGTGACCGCTTCGGCCGCCGCCGCCTCTTCATGGCCGGCCTCGCGGTCTTCACCGGCGCCTCCGCCGCGGCCGCCCTCGCCTCCGGCATCGAAGGGCTGATCGCCGCCCGCGCGGTCCAGGGCGTCGGCGCCGCGATCATGATGCCGCTCACCCTCACCCTGCTCACCGCCGCCGTCCCGGCCGCCCGCCGCGGCATGGCCCTCGGCATCTTCGGCGCCGTCAGCGGCCTCGCCGTCGCCGGCGGCCCGCTCATCGGCGGCAGCCTCACCGAACACATCTCCTGGCAGTGGATCTTCTGGATCAACGTGCCGATCGGCCTCCTGCTGATCCCGCTGGCCCGCCTCCGGCTCGCCGAGTCCACCGCCCCCGGCGCCCGCCTCGACCTCCCCGGCACCCTCCTCATCAGCGGCGGCCTCTTCGGCATCGTCTACGGCCTGGTCAACGCCAACGCGCACGGCTGGACCAGTGCCCGGGTCCTCACCGGCCTGATCGCGGGCACCGCGCTGGTCGGCGGCTTCGTCCTCCACGGCTTCCGCGCCAAGCACCCCATGCTCCCCATGCGGCTCTTCCGCGACCGGGGCTTCTTCGGCATCAACATCGCGAGCCTGCTGATGTACCTCGGCATGTTCGGCTCGATCTTCCTCCTCAGCCAGTTCCTCCAGGGCGTCGCGGGCTACTCGCCCACCGAGGCCGGCCTGCGCATGCTGCCCTGGACCGCGATGCCCATGGTCGTCGCCCCGCTCGCCGGCGTCCTCGCCGACCGGATCGGCGGCCGCCCGGTCGTCGCCGCCGGACTGGCCTTCCAGGCGGCCGGCCTCGCCTGGTTCGCGCTGATCCTCGACCCCGCGGTGTCCTACGCCGCCCAGCTTCCCGCGCTCGTCCTCAGCGGCATCGGCATGGCCCTCTACTTCGCCCCCGCCGCCCACGTGCTGATGTCCACCGTGGGCACCGCCGACCAGGGGATGGCCTCCGGCGCCAACAACGCCCTGCGCGAGGTCGGCGGTGCCCTCGGCGTGGCGGTCCTCGCCTCGGTGTTCTCCGCCCGAGGCGGCTACGAGTCGCCGTCGGCCTTCACCGACGGCACCGTCCCCGCCCTGTGGATCGGCGCCGCCGCCGTCGCGGTGGCGGCCCTGCTCGCCCTGCTGCCCGGCCGGCGGCGGACCGCACCGGCACCGGCCGCCGAGCCGGCCGTGGCCCTGGAGAAGGTGACCGCCCTGAGCTGACCCCCGGGACCGTACGACCCGCGAAGCGAAGCGACGTCCGAGAACCAGCACTCCGACACCCGTACGAAGGAGCCCCGCCATGCCCGGCATCCCGTGGATGACCCCCACAGCCCCGGCCTCGCCCGACACCGAGGTCTACGTCATGGCCTCCCGCTTCGAGACCCGGAGCCTGCTCGGCGCCCTCCGGTTCTTCCTCAAGGCGCCCGGCATCATCGGCCAGATCCGCAAGGCACCCGGTGCCCACGGCGCGGCCCTCCGCACCCGTGTCCCGCGCCGCACCTTCCTCACCCTGTCCGCCTGGCAGGACCGCGACGCCCTCTACCGTTTCGCGGCCAGTGAGCCGCACCGCACCAGCTCCCGTGCAGCCGCCGCGTACATGAAGGAGTCGGCCTTCACCTGCTGGACCGCGAAGGCGTCCGACCTGCCCATCGGCTGGGAGGAGGCCGAACGCCGACTCGCCGCGCAGCAGCAGGCCCGGCACTGATCCCCGGGACGTACGGTCCGTGGCCCCGCCGGGAAGCCGGAGCCGCGGACCGTACTCTTGTGCACGTGCAGGAAATCCACCACGCCCCCCTCGCCCCCCTGACCACCTTCCGCCTGGGCGGTCCGGCCGCCCGGCTGGTCACCGCGACCACCGACGAGGAGGTGGTCGCCACCGTCCGCGCCGCGGACGAGAGCGGCACGCCGCTGCTGGTCATCGGCGGCGGCAGCAACCTGGTCATCGGCGACGAGGGCTGGGCCGGAACCGCCCTGCGCATCGCCACCACCGGCTTCCACCTCGACGGCACCACGCTGGAACTCGCGGCCGGCGAGAACTGGAGCGAGGCCGTCGCCCGCACCGTCGCGGCCGGTCTCGCCGGCGTCGAGTGCCTCGCCGGAATCCCCGGCTCCGCGGGTGCCACCCCGATCCAGAACGTCGGCGCCTACGGCCAGGAAGTCGCGGACACCATCACCGAGGTCGTCGCCTACGACCGCACCAGCGGCGAGACCGTCACCCTCGGCCACGACGAGTGCGGCTTCTCGTACCGGCACAGCACCTTCAAGGACCGGCCCGACCGCTACGTCGTCCTGCGCGTCCGCTTCCGGCTGGAGGACGCCGGCGGCCTGTCCGCGCCGGTCAAGTACCCCGAGACCGCCCGCGCGCTCGGCGTCGAGGCGGGCGACCGGGTCCCGGCCGCCACCGCCCGCGAGACCGTCCTGCGGCTGCGCGCCGGCAAGGGCATGGTCCTCGACGCCACCGACCACGACACCTGGTCCGCCGGCTCCTTCTTCACCAACCCGATCCTCACCGAGGAGGCGTACGAAGCCTTCCTCGTCCGCGTCCGGGAGCGGCTCGGCGACGCGACGGTCCCGCCGGCCTACCCCGCCGGCGAAGGCAGGACCAAGACCAGCGCGGCCTGGCTGATCGACAAGGCCGGCTTCACCAAGGGCTACGGAACCGGCCCGGCGCGGATCTCCACCAAGCACACCCTCGCCCTCACCAACCGGGGCGGCGCCACCACCGAGGACCTGCTCACCCTCGCCCGCGAGGTCGTCGCAGGCGTGCACGCCGCGTTCGGCGTCACCCTGGTCAACGAGCCGGTGACGGTCGGCGTCAGCATCTGAGCGATGCACTGTCCCCTGCACGGGGCCGGCACGGACCCCACCCCCCTGGTGGGCCGCACGATCCGCAGAATCGTCGCGTCCTGGCACGTCACCGACGGGGAACGCTCCGAGGCCCCCCTCGACATCTGGCTCGTCGACAGCGAGGGCGAGTCCACCCGGATCACCACCGGCTCCGACGGCTGCCTGATCGTCGAGCGGTCCGAGCCGCACGCGTCGTACGACACCGGAGAGTGGGGCCGCATCGAGGTCGGTGAGGATCTTGGCGACCACCCCTTCCTCCGGCACCTCGGCGACACCGTCGCCACGGTCGCCGAATTCGCCGACCCCGCGGCCGGCCGGACCCTGCTGGAGATCGGCTTCGCCGACGGCGACCGGGTGCGGGCCGACTGCTGGGAGGGCGACCTGCGGCTCACCCGCCGACCCGTCTGAGCCCCACCGCGTCAGGACACGAGGGCGTGCGGGCGGCCGTATGTCAGGCGTCAGGACGTCAGGACGTGAGCCAGTGGTCGATCCCGGTCAGCAGCTTGGCCTGCACGTCCTCCGGAGCCGCCGAGCCCCGTACCGACTGCCGCGCCAGTTCCGCCAGTTCGGCATCCGTGAAGCCGTGGTACCGGCGGGCGATCTCGTACTGCGCGGCCAGCCGCGAGCCGAACAGCAGCGGGTCGTCGGCGCCCAGCGCCATCGGCACCCCGGCCTCGAAGAGGGTGCGCAGCGGGACGTCCTCGGGCCGCTCGTAGACCCCCAGGGCGACATTGGAGGCCGGGCAGACCTCGCAGGTGATCTGCCGCTCGGCCAGCCGCCGGAGCAGCCGGGGGTCCTCGGCCGCCCGTACGCCGTGGCCGACGCGCGCCGCGTGCAGGTCGTCCAGGCAGTCCCGGACCGACGCCGGGCCGGTCAGCTCCCCGCCGTGCGGGGCCGCCAGCAGACCACCCTCACGGGCGATGGCGAAAGCCCGGTCGAAATCGCGGGCCATGCCCCGGCGCTCGTCGTTGGAGAGGCCGAAACCGACCACACCGCGGTCGGCGTACCGCACCGCGAGCCGGGCCAGGGTGCGGGCGTCCAGCGGGTGCTTCATCCGGTTGGCCGCGATGAGCACCCGCATGCCGAGACCGGTGTCCCGGGACGCGGAGTCCACGGCGTCCAGGATGATCTCCACGGCCGGGATCAGCCCGCCGAGGTGCGGCGCGTACGAGGTGGGGTCGACCTGGATCTCCAGCCAGCCGCCGCCGTCCCGGACGTCCTCCTCTGCGGCCTCGCGGACCAGGCGCTGGATGTCCTCGGGGGCGCGCAGGCAGGAGCGGGCGGCGTCGTAGAGCCGCTGGAAGCGGAACCAGCCGCGTTCGTCGGTGGCCCGCAGCCTGGGCGGCTCGCCGGCGGTCAGCGCGTCCGGGAGCCGTACGCCGTACTTGTCGGCGAGCTCCAGCAGCGTCGAGGGCCGCATGGACCCGGTGAAGTGCAGGTGCAGGTGGGCTTTCGGCAGAAGCGTGAGATCGCGTACGTGCTCCATCCGGTGATCCTGCCGCATCCTCACCCGTTCGGCAGCCCGATTCCCTGAACGGGAGCTTGCCCGAACGCGAATACGAGGGGCGCGCGCCGCCCGGGCCCCGGCGGCGCCGTGAAACGCCGGAGCGGCGTCACCCCCGCCGGGGTGACGCCGCTCCGGGACTCGCCGCGGGCCGCTGCTAGGCCTTCGCCTCGGCGAGGAGCTTCTGGATCCGGGACACGCCCTCCACCAGGTCCTCGTCGCCCAGGGCGTAGGAGAGGCGCAGGTAACCCGGGGTGCCGAAGGCCTCACCCGGGACGACGGCGACCTCGGCCTCGTCCAGGATCAGGGAGGCCAGCTCGGCGGAGGTCTGCGGGCGCTTGCCGCGGATCTCCTTGCCCAGCAGGGCCTTGACCGACGGGTACGCGTAGAACGCGCCCTCGGGGGTGGGGCAGAGCACGCCGTCGATCTCGTTGAGCATCTTCACCATGGTCTGGCGGCGGCGGTCGAAGGCCTTCCGCATCTCCGCGACCGCGTCCAGGTCACCCGAGACCGCGGCGATGGCGGCCACCTGGGCCACGTTGGAGACGTTGGAGGTGGCGTGCGACTGCAGGTTGGTCGCGGCCTTGATGACGTCCTGCGGGCCGATGACCCACCCGACGCGCCAGCCGGTCATCGCGTACGTCTTCGCGACACCGTTGACGATGATGCACTTGTCGGCGAGGGCGGGCACCAGCACCGGCAGCGAGGTGAACTTCGCCTCGCCGTAGACCAGGTGTTCGTAGATCTCGTCGGTGAGGACCCACAGGCCGTGCTCGGCGGCCCACTCGCCGATCGCCTTCGCGTCCTCCTCGCTGTAGACCGCGCCGGTCGGGTTGGAGGGGGAGACGAACAGGACGACCTTGGTGCGCTCGGTGCGCGCGGCCTCCAGCTGCTCGACGGAGACCCGGTAGCCGGTGGTCTCGTCGGCGACGACCTCGACCGGGACACCGCCCGCGAGGCGGATGGACTCCGGGTAGGTGGTCCAGTACGGGGCCGGGACGATGACCTCGTCACCCGGGTCCAGGATCGCCGCGAAGGCGTTGTAGATCGCCTGCTTGCCGCCGTTGGTGACCAGCACCTGGGACGCGTCGACCCGGTAGCCGGAGTCGCGCAGCGTCTTCTCGGCGATGGCCTTCTTCAGCTCCGGCAGACCGCCGGCCGGCGTGTAGCGGTGGAACTTCGGGTCGCGGCAGGCCTCGACGGCGGCCTCGACGATGTAGTCCGGGGTCGGGAAGTCGGGCTCGCCCGCGCCGAAGCCGATCACCGGGCGCCCGGCGGCCTTGAGGGCCTTGGCCTTGGCGTCCACGGCGAGGGTGGCGGACTCGGAGATGGCGCCGATGCGGGCCGAAACCCGGCGCTCGGAGGAAGGCGTTGCAGAGGTCATGGTCCCAATCGTCCCAGACGGAAAACGGGCGCGGCACCTTGTTTCAGAGAGCGGACTGATCGCTTCAGGACAACCTTCCGGGGGAGCCCCGGAGACCTTCGGGGCAAGTCCCGGACACCCGCCGGGAGTACCCCGGACACGCTCCGCAGCCGTGCCCGGATCAATGTCGTTCGACGTCGGGCGCAGGAACACGTACACTCACCTGTCGTTGGCCCTCAGCAAGCGACGAGATCGCGTGCACACCGTGCATCCGCTCGGATGCTGTAGGTTGGGGGACGCAAAGGGTCGTAGCTCAATTGGTAGAGCACTGGTCTCCAAAACCAGCGGTTGGGGGTTCGAGTCCCTCCGGCCCTGCTCCACACTCCCTCGCCGGATGTGTGCGCAGGTACGTACTTCGATGCACCGCCGTGCGGCTCAACCGGGCGCGGCACGGCCATGACCCGGATTCAGGTGAGAGACGTGACGGACGCCCTGGGCTCCATCGACATGCCTGATGCCGAGGACGAGACCCGCGAGAAGAAGGCCCGTAAGGGCGGCAAGCGCGGTAAGAAGGGCCCCCTGGGCCGCCTCGCGCTTTTCTACCGCCAGGTCGTGGCGGAACTGCGCAAGGTCGTGTGGCCGACTCGCAACCAGCTGACGACGTACACCACCGTGGTGATTGTCTTCGTGCTCATCATGATCGGTCTGGTGACCGTGATTGACTATGGGTTCCAGGAAGCCATCAAGTTCGTCTTCGGCTGATCCCCGCGGAGGGCGGCGCCTTGATGGGTGCCGCCCGTTTTCGCATGTTCCACCCATTTTTGTATCCAGGAAGAAGCCGCCACCGTGTCTGACCCGAACCTGAACGTGAGCCACGACTCCGTCGAGTCCGTCGAGGACGAGCTCGACATCGTCGAGGCGGCGGACGCTGTGGACCCCGACGAGGCCGAGGCCGCCGACATCGAGGCCGGCGAGCCCGCCGAGGAAGCCGCGCTGCACACCGAGGCCGACGAGGACGAGGCCGCCGACGAGGTCGTCGAGACCGACGAGGACGAGGCTGCCGAGACCGACGAGGACGAGGTCGAGGAGACCGAGGCCGTCGAGGCGCAGGCGGAGGAGGCCCCCGAGGAGCCGGCCGAGCCCGTCGACCCGGAGCAGGCCCTGCGCGAGGAGCTCCGCACCCTCCCCGGCGAGTGGTACGTGATCCACACCTACGCGGGCTACGAGAAGCGCGTGAAGGCCAATCTGGAGCAGCGCGCCGTCTCGCTGAACGTCGAGGAGTTCATCTACCAGGCCGAGGTGCCCGAGGAAGAGATCGTCCAGATCAAGAACGGCGAGCGCAAGAACGTCCGGCAGAACAAGCTGCCCGGCTACGTGCTCGTCCGCATGGACCTGACGAACGAGTCCTGGGGCGTCGTCCGGAACACCCCGGGCGTCACCGGCTTCGTGGGCAACGCGTACGACCCGTACCCGCTGACCCTGGACGAGATCGTCAAGATGCTCGCCCCGGAGGCCAAGGAGAAGGCCGCCAAGGCCGCCGCGGAGGAGGCCGGCCTGCCGGCGCCCGCCGTCAAGCGCGAGATCCAGGTGCTGGACTTCGAGGTCGGCGACTCCGTCACCGTCACCGACGGCCCGTTCGCGACGCTGCAGGCGACCATCAACGAGATCAACCCGGACTCGAAGAAGGTCAAGGGCCTCGTCGAGATCTTCGGCCGCGAGACCCCGGTCGAGCTCAGCTTCGACCAGATCCAGAAGAACTGACCTTCTGGCCCACAGTCGTCCGAACAGGTCGGATCGCCCCGCAAAGGGCGGTCTGACCTGCTCGGTTTTAAGCCCCGCACCGATACCCGTTATCGTGGTGCGGTATGCCTCCATCCGGATGACCGGACGGCGGCTGGAAAACTCTCACTAGGACCCGGAGAGAGCAATGCCTCCCAAGAAGAAGAAGGTCACGGGGCTTATCAAGCTCCAGATCAATGCCGGTGCGGCCAACCCGGCCCCGCCGGTCGGCCCCGCGCTGGGTCAGCACGGCGTCAACATCATGGAGTTCTGCAAGGCCTACAACGCCGCGACCGAGTCGCAGCGTGGCATGGTCGTGCCGGTGGAGATCACGGTCTACGAGGACCGTTCCTTCACCTTCGTCACCAAGACTCCGCCGGCCGCCCGCCTGATCCTCAAGGCCGCTGGTGTGGAGAAGGGCTCCGGCGAGCCCCACAAGACCAAGGTCGCCAAGCTGACGCGCGACCAGGTCCGGGAGATCGCCACCACCAAGATGCCCGACCTGAACGCCAACGACCTCGACGCCGCCGAGAAGATCATCGCCGGCACCGCCCGCTCCATGGGCATCACGGTCGAGGGCTGAGTTCAGCCTCCCTGCATTACCCAGTGGTAGGGCCAAGCGCTGGTCCGCACCACGACTCCACACCTGAAGCAACAAAAACAGGAGCAGAAGTGAAGCGCAGCAAGACTCTCCGCGCTGCGGACGCCAAGATCGACCGGGAGAAGCAGTACGCCCCGCTCGAGGCCGTCCGTCTCGCCAAGGAGCTTTCGTCCGTCAAGTTCGACGCCACCGTCGAGGTTGCCTTCCGCCTGGGTGTCGACCCGCGCAAGGCCGACCAGATGGTCCGCGGCACCGTGAACCTCCCGCACGGCACCGGCAAGACCGCCCGGGTCCTGGTCTTCGCGACCGGTGACCGTGCTGCGGCCGCGGAAGCCGCCGGCGCCGACATTGTCGGCGACGACGAGCTGATCAACGAGATCGCCAAGGGCAACCGCCTGAACGAGTTCGACGCGGTTGTCGCCACCCCGGACCTCATGGGCAAGGTCGGCCGCCTCGGCCGCGTGCTCGGTCCGCGTGGCCTGATGCCGAACCCGAAGACCGGCACCGTCACCATGGACGTGGCCAAGGCCGTCACCGACATCAAGGGCGGCAAGATCGAGTTCCGTGTCGACAAGCACTCGAACCTGCACTTCATCATCGGCAAGGTCTCCTTCACCGATGAGCAGCTGATCGAGAACTACGGCGCGGCCCTGGACGAGATCCTCCGTCTGAAGCCGTCCGCCGCGAAGGGCCGGTACCTGAAGAAGGCCGCCCTGACCACCACCATGGGCCCCGGCATCCAGCTGGACCCGAACCGCACCCGCAACCTCCTCGTCGAGGAGGACCCGGCGGCCGTCTAGCCGGGCCGAGCCCTTCCGGCTCGCTGAGTGGCACCACGGGCCCCGCACTTCCGAACGGAAGCGCGGGGCCCGTTGCGTTGTGCCTGGGATGCGTTCGATTTTGCTCGTGCACAGGGGTGGGGAAATGAACGAGGCAAGCCGCGTCAGGAGCGGTGTGCGTGCCGCCGCCATGGCGGCGGTGGTCGCTCTGACCGCGACCGCCTGCCAGGGTGGGGAAGGCGGCGGGGCCGCGGGGGACACGGCCGTGAGGGCGTCGGCGAGCGCGTCGGGGGACACCGCGCCGTCCGGGGCGGCGGCGCAGGCCTTGCAGGCCGCCTGGCAGAAGACCGGCAAGGCGTACTCGGCCAAGGTCCGCATGACGATCACCCTCGGCGGTGACTCCGGCGGCGGCACGGTCGAGATGGCCGGTGTGCAGGGCTGGGGTGACGTCCCGGCCATGGACGTCACCATGCGGTTCACCGGAGCCATGAAGCCGAAGTCCACCTCGGTGAGGATCCCCGAGAGCCAGCGGATGATCCTGCTCGGCACGAAGCGGTACGCCGACGTCGGACCCGAGCTCGCGGAGCGGACCGGGGGCAAGCGCTGGATGCGGATGCACGCCCCGGCGTCCGCCGCCCCGGGGCCCGACGGTACGCCCACGGGGATGAGCAACGACCCGGCCGAGCAGCTCGGGGTGCTGCTCCACTCTCCGAACCTGAAGCACCTCGGTACCGAGCAGGTGGACGGCACCGCCACCGAGCACTACAAGGGCCTGGTCACGCTGGAGGAGATGGCCGCCGTCAGTCCCAGGGCCGCGGCCATGCCGGCGGAGCAGCGGCAGCGAGTGATCGCCGCTTCCCGAGCGGTCGGGATCACGGGCTACGACATGGACGTCTGGCTCGGCGGTCACGGGTACCCGGTACGGATGAAGGTGATCATGGACTCGCCGGCCGGGACCTTCACGATCGACGGGCATTACTCCGACTTCGGCGCGCCGCTGACCATCTCGGAACCGGACGCCGAGGACGTGTTCGACCCGGCTTCCGGTGACCGGCCGGTCATGCCGGACTGACCGCACGGGTGCGGGAATTCCGCATGAATGTACGGATCCCCGCGTATGGTCGGGGAGGACAGCTGATCACATGGGGTGGGGAAATCATGCGCGACAACGTCAAGAAGCGGGCCGCCGCGGCCGTACTGGCCGCCGTCCTCCTCGCCGGCGGGGCCACCGCCTGCGGGGACAAGAAGGCCGACGGCAAGGCAGGGGACAAGGCTGGGGGTGCCAACACCGTCGTCACCAAGGTCGAGCCGGCCGCGTACCTGGAGAAGGTGCAGAAGAACTCCGTCGAGCTCACCTCGATGCGCTACTCCATGACCGGCTCCTCCGCGGGCCAGCAGGTCGCGGGCGAGGCCTCCGTCCGGCTCAAGCCGACCGTGGCCATGTCCATGAAGATGAGCAACCCGGCGAAGGCCGGCGAGACCGTCGACATCCGTCTGATCGACGGGATCATGTACCTCGGCAGCGAGGACAAGTTCCTGAAGATCGACCTCAAGGCCGTCGACCCGAGCGCGGCCAAGCAGCTCGACGCCCTGGGCAACGGCGGCGGCCAGCAGGCGGAGAACCCCGGTGACCGGGCGAACCAGCTCCAGTCGGCCAAGGACCTCAAGGTGGTCGGCGAGGAGACCGTCGAGGGCAAGAAGACCACGCACCTCAGCGGCACGGTCACCACGGAGGAGATGCGCTCCTCCCTCGCGAAGGCCACTCCCGAGCAGAAGGAGAGCCGCGAGAAGTCCCTGAAGCAGCTGGAGTCCCAGGGCATCAAGAGCCTGCTGACGGACATGTGGATCGGCGAGGACAGCCGGCCGGTCCAGGTCCGCACCCGCGGCGAGGGCACCCAGGGCCCGGTGGACATCACGATCAAGTTCCTGGACTTCAACCAGCCGGTCGAGCTCACCGCCCCGCCGGCCGACCAGGTGGTGGACCTGTCCGAGCTGGCCAAGGCCCAGGGGGCCTGACCCCTCCCGGTGCCGTCGCTCCCCGTGCCGCAGTCCGCGGATTTGCTTCCGCGGACTGCGGTCACGTACAGTTCCCGAGAAGCCAAAGACCGCTGGTCGTTGCCGTCCCCGCAAGGGAACGGTGGCCGAAGGATCCGCTGAAAGCGGGCGACCCGCGCAGGTGAATGTGGAAAGGCTCCCGGGATTCGTTCCTGGTCGAGCGTTGCCCCGTGCGCCTGCGCCCGGGGCGCTTTGTTTTGCCCAGCCCCTTCTGCGCGGTCCTCATCACCCGGAAGGAGGCCGACGCTCTATGGCAAGGCCCGACAAGGCTGCCGCGGTAGCCGAGCTGGAGGACATGTTCCGCAGCTCGAACGCCGCTGTGCTGACCGAGTACACGGGGCTCACCGTTGCGCAGCTCAAGACGCTGCGTCGTTCGCTCGGTGAGAACGCCCAGTACGCCGTGGTGAAGAACACGCTGACCAAGATTGCGGCCAACTCGGTCGGGATCACCGCGCTGGACGAGCACCTTGCTGGTTCGACCGCGGTCGCCTTCATCACCGGTGACCCGGTGGAGTCGGCGAAGGCTCTGCGTGACTTCGCCAAGGACAACCCCAAGCTCGTCATCAAGGGCGGTGTCCTTGACGGCAAGGCGCTGTCCGCCGACGAGATCAAGAAGCTTGCGGACCTCGAGTCCCGCGAGGTTCTGCTCAGCAAGCTGGCCGGCGCGTTCAAGGGCAAGCAGTCCCAGGCTGCCTCGCTCTTCCAGGCGCTGCCGTCGAAGTTCGTCCGCACCGCGGAGGCGCTTCGCGTCAAGCTCGCCGAGCAGGGCGGTGCCGAGTAATTCGGCTCGCGCATTGATCCGCGCCGCCTAGAGCGCGGGTCGTAGCGGGCCGTTACGCCCGCCTTTCGATACATCTCGGCACCAGCCGAATTAGTGGAAGGATCGCCCATCATGGCGAAGCTGTCTCAGGACGACCTGCTCGCTCAGTTCGAGGAGATGACCCTCATCGAGCTCTCCGAGTTCGTGAAGGCCTTCGAGGAGAAGTTCGACGTCACCGCCGCCGCGGCCGTCGCCGTTGCCGGCCCGGCCGGTGTCGGCCCCGTCGCCGAGGCCGAGGAGGAGAAGGACGAGTTCGACGTCATCCTCACCGGTGCGGGCGACAAGAAGATCCAGGTCATCAAGGTCGTGCGCGAGCTGACCTCCCTGGGTCTGAAGGAGGCCAAGGACCTCGTCGACGGCACCCCGAAGCCGGTCCTCGAGAAGGTCAACAAGGAGGCCGCTGAGAAGGCCGCCGAGTCCCTCAAGGCCGCTGGCGCGTCCGTCGAGGTCAAGTAACACCTCTGAGGCCGTCTGACGGCCTCTGCGAAGGGCGATCACCCGAAAGGGTGGTCGCCCTTTGACGTATCCGAAGTGCCTGGCTTGCCCTGCTCTCGTTGAGGAGTATGGTGATCTTCGTTGCTCTGGAGGCGGGTCCGGTGATGATCCGCACGGAGCAGGGGGCCTTGACGAACGGCACGCGGCGCGCAATTCTCAGACCCGTTGCAAGCCGCAGCCCAGATCGATCCGGTTCCGAGGCATGGATCGACTACGAAGAGGGCAGTATCGATACGCGCTCTGTGTTCGGGGCGCGCGAGGGTTGCGGCGCGTTCAACAACACAGGGAAGGTCTTTTGCCGGGCTTCAGAAACCTGGTCTGGACATCAGTGAGCCAAGTGGCTACACTGACCCTTTGCGCTGCCTGTTAGCTGCCCCCTGCCCGTCGCCAGGGGCATGCCCACGCTCGAGCAGACCTGACTGAATGTCTCTGACCTGGCCTTTTGTCCGGGAAAGGAAGCATCCCGTCTCCTGTGTCGGCTGGGACCGGTACGCGCGTAGTGAGTCCGAGCCCTCGGAAGGACCCCCTCTTGGCCGCCTCGCGCAACGCCTCGACCAATACGAACAACGGCGCCAGCACCGCCCCGCTGCGCATCTCCTTTGCAAAGATCAAGGAGCCCCTCGAGGTTCCGAACCTCCTGGCGCTGCAGACCGAGAGCTTTGACTGGCTGCTCGGCAATGCCGCCTGGAAGTCTCGCGTCGAGTCGGCGCTGGAGAGTGGACAGGACGTCCCCACGAAGTCCGGTCTGGAGGAGATCTTCGAGGAGATCTCCCCGATCGAGGACTTCTCCGGGTCGATGTCGCTGACCTTCCGCGACCACCGGTTCGAGCCGGCGAAGAACTCGGTGGACGAGTGCAAGGACCGCGACTTCACGTACGCCGCGCCGCTCTTCGTCACGGCCGAGTTCACGAACAACGAGACCGGTGAGATCAAGTCTCAGACGGTCTTCATGGGCGACTTCCCGCTCATGACCAGCAAGGGCACCTTCGTCATCAACGGCACCGAGCGTGTCGTGGTGTCGCAGCTGGTCCGTTCGCCGGGTGTCTACTTCGACTCCTCCATCGACAAGACGTCCGACAAGGACATCTTCTCCGCCAAGATCATCCCGTCCCGGGGTGCCTGGCTGGAGATGGAGGTCGACAAGCGCGACATGGTCGGCGTCCGCATCGACCGCAAGCGCAAGCAGTCCGTCACCGTCCTCCTGAAGGCTCTCGGCTGGACCACCGAGCAGATCCTCGAGGAGTTCGGCGAGTACGAGTCCATGCGCGCCACCCTGGAGAAGGACCACACCCAGGGCCAGGACGACGCGCTGCTCGACATCTACCGCAAGCTGCGTCCGGGCGAGCCGCCGACCCGTGAGGCCGCGCAGACGCTGCTCGAGAACCTGTACTTCAACCCGAAGCGCTACGACCTCGCGAAGGTCGGCCGCTACAAGGTCAACAAGAAGCTGGGCGCGGACGAGCCGCTCGACGCCGGGGTCCTCACCACCGACGACGTCATCGCCACGATCCGCTACCTCGTGAAGCTCCACGCGGGCGAGGTCGAGACCGTCGGTGAGAACGGCACGAACATCGTGGTCGAGGTCGACGACATCGACCACTTCGGCAACCGTCGTCTGCGCAACGTCGGCGAGCTCATCCAGAACCAGGTCCGCACCGGCCTGGCCCGGATGGAGCGCGTCGTCCGCGAGCGCATGACCACCCAGGACGTCGAGGCGATCACGCCGCAGACCCTGATCAACATCCGGCCGGTCGTCGCCTCCATCAAGGAGTTCTTCGGCACCAGCCAGCTGTCGCAGTTCATGGACCAGAACAACCCGCTGTCGGGTCTGACGCACAAGCGTCGTCTCTCGGCCCTGGGTCCCGGCGGTCTCTCCCGTGAGCGGGCCGGCTTCGAGGTCCGTGACGTGCACCCGTCGCACTACGGCCGCATGTGCCCGATCGAGACCCCCGAAGGCCCGAACATCGGTCTGATCGGCTCGCTCGCGTCCTACGGCCGCGTCAACGCGTTCGGTTTCGTCGAGACCCCGTACCGCAAGGTCGTCGAGGGTGTCGTCACCGACGAGGTCGACTACCTGACCGCCGACGAAGAGGACCGCTTCGTCATCGCCCAGGCCAACGCGCGCCTGGACGAGGACATGCGCTTCTCCGAGAACCGCGTCCTGGTCCGCCGCCGTGGCGGCGAGATCGACTACATCGCCGGCGACGACGTCGACTACATGGACGTCTCCCCGCGCCAGATGGTGTCCGTCGCGACCGCGATGATCCCGTTCCTCGAGCACGACGACGCCAACCGCGCCCTCATGGGCGCGAACATGATGCGCCAGGCCGTTCCGCTCATCAAGGCGGAGGCCCCGCTCGTCGGCACCGGCATGGAGTACCGCTGTGCCGTCGACGCCGGCGACTCCATCAAGGCGGAGAAGGACGGTGTCGTCCAGGAGGTCTCGGCCGACTACATCACCGTCGCCAACGACGACGGCACGTACACCACGTACCGCGTCGCCAAGTTCAACCGCTCCAACCAGGGCACCTCGGTCAACCAGAAGGTCATCGTCAACGAGGGCGACCGGATCATCGAGTCCCAGGTCCTCGCCGACGGTCCGGCGACCGAAGAGGGCGAGATGGCCCTCGGCAAGAACCTGCTCGTGGCGTTCATGCCGTGGGAGGGTCACAACTACGAGGACGCGATCATCCTGTCGCAGCGCCTCGTGCAGGACGACGTCCTCTCCTCGATCCACATCGAGGAGCACGAGGTCGACGCCCGTGACACCAAGCTCGGCCCCGAGGAGATCACCCGGGACATCCCGAACGTCTCCGAGGAGGTCCTCGCCGACCTCGACGAGCGCGGCATCATCCGCATCGGTGCGGACGTCGTCGCCGGCGACATCCTGGTCGGCAAGGTCACCCCGAAGGGTGAGACCGAGCTGACCCCGGAGGAGCGCCTGCTCCGCGCGATCTTCGGTGAGAAGGCCCGCGAGGTCCGTGACACCTCCCTGAAGGTGCCGCACGGTGAGATCGGCAAGGTCATCGGCGTCCGCGTCTTCGACCGCGAGGAGGGGGACGAGCTTCCCCCGGGCGTGAACCAGCTGGTCCGCGTCTACGTCGCCCAGAAGCGCAAGATCACCGACGGTGACAAGCTCGCCGGCCGCCACGGCAACAAGGGTGTCATCTCCAAGATCCTCCCGATCGAGGACATGCCCTTCCTCGAGGACGGCACCCCGGTCGACATCATCCTCAACCCGCTCGGTGTCCCGTCCCGAATGAACCCGGGACAGGTCCTGGAGATCCACCTCGGCTGGCTCGCCAGCCGCGGCTGGGACGTCTCCGGCCTCGCGGACGACTGGGCCCAGCGTCTGCAGGCCATCGGCGCCGACCAGGTCGCCCCCGGCACCAACGTCGCCACCCCGGTGTTCGACGGTGCCCGTGAGGACGAGCTCGCCGGCCTCCTGCAGCACACGATCCCGAACCGCGACGGCGAGCGGATGGTGCTCCCGTCCGGCAAGGCGCGCCTGTTCGACGGCCGCTCCGGCGAGCCGTTCCCGGACCCGATCTCGGTCGGGTACATGTACATCCTCAAGCTCCACCACCTGGTCGACGACAAGCTGCACGCGCGTTCGACCGGTCCGTACTCGATGATCACGCAGCAGCCGCTGGGTGGTAAGGCGCAGTTCGGTGGCCAGCGCTTCGGTGAGATGGAGGTGTGGGCGCTGGAGGCTTACGGCGCCGCGTACGCCCTCCAGGAGCTGCTGACCATCAAGTCCGACGACGTCACCGGCCGAGTGAAGGTCTACGAGGCCATCGTCAAGGGCGAGAACATCCCCGAGCCGGGCATTCCCGAGTCCTTCAAGGTGCTCATCAAGGAAATGCAGTCGCTCTGCCTCAACGTGGAGGTGCTGTCCTCGGACGGCATGTCCATCGAGATGCGCGACACCGACGAGGACGTCTTCCGCGCGGCGGAGGAGCTCGGTATCGACCTGTCCCGGCGCGAGCCGAGCAGCGTCGAAGAGGTCTGACGGGCCCGGCGGGGGCTCCACAAGAGCCCCCGCCGCCCCGGGACCGTTTCAGACCACTGATCAAGAGACACGACCCCGAAAGAGGGATTGACGCACAGTGCTCGACGTCAACTTCTTCGACGAGCTGCGGATCGGCCTTGCCACCGCGGACGACATCCGTACCTGGTCGCACGGCGAGGTAAAGAAGCCGGAGACCATCAACTACCGCACCCTGAAGCCCGAAAAGGACGGACTCTTCTGCGAGAAGATCTTCGGTCCGACCCGGGACTGGGAGTGCTACTGCGGCAAGTACAAGCGTGTCCGCTTCAAGGGCATCATCTGCGAGCGCTGTGGCGTCGAGGTCACCCGCGCCAAGGTGCGCCGTGAGCGGATGGGCCACATCGAGCTCGCCGCCCCCGTCACCCACATCTGGTACTTCAAGGGTGTCCCGTCGCGCCTGGGCTACCTGCTGGACCTCGCGCCGAAGGACCTCGAGAAGGTCATCTACTTCGCCGCGTACATGATCACGTTCGTCGACGACGAGCGCCGTCAGCGCGACCTGCCGTCGCTGGAGGCCCACGTCTCCGTCGAGCGCCAGCAGATCGAGAACCGCCGCGACGCCGACCTCGAGGCCCGCGCCAAGAAGCTCGAGACCGACCTGGCCGAGCTCGAGGCCGAGGGCGCCAAGGCCGACGTGCGCCGCAAGGTCCGCGAGGGTGCCGAGCGCGAGATGAAGCAGCTCCGCGACCGCTCCCAGCGCGAGATCGACCGCCTGGACGAGGTCTGGAACCGCTTCAAGAACCTCAAGGTCCAGGACCTGGAGGGCGACGAGCTCCTCTACCGCGAGCTGCGTGACCGCTTCGGCACGTACTTCGACGGCTCGATGGGTGCCGCGGCGCTGCAGAAGCGCCTGGAGTCCTTCGACCTGGAGGAGGAGGCCGAGCGCCTCCGCGAGATCATCCGTACCGGCAAGGGCCAGAAGAAGACCCGTGCGCTGAAGCGCCTGAAGGTCGTCTCCGCGTTCCTGCAGACCAGCAACAGCCCCAAGGGCATGGTCCTGGACTGCGTCCCGGTCATCCCGCCGGACCTGCGTCCGATGGTGCAGCTGGACGGTGGCCGCTTCGCGACCTCCGACCTGAACGACCTGTACCGCCGTGTCATCAACCGCAACAACCGTCTGAAGCGTCTGCTCGACCTCGGTGCCCCCGAGATCATCGTGAACAACGAGAAGCGGATGCTCCAGGAGGCGGTCGACGCCCTCTTCGACAACGGCCGCCGCGGCCGCCCGGTCACGGGCCCCGGCAACCGTCCGCTGAAGTCCCTCAGCGACATGCTGAAGGGCAAGCAGGGTCGATTCCGTCAGAACCTGCTCGGCAAGCGTGTCGACTACTCGGCGCGTTCCGTCATCGTCGTCGGCCCGCAGCTGAAGCTGCACCAGTGTGGTCTGCCCAAGGCCATGGCGCTGGAGCTCTTCAAGCCGTTCGTGATGAAGCGCCTGGTCGACCTGAACCACGCGCAGAACATCAAGTCGGCCAAGCGCATGGTCGAGCGCGGCCGCACCGTCGTGTACGACGTCCTCGAAGAGGTCATCGCCGAGCACCCGGTGCTGCTGAACCGTGCGCCCACGCTGCACCGCCTCGGCATCCAGGCCTTCGAGCCCCAGCTGGTCGAGGGCAAGGCCATCCAGATCCACCCGCTCGTCTGCACCGCGTTCAACGCGGACTTCGACGGTGACCAGATGGCCGTCCACCTGCCGCTCTCCGCGGAGGCGCAGGCCGAGGCCCGCATCCTGATGCTGTCCTCGAACAACATCCTCAAGCCGGCCGACGGCCGCCCGGTGACGATGCCGACCCAGGACATGGTCCTCGGTCTGTTCTTCCTCACCACCGACGGCGAGCTGCGGAACGTCAAGGGCGAGGGCCGCTCCTTCGGCTCCACCGCCGAGGCGATCATGGCGTTCGACGCCGGCGAGCTGTCGCTGCAGTCCTCCGTCGACATCCGCTTCCCGGTGGGCACCATCCCGCCGCGCGGCTGGGTCCCCCCGGTCGCCGAGGAGGGTGAGCAGGAATTCCAGCCGGGCGACAGCTTCCGTCTGAAGACCACGCTGGGCCGTGCGCTCTTCAACGAGCTGCTGCCCGAGGACTACCCGTTCGTCGACTACTCGGTGGGCAAGAAGCAGCTCTCCGAGATCGTCAACGACCTGGCCGAGCGCTACCCCAAGGTCATCGTGGCGGCGACGCTCGACAACCTGAAGGCGGCCGGCTTCCACTGGGCGACCCGTTCCGGCGTCACCGTGGCCATCTCCGACGTCGTGGTCCCCGAGGCCAAGAAGGAGATCGTCGCGGGCTACGAGGCCCAGGACGAGAAGGTCCAGAAGCAGTACGAGCGCGGTCTGATCACCAAGGACGAGCGCACGCAGGAGCTCATCGCGATCTGGACCAAGGCGACCAACGAGGTCGCCGAGGCGATGAACGCGAACTTCCCCAAGACCAACCCCATCTTCATGATGGTTGACTCGGGTGCCCGAGGAAACATGATGCAGATGCGGCAGATCGCCGGTATGCGTGGTCTGGTGTCGAACGCGAAGAACGAGACCATCCCGCGTCCGATCAAGGCGTCCTTCCGTGAGGGCCTGTCCGTGCTGGAGTACTTCATCTCCACCCACGGTGCCCGTAAGGGTCTGGCCGACACCGCCCTGCGTACCGCCGACTCGGGTTACCTCACCCGTCGTCTGGTGGACGTCTCGCAGGACGTGATCATCCGCGAGGAGGACTGTGGCACCGAGCGCGGTCTGAAGCTGAAGATCGCGGTCCGCGGCGAGGACGGCGTCCTGCGCAAGGCCGACGACGTCGAGACCTCGGTCTACGCCCGCATGCTGGCGGAGGACGTGGTCATCGACGGCAAGGTCATCGCGCCGGCCAACGTCGACCTCGGCGACGTCCTGATCGACGCCCTGGTCGCCCACGGCGTCGAGGAGGTCAAGACCCGCTCGGTCCTGACCTGTGAGTCCGCGGTCGGCACCTGTGCCTTCTGCTACGGCCGCTCGCTGGCCACCGGCAAGCTGGTCGACATCGGTGAGGCGGTCGGCATCATCGCCGCCCAGTCCATCGGTGAGCCCGGTACCCAGCTGACGATGCGTACCTTCCACACCGGTGGTGTGGCCGGTGACGACATCACCCAGGGTCTGCCGCGTGTCGTCGAGCTCTTCGAGGCCCGTACCCCGAAGGGTGTCGCCCCGATCTCCGAGGCCGCCGGCCGCGTGCGGATCGAGGAGACCGAGAAGACCAAGAAGATCGTCATCACGCCGGACGACGGCTCCGACGAGACCGCCTTCCCGATCTCGAAGCGTGCGCGCCTCGAGGTCACCGAGGGCGACCACGTCGAGGTGGGCCAGAAGCTCACCGCGGGTGCCACCAACCCGCACGACGTGCTGCGCATCCTCGGCCAGCGTGCGGTCCAGGTCCACCTGGTCGGCGAGGTCCAGAAGGTCTACAACTCGCAGGGCGTGTCGATCCACGACAAGCACATCGAGATCATCATCCGGCAGATGCTCCGCCGCGTGACGATCATCGAGTCGGGCGACGCCGAGCTGCTTCCGGGCGAGCTCGTCGAGCGTTCGCGCTTCGAGACCGAGAACCGTCGTGTGGTCACCGAGGGCGGTCACCCCGCCTCCGGCCGTCCGCAGCTGATGGGTATCACCAAGGCCTCGCTGGCGACGGAGTCCTGGCTGTCGGCCGCCTCCTTCCAGGAGACGACCCGAGTCCTGACGGACGCGGCGATCAACGCCAAGTCCGACAGCCTCATCGGCCTCAAGGAGAACGTCATCATCGGTAAGCTCATCCCGGCCGGTACGGGTCTGTCCCGCTACCGCAACATCCGGGTGGAGCCCACCGAGGAGGCGAAGGCCGCGATGTACTCGGCCGTCGGCTACGACGACATCGACTACTCGCCCTTCGGCACCGGCTCCGGCCAGGCGGTCCCGCTGGAGGACTACGACTACGGCCCGTACAACGGCTGAGGTCACAGGCAGTAACAACCGCAGGGCGGTCACCCGGAAGGGTGGCCGCCCTGCGGCGTTCCCGGCTGGGCACCACCTGGCCCGGCCCCCGGCCCGGCCCCCGGCCCGCAGCCTGACACCCGGTCCGGCCCCCGGTCCGGAGCACGAAAGAGCCCCCGGTCGTTCCCGACCGGGGGCTCTGCCGTGTCCGCAGCGGAGTTCGCTGCCGCTGCCGGGCTAGGCGGCCGTCGTGACCGCGGGCCGTTCCTCGGCGGCGGCCTCCGTGCTGTCCGGCCGGACGCGCCGGCGGGCGACCACGGTGACCGTGAGCAGCGCCAGCAGGGCCAGGCCGGCGGCTGCGAGGCCGGGACGGAAGCCCTTCGGGGTGAAGGTGCAGGAGACCTTCCCGGTGCCGGCCGGGACCTCCAGGGCGACCAGGCCGTGGAAGGGCTTCATCGGGGCGGAGCACTGCCAGCCCGGGACGGCGGTCATGGCGAAGACCGCGGTACCGCGGGTCCCCTTCGGGAGGGTGGCCCCGATGGTGTGTCCGCCGACGCCTACCGAGGTGGCGCCGGTGGCGGTCAGGGACGCCACGGCCGCGCCGACGGCCCCGGGCTTCAGGCAGCCGATGGGCTGCCCGGGCGCCGCCCCCTGGCTCTTGGTGCGGACGGTGACCTCCACCCGGCCGTTCGCGGGGACCGGGCCGAGCTTCAGCACGCCCGTCTGCCTGTCCTCGATGCGGTGGTCGGTGCCGCCCGTACGGAGGACGCCGTTCAGGGCGGGGGAATACCAGTACGCCTCGGAGCCGGGAGCGCACTGGGCGGCGTACTTCTGTTCGGTGGCGCTTCCCGATCGAGTGGTCCGGGGCACCTGGTACACCGTGCTCCCCAGGACCTCCTCCTGGTTCGCCCAGACGCTGCCGGCCGGGTTGGGGGAGGAGTAGGGGCCGGACCGGACGGTCACCAGCGGGGGAGCCGGGAACTTCGTGCCCTGCCAGGCGTTCTTCTCGCCCGGGACCGGGGAGACCCGCGCACCGATCGAGAAGATCGCGTCGAGGACGGGGTTGTCGGCGCCGAAGAGGGTCCGGCCGTCGTTCTTGTATCCGTAGCCCAGGGGTTCGAGCGCCCGGTACGTGACCTCGGGCAGGTAGCTGCTGTAGTACTGCGGGCCTTCCGCCCGGAGGGCGAGGGCGTCGTTGTACGAGGTCTGCGGCTTCCCCGAATCGGTCCGGTATACGGGCCAGCCGTCCACCTGCCGGACCGCCTCGGCATGGTTGGTGATCGACCGGTTCGAGGTCGCGGCCGGCTTCGCCCACCGCTCCCGGGCCCGCTTCTCGTCCGCGTTGGCGGCGGACAGCGCGGACTCGGCGAAGACCACCGAGACCATCAGCACGGCGGCCACCGGGACCAGCGCGCGGCGCCGCTCACCCAGGTGCAGCAGGAGCAGCGCGAGCAGCGAGAGCGCCCCGCCGCCCAGGACGGCGTACCAGGTCTCGACGGAGAAGTCGTCGGTGTTCCGTAGCAGGAAGGTGGCGAGCACCAGCAGCCCGAAGGTGAGCGCCAGGTGCAGCGGGCGGGGCCGGTTGGCCAGCGACATCCAGGCCAGGACCACCAGCATCGCGCTGAAGACGAAGGCCTCGCGGTACGGGTTGCCGTTCGGGACCGCCAGCCCGTGCCAGAGGTACTGGGTGGGCGGGAACTGGAAGGAGGCCGCCACCAGCACCGCGGCCAGGCCCCACACCAGCCGGGTCTTCCGGGCGACACGCGTGTTGAGCAGGAAGGACCCGGCCAGGATCAGGCCCACGGAAGCGATGTAGAGCCGGGGCCGGCCGCCCCACAGGTGGGTGGCCGGCAGCATCCCGGTGAGGAACACGTCCAGCCGCTGCGGGTCGAACTCGGCGACCGCGGTGGGCTGGGCGGCACCACTGGAGAGGAAGGAAGGGAGCAGTAGCGGGAGGGTCAGGGCGATGCCGGCACCGGCCGCCGTCGCGGCCCGCCCGAGCACGCGGACGCGCTGCCGGGCGGTCATGTCCCGAGTGATGAGACGGATGACCAGAATGACGCTGACGGCCATCGTGGCCATCATCGCCGTGTAGAAGTTGCCCAGCCAGGCGAGCGCGACCAGGGCGGTGGCGGCGGGCCAGCGCCGCTGCTCCAGGCACCACTCGACCGCGATGCCGAGCATCGGGAGGGCGGCCAGGCCCCACAGCCACATCGGGATGTACGAGGCGTCGCTGAGCGCCCACCCGCACAGGCCGTACGCGGCGCCGAGCACCCCGCGCTGCCACCACGGGCCCGGCACCAGCCGGCCCAGGTACACCGCCATCAGCGCGGCGGCGAACCCCATGGTGACCGGGGTGACCAGGAAGACCGCGAGGTCGACGTGGGCCCGCGGGACCAGTACCGCCAGCCAGGAGAACGGGTTGCCGAGGTAGGTGTAGTAGTCGGACAGGAATTGCTGTCCGAAGCCGCCGCGCCAGGTGAAGAGGACGTCGCCGGCCGCCTGGCCGTGCGCCAGGTCCCACAGTGCCCGGTGGAAGGGGACGTACTGGTTCGCCTGGTCGTTGATGGCCCGCCCGGTGTTCCCGAAGGGGAAGCTGCCGCGCCACACCCAGGCGGTGCAGAACGCCGCCGAGGTGATCGCGAAGGCGAGCAGGGGGGCGTACAGCCGCTTGATCCGGCTCGCCAATGCAGTACTCCCTGAAGATCGCTATAATGGCCTGTTCGGTAGTTTATGCAGCCGTTCAGGGGACGGGCGGGGGCGGTTCCCGGGCCCGGGGCATTTGTTTTGACCGGAGTCAGTGCGGTAGGTACGCTCAGACCTTGTGCCTGGGGTGTGCCTGGGCTCCCGTGCGTGTCGATCAACCGCATGAGAGCCGTAGCAGCCACCGTGATCCGAGTGCGTTTCCGCCTTCGCGGAGGCCTGCCGGGTCCGACACACCCGACCGCGTGGGTCGGAGAAGTTCCAGGTTAGTTTCACCAACGGCACACAGAAACCGGAGAAGTAGTGCCTACGATCCAGCAGCTGGTCCGTAAGGGCCGGCAGGACAAGGTCGAGAAGACGAAGACGCCCGCGCTTGAGGCTTCGCCCCAGCGTCGTGGCGTCTGCACGCGTGTGTTCACGACCACCCCGAAGAAGCCGAACTCGGCCCTCCGTAAGGTCGCGCGTGTGCGTCTGACCTCGGGCATCGAGGTCACGGCCTACATTCCGGGTGAGGGACACAACCTGCAGGAGCACTCCATCGTGCTCGTGCGTGGTGGCCGTGTGAAGGACCTGCCGGGTGTTCGTTACAAGATCATCCGCGGTGCGCTTGACACCCAGGCTGTCAAGAACCGCAAGCAGGCCCGCAGCCGCTACGGCGCCAAGAAGGAGAAGTAAGAATGCCTCGTAAGGGCCCCGCCCCGAAGCGCCCGGTCATCATCGACCCGGTCTACAGCTCTCCTCTGGTCACCTCGCTGATCAACAAGATCCTCCTGGACGGCAAGCGCTCCACTGCCGAGCGCATCGTCTACGGCGCCATGGAAGGCCTCCGCGAGAAGACGGGCAACGACCCGGTCATCACGCTGAAGCGCGCCCTGGAGAACGTCAAGCCGTCCCTCGAGGTCAAGTCCCGCCGTGTCGGTGGCGCGACCTACCAGGTTCCGGTCGAGGTCAAGCCGGGTCGCCAGTCGACCCTCGCGCTGCGCTGGCTCGTGGGTTACTCCCGCGCCCGCCGCGAGAAGACCATGACCGAGCGCCTGATGAACGAGCTCCTCGACGCTTCGAACGGCCTCGGTGCGGCCGTCAAGAAGCGTGAGGACACGCACAAGATGGCCGAGTCCAACAAGGCCTTCGCGCACTACCGCTGGTAGTCGCAGTCCACATCGAGACCGAGAGAAGACTGAGCCACTATGGCTACCACTTCGCTTGACCTGGCCAAGGTGCGCAACATCGGCATCATGGCCCACATCGACGCGGGCAAGACGACCACCACCGAGCGCATCCTGTTCTACACCGGTGTGTCTTACAAGATCGGTGAGGTCCACGACGGCGCTGCCACGATGGACTGGATGGAGCAGGAGCAGGAGCGCGGCATCACCATCACGTCCGCCGCGACGACCTGCCACTGGCCGCTCGAGGACGTCGATCACACGATCAACATCATCGACACCCCGGGCCACGTCGACTTCACCGTCGAGGTGGAGCGTTCGCTCCGCGTCCTCGACGGTGCCGTCACCGTGTTCGACGGTGTTGCCGGTGTTGAGCCGCAGTCCGAGACGGTGTGGCGCCAGGCCGACCGTTACGGCGTGCCGCGCATCTGCTTCGTCAACAAGCTCGACCGTACCGGCGCCGAGTTCATGCGCTGCGTCGACATGATCAAGGACCGCCTCGGCGCGGTCCCGATCGTCATGCAGCTGCCGATCGGTGCCGAGGCGGACTTCCAGGGTGTTGTCGACCTCGTCCGCATGAAGGCGCTCGTGTGGTCCGCCGAGGCCACCAAGGGCGAGATGTACGACGTCGTCGACATCCCCGCCACGCACGCCGAGCTGGCCGATGAGTGGCGCGGCAAGCTGGTCGAGGCCGTCGCCGAGAACGACGACGAGATGATGGAGCTGTACCTGGGCGGCGAGGAGCCGACCGAGGAGCAGCTGCACGCCGCCGTCCGCCGCATCATCCTCGGCTCCGGCAAGGGCGAGGGCTCCACGGTCACCGCGGTGTTCTGTGGTACGGCGTTCAAGAACAAGGGTGTCCAGCCCCTGCTCGACGCTGTCGTCCGCTACCTGCCGTCGCCGCTCGACATCGAGGCGATCGAGGGTCACGACGTCAAGGACGCCGAGACCGTCGTGAAGCGCAAGCCGTCCGACGAGGAGCCCCTCTCGGCGCTGGCGTTCAAGATCATGAGCGACCCGCACCTCGGCAAGCTCACCTTCGTCCGGGTGTACTCGGGCCGCCTGGAGTCCGGCTCTTCGGTGCTGAACTCCGTCAAGGGCAAGAAGGAGCGCATCGGCAAGATCTACCGCATGCACGCGAACAAGCGTGAGGAGATCGACTCGGTGGGCGCCGGCGACATCGTCGCCGTCATGGGCCTGAAGCAGACCACCACCGGTGAGACGCTGTGCGACGAGAAGGCCCCGGTCATCCTGGAGTCCATGGACTTCCCGGCCCCGGTCATCCAGGTCGCCATCGAGCCCAAGTCCAAGGGTGACCAGGAGAAGCTGGGTGTCGCCATCCAGCGTCTCGCGGAGGAGGACCCCTCCTTCCAGGTCCACTCGGACGAGGAGACCGGCCAGACCATCATCGGCGGTATGGGCGAGCTGCACCTCGAGGTGCTGGTCGACCGCATGCGCCGTGAGTTCAAGGTCGAGGCCAACGTCGGCAAGCCGCAGGTCGCGTACCGCGAGACGATCCGCAAGGCCGTCGAGCGCGTGGACTACACCCACAAGAAGCAGACCGGTGGTACCGGTCAGTTCGCCAAGGTGCAGATCGCGATCGAGCCCATCGAGGCCGGCGAGACCTCGTACGAGTTCGTGAACAAGGTCACCGGTGGCCGCATCCCGAAGGAGTACATCCCTTCGGTGGACGCGGGTGCGCAGGAGGCCATGCAGTTCGGCATCCTGGCCGGCTACGAGATGACCGGCGTTCGCGTCATCCTTCTCGACGGTGCCTACCACGAGGTCGACTCCTCCGAGCTCGCCTTCAAGATCGCCGGTTCGCAGGCGTTCAAGGAGGCCGCTCGCAAGGCTTCGCCCGTGCTCCTCGAGCCGATGATGGCCGTTGAGGTCACCACGCCCGAGGACTACATGGGTGAGGTCATCGGCGACATCAACTCCCGCCGTGGCCAGATCCAGGCCATGGAGGAGCGCCACGGCGCCCGCATCGTCAAGGGCCTCGTGCCCCTGTCGGAGATGTTCGGCTACGTCGGCGACCTCCGCAGCAAGACCTCGGGTCGCGCAAGCTACTCGATGCAGTTCGACTCCTACGCCGAGGTTCCGCGGAACGTCGCCGAGGAGATCATCGCGAAGGCCAAGGGCGAGTAACTCTCCCGAGTTCACGCTTTAGGCTTGTCACCGGAACCTCTGGGGCAACAAGGGCAACCGCTCCGGTTGCCCCGGAGGGCCGGCATTCCAGCAAAGATCACCTGGCGCCGATGAGTAAGGCGTACAGAACCACTCCACAGGAGGACCCCAGTGGCGAAGGCGAAGTTCGAGCGGACTAAGCCGCACGTCAACATCGGCACCATCGGTCACATTGACCACGGTAAGACGACCCTCACGGCCGCCATTACCAAGGTGCTGCACGACGCGTACCCGGACCTGAACGAGGCCTCGGCCTTCGACCAGATCGACAAGGCTCCTGAGGAGCGCCAGCGCGGTATCACCATCTCCATCGCGCACGTCGAGTACCAGACCGAGGCGCGTCACTACGCCCACGTCGACTGCCCGGGTCACGCGGACTACATCAAGAACATGATCACCGGTGCCGCGCAGATGGACGGCGCCATCCTCGTGGTCGCCGCCACCGACGGCCCGATGCCGCAGACCAAGGAGCACGTGCTCCTGGCCCGCCAGGTCGGCGTTCCGTACATCGTCGTCGCCCTGAACAAGGCCGACATGGTGGACGACGAGGAGATCCTGGAGCTCGTCGAGCTCGAGGTTCGTGAGCTCCTCAACGAGTACGAGTTCCCGGGCGACGACGTTCCGGTCGTCCAGGTCTCCGCGCTCAAGGCCCTCGAGGGCGACAAGGAGTGGGGCGAGAAGCTGCTCGGCCTCATGGCCGCGGTGGACGAGGCCATCCCCACCCCCGAGCGTGACGTCGACAAGCCGTTCCTGATGCCGGTCGAGGACGTCTTCACGATCACCGGTCGTGGCACCGTCGTCACCGGTCGTATCGAGCGTGGTCTGCTGAAGGTCAACGAGACCGTTGACATCATCGGCATCAAGGAGCAGAAGACCACCACCACGGTCACCGGCATCGAGATGTTCCGCAAGCTGCTCGACGAGGGCCAGGCCGGTGAGAACGTCGGTCTGCTGCTCCGCGGCATCAAGCGCGAGGACGTCGAGCGCGGCCAGGTCATCATCAAGCCGGGCTCGGTCACCCCGCACACCGAGTTCGAGGCCCAGGCCTACATCCTGTCCAAGGACGAGGGTGGCCGCCACACGCCGTTCTTCAACAACTACCGTCCGCAGTTCTACTTCCGTACCACGGACGTGACGGGCGTTGTGACCCTCCCCGAGGGCACCGAGATGGTCATGCCCGGTGACAACACCGAGATGACCGTCGCGCTGATCCAGCCGGTCGCCATGGAGGAGGGCCTGAAGTTCGCCATCCGTGAGGGTGGCCGGACCGTCGGCGCCGGCCAGGTCATCAAGATCACGAAGTAATTCGTGTTCTGACCTGGTAGCTCAGCAGTAGCAGAGCTCCTTGAGGGGCCCCGTCCCACCGCTTCGGCGGAGGGACGGGGCCCTTCGCCGTTCCCGGACCCCGGCGGTCGCGGTCGCGCCACCGCGCGTGAGAGGCTCGATTCGGAAGGATCATGGAAGCTCGGGGGTGGGGAAATGACGGGCAAGATCTCCGATGAGGAGTGGGACGAGTTCATCCGGCAGGCGGAGCAGGGGGGCTCGGAGGCGCCGAAGGAGCCGTCCGCGCGGGCGCGGATGGTGACCGAGCGGCTGCGGCAGGAGGAGGCGGAGCGCGCCAAGGCCGCGAAGCGGCGGTTCGGGCGGAAGGCGGCTGCCGCGGCAGGCGATCCGCCCGGCTGGCGGACCGGGCCGGCCTCGCAGGACATGCGCGGCGGGAAGAGGGCGGGCAGGCTCAAGCCGGCGCTGGCGATCCTGCTGATCGCCGGGCTGGCGCTGATCGCACTGCGGCCGGAGCTGCTGATCGACCGGCTGACCGGCGCGTCCGAGCAGCGTGACGCCGGGCCGCTCGCCGCGGAGACCGCGCGGCCCACCGGGGCCCCGCCGGAGGTCCCGGCCGACCGGCCGACGCTCCGGGAGCCGTTCCGGGGTTCCCCCGCGGCTCAGTGGGCCGACGGTGCCGCCGGGATCGAGCTGCCCGAGGCGAAGGCCGTGGGGGGCTTCGGCAAGGAGCAGGTCGCCGACACGCTCGCCAGGGCCCGGCAGTTCCTGATCGACTCGAACCTGGACCCCGCCACCCTGCGGGGCGGGCGTCCCGAGGCGGCGCTGAAGGTCCTCGACCCCCGGCAGCCGGAGCTCCTGTCCGGGCTGGAACGCAAGCTGGCCAAGCCCTCGGTGTCCGACAACCCGACGGGTATGTTCAGCCGCTTCGACCCGGCCGCGGTCAAGCCCGTCGGGAACGTGGTCAAGGTCCGCGGCCGGATGGAAGCCAGGGCGGGGCGGGCCGGCGAGCTTCTCGCGGTGACCGACTACAGCTTCGTCTACCCGGTCACGAAGGCCGCTCCGGGGTCGGAGGAGGTGGCCCGGGTCATCGTGCGCCGCCAGATCACCCTGGCCCTGCTGGATCCGGACCGCTGGGAAACCACCCGGGGCCGGCTGCAGGTGCGGCAGTACCTCTCGGAATCCTCGAACGTGGAGTGCGATTCCGCGGACGGGTACCTGCACCCGGCCTTCCGGCGGGACGAGGGGGCCGGTCCCGCGCCGTCCGGTCCGGCCGCGGACCCGTACGACCGGAGCCGGGAGATCGGCGGGGACGGTGGCTGCGGGGTCAGCTCCCGGAGCTGAGGCGTGGTCGCGCGGGTGCGGTGAGTTTGACGTGATCGCGCGGCGGGGTATTCTCTTCGGCCCCGATTGGCGCACTACGTGTCTCGTATGGCAGACTGTCGGGGTTGCTCGGTTGAGTGCCGATGCTGCGCGCCTCCCGCCGGGAGGACCGGAAGCGAGTCCCACAGTACTCGTCGCCTTTATCTGCCCCTCGGGGCAGCAATGGGGCGGACGTACGGGAATCTTCCGGGAAGCGTGGGCGGGGTGCTCACCAGGCACTCGGTGGGTGTTTCTCCCCCGAAGCGTGGTCCGGAAAGGATCGCAACCCCTCTGAGCAGGGAATTTCCGTATGGAAATTTTCGAAGAGGGAGCGCGACACGCCCGACCGCGTGGGTCGGAGAGAAGCGGTGCGGAAGCACAGCTCGCCGAGTACCAGAGCGTTGTTACTAGACAAAGGACTACTGAGTAGCCATGGCGGGACAGAAGATCCGCATCCGGCTCAAGGCCTACGACCACGAGGTCATCGACTCCTCGGCGAAGAAGATCGTCGAGACGGTGACCCGCACTGGTGCGTCGGTCGCGGGCCCGGTGCCGCTGCCCACTGAGAAGAACGTGTACTGCGTCATCAAGTCGCCGCACAAGTACAAGGACTCGCGCGAGCACTTCGAGATGCGCACGCACAAGCGCCTGATCGACATCCTCGACCCGACGCCCAAGACCGTTGACTCGCTGATGCGCCTGGACCTTCCGGCCGGCGTCGACATCGAGATCAAGCTCTGAGAGGCGCGGAGAAGATGGCTAAGCTGATCAAGGGCGTCCTGGGCGAGAAGCTCGGCATGACCCAGGTCTGGGACGAGAACAACCGGGTCGTCCCGGTGACCGTCGTCAAGGCCGGGCCCTGCGTCGTGACCCAGGTCCGCACCAACGACATCGACGGCTACGAGTCGGTCCAGATCGCCTTCGGCGAGATCGACCCGCGCAAGGTGAACAAGCCCCTCAAGGGCCACTTCGCCAAGGCCGACGTGACCCCGCGCCGCCACCTGGTGGAGCTCCGTACCTCCGACGCCAGCGAGTACACGCTCGGCCAGGAGATCACTGCCGAGGTGTTCGAGTCCGGCGTCAAGGTTGACGTCACGGGCACGAGCAAGGGCAAGGGCTTCGCCGGTGCGATGAAGCGCCACAACTTCCGTGGTGGCAAGGCTTCCCACGGTGCCCACCGCGTGCACCGCAAGCCGGGCTCCATCGGTGGTTGCGCCACCCCGGGCCGTGTCTTCAAGGGTATGAAGATGGCCGGCCGCATGGGTAACGACCGGGTCACCACCCAGAACCTGACCGTTCACGCCGTTGACGCGGAGAAGGGCCTGCTGCTCATCAAGGGCGCGGTTCCTGGTCCGAACGGCGGCCTCGTCCTGGTCCGCACTGCGGCCAAGGGGGCCTGAGGACTATGAGCACCATTGACATTCTGTCGCCTGCCGGCGACAAGACCGGGACCGTCGAGCTCCCGGCCGAGATCTTCGACGCCAAGGTCAGCGTTCCGCTGATCCACCAGGTCGTCGTCGCGCAGCTGGCCGCTGCCCGTCAGGGCACGCACAAGGTCAAGACGCGTGGCGAGGTCCGTGGTGGTGGCAAGAAGCCCTACCGCCAGAAGGGCACCGGCCGCGCCCGTCAGGGTTCGACCCGTGCGCCGCAGTTCGCCGGCGGTGGCGTCGTGCACGGCCCCGTGCCGCGTGACTACTCGCAGCGGACCCCGAAGAAGATGAAGGCCGCCGCTCTGCGTGGCGCCCTCACCGACCGGGCCCGTCACTCCCGCATCCACGTCGTCTCCGGCGTGGTCGAGGGTGCCGCCTCCACCAAGGCCGCCAAGACGCTGTTCGGCAAGATCTCGGAGCGCAAGAACCTGCTCCTGGTCGTCGAGCGTGCCGACGAGGCCGCGTGGCTGTCCGCCCGCAACCTGCCCCAGGTGCACATCCTGGAGCCGGGCCAGCTGAACACGTACGACGTGCTCGTCTCGGACGACGTGGTCTTCACCCAGGCCGCTCTCGAGTCCTTCGTGTCTGGCCCCAAGGCCGATGAGACCGAAGGGAACGAGGCCTGATGTCTGAGGCAACGATCACCAGCAAGACCTTCACGGACCCGCGCGACCTGCTGATCAAGCCGGTCGTCTCCGAGAAGAGCTACGCGCTGCTGGACGAGAACAAGTACACGTTCATCGTCGCGCCCGGCGCCAACAAGACCCAGATCAAGCAGGCCGTCGAGGCGGTCTTCTCGGTCAAGGTCACCGGGGTCAACACGATCAACCGTCAGGGTAAGCGCAAGCGCACCAAGACCGGTTTCGGCAAGCGCGCCAACACCAAGCGCGCCATCGTGACCCTCGCTGAGGGCGACCGTATCGACATCTTCGGCCAGGCCTCCTAACGGAGCGCCCTGGTCCGAATATCGGACGAGGACTGAGAAATGGGTATCCGCAAGTACAAGCCGACGACTCCGGGCCGTCGTGGCTCCAGCGTCGCCGACTTTGTCGAGATCACGCGGTCCACGCCGGAGAAGTCGCTGGTCCGCCCCCTGCACAGCAAGGGCGGCCGTAACAACGCCGGTCGTGTGACCGTTCGCCACCAGGGTGGCGGACACAAGCGCGCCTACCGTGTGATCGACTTCCGTCGTCACGACAAGGACGGCGTGCCGGCCAAGGTCGCGCACATCGAGTACGACCCCAACCGCACCGCGCGCATCGCCCTCCTGCACTACGCGGACGGCGAGAAGCGCTACATCATCGCTCCGCGCGGCCTGAACCAGGGCGACCGGATCGAGAACGGCCCGACGGCCGACATCAAGCCCGGTAACAACCTGGCGCTCCGCAACATCCCGGTCGGTACCACGATCCACGCGATCGAGCTCCGTCCCGGTGGCGGTGCCAAGTTCGCCCGTTCCGCGGGTGCCTCCGTGCAGCTGCTGGCGAAGGAAGGTGCCATGGCGCACCTCCGTATGCCGTCCGGTGAGATCCGTCTGGTCGACGTGCGCTGCCGCGCCACGATCGGCGAGGTCGGCAACGCCGAGCAGTCGAACATCAACTGGGGTAAGGCCGGCCGCATGCGCTGGAAGGGCGTTCGCCCGACCGTCCGCGGTGTCGCGATGAACCCGGTTGACCACCCGCACGGTGGTGGTGAGGGCAAGACCTCCGGTGGTCGCCACCCGGTCTCCCCGTGGGGTCAGAAGGAGGGTCGTACTCGTTCGCCGAAGAAGGCTTCGAACAAGTACATCGTCCGCCGCCGCAAGACGAACAAGAAGCGCTAGGAGCGGGTTTAGATGCCGCGCAGTCTCAAGAAGGGGCCCTTCGTCGACGACCACCTCGTAAAGAAGGTGGACGCCCAGAACGAAGCCGGCACCAAGAACGTCATCAAGACCTGGTCCCGTCGCTCGATGATCATCCCCAGCATGCTGGGTCACACGATCGCGGTGCACAACGGCAAGACGCACGTCCCGGTGTTCGTCACCGAGTCGATGGTCGGCCACAAGCTCGGCGAGTTCTCGCCGACTCGCACCTTCCGCGGCCACGTCAAGGACGACCGGAAGTCGAAGCGCCGCTAATCGCGGGGTGGGAACGACTATGACTTACACCGAAGGGACAACCATGGAAGCCAGGGCCCAGGCGCGGTACATCCGCGTCACGCCCATGAAGGCCCGCCGTGTGGTGGACCTCATCCGTGGCATGGACGCCACGGAGGCCCAGGCGGTCCTGCGTTTCGCCCCGCAGGCCGCGTCTGTGCCGGTCGGCAAGGTGCTTGACAGCGCCATCGCCAACGCCGCGCACAACTACAACCACACGGACGCCTCCTCGCTCTTCATCAGCGAGGCGTTTGTTGACGAGGGCCCGACCCTGAAGCGGTTCCGTCCGCGTGCCCAGGGCCGTGCCTACCGGATCCGCAAGCGGACCTCCCACATCACCGTGGTCGTCAGCAGCAAGGAAGGAACCCGGTAATGGGCCAGAAGGTAAACCCGCACGGGTTCCGGCTCGGCATCACCACCGACTTCAAGTCGCGCTGGTACGCCGACAAGCTGTACAAGGACTACGTCAAGGAAGACGTCGCCATCCGTCGGATGATGACGTCCGGCATGGAGCGCGCCGGCATCTCGAAGGTTGAGATCGAGCGCACCCGTGACCGTGTCCGCGTGGACATCCACACCGCCCGCCCGGGCATCGTCATCGGCCGCCGTGGCGCCGAGGCCGACCGCATCCGCGGTGACCTCGAGAAGCTCACCGGCAAGCAGGTCCAGCTGAACATCCTCGAGGTCAAGAACCCCGAGGTCGACGCTCAGCTCGTGGCCCAGGCCGTTGCCGAGCAGCTGTCCTCCCGCGTCTCCTTCCGTCGGGCCATGCGCAAGAGCATGCAGTCCGCCATGAAGGCCGGCGCCAAGGGCATCAAGATCCAGTGTGGTGGCCGTCTCGGCGGCGCCGAGATGTCCCGCTCGGAGTTCTACCGCGAGGGTCGTGTGCCGCTGCACACGCTGCGCGCGAACGTCGAGTACGGCTTCTTCGAGGCCAAGACCACCTTCGGCCGCATCGGCGTGAAGGTCTGGATCTACAAGGGCGACGTCAAGAACATCGCCGAGGTTCGCGCCGAGAACGCTGCGGCCCGTGCGGGTAACCGCCCGGCCCGTGGTGGCGCTGACCGTCCCGCCGGCCGTGGTGGCCGCGGTGGCGAGCGTGGCGGCCGTGGTGGCCGCAAGCCGCAGCAGGCTGCTGCTGCCGAGGCCCCCAAGGCCGAGGCCGCTGCCGCCGCTCCGGCTGAGAGCACCGGAACGGAGGCCTGACCGAAATGCTGATCCCTCGTAGGGTCAAGCACCGCAAGCAGCACCACCCCAAGCGCCGCGGCATGGCCAAGGGTGGCACTGAGGTGGCATTCGGCGAGTACGGCATCCAGGCGCTGACCCCGGCGTACGTGACCAACCGCCAGATCGAGTCCGCTCGTATCGCCATGACCCGCCACATCAAGCGTGGCGGCAAGGTCTGGATCAACATCTACCCGGACCGTCCGCTCACGAAGAAGCCGGCCGAGACCCGCATGGGTTCCGGTAAGGGTTCGCCGGAGTGGTGGATCGCGAACGTGCACCCGGGCCGGGTCATGTTCGAGCTGTCCTACCCGAACGAGAAGATTGCGCGTGAGGCTCTGACTCGTGCGGCTCACAAGCTGCCGATGAAGTGCCGGATCGTCAAGCGCGAGGCAGGTGAGTCGTGATGGCGGCCGGTACCAAGGCGTCGGAGCTGCGCGAGCTCGGCAACGAGGAGCTCGTTGCCAAGCTGCGTGAGGCCAAGGAGGAGCTCTTCAAGCTCCGCTTCCAGGCGGCCACGGGTCAGCTGGAGAACAACGGCCGGCTCAAGGCCGTCCGCAAGGACATCGCCCGGATCTACACCCTGATGCACGAGCGTGAGCTCGGCATCGAGACGGTGGAGAACGCCTGATGAGCGAGAAGAACGTGACTGAGAAGACTGAGCGCGGTTTCCGCAAGACCCGTGAGGGTCTGGTCGTCAGCGACAAGATGGACAAGACCGTCGTCGTCGCTGTCGAGGACCGCGTCAAGCACGCGCTGTACGGCAAGGTCATCCGCCGTACCAACAAGCTCAAGGCGCACGACGAGCAGAACGCCGCCGGTGTCGGCGACCGCGTCCTCCTGATGGAGACCCGGCCGCTGTCCGCCACCAAGCGGTGGCGCGTCGTCGAGATCCTCGAGAAGGCCAAGTAAGCAATTACCTGAGGGGTTTCCTTCAGGTTCGTTCCGCCAGGCTCGGCCGGGGCTTCCATGAAGCCCCGGCCGGGAACCGGCAGACAAACAGGAGATAGACGTGATCCAGCAGGAGTCGCGACTTCGCGTCGCCGACAACACTGGTGCCAAGGAGATCCTTTGCATCCGTGTTCTCGGTGGTTCGGGTCGCCGCTACGCGGGCATCGGTGACGTCATCGTCGCCACCGTCAAGGATGCGATCCCCGGTGGCAACGTGAAGAAGGGTGACGTCGTCAAGGCGGTCATCGTTCGCACCGTCAAGGAGCGCCGCCGCCAGGACGGCTCGTACATCCGCTTCGACGAGAACGCCGCTGTCATTCTGAAGAACGACGGCGACCCTCGCGGCACCCGTATCTTCGGCCCGGTGGGCCGTGAGCTGCGCGAGAAGAAGTTCATGAAGATCATCTCGCTCGCGCCGGAGGTGCTGTAAGCATGAAGATCAAGAAGGGCGACCTGGTCCAGGTCATCACCGGTAAGGACAAGGGCAAGCAGGGCAAGGTCGTTCAGGCCTTCCCCGCCGACAACCGCGTCCTGGTCGAGGGTGTCAACCGGGTCAAGAAGCACACCAAGGCTGGACCGAACCAGGCCGGCGGCATCGTGATCACCGAGGCCCCCGTCCACGTGTCCAACGTCCAGCTGGTCGTGGAGAAGGACGGCAAGAAGGTCGTCACCCGCGTCGGTTACCGCTTCGACGACGAGGGCAACAAGATCCGCGTTGCCAAGCGCACGGGTGAGGACATCTGATGGCTACCACTCCGCGTCTGAAGACGAAGTACCGCGAGGAGATCGCGGGCAAGCTGCGTGACGAGTTCAAGTACGAGAACGTCATGCAGATCCCCGGCCTCGTGAAGATCGTGGTCAACATGGGTGTGGGCGACGCCGCCCGCGACTCCAAGCTGATCGACGGCGCCATTCGCGACCTCACCACGATCACCGGTCAGAAGCCGGCCGTCACCAAGGCCCGCAAGTCCATCGCGCAGTTCAAGCTGCGTGAGGGTCAGCCGATCGGTGCCCACGTCACCCTCCGTGGCGACCGCATGTGGGAGTTCCTGGACCGCACCCTGTCGCTCGCGCTGCCGCGCATCCGCGACTTCCGCGGCCTGTCCCCGAAGCAGTTCGACGGCCGTGGCAACTACACCTTCGGTCTCACGGAGCAGGTCATGTTCCACGAGATCGACCAGGACAAGATCGACCGCGTCCGGGGTATGGACATCACCGTGGTCACCACGGCGACCAACGACGCTGAGGGCCGTGCGCTCCTTCGTCACCTCGGCTTCCCCTTCAAGGAGGCGTAAGCGAGATGGCGAAGAAGTCTCTGATTGCCAAGGCTGCTCGCAAGCCCAAGTTCGGTGTGCGTGCGTACACCCGCTGCCAGCGCTGCGGCCGTCCGCACTCCGTGTACCGCAAGTTCGGCCTCTGCCGCGTGTGCCTTCGTGAGATGGCTCACCGTGGCGAGCTGCCGGGCGTGACCAAGAGCTCCTGGTAAACCCTTCTGTCCTTTGGACGTTGGGTCTGCCGGTAACTCTCGGTAAGCATCTGGGTCGGCGGAGGCCCACTCCCCATGCCGTAGGCTAGTGGGGTTGGGCGTCCGCCGCCCGTACGACTTACTACGCCGTAGGTCCCCGCGCCGCACCCGTCCCGTCTCTGTACGGGGAGAGGGATGGCGCAGACAGGAAACCACGGCGAGAGAGGCCGAAGGCCACTTCATGACCATGACTGACCCCATCGCAGACATGCTCACGCGTCTGCGTAACGCTAACTCGGCGTACCACGACACCGTCGTGATGCCGCACAGCAAGATCAAGTCGCACATCGCGGAAATCCTCAAGCAGGAGGGTTTCATCACCGGCTGGAAGGTCGAGGACGCCGAGGTCGGCAAGAACCTCGTTCTCGAGCTGAAGTTCGGTCCGAACCGCGAGCGCTCGATCGCCGGCATCAAGCGAATCTCGAAGCCGGGTCTGCGTGTATACGCGAAGTCCACCAACCTGCCGAAGGTCCTCGGCGGCCTGGGCGTGGCGATCATCTCCACGTCCCACGGTCTCCTGACCGGCCAGCAGGCGCAGAAGAAGGGCGTGGGTGGGGAAGTCCTCGCCTACGTCTGGTAGTCGGGAACGGAGGAATAGCTATGTCTCGTATCGGCAAGCTCCCCATCCCGGTTCCCGCCGGCGTGGACGTCACCATCGATGGCCGCACGGTCACCGTCAAGGGCTCCAAGGGCACCCTGACGCACACCGTTGCCGCCCCCATCGAGATCGTTAAGGGCGAGGACGGCGTTCTCAACGTCACCCGTCCGAACGACGAGCGTCAGAACAAGGCCCTCCACGGCCTGTCCCGCACGCTGGTGGCCAACATGATCACCGGTGTGACCACGGGATACACCAAGGCGCTCGAGATCAGCGGTGTCGGTTACCGCGTTGCCGCGAAGGGCTCCAACCTGGAGTTCCAGCTCGGCTACAGCCACCCGATCCTGGTGGAGGCGCCCGAGGGCATCTCCTTCAAGGTCGAGTCTCCGACCAAGTTCTCGGTCGAGGGCATCGACAAGCAGAAGGTCGGCGAGGTCGCGGCGAACATCCGCAAGCTGCGGAAGCCCGACCCGTACAAGGCCAAGGGCGTCAAGTACGCCGGCGAGGTCATCCGCCGCAAGGTCGGAAAGGCTGGTAAGTAAAGCCATGGCATACGGTGTGAAGATCGCCAAGGGCGACGCTTACAAGCGGGCTGCCAAGGCCCGCCGCCACATCCGCATCCGCAAGAGCATCTCCGGTACGGCCGAGCGTCCGCGCCTGGTCGTCAACCGGAGCAACCGTGGCATCACCGCCCAGGTGATCGACGACATCAAGGGTTACACCCTGGCGTCGGCGTCCCACCTGGACGCGTCGATCCGCGGTGGCGAGGGTGACAAGTCCGCGCAGGCCAAGCAGGTCGGTGCCCTGGTCGCTGAGCGCGCCAAGGCCGCCGGCGTCGAGGCCGTCGTGTTCGACCGTGGTGGCAACAGGTACGCCGGGCGCATTGCCGCTCTGGCTGACGCCGCCCGCGAAGCCGGGCTGAAGTTCTAAGCCCCGGTTCCGGGACTAACGGACGTAACAGAGAGAGGTAATCCAATGGCTGGACCCCAGCGCCGCGGCAGCGGTGCCGGTGGCGGCGAGCGGCGGGACCGGAAGGGTCGCGACGGTGGCGCTGCTGCCGCCGAGAAGACCGCGTACGTTGAGCGCGTAGTCGCGATCAACCGCGTCGCCAAGGTTGTCAAGGGTGGTCGTCGTTTCTCCTTCACCGCGCTGGTCGTGGTGGGTGACGGTGACGGCACCGTGGGTGTCGGTTACGGCAAGGCCAAGGAGGTGCCGGCCGCCATCGCCAAGGGTGTGGAGGAGGCCAAGAAGCACTTCTTCAAGGTCCCCCGTATCCAGGGCACCATCCCGCACCCGATCCAGGGTGAGAAGGCGGCGGGCGTCGTCCTGCTGAAGCCTGCTTCCCCCGGTACCGGTGTTATCGCCGGTGGCCCGGTGCGCGCCGTCCTGGAGTGCGCCGGCGTTCACGACATCCTGTCGAAGTCGCTCGGCTCCGACAACGCGATCAACATCGTGCACGCGACCGTGGAGGCCCTGAAGGGCCTGCAGCGTCCCGAGGAGATCGCGGCTCGCCGTGGTCTGCCGCTCGAGGACGTCGCCCCCGCGGCTCTGCTTCGTGCGCGTGCGGGAGCGGGTGCGTAATGGCTCGCCTCAAGATCACGCAGACGAAGTCGTACATCGGCAGCAAGCAGAACCACCGCGACACCCTTCGTTCGCTCGGGCTCAAGCGCCTGAACGACGTGGTCGTCAAGGAGGACCGCCCCGAGTTCCGCGGCATGGTGCACACCGTCCGCCACCTCGTGACGGTTGAGGAGGTCGACTGATCATGGCGGAGAACAACCCGCTCAAGATCCACAACCTCCGTCCCGCCCCGGGCGCCAAGACCGCCAAGACCCGTGTGGGTCGTGGTGAGGCGTCCAAGGGTAAGACGGCCGGTCGTGGTACCAAGGGCACCAAGGCCCGCTACCAGGTTCCGGAGCGCTTCGAGGGTGGCCAGATGCCCCTCCACATGCGCCTCCCGAAGCTGAAGGGCTTCAAGAACCCGTTCCGCACCGAGTTCCAGGTTGTCAACCTGGACAAGCTCGCGGCCCTGTACCCGCAGGGTGGCGAAGTCACCGTGGCCGACCTGGTCGCCAAGGGTGCCGTGCGCAAGAACCAGCTCGTCAAGGTCCTGGGCCAGGGCGAGATCTCCGTGGCGCTGCAGGTTTCGGTTGACGCCGTTTCCGCCTCCGCCAAGGAGAAGATTGCCGCCGCCGGCGGCACGGTCACCGAGCTCGTCTGAGACGAGATCAGTGGCTCATAACGAGTGAAACCGACCGGGGATGCCTCACATTTGGGGCATCCCCGGTTGGTCGTTCCACGGGGGGCGCAGACGCCGCTAAGCTGGCCTGCACCTTTGCTTTGTCGTATACCTCAAACCCTTTAGACCGTCACCTCTGACGCAGTAGCGCGGGGGTCGCAGGAGGCACCGTGCTCACCGCGTTCGCCCGGGCGTTCAAGACGCCCGACCTGCGCAAGAAGCTGCTCTTCACGCTCGGCATCATCGTGCTGTACCGGCTCGGATCACACATCCCGGTACCCGGCGTGAGCTACAAGAACGTCCAGTTCTGTGTCGACCAGGCGCAGGCCACCTCCAACGGCGGACTGTTCGGTCTGGTCAACATGTTCAGTGGCGGTGCGCTGCTGCAGATCACGATCTTCGCGCTCGGCATCATGCCGTACATCACGGCGAGCATCATCCTGCAGCTGCTGACCGTGGTCATCCCGAAGCTGGAGAACCTCAAGAAGGAGGGTCAGGCGGGTACGGCGAAGATCACGCAGTACACGCGTTACCTGACCATCGCCCTCGCGGTCCTCCAGGGAACCGGTCTGGTGGCCACCGCGCGCAGCGGTGCGCTGTTCCAGGGCTGTCCGGCAGCCAGCGAGATCGTCCCGAACCGTTCCATCTTCACCACCGTCGTCATGGTGATCACCATGACCGCGGGCACCGCCGTCGTCATGTGGCTCGGTGAGCTGATCACCGACCGCGGCATCGGCAACGGCATGTCCATCCTGATGTTCATCTCGATCGCCGCCGGCTTCATCGGCGCGCTGTGGCAGATCAAGCTCCAGGGCAAGATCGCCGACGGCTGGGTCGAGTTCGGTGTGGTGATCCTGGTCGGCCTCGCGATGGTGGCCCTGGTGGTCTTCGTCGAGCAGGCGCAGCGCAGGATCCCGGTCCAGTACGCGAAGCGCATGATCGGCCGCCGTTCCTACGGCGGTACGTCGACGTACATCCCGCTCAAGGTGAACCAGGCGGGTGTGATTCCCGTCATCTTCGCCTCGTCGCTGCTGTACATCCCGGCGCTCGTCGTTCAGTTCAGCGGGTCCACCGCGCCTTGGGCCGCCTGGGTCCAGCGCAACCTCGCGGACACGAACGCTCCCTTCCACATTTCCCTGTACTTCCTCCTGATCGTCTTCTTCGCGTTCTTCTACGTGGCGATTTCGTTTAACCCGGAGGAAGTAGCGGACAACATGAAGAAGTATGGTGGCTTCATCCCGGGCATCCGGGCCGGTCGACCTACTGCCGAGTACCTGAGCTTCGTGCTCAACCGGATCACCTGGCCGGGGTCGCTGTACCTGGGTCTCATTGCTCTTGTGCCGACGATGGCGTTGGCCGGCTTCGGAGCGAACCAGAACTTCCCGTTCGGCGGGACGAGCATCCTGATCATCGTGGGTGTGGGTCTGGAAACGGTGAAGCAGATCGAGAGCCAGCTCCAGCAGCGCAACTACGAAGGGTTCCTCCGCTGATGCGAATCGTCCTCGTCGGACCTCCCGGTGCGGGCAAGGGCACGCAGGCCGCGTACCTCGCCAAGAACCTGTCGATCCCGCACATCTCCACGGGCGACCTCTTCCGGGCCAACATCAGCCAGGGCACCGAGCTCGGCGTGCGTGCGAAGGCGTTCATGGACGCCGGTGACCTCGTCCCCGACGAGATCACCATCGGCATGGCCAAGGACCGCATGGAGCAGCCGGACGCCGTGAACGGTTTCCTGCTCGACGGTTTCCCGCGGAACGTCTCGCAGGCCAAGGCGCTGGACGAGATGCTCCAGGCCGCCGGCATGAAGCTGGACGCCGTCCTCGACCTGGAGGTCGAGGAGGACGAGGTGGTCAAGCGCATCGCCGGCCGCCGGATCTGCCGCAACGACTCCGGGCACGTCTTCCACGTGACGTACGCCGCGCCGAAGACCGAGGGCGTCTGCGACGCCTGCGGCGGCGAGCTGTACCAGCGCAGTGACGACTCGGAGGCCACGGTCCGGAACCGGCTGGAGGTCTACCACACGCAGACCGAGCCGATCATCGACCACTACAAGGCCCAGGGCCTGCTGGTGACGATCTCCGCCCTCGGCAAGGTGGACGAGGTCACCCAGCGAGCGATGGACGCGCTGAAGAAGTAGTACCGCTGTAGCAGTAGCTCAGTACGGCCGCGGTGTCCGGTGGACGCCGCGGCCGTACTGTTGAAACGTCCCGATCCACCGTGGAAGGCATGTAGACGAGATGGTCCAGCTGAAGACTCCCGAGCAGATCGCCAAGATGCGGGAGGCCGGCCTGGTGGTAGCCGCGATCCACGCGGCCACCCGTGAGGCTGCCGTTCCGGGTGCGACGACGCGGGACCTGGACATGGTCGCCCGCAAGGTCATCGCGGACCACGGGGCGAAGTCGAACTTCCTCGGCTACGGCGGTTTCCCCGCGACCATCTGCACCTCGGTGAACGAGGTCGTCGTACACGGCATCCCGGACGACAAGACGGTCCTGAAGGACGGCGACATCATCTCCATCGACGCCGGTGCGATCGTGGACGGCTGGCACGGGGACGCGGCGTACACGGCCTTCGTGGGCACCGGTCACGCTCCGGAGCTGGTCGAGCTGTCCCGGGTGACCGAGGAGTCGATGTGGGCGGGCATCGCGGCGATGAAGCTCGGCAACCGGCTGGTGGACATCTCCCGGTCGATCGAGATGTACATCAAGCGCCAGCCGCGGCCGGCCGCCGGTGACCACAGCCTGGGCAAGTTCGGGATCATCGAGGACTACGGCGGCCACGGCATCGGATCCGAGATGCACATGGACCCGCACCTGCTGAACTACGTCTCGCGCAAGCGCGGCAAGGGCATCAAGCTGGTCCCCGGCCTCTGCCTGGCGATCGAGCCGATGGTGTCGCTGGGTACCGCCCGGACCGAGGTGCTCGCCGACGACTGGACGGTCATCACCACCGACGGCACCTGGTCCTCGCACTGGGAGCACTCGGTCGCCCTGACGGAGGACGGCCCGATCGTCCTGACCAGCCCGGACTGCGGCAAGGCGAAGCTCGCGGAATACGGCGTCACCACGGCCCAGGACCCTCTCCACAAGACGGCGTAATGATCTAGAGTGGTGGGCAAACTTTCCGGATTCGTCTTTCTGGGTGCCCTGGCGTAGACTGATGCGTCGGCTCACGTGCACCTTCATGCCCACAGGCGTGGAGGGTGCGGAGCTGATCAAGGTAGCCGATCCCCGAAAGGCGAAGCGTGGCCAAGAAGCAAGGTGCCATCGAGATCGAGGGCACCGTGATCGAGTCCCTCCCGAACGCCATGTTCAAGGTGGAGCTCCAGAACGGTCACAAGGTCCTCGCGCACATCAGCGGAAAGATGCGGATGCACTACATCCGTATCCTCCCGGATGACCGGGTCGTCGTGGAGCTCTCTCCGTACGACCTGACGCGTGGCCGGATCGTCTACCGATACAAGTAGATCTTGCCCCCGCACTCCGTGCTACGGCGCGGGTGGTGGCACTGACCCGGAGAAGACCAGAGACATGAAGGTCAAGCCGAGCGTCAAGAAGATCTGCGACAAGTGCAAGGTGATCCGCCGTCACGGCCGGGTCATGGTCATCTGCGACAACCTGCGCCACAAGCAGCGCCAGGGCTGACGCACGCCGACCGACCTGCACTACGCAGTTCTTCGCGCGACGCAAGCAAAACGTAATTACGCAGAGCCCGCCCAGCCCGCAAGGGTCGGCGGCACCTCCGGCGGGGGCCGGAGACCCGATCGGTACCTCATACGGCCTGTCGGGAGTGGCTTTGCGGAAGACCCCCGAACACACAGGAGCCATTAGTGGCACGCGTTTCCGGTGTTGACATCCCGCGCGAAAAGCGTGTGGAGATCGCACTCACCTACGTCTTCGGTATCGGGCGCACCCGGTCCAAGGAGATCCTCGCCTCCACCGGCGTGAACCCGAACACCCGCGTTCGTGACCTGGCCGAAGAGGACCTCGTCAAGATCCGCGAGTACGTGGACGCCAACCTTCGCACCGAGGGTGACCTCCGCCGCGAGATCCAGGGCGACATCCGCCGCAAGATCGAGATCCAGTGCTACCAGGGTATCCGCCACCGTCGCGGCCTCCCGGTGCACGGTCAGCGCACCAGCACCAACGCGCGTACCCGCAAGGGCCCGCGTCGCGCGATCGCCGGTAAGAAGAAGCCGGGCAAGAAGTAGTCCTGTTCAGCGGTCTTGCGCTGTAGGACCGACCACCTCCCGTAGGAGTTTGACATGCCCCCCAAGGGTCGTCAGGGCGCTGCCAAGAAGGTGCGCCGCAAGGAAAAGAAGAACGTCGCTCACGGGCACGCCCACATCAAGAGCACGTTCAACAACACCATCGTCTCGATCACGGACCCGTCCGGCAACGTGATCTCCTGGGCCTCCGCCGGCCACGTCGGCTTCAAGGGCTCGCGCAAGTCCACCCCCTTCGCCGCGCAGATGGCCGCCGAGTCGGCCGCCCGCCGCGCGCAGGAGCACGGCATGCGCAAGGTTGACGTCTTCGTCAAGGGTCCGGGCTCCGGCCGCGAGACCGCGATCCGCTCCCTGCAGGCCACCGGCCTCGAGGTCGGTTCCATCCAGGACGTCACCCCCACCCCGCACAACGGCTGCCGCCCGCCGAAGCGCCGCCGCGTCTGACGCGTGGTGCCGGCGGTGGGCCGGTGGTGTGCTGGGGGTCCGGGGGTCATCCCCCGGGAATTCGCAGTACGGCTGCCGCCCGCCGAAGCGCCGCCGCGTCTGACGCAGCGGACGCACCTGTGCGTTCTTGAGTGTCCGGGCGGTACGACCCCTTCGGGGGCCGTGCCGCCCGTACCCTTGCAGTACCGCCGTCCCAGGACGGCGTCCCGTCGGGCGTCAAATAGTGGGCGTCCACGACTGAAGGAATGAAGACATGCTTATCGCTCAGCGTCCTTCGCTGACCGAAGAGGTCGTCGACGAGTACCGCTCGCGGTTCGTGATCGAGCCGCTGGAGCCGGGCTTCGGCTACACCCTCGGCAACTCCCTGCGCCGTACGCTCCTCTCCTCGATCCCGGGTGCCGCTGTCACCAGCATCCGCATCGACGGTGTCCTGCACGAGTTCACCACCGTGCCGGGCGTCAAGGAGGACGTCACCGACCTCATCCTCAACATCAAGCAGCTGGTCGTCTCCTCCGAGCACGACGAGCCGGTCGTGATGTACCTGCGCAAGCAGGGTCCCGGCCTGGTCACCGCTGCTGACATCGCGCCCCCGGCCGGTGTCGAGGTGCACAACCCGGACCTGGTCCTCGCCACCCTGAACGGCAAGGGCAAGCTGGAGATGGAGCTGACCGTCGAGCGCGGTCGCGGCTACGTCTCCGCCGTCCAGAACAAGCAGCTGGGCCAGGAGATCGGCCGTATCCCGATCGACTCCATCTACAGCCCGGTCCTCAAGGTCACCTACAAGGTCGAGGCGACCCGAGTCGAGCAGCGCACCGACTTCGACAAGCTGATCGTCGACGTCGAGACCAAGCAGGCCATGCGCCCGCGCGACGCCATGGCGTCCGCCGGCAAGACCCTGGTCGAGCTGTTCGGTCTGGCCCGTGAGCTCAACATCGACGCCGAGGGCATCGACATGGGCCCGTCCCCGACGGACGCCGCCCTGGCCGCCGACCTGGCGCTGCCGATCGAGGAGCTCGAGCTCACCGTTCGGTCGTACAACTGCCTCAAGCGCGAGGGCATCCACTCCGTGGGTGAGCTCGTCGCCCGCTCCGAGGCCGACCTGCTCGACATCCGCAACTTCGGTGCGAAGTCGATCGACGAGGTCAAGGCGAAGCTGGCCGGCATGGGCCTGGCCCTGAAGGACAGCCCGCCCGGGTTCGACCCGACCGCCGCCGCCGACGCGTTCGGCGCGGACGACGACGCCGACGCCGGCTTCGTCGAGACCGAGCAGTACTAAGAATGCTTGCGGGGGGCTCCGGCCCCCCGTACACCCTCCGGCAAAAGTCGGCAGGGACTGACACCGGTACCTGACACGGCCGGTGCAGACAAGAGGAGAAACACCATGCCGCGTCCCGCGAAGGGCGCCCGCCTCGGCGGCTCCGCCGCGCACGAGAAGCTGCTGCTCGCCAACCTGGCGAAGTCGCTGTTCGAGCACGGCCGCATCACCACGACCGAGGCCAAGGCCCGCCGCCTGCGTCCGGTTGCCGAGCGTCTGATCACCAAGGCGAAGAAGGGCGACATCCACAACCGTCGCCTCGTCCTGCAGACGATCACGGACAAGGGCATCGTCCACACGCTCTTCACCGAGATCGCCCCGCGGTACGAGAACCGTCCCGGTGGTTACACCCGCATCACCAAGATCGGCAACCGTCGTGGCGACAACGCCCCGATGGCGGTCATCGAGCTGGTCGAGGCGCTGACCGTGGCCCAGCAGGCCACCGGTGAGGCCGAGGCCGCCACCAAGCGTGCGGTGAAGGAGGCCGAGGCCAAGGCCGACGCCACCGAGACCGAGGCGCCGGCCGAGGCCGAGGAGACCAAGGAGGCCTGAGTGCCCCCTGGCCGGCCGTAAGGCTCGGCAGCCGTAAGGCATGGAACGGGTCCGTCCCCTCGCGGGGGCGGACCCGTTCTGCTTGCTGCGTTGTGTGTGAGTGGTACTTGAGAGGATGAACGGGTGAGTGACGAGGTGGAGCCCGGGTACGTCCGGGTGCGGCTGGACCTGTCGTACGACGGCAAGGACTTCTCCGGCTGGGCGAAGCAGACCGCGCGGCGGACCGTCCAGGGCGAGCTGGAGTCCGCCCTGCAGACCGTGATGCGGCTGCCCGCCCCGGTGGACCTGACGGTGGCCGGGCGGACCGACGCGGGCGTGCACGCCCGCGGCCAGGTGGCCCACTTCGACCTCCCGCAGGCCGTCTGGGACGAGCACCGGGAGGTGCTGATGCGCCGCCTCGCCGGGCGGCTGCCGCACGACGTGCGGGTGTGGAAGGTGGCCGAGGCCCCGGCCGGCTTCAACGCGCGCTTCTCGGCGATCTGGCGCCGCTACGCCTACCGGGTCGCCGACCACCGGGGCGGCGTCGACCCGCTGCTCCGCGGGCACGTGCTGTGGCACGACTGGACGCTGGACGTGGCCGCCATGAACGAGGCCTCGCAGGCGCTGCTCGGCGAGCACGACTTCGCCGCGTACTGCAAGAAGCGCGAGGGCGCCACCACCATCCGCACCCTCCAGCGGCTCAGCTGGGAGCGGGACGGGGACGGCATCGTCACGGCGACGGTCCGGGCGGACGCCTTCTGCCACAACATGGTCCGGTCGCTGGTGGGCGCGCTGCTGCACGTCGGCGACGGGCACCGGCCGGTGGACTGGCCGGGGAAGGTGCTGGCCGCGGGAGTACGGGACTCCGCGGTGCACGTCGTACGGCCGCACGGGCTGACCCTGGAGGAAGTCGGCTACCCGGCCGACGAACTGCTGGCCGAACGGAGCCGGCAGGCCCGGAACCTGCGCGTGCTGCCGGGCCGGGAGTCTTCGCCGGGCTGTTGCTGAACCGATATCGGTTTGGGCGGGGGCGGCTCCGGCCGTGACAATGCCCGGCATGGGACATCTCGAAGCCAGCCATCTGGAGTACTACCTTCCGGACGGGCGGGTACTGCTGCCCGACGTCTCCTTCCGGGTGGGCGAAGGGGCCGTCGTCGCCCTGGTGGGGGCCAACGGCGCCGGCAAGACCACCTTGCTGAAGCTGCTGTCCGGCGAGCTCCAGCCGCACGGCGGTGGCGTCACCGTCAGCGGCGGCCTCGGCGTGATGTCCCAGTTCGTCGGCTCGGTCCGGGACGAGAGCACCATCCGCGACCTGCTGGTCTCGGTGGCGCACCCGCGCATCCGGGAGGCCGCCGAGTCCGTGGACCGCGCCGAGCACCTGATCATGACGGTGGACGACGAGGCCGCGCAGATGGCCTACGCGCAGGCGCTCAGCGACTGGGCCGACGTACAGGGCTACGAGGCGGAGACGCTGTGGGACGTGTGCACCATGGCCGCGCTGGGGGTCCCCTACGACAAGGCGCAGTTCCGCGAGGTGCGCACGCTCTCCGGTGGTGAGCAGAAGCGGCTGGTCCTGGAGGCGCTGCTGCGCGGCCCCGACGAGGTGCTGATGCTCGACGAGCCGGACAACTACCTCGACGTTCCGGGCAAGCGCTGGCTGGAGGAGCAGCTGAAGGCCACCCGCAAGACGGTGCTCTTCGTCAGCCACGACCGGGAACTGCTCACCCAGGCCGCGCAGAAGATCATCAGCCTGGAGGCGAGTCCGACGGGCAGCGACGTGTGGGTGCACGGCGCCGGCTTCGGGACGTACCACGAGGCCCGCAAGGAGCGTTTCGCGCGCTTCGAGGAGCTCAAGCGGCGCTGGGACGAGGAGCATGCCCGTCTGAAGGCCCTGGTGCTGCGACTGCGCAACCAGGCCGCCTCCAGCCCCGACATGGCCTCGCGCTACCGGGCCATGCAGACCCGTTTCCAGAAGTTCGAGGAGGCCGGCCCTCCGCCGGAGCCGCCGCGCGAGCAGGACATCAAGATGCGGCTCAAGGGCGGCCGGACCGGTGTGCGGGCGCTGACCGTGGAGAACCTGGAGCTCACGGGGCTGATGAAGCCGTTCTCCCTGGAGGTCTTCTACGGGGAGCGGGTCGCGGTCCTCGGCTCGAACGGTTCCGGCAAGTCGCACTTCCTGCGGCTGCTGGCCGGTGAGGACGTCCGGCACACCGGGGACTGGAAGCTGGGCGCACGGGTGGTGCCGGGCCACTTCGCGCAGACCCACGCGCACCCGGAGCTGTTCGGCCGCACCCTCGTCGACATCCTGTGGACGGAGGCCGCCAAGCCCCTGGGCCAGGCGATGGGGGCCCTGCGCCGCTACGAGCTGGAGCGCCAGGCCGAGCAGCCCTTCGAGAAGCTCTCCGGCGGCCAGCAGGCCCGCTTCCAGATCCTCCTGCTGGAGCTGGCGGGCACCACGGCGCTGCTGCTGGACGAGCCCACGGACAACCTGGACCTGGAGTCGGCGGAGGCCCTCCAGGACGGCCTGGAGTCCTACGAGGGCACCGTGCTCTGCGTCACCCACGACCGCTGGTTCGCCCGCAGCTTCGACCGCTACCTGGTCTTCGGCTCCGACGGGATCGTGCGGGAAACTACGGAGCCGGTGTGGGACGAGCGGCGCGTGGAGCGGGTCCGGTAGTCGGCGCGGTAGGCCGCGCGGAGCGCGGGTGGGGAGGGGCTGTGGTGAGGCTGGACCTGGCCGGGAGGGGGCATGCCCTCCTGGAGTGGCTGCTCCGGCCTGCCGCACGGGGCTGGCGGGCCGTCTCGCTGGCCGTGGTCCTCGGGCTCTGCGTGCACGCGAGCCTGAAGTCCAACTGGGGCTCCGACAACGCCTTCCTGGTGAAGGCCGCCGACACGCTGCTCGCGGGCGGCTCGCCGTACGAGGACAAGCGGTTCCTGTACCTGCCGAGCGCGGTGCTGCCGGCCGTGCCGCAGGCGCTGCTGCCCGCCGGGGTGCTGCGCTGGGTGCTGCCGGCGGGGATGTCCGCACTGCTCGCCTCCGGCTGGTGGTGCGCGCTGCGCCTGTTCACGGTCTCCACGGTCTCCCGCTTCGCCTGGCTCGGGTTCGCGGCCCTGGCCATCGGCTTCAAGCCGTACGAGAACCTGGTGACGCTCGGGAACTGGACCGCGGTATCGGCCGCCGCGCTGCCCGCCGCGCTGCTGCTGGCCCACAGGAGCCGCTGGCTCGCGGCGGGTGTGGTCATCGGTCTGGCGATCGCCGTGAAGCCGATGCTGGTGCCGGTGGGGCTGCTGTTCCTGCTGGCGCGGCAGTGGCGGGGGCTGGCCGCTGCCGTGCTGGTGCCGGTCGCGCTGTCGCTGGCCGGGGCGCTGCTGATGCCGAGCCCGGGCCTGTTCTTCACCAAGACCCTGCCGTTCCTGCTGCGCGGCCAGGACGCGTATGCGCTGGTCTGGGACGCCTCGCCGGTCGCGGTGCTGCCGCGGCTGGGGGTACCCGCGGCGGTCGCCGTGGGGCTGGCGGGGGTGCTCGCGGCGGCGGGCCTGTGGGCGGCGTGGCGGCGCTGGACCCGGCCGGCCGGCGAGGCCGCGACCGGCGACGGGGCGTTGCGGCTGGCCGAGACGGCCTGCATGGTGATGCTCGCCGCATTTCTGGTGTCCCGGCCGTCCTTCGACCACTACCTGCTGGTGGTGCTCCCGCTGCTGCTGGCGTCGGTGGTGCGGCCCGGCTCGGGGGCCCGTTCGCCCTGGTTCTGGGCGGCCCTGCTGCCCCAGGTCACCGGCATGCCGTGGAACTGGTACTTCGACCGGGAGCGGCGGGCCTTCAAGGACTGCTTCACGCTGTGTGTGCTCGCTCTCGCGCTGATGCGCGCGTGCGCGGACCGGACCCGGAGTACTCTGGGGACCGTACGAACGGCAGGATCCGCGCCTCCGAAGAGGTCCGCGGGCGCGCCCGCGGAAGCGGGTTCGCGCCCGGCGTTTTGACCCGTCCGGGGCAGCGCGGGTATTCTGCTGGTTCGTTATGCGTATTGGCTTGCTCATTCTCACGTGAAAGGGCCCTTACGCCGGTCCACCGGGCCGATGACCAGCGGTACACACGGGTTGCGTCCCCGGAGTGCACCAGGGCTGTCGTGATCGTCCGTGGTGACCTGTCAGGACCCATCACTGAAGAAGCGAAGGCTACGAACCGTGCGTACGTACAGCCCCAAGCCCGGCGACATCTCGCGCCAGTGGCTCGTCATTGACGCCCAGGACGTCGTCCTCGGCCGTCTGGCGACCCAGGCCGCTGCCCTCCTCCGGGGCAAGCACAAGCCGACCTACGCCCCCCACATGGACATGGGCGACTTCGTCATCATCGTCAACGCCGACAAGGTCCACCTGTCCGGCAACAAGGCCGCGCAGAAGATGGCGTACCGCCACTCCGGCTACCCGGGTGGTCTCCGTGCCGTCCGCTACAGCGACCTCCTCGCGGACAACCCGGAGAAGGCCGTGGAGAAGGCCGTCAAGGGCATGCTCCCCAAGAACACCCTGGGCCGTCAGATGCTCTCGAAGCTGAAGGTCTACTCGGGCGACCAGCACCCGCACGCTGCCCAGCAGCCGGTGCCGTTCGAGATCACCCAGGTCGCGCAGTAATTCCGGCCACCCCCTAAGACGAAAAAGAATCTGAGGAGCATCGTGGCCGAGACCACCCCCGAGACCCCCGTCGACGAGTTCGAGGGCGTCGAGGAGTACACCACCGAGTCCGTTGTCGAGGGCGACTACACCTCCGAGTCCCTCGCCTCCCGCTTCGGTGACCCGCAGCCGGCCGCCGGCCTGGGCCGCCGCAAGAACGCCATCGCCCGCGTCCGGATCGTTCCGGGCACCGGCAAGTGGAAGATCAACGGTCGCACCCTCGAGGACTACTTCCCGAACAAGGTGCACCAGCAGGAAGTCAACGAGCCCTTCAAGGTGCTCGAGCTCGACGACCGCTACGACGTCATCGCCCGCATCGCGGGTGGCGGCGTTTCCGGCCAGGCCGGCGCCCTGCGCCTCGGCGTGGCCCGCGCCCTCAACGAGGCGGACGTGGACAACAACCGCCCGGCGCTGAAGAAGGCCGGCTTCCTCTCCCGCGACGACCGTGCGGTCGAGCGCAAGAAGGCCGGTCTCAAGAAGGCCCGCAAGGCTCCGCAGTACAGCAAGCGCTAATCTCCGCCTGCTGCTCTGCACGAACCCGCCCCGGCGGCACGATCTGTGCTGCCGGGGCGGTTCGTTTACCACCCCCCGCGGCACATACCTGTCACACGCGGTCACGTACAAAGAAGTACCCAGCGCGAACTCGGAGGACAAAAGTGGGACGACTCTTCGGAACGGACGGTGTACGCGGTGTAGCCAACGCGGATCTGACGGCTGAGCTGGCGCTCGGCCTCTCCGTGGCGGCCGCCCATGTGCTCGCGGAAGCGGGCAGCTTCGAGGGGCACCGGCCGACCGCCGTGGTCGGCCGTGATCCCAGGGCCTCCGGCGAATTCCTGGAGGCCGCGGTCGTCGCCGGCCTGGCCAGCGCGGGTGTGGACGTCCTGCGCGTCGGTGTGCTGCCCACCCCGGCGGTGGCGTATCTCACCGGTGCGCTGGGTGCCGACCTCGGCGTGATGCTCTCCGCCAGCCACAACGCGATGCCCGACAACGGCATCAAGTTCTTCGCGCGCGGCGGCCACAAACTCGCCGACGAGCTCGAGGACAAGATCGAGGCCGTGTACCAGGAGCACCGCACCGGTGCCCCGTGGGAGCGTCCGACCGGGGCCGGCGTGGGCCGGGTCAGCGACTACGACGAGGGCTTCGACAAGTACATCGCGCACCTCATCGCGGTCCTCCCGAACCGCCTCGACGGCCTGAAGATCGTCCTCGACGAGGCCCACGGCGCGGCCGCCCGGGTCTCCCCGGAGGCGTTCGCCCGGGCCGGGGCCGAGGTCGTCACCATCGGCGCCGAGCCGGACGGCCTCAACATCAACGACGGCTGCGGCTCCACCCACCTGGGCCTGCTCAAGCGGTCCGTGGTCGAGCACGGTGCCGCCTTCGGCATCGCGCACGACGGCGACGCCGACCGCTGCCTGGCCGTGGACGGCGACGGCAACGAGATCGACGGCGACCAGATCCTCGCCGTGCTGGCCCTGGCCATGCGCGAGGCCGGCCAGCTGCGCCAGAACACCGTGGTCGCCACGGTCATGTCCAACCTCGGCTTCAAGCTGGCGATGGAGGCCGAGGGCATCGCGGTCGTCCAGACCGGCGTCGGGGACCGCTACGTGCTGGAGTCGATGAAGGAGCACGGTTACGCGCTGGGCGGCGAGCAGTCCGGCCACGTGATCATCCTGGACCACGCCACCACCGGCGACGGCACCCTCACCGGCCTCATGCTGGCCGCCCGGGTCGCCGCGACCGGCCGTTCGCTCGCCGAGCTGGCGGGCGTCATGGAGCGGCTGCCGCAGGTCCTGATCAACGTCCCGGACGTGGACAAGTCCCGGGTCGCCACCTCCGCCGAGCTGGCCACGGCCGTGGCCGACGCGGAGCGCGAGCTCGGCACCACGGGCCGGGTGCTGCTCCGTCCGTCCGGCACCGAGCCGCTCGTCCGGGTGATGGTCGAGGCCGCGGACATCGAGCAGGCCCGCGCGGTGGCTGGCCGGCTCGCCGACGCGGTCAAGTCCGCGCTGGGCTAGGACACCACGGGTCCACACGGGACGACACAGGACCACATGGGGTGCGGCGGCCCGCCTCCCGGCTCAGCGCCGGGAGGCGGGCCGCTTCCAGCGGCCCCGCTGGGTGGACCACAGGGCCTTCCAGCCGTACAGGGTCAGCACCCCGGCGAGCATGATCCCGCCCAGGTTCAGCAGGAGCTGCTCCGTCGAACCCCACATCTGCGCGAACTCCCCGTAGCTGAGCGCCACGGCGGCGTTGGCGCCGGCCGGGACGGTGGTCACCGAGATGGCGACGCCGACCAGGGCCCCGGACTTCGCCGAGGTCAGGGAGAGCATTCCGGCCACCCCCGCGAGCACGGCCACCACGAAGGAGAACGGGTCCGGGTTCCAGATGAAGCTGGTGTTCGGGCGCGGGTCGTCCAGCATGCTCTGGTGGAACAGCCCCAGCCCGTCCATCGCCAGGCTGAACACGGTGGTCGCCACGATGGCCGCGCCGAAGCCGATCAGCAGGGCGGCCAGCGACCGCACGGCCAGCCTGGGCCGGCGCTCCACCAGGCTGGTGCACACCCCGGCGACCGGCCCGAACTCGGGGCCGACCGCCATGGCGCCCACGATCAGGATCGCGTTGTCGAGCACCACGCCGCAGGCCGCGATCATCGTCGCGATGATCATGAACGCGGCGTAGGTGATGGTGAGGGTGGACTCCTCGTGAGTGGCCTCGGCGAGCTGCTCCCAGATCACCGCGTCCGCCGGTTCGCCGGGAGCCTCCTCCTCGGCCTCGTCGGCGCGCTTCGACAGGGACAGGTCGATGTTCTCGACCGCGATCGAGCCGTCCTTGTCGATGTTCAGCTGCCGGAGTTCGTGCAGCAGCTGGTCCCCGGCCTCCCGCGCGACATCGCACAGCACCAGGTCACCCCGCGGGTCCCGGGCGGCGCCCGGCAGCACCACCAGATGGGTGGTGCCCACGGTGGACTCGATGACCTCGGCCACGGCTTCGGTGCGGTCGGGCGGTGTGATCAGCCTCAGATGCAGCATGTGCGCACGATACGCACGCCAGGGGCTAGAGCTTGCGCAGACTCAGCTTCTGCACCTTGTGGTCCGGTCCCTTCCGGACGATCAGGTTGGCGCGGCCGCGGGTCGGGGCGACGTTCTCCAGCAGGTTGGGCCGGTTGATGGTGCGCCACATCGTCTGCGCGTACTGCAGGGCCTCCTCCTCGGAGACCTGGGTGTACTTCCTGAAGTACGAGAAGGGGTTCTGGAAGGCGGTCTCGCGGAGCTTCCGGAACCGGTTGAGGTACCAGCGCTCGATGTCCTCGGGGCGCGCGTCCACGTACACGCTGAAGTCGAAGTAGTCGGCGAGACCGACCCTGGTGCGGCCGTCCTTGCCGGGCAGGGCCGGCTGGAGCACGTTCAGCCCCTCGACGATCAGGATGTCCGGGCGGCGGACGACGAGCTGCTCGCCCGGCACCCGGTCGTAGATCAGGTGCGAGTAGACCGGGGCGGTGACCTCGTCCTTGCCGGCCTTGATGTCCGCGACGAAGCGTGTCAGCGCCCGGCGGTCGTAGGACTCGGGGAAGCCCTTGCGGGAGGTCAGCCCGCGCTCCTTGAGCTCGTCCATCGGGTAGAGGAAGCCGTCGGTGGTGATCCGCTCCACCCGGGGGTGCTCGGGCCAGCGGGCGAGCAGGGCCTGCAGCAGCCGGGCCACGGTGGACTTGCCGACCGCGACGGAGCCGGCGACGCCTATCACGAAGGGGGTGCCGGTCTGGGTGCTGTGGCCGTTCCCGGCCGCGTCACCGAGGAAGGTGTTCAGGGTGCCGCGGAGCTGTGCGGTGGCCCCGACGTACAGGTTGAGCAGCCGGGACAGCGGCAGGTAGATGTCGCGCACCTCGTCGAGGTCGATGACGTCACCGAGGCCGCGCAGCCGCTCGACCTCATCGGCGGTGAGCGGGAGCGGGGTGCGCTCGCGCAGGGCGCTCCACTCGGCCCGGGTGAGATCGAGGTAGGGCGAGACATCGGCGGACCGGGGTGGCCGGCTGCCGGGTGCGCTTCGTGGCGGCGAAGTGATCACAAGGCCATTGTCCGTGCTCGGGCGGGGCCGTGGATGGTGCGTTCCGTCACGTGGGTGTCAGGTTCGTCCGGCCTTCGCCGGTGGTTGTACAGAATTTGATCTCGATTGGGGGCAAGCGCTGTATCACCCCCGTCACGATCACGGAATTACGTTGGGGGAGCCGCTCCGGGAGGCATAGATTTCGATCATCCGGCTCCTGTGAGCGCGCTGTGCCCCGTGGGTGGCGGTCGCGTCCGGCCGGCAGTCACCGCAACTCTCCGGGAGATTCTCCGTGCGCAGCACCTTCGTCCGTCGTTCCGTCGCCGCCGCGTCCGCCGTCTCGCTGGCCGTGCTGGCCACCGCCTGCAGCAAGTCCGAGGACAAGAAGGAGGACGCCAAGTCCTCCGCCCCGGCGGCTTCCGCGCCGGCCGCCGGCGGGGCCAAGGGCAAGACGGACGCCGAGCTGGCCAAGCTGATCGTGGCCCAGGGCGACGTGGCCGACCACACCTTCAAGGAGGCCACGCCGGCCGAGGCCGCCGCGGGCGCCGCCGCCACCAGCGACAAGGCCGAGTGCAAGGTGCTCGTCCAGGCCCAGTCGATGGGCGCCCTGGGCACCTCGTCCGGTGCCGCCCGCACCAAGGCCGTCGCCACCCCGAAGCCCGGCGCGGGCTCCAACCCCGAGGACGCGGTGAAGGCCGCTCTGGGCGCCAACGCCACGGCCGTCACCCTCACCTCGTACGACGGCAAGGGCGCCGAGGAGGCCTTCGCCTCGGTGAAGACGGCCGGCACCGCGTGTGCCGGCGGCTACTCGGCCACCCAGGCGGGCGAGACCGGCAAGGTCACCGCCGTCGCCCCGGGTGCGGCGGTCACGGCCGGCGACGAGGCGGCCGCCTACACGGTGACCGGCGACGCCGACGGCATGCCGATCACCACCCAGCTGGTGGTCGTGCGCAAGGGCAACACCCTGGCGACCTTCTCCTCGATCAGCCTGGCCGGCAAGGCCGAGCAGCCGAAGGCTCTCATCGAGGCCCAGGTCAAGAAGCTCGGCTGATGACCGGGCGCCGCGCCCTGGGCGCCTTGTCGGCGCTGTTCGCGGTCGTGCCGCTGACCGCGTGCAGCGGGGGCGGTTCACCGGAGGGCGCGGCTGCCGCGCCGAGCGCGACGGCGTCCGCTCCCGCCACCCCGTCTGCCCCTCCGCCGGTTCCGGCGGGGCCGCCGATGACGATCGACCTGCTCTTCAAGCGGGCCCTCGCCGCCGGTGAGGTGCCGGGCTACCGGATCGACGAGTTCGGCGTGGAAGCCGTCGGACACCAGCGCGGTGGCCGCTCGTACAACGAGCGGGTCGACGAGTACGGTGCGACCGGGCTGCGGCGCGATGCGAAGCCCGTGGCGGACAACGCGGCGTGCCAGCCGCTGGCCGACGCGATGACCGTCGCTCCGGTGGGCCACTGGTACGGGAGCGTCCAGCGGCTGGCCCTGCGGGAGCCCGTCGGTGCCGCGGGCCCCAGGAGCGGGATCGTCCTCTCCTCGTACGAGGGCCGCGGTGCAGAGGCGGCCATGGACGCGTTCCGGGACGCGGCCGCGCGCTGCGCCGGCGGCTTCACCAGCTGGTTCGAGGGCGAGAGGGACCAGATCAGGTCGGTCACCGCCGTGCCGGTCCAGGCGGGTGACGAGGCGTTCGGCGTGGCGGTGGCCGGTGACGTCGGCGGGAGCCGTACGGGTGCCGGTCTGGTCGCGGTCCGCAGGGGCGGCACCGTGTTCACCGTCGTCACGCTCGGGTCCGACTCTCCGGCCCAGCCGCCGAAGGCGCTCATCGAGGCCCAGGTCAAGAAGCTCGGCTAGCAGTCTGACTGAGGCGGCGTCAACCCCGTTCCGGTGACTTCACCGTTGCGGGGTTTTCGTCTTGTTCGGCTACCAGACGGGGCGGCCCCTGCGGCGTACGCTGCCGACTATGTGTGGAATCGTCGGATACGTAGGAGCGCAGTCGGCGCTCGATGTGGTCATCGCGGGGCTCAAGCGCCTGGAGTACCGCGGTTACGACTCGGCGGGGGTCGCGGTGGTCGCCGACGGAGGGCTGGCGACCGCCAAGAAGGCCGGGAAGCTGGTCAACCTGGAGAAGGAGCTCGTCTCGCGGCCGCTGCCGTCCGGGTCGACGGGCATCGGGCACACCCGGTGGGCCACCCACGGCGGGCCGACCGACGTCAACGCCCACCCGCACCTCGACAACTCGGGCCGGGTGTCGGTCGTCCACAACGGCATCATCGAGAACTTCGCCGCGCTGCGCGAGGAGCTCGCCGAGCGCGGCCACCGCATGGAGTCCGAGACCGACACCGAGGTCGTCGCCCACCTGCTGGGGGAGTCCTTCTCCTCCACCGGGGACCTCGCCGAGTCCATGCGGCAGGTCTGCCGCCGCCTGGAGGGCGCGTTCACGCTGGTCGCGGTGCACGCCGACGAACCCGACGCGGTGGTCGGGGCACGGCGCAACTCCCCGCTGGTGGTGGGTGTCGGAGAGGGCGAGAACTTCCTCGCCTCCGACGTCGCCGCCTTCATCGCGCACACCCGGGCCGCGATCGAGCTGGGCCAGGACCAGGTCGTCGAACTCCGCCGGGACGCGGTCACGGTGACCAACTTCGACGGCACGCCCGCCGTGGTGCGCGCGTACCACGTGGACTGGGACGCCTCGGCGGCAGAGAAGGGCGGCTACGACTACTTCATGCTCAAGGAGATCGCCGAGCAGCCGAAGGCCGTCGCCGACACCCTGCTGGGCCGGATCGACGTGAGCGGTTCGCTGACGCTCGACGAGGTGCGCATCCCCGACTCGGTGCTCCGGGAGGTCGACAAGGTCGTGATCGTGGCCTGCGGTACGGCGTACCACGCGGGCATGATCGCCAAGCTGGCCATCGAGCACTGGACCCGCATCCCCTGCGAGACCGAGCTGGCCAGCGAGTTCCGTTACCGCGACCCGATCCTGGACCACCGCACCCTGGTGATCGCCATCTCCCAGTCCGGCGAGACCATGGACACCCTGATGGCGCTCCGGCACGCCCGGGAACAGGGCGCCAAGGTCCTCGCCATCTGCAACACCAACGGCTCGACCATCCCCCGGGAGTCGGACGCCGTCCTCTACACGCACGCCGGCCCGGAGGTCGCGGTCGCCTCCACCAAGGCGTTCCTGACCCAGCTGGTGGCCTGTTACCTGGTCGCGCTGTACCTGGGCCAGGTGCGCGGCACCAAGTGGGGCGACGAGATCAGGGCGGTGATCCGCGAGCTGTCGGACATCGCGGCCGCCGTGGACCTCGTGCTGGAGACGATGGAGCCGGTGCGGGCCCTGGCCCGCTCCCTCTCCGACAAGGACACGGTGCTGTTCCTCGGCCGGCACGTGGGCTACCCGGTGGCCCTGGAGGGCGCGCTCAAGCTCAAGGAGCTGGCGTACATGCACGCCGAGGGCTTCGCGGCGGGCGAGCTGAAGCACGGGCCGATCGCGCTGATCGAGGACGACCTGCCGGTGGTGGTCGTGGTGCCCTCGCCGCGCGGCCGCTCCGTACTGCACGACAAGATCGTCTCGAACATCCAGGAGATCCGGGCGCGGGGTGCCCGGACCATCGTGATCGCGGAGGAGGGCGACGAGGCGGTGGCCCCGTACGCCGACCACCTGATCCGCATCCCGGCCACCCCGACGCTGCTGCAGCCGCTGGTGGCGACCGTGCCGCTGCAGGTGTTCGCGTGCGAACTGGCCACGGCGCGCGGCAACGAGGTGGACCAGCCGCGTAACCTCGCCAAGTCCGTGACGGTGGAATGAGCGGGAGACCGGGACGGCGTACGGCGACCAGGGCGACCGGGACGAGGGGCTGCGAATCATGATCATCGGGGTGGGTATCGACGTTGCGGAGATCGAGCGGTTCGAGGCGGCGCTGGCGCGCACGCCCGGCATGGCCCGGCGGCTGTTCGTCGAGGCGGAGTTGATGCTGCCGAGCGGCGAGCGGCGCGGAATCGCCTCGCTCGCCGCGCGGTTCGCCGCCAAGGAGGCGCTCGCGAAGGCGCTCGGCGCGCCGCCCGGACTGCTGTGGACCGACGCGGAGGTCTGGGTCGAGGACGGCGGCCGGCCCCGGCTCCGGGTGCGGGGCACGGTCGCGGCCCGGGCCGAGGAGCTGGGGGTGGCCTCCTGGCACGTCTCGCTCAGCCATGACGCCGGGGTGGCGTCCGCCGTGGTGATCGCGGAGGGCTGAGACGGTGCGTACCGCTCACCGGGTGGAGGAAGTACGGGCCGCCGAGCGCGAGCTGATGGCCCGGCTGCCGGAGGGCGCCCTGATGCAGCGGGCCGCGGCGGGACTGGCGGCCCACTGCGCGCGGGTGCTCGGCCGGGTGGCCGGCAAGGTGGCCGGGGCCCGGGTCGTCCTGCTGGTCGGGGCCGGGGACAACGGCGGTGACGCCCTGTACGCCGGAGCCCGGCTGGCCCGGCGCGGTGCCGGGGTGCGGGCCGTCCTGATGGACCCGGACCGGGCGCACGGCGGCGGCCTGGCCGCCCTGCTGCGGGCCGGCGGCCGGATCGCGGACACCGTGCCCGGCCGGGCCGACCTGGTGCTGGACGGTCTGGTCGGGATCGGCGGCCGCGGCGGGCTGCGGCCGGCCGCGGCGGATCTGGCGGAGCGGATCCCGGCGGGCGCCACGGTGGTGGCCGTGGACCTGCCGAGCGGGGTGGACGCGGACACCGGCGAGGTGGCGGGCGCCGCCGTCACCGCGGACGTCACCGTCACCTTCGGCACGTACAAGCCGGGCCTGCTGATCGACCCGGGCGCCTCCCGGGCCGGCGAGCTGCACCTGGTGGACATCGGGCTGGGGCCGGTGCTGCCCGGGGAACCCGCCGTGGAGTCCCTCGACGACGCGGACGCGGGCGCGCTGCTGCCCGTACCGACCGCGACGAGCGACAAGTACCGGCGCGGGGTGGTGGGGCTGCTCGCCGGCTCCGCGCAGTATCCGGGCGCGGCCGTGCTCACCGTCGCGGGGGCGCTGCGGGGCGGTGCGGGCGCCGTCCGCTACGCCGGACCGGCGGCGGCGGAGGTGCTGGCCCGCTACCCGGAGGTGCTGATCGGCACCGGCCGGGTCCAGGCGTGGGTGCTCGGCCCGGGCGTGGGCGCGGACCGTCCCCCGCTCCCGGCGGAGGACGTACCCCTCCTGGTGGACGCCGACGGCCTGCGCGGGCTGACCCCGGAGGCGGTCCGCGCCCGTACCGCGCCGACCCTGCTGACCCCGCACGCGGGCGAGGCCGCGGCCCTGCTCGGCGTCCCGCGCGCGTCGGTGGAGGCGTCCCGCCTGTCCGCGGTCCGTGAACTGGCGGCCCGCTTCGGGGCGACGGTCCTGCTGAAGGGCGCGACGACGCTGATCGCGGACCCGGCCCGGATCCCGGTCCGGGTGAACGCCACGGGGGTGCCCTGGCTGGCGACGGCGGGCAGCGGTGACGTCCTGTCCGGCCTGGCGGGCTCCCTCCTGGCGGCGGGCCTGACCGCCGTGGACGCCGCCTCGGTGGCGGCCCACCTGCACGGCTCCGCGGGCCGTCGTGCCGCGCGCGGCGCCCCCACCACCGCCCACGAGATCGCCCTCGCCGTCCCCGCGGCCTGGCGCGCCCTCACGGCGGGCTGACGCCCCGGATCCCCTACGGCCGGCCCCGCACCGGACCTCGCCCCGGCCCGCCCCGGACCCGCCCGACATGACGGAAGCCGTGCTCACCCCGGTGTTCGGGCGAGGTCCGCCGGGAGGTGTCTGAGAGACTGGCCGGGATGAATACGACACCGCGCGTGTACGCCGAGATCGATCTTGACGCCGTTCGGGGGAACGTGCGCGCCCTGCGCGCGCGGGCGGCCCGGGCCGAGCTGATGGCCGTCGTCAAAGCCGACGCCTACGGACACGGGGCCGTGCCCTGCGCCCGGGCGGCCCGGGAAGCCGGGGCCACGTGGCTCGGGACGGCCACGCCCCAGGAGGCGTTCGAGCTGCGCGCGGCCGGCATCGACGGCCGGATCATGTGCTGGCTGTGGACCCCCGGCGGGCCCTGGCAGCAGGCCGTCGAGCAGGACATCGACGTATCCGTCAGCGGCATGTGGGCACTGGAGGAGGTCATCGCGGCGGCCCGCACAGCCGGCCGCGCTGCCCGGATCCACCTCAAGGCCGACACCGGTCTCGGCCGGAACGGCTGCCAGCCCGCCGACTGGGCCGAGCTCGTCGGCGCGGCCGTCGCCGCCCAGGCCGAGGGCACCGTCCAGGTCAGCGGGGTGTGGTCGCACTTCGCCTGTGCCGACGAGCCCGGCCACCCGTCCATCCAGCGGCAGCTCGACCTGTTCCGCGAGATGGTGGCGTACGCGGAGAAGGAGGGAGCCGACCCCGAGGTCCGGCACATCGCCAACTCGCCCGCCACGCTGACCCTCCCGGAGACCCACTTCGACCTCGTCCGGACCGGCATCGCCGTCTACGGCGTGTCCCCGGCACCCGAACTGGGCACCCCCCAGCGGCTCGGCCTGCGCCCCGCCATGAGTCTCAAGGCGACCGTGGCGCTGGTGAAGTCCGTGCCCGCCGGGCACGGCGTCAGCTACGGCCACCACCACACCACCGCCGGCGAGACCGCCCTCGCGCTGATCCCCGCCGGCTACGCCGACGGCATCCCCCGGCACGCCTCCGGCCGCGGCCCGGTCCTGCTCGGCGGCGCGGTGCGGACCGTGGCGGGCCGGGTGGCCATGGACCAGTTCGTCGTGGACCTCGGGCAGGGCACCGGGCACGGCGTACGGGCCGGTGACGAGGCGGTGCTGTTCGGTTCCGGGGAGCACGGCGAACCCACCGCCGAGGACTGGGCGAAGGCCGCGGACACCATCGCGTATGAGATCGTCACCCGTATCGGGGCCCGTGTGCCCCGGGTGTACCTGGGCGGGTGAGACGCCGTGAGTCCCGGTCGGGTGCACCGGGACCGGTGAGCGGAAGGGCGGGACGGGCGGTGCGGGCGTGAGCGAGAACTGGCGCAGGGCCGGCTGGGCCGGTGCCGCGCTCGGCGTGATGGCTGCGGGCGCGGCGGCGGGTGTCGCCGTCGAACGGCTCACCGTGGGCCGCGGCGTGCGCCGGCAGGCGCGGGTCGCCCTCGACGCGGCCGGCCCCTACGGCTCCCTCCGCGGCCGGGAGGGCACCACCCGTGCCGAGGACGGCACCGGACTCCACTACGAGGTCGACGAACTCCCGGCGGAGGGCAAGCGCCGCCGCCCCCTGCGGCGGCCCGCCGCGGCCGGGGTCACCGTCGTGTTCTGCCACGGCTACTGCCTCGGCCAGGACTCCTGGCACTTCCAGCGCGCCGCGCTGCGCGGGGTCGCCCGCGCCGTCTACTGGGACCAGCGCAGCCACGGCCGTTCCGACCGGGGACTGGGCCAGGCCGACGGCGAGCCGGTCACCATCGACCTGCTGGGCCGGGACCTGAAGGCCGTCCTCGACGCCGCCGCGCCGACGGGCCCGCTCGTCCTCGTGGGCCACTCCATGGGCGGCATGACGATCATGGCGCTGGCGGACCAGTTCCCGGAGCTGGTCCGGGACCGGGTGCTCGGGGTGCTGCTGGCCGGCACCTCCAGCGGCGGGCTCGACCAGGTCACGTACGGGCTGCCGGCGGTCGGGATCACGGCGGTGCGGCGGGTGCTGCCGGGGGTGCTGCGCGCCCTCGGTTCGCAGGTGGAGCTGGTGGAGAAGGGCCGCCGGGCCACCGCCGACCTCTTCGCCGGGATGATCAAGCGGTATTCCTTCGGGTCGCGGGACGTCGACCCGGGCGTGGCGCGGTTCGCCGAACGGCTCATCGAGGCCACGCCCATCGACGTGGTCGCGGAGTTCTACCCGGCCTTCCAGGTGCACGACAAGGCGGAAGCGCTGCGGCACTTCGAGGAGATCCAGGTGACCGTGGTCGCCGGGGACAAGGACATGATCACCCCGGCCGGGCACAGCGAGGCCATCGCGGCCGCGCTGCCCGGGGCCGACCTGGTGGTGCTGGAGAACACCGGCCACCTGCTCATGCTGGAGCGCCCCGAGACGGTCACCGGGCTGCTGCTCGACCTGCTGGCCCGGGCCGGGGTGCTGCCCGCAGCCACTACCGTTGGTTCGCATGGAAGCAGTGCACAGCCAGGCCGGTGAGGCCGTCGTCTCCGTCACCGTCGATTCCCCCGAGCGCATGCAGGACCTGGGCCGGCGCATCGCGGCCCTGCTGCGCCCCGGCGACCTCGTCCTGCTGACCGGCGAGCTCGGCGCCGGCAAGACCACGCTGACCCGCGGTCTGGGCGAGGGGCTGGGGGTGCGCGGGGCGGTGACCTCGCCGACCTTCGTGATCGCCCGGGTCCACCCCTCGCTGTCGGGCGGGCCGGCCCTGGTGCACGTGGACGCGTACCGGCTCGGCGGCGGGCTCGACGAGATGGAGGACCTGGACCTCGATGTCTCGCTGCCCGAATCGGTGGTCGTGGTCGAGTGGGGCGACGGCAAGGTCGAAGACCTGTCCGACGACCGGCTGCACGTGGTGATCGCACGTGCGGTGGGCCACGAGGAGGTGCTCGACGACGTCCGCGAGGTCTCGGTGCGGGGCGTGGGCGCCCGCTGGGACGCGGAGCGGCTGAAGGCGCTGACCGGGACGGCCTGAGCCGGCGGGTCGGTCCTCGCGGGCCCGGGCGTGCCCGGGCGGGTCCGGGCGGGTGCGCGGGCCGGTCGTTTCCGGACGTACGGGCGGGCCATACCGGTTGGCCGAACGGGCGGACGGGTAAACATGCCGACAACTCGTCGGCAAGGTGTTGCGCGGGTGCCGCAGTGCGTGGTCACATGGTAGCGAGAAGGAAGTTAGGTCTGCCTAACTTCGGCGTACCCGTGTGTCAGGAGGCAGCCATGTCGGCCATGTCGGCAGCGGATCACGGCGACGCCCCGCGTGCGTCAGGGCCCGCTCTCGTCCCCTTCGGCCTGACCATGCAGGCGCTGCTCGCCTCCTGCGCCGCCGCGAGCGCGGTGTCCACGCCGCCGCCGGCCGCGGCGCGGCGCGGCGGAGCCGTGGCGGAAGAGGCGGGGGCCATCGGCGCCGCCCCGGAGTCCGAGGCGGCCTGAGCGGGCCGCCGCGCGGGCCATGCGCCGCGTGGGCCGTGCACCGAGTCGGCCATGCGCCGTGTGGGCCCTGCGTCCCGTGATTCGTGCGTCCCGTGTCCGCGCGGTGTCGGCCGGTGCCGCGTCCCACCCGCGCCGGACCGTGTCGTGCGGAGGCGCTGTCCTCCGTACGGGTGATAACGGCGGGGCCGCGGGCGGCGCGCGGAGGCCCCGGCCGGTGCCCTACGGGACGACGACGACCTTCGTGCTGATGGTCGCGAACGCCCACACGGCGTCGCCGTCCGCCCGGCTCATCCGGATGCCGCCGGTCTTCTTCTTCGCGTCCGGAGCCGGCAGCGAGCCGTCCACCCGGGCGCTGAAGCCGACCACCACGCCCTCGGCGCTGGTGAACCGCACGACGTGCTCGATCGGCACCCCGTCCGAGCCGGTGACCGCGCCCGACCGCGAGGTGACCGCGTAGCCGCCCGGCTTCGGGTGCACGGTGCTCGGCACCACCGCGAAGGTGCGCGGCTCGGCGCCCGGGGCGCCGTTGGCGCCGCCGGAACCCTCTGCGGCCTCCACCAGCCAGACCCGCTTCAGGCCCACCGAGTAGACCACCCGCTTGCCGGTGCCCGAGTCGGCCGGCACGGGTAGCGGCTTCGCGGGGTCCGCCGCCGGGGCGGGCCGGTTCGGGGCCGGCGGACCGGGCTGCCCGACCGCGGCCGGCTTGCGCTCCGGGGCGCTCGCCGACGCCTGGTAGGCGAGGAAGCCGACGGCGCCCAGAGCCACCGCCGTGAGCCCGGCCACGATTCCCGAGCTGCTGCGTGCCACCTTGCTCCACCTTCCCCGGCTTCCCCGGTGTCTCGTGCCATCGGCCCTGCGACCGGCCGGCGTCCGGCCGGCTCCCTCGGGGCCCGCGCCGGTCCTGCATTCGGTCCTGCATTCGGGCATGCACCCGACCTGGGACGAAGGTACAGCAGGGGCCCCGCGGATCCGGCCCGCAACGGGCGGGCACCGCCGCCCGTCCCTTCGGTCGTAGGCTGTTCGCGTGCTCTTGCTCGCAGTAGATACCGCCACGCCCGCCGTCACCGCCGCCCTCCACGACGGCACGTCCGTCCTCGCCGCCGCCGACCAGGTGGACGCCCGCCGTCACGGGGAGCTGCTGCTGCCCTCCGTCGACGCGGTGCTCGCCGAGGCCGGGGTCACGCTCGACTCCGTGACCGGCATCGTCGTGGGCACCGGCCCGGGCCCCTACACCGGCCTGCGGGTCGGCCTGGTCACCGCGACCACCTTCGCGTCCGTGCTCGGCGTGCCGGTGTACGGCCTGTGCACGCTGGACGGCCTCGCGTACGCCGCCGGGGCCGCGGGCGTCGAGGGCCCGTTCGTGGTGGCCACCGACGCCCGGCGCAAGGAGGTCTACTGGGCGCGCTACGAGGACCCGCGCACCCGCGTCGGGGATCCCGCGGTGGACCGGCCGGCCGATATCGCCGACCGGGTCGCGGGCCTGCCGGCGGTGGGCGCCGGCGCGCTGCTCTACCCGGAGGTCTTCCCGGACGCGCGCGGGCCCGAGCACCAGTCCGCGGCCGCCCTGGCCTCGCTGGCGGCGGAACGGCTGGCCGCGGGGGAGGAGTCCGCGTTCCTGCCGCCCGCACCGCTCTACCTGCGCCGGCCGGACGCGCAGGTGCCGAAGAACTACAAGGTGGTCACCCCGAAGTGACGGGAGTGATGGGAGTGACGACGGCCGTCCTGCGCGAGATGCGCTGGTGGGACATCGAACCCGTGCTGGAACTGGAACACGACCTCTTCCCCGAGGACGCCTGGTCCGCCGGCATGTTCTGGTCCGAGCTGGCGCACGCCCGCGGCCCGCACTCCACCCGCCACTACGTGGTCGCCGAAGTCGTCCCGGACGACGGCTCGGCCCGCCGCATCGTCGGCTACGCCGGACTGGCCGCCGCCGGCGACCTGGGCGACGTACAGACCATCGCCGCCGCCCGCGACCAGTGGGGCACCGGGCTCGGCGCCCGGCTCCTCACCGACCTGCTGCGGGCCGCCACCGCCTTCGAGTGCGCCGAGGTGCTGCTGGAGGTACGGGTGGACAACACCCGCGCCCAGAAGCTCTACGAGCGCTTCGGCTTCGAGCCGATCGGCTTCCGGCGCGGCTACTACCAGCCCGGCAACGTCGACGCGCTGGTGATGCGCCTCAGTGATCCTGCAAACTCCGTTTCCTGTGCGAAGTGAGAACCATGGCTGACGAACCCCTCGTCCTCGGTATCGAAACCTCCTGCGACGAGACCGGCGTCGGCATCGTCCGCGGCACCACCCTGCTCGCGGACGCGGTCGCATCCAGCGTCGACGAGCACGCGCGGTTCGGCGGCGTGGTGCCCGAGGTCGCCTCGCGCGCACACCTGGAGGCGATGGTCCCGACCATCGAACGGGCCCTGCGGGAAGCCGGGGTCAGCGCCCGGGACCTCGACGGCATCGCGGTGACCGCCGGGCCCGGCCTGGCCGGAGCCCTCCTGGTCGGCACCTCGGCGGCGAAGGCGTACGCGTACGCGCTGGGCAAGCCGCTCTACGGGGTGAACCACCTCGCCTCGCACATCTGCGTGGACCAGCTGGAGCACGGCAAGCTGCCGGAGCCGACCATGGCCCTGCTGGTGTCGGGCGGGCACTCCTCGCTGCTCCTGGCACCGGACATCACCAGCGACGTACGGCCGCTCGGCGCGACCATCGACGACGCGGCGGGCGAGGCCTTCGACAAGATCGCGCGCGTGCTGAACCTGGGCTTCCCCGGCGGTCCCGTCATCGACCGGCTGGCCAAGGAGGGGGACCCGGCCGCGGTCCACTTCCCGCGCGGGCTCACCGGGCCGCGGGACGCGGCGTACGACTTCTCCTTCTCCGGGCTGAAGACGGCCGTGGCGCGCTGGATCGAGGCCAAGCGCAACGCGGGCGAGGAGGTGCCGGTGCGCGACGTGGCGGCGTCCTTCCAGGAGGCCGTGGTGGACGTGCTGACCCGCAAGGCCATCCGTGCCTGCAAGGACGAGGGCGTCGACCACCTGATGATCGGCGGCGGTGTGGCCGCCAACTCCCGGCTCCGGGCGCTGGCGCAGGAGCGCTGCGACGCGGCGGGGATCCTGCTGCGGGTGCCGCGGCCCAAGCTGTGCACCGACAACGGCGCGATGGTGGCCGCGCTGGGCGCGGAGATGGTGGCGCGGAACCGGCCGGCCTCGGACTGGGACCTGTCCGCGGACTCCTCGCTGCCCGTCACCGACCCGCACGTGCCGGGCACCTCGCACGCGCACGGCGAGGGCGAGGGGCACGGCCACGCGCACGGGCACGGGCATGCGCACGACCACGACCACGTGCACGAACTCAGCAAGGACAACCTGTACTCGTGAGCGTCACCGTCGCGTTGATGTGGGAGGCCCGGGCCGTCACCGGGCGGGGCGGCGAACTGCTCGAATGGGCCCGGGCGCAGACCCTGGCGCGGGAGCCGGTGCGCCGCGAGCTGCTGCGCGCCCCCCAGGACCGGGTCCTCGTCATCACCTGGTGGGAGGCGGCCGACCTGGCCGCGGACCTTCCCGAACTGCCCGAACCAGCGGCTGACCTGATCACCCGTCCGGTGCACCGCTGGCGCTTCGAGTCGGTGTCCTGAACACCGTGCCATCCGGCTCCGGGGCGCCCGCGGAGCCCCGGGCCGCCGATCCGGGCCCGTCCCGGGGGAGGCCGCCGGTTCACCCGGCCGGGACCGATATCGTCATGCGCATGCCCCGCCGTGATCTTCCTCCTCCGCCGCCGCCCGCGCATCTGCGAGCCTGGCTGAACGAGGACGGGCTGCGGGAACAGCGGGCCGGTCACCTGGTGGAACTGGCGCGGCAGAGCCTCGGGCTGGGACGGCTGCTGCTGCTGTGGACCGTCGCCGCGGTCTTCGCCCTCGGCTGGTCCTTCCTCGCGATGGCCCTGATGGCCTTCGAGGAGCGGGGCGGTGTCCTGGAGGCGCTGATCGGCGGGGTCTTCGCCGTGCTCGGGCTCGGCGTGCTGGTGCCGGCCGGGTTCTGGTGCGCGTGGGGCGTACGGCGCGACCGCGAGGTGCGGCTGCGGCTGCGCGCGTGGGCCGGATCGGAGCCCGCCGCGCCGGATCCCGCCACCGAGGCACGGCTGCGCGCACCGGGCCGCAGCCTGGGCTGGCTGGTGAGCTCCTGCGTGATGTGCGGAGCGGGCCTGTGGGTGGCCTTCGGCGCGGCGGCCGGGTTCCGCCCGGGAGGGGCCGAGTACGCCGAGATCGCGTACGCGCTGGGCATCGGGATGATCCTGTGGATCACCGGTCTGCTGGGCGCCGGCAAGGCGGCCGCCCACTACCGGTGGGCGCGGCGCGCCTTCAGGGGCCCGGCTCCGGAACCGGCCCGGCCTGACGGGCACCTGGAGCCTGGTCGGCATCAGGAGCCCGAGCAGGGCCCGGAGCCTGAGGGCCAGAAGCCTCAGCAGGGCCGGGGGACCGCTCAGGGCCTGAGCCAGGCGCCGGAGCAGGCGAGCCGATGAGCATGGCCGGCGCGCCGGCCACCCGGGTCAGGAACACGGTGGCCGCGTTCCGCCCCTGCGGCTTCACCTTCCGGCGGAGCTCCTCCGGCTCGATCGCCGAGCCCCGCTTCTTCACCGTCAGCACCCCGACCTCGCGCTCGCGCAGCAGCGCCTTGAGTTTCTTCAGGTTGAAGGGGAGCACGTCGGAGATTTCGTACGCCGTCGCGTACGGGGTGGGACGCAGCTCGTCGGCGGTGACGTAGGCGATGGTCGGGTCGATCAGCCGCCCGCCGTCGAGTCCGGCGGCCACCTCGGCGACCAGGTGGGAGCGGATCACCGCGCCGTCGGGCTCGTAGAGCCACCGCCCGACCGGGCCGGGTTCGGGGTCGGGCAGCGGCCGCTCGGGGCAGAGCGAGTGCGGGCCCGGCAGCAGGGTGGCCCGGACCGCGCCGGGGGTCGTGCCGAACCAGAGCACCGCCTCCTTCACGTCCCCGTGGTCGGAGATCCACTCCGCCTCCGCCCCGTCGGGGACGGCCTCGTGCGGGATCCCGGGCGCCGTCTTGATCGCCGCGCGGCGCGTCGTACGGGCGGCCCGCACGGCCCAGGACAGCGGCGGCGAGTACGCCTCGGGGTCGAACGTACGGCCCCTGCCGCCGCGCCGGGCCGGGTCGAGGAAGACGGCGTCGAAGCCGGTGAGGTCGACCTCCGTCACGTCCGCCTCCCGGACCTCGATCAGCCCGTCGAGCCCCAGCGCCTCGGCGTTGGCACGGGCGACGGCGGCGGTCAGCGGGTCGCGGTCCACGGCCAGCACCTCGATGCCGGCGCGGGCCAGGGCGATCGCGTCCCCGCCGATGCCGCAGCACAGGTCGGCGAGACGGCGGACGCCGAGCGCGGCGAACCGCTCCGCGCGGTACGCGGCCACGCTCGCCCGGGTGGCCATCTCGACCCCGCCGGGCGTGAAGTACATGCGGTACGCGTCCTCGGCGCCGAACTTCGCCACCGCACGCTGGCGCAGCCGGGCCTGCCCGAGCGCCGCGGACACCAGCTCGGCCGGGTGCTCGCGGCGCAGCCGGGTGGCGACGGCGAGCTCGCGGGCGGGGTCGTAGTCGCGCAGCGAGTCGAGGAGGGCGCGGCCCTCGGGGGTGAGCAGGGCGGCGAAATCGTGCTGGTTCACCGGCTCATTGTGCGCCAGTCGATGGAAGGTGCGGGTCCGGTCGTGGTGTCGGCCGAGGCGCCGTTTCGACTGCTGACAATATGCCAAGCTATGCAGCTAGTAGGAAAAAAGGAACAAAATGCCCGGCGGGGCGTCGGTTCGCGCGGCCGGTTCGGGGTGGCGCTGGCCGCGCTGCTGGTTGCCGCCCTGGGCACCGCCTGCGGCTCGTCCGAGGCGGACAAGACCCCGACCAAGCCCGGGAAGCCCAAGGCGGGCAGCGAGGCCGGCGCCGCCGGCGCGCCGGTCGACCGGGCGGCCCTGGCCAAGCGGAAGGAACTGGCGCGGCTCGCCGCGGTGAAGAAGTGGGGGCTCGCCAAGCCGCCGCTGATCGCCCCGGCCGCCCCGAAGCAGAAGCCGGAGATCGAGACCCGCGAGGGCTTCGAGGTCGACGACCACGAAGGCCTGCCACCGGTGTTCACCACCATCCCCACCGAGGAAAAGGTGGTCTTCCTGACCATCGACGACGGCGCCGAGAAGGACCCCGAGTTCCTGCGCATGATGAAGGAACTCGACATCCCCTACACCGCTTTCCTCAGCGACTACCTGGTGCGGGACAACTACCCGTACTTCAAGGAGATGCAGGCGGCCGGCGTCACCCTGAACAACCACACCCTCAACCACCGCTACATGCCGGCTCTCTCCTACGAGAAGCAGCGCCAGGAGATCTGCGGCCAGCAGGACAACATCCAGAAGCGCTTCGGCAAGCGCCCCACGGTGTTCCGCCCGCCCTACGGCAACTACAACGAGGACACCCTGCGCGCGGCAGGCTCCTGCGGCATCAAGCACGTTCCGCTGTGGAACGAAGAGGTGTTCCCGGACCGGATGGACTACCGTGAATGGGATCGGGACATCCACCCCGGCGACATCATCCTCACGCACTTCCGGGGCCGGGAGGACTGGAAGGGCACCATGCCTGACATGATTCGCCAGGTCATGAAGACCGTGACGGACAAGGGCTACGCGGTGGGCCGCCTGGAGGACTACCTCTAACCCCCGGCCCCGGGGCCCGGGTTCGCGGGCCCGGCAGATCCGACGGATCCGAACGATCCCAACCGTCCCACCGGGAAGCAGAGGGTCACCCCAGATGCCGAGCACCCCCCGCCGCGACGATGCCGGCGATGCCGCGCCGCTCCGCGGAACCGCCTCCGCCCGCGCGGGCCGCACCGGCCGGCGGACGGCACGGGCGGCGCGCCGTCTGACGGCCGGACTCCTGGCGGCGGGTGCGCTGGCGCTGACCCTCTCCGGGTGCGGGGAGAGCGTGGAGCCGATCGAGCGGCTGGGCCGCAAGGCGACGGGCGAGGCCCACAGCGGCCCGTCCGGCGGCCCCACCTCCCCGGCTCCGTCGGCCGCGCCGTCCGCGTCCTCCGACGCGTACCGGCACTGGGGGCTCTCCCGCCCGCTCGAATTCGCGCCGAAGCCGGAGCGCAAGCCGGCGCTGCCGAAGGCGGCACCGGGGCGGGTCCCGGTGGTCGACCGAATACCCGTGCCGGCCGGGGAGAAGACGGTCTTCCTGACTTTCGACGACGGCGCCGAACGGGACCCGCGCTTCCTGCGGCTGGCAGCCGACCTGAAGCTCCCGATCAGCATGTTCCTGACGGACAGCGTGGCCTCGGGGGGCTACGACCACTTCGCGCAGTTGCGCGATCAGGGCAACGGCAGCCAGATACAGAACCACACGCTCAGCCACCCGAACATGCGGACGCTCTCCTACGAGGCGCAGAAGGCCCAGATATGCGGTCAGCAGGATCGCCTGGCGGCCCGTTTCGGCACCCGCCCCCGCCTGTTCCGCCCGCCCTACGGCAACTACAACGACAACACCCTCCGCGCGGCCAGGGACTGCGGCGCGGAGGCGGTGGTCCTGTGGCGGGCGTCGATGCAGATCAAGAACCTCCAGTACGCGGAGGGCTCTGCCCTCCGGCCGGGCGACATCATCCTGGCCCACTTCCGCGGCCCCGCCGAGCTCAAGGGCACCACGGAAACGGAGATGACCACCCGCATGCTCCAGAAGATCCAGGAGCAGGGCTTCAAGATAGGCCGCCTGGAGGACTACCTCTAGGCCCGTGGCCTGTGGCCTGTGGCCTGTCGCCCTAGGTTCCGTGCCCGGCCAGGACCCCCGCCGGCTCCGGCGCGCTCCGCGCGTCCGCCTCGCGCTGGCGTTCGGCGCTGTCGCTGATGCGGAGGAGCAGGGCGATCATGATCCAGTTGGCCAGGAGCGAAGAGCCGCCCTTCGCCAGGAACGGGAGGGCCTTCCCGGTCAGCGGGATCAGGCCGGTGACCCCGCCCGCCACCACGAAGACCTGGAGGGCGAGGGCCGCGGACAGTCCGACGGCGAGCAGCTTGCCGAACGGGTCGCGGGCGCCGAGGGCCATCCGCAGCCCCCGCTGGACCAGGAGGGCGTAGAGGACCAGGACCGCCATCACACCCGCCAGGCCGAGTTCCTCGCCGACCGTGGTCAGGATGAAGTCCGAGCGGCCTGCGAACTTGATCAGCTCGGGGTGGCCCTGGCCGAGCCCGGTGCCGGTGATCCCGCCGGTGCCGAAGCTGAAGAGGGCCTGTGCGGACTGGTCCGAGATCAGGCCCGGGGGCCGCTGCTCCGGCGGGAGGAAGATGGCCATCGGGTTGAGCCACGCCTGGACGCGGTTCTTCACGTGTGGCTCCGTGGAGCCGACGACGAACGCGCCCGCGGCCGCCATCAGCACGCCGAAGGCGATCCAGCTGGTGCGCTCGGTGGCGACGTAGAGCATCACCACGAAGACGCCGAAGAAGATCAGCGAGGTGCCCAGGTCGCGCTCGAAGACCAGCACCAGCATGGCCAGGATCCAGACGGTGACGATCGGGCCGAGCTGCCGCATGGGGGGCAGCCGCATGCCGAGGAAGCGGCGGCCGGTGAGTGCCAGGGTGTCCCGGTGCTGGACCAGGTAGCCGGCGAAGAAGATCGCGATCATGATCTTCACGAACTCGCCGGGCTGGACCGAGAACGGCCCGATGAAGATCCACCGCTTGGCGCCGTAGGTGTCCGCGCCGAAGAACGCCGGGGCGATCAGCAACACCAGGGCGACGGCCATGGTGATGTACATGAACCGCTGGAGGTACCGGTGGTCGCGCAGCAGGGCGACCACCGCCAGGCAGGCCGCCACCCCGATGACCGTCCACAGCAGCTGCCCCGGCGCGTTCGCCTCACCGCCGTACCGGTCGATGTACGCCTGGTCGAGCCGGTGCAGCAGCACCAGTCCGAACCCGGTGAGCAGCATGGCCAGCGGCAGGATCAGGGGGTCGGCGCAGGCGGCGAACCGCCGTACGCCCAGGTGTGCGACCAGCGACAGCAGGGTCATGCTGATCGCGAACCGGCCGAGGCCGGCGGGCAGCTCGCCGTTCACGGCCAGGCCGGTGTTGACGTATCCGAAGACGGCGATGCCGACGACCAGGGTGAGCAGCAGGGCTTCGGTGCGGCGGCGGGCGCCCGCCACCGTCCGGGGCCTCAGGCCGCGCACGGGAGGTCCGGCGCGATCTGCTCGGCAATGCGGCGGATTGTCTTCATATCGTCTAGGACGGTGATCCTGTCACCATGGTTGCCTCCCCGCCGGTGAGCGCGGCGCGGAATCGCCGCCCTGCGGCCGAAACCCGGTGTTCCGCAACGCCGGGCGGCTCGAATTGGCACTCCGCTTGACCGAGTGCTAATCGCCGGAATAGTCTCGGGCCTGGCACTCGCCACTGGTGAGTGCCAACACAGCGACGGGCAGGTCCGGCACCCGCGACGACGGATCCACCTGGTCGCCACCTCAGACAGTTAACCCCGTGAGATCTCCGAAGGGGGAGGTCGGATCGTGACGACCACCAGCTCCAAGGTTGCCATCAAGCCGCTTGAGGACCGCATCGTGGTCCAGCCGCTCGACGCCGAGCAGACCACCGCCTCTGGCCTGGTCATCCCGGACACCGCGAAGGAGAAGCCCCAGGAGGGCGTCGTCCTGGCCGTGGGTCCGGGCCGCTTCGAGGACGGCCAGCGTCTCCCGCTGGACGTCAACGTCGGCGACATCGTGCTGTACTCCAAGTACGGCGGCACCGAGGTGAAGTACAGCGGCGAGGAGTACCTCGTCCTCTCTGCTCGCGACGTGCTCGCGATCGTCGAGAAGTAATTCACCCGAAGCAGATTGCTTTGAGCTGCGCCCCTGGTCACCCCGCTGATTGCCGGGCGGCGAGGGGCGCGGTTCGTTAAACCCCAGATTTTTCGAGAGGGCTGAACCGCTCCATGGCGAAGATCCTGAAGTTCGACGAGGACGCCCGTCGCGCCCTCGAGCGCGGCGTCAACAAGCTTGCCGACACGGTCAAGGTGACGATCGGCCCCAAGGGCCGCAACGTCGTCATCGACAAGAAGTTCGGCGCCCCCACCATCACCAACGACGGTGTCACGATCGCCCGCGAGGTCGAGCTCGACGACCCGTACGAGAACCTGGGCGCCCAGCTCGTCAAGGAGGTGGCGACCAAGACCAACGACATCGCGGGTGACGGCACCACCACCGCGACCGTGCTGGCCCAGGCGCTGGTCCGCGAGGGTCTCCGCAACGTCGCCGCCGGCGCCTCCCCGGCCTCCCTGAAGAAGGGCATCGACGCCGCGGTCAAGGCGGTCTCCGAGGACCTCCTCGCCACCGCCCGCCCGATCGAGGACAAGACCGACATCGCCGCCGTGGCCGCGCTCTCCGCGCAGGACCAGCAGGTCGGCGAGCTCATCGCCGAGGCGATGGACAAGGTCGGCAAGGACGGTGTCATCACCGTCGAGGAGTCCAACACCTTCGGTCTCGAGCTCGAGTTCACCGAGGGCATGGCCTTCGACAAGGGCTACCTGTCCCCGTACTTCGTGACGGACCAGGAGCGCATGGAGGCCGTCCTCGAGGACCCCTACATCCTGATCAACCAGGGCAAGATCTCCTCCATCCAGGACCTCCTGCCGCTGCTGGAGAAGGTCATCCAGGCCGGTGGCTCCAAGCCGCTGCTGATCATCGCCGAGGACGTCGAGGGCGAGGCGCTCTCCACCCTCGTCGTCAACAAGATCCGCGGCACCTTCAACGCCGTCGCCGTCAAGGCGCCGGGCTTCGGTGACCGCCGCAAGGCGATGCTGCAGGACATGGCCACCCTCACCGGTGCCACCGTCATCGCCGAGGAGGTCGGCCTCAAGCTCGACCAGGCCGGTCTGGACGTGCTGGGCTCCGCCCGCCGCGTGACCATCTCCAAGGACGACACCACCATCGTCGACGGCGCCGGCAACTCCGAGGACGTCCTCGGCCGCGTCAACCAGATCAAGGCCGAGATCGAGGCCACGGACTCCGACTGGGACCGCGAGAAGCTCCAGGAGCGCCTCGCGAAGCTGGCCGGCGGCGTGTGCGTGATCAAGGTCGGCGCCGCCACCGAGGTGGAGCTGAAGGAGAAGAAGCACCGTCTGGAGGACGCCATCTCCGCGACCCGCGCCGCGGTCGAGGAGGGCATCGTCTCCGGTGGTGGCTCCGCTCTGGTCCACGCCTCCAAGATCCTCGCCGACAACCTGGGCAAGGAGGGCGACGAGGCCACCGGTGTCGCGGTCGTCCGCAAGGCCGCCGTCGAGCCGCTGCGCTGGATCGCCGAGAACGCCGGCCTCGAGGGCTACGTCATCACCTCCAAGGTGGCCGAGCTCGACAAGGGCCAGGGCTTCAACGCCGCCACCGGCGAGTACGGCGACCTGGTGAAGGCCGGCGTCATCGACCCGGTCAAGGTCACCCGTTCCGCCCTGGAGAACGCCGCCTCCATCGCCTCCCTGCTGCTCACGACCGAGACCCTGGTCGTCGAGAAGCCGGCCGAGGAGGAGGCCAACGGCCACGGTCACAGCCACGGTCACGGCCACAGCCACTGATCGCACAGCCGCTGATCGCCCCGCGGCGATCGCCCCACGGCATGAGGAAGGCCCCGTTCCGCACTGCGGAGCGGGGCCTTCCCGTGTGCGGCGGCCCGTCGGTCAGGTGCCGGGCGCTCCCATCTCGCGCATGAGGCGAGCCATGTCGTAGTGCCACCAGCTCTCGGTGATCTCGCCGTTGACGCAGCGACAGGTGGTGGTGCCCTGGATGTCGTGGGTCTTCCCGGTCGGCTTCATGCCCATGAACTCGCCCTTGTGCGTGCCGTGGCAGGTCCACACCGTGGTGACGAACTCACCTTCGGCCAGCTGGGCGGAGATGTCGAAGTCCAGGTCGAAGCCGCTGCGCCACATCTTCACGTCCTCGGCCATCGCGGCGCGCCCGATGACCGTGGTCTCCTTCTTGCCGAGGTCGTGGTCGATGTGGTTGGTCGCCATGCACTCGTCGAGCACGGTGAGGTTGCCGTTCATGATGCATTCCTGGAACAGCCGGTTCACCAGGTGCTTGTTGAGCTGCTCGTCCCGGACCACGTCCAGGTTGGTGAACGTCGGCATGCCGTCGCAGAGCGACATCATCTCCCGGAACATCTTGTCCGTCTCCGGGAGCTGAGAGTTCCTCATGGCCTCTTCGTACGAGGGGAACTCGACCACGTCGACGTAGTGCTCCGCGTCCTCGCGGTCCTGGCCGATCATGCTGTGCGTGACGGTCCGCTTGCCCTGGCTCTGGGCGACGTACCGGTCCATGAGGTCGGAGAGGTCGTCGTAGCGACTCGTCTTGTAATCGATTATCTGTACGAATGTCATGGTGTCTCCCGGGCTGGAAGGGGCATGTCTATTTTATTCCCGTACGCCCGTTTGGCCCTGCTGTGCTACTGCGGTCCGTACTTCCGGCCGGTCCGCGAGGACACCCCGCCCAGGAGCCCGCGCGGGGTCAGCTTCACCAGGCCCATCAGCGCCTTGTACCGCGGGTCCGGGATCGACACCGTCTTCCCGCGCGCCAGGTCGGACAGCGCCTCGGAGACCAGCTTGTCCGCGTCCAGCCACATCCAGTTGGGGATGTTGTCGGTGCCCATGCCCGCCCGCTGGTGGAACTCGGTACGGACGAACCCGGGGCACAGCGCCATCAGCCGGACTCCCGAATCGGCCAGGTCCCGCGCCGCGCCCTGGGTGAACTGCACCACCCACGCCTTGCTCGCCCCGTACGTGCCGCGCGGCACGAACGCCGCCACCGAGGCCACGTTGATCACGCCACCGCGTCCGCGCGAGCGCATCGCCGCGGTCGCCGCCGAGGTCAGCCGCAGCACCGCCTCGATGTGCACCTTGAGCATCGTCAGCTCGTCGGCCATGGATACTTCCAGGTAACGGCCCTTGTTGCCGAAGCCGGCGTTGTTGACCAGCAGGTCCACCGGGTGGGTGCGGTCGGCGAGCCGGGCCTCGACCGCGCCGATGCCCTCCTCGGTGGACAGGTCGGCGGAGAGCACCTCCGCCTCGATGCCGTGCCGGTCGTGCAGCTCGGTGGCCTGCTCGCCCAGCCGCTTGGCGTCGCGGGCCACCAGCACCAGGTTGTGTCCCTGGGCGGCGAGCCGGCGGGCGAAGGCGGCGCCGATGCCCGCCGTGGATCCAGTGATCAGCGCAGTCGTCATGGGGGCAACCTAGCCGCCCGGCGGTTCAGTTCCGTACGTCTGCGCCGCTCCCGTGCTGTTCGGCGTACGCCAGGGCCTTGTCCCGGCTCGCCGGCTCCAGCGCGTCACCGGCCGCCAGGATCCGCGGCAGCAGCTGCCGTTCCGTGGTGAACGCCCGGAACAGGAACCCGACCGTCACCTCGTGGCCGGGCCGGTGCAGGACCTCGACCCGGTCGCCGGGGGAGACCTGCCCCTCCTCGACCACCCGCAGGTACGCGCCCGGCCGCACGGCCTGGGTGAACCGCTTGATCCAGCCCGGCTCGCCCAGGTGCCCCTGGAAGGTCCGGCACGGGATCCGGGCGGAGGCCACCTCGAGCACCACGTCCCGGCCGATCCGCCAACGCTCGCCCAGCAGGGCACCGTTCACGTCGAGCCCGGAGGTGGTGAGGTTCTCCCCGAAGAGGCCGCCGGACAGCTCCCGGCCGAGCTCGCCCTCCCACCAGTCCAGGTCCTCGCGGGCGTAGGCGTAGACGGCCTGGTGGTCGCCGCCGTGGTGGCGTTTGGAGCAGACGTCGTCGCCCTCGACGCCGGAGCCCCCGATGCCCTTGGGGCCGGGGGCGAAGACCCGGACCGGCCCCGGGGCGGGGCGCTTGGCGATGCCGGTGAGGCCGCCGTCCGTGTCGCTGTACTCCACAGCGGTGGCCCTGCCCAGGTTCACGGAGATGACGTGCATGAACGAACGCTAACCCGGGTCCGCTCCAATCCCCAAAGGGACAAAGGTGATATTGGCGCGCCTGTCAAAGCAGGTCTTATGCTCGGAGGGTGATCGAGGCACGTCATCTCCGGGTCCTGCGCGCCGTGGCCGCCACCGGATCCTTCTCCGCCGCCGCCCGCGAGCTGGGCTGCACCCAGCCGGCCGTCTCCCAGCAGATGAAGGCGCTGGAGCAGTCCGTGGGCACCCCGCTGCTGGTCCGGGCCGGCCGGGAGACACGGCTCACCGAGGCGGGCGAGGTCCTCGTGCGGCACGCCGCCGGCATCCTCGGCGGGCTGACCGCGGCCGAGGAGGAGGTCGCGGCCATCGCCGGGCTGCGGGCCGGCCGGGTCCGGCTGGTGTCGTTCCCGAGCGGCAGCTCCACGCTGGTCCCCACCGCGCTGGCCGCGCTGCGCGCGAAGAACCCCGGCACCCGGGTCTCGCTGGTGGAGGCCGAACCGCCGCGCTCGGTGGAGATGCTGCGCGAGGGCGACTGCGACGTGGCACTGGCGTTCCGGTACGCGAGCGCGGGCGCGGGGGAGTCGGAGTGGGAGGACCTCGTGGTCCGGCCGCTGCTGACGGACCGGCTGGTCGGCCTGCTGCCGGAGGGCCACCGGCTGGCCGGTGCGGAGAGCGTGGGGATGGGCGAGCTGGCCGGGGAGTCGTGGATCGCGGGCTGCCCGCGCTGCCGCCGCCACCTGGTGGACGTGTGCGAGAGCGCCGGGTTCACCCCGGGCATCGACTTCGCGACCGACGACTACCCCGCCGTGGTCGGTCTGGTCGGCGCGGGCCTGGGCGTGGCGGTGCTGCCCGAGCTCGCGGTGGAGTCCGTACGGGCCAAGGGCGTGTCCACGGTGGCCGTGGAGCCGGTGGTGGAGCGCGAGGTGGTGGCGCTGACCCTGCCGGACCTGGCGCGGGTGCCGGCCGTTTCGGCCACCCTGGCGGAGCTGGAGAGGGCCGCCGCCCGCTAGCGGCCTGCCCGGCGGCGGCCCCTCCTTGCGAAGAAACGTTCCTTCAGGCGTTTCCGGTCCGTCGGGGTGGCTCTCAGTGCGGTGCGGCCGGGCCGGTCGCGCTGCTGGCGGGGATGAGCCGGTGCCGGGCGCGTCCCATCAGTTCCTCGCGCTCGTCCTCGGTGAGCCCACCCCATACTCCGTAGGGCTCACGGACGGCGAGCGCGTGCGCGGCGCATTCCGAGCGCACCGGGCATCGCATGCAGACCTCTTTGGCCGAGGCCTCACGCGCGCTCCGGGCGGCACCCCGCTCTCCCTCGGGGTGGAAGAAGAGAGAGCTGTCGACTCCACGGCAGGCTGCCAGCAGCTGCCAGTCCCAGAGGTCGGCGTTCGGTCCGGGGAGGCGGGAGAAATCTGCCATTGCTAGTCCTCTTGGTGCCGGTACTGAGACGGATACGGTCCAAGTCTCCACACCTACTGTCGTAGTAGATGTAAATATGACTCATTGGGAATCTAGCCTCAGGTACGTGCCAAACGGAAGGAAAGCCGCCAAATAGGGCATAGCTCCAGATGGAGGACAGATGGCTTGTGGCGCCCGTGTCGTGTTCGCTTCCTCACGTAGAGTGCCGAAGGTGTCCGTCCGACCCGTAACTCTTTCGAGTGACCATCGTTGAGAGTGCGAAGGCGGTTGAAAGAAGAAGTTCCCGGACAGGTGTCCGAGGGCATCGACCGCACAGGTGACGATACGTACCAGCCTGGAGGCTCAAGGTGACGCGCATCAGCAGCTGCGGAGGGCGGTCATGACATCCGTCCTCGTCTGCGACGACTCCCCGCTTGCCCGAGAGGCGCTCCGTCGCGCGGTGGCCACCGTGCCCGGCGTCGAGCGTGTGACGACGGCTGCCAACGGCGAGGAAGTCCTCCGCCGCTGGGGTGCCGACCGTTCCGACCTGATCCTGATGGACGTCCGGATGCCCGGGCTCGGCGGGGTCGAGACCGTCCGCCGGCTGCTCTCGGCCGACCCCGGTGCCCGCATCATCATGCTGACGGTCGCCGAGGACCTCGACGGAGTGGCGCTCGCCGTCGCCGCCGGCGCCCGCGGCTACCTGCACAAGGACGCCTCGCGCGCCGAGCTGCGGGCCACGGTCACCCAGGCGCTCGCCGACCCGACCTGGCGACTGGCCCCGCGCCGTCTCCGGTCCGCCGAGATGGGCGCCGCGCCCACTCTCACCGCCCGCGAGATCCAGGTGCTGGAGGGCATGAGTCACGGCCGCTCCAACGCGGAGATCGGGCGGGAGCTGTTCCTCTCCGAGGACACCGTCAAGACCCACGCCCGCCGGCTGTTCAAGAAGCTGGGCGCGTCGGACCGGGCGCACGCCGTCGCGCTCGGATTCCGCTGGGGCCTGGTCCGCTGACCGCGGACCGCTGAGTCGCCGGTCCCCGTCCGCAGCCCGCGGACGGGGCGGCGGCGGCCCGGCCCGCAGCGACCCGTTCCGCCCCCGCGGGGCGCGACCGTGTGTACGGAGCGCGAGCATTCGTTCGTATTCGGTGCGCGGCGGGGGGTTGGCGAGGCACAATCCGGGGGACGTGTCGCTTCGGACGCGATACCGCATGCTTGAGGTGTGCCGCATTCTGGAGATGTGGAGTCCTCGGGTCCCCGGGGACTGTTTCGGCCGAGCGGGAGGGGAGTGCGCAAGCGATGAGTTCAGGCGCGCCCGCTCATAACGCTTCGATGCACAACACGGGCCACGGTGCCGCGGATGCTCCGGCGCCGAGGCACCATGGATTGATGCGCGAAGACGAGGCCCTGGGGTCCCCTGCGGCCACAGGCCCCACCGGCACCGCCAAGCAGGGCGGCAGCGCCGGTGCTGTCGGCGCGCTCGTACGCCGCGCGGTGGAGGGTGACGAGCAGGCCACCCACGACCTGCTCGCCCATGTGCACCCGCTCGCCCTGCGGTACTGCCGCACCCGGCTCTCGCGGCTGCCCGGCGACGCCCGCCACTTCGTCGAGGACCTCGCGCAGGAAGTCTGTGTGGCCGTCCTGATGGCGCTTCCCCGGTACCGGGATACCGGCCGTCCGTTCGAGGCGTTCGTCTTCGCCATCGCCGCGCACAAGGTGGCCGATCTGCAGCGGGCCGCCATGCGGCACCCGGGCAGCACGGCCGTGCCGTCCGACGAGATGCCCGAGCGGCCGGACGACTCGCTGGGCCCCGAGGAGCGGGCGCTGCTGAGCAGCGACGCCGAGTGGGCGAAGAAGCTGCTGGCCAATCTGCCGGAGAACCAGCGGGAGCTGCTGGTGCTGCGCGTGGCGGTCGGACTGACCGCCGAGGAGACCGGGCAGATGCTCGGCATGTCCCCGGGGGCGGTGCGCGTGGCCCAGCACCGGGCGCTCAGCCGTCTGCGGGCGCTCGCCGAGCAGTGAGCGCGGCGCCGCCGCGGTGCCGCGAGCGTGCCCGTCATCTCGCGTGAACTGAATCTCGTATGAACTGACGAAAACTGCGATGGATCTTCATCGTGGAATGAGACGCCTCGCGATCCCGTTAGCATGGACATCCGCGCAGAGCAAGACCATCTGGGAAGGTGTCATGACTGTCAACGGCGACGTCGATGGAGTGCCCGCAAAATTCGCGACGCTGGGGCTGACGTACGACGACGTGCTCCTCCTCCCCGGTTCGTCGGACATGGCGCCGGACGAGATCGACACTTCCTCCCTGATCTCCCGCAACGTCCGGGTGAACATCCCGCTCCTGTCCGCTGCGATGGACAAGGTCACCGAGGCGCGGATGGCCATCGCGATGGCCCGCCAGGGCGGCGTCGGCGTCCTGCACCGCAACCTCTCCATCGCCGACCAGGCCAACCAGGTCGACCTGGTGAAGCGCTCCGAGTCCGGCATGGTCAGCGACCCGATCACGGTCCACCCGGACGCGACCCTGCGCGAGGCGGACGAGCTGTGCGCGAAGTTCCGCATCTCCGGTGTCCCGGTCACCGACCCGTCCGGCAAGCTGCTGGGCATCGTCACCAACCGGGACATGGCCTTCGAGTCGGACCGCGGCCGCCAGGTGCGCGAGGTCATGACCCCGATGCCGCTGGTCACCGGCAAGGTCGGCATCTCCGGCGTGGACGCCATGGAGCTGCTGCGCCGCCACAAGATCGAGAAGCTGCCGCTGGTCGACGAGTCGGGCGTCCTCAAGGGCCTCATCACCGTCAAGGACTTCGTCAAGGCCGAGAAGTACCCGAACGCCGCCAAGGACAAGGACGGCCGCCTGCTGGTCGGCGCCGCCGTCGGCGTCGCCGGCGATGCCTTCGAGCGCGCCCAGGCGCTCATCGAGGCGGGCGTGGACTTCATCGTGGTCGACACCGCGCACGGCCACTCCCGGCTGGTCGGCGACATGGTCGCCAAGATCAAGTCGAACTCCGCGGTGGACGTCATCGGCGGCAACGTCGCCACCCGTGACGGCGCGCAGTCCCTGATCGACGCCGGCGTGGACGGCATCAAGGTCGGTGTCGGCCCCGGCTCCATCTGCACCACCCGCGTGGTCGCCGGCATCGGCGTCCCACAGGTCACCGCGATCTACGAGGCCTCCCTGGCGGCCAAGGCCGCGGGCGTCCCGGTCATCGGCGACGGCGGTCTGCAGTACTCCGGCGACATCGCCAAGGCCCTGGTCGCGGGTGCCGACACGGTCATGCTCGGCTCGCTGCTGGCCGGCTGCGAGGAGTCCCCGGGCGAGCTGCTCTTCATCAACGGCAAGCAGTTCAAGTCCTACCGGGGCATGGGCTCGCTGGGCGCGATGCAGTCCCGCGGCGACCGGAAGTCCTTCTCCAAGGACCGGTACTTCCAGGAGGGCGTCGGCGGCGACGACAAGCTGATCCCCGAGGGCATCGAGGGCCAGGTGCCCTACCGCGGCCCGCTCGCCGCGGTCGTCCACCAGCTGGTCGGCGGCCTGCGCCAGTCGATGTTCTACGTCGGCGGCCGGACGGTGCCGGAGCTGCAGGACCGCGGCCGGTTCGTCCGGATCACCTCGGCGGGCCTCAAGGAGAGCCACCCGCACGACATCCAGATGACGGTCGAGGCGCCGAACTACTCGCGCCAGGGCTGACGCCGTCGCTCACGCCGACGTCGAAGGGGCGGGTCCGCCACGGACCCGCCCCTTCGACGCATGCGTCCGTACAGCGGTCGCGGGAACGCGCCCGTCCGGCCTTCGGGGATACTGGACGATGCAGTAGCCAAAAGGGAAAGGCCACCACACGTGACTGAGATCGAGATCGGGCGGGGCAAGCGCGGCCGCCGGGCGTACGCGTTCGACGACATCGCCATCGTCCCGAGCCGCCGTACGCGGGACCCGAAGGAGGTCTCGATCGCCTGGCAGATCGACGCCTACCGGTTCGAGCTGCCTTTCCTGGCCGCCCCCATGGACTCGGTCGTCTCCCCGCAGACCGCGATCCGCATCGGCGAGCTCGGCGGCCTCGGGGTCCTCAACCTCGAGGGCCTGTGGACCCGCTACGAGGACCCGCAGCCGCTGCTCGACGAGATCGCCGAGCTGCCGGAGGAGGCCGCCACCCGGCGCCTGCAGGAGATCTACTCCGCCCCGATCCAGGCCGACCTGATCGGGCAGCGCATCAAGGAGGTGCGCGACTCCGGCGTCGTCACCGCCGCCGCGCTCTCCCCGCAGCGCACCGCCCAGTTCTCCAAGGCCGTGGTCGACGCGGGCGTGGACATCTTCGTCATCCGCGGCACCACGGTCTCCGCCGAGCACGTCTCCGGCGCCGCCGAGCCGCTGAACCTGAAGCAGTTCATCTACGAGCTCGACGTCCCGGTCATCGTGGGCGGCTGCGCCACCTACACCGCGGCCCTGCACCTGATGCGCACCGGCGCGGCCGGTGTCCTGGTGGGCTTCGGCGGCGGCGCCGCGCACACCACCCGCAACGTGCTGGGCATCCAGGTCCCGATGGCCACCGCCGTCGCCGACGTGGCCGCCGCCCGCCGCGACTACATGGACGAGTCCGGCGGCCGCTACGTGCACGTCATCGCCGACGGCGGCGTGGGCTGGTCGGGCGACCTGCCGAAGGCGATCGCCTGCGGTGCGGACGCCGTGATGATGGGCTCCCCGCTGGCCCGTGCCACCGACGCGCCCGGCAAGGGCCACCACTGGGGCATGGAGGCCGTCCACGAGGACGTGCCGCGCGGCAAGAAGGTCGACCTCGGCACGGTGGGCACCACCGAGGAGATCCTCACCGGCCCGTCGCACACCCCGGACGGCTCGATGAACCTCTTCGGCGCGCTGCGCCGCTCGATGGCCACCACCGGCTACAGCGAGCTCAAGGAGTTCCAGCGGGTCGAGGTCACCGTCGCGGACTCGCAGCACCGCCGCTGACGCACACCGCGTACACACGCCGGAGGGCCGGCACCCGATCGCTCGGGTGCCGGCCCTCCGGCGTTTCCGGGGTCACGGCGCGGGCGCCGTCCGGCTGCCTTCCCGGGCGGGCCGGGAGCCGGCTGCCGGGCAGGCAGCCGGGGACGTCAGGCGCCGGTCTTGCGGGTGGTCTGGAAGGCCGCGACCGCGCCGATGGCGAAGAACAGGAAGTCCATCGGACCCGCAGCCTCCTTCCAGCCGTCGAACAGCACGGAGAAGCCGAGGTCCAGGACGTCGCCGACGCCGATGTGCAGCTCGTCGGCGGCGATCAGGACGATGCCGAACATCTGGCCGCCGAAGACGGCCGCGAGGGACAGCAGCGCGGCGACGACGGGGAGGACCGGGTTGGACCCGCCGAGCTTGCCCGCGGCGACGCCCACGGCGAGGCCGACGCCGACGGCCGCGTAGCCGATCTGGTAGCCGGAGGCGCCGATGATTCCGCCGTAGGCGGCGGCGGTCGCCAGGGCCGCGACGACGGCGGCCACGATGCCCAGCCCGAAGTTGCCGGAGCGGGCCGGGGCCGGTGCGGCCGGGGTCAGCGAGTCGGGCGCGGGCGGCTGGAAGGACTGGGCCATGGGAATCCCCCCCAAGGGATCGGTGCAGTGCGGTGGAGGCGGGCGCGCGCAGGCGTACGTACACCCGGGCACCGCACATAAGCGCGAGATAAGTGACGCCGCAGGCTAGCAGGTCACTCAGACGGCGCAAGCGGGGATTTCCGCCGGGTCAGAGGCGGTGGGCGGCGCCGGCCGGACTGGCGCCGCGGGTGTCGAGGAGGAGCTGGGCCTTGACCGCCAGGCCCTGGAGGTCGTAGGTGCGGTGGTGCTGGAGGAGGACCGTGAGGTCGGCGCTGGCGGCCGCCTCGTAGAGGGAGTCCGCGCGGGGCACCGGCTGCTCGCGGACCCGCCAGCCGGGCACGTACGGGTCGTGATAGCTGATCTGCGCGCCCAGGTCGAGCAGGCGGCCGGCGATCTCGCCCGCCGGGGAGCCCTCCTGGTCGGCCAGGTCGGGCTTGTAGGTGACGCCGAGGAGCAGGACCCGGGCGCCGCGGGCGGACTTGCCGTGCTCGTTGAGCAGGGCGGCGCAGCGCTGGATGACGTACTGCGGCATCCGGCCGTTGATCTCCTGCGCCAGACCGACCATGCGGAGCGGGTGGCCGGGGGTGCGGGTGGTGTGCGGGAGGTAGTTGGGGTCGAGCGGGACGCCGTGGCCGCCGACTCCGGGGCCCGGGCGGAAGGCCTGGAAGCCGTAGGGCTTGGTCTCGGCGCACCGGATGACGTCCCAGAGGTCGACGCCGAGGTCGTGGCAGAGCACGGCCATCTCGTTCATCAGGGCGATGTTGACGTGCCGGTAGTTCGTTTCGAGGAGCTGCACGGTCTCGGCCTCGCGGAGTCCGCGGGCGCGGACCACCTTGTCGGTGAGGCGGGCGTAGAAGGCGGCGGCGGACTCCGTGCAGGCCGGGGTGAGGCCGCCGATCACCTTGGGGGTGTTGGCGAAGGTGTGGGTGCGGTTGCCCGGGTCGAAGCGGCTGGGGGAGTACGCCAGGTGGAAGTCCCGGCCGGCCCTGAGGCCGGAGCCCTGCTCCAGCAGGGGGCGCAGGTGGTCCTCGGTGACCCCGGGGTGGACGGCGGACTCCAGGATGACGGTGGTGTTGGGGCGCATGCGGGCGGCGAGGGCGCGGGCGGCCTCGCCGATGGCGGAGAGGTCGAGGGCGCGGTCGGGGCCGAGCTGGGTGGGGGCGCAGATGACGGCCGTACGGACCCGGCCGAGCTCGGCGGGGTCGGTGGCGATCCGGAATCCGGCCGATGACATACGGCGGACCTCGGCGGCGGTGAGGGGGGTGTCGGTGGTGGGGCCGCAGCCGTAGCCGACGGTCTCGATACCGGCGGAGACGGCGGCCTGGGCGAGCGGGAGGCCGAGGTGGCCCAGTCCGATGACGGCGAGATCTGCGGGCATGGGGGGTGCCGTCCCTTCCCTGGCATGAGGTGGCTGTGCGCGCAAGTCCTGTGGACGCGGGAAGCTGGCGCTATGTCAGACTAGGCGTATATATGACCGATGTGTCGCATTGTGGGGTGGTGGTCGTCGTTGTGTTGTCCACAGGCGGTGGCCGGTGAGGGTGCGCGAGGTCAGACTGAAGTTCACGGGGGACGTGAGCGGGGTGACCCGCACACCGACGGGAGGCAGCGGTGAGGACAGCGGCACTGGGACCGGAACAGCGCGCCGAAGCGCTCGCCCGGATGGCCGAGCGTGAAGTGGACGTGCTGGTGGTCGGCGGGGGCGTGGTGGGCGCCGGCACCGCGCTCGACGCGGTCACCAGAGGGCTCTCGACCGGCCTGGTGGAGGCCAGGGACTGGGCGTCGGGGACGTCGAGCCGGTCGAGCAAGCTCATCCACGGCGGCCTGCGCTATCTGGAGATGCTCGACTTCTCGCTGGTCCGCGAGGCGCTGAAGGAACGCGGCCTGCTGCTGGAGCGGCTGGCACCGCACCTGGTCAAGCCGGTGCCGTTCCTGTATCCGCTACAGCACAAGGGCTGGGAGCGCTTCTACGCCGGATCGGGCGTCGCGCTGTACGACGCCATGTCGGTGTCCAGCGGGCACGGGCGGGGCCTGCCGGTCCACCGGCACCTCTCGCGCAGCCGGGCACTGCGGGTGGCCCCGTGCCTCCGCAAGGACGCCCTGGTGGGCGCGTTGCAGTACTACGACGCCCGGATGGACGACGCGCGGTACGTCGCCACGCTGGTGCGGACGGCCGCCGCGTACGGGGCGCACTGCGCCAACCGGGCGAGGGTGGTCGGCTTCCTGAGGGAGGGCGAGCGGGTCGTCGGCGCCCGGGTGCAGGACGTGGAGGGCGGCGGGGAGTACGAGATCCGCGCCAAGCAGATCGTGAACGCCACGGGGGTGTGGACGGACGACACGCAGGCGCTGATCGGCGAGCGCGGCCAGTTCCACGTCCGGGCGTCCAAGGGTATCCACCTGGTGGTGCCCAAGGACCGCATCCACTCCGCCACCGGGCTGATCCTGCGCACCGAGAAGTCCGTGCTGTTCGTCATTCCGTGGGGCCGGCACTGGATCGTCGGGACCACCGACACCGACTGGGACCTGGACAAGGCGCATCCGGCGGCCTCCAGCGCGGACATCGACTACCTGCTGGAGCACGTGAACTCGGTGCTGGCGGTGCCCCTCACCCGGGACGACGTACAGGGGGTGTACGCGGGCCTGCGGCCGCTGCTGGCCGGTGAGTCGGACGCCACCAGCAAGCTGTCCCGGGAACACACGGTGGCGCATCCGGTGCCGGGGCTGGTGGTCGTGGCGGGCGGCAAGTACACCACGTACCGGGTGATGGCCAAGGACGCGGTGGACGAGGCCGTGCACGGCCTGGACATGCGGGTGGCCGCCTGCGTCACGGAGGACATCCCGCTGGTCGGGGCCGAAGGCTACAAGGCGCTGTGGAACGCGAGGGCGCGGATCGCGGCCCGGACGGGCCTTCATGTGGCCCGGGTGGAGCACCTGTTGAACCGGTACGGGTCGCTGACCGAGGAACTGCTCGCCCTCGTCGAGAAGGACCCCGGGCTCGGCGAACCGCTGGCCGCGGCGGACGACTACCTGCGGGCCGAGATCGTGTACGCGGCCTCGCACGAGGGCGCGCGGCACCTGGACGACGTACTGACCCGGCGGACCCGGATCTCCATCGAGACCTTCGACCGGGGCACCCTGTCGGCCCGGGAATGCGCGGAGTTGATGGCCCCGGTGCTGGGCTGGGACGCGCAGCAGATCGAGAAGGAGGTCGAGCACTACGAGAAGCGGGTAGAAGCGGAGCGTGAGTCGCAGCGTCAGCCCGACGACCTGACGGCGGACGCGGCACGGCTGGGGGCTCCCGACATCGTCCCGCTTTAGTCGAGCGTGTGTTCCGGAGTCCGGGGGAACCGCGGACCCCCGGCTCCCGTCCGTCCCGGAGTGAGGAACAATGAGGGTTCGGCCGGGGCGGGTTACGCCGGGACCCGGTGGACGCCGGGCCGGCCCGAGCGGGCGGCACGATCGCAGAGGGGACGCATGTCGAAGTCGGAGCACACGCCCTCTGGTTCCCGTGGGAGCGAGGACGAGACACGCACCCCGGACCTGACGAAGCGTACGTCGGCGGAGCCGACGGAGAAGGACGCCGGGCAGCCGGGCGCTGCCCGGGGCCGCGAGGCCGAACCGGAACGGGACGCCGGGCGGAAGCCGGCGGGTTCCGCGCCGGAGCCTGCCCCGGCGGAGCCGGGTGGCACCGGGGCGGATGCCACGGCCGCCGACGAGGAATCGGGTGCCGAGATGTCCGTGCCTGCCGAAGCGGAGCCGGAGCCGGAGGCGGCGGAGGCCGCGGGCACGAAGGCGGACCTGGCGAAGCCTGCCGGGGCGAAGCCGGAGTCGGGCAAGTCGGCCGAGCCGGGCAAGCCGGCCAAGTCGGCTGGGTCGGCTGAGGACGAGCCGGATTCCGGGAAGGCCGCCGGGTCGGGGCGGGGTGCCGCTGACGCGGCTGCCGCCGTGGAGCCCGGCGCTGCCGACGGGTCCGCCGAAGCGGAACCCCGGGCGGCCGAGCCGGCCGGGGCCAAGGCGGACCTCGGGAAGCCCGCCGCGGCCAAGCACGTTGCCGGTGCGGCCGGTGCTGCGAAGGCGGACCTCTCGAAGTCCGCCACGGCGAAGCCGGATGCCGGGGACGCCGCGGCAGCCGGTGAGACGAAGGCAGGCTCCGGCGGGTCCGGTGCCCCGAAGCCGGGTGCCGGTGCGGGCGCGGGTGCGAAGGGCCGGGCCGGTACGTCCGACGCGAAGTCGGATGCGGTGAAGGCCGATGCGGCGAAGGCCGACAGGGTGAAGGCCGACAAGGCGGAGCCGGGCAAGGGTGAAGCCGCCCGGGCCGGGCAGGGCACGGCCGGGAAATCCGCGCCCGAGGGGGCCGGGCCGAAGGGCGTGACCGGGGACACCGCCGAGGACGAAGGGCGGCTGCTGGCCCGGCGCTACCGGCTGGAGCGCGTGCTGGGCAAGGGCGGCATGGGCACCGTCTGGCGTGCCGTCGACGAGACCCTCGGCCGGACCGTCGCCGTCAAGGAACTCCGTTTCAGCTCCGGCGTCGACGAGGACGAGAAGCGCCGCCTGATCACCCGGACCCTGCGCGAGGCCAAGGCGATCGCCCGGATCCGCAGCGGTGGCGCGGTCACCGTGTTCGACGTGGTCGACGAGGACGGCCGTCCCTGGATCGTCATGGAGCTCATCGAGGGTTCCTCGCTGGCCGAGTTCATCCGGGAGAAGGGCACGCTCACCCCGCGCCGGGCGGCCGAGGTCGGCCTCGCGGTGCTCGACGTGCTCAAGGCCGCCCACGGAGAGGGCATCCTGCACCGGGACGTGAAGCCGTCCAACGTGCTCATCTCCAACAGCGGCCGCGTGGTGCTCACCGACTTCGGCATCGCCCAGGTCGAGGGCGACCCGTCGGTGACCTCCACCGGCATGCTCGTCGGCGCGCCCTCCTACATCTCGCCCGAGCGGGCCCGCGGCCAGAAGCCGGGCCCGCCCGCCGACATGTGGTCGCTGGGCGGCCTGCTGTACGCGGCGGTGGAAGGCGTCCCGCCCTACGACAAGGGGTCCGCGCTCGCCACCCTCACCGCCGTGATGACCGAGCCCGTCGACCCGCCGAACAACGCGGGCCCGCTCGCGGACGTCATCTACGGCCTGCTGGTGAAGGACCCGGCCCGCCGGCTCGACGACGCCCGCGCCCGGGTGATGCTGACCGAGGTCATCAACGCCCCGGAGGAGCCGGCGGCACCGCCCGCCGACGAGACCCGGGTGATCTCGCTGACCGCAGCCAAGGAAGCCGCCGAGAAGGCCGCGGCGGAGAAGGCGGCCACGAAGGCTGCGGAGAAGGCGGCCGCCAAGGCCGCGGCGAAGCGGGACCGTGAGCAGCGGGAGCGCGCCCGCGAAGCCCTCAAGACGGCCCGCAAGGCCGCCGCCGCGGCGGTTTCGACCACCGCGGCCAACGGTGCCGAGGCGCCGGCACAGACCGGCACCGGATCCGGTGCCAAGTCCCCTGCGGGTTCCTCCGCTTCGGCTCCGGCGGCCCCCTCCTCCGGGCGGCCGGGTGCGGCATCGCTGACGGACGTGGTCCCGCGCCGCACCATCGCGCTGGCGATAGCCGCCGTGGTGGTGGCGCTGGCCGTGATCGGCTCGCTGGTCGCATGGGCGATCGGCGGCGACGACGAGAAGGGCGGCAAGGGCGCCAACAAGGGCGGTCCGGGCAGCAACGCCTCGGGCAGCCCCGCCCCGGGCGGCAGCACCGGATCCGACGGCAAGGGCAACGGAAACGGCGGCACCAACGGTCAGGCCAGCGGAGGCACCCAGGGCACCGGCGGCAGCACGCCCGCGCCGGGCCAGAGCACCGGTTCCTCCGGTTCCGGCTCCGGTACCGGGGGCTCCTCCGGGACGCCGGGCACGATTCCCGGCCCCGGCACGACCCCGGGCGTGCCGGCCGGGCCGGGCACCCTGCCCGCCGGGTACACCACCGTGACCAACGCCAAGTACCACTTCTCGATAGCGATGCCGGATTTCTTCAAGGAGATAGGCACCGCGGGCTCCAACTCGGGCATGAAGTACGCCCGGGACGACAGCAGCTTCCCGAGGATCCAGGTCGACTACAACAACTCCCCGGGGGACGACGCCAGGAAGGCCTGGGCGGAACTGGCGATCGCCGTCGGCGCCAGCAGCAAGGGCTACGAGCTGAAGGGGATCGACACGGTCGAATACCGCGGCTATCCGACCGTCGCGGACTGGGTGTTCGAGCGTGAGCAGAACGGGGTGCGGGTCCGGGTGCTCAACCGCGGCTTCAAGGTGGACGCGACCCACGGCTACGCCATCATGATCACCTGCGCGGCGGACCAGTGGGACGGCCCGGAGTGCACGCAGCTGCGGAACACCGCCTTCGACACCTTCCAGGTGAAGGACTGACCGGATCCTGACGGACGGTCAGCCGCAGCCGGGCGGCTGACCTCGCCGGATCCGGCCCGCGGGCGGGCTGTGCGACGTATCGTGTCACTGGGCCGCGGGAGACTCGGGGGGAGGCGAAGTGGACGATTACGCGGGGCGGATCCTGGCCGGCCGTTATCGTCTGCCGCTGCCGCCGTCCGACGAGTACGAGCTGATCGAGACGCGCGCCTTCGACACGCGGAGCGGGCAGGAAGTCCTGGTCCGCCAGGTGCCGTTACCCGAGGTCGTGGACGCCGAGCTGGTCGAGGGCGGCCGGCCGGAGCGCACCGTGGCGGGCGGCCGGCCGGCGGGGGACCAGCTGGGCGAACTGCCGGCGGTGCGGCGCGCGATCGAGGCAGCGCAGGCCGCGGCCCGGATCCCGGACCACCCCCGGCTGGACCAGGTCTTCGACGTCTTCGCCGAAGGCGGCTCGCTGTGGATCGTCAGCGAACTGGTCCCGGCGCGGCCGCTGGCGGCGCTGATCGCGGACGCGCCGCTGAGCCCGTACCGTGCGGCGGAGGTCGCCTCCGACGTGCTGACCGCGCTGCGGGTGCTGCACGCGCACGGCTGGACGCACCGCAACATCACCGTGCGCACGGTGCTGATATGCGAAGACGGCCGGGTGGTCCTGACCGGTCTGGCGGCGGGCGCTGCGGAGGAAGCGCTGTGCGGCTACGACCCGGTCCCCGCGCCCGACGGCACCGACGACACCCCCGCCCCGCCGTGGCCCGCCGGCCCGATCCCGCCGGCCGTGCCCGGCTCCATCACCCCGGGCCCGCCCGTCCCGAGTGCGCCCGTCCCGGTGGCCGGCACCCCGGGCCCGCCCGTCCATGTGCCCGGCATTCCGGGCCCTGCCGTTCCGGCTCCGTCCGTCCAGGGTCGTGCCGTTCCGGGCCGTGGTGTTCCCGGCCCGGACTCCGCCGACCAGCTCCCGCCCGGCCGGACCGGCTCCGGCCCACTCGTGCCCGGTCAGGCCGCGCCCGGCGCGGCCCCTCACCTCCCGGGCCTTCAGGACGGGCCGGGCCCCGTCCCCGGCGCCTACGGCTGGGCCGCCGCCGACCGGGCCGGACATGACGAGTTCGCCCCGGCACCCGGCGCGCCCGCAGCGGGAGCTCCGGCCCCTGTCGGTTCGGCGGGGAGGGGAGAGATCGAAGCCTTTGGTCCCGGCCTGCCCGGAGCGGATCGGGCCGGTGCAGGAGGCGTTGCGCCCGGTTCCGGTGCGGAGGCCGGCCACGTCGGGACCTCCGGTGCGGGGCTGGCGGCGCTGGCCGCGGGGCAGGCGGTTCCGGGTTCCGGCGCGTCTCCGTCCGGGCCCCAGGGGCCCGTCTACGCCGACCGGATCGCGCCCGGACGCCGGGCGGGGGACCGGCCGGACCTCACGGCCGCCGCGCGGGCCGGTGCCGTGGCGGCGTACCGGGCCGGGACGCGGGCCGCCACCGCGCGGGTCATGGAGGAGAAGCGGGCCGCGGCCGGGCAGGAGCCACCCCGCCCCCGCGGATCCAAGCTGCCGCAGGGGTACTCGTATCCGTACGGCGGCGGCCCGGAGCGCCCCGGACCCGAGACCACCCCGGGCACCCGGACGCCCCCCGACCCCCAGGACGTCCCGGGCGCCCCGGCGGGGATCGACTCCCACGGCGCGCCGGGCTCCGAGGGGGGACCGGGCATTCCTGCCGGGCCCGGCTCCCACGCCGGACCGGGCAGTCAGGCCGGCCCGGGTTCCCAGGCCGGGCCGGATGCGTACGCCGGGCCCGGCCCGGCGGCGGGTTTCGACACTCCGGCCGGCCCGGGCTCCGGGGTGGTCGGCCGGGGCGCGCAGGCCGGTCCTGACTCCCAGGCTGACCGGGGCACTCCGGCCGGTCCCGACTTCCCGGCCGACGCCGGTGTCCAGGCAGGGCCGGGCAGCGGCGACGTCACGCCCTGGCACGGTGCGACGCCACGGCGGCAGCAGTCGGCCGAGAGTGCCGCGGAGGCGCAGGCGCAGGGGCAGGCGGCAGGCGGGGCGGAGGCCGGGCCGGGAGGCCGGCCGGACGGGCCCATCGCGGTGCCGCCGGTGCCGTACGCCCGCCCAGGGCTCTCCGACCGGTTCCCGCTCCCGCAGGGGTACCGGCAGGCGGACGAGGCCGGTCCGAGCAGCGCGCCGGCCCTCGGCCCGGGCGCGCAGGCGCAGCCGCCGGTTCGAGCGGGTCAGCGGGAGTCGGCTCCGGCGGTCCCGTCGGCAGCCCTCCCCGTCCAGCCCCAGTCCCGGTCCGAAGCCCGGCTCGGTACGCAGCCGCAGTCCCGGTCCGAGGTCCAGTCCCCGCCCGGGGCCTGGCCCCAGGCTCAGGCCCCGTCCGAGGTGTGGCCCCAGGTTCCGGCCCAGGCAGCCCAGGCAGCCCAGGCGCCGGCGCAGTCCCAGTCCCCGTCACAGCCTTGGCCGCCGTCCCAGGACCAGGTCCCGTTCGAGGCGTCGGGTGGGTCCGCTCAGGTCCTGCACGACCCCGCCGCGCCCCCGGCCCGCGCCCCCGTCCCGGTCGTCGGCGGTGCGTCCGCCAGGGCGTCGCGGGAGCGGTGGTCCGCCGGGCCCGGAGCGGGTTCGGGGCTGGCCGCCGAGCGGGCGCGGCAGACGCGGATCACCGTCGTCGGGGCCGTCACCGAGCGGTGGGCGCCCGAGCAGGCACGCCCCGTCCAGGGCAACTGGCAGCTGGCCGCACCCGTCGGCCCGGCCACCGACCTGTGGGCGCTCGGCGCCCTCCTCTACCGCTGTGTCCAGGGCCACGCCCCCTACCCCGAGGACAGCGCCGCCGAGCTCGTCGAGATGGTGTGCGCGGAGCCGCCCGCCTTCGCGGAGGAGTGCGGTCCGCTGCGACCCGTCGTCGAGTCGCTGCTGCGCCAGGACCCCACCGAGCGCCCCGACTTCGAGGAACTGCGCGGCTGGCTGAGGTCGCTCGTACGGTCCGCCCCCGAGCCCGACGGCGGCGACCGCGTGGTGCCGCTGCCCGCACCCGACCCCGCCCGGCTGCCGATCGTCCGCCGCCGGGGCGAGGTCCACCACGGCCGGCACCGGCAGGAGAAGCCGGCGCGGGCGCCCCGCAGTGCGCGCTCGCTCGGGCGGAACCTGCTGCTCGGGATCCTGGTCGCGCTCGCCGGCCTGGTGGCCTTCGCCATGCTCTTCATGCCGGAGGCGGACGAGACGCAGGGCGCGGCGAACTCCGGCCCGGCGGGACAGGCGAGTTCCGCGCCGGGCAAGCCGAACGCGCCCGCCCCGCCGTCCTCTTCGCCCGCCCCGTCCAAGGGGTCCGGGCAGCCGCCCGCCACCACCCCGCCCGGGAACGCTCCGGTGCCGCAGCCCTCCGGCCCGGCCCCGGCCGGCTACACCGTCGCGCAGGATCCGGAGGGCTTCCAGATCCTGGTACCCAACGGCTGGGAGCGGAGCGCCAAGAACGATGCCGGGCAGGTGCGTTACTCCGACGGGGCCTACGAACTCATCGTGGTGCCCGGCCGGGACGCCATCGAGGGCACCCCGGACCCGCTCTCCTACCAGAAGAACAAGGAGCGCGAACTGGACCCGTTCCGCATGTCGACCTGGGCCACCTCCACAGGCACCAAACAGACCAAGGTGGGGCAGAAGCTGACGGCGGAGGGTACGTACACCTGGACCGACGCGACCGGCCGCAGCCTCTACGTCCGCAACCTCGTCGCGGCGCTCGGCGGCCGCTACCACGTGGTGATGGTGCTTGGCCCGCAGGACGGACAGGACAAGGTCACCGAGGTGTTCGGCAAGGCCGCGGGGAGTTATCGGGTCGGGAGTTGAGGCTCCCCGGTGACATTCTGATCACCCGTCACTACCGCGATTGCGTCACAGTGCTGTCTCACAGGCCCCGCATGGCTTCGGGTATGCCCGTGCGCTCCGTAATCTGACGACCGAAGTGCACAGAGCGGCGGGAATTCGTGGAACACAGGACAGCCGAGGGCGACACCCTCGCCAACCGGTACCGGCTCGTCGAGCCCATCGGCCGCGGCGGCATGGGCAAGGTCTGGCGGGCGCATGACGAACTGCTGCACCGCACCGTCGCCATCAAGGAGCTGACGGCCGGCCTGTACGTCACCGAGGCCGACCGCGCGGTCCTGCACGCGCGGACCCAGAAGGAGGCCCGTGCCGCCGCGCGCATCGCGCACCCGGCAGTGGTCACCGTCCACGACGTGTTCGAGCACGACGACCGGCCGTGGATCGTCATGGAGTACATCGACGGTCCCTCGCTGGCCGACGCCGCCAAGGCGGCCGGGCGGATCGAGCCCCGCGAGGCCGCGCGCATCGGCCTGCACGTCCTGGGCGCGCTGCGCGCCGCGCACGCGGTGGGCGTACTGCACCGGGACGTGAAGCCGGGCAACGTGCTGCTCGCCGCGGACGGGCGGGTGCTGCTCACCGACTTCGGCATCGCCGCCATCGAGGGCGACGCCACGATCACCCGCACCGGCGAACTCGTCGGTTCCATCGACTACCTGGCGCCCGAGCGGGTGACCGGCGGAGCCCCCGACCCGGCATCCGACCTGTGGTCGCTGGGGGCCACGCTCTACACGGCGGTCGAGGCCCGCTCACCCTTCCGCCGGACCTCGCCGATCTCCAGCCTGGCGGCCGTGGTCAACGACGAACCCCCGGCGCCGCAGCGGGCGGAGGCCCTCGGGCCGGTCATCACGGCCCTGCTCCGCAAGGACCCGGCGAAGCGGCCGTCGGCGGCCGAGGCGGAGCGGATGCTGCTGGAGGCGATGGAGGGCCGGGCGCCGAAGGCGGCCCAGGCGTACGTGCCGACGCAGACCCTGGCCCCCGAGGACCGCGGCGGATTCCCCGCCGCCGCCTCCGCGGGTGCCCCCGCCGGCAGCCCCGCGCGCCCCGCGCCGCGCTCCGGAACGGGGCCCGCGCAGGGTTCCGCTTCCGGCCCCGACCCCCGTACGGGCCCCGCCCGCACCGCGGCGCACGGCCCGGACCACGGCCACCCCGGCGGCGGACCCGGCCGCGCCGCCTCCGGCACCGCCACCACCCCGCTCCGCCCGGGCGCGGCCGGCGCCGGTGCCGGCGCCGGATCCACGGCCCTGCTGTCCGGACCCACCGACGCGGGCGGCCCGGCCGGCCAAGCGGGCCAGGCGGGCCCGTACACGGTTCCCGGCACCCCCGCCGCGCGCGAGCGCCGGAGCGGCAGGCTGCGCCGCGGCGCCGCCGTCGCCCTGGTCGCCGCCCTGCTCGGCGGCGGAGCGGCCTACGGCGTCATCACCTACCTGGACGGGCCGGACGACCAGGACTCCGGCCGCGGCGGCACGGTGACCGGCGGCGTGGACTCCGGCGGTGCCGATGCCGGCGGGAAGGGAAAGACGGGCGGCGACGCCAAGCCGAAGCCCGCCCGGACCGCCCCGTCCGGCTGGCGCCAGGTCACGGACCCGGCGGGCTTCACCCTCTTCGTCCCGAACGGCTGGAAGCGCCAGACGTTCGGGGACCAGATCGACTACACCCCGGACAACGGCAAGCACCGCATCCGGATCAGCATCGACCCGACACCCGACTACAAGAACCCGTACGCCCACCTGCTCGACCTGGAGAAGCAGGTGAGCGCCCGGTCCGCCTACCGGAAGGAGTTCCTGCAGCCGAACACCTTCCAGGGGCAGACCCAGGCGGCCCTGTGGGATTTCAGCTGGCAGGAGAAGAAGGACTTCCCGGGTCCCCGGCGGGCCATCGACCAGATGTACATCGGCCCGGACGGCAAGGAGTACGCCATCTTCATGGCGGGCCCGGCCGCGGACTGGCCGACCACCCGCTCGCAGTTCGACACCGTGCTCAGCGGATGGCAGCCCGCCGCCCACTGACACGCCGGGCCCGGCAGGGTCCCGCCGTGTCCCGCCGTGTCCCGCCGTGTCCCTCCAGGAACGGCCGGATCCGGCCGGATCCGGCCGTTCCGGACGACCCTGCCACCGATCACTGGCGTAAATCCCAAAATCCGGTTACCAGCGGGTACCCAAAGTCATGCGGGCGCAATACGCTCACCCGCATGACGGACTTGCAGGCCCCTGCCCCGCTCCGGACCGCGCCGGAGCCCACCAATCCGGTCGCCGCCGCCCCGGCCGGCGCACGGACCGCCGCCGACGTGGTCACCCCCGAGCTGGTGGCCCGGCTCACCCGGGGGGCGATCGGCTCCGGGCGGACCGCCAACCACACCCCCTTCACCGGGGACAAGCTCGCCGATCTCCCGGAGGCCACGGCCGAGGACGTCGCCACCGCCTTCGAGCGGGCCCGCGCCGCCCAGCCCGCCTGGGCGGCCCTGCCGGTCCGCGCGCGGTGCGCCGTCCTGCTCCGCTTCCACGACCTCCTGCTCGCCCGCCAGACCGAGATCCTCGACCTGGTCCAGCTGGAGACCGGCAAGGCCCGCCTGCACGCCTACGAAGAGCTCATGGCCGTCGCCGTGTCCGCCCGCCACTACGGCCGCAAGGCCCCCGCCTACCTGCGGCCCAAGCGGCACACCGGGGCCGTGCCCGTGCTCACCAGGGTCACCGAGCTGCGTCAGCCGCGCGGGGTCGTCGGCCAGATCGCACCCTGGAACTACCCCCTGGAACTGTCGGTCGGCGACGCGCTGCCCGCCTTCGTCTCCGGCAACGCGGTCGTGATGAAGCCCGACACCGAGACCGCGCTGACCGCCCTGTGGGCCCGGGAGCTGCTGATCGAGGCCGGCCTGCCCGCCGAGGTCTTCCAGGTGGTGATCGGCGAAGGACCGGTGGTCGGCCCCGAGGTGGTCCGGCACGCCGACTACGTCTCCTTCACCGGTTCCACCCGCACCGGCCGCGAGGTCGCCCAGGGCGCCGCCGCCCGCCTGGTCGGCGTCTCCCTGGAGCTCGGCGGCAAGAACGCCATGCTCGTCCTGCACGACGCCGACGTGGAGAAGGCCGCCCAGGGCGCCGTCCGCGCCTGCTTCTCCTCCGCGGGCCAGCTCTGCATATCCATCGAGCGGCTGTACGTGCACGCCTCGGTCGCCGACGCCTTCCTGGAGCGGTTCGCCGCCCGCACCCGGGCGATGCGCCTCGGTGTCTCCCTCGCCTACGGCGCGGACATGGGCTCGCTGGTCGGCGAACGCCAGCTGGAGACCGTACGGCGGCACGTCGACGAGGCCGTCGCCAAGGGCGCCACCCTGGTGGCCGGCGGTGTCGCCCGCCCCGACATCGGCCCGCTGTTCTACGAGCCCACCATCCTCGACGGGGTGGAGGCGCCCATGGCGGTGTGCGCCGAGGAGACCTTCGGACCGGTCGTCTCCGTCTACCGCTTCACCGACGAGGACGAGGCGATCGCGCTCGCCAACGCGACCCCGTACGGCCTGAACTCCAGCGTGTGGACCAAGGACGCCCGGCGCGGCCACGCGGTCGCCGCCCGGCTGCGCACCGGCACCGTCAACATCAACGAGGGCTACGCACCCACCTACGGCAGCGTGCAGTCGCCGATGGGCGGCATGAAGGAGTCCGGCCTCGGCCGCCGCCACGGCTCCGAGGGCATCCTCAAGTTCACCGAGGCGCAGACCGTCGCCCACCAGCGCCTCCTCCCGATGGCGCCCTCGCTCGGCATGGACGACGAGAAGTACGCCGCGCTGATGACCCGCGGCCTCAAGGCCATGAAGGCCCTTCGTATGCGGTAGGGGGTGCCTTGCGGATCAGGCCGGATCAGGGAGCGGCGTCTGGCGCCGTGCATCGCAAGGCGAAAAACGAGGGAGCCGACGCGGTGGGGGCACCGCCCAGCGGTAGCTGGGGGACATCGGCGAGTGAGGACAACGCGGCGAGGTGCGGTGCCAGACGCCGCGAGCCCGGCGTGATCCGCAAGACACCCCCTAGGGAGGCGCGTCAGTGTCGTTCGGCAAGGAGCACGAAGAGCACCAGGAGCACCAAAAGCACGACGGGCACGACGGGCACGAAGAGCGGTACGACTACGACGTCATCGTCGTCGGGTCGGGCTTCGGCGGCTCGGTCTCGGCCCTGCGGCTGACCGAGAAGGGGTACCGGGTCGGCGTCCTGGAGGCCGGCCGCCGCTTCACCCGCGACGCGCTCCCGCGGAACTCGTGGGACCTGCGCAACTACCTGTGGGCACCTGCCCTCGGGCTGTACGGGATCCAGCGGATCCACCTGCTCGGCAAGGTGATGGTGCTGGCCGGCGCCGGGGTCGGCGGCGGCTCGCTCAACTACGCCAACACCCTGTACGTGCCTCCGGCGGCCTTCTTCGAGGACCGCCAGTGGGCGGGCATCACGGACTGGCGGCAGGAGCTGGCCCCGTACTACGACCAGGCCAAGCGGATGCTCGGGGTGCGGCTCAACCCGACCGTGACCCCCTCCGACGTCCACCTCAAGGCGGTCGCCGAGAAGATGGGCGTCGGCGACACCTTCCACCTGGCCCCGGTCGCCGTGTTCTTCGGGGACGGCGAGGACGCCGACGGGGCCTCCACCGCCCGCCCCGGCGAGGAGGCGCCCGACCCCTACTTCGGCGGGGCCGGACCGTCCCGGAAGGCCTGCACCGAGTGCGGCGAGTGCATGACCGGCTGCCGGCACGGCGCGAAGAACACCCTGAACGAGAACTACCTCTACCTCGCGGAACGGGCCGGAGCGGTCATCCACCCGATGACCACGGTGACCGCCCTGGCCGAGCACCCCGACGGCGGCTACCGGGTCCGCACCGTCCCCACCGACCAGCGGCGGGCCGGCAGGGCCAAGGTGCTCCGCGCCCGGCAGGTGGTCCTCGCGGCCGGCACGTACGGCACCCAGACCCTGCTGCACACCATGAAGGACCGCGGGGAACTGCCGCGCCTGTCCGACCGCCTCGGCGACCTGACCCGGACCAACTCCGAGGGCCTGGTGGGCGCCCAGACCGACGACCGGCGCTACCGCCGGAAGCACGGCCGGGACCGGCGCGCGGACTTCACCCGGGGCGTGGCGATCACGTCCTCGGTGCACCCCGACGGGGACACCCACATCGAACCGGTCCGCTACGGCAGGGGATCCAACGCGATGGGGCTCCTGACCGTCCTGCAGGTCCCCTACAGCAAGCACCGGGTGGCCGCCTGGTTCGGCCGCACCGCCGCCCACCCGGTCCAGCTGCTGCGCTCGCTGTCCACCCGCCGCTGGTCCGAACGCACCATCATCGGCCTGATCATGCAGTCGGTGGACAACTCGCTGACCACGTACCGGAAGCCGCGCGGCATCGGGAAGGGACTGCTCACCGCCCGCCAGGGCCACGGTGAGCCCAACCCGACGCAGATCGCGGACGCCACCCGCGCGGCCACCCTGCTCGCCGAGGAGATAGGCGGGTTCCCCGGCAGCAACGTGGGCGAGCTGATGGGCACCCCGATGACCGCCCACTTCCTCGGCGGCTGCCCGATCGGCGGCTCCCCGGAGGAGGGCGTGGTGGACCCCTACCACCGGCTGTACGGCCACCCGGGGATCTCGGTGGTGGACGGCTCGGCGGTCTCGGCGAACCTGGGCGTGAACCCCTCGCTGACGATCACCGCCCAGGCGGAGCGGGCCATGTCGTACTGGCCGAACAAGGGCGAGGCCGACCCGCGGCCCGCGCAGGGCGCGGCGTACGAGCGGCTCGCGGCGGTGGAACCGGTGAGCCCGGCGGTGCCGAAGGACGCCTTCGGCGCGCTGCGGCTGCCGTTCCTGGCGGTCCCGGAGGTCCCCCCGAAACGGCAGCCGTGAGATGGGCGCCGGCCGGTGACCCCTGTACACCGGCCGGCGCGCATCCCGCTATCCGCGCCGGGTACGCCGGCGGACGGAGATCACGAGGGCGGCACCGGCGCCGATGACCGCGACGGACGCGCCGGCCAGCGGCAGCACCGAGCTGCCGGTCCTGCCCAGCTCGCCGTCGGGTGCGGGAGTGCTCCCGTAGGCGGTGGCGGTGGCGGTGGGCGTCGGCGACACGGTCGCGGAGGCGGAGGCCGAGGAGGTCGGGGTCGCGGACGGCGACGCGGATCCGCTCGTCGTCGGCGACGGGCTCCCCGAGGTGCCGGTGGTCGGCGACGGCGAGGTGGTGACGGCGTCCACGGTGAGGGCGGCGGTGTTGTTCCCCGGCTTCAGCTCGGTGGCGGGAGCACCCTCACCCCAGGTGTTCCACCCGACCTTGAGCGAGCCCTTGGCACCGTCGACCACCTTGTCGATCTTCAGCTCGAACGGGAAGTCGATCTTCCGTTCCCGGAAGAGCCGCTGACCGCTCTCGCAGATGTACCGGCGGGTGGGGGTGTCGCCGCTGTAGGGGTCGCCCTTCTCGTCAACGGCCCGGCAGCCGTACGGGGCCTTGGCGGCCGAGACCCCCTGCGGCAGCAGCACGTCGAGGAACGCGCCGGGGAAGCTCCGGTTGTCGATGTGGTCGTCGTACGGGTTCTCCAGCCACCCGGGACCGTCGTTGCGGAAGCCCAGCGGCATCCGCACCGTCTGCCCGGGCCGGCCGGTGACGGTCGTGTCCCGGACCGCCAGGTCGGCCGAGTTGGCGACCGTGAGCCGGGTGCGGTGGTAGTTGTCGCCGGGAGTGAGGTCGGGGGTGCGCAGGGCGGTCGCGGCCGGGCGGGGAACGAGCTTCAGCTTCGGTTTCTTCGGGCGCGGCTGGATCTTGTACTCCAGGTCGTGGCCGACCTGGTAGAAGAGGTCCTCCCGGAAGGCGCCGGAGTTGGCCGTCAGGGCCAGCGGGGTCTCGGAGGACACCTCGTAGGTGGTGCCCGGCAGGAAGTCGCCCTCCACCTGGCACACCACCCGCCACTTCTCGCTCAGACAGTTGCCGTAGTCGCCCTCCAGCTCCATGCCGTGCGAGGTGTAGATGCCGATCTCGATCCTCTTGAGGACCGTCGTGCCGGCGTTCCTGACGACCGGCCGGACCGGCTGGCGCTCGCCGATCGCCGGCTCGGTCTTGATCGGGAGCTTCTCCAGGGCGAGGTCGGTCCCGTTCACGGTGACCTTGGTGGTGGCGGGAGCGATGGTGACGCCCGCCGACCGGCCGGTCACCGTGACGGTGCCGGTCTCGTCGCCCGTCGTGCCCTTGGCGGCCGTGACGTCCAGGGAGACCACGTCCTGGCGCGGAGCCCCCTCCGGCTCGCAGACCACGGCGCTCCCGGCCAGGACGCAGCCCTGGTTGGCGGGCACGGCGGGGAGCGCGACGTCCGCGATGCCCTTGAGCCCGCTCAGGTCCACCCGGTACGTGGCGTCGACGGGGGCGGGCGCCTCCCAGCCGTACACGTGGAAATCGATGCGCTCGGGGGCCGGGTTCCCGGCCTTCGGGAACGGCCGGAGGAAAACCTCGTGATCGGGACCGGCCAGGCGGAAGTCGTGCTCCGCCGCCCCGGCCGGAACACCGGCTCCGGCGGCGATCAGGCCGACGGCAGCCAGTAGGGAGAGTCGCTTTCTCATGATCTGCGAGACCGGCGGCCCCGCACCGGAGTTGCACCCTCCGCCATGTGATCGAGGACACATCAGGCAATCGTGCGGCCGGGCACAACCATCGGGGCTGATCGCGTGTCACCTAGGTGCGATCGGCGGGGACCGCGCTCGGAGGGGGAGCGCGGTACCCGCCCCGACCGTGCCGCGGACCCCGGGGGGAGTCCGCCGCGGACCCCGGGGGGAGTCCGCGGAAGGCGACGGAACGGCCGGCCCCGGGCGTCCCCGGAGCCGGCCGTCCTTCATGAGGTGACCGGGCTGCTGTCCCCTGCCGTCCGGTCACGCGCCGCAGCGAGGTCCCACGACGCACACTCCACGGGCGTACGTCTCATCGCTCCGGCGGAGCCACGCGTGACACCCTCACCAACGAAGGCGCCGGAGGGCGGTCACGGTCCGGACGGGTGACGAACGCCAGCCCGCGCGGGGCCGTCAGACCCGGCCGCGGCACAGCTCCAGCAGGGTCATCGCCAGCGAGGTGCCCGGCTTGCCGAGGGCCTCGCTCCAGTGACCGAGCACCTCCATCTCGCGGGACAGGTGCACCCGGCGGCCGCCGGAGGCGATCCGGGCCTCCTGGATCACCGCGGACACGGCCATCCGCTCCTGGATCAGTCCGATGATCCGGTCGTCGATCGCGTCGATGCGGGAACGGGAGTCGGCGATCAGCTGCTCGGGGGTGGTGGTGAGGGCGGTCATCGGTCTCTCCTGCGGTGTCTCGGGCTGTCGTCTGGGGTGTCGGTGTGTTCGAGGGTGTCCGACAGGAGGTGCGGAAACGCGAGAGCGCCCCGGTCCTGTCGGACCGGGGCGCTCTGCGAAGTCTGCGGCTCAGGCGAGCATCACGCGGACCCATGGCGACCGGACCGACCGGTGCCATAGGTAAAGAGGAAGCTCACCTGCTTGCGCATGGAACGGATTATTACCGCGCGGGCCGTGCCGGGCCAAGCAGGTTCGGATGGTGAGACGAATCCGGCCACCCGTCCCCCGTTAGAATCGACAACACAAGACCCTCTTTCCGCCGGAAGGCCGCCCCGTGCCAGTCGCATCCCCAGCCGCACCGGACGTCGTCCTCGTTGTCGACTTCGGCGCGCAGTACGCCCAGCTCATCGCCCGCCGCGTCCGTGAGGCCCGGGTCTACAGCGAGATCGTGCCCAGCACGATGCCCGTGGCCGAGATGCTGGCCAAGAACCCCAAGGCGATCATCCTCTCCGGCGGTCCGTCCTCCGTGTACGAGGAGGGCGCCCCGCAGCTCGACCGCGCCATCTTCGAGGCCGGGGTCCCGGTCTTCGGCATGTGCTACGGCTTCCAGCTGATGGCCACCACCCTCGGCGGCACCGTCGACAACACCGGTGCCCGCGAGTACGGCCGCACCCCGCTGACCGTCAGCAAGCAGGGCTCGACCCTGTTCGAGGGCACCCCCGAGCACCAGTCGGTGTGGATGTCCCACGGCGACGCCTGCTCCGCCGCCCCCGAGGGCTTCACCGTCACCGCCTCGACGAACGTGGTGCCGGTCGCCGCCTTCGAGAACGACGAGAAGAAGCTGTACGGCGTGCAGTACCACCCCGAGGTGATGCACTCCACGCACGGCCAGCAGATCCTGGAGCACTTCCTCTACCGCGGCGCCGGCCTCGCCCCCAGCTGGACCACCGGCTCCATCGTCGAGGAGCAGATCGCGGCCATCCGCGAGCAGGTCGGCGACAAGCGCGCCATCTGCGGCCTGTCCGGCGGCGTGGACTCCGCGGTCGCCGCGGCCCTGGTCCAGAAGGCCATCGGCTCCCAGCTGACCTGCGTGTACGTCGACCACGGCCTGATGCGCAAGGGCGAGACCGAGCAGGTCGAGAAGGACTTCGTCGCCGCGACCGGCGTGCAGCTCAAGGTCGTCGACGCGCAGGAGCGCTTCCTGAACGCCCTCGCCGGGGTCTCCGACCCCGAGGAGAAGCGGAAGATCATCGGCCGCGAGTTCATCCGCGTCTTCGAGCAGGCCCAGGCCGAGATCATCGCCGAGGCCCCGCACGACACCCCGGTGGAGTTCCTGGTCCAGGGCACCCTGTACCCGGACATCGTGGAGTCCGGCGGCGGCACCGGCACCGCGAACATCAAGTCGCACCACAACGTCGGCGGCCTCCCCGAGGACCTGGAGTTCCAGCTCGTCGAGCCGCTGCGCCAGCTGTTCAAGGACGAGGTCCGCATGGTCGGCCAGGAGCTCGGCCTGCCCGAGGAGATCGTCCAGCGCCAGCCGTTCCCCGGCCCCGGCCTCGGCATCCGCATCGTCGGCGAGGTCACCAAGGACCGCCTGGACCTGCTCCGCGAGGCCGACGCCATCGCCCGCGAGGAGCTGACCGCGGCCGGCCTGGACCGCGAGATCTGGCAGTGCCCGGTCGTGCTGCTCGCCGACGTCCGCAGCGTCGGCGTCCAGGGCGACGGCCGTACCTACGGCCACCCCATCGTGCTGCGCCCGGTCTCGTCCGAGGACGCCATGACGGCCGACTGGACGCGCATGCCGTACGAGGTCCTCGCCCGGATCTCCACCCGGATCACCAACGAGGTCCCCGACGTGAACCGCGTGGTCCTGGACTGCACCAGCAAGCCGCCGGGCACCATCGAGTGGGAGTAGTCCCACCCCGTGCACCCGGTGCGCGCCGGCGCGCACCCGGTACCCGCCGAGGCCGCCGTCCCCTCCCCGGGGGCGGCGGCCTCGCCGCTTCCCGGCACCGGCGGCCCGCCGGAGGGAGCGGCGCATGTCCGTCCTCCCCGTGTCTGTTCTCCTCGCGCGGCGGCCAGTACCTTGCGCCCCGACGACGCCGGAGCCGAGGAAGGGGCGACCGATGGCCGACCAGATCCCGCCGGAGCCGGCACGGCCGGCCCCGCTCCCCGAGGAGCGGCTGGCGTTCGACCTGCCGCCCGTGTTCCGCACCGCCGCCGAGGAGCGCGAGCACCGCAGGCAGCGGCTCGCCGGGGCGCTGCGCGTGTTCGGGCGGCTCGGCTACGAGGACGGGGTCGCCGGGCACATCAGCGCCCGTGACCCCGAGTTCGAGGACTGCTACTGGGTGAACCCGTTCGGCCGGGCCTTCGCCGGGCTCACCGCCGACGACCTGCTGCTGGTGGACGGCGACGGCCGGGTGCTGGAGGGCGCCCGCCGGGTCAACCAGGCCGCCTTCGCGGTGCACGCCGCCGTGCACCGGGCCCGCCCGGACGCCGTCGCCGTGGTGCACACCCCCACCCCGCACGGCCGGGCGCTGGCCTCCCTCGGCGAACTGCTCGCCCCCATCGGCCCCGAATCCTGCGCCTTCTACGAGGACCACGCCCTGCTCGACCAGTACACGGCGCTCGCCGGCGACCCGGAGGAATGCCGGCGGATCGCGCTGGCGCTCGGCCCCCGCAAAGCCCTGATCCTGCGCAACCGGGGGCTGCTGACGGCCGGCGGCTCGGTGGACGCGGCCGCCTGGTGGCTGGTCGCCATGGACCGGGCCGCCCGGGTGCAGCTGCTCGCCCGGGCCGCCGGCAAGCCCGTGCTCGTCGACCACCGCAGCGCGGTCGCCACCCGGGAGCGGTTCGGTACCGACCTGGCCGCCTGGGTGAGCTGGCAACCGCTCCTCCGGCCGGCCGACACGCCGGCCGACACGCCGGTGACGTCAACATCATGAACGGTTAATCACCTGCTCTGACATCGTGCGCAATCCGGAGCACTGCCGCAGTGGTGCACAATTCGCAGGCACTGCACCGTAGTTCAGAGAGGCGGCACGTTCGTGGCTGTCCAAGAGATCCACCGAACCACCCACGGCGGCGGCTGCACCTGCGACGACTGCCCGCACGGAGCGCGCGAGGGCCACCGCCGCGCGGTCGAGGCCTTCCTGGAGAAGCGCGACGGGTTCGCCGCCGGCCAGGGCCTGCCCGCCGCCGTGGCCCGCTCGGCCGGAGCCTCCCGCCAGTGGGTCTCCGACGAGCTGACGCTCTCCGCCCGTACGGTCGCCGACCGGGGCCGCGAGGCCGGGCACTCCTGGCTGTACCTGCTGTCCCGGCGGGCCGTGCTCGCCGTGTGGATCGCCGCCGGGGTGCTGCTGGTGGTGCAGGTCGGCACCGCGCTCGGCACCGGCTGGTCCGCCGCCCGCACCGCCGGGCTGCTGGCCGCGCTGGCGCTGGCGGGGCTGCTCACCGTCGCGGCCCGCGCGCAGACCCTGCGCGGCGGGCTGATCGCCCCGCTGGTCGGCGAGGACAACCGGCTGTCCACCTCCAAGGCGGTGCCCTGCGCCTGGCTGCTGCTCATCGCGTTCGCCGCCCTGCTGCCGGCGCTCCGGCTCGCCGCCTCCGGCCCCGGCCCGGAACGTGACGCCCTGGCCGAGGGCCTCGGGCTGTGGCGGGCCGTGCCCCTGCTGGCCGTACTCGGGCTGACCTCCGGGGTGGCCGTGCTGGTGCGCCGGGTGGTGTCGTTGCGGATCATGCGGCAGCGGCTGCAGAAGCTGCCCGCCGACCGGCCGCGCGGGGTGGACCTGCTGACCGACGACGCGGGCCGCGGCAGCCTGCCGGACGCGCAGTACGTGCTGGTCTCCACGGTGGTACTGGCCTACGCGGCCGTGTCGCTGGCCCGCTTCCCCGACCGGCTGCCCCGGCTGCCGTGGGCGCTGGCGCTGCTGGTGGCGCTGTCGGCGACGGTGTACCTGGCCGCGAAGTACGCCGAGGGCGGCCGCCCCCTCGTCCTGTCGGTCGTACGGACCCGGGAACCGGGGGACCTGGACGGAGCCGTCCGCACCGGGGACGACATCGAGATCCGCGGCGTGGGCTTCGTCCCGCCCGGCGCGCAGACCCCGGAGATGCTGGCCCGGCTGGTGGTGCGGATCGGGGCCGTGCACGTGCCCGTACCGCTGGTGCCGGTCGCGGGCGGCTTCAGCAACCCGTCCGACACGGTGCTGATCGTGCCGGTGCCGGCCGAGGTGGAACCGGGCAGCACCGCGGTACAGGTGGTCACCGCGGCCGGGGTGGAGTCCAACTGCTGCATCATCGAGATCGCCGAATGAACGGCCCCGGGGTATGCATGGGATGTGATCCCCACTGACCTCAGGGAGCGGGCGGCCCGCCACGCGCTGCTGCCGCTGCGTCTCTTCCTCGGCGTGACCTTCGTCTACGCGGGGCTGGACAAGCTGACCGATCCCGCGTTCCTGTCCGACTCCGGGACCGGGTCGATCGGCGACCTGATGCGCGGGGTGCGGGACACCTCGGCGGTACCGGGGCTGGTGGACCTGGCCCTGAAGTCCCCGGTCGGCTTCGCGGTGGTGCTGGCGATCGGGGAGCTGATGGTCGGGCTGGGCACGCTGGCCGGGCTGCTGGCCCGGATCGCGGCCCTCGGCGGGGCGCTGATCTCGCTGAGCCTCTGGCTCACGGTGAGCTGGCAGGTCACCCCGTACTACTACGGCAACGACCTGATCTACCTGATGGCGTGGCTGCCGCTGGTCCTGGCCGGGGCCGGCTATCCGTCGCTGGACGGGCTGATCCGGTCGCGCCGGTCCCTTCGTACGGAGTAGGTGACCAGACCCAGCATGGCCGCCAGGGACAGCCCGCCCATGGTCAGCGGGACGATCACCCACCAGGCCAGGTCGGCCTCCCCGGTCGCGTCGAGCAGGTAGAGCACGCCGGCGGTGAGCAGGACGGCGCCCGCGACCATCCGCCCCGGCTGGAACTCATGACGTCGCACGGGCCACCTCCACCTGTCCCACACCCGCGGTCAGGTGCAGCTCGATCGTTCCGCCGGCCTCGGTGCCGGGAGCGGGCGGCAGGGTCGCCGTCCGGTGCTGGTCGCGTACGCCCTCGATGCGGTCGGGGTTCTCGCCGGGCAGCTGTACGTCGCCGACCCGGACCTTCACGTCCGCCTCGGCGGTGACCTCGCGGGGCAGGATCACCTTGAGCCGGCCCGCCTGGATGGAGGCGTTCACCCCGAGGGTGGTGCCCTTGGCCACGTCCAGCCGGCTCAGGTCCAGGGTGGCGAGGCCGGTGCCCGCCGTGTACGAGGGCCGCACCTGGGCGACCGCGGCGGGCCGCCAGTCGACCCGCCGGAAGTCGGTGCCGATGTCCCGGGGCAGCGCGGCGGACGCGCCGAGCAGCGCCGCGGTCACCAGGGCCAGCAGGACGGTGCCCAGGCCCGTGCGGCCGAACAGCGAGCTCACCAGCAGACCGAGGCCGAACACGGCGAGCGCGCAGGCCAGGCCGATCTGCAGGGCGTGGCCGAGGGGCTCGCCGTGCCAGTTCGCCGCGGTGCCGGCGATCCCGGCGAGCAGCGCCGCGGTGAACACGTGCCCGGCGATCCGGTTCCGCGGTCCGCGCGGCGGCCGCGACAGCCCCTTGCCCTGCCGCACGTGCGGTCCGCCCGAGCCGGGCGGTGGCGGCCCGGACGTGTCGTCCGGCCCCCACAGGTAACCGGTGCCCGGCGCCCCGGTCTTCACCAGCGGGTCCCGCCACCAGGAGGGACCGCCGGGGACGGGCGGTGCGTGCGCCTCCGGCGGGACGTCGACCCGCGGCCGGTCCCCGGCCGGCTCCGCCTCGGCGACTCCGGCGGCCGGCGCGTGCCGGCGGCGCTGCGACCAGTACGCCGCGCCCGCGACGGCCAGGATGACCAGCACCGAGAACCCACCGATGCCGTTGTTGTCCAGCAGCGTCAGGAACAGCGCGCAGCCGACCAGGGCGGCCAGTACGGCCGCCAGGGTGCCGCCCTCGATCCGGCCGGTGAGCAGCTTCCTGGCCTCGCTGTCCTCCTCGCCCTCCATCGGCACGAACAGCCAAGCGAAGCCGTAGAAGATCAGGCCCAGGCCGCCGGTGAGGGCGAGCACACCGAGCACGATCCGGAAGATCACCGGGTCGAGGTCGAAGTGCCGGCCCAGACCGCCGCAGACCCCCGCCAGCGCCTTGTCGCGCTTGGCACGGCGGAGCGGCGGGCGGTCGGCGACCGGGTCCCGGTCCGTCGGCCGGTCGGTCGGCCGGTCCGTCGGCGGGGCGTCCTGGGCTCGGTTCATGCGTCCATGGTGACGGGCCCGCCGGGCCGCCGGAATCCGGCCCTACCCTGGCAGAACCCTGAGAAATCCCCGAGGCCGTACCTGCGGAAACCGGGGGCTTACCCGATGTACCGGGGGGCCGCGCCCGTGTGACCATCGGTGGCATGCCAGCAGTCGCCGCCGCACCGCCCGGAACCCCGCACGCCCCGGAGACCGAGGAGCAGCCCGCGCGCAAGCTGTACCGGAGCGCCGACGGGCGGATGCTCGGCGGGGTCGCGCGCGGTCTCGCCGGGCACCTGGGGCTGCCCGTGCTCTGGGTCCGGCTGGCCTTCTTCGGCCTGTTCGTCCTCGGGGACGGGCTGGGCGTCCTGCTCTACGCCGCGTTCTGGGTGTTCGTGCCGCTCGGGGTCGGCGGCAAGCCCGCCGGCCGCTCCTTCTTCGAGAAGCTGCCCGACGGCAGGCGCCGCCTGCGCCTCGACAAGGGGCAGGTCCTCGCGCTGGTGGTGCTCGCCGCGGGGATGGCGACCTTCGCGGGCAAGGTGCAGGCAGGCGGAGACAACGGCCGCTACCTGTGGCCCACCCTGCTGGTGGGCGCGGGCGTGGTGCTGGTGTGGCGGCAGGCCGACAACGCGCGCCGCGCCCACTGGACCTCCGCCGGCGGACGCAACGCCCGGCTGCTCCAGGTCGGCCGGGCCCTGGCCGGGGTGGCGCTGGTCGGCGTCGGCCTGACCGTCTTCATCGTCGTACGGGGCTCCGCCGCCCAGCTGGGCAACGTACTCACCGCCGCCCTCGCGGTCCTCGTCGGCATCGCGCTGCTCGCCGGACCCTGGCTGATCCGGATGACCCAGGACCTCTCCGAGGAACGCCTGATGCGCATCCGGGCCCAGGAGCGCGCCGAGGTCGCCGCGCACGTGCACGACTCCGTCCTGCACACCCTCACCCTGATCCAGCGCAACGCGGAGGACGCGGGCGAGGTGCGGCGGCTGGCCCGGGCACAGGAGCGGGAACTGCGGAACTGGCTGTACAAGCCGGAGGGCACCGGCAAGGACGAGGCGGAGGAGCCGGCCACCCTGGCGGAGGCCGTGAAGAAGACCGCCGCCGGGGTCGAGGACCACCACGGGGTCCCGATCGAGGTCGTGGTCGTCGGCGACTGCCCGCTCGACGAGAAGCTGGGCGCGCTGGTGCAGGCCGCGCGCGAGGCGATGGTGAACGCCGCCAAGTACGGTGGCGAGGGCGGGCCGGTGCAGGTCTTCGCCGAGGTGGAGGGGCAGACGGTGTTCGTGTCCGTACGCGACCGGGGGCCGGGCTTCGACATCGACGCGGTGCCCGGTGACCGGATGGGCGTACGAGAATCGATCATCGGCCGGATGCAGCGCAACGGCGGCACCGCCCGGCTGCGGGCCGCGGCGGGCGGCGGTACGGAAGTCGAGCTGGAGATGGAGAGGGCGGCGAGCGCGCAATGACCGAGGACAACACGCAGGGCCGGCACGTGCGGGTGGTGCTCGTCGACGACCACCGCATGTTCCGCACGGGCGTGCAGGCGGAGATCGGCGAGACCGGCCGGACCGGGGTCGAGGTGGTGGGGGAGGCCGCCGACGTCGACCAGGCGGTCACCGTGATCACGGCCACCCGGCCCGAGGTGGTGCTGCTGGACGTCCACCTGCCGGGCGGCGGCGGCGTCGAGGTGCTGCGGCGCTGCGCCCCGCTGATGGCGGCGGCGGAGAACCCGGTGCGGTTCCTGGCGCTGTCGGTCTCGGACGCGGCCGAGGACGTCATCGGGGTCATCCGGGGCGGGGCCCGCGGCTACGTCACCAAGACGATCACCGGTACGGACCTGGTCGACTCGGTCTTCCGGGTGCAGGAGGGGGACGCGGTGTTCTCGCCGCGGCTGGCCGGGTTCGTGCTGGACGCGTTCGCGTCGACGGACGCGCCGCCGGTGGACGAGGACCTGGACCGGCTGACCCAGCGGGAGCGGGAGGTGCTGCGGCTGATCGCGCGCGGGTACGCGTACAAGGAGATCGCCAAGCAGCTGTTCATCTCGGTGAAGACGGTCGAGTCGCACGTCTCGGCGGTGCTGCGCAAGCTGCAGCTCTCCAACCGGCACGAGCTGACGCGGTGGGCGACGGCCCGGCGCCTGGTCTGACCGTCGGGCCCGGGGCCCGGGGCCCGGCTGTGCGCCGGGCCCCGGGGCCGGTTGACGGCCGGTCCGCGGGTCAGTCGCGGGTGAGCGTCCCATTGTCCGGGAAGCCGCGCATGGTCAGCTTCGCGGTGCGGTCGTCGGTCCGGCGCAGGGTCACCCGGGTCATGTCGGAACAGCCGGCCCCCTGCGGCTTCTGGACGACGATGTCGTCCGCCACGAGGGTCTTGTCCTGGGGCGCGTCCGAGACCAGGACCCAGTTGGCCTTGCAGTGCAGGGGCTCGTACTCGGCCTTGCCGACGATCTCCTCGACGCGGCCCCCCGTCAGGGTCAGGACCACCGTGTAATCCCCGTTCGGGCTGTCGATGGTGCCGCGCCAGGTGCCCTTCCAGGCGGCGTCCATGGCGGCAGGGGTCGTGGGCGTGGGCGTTGGTGCCGGTGCTGGTGCCGCGGTCGCGGTGGCCGTGACGGTGGCGGTGGGCGCCGGGCTGCCCTCGGCGTCGCCGTCCGATCCGGTGGCGAGGCCGGTGACGGTCGCGGCCGCGGCCGCGCCGACGAGCAGTCCGACCACCAGCCAGATCCATCCGGGCGGGCTCTTGGCGGGCGCGGGCGCGGGTGCGGGTGCGGGTGCGGGGTCGGGTGCGGCCTCGGGCGTGGGTTCGGGCGCGGGTGTGGACATGGTCGGGCTCCCCCCTGGAGACAGGCCAGGGAGCCTACCGGTGCCGGTGCGCGGCTACGAGGGGCGCGTGGCGCCCGCCCACGGCATCGAGTCGATCGGGGCGATGCGCACGGTGGAGCCGGTCCGGGGCGCGTGGATCATCTGGCCATTGCCGATGTAGAGCCCGACGTGGGTGATGCCGGAGTAGAAGAAGACGAGGTCGCCGGGGGCGAGTTGGCTCCGGGCGACGCGCCGGCCCGCGTTGATCTGGGTGTACGTGGTGCGGGGCAGGGAGACCCCCGCCGAGCGCCAGGCGGCCTGGGTGAGCCCCGAGCAGTCGAAGGAACCCGGTCCGGTCGACCCCCAGACGTACGGCTTGCCGATGGCCCCGTGGGCGAAGGAGACCGCGCGGGCCGCGCGGGAGCCGTCGGCGGGCGGTGCGGGGTGGGCGGACGGGGTCCGGTTCCGGGCGGCGGGCGCGGGTCCCCGCGGTGCGGGCGCCGGTCCGGAGTCGGGGTCCATGGCCTCGTAGCGGGCCCGTTCTTCGGCGGTGAGCCGGTTCAGCAGCCGGCGGGCGTCCTCGAGCTTCCCCTCCACGGTCCGCTTGTGCCGGGCGAGTTCGGCCTGTTGGGCGCGGAGGTCGGCGAGCCGTCCGGCGGCCTCCGCGCGCAGCCTGCCGACCTCGTCGAGCCTGCTGCGCACGGTGGCGAGGTCGGCGGCGCTGCGGTCCCCGGCCCGGTCCAGGAGGGCCGCCCGGTCCAGATACTCCTGCGGGTCGTCGGAGAGGACCAGCTGCATGGCCGGCCCGAGGGCGCCGCTGCGGTACTGGGAGGAGGCGAGGGAACCGAGGGCGTTGCGGGCGGTGTTGAGGCGGTCGGTCGTCCGGGCGGTCCGGTCGCGCAGCTCGTCGAGGGAGCGCTGCGCCCGGTCGGCCTTCTCCTTCGCCCCGTTGTACTGCTCGCTCGCGGCCTCGGCCTCCTCGTAGAGCCGGTCCACCCGTTCCTTGACCTGGTCCGGGGTGAGCCGGGGCTCCGCAGCGGAGGAACCTTCGAACGCGGTCGCGGTGGCAGCGCCCGCCAGGGCGAGGGTGGCGGCCTTCCGGACGGTGCCGCCGGAGAGCGGGCGCTGCCTGGGCTTTCGATGACTGGCCACGTCACGCGTCCTTCCGTTGGTCCCCGTTCGTCTTGGGGGAGGACGCTAAACCCGTAGGTAACGGGCAGATGACGAGATGATCCGAAGTGACCGGATGTGATTGATCAGGTCCAGAGAACGGCGATGAAGATATTGGCGATGGTCAGTCCGCCGACCGCACCGAACAGTCCCTTGTCCACCTGCTCCTCGTCCCGCTTCACGTAGACGAGCGCGAGGATCACGAAGAGGATCGCCAGCTTCACGCCGATCTTGATGTTGTTGACGGGGTCGCCGTCCATCTCGTTGAAGCCGACCAGGAGCACGCCGGTCACCAGCATGGTGAGCGCGCCGTGCAGCATCGCGGGCGAGAAGCGGGCCGTGCCCGCACCCATCGCCTTCATCTGGGTCAGGAAGCCGCCGAGCAGCGAGGCGATGCCGATGATGTGGAGGCCGACGAAGACATTGATGAGTACGTCCATGCGCCCGAGCGTACGGGGGCCCCGGACCGGCCCGGGAAAGGGGATCAGGCGAAGAAGCGGAGCAGCTCCTCGGTGACCGCCTCCGGCTGCTCCTCGGGGAGGTAGTGGCCGCAGTCCTCGATGCGCACCACCTTGGTGTCGGTGCCGTGCGAGGGCATCACGGCGACCAGGCTCCCGTGGTTGCTGCGGTCGCCGCCGAGGGCCAGCAGCGGGTGCGGCACCGGTGCGTAGGTGCCGAAGTCGGCGATGTCCTGTGCGAAGGCCCGGTACCAGGCGTTGCCGGCCCGGATGGCGTCCGGGGTGTCGTAGGCGTGGGCGTACACCTCCCGGGAGAAGGAGTCGACGCTCTGCCCGGGGGCGGTCGCCATCTCGCCGAGCAGGTGGTCGAGGAAGAGCCGGAAGCGGCCCGCCAGGAGCTGCTCGGGGAGGCCCTCCACCTGGTTGAAGGCGAACCACCACAGGAAGCGGGGGCCGCCGGGGCGGGGGATCAGGGGCATCTCCAGCCAGCCTGCGTCGGGGTGCGGGACGTCCAGCAGGGCGACCTTCAAGGTGGCCTCCGGGTGGTTGGCGGCGTGCGCGTAGGCGACCATCGCGCCGATGTCGTGGCCGGCCAGGTGGGCGGCCCCGATGCCCAGGTGCCGCAGCAGGGCGCGGATGTCGGCGGCCATCGTCTTCTTGTCGTAGCCGTCGGCGGGCTTGCCGGAGCCGCCCATGCCGCGCAGGTCCACGGCGATCACCCGGTGGCTGCGGGCCAGGGCGGGCATCACCTTGTGCCACTGCCACCAGGTCTGGGGCCAGCCGCCGAGGAGCACCAGGGGCTCGCCGGAGCCGCCGTCCACGTAGTGCAGGCGGGTGCCGTTGACCTCGGCGTGGTGACTGGTGAAGCCGCCGTCGAGGGAGGCGGCGAGGGCGGAGTCGGAAAGGGTCGGCGGGATGCCGGACATGGCGGTTCCTCACGTCGGTGGCGGTCGTCGCGGGGACTGACCGTACGAAGATCTCGAACAGTTCACGACCGTACGAGATCTTCGTATGGTCGGTCAATGGGTGGACCCGTATCCGTACGAGATCTGCGTACAGTGGGGTCATGCCTGCCGCTCACGAGCTGACCCACCCCGAGGCCGGGGACATCGACCTGGTCGGGGTGCTCGCCGCCCTCGGGCACCCCGTACGGCTGGACATCGTCCGCAAACTGGCCTCGCTGGCCGACGGTGAGGAGGCCTTCTGCGGAGAGGTGGTCCCCGACCTCCCCCGCTCCACCGTCACCCACCACCTGCGGACCCTCCGCGAGAGCGGGCTCCTCTGCCAGCGCCCGGACGGCCGCAAGCTCTCCCTCGCCCTCCGCCGGGACGACCTGGAGGCCCGCTTCCCCGGTCTGCTCGGCCTCGTGCTCGATTTTTCGGGGCCGGAACCGGCTGTCGGCCCCGAGCCCTAGACTCGTAGAGCGATGAGCAGCCTCTTTGACGACAGCTTCCTGGCGGACCTCACTCCCTCCGAGGAGGAGCCGCCCCCGCAGCCCGAGGAGTACGCGTACGCCCCGGAGCCCGGCGCGGACGACCTCTTCGAGGGCCACTTCGACGCGCCCATGAGCGGTGACCGGTACTACCGGGACGGCTCGGCGAAACCGGTCATCGATCCGGCCACCCTGCTGGACGGGCTCAACGAGCAGCAGGGTGCCGCCGTGGTGCACGCCGGGTCCCCGCTGCTCATCGTGGCCGGTGCCGGCTCCGGCAAGACCCGGGTGCTCACGCACCGCATCGGGCACCTGCTGGCCGCCCGCAACGTCCACCCCGGCCAGATCCTGGCGATCACCTTCACCAACAAGGCCGCCGGCGAGATGAAGGAGCGCGTCGAGGGCCTGGTCGGCCCCCGCGCCGGCGCCATGTGGGTGTCCACCTTCCACAGCGCCTGCGTGCGCATCCTGCGCCGCGAGTCCAAGAGGCTCGGCTTCACCTCGTCCTTCTCGATCTACGACGCGGCCGACTCCAAGCGCCTGATGGCCCTGGTCTGCCGAGACCTGGACCTGGACCCGAAGCGGTTCCCGCCGAAGTCCTTCAGCGCCAAGATCTCCAACCTGAAGAACGAGCTGATCGACGCCGAGGCCTTCGCCGACCAGGCGGCAGACGGTTTCGAGAAGACGCTCGCCCAGGCGTACGGGATGTACCAGTCGCGGCTGCGCGAGGCCAACGCGCTCGACTTCGACGACATCATCATGACCACGGTGCACCTGCTCCAGGCGTTCCCGGACGTCGCCGAGCACTACCGGCGCCGCTTCCGGCACGTGCTGGTCGACGAGTACCAGGACACCAACCACGCCCAGTACACGCTGGTGCGCGAGCTGGTCGGACCGGGCTACCCCGACCTCCCGCCGGCCGAGCTGTGCGTCGTGGGTGACGCCGACCAGTCGATCTATGCCTTCCGCGGCGCGACCATCCGCAACATCCTCCAGTTCGAGGAGGACTACCCGGACGCGACCACGATCCTGCTGGAGCAGAACTACCGCTCCACCCAGACGATCCTCTCCGCGGCCAACGCCGTGATCGAGCGCAACGAGAACCGCCGCGCCAAGAACCTGTGGACCGACGCCGGCACCGGCGTCGGCATCACCGGCTACGTCGCCGACACCGAGCACGACGAGGCGCAGTTCGTCGCCGACGAGATCGACCGCCTCACCGACGCGGGCGACGCGAAGGCGGGCGACGTCGCCGTCTTCTACCGGACCAACGCCCAGTCCCGGGTCTTCGAAGAGATCTTCATCCGGGTCGGCCTGCCCTACAAGGTCGTCGGCGGCGTCCGCTTCTACGAGCGCAAGGAGGTCCGGGACATCCTGGCCTACCTGCGCGTCCTGGCGAACCCCGAGGACAACGTCCCGCTGCGCCGCATCCTCAACGTGCCCAAGCGCGGCATCGGCGAGCGGGCCGAGGCGATGATCGACGCGCTGGCGGCCCGCGAGCGGATCACCTTCCCGCAGGCGCTGCGGCGGGTGGACGAGGCGTACGGGATGGCCGCCCGGTCCACCAACGCCGTCAAGCGCTTCAACGCGCTGATGGAGGAGCTGCGGACGGTCGCCGAGTCCGGCGCCGGCCCCGCGGTGGTGCTGGAGGCCGTGCTGGAGCGCACCGGGTACCTGGCCGAGCTGCAGGCGTCGACGGACCCGCAGGACGAGACCCGCATCGAGAACCTCCAGGAACTGGCGGCGGTGGCCCTGGAGTTCGAGCAGGCCAGGGCGGCCGGCACCGAGACGGCGGCACCCGGCGCCGCCGCCGGCGGCACCCTGGCCGAGTTCCTGGAGCAGGTCGCGCTCGTCGCCGACTCCGACCAGATCCCGGACGAGGACGAGGAGGGCACGGGCGTCATCACGCTGATGACCCTGCACACCGCCAAGGGCCTGGAGTTCCCGGTGGTCTTCCTGACCGGCATGGAGGACGGGGTCTTCCCGCACATGCGGGCACTGGGCCAGACCAAGGAGCTGGAGGAGGAGCGGCGCCTCGCCTACGTCGGCATCACACGGGCGCGCGAACGGCTGTACCTGACCCGGTCCAGCATGCGCAGCGCCTGGGGCACCCCTTCGTACAACCCGCCCTCGCGGTTCCTGGAGGAGATCCCCGACCAGTACCTGTCGTGGAAGCGGACGGGCCCGGCGCAGAAGCCGGCCGGCCCGATGCGCGGCGGCGGCACGACCGGCGTCCGGGGCGGCGGGAAGGCGACCTTCGGGACCTCGCCGGAGGCGTTCCTGTCCTCCTCGCGCGCGAAGTCCGGCCCGTCCGGCTTCGCCACGCGCCGCACGGCCGACAAGCCGGTGATCTCGCTGGCGGTGGGGGACCGCGTCACCCACGACCAGTTCGGTCTGGGCACGGTCATGGAGGTCCGGGGAGCGGGCGCGGACGCGCAGGCGACCATCGACTTCGGGGACGCCAACCCGAAGCGGCTGCTGCTGCGCTACGCGCCGGTGGAGAAGCTCTAGGCCGGGTCCGCAAAGTATCGCCAGACGCCGCGGGGCAGGCGAGACTTTGCGGACCCGGCCTAGGAGAGTGGCGGGGGAGCGGCTCCGGTGGGAGTCGCTCCGCTGCGGCCGCCCGCCGGGGCAGCGCTAGTTGGGGTTCAGGCCGTGCTTGCGGAGCCAGGCGGAGGGGTCGATCGGGCCGCCGCCGCCGGGCCGGACCTCGAAGTGGAGGTGCGGGCCGGTGGAGTTGCCCGAGTTGCCGGAGTAGGCGATGACCTCGCCGGCCTTGACCTTGCCGGACCGGATCTTGGTGCTGCTGAGGTGGCAGTACCAGGTCTCGGTGCCGTCGGGCGAGGTCACTATGGCCATGTTGCCGTAGGCGCTGTTCCACTGGGTGCGGACGACGCCGTCGGTCGCGGCCATCACCGGAGTCCCGTAGGAGACCGGGAAGTCGATGCCGGTGTGCACGGACATCCACATGCCGCCGGACTGGCCGAAGCCTGCGCTGAGGCCGCGCTGTGCGACCGGGACCGCGAACTTGGGGCGGAGGGCCTCCTTGCGGGCCGCTTCCTCCGCCGCCTTCTTGCGCGCCTCCTCCTGGGCCACCCGCAGGTCGATGCGCTCCTGGGTGCGGCTGGCGCGGTCCGCGAAGTCCCCGGCGTCGGCGCTGAGCGCGGCGAGCTGGGTGTCCAGCTTGTTGTTCACGGCGACCGGCTTGACCGAGGCCGGGTCGGAGGCGGCCAGCGTGGTGACGTCCTCGGCCGGCTTCTCGCCGCCGCCGGTCAGACCGCCCACGGAGGCGGCGGCGACGCCCGCGACGCCCATGACGCAGACCGACGGCACGGCCACGGTCAGCAGGGCGGAACGCTTCGCCGGGGTCCGGCGGCGGTTCGCGGCGGCGGCCTTGGAGTTGACCTTCGCGACGTTCCGGGAGCCGCTCTTGCCGGCGGCGCGGCGCGCGGCGCGCGGGACGGGGTCCGGGTCGGGCTCGGCCGCCTGCCGGGGCATGGCCTGCGTCTCGGCGGCGTGCACTGCGGGGTCGGACTCGTCGGCCTCGTCTGCGGCGTCGGGCTCGTCGAACGACAGCGGCGCGTCCTCGTCGCCCTGGCCGTCCTGCTCGGGCGTGACCACCTCGAACACGGCGGTGGGCTGCGGCTGCTCGTACTCGGCGGCGTACTGCACGGACTGGTCGGCGGCGTATCCGGCGACCTGCGGGGCCGGGTGCCCGGCGGTGTGGTCGACGCCGTACCCGGAGCCGTAATCGGCCTGGTAGGGATCGGTGTTGGAGACCGTGTACGGGTCGCTGAACCCGCTGCCGTACGTGCCGGCGGCGTCGTATCCGGTGCCGTACCCGGTGCTGTACTCGGTGCCGTAGGCGAACTGCTGCGGCTGCTCTTCCGGTACGACGGTGTTCCAGGCGGTCGCGTCGTAGGCGCCGGTCTCCGTGGCGTAGCCGGGCATCGCCCACTGGCCGGAGACGTCGTAACCGAAGGCCGTCTGCTGGTAGTCGGCCGCGGCGGGGGTCGCGTAACCCCACTGGCCGGTGGTGTCCCCGGAAGCGGCCTGGTTCGGGATGGCGGCGGTCCAGGCGCTGCTGTCGTAGGCGCCGGTCGCCGTGCCGTAGGGGTCGTACGAGGTGAACCCGCCCGTGAACCCACCAGTGGCACCGAAGTCCTGGGACTGCGCTTCAAAGGTGCCGTAGGCCATGTTGCCGGCGAAAGTGGTGGTGGAAAGGCCGTCGTACCCGGCATCCGGGTAGTGGCCCGACGATGGGCGGTCGTTCACCAACTTCTCTTTCGCCTCGGCAGTGGGGGGCCTGGGTGGCCGGGGCTTGATGGGACCCCGGGGGGAAGCAGTGGCGTGACTGTACCCGGCGGTTCGTGGCGACGACAATCTTCGGCGGGTTTCCTCCGTTCAGGAACCGGGCATTCGGCCGCCTTTCGGTCGCGCTGGGGGAGAGCCTTGGCCTTGAGTTCGAAATTCGTTCGACTTCCGGGGGGTTCTCGTTTACGCGACGGAAGCGGTGCCCGGGAGCTCCGGGAGGCCCCGGACGGGCCCGTCGAGGGCCTGCCGGACCGCGGCGATGACCGCCGGGTGGGCCGGGAGTGCCAGATGTCCGATGCCGGTGACCTGCACGTTTTCCACGAGCAGGTCCGGGTGCTCGATGCGGGCCGTGCCGGTGGGGACCATGATCGCGTCGAACTCGCTCCAGAACGCCACGAATCGGGTACGGCAGCCGGGCGCGGGTGCGCTCAGCTCCGCCATCACCGGCGAGTCGGGGCGCATCTGGCGGACCACCGGGTGCAGGTCCATGAAGGGGGCGACCGCGGTGCCCGAATGCGGAGTACCCAGCGTCACCAGGGTGCGGACACGGGCGTCGCCGCCGAGGCGCTGCACGTAGTACCGCGCGACCAGTCCGCCGAGGCTGTGCCCGACCAGGTCGACCCGCTCGTGGCCGGTGCGCGCGCAGAGCTCTTCGACGCGGCGGCCCAGCCGGCGGGCGGCCGTCCGGAGGTCCCCGGTGAGCGGCGAGTAGTTGTACGTCTCCACCCGGCGCAGCCGGTGCGCTCCCAGGGCGCGCCGCAGCAGGACGAAGACCGAGCGGTTGTCCGCGAACCCGTGCAGGAGCAGGGCCGGCGGGCGCGGGCCGGGGTCCGCCGAAGGCGCGGGCCGTGGCTCCTGCCGCATTCCGGTGGGGTAGAGGAGAAGGTGGCCGGCGAGCACGATCAGCTCGAGCGCGGCGGCGCGGAGCGCGGCCCCCGGGGCGGGGGCGGCAGCGGGAACGATCAGTGCGAGCGGCAGCCCCATCGACGCCCTCCCCCGATGACGGACGCCTTCCCCGCTGCGCGTGCCGGCGGTACCACCGTGCCGTGCGGCTGGCGGCACGGTGGCGCCTGCGCCCCCGTACGGTGCTTGCTCTCTGTGATTTCCCCCTCGTGGTTGACCGCGAAACGGTGTCGTGCGGGATGCTGTGCTTAACGTTCGTTCACTCAGGAGGCAGTGCGATGGGTGTGACCGGTCCGATCCGTGTGGTGGTGGCCAAGCCGGGTCTCGACGGCCATGACCGCGGGGCCAAGGTGATCGCGCGTGCCCTGCGCGACGCCGGCATGGAGGTCATCTACACGGGCCTGCACCAGACGCCGGAGCAGATCGTCGACACCGCCATCCAGGAGGACGCGGACGCGATCGGGCTCTCGATCCTCTCCGGCGCCCACAACACGCTGTTCGCGCGCGTGCTGGAACTGCTGAAGGAGCGGGACGCCGAGGACATCAAGGTGTTCGGCGGCGGGATCATCCCGGAGGACGACATCGCGCCGCTGAAGGCCAAGGGCGTCGCGGCGATCTTCACCCCGGGCGCGACCACGACGGCGATCGTCGACTGGGTCCGCGAAAACGTCCGCCCGGCAGCCTGACACCTGCGGTGGGCGGGCCGGCCGACCGGGCGGGGCCGGGGGCGCGGGGGCACGCTGCGCGTCCGGTGCGCGCCGTCGTGCCGTGTGCCCACCCGTGCCGCCCTGCGGCACGCCTGCCCACACGGTGCGGTGGGCAGCGGGCCCCGCACCCCCGGCCCCGCCCGGCGGGGTCAGGGCGTGCCCGCGAGCTCGGCCAGCATCGCCCGGCGGAGCCGCAGCGTGGCGGTGAGCCGAGAGAACGCCTCGTCCCAGTACGCGGCACCCCCCTCCGGCTCCGCCCCGCCCCCGCCCTCGCCGTCCAGCCGGCCGGCCTCCGCGGGATCGAGGCAGCGCTCGGCGAGCCCCATCACCCCGCTGAAGCTCCACGGGTAGCTGCCCGCGTCCCGGGCCGACCGCAGTGAGTCGACCACGGCCCGGCCCAGTTCCCCCGCCCACGGCACCTCGCACACCCCCAGCAGCTGGAACGCCTCGGAGAGGCCGTGCGCCCGTATGAACTCCGCGACCCACGAGGCCCGTTCCGCCGGGTCCAGGGTCTCCAGCAGTCTGGCCCGCTCCGCGAGCGAGGCCGTGCCCGGCCCGGCGGCCGGCGGTGCGGCCGCCGAGCCCAGCAGGGCCCGCGACCATTCCGGGTTCCGCTGCCGCACCGCCGCCCGGCACCACGCCGCGTGCAGTTCCTCCGCCCAGCCCCCCTCGACCGGAGCGGCCACGATCCCCGCCGCGTCCAGGCCGCCGAACCGCTCCCGCCAGCAGGCCAGCGGAGCCGCCTCCACCAGCTGGCCCAGCCACCAGGCACGCTCACCGCGGCCCGCCGGCGGCCGTCTGACCACCCCGTCCCGTTCCATGCCCGCATCGCACGCGGCGGGCGGGGCCACTCCCTCCGGGCCCACGCAGGCCAGGGCCCGCTCCGCCATCCGTCCGGCCAGCGCCGAGCCCGGCAGCGCCGACAGCAGCTCCGCCGCGAGCACCCGTACGTTCCTGCTGCGGTCGCCCAGGGCCTGCTCCAGGAAGGGCTCGTCCGCCTCGGACAGGCCCGGCCGCAGAGAGTCCAGGAACATCAGCCGGTCCTCGGCCCGTTCCGTGGTCCAGCCGGCCGCCAGCAGCGCCCGCGCGGCCGCGGGGTCGTGCGCCCGCAGGGAACCCAGCAGGGCCACCCGCTCCGCGAACAGCCCCTCCTGCCACAGCCGTTCCACCTGCGCGGCGTCCCCCGGTTCCGGTAGCTCCCCACCGCCCGACCCGGTGCGCAGCGCGAACCGCCAGTCCGGGTTGAGCCGGGCCAGCCAGCGCCCCCGCGCCCCCGCCAGGGCCAGTGCCCGCGGGCGCAGGTCCGTCCTCGCCCGGGCCGCGTCCAGCAGGGCCGGCAGCTGTGCCGCCGGCGCCCGGTAGCCCTGCCGGGCGGCCGCCGCGAGCCACTGCGGGAGCAGTTCCGCCAGGTCCGGCGCGGCCCCCCGGCGCCCGCCGCCCGCGCTCGCCCGGCCCGCCAGCAGCTGTGCCAGCCGGCGTCGTGCCGGCTCGGGCGGCTCGGGCCGTGGATCCTCCGCCGCGGGCTCCGGCCTCGCGCCCGCCCGGGCCGGCCGCAGCCCGGCCCGGCGGCGCAGCGCCTGCACCGCGGCCGCGTCCAGCAGGGCCTCCGGTGAGCCGGCCTGTCTGCGGTCGGTGCCCAGCAGTGCCGTGCCGACCAGCTCCTCCCAGTCCGGGTGGGACGCCCGGCCCGGGTCCCCGCCCGGGTCCCCGCCCGCGTCCCGGGCGGTCCGGTCGTCGTCCCCCTCCGGACGGCGCGTGGTCGCGTCTGTGCCTCTGCCCGTGTCCGCGGGCCCGGTGATCGCCGTCATGGGCGCCCCTCCCTCGTGTTCCCCGTCGGTCTTTTCCGCCCGTCAGCCGTTACGTCGCGTGGTTGTCGTTGTGCCTTACGACAGCGATACCGGCTCACCCGTCCTCTCGTCCCAGGCGGTCAGCGGGGTGAACCCCCGGTGGCCGCACTCCCCGAACACCGTCACCGGCCCGCCCCCGGACAGCGCGGCCAGCTGCCACAGCCCCGCCCGCGGCCGCCCCCCGGCGGTCCGGACCGGCAGCGCGTCCTGGCCATTCGCGTCCGCCAGCTGCCAGCCGAGCTCACCCGGCACCGGCACGACCGGGCCGAGCACCACCGGCCAGGAATCCAGCCAGGGGTCCTGCCGCAGCGCCGCCCCGTACGCGTCCAGCGCGGCCGCGGCGCCCACCCCGGCGGGCGGCCGGGGCAGCGGCACCGGGGCCGCGAACCGCTCGCCCAGATCGGCCCGCAGCCCGGCCGAGCCGGGCCGGAACCGAGCCTCCGCGTCCAGCACCAGCCCCACCGGCAGGGCCAGTCGGGGCGGCCTGCCGGGCGGCCCGTAGTCCATCACCAGCGCCGTGCGGCCGCTCCGCAGACCGCGCAGCCATATCCGCCGCGTGGTCAGCCGTCCGTCCGCCGACACCGAGTCGTACTGCGCGAGCACCAGCCAGCGGTCCCTGACCGCGGCCGCCCCCTCCGCGGCCGCGGTCAGGCCCACCCTCGTCCGGACCGTGGCGGCCAGCGGCGCCGGCAGCCCGGACACCTCCAGCCAGGCCCGGTCCAGCAGGTGCAGCAGCGCGCACTCCTCCAGCATCCGGCCCGGCCAGCCCGCGCCGGAGCTCGGTATCGTCCCCAACTCCCGTACCCGGGACGCCAGTCCGGGTGCCTGGGCGTCAACCATCCGGGCCGCCGTCTCCTCCCAGCCTCCGTATCCCGTCTGCTCCTGCCCGGCGAGGCCGCCGCGCAGCAGGTCGGCGAGCCGCTGCTCCAGCTCCGCGACCCCCGCACCGATCCGGGCCGCGCGCCGCTCGGCGCGTTTCCGGGCCGCCTCGGCATCAGCCGGTCCGGCGGGTGCGGCGGCCGCGGCGGGCGAGGTGGCGTCCGCCGCCTTCGCCGCCCGTGCCGACAGCCACTCCGCCGCCCAGTCCGGCGCCTCGGCGGCCCCGTCCAGGCCCTCCGCGGCCCACAGCAGCAGCAGTCCCAGTGCGTGCTTGCACGGGAACTTCCGGCTCGGGCAGGAGCACGAGAAGGCCGGCCCTGTCAGGTCCACCACCGTCCGGTACGGCGTCCTGCCGCTGCCCTTGCACACCCCCCACACCGCACCGGAAGCGGAACCTCCGGTCTGTGACCATGGACCCGCCCCGCCCAGCTCGCCCCCTGCCTTGCGTGACGCATCGTCAGGAGCCAGAGCCAGTACCTGTTCCGCCGTCCAGCGGACCCTGTGCCCATTCATGGAAACCACCGTAGGGACCCCCACTGACAATCGTCCTGACCTGCAACGACGTTATGAACCGGGGGTGTTGTCAGTGCGGTGGTGCACGGTGGTTCCAGCAGTCGGAAGCGGCTGCCGAGTCTGGAGGGGGATCCATGAGCCTGCCCGAGAACGGCACCGGTACCGAGGCGCTGCGACCGCACGCCGAAGAAGCCTTCGCGCACGAACTGAAAGCGCTGGCGGCCCAGGACGACCGGCCCCGGCCGCCCCGCTGGAAGCTCTCCCCGTGGGCCGTCTCCGCCTACCTCCTCGGCGGCACGCTCGGCGACGGCACGGTGATCACCCCGAAGTACGTCGGCCCCCGCCGGATCGTCGAGGTCGCCGTCACCACCCTGGCCACCGACCGCGCCCTGCTCCTGCTGGGCGTCCCGGGCACCGCCAAGACCTGGGTGTCGGAACACCTCGCGGCGGCCGTCAGCGGGGACTCCACCCTGCTCGTCCAGGGCACCGCCGGCACCCCCGAGGAAGCCATCCGGTACGGCTGGAACTACGCCCGGCTGCTCGCCCACGGACCCAGCCGCGAGGCCCTCGTCCCCAGCCCCGTCATGCGCGCCATGGCCGAGGGCATGACCGCCCGGGTCGAGGAGCTCACCCGCATCCCGGCCGACGTGCAGGACTCCCTGATCACGGTCCTCTCCGAGAAGACCCTGCCCGTGCCCGAGCTGGGCGAGGAGGTGCAGGCGGTCCGCGGCTTCAACCTCATAGCCACCGCCAACGACCGCGACCGGGGGGTCAACGAGCTCTCCAGCGCCCTGCGCCGCCGGTTCAACACGGTGGTCCTGCCGCTGCCCGCCACCGCCGAGGCCGAGGTCGACATCGTGGCCCGCCGGGTCGAACAGATGGGCCGCGCACTGGACCTGCCCCGGGCACCGGAGGGCCTCGACGAGATCCGCCGGGTGGTCACCGTCTTCCGCGAGCTGCGCGAGGGCGTCACCGGTGACGGACGCACCAAGGTCAAGTCACCCAGCGGCACCCTGTCCACCGCCGAGGCCATCTCCGTGGTCACGGGCGGTCTCGCCCTGGCCGCCCACTTCGGCGACGGGGTGCTGCGGCCCTCGGACGTGGCCGCCGGCATCCTCGGCGCCGTGGTCCGCGACCCGGCGGCCGACGGGACCGTCTGGCAGGAGTACCTGGAGACGGTCGTCCGCGAACGGGACGGCTGGAAGGACTTCTACCGCGCCTGCCGCGAGGTGACCGCATGAGCACCGCGGCAGCCGGACCGCTGCTCCTCGGCGTGCGGCACCACGGTCCCGGCTCCGCCCGCGCGGTGCGGGCCGCACTGGAAGCGGCCCGTCCGGCGGCCGTGCTGGTCGAGGGACCGCCCGAGGGGGACGCCCTGCTGCACCTGGCCGCCGAGCCCGGCATGCGGCCGCCGGTCGCCCTGCTGGCGCACGCCGCCGACGACCCCGGCCGGGCGGCGTTCTGGCCGCTGGCGGCGTTCTCCCCGGAATGGGTCGCCATCCGCTGGGCCCAGGACGCCGGGGTGCCGGTCCGGTTCATCGACCTGCCCGCCGCGCACTCGCTGGCGGGCGGACCCGGCCCCGCCCCCGGTCCCCCGGAGACGGAGCCCGCGGCGGGGGAGTCCGGCCCGGGGGAGTCCGTACGCCTGGACCCCCTGGCGGCGCTGGCCGGGGCGGCCGGGTACGACGACCCGGAGCGCTGGTGGGAGGACGTGGTCGAGCACCGCGGCGCCGAGGCCGGCGACACGACCGCCGACGCGCTCGCCCCGTTCGAGGCCATCGCCGGGGCGATGGCGGCGCTGCGCGAGTCCGGAGGGGACGGCGGCCACGGCCGGGACCTGGTGCGCGAGGCGTACATGCGGCAGCGGATGCGGGCCGCCCGGCGGGAGTTCGGCACCGGCTTCGCCGTGGTCTGCGGGGCCTGGCACGTGCCCGCGCTGCGCGCGCGGACCACCGTGGCCGCCGACCGGGCGCTGCTGGCCGGACTGCCCAAGGTGAAGGTGGAGACCGCCTGGGTGCCCTGGACCCACCGCCGGCTCGCCCGGGCCGGCGGTTACGGCGCGGGCATCACCTCCCCGGGCTGGTACGCGCACCTGTTCGATGCCCGGGACCGGCCGGTCGAGCGCTGGCTGACCAAGGTCGCCGGCCTGCTGCGGGCGGAGGACCGGCAGGTGTCCCCGTCCCATGTGATCGAGGCGGTCCGGCTGGCCGGGACGCTGGCCGCGGTACGCGGCCGCCCGCTGCCCGGACTCCCGGAAACCATGGACGCCGTCCGCGCGGTCATGTGCGACGGGTCGGACGTGCCGCTCGCCCTCGTCGAGGACCGGCTGGTGGTCGGGGACGTCCTCGGCGAGGTGCCGGACACCGCACCCGCGGTCCCGCTCCAGCGGGACCTGACCCGGCGGCAGCGCACGCTGCGGCTCAAGCCGGAGGCGCGGGAGCGGGAGCTCGAACTGGACCTGCGCAAGGACACCGACGCGGACCGGAGCCGGCTGCTGCACCGGCTGCGCCTGCTGGGCATCGGCTGGGGCACACCCACCGCCTCCCGCGGCGGCACCGGGACCTTCCGCGAGACCTGGCGCCTGTGCTGGGAGCCGGAACTGTCGGTGCGGGTGGCCGAGGCGGGCGTCTGGGGGACCACGGTGGCGGCCGCCGCGACCGCCAGGGCCGAGGCCGACGCGGCCGCCGCCGGTGAGCTCGGCGAGGTCACCTCGCTCGCCGAGCAGTGCCTGCTCGCCGGCCTGTCCGGGGCGCTGCCCGCCGTGCTGCGGGCGCTCGCCGACCGGGCGGCGCTGGACACCGACGTGGCACGCCTGGCGAAGGCCCTGCCCGCGCTGGCCCGCTCGCTGCGGTACGGGGACGTGCGCGGCACCGACACCGCCGCGCTCGGCACGGTCGCGGCGGGACTCGCCGAGCGGATCTGCGTGGCCCTCCCGCCGGCCTGCGCGGCCGGCCTGGACGCGGACGCCGCGGCGGAGCTGCGCGGCCATCTGGACGCCGTGCACGGCGCCGTCGGGCTGCTCTGCGCCGCATCCGGCGGCCTCGCAGCCGGCCCGGCGGAGGCCGGGCTGAGGGACCGGTGGGGGGCCGTGCTGCGGACGCTGGCCGGGCGGGACCGGGTGCCCGGCCTGATCCGGGGCCGGGCCGTGCGGCTGCTCCTCGACGACGGGCGGATCGCCGTGGAGGAGACCGCCCGGCTGATGGGGCTGGCGCTCTCCCCGGCGGTCGCGCCCGCCGACGCGGCCGGCTGGATCGAGGGCTTCGCCGGCGGCGGCGCGGGCGGCGGCACCCTGCTCGTCCACGACGAGCGGCTGCTGGGCCTGATCGACGCCTGGCTCACCGGTATACCGGCCGACGCCTTCACCGGCGTACTGCCGCTGCTGCGGCGGACCTTCGGGGCGTACGAGCCGGGCGTCCGGCGGTCCCTGGGCGAGCTGGTCCGCCGCGGCCCGGCCGCCGCGCGCTCCGCCGCCGGCGTCCGGGCGGCCCCACAGGGCTTCGCCCCGGACCTGGACCAGACCCGCGCGGACGCGATGGTCCCACTGGCCCTGCTCCTTCTCGGCGCCGGCGCCGGCGCCGATGCCCGTCCGGCGGGAGGCTGACCCGCGGACGCCCGGCGGGCGCGGCGCACTTGGCCGGCGACCGGCCGGTGCGACAACCGGAAGGGCCGGGCACGCCTCCGCCGGTCCGGCCGGTCCCGGCGGATCCCGAGGCCCGGGCCGGTTCCGCAGAAGGGAGGCTCGCGCGTGCACCGTGCCCGCTACCGGGCCGGGCCGCTGCGGCAGCAGGAGGGGCGGAGGGCGCTTCCGCCGGTCCGGCGAGTTCGGCAGGTCCGACGGACCGGGCCGGTTTCCCGTAACGGACGGGCCGGAGTGCCGAGGGGCACGACCGGCAGGCAGACGCACCACCCGGCAGACGTACCACCCGGAGGAGACGGACGACATGGGGGACGGACGAATGGCACAGCCTCACACCGGCGGAGCGACGGGACGCCCGGCGGATCCGGCCGGTACCGCCGGCCCGGCCCTCCCTGCGGGACCGGCCCTCCCTGCGGGACCGGCCGTGCAGGCGGGACCGGCCGAGGACGCCGGGGCGGGCCGGGGCGGGAGCGGCGGTGCCGGGGCCGACGCCCGCGCGGCGGCCCCCGACGGCACCCGCACGGAGGCCGCGGGCGAAAGGCTGCGGCGTTGGAGGCTGGTGCTCGGCGGGGGAGAGGCCGACGGGACCGGCCGCGGGCTGGGCGGACGGGACGCGGCGATGGACGCCGCGCTCGGCGCGCTCTACGGGGACGCGGGCGGGAACGGAGGGAAGGCCCGCCGCGGCGGGGAGCGGTCGGCCGGGCTGGGCGGCTCGGCACCCTCGGTGGCGCGGTGGCTGGGGGACATCCGTACCTACTTCCCCGGCTCCGTCGTGCAGGTGATGCAGCGCGACGCCATCGACCGGCTCGGGCTGTCCGCACTGCTGCTGGAGCCGGAGATGCTGGAGGCCGTCGAACCGGACGTGCACCTGGTCGGCACCCTGCTCTCGCTCAACAAGGCGATGCCGGAGACGACCAGGGAGACGGCCCGGACGGTGGTCCGCAAGGTGGTCGAGCGGCTGGAGGAGAAGCTGGCGAGCCGCACCCGCTCCACCCTCACCGGGGCCCTGGACCGGTCGGCGCGGACCAGCCGGCCCCGGCACCGGGACATCGACTGGGACCGCACCATCCGGGCGAACCTGAAGAACTACCTCCCCGAGCACCGCACGGTCGTGCCCGAACGGCTGATCGGCTACGGCCGGGCGAGCCGGTCGGTGCAGAAGGAGGTGGTCCTCTGCATCGACCAGTCGGGCTCCATGGCCGCCTCCGTCGTCTACGCCTCCGTCTTCGGCGCCGTCCTGGCCTCCATGCGGTCCATCGCCACCCGGCTGGTCGTGTTCGACACCTCCGTGGCCGACCTGACGGACCGGCTAGACGACCCGGTCGACGTCCTGTTCGGCACCCAGCTGGGCGGCGGCACCGACATCAACCGGGCCCTGGCCTACTGCCAGTCGAGGATCACCCGTCCCGCCGACACCGTCGTCGTCCTGATCAGTGATCTGTACGAGGGCGGCATCCGCGACGAGATGCTGGGCCGGGTCGCCGCGATGAAGGCCGCCGGAGTGCAGTTCGTGGCCCTGCTCGCGCTCTCCGACGAGGGAGCCCCCTCCTACGACCGCGAACACGCGGCCGCGCTGGCCGCCCTCGGGGTGCCCGCTTTCGCCTGTACGCCCGACCTGTTCCCGGAGGTGATGGCCGCCGCGCTGGAGAAGAGGGAAATCGTCGGATCGCACGAATTCACGGTTCCCGAGTGAGGGGATCTGTGACAGGCATCACCGCTCTGGTGTGACCTGCGATTTAGGGACCGGAGTCCCACGGGGATAACCTGCGAGACGGACATGCCGCGTCCACGGTCACCGTGTGCGCTTCCCCAGTGACAGCGCCGTCACGTTGCCCTCCGCGGCACGCCCACGCAGAAACGCGATCACTGCGAAGCGAATCTTTCAATACAAGGGACGGACGCGCGTGGACCTGTTCGAGTACCAGGCGAGGGACCTCTTCGCCAAGCACGGTGTACCGGTGCTGGCCGGTGAAGTCATCGACACGCCTGAGGCGGCTCGCGAGGCCACCGAGCGGCTGGGCGGCAAGTCGGTCGTCAAGGCGCAGGTGAAGGTCGGCGGCCGCGGCAAGGCCGGCGGCGTCAAGCTCGCCGCCACCCCGGACGAGGCCGTCGCCCGCGCGACGGACATCCTGGGCATGGACATCAAGGGCCACACGGTCCACAAGGTGATGATCGCCGAGACCGCTCCGGAGATCCTCGAGGAGTACTACGTCTCCTACCTCCTGGACCGCACCAACCGCACCTTCCTGGCCATGGCGTCCGTCGCCGGCGGCATGGACATCGAGGAGGTCGCCGCGACGACCCCCGAGAAGCTCGCCAAGGTGCCGGTGAACGCCAACGAGGGCGTCTCCATCGAGAAGGCCCGCGAGATCGTCGCGCTGGCCCAGTTCCCGGCCGAGGTCGCCGAGAAGGTCGCCGAGGTCCTGGTGACCCTCTGGGACACCTTCGTCGCCGAGGACGCGCTCCTCGTCGAGGTCAACCCGCTCGCGAAGGTCGCCTCCGGCGACGTCATCGCCCTCGACGGCAAGGTCTCCCTCGACGAGAACGCCGAGTTCCGTCAGCCGGGCCACGAGGAGCTGGTGGACAAGGCCGCGGCCAACCCGCTGGAGGCCGCCGCCAAGGAGAAGAACCTCAACTACGTCAAGCTCGACGGTGAGGTCGGCATCATCGGCAACGGCGCGGGTCTCGTCATGAGCACCCTGGACGTCGTCGCCTACGCCGGTGAGAACCACGGCGGCGTCAAGCCCGCCAACTTCCTCGACATCGGCGGTGGCGCCTCCGCCGCCGTCATGGCCAACGGTCTCGAGATCATCCTCGGCGACCCGGACGTCAAGTCGGTCTTCGTCAACGTCTTCGGTGGCATCACCGCGTGCGACGAGGTCGCCAACGGCATCGTCCAGGCCCTTCAGCTGCTCAAGGACAAGGGCGAAGAGGTCACCAAGCCGCTCGTCGTCCGCCTCGACGGCAACAACGCCGAGCTGGGTCGCAAGATCCTGTCGGACGCCAACCACCCGCTGGTGCAGCGCGTGGACACCATGGACGGCGCGGCCGACAAGGCCGCCGAGCTCGCTGCGGCTGCGAAGTAAAGGGACGAGGTCACAGACTCACCATGGCTATCTTCCTCAACAAGGACAGCAAGGTCATCGTCCAGGGCATGACCGGTGCCACGGGCATGAAGCACACCAAGCTCATGCTGGCCGACGGCACGAACATCGTCGGCGGCGTGAACCCGCGCAAGGCCGGCACCACCGTCGACTTCGACGGCACCGAGGTCCCGGTCTTCGGCTCGGTCGCCGAGGCGATGGAGAAGACGGGCGCCAACGTCTCCGTCCTCTTCGTCCCGCCGGCCTTCGCCAAGGCCGCCGTCGTCGAGGCCATCGACGCCGAGATCCCGCTCGCCGTGGTCATCACCGAGGGCATCGCGGTCCACGACTCCGCCGCCTTCTGGGCGTACGCGACCGCCAAGGGCAACAAGACCCGGATCATCGGCCCGAACTGCCCCGGCCTGATCACCCCCGGCCAGTCCAACGCCGGCATCATCCCGGGCGACATCACCAAGCCCGGCAAGATCGGTCTCGTGTCCAAGTCCGGCACGCTGACCTACCAGATGATGTACGAGCTGCGCGACATCGGCTTCACCTCCGCCGTCGGCATCGGTGGCGACCCGGTCATCGGCACCACGCACATCGACGCCCTGGAGGCCTTCGAGGCCGACCCGGAGACCGAGCTCATCGTCATGATCGGCGAGATCGGCGGCGACGCCGAGGAGCGTGCGGCGGACTTCATCGCGAAGAACGTCACCAAGCCGGTCGTCGGCTACGTCGCGGGCTTCACCGCCCCCGAGGGCAAGACCATGGGCCACGCGGGCGCGATCGTGTCCGGTTCTTCTGGCACCGCACAGGCCAAGAAGGAAGCTCTCGAGGCCGCCGGCGTCAAGGTCGGCAAGACGCCGACCGAGACCGCCAAGCTGGCCCGCGAGATCCTCAACGGCTGATCTCCGGCCGATCTCCGGCTGCTCCGCAGCGAAGCGACGGGCGTGGCCCGCACCCCTTGCCGGGTGCGGGCCACGCCCGTTTCCGCCCTTCCGCCGCCTTCGCCTGTCCGGCTCACTCCATCCGGCTCACTCCGTCCGGCTCACTCGATCAGGCTCACTCCATCCGGGGCACCAGGCGGGCGGGACCGGCCGCCGGCTCGGACCGGAGCTTCTCCTGGAGCTGCCGGGCCTGCTCGCTGAGCTGCTGCGGGCCGTGCCGCGGGGGCACCCCGGACACGGACGTGCCGGGCGCGACCGGCGGCACGTAGCGGGTGGGCGCGGTGACGGCGGTGTAGGCGGTGGCGACCGCGATGGCGGCGGTCAGGCACAGGGCCGCGCGGGTCCAGAACCGCATGCGGTGCTCCCCGGCCAGCCGGACGACCTGGGCCGGCCGCGGCTCCAGGCGCACGGCGGGCACCAGCGCCCCGAGCCGCTCCCGCAGCAGCGCGGACTGCCGGTCCGCCGCCACGCCGGCCAGGTCGGGGAGCCGGGCGGTGAGGCCGGCGTGCGCGTGCAGCAGCCGGTGCCCGGCGGAGGACGTGCTGGCCTCGGTCTCGGCGGCGGTGTCCGGCAGGTCGAGCCCGACGCCGTCGTAGAGGAGCACGGTCCGCCGGTACGAGGGCGGCAGCGCGAGCATCGCGTCGAGCAGGGCGCGGTCGCCGAGGTCCGCGGGGGCCCGGTCGGGGTGCCGGTGGGCGCGGCGGAACCGGTGCCAGGGCGAGAGCGCGTGCTCGTACGCCGCAGACCGCACCCAGCCGACCGGATCGGGGTCGGTGGCGACCTGCGGCCACCGGTCCCAGGCGAGCTGGAAGGCGCGCTCCACGGCCTCCAGCGCGAGGGCGCGGCGGCCGGTGAGCAGGTAGACCTGCCGGAGCAGGGCGGGGGCGGTGTAGTCGTAGAGCGCCTCGAAGGCGGTGTCGGCGGTGTGCCCGGCGTCGGGCGCGGGCACCGGGGCCGGTACCGGTACCGGGGTGAGCGGATTCGCCGCGGCGGGCGGTCCCGGGGCGTCGGGGTCCGGCGGAGAGTCCTGGGCGGGCCGGTGGCCGGCTCCGGGAGCGGCCGAGGAAGCGGCTCCGGCCGGGGTGCCGGCAGCCGCCCCGGCTCCGGCCCCGGTCCCGGCTCCTGCCGTGGTCTCGGCCGTGTATCCCGGTGCGGCTCCCGACGCGGCCGCCGGTCCGGCTCCGGCCGCCGTCCCGGCTCCGGATGCGGCTCCGCGGGGGTTCTCCGGGTTCTTGCGGGCGCGCCCGGAGAAGATGCCCAGCCCGGTGGTCGTGCCGCGTACGGAGCCCGCTCCGGACGCGGGGGGCTTCGGGGCGGGTTCGGCCGAGGTCTTGGCGGCGGGCCCCGGCCGGGTGCCGGCCGGTCCGCCGTCGCTCTTGGCGAAGGCCCGGACGGCGCCCGCGACCCGCGGGGCGTGCCGGCCGGCCGCCGCCGCTTCAGCAGCAGGGGCTTCCGCCCCGGTGGCGGGGGCTTCCGCCGTGGCCGCTCCATCCCCCTCATCCGGCTGGTCGTCAGCCTCCCCGACCTGCTTGCGGAGTTCGCCCAGGAACTTGGCGTACGCCTGGCGCTTGCGGCCGCGGGGTTCGGCACGGCCGGTCTCCCAGGCGCGTACCGTGCTCGCGGTGATGCCGAGCGCCGCCGCGATCTCATCGTGCGTCAGTTCAGCGGCCTCGCGCAGTCTGCGGCGTTCCTTGGGCGACGGGAGGGCAGCCGGCCCGGCGGCCGTGTCCACGCTCTGGGTCATGCCACACCCCGACAGGTCTGGGCGAAAAAGTACATAACCGTATATTGGGCGACACCACGGGCATTCGCCTGTTACGCGACCTTGGCGCGTGTCGTTGGGACCATGGCCGGGTGACCCAAGTGACCGAACGCGGGACGTCGTTGCCGATGCCCCCGTGGGCGGGCCGGCGCCGCCGTTCTCCCGCGGCCGCGGCCTGCGTACTGGGCGGCGCCATGGCCGCCGGGCTGGGGCTCGGCTCCCTGGCCGTGCTCGTCATGGTGCTGTGGATCAGCTCGCCGTATCCCGACAGCGGACCGGGCGGTGCGCTGCACGTGGCGGCCGGGCTGTGGCTGCTCGCCCACGGGACTGAGCTGATCAGGTACGACACGCTGTCCGGGGTACCGGCCCCGGTGGGGCTGACGCCCCTTCTGCTGGTGTCCCTGCCCGTGCTGTTGATCCGGCGGGCGGCCCGGCTCGCCATCGAGGAGGGCGGACTGCCCGGCAGTGCCGTGTTCTCGGCGGTGACCTGCGGCTACCTGGTGGTCGGGGCGGGCGCGACGGCGTACGCGGCGGGCGGGCCGCTGCCGGCCGATCCGCTGAGCGCGGCCTGGCACGTGCCGCTGGTGGCGGCGGCCGCGGCCGCCTGGGGGGTGTGGGCGGCACAGCCGTCGCGGCTGCCCGGATGGCTTCCCGGGGGCGTGCGGAGGGAGCTCGCGCGCTCCCGCTACGCGCTGGCTCTGCGCGCGGGGGGCGCGGGGGCGTTCGTGCTGCTGGGCGGCGGGGCGCTGGTGCTGGGCGCGTCGCTGGTGTGGCACGGCGCGGCGGTCCAGCAGTCGTTCCTCCAGCTGACGGGGGTGTGGTCGGGCCGGTTCGCGGTCCTGCTGCTGGCGCTGGCGCTGGTGCCGAACGCGGTGGTGTGGGGTGCGGCGTACGGGCTCGGGCCGGGCTTCGCGCTGGGCGCGGGGGCCACGGCGACGCCCCTGGCCTTCGCGGGGTCGCCGGCGCTGCCGCGCTTCCCGCTGCTGGCGGCGCTGCCGCCGGCCGGGCCGGGGACGGTGCTGACCGGGATGGTGCTGGTGGTGCCTGTGGTGGCCGGGGTGGTGGTGGGGTGGTTCGCGGTGCGGCGGGGGCGTGAGGTGCCCTACGGCGAGGCGGCGTTGACGGCGGCGCTGGGCGGGGTGGTGTGCGGGGCGGTCATGGCCGTGCTGGCGGTGGCGGCCGGGGGGCCGCTGGGGACGGGGTCTCTGGCGGAGTTCGGGCCGGTGTGGTGGGAGACGGGCGCGGCGGGCGCGGCGTGGACGGCGGGTGTGGGCGTACCGGTCGCCGTCGCGGTGCGGGGCTGGCGCGGGCGGTTCGGCGGGGTGGAACCCGAGGGCGGCGAGGCGTGGCACGTGGCCGGCGTCCGGGAACTCCGCTGGGCGGCCCTCCGCGAAGCGGCCGCCCCGGCGATCGAACCTCCCGCGACGGGGCTTCCCGCGGCGGGGCTTCCCGTGGCCGGATCTTCTGCGACGGGACTCTCTGCGGCTGGACCTTCCGCGCCCGGGCCTTCTGCCGCGGGGCCTTCTGCGGCGGGGCCTTCTGAGGCTGGGCCTTCCGCGCCTTCACCTCCCGCGGCGGGGCTCCCCGGGGTCGGGCTTTCCGCCACGCCGCGGTCGGAGCCGGCCGGTGCTTCCTCCGAGGCACCACCCCCGCCCCTTGTACCGGCCGTCCTGCACCCGGCCCCGGCCCCGGTCCCGACCCCACCCCCCGTCCCGACCCCGCTGCCGACCCCGGGGCCGGAGCCGGAGGCTTCCCCGACCGAGGCGGAGCCGTCGGCACCCCTCCCGCCGGTGCCGGGAGTGGCGGGCGCCCGGGTGGTGGCCCGGCGGGCGCGGCCGACGTAGGCGTGGGCCCTGCCGTCAGAGTGGCGCCGCGGGCCGGGCGCCGCTGTGACGACGGGCCCGGGCCGGATGCCCGCGTCCGCGGGTCTTTCGAGCGAACCGCGGCCGGCGATCACCTCGCCGAAGAACCGTTCCCCGCCGGCCGTGCCGGCAGGGAACGGCCCGAGGTGTCCACAGCCACCTCGGGCCGGTCGGGGCGCAGGAGGCCGGTGCGCGAGAACAACAGCCGCCGGACGCCGGGAGTGCGGTGGGGCCGCAGTCACGCACAGACCCGGCCTTCGATGAGTAGCCGTACTCACGCGGACTTCCGGCATGCGCAGGAGGATGTGCCTGTCCCCGACCGTTCCGCTGGAGGCCCTCTGTGCACCCGCACCCTCACGGCTCACCTCCGAAACCGCGGCCCCGCCCTCATGGAGGCTGGTACGCCGTACCTGCCGTCCTGGCACTCGCGGCTCTGCTTGCGGCCGTCTACGGCGTCGTGTGGGGCTTGCTCACCAAGGCGGGCAAGCACGTGCTGTGTGACGCGACGACGAGCTGCGCACGGACCCCGTACCAGGCGGGTTACGAAGCTCCGGCCTGGCCCGGGTGGGCGTTCGTCACGGCCGGCGTTCTGTTGACGGGCGCGCTGCTCGCGGCCGGCGGTCTGCGCCGGGCCCGAGGGCAGCGCTTCCGCGCCGCCGTCGCCGTGCACACGCCCGGGGGACCGCGGGCCGGACAGGTACGCCGTCATGGCGGGTGAACGCACGGATGCCGGCACGCGGAAGGGAACGGGAACGGGAACGGGAACGGATGCGGGAGCCGCCCGGCAGGCCAACCGCCCGGCCAGGGTCAGCGCCTTCCTCGCCTGCGGCGGCTCGGCCTTGCTGGGCAACTTCTTCACGGGTATCGCCTGGATCAATCCGGCGGTCTTCCTGGGCATGGCCGTTCTGAGCGGGCTCCTGGCCATCGCCGCCGGGCACATCGGCCGGCTGCGCCGTCCGCAGGGCGAGGGCGACGGGCGGGGCCTCGCCCTGCTGGGCATCATCGGCGGCTGGCTGGTGCTGCTCGCCACTGCCCTGGCCGTCGCTCTCGCCGTCCTCGTCCTCGGCGGACTGGGGGCGCTGGCCTCCCTGTTCCAGTAGCCCGGCAGGCAGACAGGCTCCCTGCCGGCAAGCGGCTTCAAGGTGCCGCGCGGGGTTACGGCTTGACGCCGATGAGCTCGCGCAGGGGCTCGGGGAGTTCGTCGTTGCACTTCAGCTCCGCCGAGCGGGTCAGCGCGTCGTCGCGGCAGACGTAGAAGTCCTTGTAGGCGATCTGCAGCGTGTACGAGGACCCCGCCACCAGCAACGCCAGCGACGCGGTGACCAGGCCGCCGATCGCGGCGGTGCGCTGGGGCCGGGCGTAGGCCTGGGGGAGGGTGCCCGGGTTGGCGCCGCCGGCCGCGTCCGGCTGCTTCGGCTTGCCGCGGAGGGCGCTCACGCCCCAGTACAGGGCCAGCGCGCCCAGCAGCAGGCCCATGGAGGGGATGCCGAAGAGGCCGAAGAAGAAGCCCCACATGCCGCAGAGCAGCGCGTACCGGGCGCGCCGCTGGACCGGGTCGGTGGGGTCCCAGCGGGCCGGGCCGCCGCCCATGCCGGTGCCCGGCCCTCCGCCGGGCCCGTCCTCACGGCGCTGGTGCTCGTCCGCGCCGTGGCGGGGCTGCCACGGCTGGTCGGGCCGCCCCTCGGGGGGCGCGGCGAAGGGGTTGTCGTCTCCCTGGGGCGTGGGGGTCGGGGCGGAGGACTGAGGGCGGTCCGGCATCGGGTGCGTTTCTTCCCCTGTGTGGTGAGGGTGGGCGGAGGGAGTTGGGCACGGAGAGCGCTGAGCTGGCGGGCTGGGCTGGAGTGTCGTGTTGTCCATCGCAGACGCTACCGCCCGGGGCGGGGGCCGTCCCTCGGGGGCCGTCCGCTCTGCCGGTATCGTTGCAGGCGGTCGGTCGCTTCGTAGGGTCCCCCGTATAACGGTGATCCCGATTTTCGTGCGATCGCACAAGATGTAGTCGCGAGAAAGGGCCCCCATGGCCGCCTCCCGCCTGGTCGTGCTGGTCTCCGGTTCCGGCACCAACCTCCAGGCCCTGCTGGACGCCATCGAAGCCGACCCGGGAGGCCCCGAGGGTTTCGGCGCGCGGGTCGTCGCCGTGGGCGCCGACCGGCACGGCATCGCCGGGCTCGAGCGGGCCGAGAAGGCCGGCATCCCCACCTTCGTGTGTCCGGTGAAGGCGTACGGCAGCCGCGAGGAGTGGGACCGGGCACTCACCGAGGCCACCGCCGCCCACGAGCCCGACCTCGTGGTGTCCGCCGGATTCATGAAGATCGTGGGCAAGGAGTTCCTGGAGCGGTTCGGCGGGCGGTTCGTCAACACCCATCCCGCCCTGCTCCCCGCCTTCCCCGGCGCGCACGGCGTCCGTGACGCGCTCGCCTACGGCGCGAAGGTCACCGGCTGCACCGTCCACTTCGTGGACGACGGCGTGGACACCGGTCCGATCATCGCCCAGGGTGTGGTCGAGGTCCGGGACGAGGACGACGAAGCCGCTCTCCACGAGCGCATCAAGGAAGTCGAGCGCAGGCTGCTCGTCGAGGTCGTGGGGCGACTGGCCCGGCACGGCTACCGCATTGAGGGACGAAAGGTAACGATCCAGTGACCACCACGCAGCGGGCGATCCGCCGGGCGCTGATCAGCGTGTACGACAAGACCGGACTGGAGGAGCTCGCCCGCGGGCTGCACGAGGCGGGTGTCTCCCTGGTCTCCACCGGGTCGACCGCCTCGAAGATTGCCGCCGCCGGCGTCCCGGTCACCAAGGTCGAGGAGCTCACCGGCTTCCCCGAGTGCCTGGACGGACGGGTCAAGACCCTGCACCCGCGCGTGCACGCCGGCATCCTCGCCGACCTGCGTCTCGACAGCCACCGCGAGCAGCTCGCCGAGCTCGGCGTCGAGCCCTTCGACCTGGTCGTGGTCAACCTCTACCCGTTCCGGGAGACCGTCGCCTCCGGCGCCACCCCGGACGAGTGCGTGGAGCAGATCGACATCGGCGGCCCCTCGATGGTCCGCGCCGCGGCCAAGAACCACCCGTCCGTCGCCGTGGTCACCAGCCCGGCCCGCTACGCCGACGTCCTCGCGGCCGTCCAGGCCGGCGGCTTCGAGCTGACCGCCCGCAAGCGGCTGGCCGCCGAGGCGTTCCAGCACACCGCCGCCTACGACGTGGCCGTGGCCTCCTGGTTCACGAATGCGTACGCGCCGGAGAGCGAGCAGGAGTCCGACCTGCCCGAGTTCCTCGCCGGGGCCTGGGAGCGCAAGGCCGGCCTGCGGTACGGCGAGAACCCGCACCAGGCCGCCGCCCTCTACACCGACGGGCAGCCGGGCGGGCTCGCCAACGCCGAGCAGCTGCACGGCAAGGAGATGTCCTTCAACAACTACGTGGACACCGAGGCCGCCCGCCGGGCCGCCTACGACCACGAAGAGCCCTGCGTCGCGATCATCAAGCACGCCAACCCGTGCGGCATCGCGGTCGGCGCGGACGTCGCCGAGGCCCACCGCAAGGCCCACGCCTGCGACCCGCTGTCCGCCTTCGGCGGCGTGATCGCCGTCAACCGCCCGGTCACCGTGGAGATGGCCGAGCAGGTGGCCGAGATCTTCACCGAGGTCATCGCGGCGCCGGCGTACGAGGACGGGGCCCTCGAGGTCCTCGCCAAGAAGAAGAACATCCGCGTCCTGAAGGTGGACGGCACCCCGCACCAGCCGGGCGACCTGAAGCCGATCAGCGGCGGCGTGCTGCTCCAGCAGTCCGACGTGCTCCAGGCCGAGGGCGACGACCCGGCCAACTGGACCCTGGCCACGGGCGAGGCCCTGTCGGAGGCCGAGCTCGCCGAGCTCGCCTTCGCCTGGAAGGCGTGCCGCGCGGTCAAGTCCAACGCGATCCTGCTGGCCAAGGGCGGCGCCTCGGTCGGCGTCGGCATGGGCCAGGTCAACCGGGTCGACTCGGCCAAGCTCGCGGTGGAGCGGGCCGGCGCGGAGCGCGCGCAGGGCTCGTACGCCGCGTCCGACGCCTTCTTCCCGTTCCCGGACGGCCTGGAGATCCTCACCGCCGCGGGCGTCAAGGCGGTCGTCCAGCCCGGCGGTTCGGTCCGTGACGAGCAGGTGGTCGAGGCGGCGAAGGCGGCCGGCGTGACCATGTACTTCACCGGGACCCGGCACTTCTTCCACTGAGCCGGCTCCCTCGGCTGCCGCCGAAACGGCGAAGGCCCCCGTTCCGCACGCGGTGTGCGGGGCGGGGGCCTTCGCCGTTTCGGCAGGGCTTACGGGCGCCGGAAGTAGTTGCCCGCGGCCGAGGTGGACAGGCCCGCGATCACCCAGATGCTCAGCACCAGGAAGATCCCCGACAGGATCAGGGAGATCAGGATCCCGCCCGCGCCGACCGTCCCGTCGCTCAGGGCGAACAGGTTGCCGATCGCGCCGAGGGCGGTCCACAGGGACATCAGCGATCCGTAGATGATGCCGGACACCCGGATTCCGGTGCGGCCCTTGCTCAGCTTCGCGGCCGTCAGGATCGGCCACAGCGAGAGGGCGAGCGCGGCGAGACCCACGATCACGGCGAGACCGCCGACCAGCGCGCCCCAACCCTCCGCCTCGGCGGAGCCGGAGTCGCTGATGACCGCGGCGGAGATCCCGCCGATGACCAGGACGAGCACACCGCCGAGGGCCTGGAGGCTGCCCATGATCCACAGGATGACGCGGGCGGCCGAGACGCCGCCGGGCATCGGCACGGACATGCCCGCCCCCGGGTAGCCCGCCATGCCCGGTGCCGCCGGGTAGCCGTAGCCCGCCTGCTGCGGGTAGCCGTACCCGGCCTGCGGCGGAATGCCCTGCGGGGCCTGCTGCGGGTAGCCGTACTGGGGCTGACCCTGCGGGGCCCCGTACGGGTTGTGGGGGTCGCCGAAGCTCATGTTGGGGTGTTCCTCCGTGGGGTGGGGACGCGCGGCCCGCCCGGAGGATCAACAGCGACTGAGCGGTCCGCCCCCCGGCTGCCCCGCGGTATCTTCCCGGCCATCGTGGTGGCACGCCCGTTGGCTTGTCCAGCCGGCCGGGCACTTGTACAGCGAGTTGTTGTGCAAGTGCAATCAGTTGCGCACATCTTCGGGACAACTGTGGCAGACCTCCGCCGCACCGCCCCGGTCGGCCGACTGGAACCGGGGCGGGTCCATCCGGAAGGATGGGGACATGACCGCCCAGATTCTCGACGGCAAGGCCACCGCAGCCGCGATCAAGTCCGAACTCAGCACCCGCGTCGAGGTGCTCAGGGCCCGGGGCGTGGTCCCCGGCCTCGGCACCCTGCTGGTCGGCGACGACCCGGGCAGCCGCTGGTACGTCAACGGAAAGCACAAGGACTGCGCCGAGGTCGGCATCGAGTCCATCCGGCGCGAACTGCCCGCGACGGCCACCCAGGAGGAGATCGAGGCGGTCGTCCGCGAGCTCAACGAGGACCCGGCCTGCACCGGCTACATCGTGCAACTGCCGCTCCCCAAGGGCATCGACACCAACCGGGTCCTGCGGCTGATGGACCCGGAGAAGGACGCCGACGGCCTGCACCCGACCTCGCTCGGGCACCTCGTCCTCAACGAGCCGGGCCCGCTGCCCTGCACGCCGTACGGCATCGTGCAGCTGCTGCGCCACCACGGGGTGGAGATCAACGGCGCGCACGTCGTGGTGCTCGGGCGCGGCATCACCGTGGGCCGCTCCATCGGGCTGCTGCTCACCCGCAAGTCGGAGAACGCGACCGTCACCCTCTGCCACACCGGCACCCGCGACCTGTCCGGGCTGCTGCGGCAGGCGGACATCATCGTGGCCGCGGCCGGCGTCCCGCACCTGGTCAAGCCGGAGGACGTGAAGCCGGGCGCGGCGGTGCTCGACGTCGGCGTCAGCCGCGACGAGGAGGGGAAGATCGTCGGAGACGTGCACCCGGGCGTGGACCAGGTGGCCGGCTGGATCTCCCCGAACCCGGGCGGAGTGGGCCCGATGACCCGTGCCCAGCTGCTGGTGAACGTGGTCGAGGCGGCGGAGCGGTCGGCCAGTGAGGACTGAGCGGCCGGCGCCGGCCGATCAAGGAGAGTGGTCCATGGCCGATCAAGGTGAGCGGAAGTCCCGCCGCTTCCCCTCCGTCACCCAGGACACCGCCCGCCCCGAGGGCGGCGGCCGTGCGGCGCCCGGCGACGCGCCCGCCCCGGCCCGCCAGTGGCCCATGCTCACCGTGCTCGCCGCCACCGCGGCCGGCCTGCTGTTCACCGCGTTCGGACATCCCCGGATCGGCTGCCTGATCATCGGCGTGGTGCTGATCGCGGCCGCCGTGCTGCGCCAGGTGCTGCCGTCGGTGGGCATGCTCGCGGTCCGGTCCCGCTTCACGGACGTGGTGACCTACGGGCTGCTCGGCGCGGCGATCACGCTGCTCGCGCTGATGATCGAGCCCAACTCCAGGCTGGAGCTCCCCTTCCTGGAGGACAGCGTCCGGTTCATCGTCCGCTGACAGGGTGAAGGCCGGGCGGTGCCGGCCGGTGCCGGGCAGCGGCGGCCCGGCCGCCGGATCCGCCCCATTGACCAAGGTCGAACGCCGTCCGTGCCTTCAAACCCCCGGCACCCTGTGCCACGTACCACAGGGACCCGGGGGTCGGGCCCTCCCGCGGTCCGATAGCCTGCGCACATGGGGCAGGGACACGCCCCACCGCCAGCTGTCTAACGGAGAAGGCCATGACCCGCACTCCCGTGAATGTCACCGTCACCGGCGCCGCCGGCCAGATCGGCTACGCGCTGCTCTTCCGCATCGCGTCCGGCCACCTGCTCGGCGCGGACGTGCCGGTCAACCTGCGCCTCCTCGAGATCCCCCAGGGCCTCAAGGCCGCCGAGGGCACCGCCATGGAGCTCGACGACTGCGCCTTCCCGCTGCTGCGCGGCATCGAGATCACCGACGATGCCAACAAGGCGTTCGACGGCGCCAACGTCGCCCTCCTGGTCGGCGCCCGCCCCCGTACCGCGGGCATGGAGCGCGGTGACCTGCTCTCCGCCAACGGCGGCATCTTCAAGCCGCAGGGCAAGGCCATCAACGACAACGCCGCGGACGACATCAAGGTCCTGGTCGTCGGCAACCCGGCCAACACCAACGCCCTGATCGCCCAGGCCGCCGCCCCGGACGTCCCGGCCGAGCGCTTCACCGCGATGACCCGCCTGGACCACAACCGGGCGATCTCGCAGCTGGCCGCCAGGACCGGTGCCGCCGTCTCCGACATCAGGCGCCTGACCATCTGGGGCAACCACTCCGCCACCCAGTACCCGGACATCTTCCACGCGGAGATCGCCGGCAAGAACGCCGCCGAGGTCGTGAACGACGAGGCGTGGCTGGCCGACACCTTCATCCCGACCGTCGCCAAGCGCGGCGCCGCGATCATCGAGGCCCGTGGCGCGTCCTCGGCCGCCTCCGCCGCCAACGCCGCCATCGACCACGTCCACACCTGGGTCAACGGCACCGCCGAGGGCGACTGGACCTCCATGGGCATCCCGTCGGACGGCTCCTACGGCGTCCCGGAGGGCCTGATCTCCTCCTTCCCGGTCGTCTGCAAGGACGGCAAGTACGAGATCGTCCAGGGCCTGGACATCAACGAGTTCTCCCGTGCGCGCATCGACGCGTCCGTTCAGGAGCTCTCCGAGGAGCGCGACGCGGTCCGCGAGCTCGGCCTGATCTGATCCGGAGCCGCACGCGCGGCTCCGCCCGAAAAGCCCCGGCCAAACCAGGCCGGGGCTTTTTGGCGCGCAATCGCCTGTCGATCCGTGCAGGCCGAAAATAGGGTCGGCCGGTGACCGACACCCCGATCCCTCCGCAGGCCTCCGGCGACGACCGGGAGGAACCCGCCCCGGGTGCCGCCGGAGCCCCGGACCCCGGCCCGTGGCCCGTAGGCCCGGCCGTGCCGGACGCGGTGCCGGGCACGGCATCGGCCCGGGCCGCGGCCCCGGGCCAGGCCCCGTGGTGGTCGGGTCCGGCGGCGCCGGACGCGGTGACGGCCGTGCCGGCCCCCGCGCCGCACCCGGCTCCCGGTCCGGTGCCGGCCCCGCCCTCCTACGGTCCGCCCGCTCACACCCCGCCCTCCTACGGTCCGCCCTCCTGCAGTCCGCCGCCGGGCGGTGCGGCCGGGCCGGAGGCGGTGACCGCCGCGGGCCCGGTGTGGCCGCTGCCGCGACCGGCGGGTGCCGGGGCGGCTCCGGCGGCGCTGCCGCCCGTTCCTCCCCTGCCGCCACTGCCGCCGGCGTACCCGGCCGTTCCGCCCGCCCTGCCGCCGTCGGTGCTCGCGCCGCACGACCCCCGTGCGCGTGGCCGGCTGATCCCGGTGGCGGCGGGGATCGCGGTGGCGGCGGTGGCGCTGGGCGCGGCCGCCGTGTGGTTCGTACAGCGGGACGAGCCCGCGCGGAAGCCGGAACTGCACGGACCGGTGACGCCGTCCGGCAGCCCTTCGGCCCCTGCCTCGCCGTCCCCGGACCCGTCCTCACGGGCGCCGGAGCCCCCCTCGGGGAACCCGTCGGGTGCGCCGTCGGAGGTGCCGTCCGGGGGTGCGTCCGGGACGGGATCGCCTTCGGCGGGTGCCTCCGGTTTCCCGTCCGCGGCCCCCTCGGCCCCGTCGGCGCCGTCCGTTCCCTCCGTCCCCTCCGCCCCGTCGTCCCCGCGCCGTACCGTCCAGGACCCCAAGGGGTTCACCCTCGCCGTTCCCGAGGGCTGGAACCGCGAGGAGACGAGCAACGGCGTGTTCTACCGTTCGCCCGACCGGACCGCGCTGCTCCAGGTCTTCGAGGTCACCGAGCCGGAGCTCACCCCGCTCGACGCCGTCAGGGCCGCCTCCGAGGGCCTGCGCACGGCGACCCGGGGCTACACCGAGATCCGGATCGGGACCGTCCCCGACGGCTCCGGAGCGGCCGAACTCGTCTACGAGTACGACAGCGCGGAGTCCAGGGGCCTCCGGCGCGGAGTCGAACGGGTCCTGTTCGCCGGCGGCGGCAAGTGGGCGGTACTGGCGGCCGGCCCCGCCGGGGACTGGAACCGTACCCAGGAGGACCTGGCGGCGGCGCTGGCCGCGTTCCGCCCCGGCGGCTGACCGGGCCGGTCGGTGCGGGGCCGTGCGAGGCCGGGTCAGTGCTTGTACATGCCCGGCTTGTAGTGGCCCGGCACCGCGCGCGTGGCGACGCCGAAGCGGTTCCACGCGTTGATCGTCGTGATCACGGCGATCAGCCGGGCCAGCTCCGTCTCCTCGAACTGCTCCGCCGCCCGCGCGTACACCTCGTCCGGGACGAAGCCGTCGGTCAGGACGGTGATCGCCTCGGTCAGCTCCAGCGCGGCCAGCTCCTTCTCGGTGTAGAAGTGCCGGGACTCGCGCCAGGCGCTGAGCTGCACCAGACGCTCCGCGGTCTCGCCGGCGGCGAGGGCGTCCTTGGTGTGCATGTCAAGGCAGAAGGCGCACTGGTTGATCTGGGAGGCGCGGGTCTTGACCAGCTCGACGATGACGGGGTCGAGGTCCTTCTTGGCGGCGATCTCCAGGCCGACCATGGCCTTGTACACCTCGGGGGCGAGGGCGTGCCACTGCATCCGGGCGGGCTCTTCGTGGGCGTAGGACTGCTGCTGCGTCTGCTCGTTGGTGATCGTCATGCGTCCACCGTACGAGCAGGGCGGCCCGCCTGTATGGTCCATATCCATGACGGAATCCTGGGCCAATCCGGCGGCCGGCTTCGGTGCCGATCTGCACCTGGACCTGACCTCCGGACGCGGCCTGAAGGCCGGTCTCGCGGACGCGCTGCGCGAGGCCGCGCGCAGCGGGAGGCTCGAGCCGGGCACCCGGCTGCCGTCCTCGCGGACGCTCAGCGCCGACCTCGGCATCGCGCGGAACACGGTCGCCGAGGCGTACGCCGAACTGGTCGCCGAGGGCTGGCTGACCGCCCGCCAGGGCTCGGGCACCCGGGTCGCGCCGCGCGCCGCGCCGCGCCGGTCCGCGGCCGCCCCGGTCCGCCGTCCGGTCCGGCAGGGCGGAGCCGCGTACAGCCTGCTGCCGGGCTCCCCGGACCTGGGCGGGTTCCCGCGCGCGGCCTGGCTGAGCGCCGCACGCAAGGCCCTGTCGGAGGCCCCGAACGAGGCGTTCGGGTACGGGGACCCGCGCGGCCGGGTGGAGCTGCGGGAGGCCCTGGCCGGCTATCTGGCGCGGGCCCGCGGGGTGTACGCGGACCCGGAGCGGATCGTGCTGTGCGCCGGCTTCGTGCACGCGCTGATGCTGATGGCGAAGGTGCTGCGGGCCCGGCGGGTGCGGGAGGTGGCGGTGGAGTCGTACAGCCTGGACATCCACCGGGACCTGCTCACGGCGGAGGGGCTGCGGACCCGCCCGCTGCCCGTGGACGCGGCGGGGGCGGACACCCCCGGGCTGGCCGGGCTGCCGGTGGGCGCGGTGCTGATGACGCCGGCCCACCAGTTCCCGACCGGGGTGGCGCTGACCCCGGACCGGCGGGCGGCGGCGGTGGACTGGGCGAGGTCCTCCGGCGGGCTGGTCCTGGAGGACGACTACGACGGGGAGTTCCGCTACGACCGGCAGCCGGTGGGTGCGCTGCAGGGCCTGGACCCGGACCGGGTGGTGTACCTGGGGACGGCGAGCAAGTCCCTGGCACCGGGGCTGCGGATGGGCTGGATGGTGGTGCCGCCGGGGCTGCTGGACGAGGTGCTCGCGGTCCGCGGGCAGGCCGACTGGACGTGCAGCGCGCCGGACCAGCTGACGCTGGCGCAGTTCATCACCTCCGGGGCCTACGACCGCCACGTGCGGGCCATGCGGCTGCGGTACCGGCGGCGCCGGGACCAGCTCGTCGCCGCACTCGGCGGGCGGGTGGGGGTGTCGGGGATCGCGGCGGGGCTGCACGCGGTGCTGGACCTGCCCCCGGGGACGGAGCGGGTGGTCCTCCAGTCGGCCGCGCGGCACGACCTGGCGGTGGGCGCGCTGGGTGCCTTCGGGCACCCGGACGCGGAGCTGCCGCCGCGCGACGCGCTCGTCGTCGGCTACGGCACCCCCTCGGACAGCGCCTGGGCCCCGACCCTGGCGGCCCTCTGCGCATCGTTGCCCTAGCCTGCGGAATGCCTGCCCACACCTCGGCCGAGCGCCCGCCCACACCTTCCGCGGGGTCGGTCAGGGCTGCGCCGCCGGGGGCGGTTCGCCGAAGCGGGAGAGGGCCAGTGCGCCGGCCACGGCGACGGCGAAGCCGAGGAGGGCCAGCCAGGCCAGCCCCGGCCGCGTGCGGTCGCCCAGCCACAGGACGCCCACCAGGGCCGGGCCCACCGTCTCGCCCAGGACCATGCCGGCCGTCGCGACCGTCACCGAGCCGCGCGCCAGCGCCGAGGTGAGCAGGAGGAAGGCCGCCCCGCCGCCGACCAGGAGGGCGTAGAACGCCGGGTTCGTCAGGAGCGCCGCCGGTGCCGGGTCGTCGATCAGCCGGACCGAGACCTCCACCACCCCGAAGCCCGTGCCCGCGGCCAGTCCCAGCACCAGCGCCCGCGGCCCCTCCGGCAGCCGCGGCCCCAGCACCGCGCCCAGCAGCAGGATGCCCACCGCCGCGCCGAGCATGGCGAAGCGCAGGGCCGTGGAGCCCTCCTCCGTGCCCTCCGCGCCCGAGGCGAGCCCGAGCATCGCCAGTCCGGCGCAGACGGTCCCGACCGCCGCCCACTCGGCCCGGCTCAGCCGGACCCTCAGCAGCCGGGCCGCCACCACCGCCGTGACCGCGAGGCTCGCCGCCAGCGCGGCGCTCACCGCGTAGATCGGGATGTGCCGGAGCGCGATGATCTGGAGAACGAAACCGGCCCCGTCGAGCGCCAGACCGAGCAGATAGCGCCACTGCCGTACCGCCCGGAGGAACAGGGCCGCGTCCACCCCCGCTCCGGCCCCACCCGCCTCACCCGCCCCACCCGCCCCGTCCGTCGCGTCGGTTGCCGCCGCGGCGCGCGCGGCCACCGCCTGCAGCACCGAGGCCGTACCGAAGCAGACCGCCGCACCCAGCGCGCAAATCATCCCAATCAGCACAAACAGAATGTAGTGCAGTGCCTACCCGGGGTCTCTCCGGCGGCCGGATTCCATCCCTCGCGCGGCCACCCCTAGTCTGTCCGCAGCACGCCACCGGCAGGGGGAGCATCAGACATGGACAGCAGCAGCATCGAGCCCGGCGCGACCGGTACGCCCGGCACGCCCGGCCGGACCGGCACCATCGGTGCCGCCACCCGGCGCCGCATGCGGTCCGGCGGGGTCGCCCTCGGCGGCATGGGCCTGCTCGCGGCGACCCTGGTCGCCTGCGGCAGCGACAAGGAGCCGGACCGCCGCTGCGCCGACCGCGTCACGCTCGACCAGCTCAACATGGAGGAGTGCAAGAAGGGCGGCCGCGGCGCGTACTACTACGGCGGCTACGTCCCCTCGGGCAACAAGGTCACCGGCGGCAGCTTCGACAAGAGCGCCGTCAAGCGCGGCGGCATCGGCGGCGGCTCCAGCTCCAGCGGCGGCTGAACCCCACCAGGCGCACCCGCAGGGCAGCACCCAGAACGACGAAGGACCGGATGTGAAGCGGCACACCATCGAGCCCCGCCCCGACTGGCAGAAGACCGTCGAGGAGCAGGGGCTCATCTACCCGCTCACCCGCTACCCCGACGACTCCCTGCGGCCCTACTGGGACGAGAGCGCGTACTACTCCTTCAGCCTCCCCGAGGTGGAGGCGCTGGAGGACGTGGTCGAGGAGCTGCACGCCATGTGCCTGGCCGCGGCCGCGCACATCGTGGAGCAGGAGCGCTACGCGGACCTGGGGATCACCGACCCGGTGCTGCGGGAGCTGATCGCCGAGTCCTGGCGGCGCCGCGCCGAACAGCCCTCCCTCTACGGCCGGTTCGACCTGCGCTACGACGGCACGGGCCCGGCCAAGATGCTGGAGTACAACGCCGACACCCCCACCTCGCTGGTGGAGGCGGCCAGCCCGCAGTGGTTCTGGATGGAGGAGCGCTTCCCCGGCGCCGACCAGTGGAACTCCCTGCACGAGCGCCTGGTCGACGCCTGGCGGCGGCAGGCCGAACTGCTCCCGCCCGGGCCGGTGCACTTCGCGCACTCCGAGGCCGACGAGCTCGGCGAGGACCTGATGACGGTCGCCTACCTGCAGGAGACCGCCGAGCAGGCCGGCCTGGAGACCGTCGCGCTGTCCGTCGAGAAGATCGGCTGGGACCGGCTGTCCGGCCGGTTCGTCGACGAGAAGCTGAAGTTCATCCGCAGCTGCTTCAAGCTCTACCCGTGGGAGTGGCTGGCCGCCGACGAGTTCGGCCCGCAGGTCCTCGGCACCCTGGACACCGGCGGCGGCACCGGCAGCACCTGCTGGATCGAACCCGTCTGGAAGATGCTGCTCTCCAACAAGGCGCTGCTGGCGGTCCTCTGGGAGCTCTTCCCGGAGCACCCCAACCTGCTGCCCGCCTACCTCGACGGGCCGCGCGAGCTCGCCGGGGAGGACGGCCCCGGATACGTGGCCAAGCCGCTGCTGGGCCGGGAGGGCGCCGGGGTCACCGTGCACCCGCCCGGCGGCGCGCCGTTCGGGCCGGCGCGGCCGGAGGAGCCGGTGTGCTTCCAGGCCCTCGCCCCGCTGCCCGACTTCGACGGCAACCGGGTGGTGCTCGGCGCATGGGTCGTCGAGGACGAGGCGGCGGGGCTCGGCATCCGCGAGTCCGCGGGACTGATCACGGACGAGTACGCCCGCTTCCTGCCCCACGTGATCCTCTAGGGGGTGTCTTGTCGATCAGGCCGCGAGCCCGGCGTGATCGGCGAGACACCCTCTAGGGAGGTCGCGGACCCGGGCCCCGGTCCCGGCCGGCCGGGACGCTACTCGGACAGGACCGCCCGCAGCTGGTCCAGCCCCCAGTCCAGGTCCTCCTTGCTGATCACCAGCGGCGGTGCGATGCGGATCGTCGCCCCGTGGGTGTCCTTCACCAGCACCCCGCGCTCCATCAGCCGCTCGGACACCTCCCGCCCGGAGCCGTGCCCGGGTGCGATGTCCACGCCCGCCCACAGGCCCCGCCCGCGTACGGCGGTCACCGCGCCGCCGCCCACCAGCAGTCCCAGCTCCTGGTGCAGGTGGTCGCCGAGCTCGGCGGCCCGCTGCTGGTACTCGCCGCTGCGCAGGATCGCGACGACCTCCAGGGCCACCGCGCACGCCAGGGGATTCCCGCCGAAGGTGGAGCCGTGCTCGCCGGGCCGGAACACCCCCAGCACGTCCCGGTCGGCGACCACCGCCGACACCGGGACCACGCCGCCGCCCAGCGCCTTGCCCAGGACGTAGACGTCCGGGACCACGTCCTCGTGGTCGCAGGCGAACGTGCGGCCGGTCCGGCCGAGGCCCGACTGGATCTCGTCGGCCATGAACAGCACGTTCCGCTGCCGGGTCAACTCCCGTACGCCGCGCAGGTATCCCTCCGGCGGCACCAGCACGCCCGCCTCGCCCTGAATGGGCTCCAGCAGCACCGCGACGGTGTTGGCCGTGACCGCGTCGGCCAGCGCCGTGAGGTCGCCGTACGGCACGATCTCGAAGCCGGGGGTGTAGGGGCCGTAGTGGTCGCGGGCCTCGTGGTCGGTGGAGAAGGACACGATGGTCGTCGTCCGGCCGTGGAAGTTGTTCGCGGCCACCACGATCTTGGCCTGCCCGTCCGGCACGCCCTTGACCTCGTAGCCCCACTTGCGGGCGGTCTTGACGGCCGTTTCGACCGCCTCCGCGCCCGTGTTCATGGGCAGCACCATCTCCTTGCCGCACAGCTCGGCCAGCTCCGTGCAGAACGCGGCGAACCGGTCGTGGTGGAAGGCGCGGGAGGTCAGGGTGACCCGCTCCAGCTGTGCTCTGGCGGCGTCGATGAGGCGGCGGTTGCCGTGGCCGAAATTGAGCGCCGAGTAGCCGGCCAGCATGTCGAGGTAGCGCTTGCCCTCGACGTCCGTCATCCAGGCGCCCTCCGCGGAGGCGATGACGACGGGAAGGGGATGGTAGTTGTGCGCGCTGTGTGCGTCGGCGGAGCGGATGGCATCAGAGGTAGTCGACACGGGGTCTCCGTTCGTCCGTCCTGCGCCCGGTAGGGCTGTGACAGCGTGTGGCGTCTGTTCTATCCTCGCCGCTCGCCCGGATCAGCGAAAGCATGCCGGTGTCGTGGCCGGTTATGGTGGGGGCACGCGCGGCGACTGGCGCACGGAGAACCAACTCCGGGGAAGCCGCGCGCGCCTGTCCGCAGTCAGGGCCGCCCGCCTGGGCCTCGCGGGGTACGAACCGACATCGACCCCGGAGGAGCCGCCATGACCGCGCGCCAGTCCGTTCCGCAGCCCGCCACGCATCCCGCCGACCTTCCCTCCCGGCATCCCGCCCTGCTGTCCGCCGATCCCGAACTCGCCGCGCTGGTCGCCGCCGAGGAGCGGCTGCAGGCGGACACCCTCCGGCTGATCCCCAGCGAGAACTACGTGTCCGCCGCCGTGCTGGAGGCCTCCGGCACCGTCCTGCAGAACAAGTACAGCGAGGGCTATCCGGGCCGCCGGTACTACGAGGGCCAGCAGAACATCGACCGGATCGAGGCCCTCGCGATCGAGCGGGCCAAGGGCCTGTTCGGCGTGGACCACGCCAATGTGCAGCCCTACTCCGGCTCGCCCGCCAACCTGGCCGTCTACCTGGCCTTCGCGAAGCCCGGCGACACGGTGATGGGCATGGCCCTGCCGATGGGCGGCCACCTCACGCACGGGTGGGGCGTCTCGGCGACCGGCTCCTGGTTCCGCGGGGTGCAGTACGGCGTACGCGCCGACACCGGACGGATCGACTACGACGCGGTGCGGGACCTCGCCCTCGCCGAGCGCCCGAAGATCATCTTCTGTGGCGGCACAGCCCTCCCGCGCACGATCGACTTCGAGTCCTTCGCCTCGATCGCCAAGGAGACCGGCGCGGTCCTGGTCGCCGATGTCGCGCACATCGCCGGCCTGATCGCGGGCGGCGCCCACCCCTCGCCGGCGCCGTACGCCGACGTCATCTCCACCACCACGCACAAGACCCTGCGCGGGCCGCGCGGCGCGATGCTGATGTGCCGGGCCGAGCACGCCAAGGCGATCGACAAGGCGGTCTTCCCCGGCCTCCAGGGCGGCCCGCACAACCAGACCACGGCGGGCATCGCGGTGGCCCTCCAGGAGGCGGCGCAGCCGTCGTTCACGGCGTACGCGCACCAGGTCGTGGCCAACGCCGGGGCGCTGGCGGAGGCCCTGCTGGAGCGGGGCTTCGACCTGGTCTCCGGCGGCACCGACAACCACCTGATCCTGATCGACCTCACCCGTCAGGGGGTCGCGGGCAAGCCGGCGGCGCAGGCGCTGGACCGGGCGGGGATCGTGGTCAACTACAACACGGTGCCGTTCGACCCGCGCAAGCCGTTCGACCCGTCCGGCATCCGCATCGGCACCCCGTCGCTGACCTCCCGCGGCCTGACCGCCGAGCACATGCCGGCCGTGGCCGACTGGATCTCCCGCGCGGTCGCCGCGGCGGCCTCCGGCGACGAGCCGGCCCTGGCCGCGATCCGCTCCGAGGTCGCCACCCTCCTCGCGGCCCACCCGGCCCCGGGCCTCCCGGTGGCGTAGCCCCGCCCGTACCCGGCAGTACAGGAGAGGCGCGCGAGGCGGAGCCGCCGGTTCCGGCCGATGGCGGCCCGAAGCCGCCACCGCACCTGCGAGAATGGGCCCATGGCCTCTGACCGTCCTCGCGCGCTCTCCGGTATCCAGCCCACCTCGGGCTCGTTCCACCTCGGGAACTACCTCGGCGCCATCCGCCAGTACGTCGCCCTGCAGGAGACCCACGACGCCTTCTACATGGTGGTGGACCTGCACGCCATCACCATGCCGCAGGATCCGAAGGACCTCCGCGCGAACACCCGGCTTTCCGCCGCGCAGCTGCTCGCGGCCGGGCTCGACCCGGAGCGCTGCACGCTCTTCGTCCAGAGCCACGTCCCCGAGCACGCGCAGCTCGGCTGGGTCATGAACTGCATCACGGGATTCGGCGAGGCCAGCCGGATGACCCAGTTCAAGGACAAGTCCGCCAAGGGCGGCGTGAACAACGCCACCGTCGGCCTGTTCACGTACCCGATCCTGCAGGTCGCCGACATCCTCCTCTACCAGGCGGACTCCGTCCCGGTCGGCGAGGACCAGCGCCAGCACATCGAGCTGACCCGCGACCTCGCCGAGCGCTTCAACCAGCGCTTCGGCCAGACCTTCACCCTCCCGCAGGCGCACATCGTCAAGGAGGTCGCGAAGATCTACGACCTACAGGACCCGGCGATCAAGATGTCGAAGTCGGCGTCCAGCCCCAAGGGCCTGGTCAACCTGCTCGACGAGCCCAAGGTCACCGAGAAGAAGATCAAGAGCGCGGTCACCGACACCGGCACCGAGATCCGCTTCGACACCGAGAACAAGCCCGGCGTCAGCAACCTGCTGACCATCTACTCCACCCTCACCGGCACCACCGTCCCGGTCCTGGAGGAGAAGTACGAGGGCAAGGGCTACGGCGCGCTGAAGACCGACCTGGCCGCAGTGATGGTCGATTTCGTCACACCCTTCAAGCAGCGGACCCAGGAGTACCTGGACGACCCGGCCGAGCTGGACGCGGTGCTGGCCAGGGGCGCGGAGAAGGCCCGTACGGTGGCCGCCGAGACCCTCGCCCGCGCCTACGACCGCATCGGGTTCCTCCCGGCGCGGCACTGATCCAAGCCCCCGGCCGGGGGCTTGATCGAGCACTCCGCGGCCGGCGGCCCTGGCCGTGAGGGGGGTGCTGGCCGCACACTGGGGCCAGCACACCCGGAGCACGGCCGGCCTCCCCGGCGCGGCACCGGCACGTGCACACCCGGCACGGACACACCCGGCACGGACACAGACACACCCGGCACACCAGGCACACCAGGCCATCCGGCCGCCCGGTCACAGACCAGACGCGAGGAGACATACGTGGGGACCGTTACGCTCGGCGTTTCGATCGCGGTCCCGGAGCCGCACGGCAGCCAGCTCCAGCAGCTGCGCGCCGGCTTCGGGGACGCCGCCGCGTACGGCATCCCCACGCACGTCACCCTCGTCCCGCCCACCGAGGTGGACGCGGAGCGGCTCCCGGAGATCGGCGCCCACCTCGCGGAGGTCGCGGCCTCCCTGCGCCCGTTCCCGATGCGGCTGGCCGGCACCGGCACCTTCCGCCCGCTCTCCCCGGTGGTCTTCGTCAAGGTCGCCGAAGGGGCGGTCGGCTGCACCCGGCTGCAGAGCCTGCTCCGCGACCCCGACGGGCCGGTCAGCCGCGAGCTGGCCTTCCCGTACCACCCGCACGTCACCGTCGCCCACGGGATCTCCGAGGAGGCGATGGACCTCGCCTTCGCCGAGCTCGCGGACTACGCGGCCGACTGGGTCTGCGACGGCTTCGCGCTCTACGAGCAGGGTTCGGACGGGGTCTGGCGCAAACTGCGCGAGTACCCCTTCGGCACCGGCCCGACCGGCGTCCCGGCACAGCTGGGCTCACCCGTCGACGAGCCGACCGTACGCCGCTCCTGAGGCCGTACGCAGACGGCCCGGACGGCCAGGTACCTGAGCCTGCGCAGAACCAGAACATGCAACGGGCGCAGCGAGCGCATCGGGCGAAAAGTCACAGTGGACGACCGTAGCGCCCGAAAGCCGCAATCCTGACTATTTGCATGCGCTCAATTACGGTGAGCGCATGGACTGGCTGAAGAACCTGCCCGTGATCGGCCCCCTGGTGGTCCGCTTCATGCGGACCCGCCTCTGGCGCTCCTACGAACGCCTCGACCGGGTCCACTGGACCAGACTCGCCGCGGCCATCACCTTCATCAGCTTCCTGGCGCTCTTCCCGCTGCTCACCGTCGGCGCGGCCATCGGCGCGGCCACGCTCAGCGAGGAGCAGCTGAAGAAACTGGAGGACAGCCTCGCCGAGCAGGTGCCGGGGATCTCCGAGCAGCTGAACATCACCGGCCTGGTCGACAACGCCGCCACCGTCGGTCTGGTCGCGGGCGCGATCCTGCTGTTCACCGGTATCAGCTGGATCGGCTCCATGCGCGACTGCCTGCGCGCCGTCTGGGAGAAGGACGACGAGGACGAGGGCAACCCGGTCGTCCGCAAGGGCAAGGACGCCCTGATCCTCTTCGGCCTCGGCGGGGCGGCCCTGGTCTCGGCCCTCGCCTCCATCCTCGGCTCGACCGCGGTCGGCCGGTTCGGGGAATGGCTGGGCCTCCCCGAGCGGGGCGCCGGCGGAGTCGTGCTGCGCACCGGCGCCTTCGGGGTCGGCGTGGTCGCCGCCTTCCTGCTGCTGCTCTACCTGCTGACGCTGCTGCCCGGGGTCCGGCCGGAGCGCCGCCTGCTGGTGCAGGCGGCGCTGCTCGGCGCGGTCGGCTTCGAACTGCTGAAGCTGCTCCTCAGCGGCTATATGCGGGAGGTCGCCGCGAAGAGCATGTACGGCGCTTTCGGCGTGCCGATCGCCCTGCTGCTGTGGATCAACTTCACCGCCAAGCTGCTGCTGTTCTGCGCTGCCTGGACCGCCACCGACGGCCCGGAGGCGCCCGTGGAGGATCCCGCGGACCCCGAAGGGGACCCCGCCGGGAATTCCCCGGGGGAATTCACTCCTGGGGGCGACGGCCCCGCTGCGAGCGGGGCCAGCGCCGGTTGACCAGGAACACCCCGCCGGCCAGCGCCACCAGCACGCCGCCGGCGACGGCCAGCGCCGTGGCGAGCCCGCCGGACTCCTCTCCGGCGGCCGCCGGGGTGTTCTCGTGGGACTGGGCGGGCGAGCCGAGCGGCCGGGTGTCGGCGCTCTTGGGCGGCACCAGCTCACCCACCGGCCTGACCTTCCCGGCGGCCGCGAAGCCCCAGTCGAACAGGGCCTTGGTCTCCTCGTAGACGACGTTGCCGCCACCGGCTGCCGGGTTCATCACCGTGACCAGCAGCTTCCTGTTGCCGCGCTGCGCGATGCCGGTGAACGTGGAGCCGGCCATGGTGGTGGTGCCGTTCTTCACGCCTGCGATGCCCGGGTACTGGGACAGGCCGTGCGAGCCCGCCAGCAGGCGGTTGGTGTTCTGGATCTGGAAGGTCTCGCGCGGCTTGCCCGGCTCCTGCTTGCCGGGGAACTCCGCCGAGGCGGTGCCCGCGTACTCCCGGAAGTCCTTCTTCTGCATGCCGGAACGGGCGATCAGGGTGAGGTCGTACGCGCTGGAGACCTGACCGGGGGAGTCGTACCCGTCCGGGGACACCACGTGCGTGTCCAGCGCCTGGAGCTCCTCGGCGTGCGCCTGCATGTCCTTGACCGTCTTGTCGATGCCGCCGTTCATGGCCGACAGCACGTGCACCGCGTCGTTCCCCGAGGACAGGAACACCCCGAGCCACAGGTCGTGGACCGAGTAGTCGAGTTCCTCCTTCAGACCGACCACGCTGCTGCCCGGGCCCACGTCCTCCAGCTCCTGCGGCGCGACCTTGTGGACCTTGTCCTTGGGGAGCGTGGGCAGCACGGTGTCCGCGAAGAGCATCTTCAGCGTGGAGGCCGGAGGCAGCCGCCAGTGCGCGTTGTTGGCGGCCAGGACCTCGCCCGACTCTGCGTCGGCGACGATCCAGGACCGGCCGCTGAGGTCGGCCGGGAGCTGCGGGGCGCCCGGCAGCAGGTTCACCTGGGTGCCGGGCTGGCCCAGCCGGGCACCGCCGACGGTGGACATCTGCGGGGGCGGCACGGCCACCGGCTTCGCGGGGGCTTTCGCGGGCGCCTGGGAGGGGGGCTTGCCGCCCGGCTTCGGGTCGTCGGCGTACGCGGGCGCGGTGAACATCGCGGGCAGAGCCAGTGCGCTCGCCACCACCACCGCCGTGGTCTTCAGCACCTTCGAGGCAGACACGATCGTGAACGTACCTTCATTTTGTCGTTTCACCACATCCGTTCGGCCAACCTGCCGCACGGACTGCCGGGACAGCCCACCCCGGCGCGTCCGTCCCGGGGACGGATCGGATACTGGCCCTATGAAACTTGGCCGCGCCGCCTCCTGGTTCCTGCTCGCCTTCGGGGTGTGGAGCTGGTTCATCTGGGTGTCCTTCGTCCGCAACCTGTGGAAGGACGCCAGCGGCCTCGCCTTCGACGACGCCGGTGACCCGACGGCGTACTTCTGGGTCCACCTGACGCTCGCGATCACGTCCTTCCTTCTGGGGACGGTCGTCGGCCTGATCGGGTTGCGCGGGGTAATGGCCCTTCGCCGCGAGGCGCGCGGCGACGCCGCCGGCCGGGACGGAGCCGTCTGATGGCCGTGGTGGTGTTCGCCCTGGCCGCCGTGGTCGTCCTCACCCTGATCGGCTTCGTCCACCGCTGGCTGTGGATCCGACTCGTCCGCGACACCACCACCGCCGGCTCCCGCCCGCGCCGCGCGTTCACCGCCGCGCTGTGGGTGCTGCCGCTGCTCTCGCTGGCCGCCCTGGTCTCCGGCCGGGCCGGCGCCCCGTTCTGGCTCCAGCAGGCCGTCGCCTGGCCGGGCTACCTGTGGCTTCCGGTGCTGCTCTACCTGACCCTGGCGCTCCTGGTGGCGGAACCCGTCCGGCACGTCCTCCTGCGCCGCCTCCCGAAGCCGGCCGCTCAGGCCCCGTCGGCTCCTCAGGCGCCGGAGTCCGCCGCATCGGCCCGTCCGGGAGGCGAGAACGCCCCGCGGGGCACCCCCACCCTCACCCCCGCCGACGGCTCCGAATCCCCCGCCGCGACGGTCGGCGCTCCGACGACGGCCGTCGTCGAGCCGGGACCCGGGGCCGGGCCCGAGCCCGGGACCGAAGCCGACACCGGGACGGAGCAGGAGGCGGCGACCGCCGCCCACCCGGCCATGACCCGCAGGGTCTTCGTGGCCCGGGCCCTGGCCGGCGCCGCGGTCGCCGCCGCGGCCGGCACCGTCGGCCACGGCACCTACGGCGTGCTCCGCGGCCCCCGCGTCAAGCGCGTCACCGTCCCCCTCGCCAAACTGCCCCGCGCGGCCCACGGCTTCCGGATCGCCGTGGTCAGCGACGTCCACCTCGGTCCCGTCCTCGGCCGCGCCCACACCCTCCGCATCGTCGACACGGTCAACGCCACCCAGCCCGACCTGATCGCCGTCGTCGGTGACCTCGTCGACGGCTCGGTCGCCGATCTCGGCCCCGCGGCCGAACCGCTCGCCGGGCTGAAGTCACGTCACGGGGCCTACTTCGTGACCGGCAACCACGAGTACTTCTCCGGCGCCGCCCAGTGGGTCGACCACGTCCGCGAGCTGGGCCTGCACCCCCTGGAGAACGCCCGCAAGGAGCTCCCGTTCTTCGACCTCGCCGGGGTCAACGACATCGCCGGCGAGAGCGAGGGCCAGGGGCCGGACTTCGAGAAGGCCCTCGGCGACCGCGACCGCGCGCACCGCGCCGCCGTGCTCCTGGCCCACCAGCCCGTGGTGATCCACGACGCCGTCGCCCACGGCGTCGACCTCCAGCTCTCCGGCCACACCCACGGCGGCCAGCTCTGGCCCGGGAACTACATCGCCGACCTCGCCAACCCCACCCTCGCCGGACTGGAGCGGTACGGGGACACACAGCTCTACGTGTCCCGCGGAGCCGGCGCCTGGGGGCCGCCCGTACGGGTCGGCGCACCGTCCGACATCACCCTGGTCGAACTGGCCTCGTACCAGGCTTAGCCCGGTACGCCCCCCGGGTCACTTCTTGCGGTTCGCGGCCGCCTCGGCCATGCCCGGCAGGAAGTCCGTGAACAGTTCGTGGACCTCGCGGACCAGCGGACGCAGCACCCGGAAGCGGGCCAGGACGATGCCCCGGGTGGTCAACTGGGCCCCGCGCTCGGCCAGCCGGCGGGTCTTCTCGCTGTTCTCCGAACGGTCGAAGACCCAGTACAGGACCAGGCCCATCTGCGAGAGCCACATCAGTTCCGGCAGCAGGTCGGCCAGTTCCTCGGGGACCTTGGTCTTCGCCCCGGCCAGCACCTCGCGGTGGATGGCGATGGCCTCGTTGCGGGCGGGCTCCGACTCGGGCGAGAAGGGGCTCAGCGGGCTCTCCGGGTCCGCCGCGTTCTTGAAGAACTGAGAGGCGAACTCGTGGTACGGCGCCGCGATGTCCAGCCAGGCCGTCAGCACCCCGGACAGCCTGGTCTGGAGGTCGGTCTCCCGGTCCAGGATCGGCCGCACGGCCGCCTGGTGGGCCGCGCTGATCCGGTAGTAGAAGCCCTGGACCAGGTGCTCCTTGGACTCGAAGTAGTAGTAGGCGTTGCCTACCGAAACCCCCGCCTCCTTGGCGATGGCCCGCATGGTCGTCTTGTCGTAGCCGCGCTCCTGGAACAGCCGGAGCGCGGTCTCGAGGATGAGCGTGCGGGTCTGCTCGCTCTTGGGGGCCTTCTGCTCTGTCACGGTGTCCGAGCCTATCCGGGGATCTCGCACCGCTCGCCACAGGCTGCCGCTCCGTCACGGGTCGCCCCGCGCCACGCGGCGGCGGCCGCCATGGTGGCCCGGGCGAAGGGCCGTCCCGCCGGGGTGGCGAGCCAGTTGGCCTTCGGCCGGTGTTCCGTCAGTGCCCACAGGCAGACGATGAAGGCGTCGGTCCCGGTCCAGATCTGACCGCTGTCGCCGATCACGGTGATCTCGCGCAGCGTGGACGCGTGGTCCAGGTCCGGGTACCGCCGCCGGGCCTCGGCGGACCCGGCGGGCACCAGCCGGATCGGCACCAGCTGCCGCTGCCCCAGCAGCCAGTGCCGGATGTGCACGCAGAGCGGGCACTGGGCGTCGTAGAGGACGGTCAGCCTGTGGACCGGCGTTCCGGTGTGCACGGCTCAGGCACCGGTCGGGGTTGCCCAGCCCTGCGGGGCGACGGGCGGGATCTGCTGCCGCTCCATCAGGCCGCGGCGGCGGATCTTGTTGAGCACCCAGACGTTGCCGAGGTGCATCACGCCGAGGACCAGCAGGACGACGCCGAGCTTGACCGAGAGCGCCTCGAAGAGCGACCGGGCGTCGGCCACGGTGTCGGCGGCCTTCAGGTAGAGGGTCACGAAGCCCAGGTTGACCAGGTAGAAGCCGACCACCAGCAGGTGGTTGACGGCATCGGCGAGCTTCTCGTCCCCGTGCAGAACGTCGGCGATGAAGATGCGCCCGTTGCGGCTCAGGGTGCGCGCCACCCAGATGGTGAGACCGATGCTGATGAGCAGGTAGATGACGTACGCGACCACGGTGAGGTCCATGCCCCCCGCCTCCTTGAACGTGTTCAAACGCTTGGCGTGAACGACTCTAGGGGTATTTTTGAACAAGTTCAAGCGAAGGTCGGGGGGTGTGCCGGCGGGTGGACGGGCAGGTGGAGCGGCGGGTGGATCAGACCTGCCGGAGTACGTCGAACAGCTCGGCCCGGACCGGTTCGATGCGCGGGTCCACCCGGTAGAAGTCGTGCCGATGCAGCGGTACGAACACCGGCTGCGCGGCCTCCCGGGGCCCCGGCGCCGCCGCCTCCGTCCCGTCCGCCGCTTCCGGCGCCACCCCGTCCGGCCACGGCGGCAGGTCCAGCCCGTGTCCGACGGAGCCCGCCAGCACGTCCGTGTCGCGGCGCACGTTCGCCCAGGCGGCCGGCCGGTCCGGCCCGCCGGCCCCGGCCGCCAGGTCGTCCACCGCCTCCCGGGTCACGTACGCCGGGAACAGCCGCCGGAAGACGTTCGTCAGCGGGCAGCCGGTGGTCAGCAGCGCGATCCGCGGCCGGTACTCCGGTCTGGCCTGCCACAGCGCCAGCACGGCGATCATCGAACCCATCGAATGGCAGTTGAGCAGCACCCGCGTCTCCGGCCGTCCCTCCAGCAGCGCCGTCAGCCGGTGCGTGAACTCCGGTATGGACCGCCCGGTCCAGGTGGCCGGGGTGAAGGGGTGCCCGGAGCGCGGCCAGAACGCACCGAAGGCCCAGATCATGCCCGTGTACCGGCGGGAGTCGGCGCGCAGCACGATCGTCCGCGCCACCAGCAGCACCGCCAGGATCAGCGCGACCAGCATGAACGACCCCAGCGAGGTGAGCAGCCGCATGATGTCCGCCATCAGCTCCTGGTAGCGCTCGTTCAGGTACCCCGGGTCGTGCACGGCCACCGCGCCGAACCCGCCGACCGTCACCGTGACCAGCCCGGCCGCCGCGGCCAGCCCCTGCTCCGCCCGGACCAGCATCCTCGCCGGGGTGCCGGCCGCCGACGCCCGCGCCGCGGCCAGTGCCAGGGCGTGCCGGCGCTCCTCGTACGCCTCCTTCTCGGCCTCCGTACGCGGCCACGGGCGGGCGGCCCACCAGCGGCGCAGCGCCAGCAGCGCCAGCCCCAGCCCGGTCAGCCCGGCCGCCACCACGGTGATCGTGGGCAGGGCGGCCGCGTTCGCCCGGACCGCGGCGGGCAGTTCCACCCGCTGCCGCTCCGGCTCGGCCGTCAGCCAGTCCTGGGTCCACAGCAGGACGGCCGTGGAGCACAGCCAGGCGCTGAAGCAGGCCAGTACGCCCACCGCCACCCCGGCCAGCCCGCGCAGCGCCACGCGGTCGTCCGGGTGCCGCGGGGTCCACAGGCAGAGCGCGCCCAGCGCGAGCAGCAACAGTGCTTGCCCGAGCAGCAGCAGCGCGGTCAGCGTCCCGATCCCCGGCAGCATGGCCTGCGAGGTCCGCTCCCCGCCCGAGGAGTCGTAGTACGCCGCGGAGCCCGCCAGGGTCAGCAGGCAGCCGGCTCCGACCGCGCGCTCACCGAGCCGCCCCGGCCACCACAGGCTCCCGGCGGACACCAGCACCGCCCCGGCGGCCACCGCCGCGAACAGCAGCCGGCCGGCGGTGTCCCCGGCGCCGCTCGCGTACGCCGGCACGGTCAGCAGCAGCGCCAGGGTCAGCACGCCCGCGCACATGTGGCGGGCCGCCAGACCGCGGGCCCGCCAGTTGTACTCCCAGAAGAGCGGCGTGGCGAGCGGCCGGGCGGGCGTCTCGGCCCGCCTGACGGCCTTCCAGGGGTCGCCAGCGAGAGGGGCCGTCCGTGCGACCGAGCGGTACTCCTGCCGTCCGTCCCGTGCGCTGAAGGACATCGCGGCGAGACCGACCACGGGCACCAGTGCCGCCAGCAGCATCGCGGTGCCGGTGCCGTGCTGCCGCACGAAGTGCACCAGCGGGTTGGACTCCTTGCAGACGCCGCCCGCCGGGCCGCCGGTGCCGCACTGCCACACCAGCTGGTCCATCGCCCCCTGGGCGAACGCGGCCACCGCCAGCACCGTCAGCGACAGCCCCAGCATCTGCGTGATCCACCGGTACAGCGCGCTCGCGGGCCGGCGGTCCAGCCGGAACGGCTGCATCCAGGCGACCTGGTTGACCAGCAGGAAGGGCAGCAGGAACAGCCACAGCGCCCGGGTCGCCCCGCCGATGGTCAGCCGCGCCCAGTCGTAGACCTCCCGTACCACCCCCGGCCCGTGCTCCCGGACCCCGGCCGTCCGGTACACCCCCGCCCGCTCGTCCCCGCTGACCCGCCGAACGCCGGAGGGCTGCAGCGCCTCCAGGCGGTCGACGAGGCCCATCCCGGGCACGACCACTTCGACCAATCCCACCCGCTGGTCCATCGGACCAGGCTGACAGGGGAGGGGCCGCCGCGCCATCGGTCAGCGCAGCTGATCCAGAATCAATTCCGCTGTGACGTCCGGGCGTTCGAGCGCGGGCAGATGTCCGGCCCAGGGCAGCTCGGTGTACGTGGCGTCCGGCATGCGGTCGGCGAGGCTCCGGGAGAGCGCCAGGAACCCCGGCAGGTCGTGCGCCCCGCCGAACACCGCGGCCGGCACCCGTACGGCGGCCAGGTCCACGTCCGGCTCGGCGAGTTCGAGCTCCCAGTCGGCGTCCTCGCCCGCCCGGAAGTTGCCCAGCTGCATGTCCCGGACCAGGGCCAGGGCGGCCTCGTCCGCGTCCGGTCCCAGCCAGGTGCGGGCGTTCAGCGCTGCGGCCCCGGGCAGGTCCCCGGCCTCCAGCAGCGCCTCCTCGGCCGCGTCGAACTCCTCGACGTCCGGGGTGGGTTCGAACCCGGGCGCGTTGGGACAGAGCAGCACCAGCCGCTCCACCCGGCCGGGGTGCGCGGCGGCCAGCCGCAGCGCGACCCGGCCGCCGTACGAGGAGCCGACCACCGCGGCCCGCTCGATGCCGAGGGAGTCCAGCAGCGCCAGCACGTCGCCTTCGTCGCTGTACGGCTCGGTCGCCGCGGGCGACTGCCCGCAGGTGCGGAAGTCCGGCAGGACCACTCTGAACCCGGCTCCGGCCAGCGCCTTCCGCTGCCCGTCCCACATCCGGCGGTCGCACACGGAGGAATGCAGCAGCACCACGGCGGGTCCGTCGTCGGGCCCGTCCACATCATGAGAAACGATCACGCCGCGCATGCTGCCACTCTCCGGCTGTCCGCGCACCGTCAATTCCGTGCGACCGGGCGGAGGCCGTCCTCAGATGCTCAGCGAACGGGCGTAGTTGAGCTGGTTCATCACCCAGGGGAAGACCATCGGGTTGGTGACCGGGATCATCGTGGAGTGGTGCCGGCCGCCGCTGGACACGGTCACCTGGACGTATCCCACGGTGAACCGCTCCTTGATCAGCAGGAACAGCAGGCCGATCAGGCAGAAGAAGGCGAAGATGACCGCCAGCGCGATGGCGTAGCCCGGCATCCTCTCCTCCGTGCGGGAGAAGTCCACCGCGTTCCAGATCGCGCCCTTGAGTGGCATGGTCCCGGACGGGGTGATGATCTGGTCCCCGGCGATGGTGATGTCGCCGAGGGAGAAGGGCGCGCCCGCACCCGGCACGGGGTAGGCCGCGGGGACCATCGCGGGGACCGCCGCCGGGACCGGCGGCAGGGCCGGCGGATACGGGGGCGGGCTCGCGGGGTAGGGCTGCGGGTAGCCGTAACTGGGGTTGCCGGGGCCCCACTTGTACTCACCGGGACCCGCCGGGTCGCTTGCGTACGGATTCGGCTGCTGCTCGCTCATGCAGCCGATGGTAGGGCCAACTCAGAACGCTGCCCCGGCAATCTGCAGCTGCCGGTCGGTGAGCTGCTCCTCGGTGGCGCCGGGCCACGGGACGAGGGAGTAGGTCAGGACGCGGCGCTGGTCGCGGGTGGCGAACAGCCCGTTGGTGTAGCCGCCGTAGCTGCCGGTCTTGCCCCAGATCTCGGTGCCGTCGGACAGCGTGAAGTACTGGACCCCGGCCCGGCTGAACGGGCGCTTGGCGTCCGCGTTCGCGGGCTTCTCGAACAGCAGCTGCTGCTGGGCGGGCGGCAGCAGGCGGCCGCGGAGCAGGGCGGTCAGGAACCGTTCCAGGTCGGGGGCGTTGGAGACCATCCCGCCCTCGGCCCAGGCCCACGGGTCGGCGGGCGGCAGGTCGGCCAGCGTACGGGCGGGCATGGAGGTGTCGCCGGCGGCCGGCAGGTGGGTGTGCCGCAGGCCCAGCGGCCGGACGATCCGGCGGTTCAGCTCCTCGGTGTACGTACGCCCGGTGACCTTCTCGATCACCATGCCGAGCAGGAAGTAGTTGGACCCCATGTAGACCTGCCGGATCTGCTTCCCGGTGGCGGGCTCCCCGGCCTCCGGGCACTCGGTCATGGTCTTCACGAACTCGGCCGGGGTGTACGACCGGCCCTTCTCGTAGCAGGCGGGCCGGGGCAGCCCGCTGGTGTGGCTGAGCAGCTGCTCCACGGTGATCGGCGCCCAGTGCGCGGGCAGGGTGCCGGGCAGCACCTCCTGGACCGGGGTGTCCATCGACAGCCGTCCCTCGGCGATCAGCTGGAGCGTGATCGTGGAGGTGAACAGCTTGGTGATGCTGCCGATCCGGAAGGAGGCGGCGGGATCGGCGGACACGGCGCCCGCGGTCCCCGTCCACTTCCCGTCCCGTCCGCCGACCCGGGCCATGGCCCCGGAGGCGACCCCGTCCGGCAGTGTGCCCAGGGCCTTCTGCAGGGCGGCGGCGTCCAGCGGCGTACGCGGATTGATCGTCGCGGCGTAGGGCGCACCGGCCCCGTCGGCACGTTCGGCCGCACCGGCCGGCACCGCTCCGGCGCCGACCGACAGCAGCACCGCTCCGGCAGCCGCCAGGGCCGTCCAACGGGCGGCGGAGAAGAGGGAGTTCGAGGACTTCGCGGGCTTCGTCATGCCGTTCAGTCTTCCGCCGCGAAGATCGTCATCCCATCGGGGAGACCCCCCAGCCGACCCTGAGGACACCCCTACGAGCCCCGGGAGGGCTACTCGGCCTCGGCCTCGGGCTTGCGCCGCGCGGCCGCGAGAACCGCCTCCACGTCCAGGGTGACCTTGGCCCCGATGGACTCGGGCAGGGTGACGACCTCGCCGGGGGCGTGGACGCGATGGGTGTCGTACCCGTCGGCGACCGGATCGGTCAGGACGTGCAGGCGGTTGTGCCGGCGGTCGACGATCACATAGACGGGGATCTTGGCGTTGCCGTAGGCGCGAACCTTGCCTCGCAGGTCGTTCTCGTAGTTGCTCGACGTCACTTCGAGGACGAGCCGGAAGACCGACGGGGCGTAGCAGTTGTTCTCGACGAGGTGTTCGTCGAAGTCGGCATCGACGATGCACAGGTCAGGGATGGCGTAGTCCGACGGCCCGGCGGGCAGCCACAGGCCGATGGCTTGGACCACCTCGGATTCGCCGTCGTCCAGTCCCGCGTCCAGGAAGGGGCGCATGAGCTTGGTCAGGCCCCTGGCGTGGGCGCCGTCTGCTGGTGGGGTCACGACGATGACGCCTCCGATGATCTCGACGCGGTAGCCGGGAAGCCGCTCCATGATTCGGTTGGCCTCGTTGAGCAGGGACCGGTCACCGTGGGGTTGCTCAGCGGGTGCTGCGGACATCACGTGCCTCCCGTGGGCTGCTGTCGAGAGCATCATCGTAGGGCGGGGAGGGGGCGGGAGGCCGGATCTCGCCCCCTCACCCGAACGGGCGAGGGCCCCGCCCCCGGTGCGGAACCGGGTGCGGGGCCCTCGTACGAGCGGGACCGGGAAGGTCAGAAGCGTCGCGTGATCAGCGCGCGCTTCACTTCCTGGATCGCCTTCGTGACCTCGATGCCGCGCGGGCACGCGTCGGTGCAGTTGAAGGTCGTGCGGCAGCGCCACACGCCGTCCTTGTCGTTCAGGATCTCCAGGCGCTGCTCGCCCGCCTCGTCACGCGAGTCGAAGATGAAGCGGTGCGCGTTGACGATCGCCGCCGGGCCGAAGTACTGGCCGTCGTTCCAGAACACCGGGCACGAGGAGGTGCACGCGGCGCACAGGATGCACTTGGTGGTGTCGTCGAAGCGCTCGCGGTCCTCGGCGGACTGCCGGCGCTCGCGCGTCGGCTCGTTGCCGGTGGTCACCAGGAACGGCATGACGTCGCGGTACGCCTGGAAGAAGGGCTCCATGTCGACCACGAGGTCCTTCATCACCGTGAGGCCCTTGATGGCCTCGACGGTGATCGGCTTCTCCGGGTTGATGTCCTTGATCAGCGTCTTGCAGGCGAGCCTGTTCTTGCCGTTGATCCGCATCGCGTCCGAGCCGCAGATGCCGTGCGCGCACGAGCGGCGGAAGGTCAGCGTGCCGTCCAGCTCCCACTTGATCTTGTGGAGACCGTCGAGCACGCGCTCCTTCGGGTCGATCTCGACCTGGAAGTCCTGCCACTCCGCCTGGTCCGAGATCTCGGGGTTGAAGCGGCGGATCCGGAAGGTGACCGTGATGTACGGGGAGGCAGGGGACGCCGAGGGGTCGGTCTCGACCTTTTCGAGAGTCGGGGTGGCCATCAGTACTTACGCTCCATCGGCTGGTAGCGGGTCTGGACGACGGGCTTGTAGTCGAGACGGACGGAGTCCGTGCCGTCGGCCGCGACCTCGCGGTACGCCATGGTGTGGCGCATGAAGTTGACGTCGTCGCGGTTCGGGTAGTCCTCGCGGTAGTGGCCGCCGCGGGACTCCTTGCGGGCCAGGGCCGAGACGGCCATGACCTCGGCCAGGTCGAGCAGGTTGCCCAGCTCGATGGCCTCCAGCAGGTCCGTGTTGAACCGCTTGCCCTTGTCCTGCACCGAGACGTTCCGGTAGCGCTCGCGCAGCTCCGCGATCTTCTCTACCGCCGTCTTGATGGTCTGCTCCGTGCGGAACACCGACACGTTCGCGTCCATCGTCTCCTGGAGCTCGTTGCGCAGCTCCGCGACCCGCTCCGAGCCGGTGGAGTTGCGCAGCCGCTCGACCAGGTCGACCACGAGCTGGGCCGGGTTCTCCGGCAGCTCGACGTAGTCGCTCTTGGCGGAGTACTCGGCGGCGGCGATGCCCGCGCGGCGGCCGAAGACGTTGATGTCCAGCAGCGAGTTGGTGCCGAGGCGGTTGGCGCCGTGCACCGACACGCACGCGACCTCGCCGGCCGCGTACAGGCCCGGGACGACGGTGGTGTTGTCGAGAAGGACCTCGCCCTGGACGTTGGTCGGGATGCCGCCCATGGCGTAGTGCGCGGTGGGCTGGATCGGGATCGGGTCCGTGTAGGGCTCGATGCCGAGGTACGTGCGCGCGAACTCGGTGATGTCCGGGAGCTTGGCGTCCAGCTGCTCCGGCGGCAGGTGGGTGAGGTCCAGGTACACGTGGTCGCCCTCGGGACCGCAGCCGCGGCCCTCGCGGATCTCCGTGTAGATGGAGCGGGACACGACGTCACGGGACGCGAGGTCCTTCATGACCGGCGCGTACTTCTCCATGAAGCGCTCGCCGTCCTTGTTGCGGAGGATGCCGCCCTCACCGCGGGCGCCCTCCGTCAGCAGGATGCCCATGCGCCAGATGCCCGTCGGGTGGAACTGGAAGAACTCCATGTCCTCCAGCGGCAGGCCGCGCCGGTAGCAGGCCGCCTGGCCGTCACCGGTGAGGGTGTGCGCGTTGGAGGTCACCTTGAAGAACTTGCCGTTGCCGCCCGAGGCGTAGACGACGGCCTTCGCCTGGAAGATGTGGATCTCACCGGTGGCCAGCTCGTACGCGACCACACCGGCGGACTGCTTGACGCCGTCGACCTCGGTGATCAGCTGGTCCAGGACGTAGAACTCGTTGAAGAACTCCACGCCCTCCTTGACGCAGTTCTGGTACAGCGTCTGGAGGATCATGTGGCCGGTGCGGTCCGCGGCGTAGCAGGACCGGCGGACCGGGGCCTCGCCGTGGTTGCGCGAGTGGCCGCCGAAGCGGCGCTGGTCGATGGTGCCGTCCGGGGTGCGGTTGAACGGCAGGCCCATCTTCTCCAGGTCGAGGACGGCGTCGATGGCCTCCTTCGCCAGGATCTCGGCGGCGTCCTGGTCGACCAGGTAGTCACCGCCCTTGACCGTGTCGAAGGTGTGCCACTCCCAGTTGTCCTCCTCCACGTTCGCCAGCGCGGCGGCCATGCCGCCCTGCGCGGCGCCCGTGTGGGAGCGGGTCGGGTACAGCTTCGTCAGCACGGCGGTGCGGCTGCGCTTCGTCGCCTCGATGGCGGCGCGCATGCCGGCGCCGCCGGCGCCGACGATGACGGTGTCGTACTTGTGGATCTTCATGAGATTTGTCGCCTCAGCCCCGTTGCCTAGCGGATGTTCGGGTCGAAGGTGAAGATCACCAGCGTGCCCAGAAGGATGGTGAACACCGTGGCGGTGTAGAGCAGGCCCTTCAGCCACAGCCGCGTGTTGGCACGCTCCGCGTAGTCGTTGATGACGGTGCGGAGGCCGTTGGCGCCGTGCAGCATCGCCAGCCACAGCATCAGCAGGTCCCAGCCCTGCCAGAACGGCGAGGCCCAGCGGCCGGCCACGAAGGCGAAGCCGATCTTGCTGACGCCGCCGTCCAGGACGAGCTGGATGAGCAGGTGGCCGATGACCAGGACGACCAGGACGATGCCCGAGAGGCGCATGAAGAGCCACGCGACCATCTCGAAGTTGCCGCGGGTCGACTTGGGCGTCTTGGAAGTGCGCTTGCGCGGGGCCTCGATGTACGGGGCCGGGTTGTCGACGTCGTAGAGCGAGTCGCCCTGCACGTCGCCGATCGCGGAAGAAGTGTCAGAGGACATCGGCGTCACTTCCCGAACAGTTCTGCGGCTGCGTGGCCGAGCACGGGGTAAATGGCCCCGGCCATCAGCACGACCCAGATGCCCACGACGGTCCAGAGCATCTGCTTCTGGTAGCGCGGGCCCTTGGACCAGAAGTCCACGGCGATGACACGGAGACCGTTGAGCGCGTGGAAGAGGATGGCGGCGACGAGGCCGTACTCCAGCAGCGCGACGATCGGAGTCTTGTAGGTAGCCACGACATCGTCGTACGCCTCGGGGGAGACGCGGACGAGAGCGGTGTCGAGGACGTGTACGAACAGGAAGAAGAAAATGAGGACGCCGGTGACTCGATGAGCCACCCAGGACCACATTCCTTCCCGGCCGCGGTACAACGTTCCAGCCGGCACGGAAAACCCTCCGGAAGCGGGGCGGGGGCCAGCCGGCTTCTTTGTCGGTCGGGCCCGGCCGGGTACGGTCCACCGGCCCCCGACATCGTAGCGACGAGTTGTCGGTTCCCTCGCGCGGGGGCCAGCGGTGTGATCAAACAGGCACGGACGGGCTATCCCACAGGGGCGAACCGGGCGATTCCGGGCGGGTGATGTCCGGCGGTCCGGGCGAACGGGACATTTCCTCGTCGGTCAGCGCGGCCAGTACGGCGAGTGCGGCCAGCCGGGCCCGGGCCAGCCGGCGCAGTTCGTCCGCGGCGACGGCCCGCTCCTCTTCCTCCTCGTGCCCCATCCGCTGCCGGATGCCCGCCAGCACCGCGTCCGGGTGCTCCTCGGCCGGATGCCCGTCCAGGCAGATCACGAAGGCGTGCCCGAACTTCCGTTCGTACTCGGCGTGGGCCGCGTCCAGCGCCAGATGGGCCGCGTACGGCGCGCCCTCGTGCAGCTCCGAGGGGAACTCGGCGCTCAGCGCCTCCGTCAGGTCCGCCTGGCGCAGGTCGTACGAGGCCTCGTCGGCGGCGGCCAGCAGTGCGCCCAGATCCGGGTACGGCCGGTGCGCGGCCACCCGGTGCGCCCAACGGCGGCTGCCGCAGCACCGCAGCAGCACCCGCTCGGCCGCCTCGACGGGGGCCGCGTTGAACCGTGCGAGGGCGCTTCCGCGGACCTGGGCCGGGAGGGGGCTGGACAGCGTGGGGCTCCTCGGGACGTGTCGGGTGTGCGGCAACGCTATCGACGCGAACGCGTGCACACGGCACGCAGCGGCCGATTTCACCCGGACGAGAAGGGCGCCGGAGGTGTGAGACTGGGGAGAAGGCGGAAACGGAGAAGGCGACCGAGGCCGCCACCCCCCACAGGAGAGGCCCCGGTCGCCGTTCCGACACGGGCTCGTGCGACAAGCCCGTACCTCTGTCAGCGTCCTGAGTGCGTTTTGTGTCACACCCCGCTCCGCGCAGGAGTGGTTGCTGGTTGTACAACTCGTGGACGTAGGTGCCCGAAGGCCGTAACGTGCTGATTTGCGCAGGACGTACAGGACAGTGGACGGGTTGGGGATTTTGCTGGGGGACGACGCGGAGCTGACCGCCGCGGTGCTCGCGGCGCAGCACGGCGACGAAGGCGCGTTCCGTACTGTGTACCGCGCCGTGCACCCGCGACTGCTCGGGTACGTACGGACGCTGGTCGGCGATACCGAGGCCGAGGACGTCACCTCCGAGGCGTGGCTGCAGATATCCCGCGACCTTTCGGCCTTCGCCGGTGACGCCGACCGGTTCCGCGGCTGGTCCGCCCGGATTGCCCGCAACCGGGCCCTCGACCACATCCGGATGCGCGGCCGCCGCCCCGCCGTCGGCGGCGACGAGACGGAGCTGACCGGACGGGCCGCCGACTCCGACACCTTCGGCGAGGCCATGGAGTCCCTCTCCACCGGCCGCACCATGGCCCTGATCGCCCGGCTCCCGCAGGACCAGGCCGAGGCCGTCGTCCTGCGCGTGGTCGTCGGACTCGACGCCAAGAGCGCCGCCGAGACCCTCGGCAAGCGGCCCGGAGCGGTCCGCACCGCGGCCCACCGGGGTCTGAAGAAGCTGGCCGAAATGCTGGGGTCCGAACACGGAGCGGAGCCCGGCCCGGAACGCGATGACCCGGGCCGTCATAATGCCTCAGGCCGTGCCGCGGACACCGCGGCCACGGGAGGCCCGCGCGATCTCGACGCCGTTCCGGCGCAGCGCGGTCCAGGTGGGGACCTCGTACAGCGAACCGGTGTGACGCATTCACGTTGGCGGACGCAGAAGGACATGTGATGGCCGACGATCGCAACAGGTGGCTGGACTCGGCCGCGGCGGAAAGAATGCTGCGCGGCGAGCCGGTCGGGCCTGTCGCGGATCGCCACGCGGCCGACGAGGCCGCACGTCTACGCGCGGTGCTCGACGAACTCGCGGCCTCCGCCGCACCGGCCGACTCCGAACTTCCCGGCGAGGCCGCCGCACTGGCCGCCTTCCGAACCGCCCGCGGCCCGGCCGGCACCCAACCGGAACACGAAGCGGAGCCCACGGCCGGATCCGCCGACGACCGGGGCCCGCTGGTGGCGCTGGGCAGGACGACGATCCGCCGCCCCGTACGGAACAACTCGCTCCGGCTGGGTCTGGCCGCCGCGGTGGCAGGCGTGGCCCTCGGCGGGGTCGCCGCCGCGACCGGCTCCGGCCTGTTCGGCGGCACCCTCCACAACGCCGCGGACCCCCGCCCGGCCGTGTCGGTCACCACCGGTCCCAGCTCCTCCCCCGGCGAGCGGGCGGCCGGCGGCACCACCGGGCCCGGCACCCCGGAGGGCGGCCACAGCCGGCTCCGCGACAACGACCGTTCCGGCACGCCGGGCACCGGCGGTACGCCGACGGGACCCGGCTCCGGACAGCCGGGCACCGGCACCGGCGGGAACGGTGGGGACGGCGACACCGCAGGCCCGGACCAGGACACCGGCGCAGGCATGGACGGATCCAGGGACCCCGCGACCCGGATGATCCGGGTGGCCGACCTGTGCCGGGCGCACCGGGCGGGCCGGATCACCCTGGACGGCCGGGAGAAGCTGGCCCGCGCGGCGAAGGGCGTCTCGGGCATCGACCGGTTCTGCGACCGGCTGCTCAACGGGGACCCCGACACCTCGGGCAGTGGCGGCGGCGCCGGGGGCACCGGCGGCAAGGGTGGTTCGGGCGGTGACGGCTCGGACCGCTCAGGCGACTCGGACCGCTCCGAGGACCCGGACCCGGACCCGGACGGGACCGGGGGCCGCCGGGGAACCGGCAGCACCTCCAGCGGGATCCTTCAGGCGCCGACGGTCGGCCCGGCCCCGTCGCGCCTGTCGCACCCGGCCCCGAGCGGCGCGGACATCCCGCTGTAACACTTTCCGACCCGTCGGCGCAGTACTGATTGAGCCGACTGGTCATCGGCCGCGCACGAGCCGGGGTTCCCCCCGTACCCCTGGGCTCTGCGCAACCGGCGCGGGCGGGGCACGTTCCCCCGGCCCTGCCCGCGCCCTCAGCTTCCGCCCGCAGGCGGATCACCAGTAGACGACGACCTTGTCGCCGACGGCCACCTGGTCGAACAGCGCGGAGACCTTCCCCATGTCACGCACGTTCACGCAGCCGTGCGAGGCCCCGGCGTAGCCGCGCGCCGCGAAGTCCGCCGAGTAGTGCACCGCCTGGCCGCCGCTGAAGAACATCGCGTACGGCATGGACGTGTGGTAGAGCGTGGAGGTCCATTTCCGCTCCTTCCGGTCCACCTTGAACACGCCCTCGCGGGTCGGGGTGTTCTCCGAGCCGAAGCGGACGTCCATGGACGAGACGACCTTGCCGTCGATCATCCAGGCCAGGGTGCGGCTCTCCTTGCTGATGCACATCACCCGGCCCTGCATGCAGCGCGGGTCCGGTGCATCGAGCTCGTTGGTGGTCGGCGGGCGCAGCTCGTCGGCGGTGGGCTTCCGGCTGTTGCCCTGGACCTTCGCCCAGGTGGCCTGGTCCACCGAACCCGACACGGTCAGCCCGTGCTTGCCCTGGAAGGCGCGGACGGCGGCCGTGGTCTTCGAGCCGTAGAAGGCGGTGGGCGCCGTCTTCAGGTGCCCCAGCTGCCGCAGCCGGGCCTGCAGCTCGCGCACCTGCTCGCTCTCGTCGCCGTTGGCCATCACGTACCTGACGGAGGGCGAGGCCGACGCGGAGGGGGAGCCGGAAGCCGATGCCGAGGGGGACGCGGACTCCGAGGCGGAGGCCGAGGGAGAGGCGTCACCCGGCTTGCCGTCCGAGGAGCCGGTCGGGGAGGGCGCGGGGGAACTGCTGTCCGAAGAGGGCGAGGGCGCGAGCGCGGCCGGCGCGCCGGGCTTGTTCTCCTGCGGTCCACAGGCGGTCGCGGTCGCGGCGAGCACGACGGCGCCGGCCATGCCGAGCGCACGGAAGGTCACTCTCTTGCGGTTCTGGCGAAACATCTTGGTCCCCCGGAGTTCAGTGGCTTCACATAGTTCGATGCCTTGGCTGGCGTGGTTGGTTGCGCACTGTTCCGGGATGTTGCGCCATTGTGACAAGAGGGCGTCCCGGAACGGCGCGGAGACGTTCTACCAGGACCGGACCGGTCGGCGTCATGGAGGTTTCTGCCAGATGTCACACCGCAGGAGTGGATTCACCGAGAGCGGACTGCCGCTGCAACCGGTGTACGGGCCCGAGGCCCTGACGCACTGGGACCCCGCGGCGAGTCTGGGCGAACCGGGGCAATACCCCTTCACCCGGGGCGTGTACCCGAGCATGTACACGGGCCGCCCGTGGACGATGCGTCAGTACGCCGGCTTCGGTACGGCCGCCGAGTCCAACGCCCGCTACCGGCAGCTCATCGACGCCGGCACCACCGGCCTGTCCGTGGCCTTCGACCTGCCCACCCAGATGGGACACGACTCCGACGCGCCGCTCGCGCACGGCGAGGTCGGCAAGGTCGGCGTGGCGGTGGACTCGGTGGAGGACATGCGGGTGCTGTTCGACGGCATCCCGCTCGACCGGGTGTCCACCTCGATGACCATCAACGCCCCCGCCTCGCTCCTGCTGCTGCTCTACCAGCTCGTTGCGGAGGAGCAGGGCGTACCGGGCGACCGGCTGACGGGGACCGTGCAGAACGACGTACTGAAGGAGTACATCGCGCGCGGGACGTACATCTTCCCGCCCGCGCCCTCGCTGCGGCTGGTCGCCGACACGTTCCGGTACTGCCGGGCCGAGATCCCGAGGTGGAACACCATCTCCATCTCCGGCTACCACATGGCCGAGGCGGGGGCCTCGCCCGTGCAGGAGGTCGCCTTCACCCTGGCCGACGGGATCGCGTACGTCCGCACCGCGATCGGCGCCGGCATGGAGGTCGACGAGTTCGCGCCCCGGCTGTCCTTCTTCTTCGTGGCCCGCACCACCCTGTTGGAGGAAGTGGCCAAGTTCCGGGCCGCCCGCCGGATCTGGGCCCGGGTCATGCGCGAGGAATTCGGGGCGAAGGACCCCAAGTCGCTGATGCTGCGCTTCCACACGCAGACCGCCGGGGTGCAGCTCACCGCCCAGCAGCCGGAGGTGAACCTGGTCCGGGTGGCCGTCCAGGGCCTGGCGGCGGTGCTCGGCGGCACCCAGTCGCTGCACACCAACTCCTTCGACGAGGCCATCGCGCTGCCGACGGAGAAGTCCGCCCGGCTGGCCCTGCGCACCCAGCAGGTACTGGCGTACGAGACGGACGTCACGCACACCGTGGACCCCTTCGCCGGGTCCTACGTCGTGGAGTCGATGACGGACGACCTGGAGCGCGCCGTGGTGGAGCTCATGGACCGGGTCGAGTCGATGGGCGGGGCGGTCACGGCGATCGAGCACGGCTTCCAGAAGGCGGAGATCGAACGCAACGCCTACCGGATCGCCCAGGAGACCGACAGCGCGCAGCGGGTGGTGGTCGGCGTGAACCGCTTCACCCTGGACGAGGAGGAGCCGTACCAGCCGCTGCGCGTGGACCCGGCGATCGAGGTCCGTCAGCGGGAACGGCTGGCCCGGCTGCGGGCCGGCCGCGACGGCGCCGCGGTGGACGCGGCCCTGGCGGAACTGCGGGCGGCGGCCGAGGGCACCGCCAACGTGCTGTACCCGATGCGGGAGGCGCTGCGGGCCCGGGCCACCGTGGGGGAGGTGTGCAACGCACTGCGACAGGTCTGGGGCAGTTACGTACCGGCCGAATCCGCATGGTGAAACTCACCGTGGTGTCAGGTGCAAACCCATGCGACACTCCTGCACATGCTGGGTGTCACCGACCTTCCGACCTATCTCGCCGCCCTGGCCCTGATCGTCCTGCTGCCGGGCCCGAACTCGCTGTACGTGCTCTCCGTCGCGGCCCGCCGCGGTGTGCGCGCCGGCTACACGGCCGCGGCCGGGGTGTTCACCGGCGACTTGGTGCTGATGCTGCTGGCGGCGGTCGGTGCCGGGGCGCTGCTCCAGGCCAGCCCGCTGCTGTTCGGCATCGTGAAGTACCTCGGTGCGGGATACCTCGCCTGGATGGCCGTCGGCATGATGCGGGCCGCCCTGGCCATGTGGCGGGACCGCAGGGCCGGGCGGGCGGAGCTGCCGGACACGGCGCTCCCGGCCACGGGGCTCCCGGAGGCGGCGCTCCCGGCCGGGCAGCCGGCGGCGCCGGCCGGTGCGGCCGAGCGCCCCTACCGGCGGGCGCTGGTGGTCAGCCTGCTGAACCCGAAGGCCATCCTGTTCCTGCTGTCCTTCTTCGTGCAGTTCGTCGACCCGGACTACGCCTACCCGGCGCTGTCGTTCCTGCTGCTCGGGTCCCTGCTGCAGCTGAGCAGCTTCCTCTACCTGAGCGCGCTGATATTCGGCGGCACCCGCCTGTCGGCCGCCTTCCGGCGGCGCAAGCGGCTCTCCGCGGGAGCCACCTCCGCCGCCGGCGTGCTGTTCCTCGGGTTCGCCGCGAAGCTCGCGGTCAGCTGACCTTCCGCTCCAGGGCCCGGCGCAGCCACGGGGTCAGCGGGCGTTCCACCAGGCGGTGGATCAGCCAGGCCAGGACCAGCATGAGGGCCAGGGCCGCGGCGAACGAGGCCACGGGCGGGACGTCCAGCCGGCGGTGCAGGGTGTGGATGACCACCCAGCCCAGATGCTCGTGGACCAGGTAGAAGGGGTAGGTCAGGGCTCCGGCCACGGTCAGCCAACCCCAGTTCATCCGGTCGAACACGCCGACCGCCACCAGGGCGATCAGCAGGAACCCCACGGTGACCACGGCGATGATCACCGTGGGCTCGCGGTACGAGAAGAACTTCGGGTTCGGGGCGTGCCACAGGCCGGCCACCGCGTAGTGCTGGCCCAGGGCCCAGCCGAGTACGGCGACGCCCCAGCCCAGCACGTCCCGGCGGTCCCGGTACACCAGGTAGAGGCCCATGCCGCCGATGAAGAACGGCGCGTACTCCGGCATCAGGACGAGGTCGAGCAGCTCGCTCTTCGAGGCGTCGGCGATGACCGCCGCCACGGTCCAGACCGCGCAGAACACCAGGGTCCGCCGACGGCCCCCGCCCGGCAGGATCACGAAGAGCGCGAAGAGCACGTAGAAGCGCATCTCGGCCCACAGCGTCCAGCACACCCCGAGCACCCGCTCGGCGCCCACCGGCTGCTGGAGCATGGTCAGGTTGGTGAGGAAGTCGGTCGGCGAGACCGTCTTCCACGCCACCGCGGGCAGTGCGAACACGGCGGTGACCAGGAGGAGCGCCACCCAGTACGCCGGGTAGAGGCGGGCCACCCGGGAGGCCAGGAAGGACCGCAGCGGCCGACCCCAGGCGCTCATCGAGATGACGAAGCCGCTGATGACGAAGAAGAACTGGACGCCCAGCGGGCCGTACGCGAACCAGGGCGCGGCATCGGGGAACAGCTCGCGCGGCGAGGCGCCCCACGCCTTGGACACGTCCCCGTTGCGCCCGCCGAAGTGGTAGAGGGCGACCATCAGCGCGGCCAGCAGCCGCAGTCCGTCCAGCGCGTGGAGCCGGCGGTGCCGGGTGCCCACGGCCGGCACCGGCTCGGGTTCCGCGGCCGCCGCGGCGCCGGTGCGGGGCTCGGGCAGGGGTGCGGTGACGCTCACTTCGACCGGCCCAACGCGCTCTTCTGCAGGCGGCGGATCCGGCGCACCGCCCGGCGCAGGGTGGGGCTCTTCGGCAGGAAGGACAGCTGGGCCGGGATCCCGCCGGGCAGGCCGAGGGTGGTCAGGCGGCGCCGCTTGAAGTACCGCCAGGTGTGCTCGTCGAGGCGGGTGGACAGGTACCGCTCGGCCTCCGCCCGGCGGGCGGAGAGCACCTGGGACTGCATGGCGTACCCGACGGCGACCAGCAGCCCGTCGAGCGCCTCGTGCACCCGCTCCGGGCCGGGCGCGGTCTGGGAGCGCACGGCCTCGGCGTCCTCCAGGTCCGGCAGCAGGGCGTCCACCACCGTCATCGGCACCCGGTTGCTGTTCTGGTACGGGGCGACCCGGTCCAGCAGCCGGCCGGTCCCGGTGCGGGCCACCGGGATGCCGTACAGGGTGGCGGCGGTGAGCAGCCCGGTGGAGAAGCAGCCGACCACCAGCGCGGGACGGAGCCGCTGGTAGACGACCTCGGCGAGCACCGGCTCGGTCAGCACGGTCAGGCGGGCGCCGAGCCGCGCGGCCTCCTCCTCCACGGAGCGGGAGTAGCGGGCGGGCGCGCTCGGGTGCGGCTTGAAGACGATCTCGGTGTGGCCCAGCGCGTGTGCGCCGCGGACCATCGTGACGTGCAGCTCGTCCTCCTCCTCGGGGGTGAGGAGTTCGAGGGCGGAGAGGTACTGGCCGAGCAGCAGCGCCGGGCCCTCCGCGATGTCGGGCAGCGCCGCCGCCTCCGCGGTGAGTTCGGAGAGCACCTTCAGGAAGGCCTCGGCGGGCACCAGCTCGGCCGGCACCCCGAACTCGGTGAGCAGCAGGGGCTTCAGACCGGGTGCCAGATCCAGGTGCAGCACCCGGCGGATCCGCATGCCCAGCTGCGCTTCCAGCTTGAACCGGGTGGGGCCGTAGCTCATCAGGCCGTCGGCGTAGACCTCGACCGCGGCTCCGGGGAAGAGCTGGCACACCGCCTGCGCGGGGGAGACCTGGATGGACTCCACGATCAGCTCGATCCGGTCCTCGCCCAGCCCCCACAGCGCGCGCAGCTGCCGTTCCCACAGCGGGACGTCCTCGGGCCGAGGGGTCCAGGTGCTCGGGTGGTACGGCTCGATGGTGGCGTTCCAGTCGAGGTGGTCGTCGAAGCGGGTGCGCAGCGCGGCGAAGCCGGGCATCCCGTCCAGCCCCGGGGTGATCTCCGGGATGGGCGCGTTGTTGCTGGTCAGCAGGATCCGGCGGTCGGCCGCGCCGAAGCTGCCCGCGTCGATCCCGGCGGCGAGCGTGGCCATCCCGTACAGGGTGGAGGCCAGGAAGATCTGTGTGGTGCGGAGCTCCATCAGGCGGCCACTCCCTCGCCCGACCGGCGGCGGAGCCGCCGCAGCAGCACCGACCGGTCCGTGTCCATGGAGTCCAGCGCCGTGTCGAGCACGTCCTGCGGCATTCTTCCGAGCGCGGCCGCACTCATCGAACGGAGCTTTTTGGCCACGTCGGGCTCGAACCTTTCAATGGATCCGATGTGATGCGCGATAATTGCACAGTATGTGCGAACGGCTTTCGGCAGCAGCTTTGCCGCATCCCGGTCCGCCGCGGTGTCCGCGATCACCTGATCGAATGCGCGGATGAAATCGAGCTGCCGGACGTCGCCGATCTGCGTGAGTGAGGTCGAAACTCCCCGCCGGTAGAAGATTCCGGCCAGTCCGACCGCCGCGAAGGACTCCGCCTCCCGGTGCAGCCGCCAGATCCACGGCCGGTCCTCGGCGGTCCGCAGACCGTCCGTGAAGTGCAGCAGCCCCCGGTCCAGCAGCCGCCGGTGGTACATCCCGGCCCAGGCGTACGGATAGTCCACCGAGGTCGGGCGCTCGGCGGGCAGGATGCCCGTCCGCGGATCGGCCGGGACGCCCTGCGGGCCGTACGGGATGCGCTGCACGGTGCGCGCCTTCCCGGTCACCTGCACATGGTCGTTGCGGACGAAGTCGCAGTTCAGGGCCTCGATGGCGGCCAGCGTCCGGGCCAGGTGGCCGGGCGCCAGCCAGTCGTCGCCGTCCATGAAGGCCAGGTACTCGCCGCGCGCCGCGTCCAGCCCGGTGTTCCGCGCGGTGGCCAGGCCGCCGTTCTTCTCGTGTCTGAGGTGCACCGCGCCGGGCAGCTCGCGCGCGGCCCGCTCCAGGAGCTCGGGCGTCCCGTCCGTCGAGCAGTCGTCGACGAGGAGGAACTCGAAGTCGTCCCGCGCGTTCAGTTCGAGGCTTTTCAGGGCATCCGGTGCGTATGTCTGCACGTTGTAGAACGGCACGACAACAGAGAGCTTGACCACCCGGCAGACATTAGGCCGTGGTGCGGCATTCACCGTGGACCATGCGAAGATTTTACGTGAACGGCGCGTGGCGCCGGAGTTAACCCGCCCCCACCGCGACCCCCTTCCGTCTCACTCCCCGGCGGATTCTCATTTCGTCGACGGGTTGTTAACCCTCCGTTGTGCGTTCGTTGGGCCGATCACCGGAATTCCGGCATAGCTTCTGGCCCGTGCCAGTAAGCAAGCGGGTCGCAGTGCTCGCCGATTCCGATACGCGATGGAAATGGGGCGCACTCACCGCGCACCGCATCGCCCCCGAATGCGCGGCCGAGGACGGAAACCTGACCGGTTTCCTGCTGCGCGGCCGGGCCACGCCCACCGCCCGCCAGCTCGGCGAGGTGGGCGTACGGGCCGACCGGCTGGACGAGGTGACCCTCCCCGAGTTCCTCGCCGAACTCCGCCGCGAGCGCTACGACATGGTGGTGCTCGCGCTGGTCGGCGGCGCCGTCCAGGCCGCCCTGCACGGCATCGCCGCCCTCTGGCCCGAACCTGCCCGCCGCCCCGTCCTGGTCACCGGCTACGTCGGAGTCGTCTACGAGAAGCTCGCCGACGGCCTGCTGCTGCGCCACGGCGCCGACCTCGTCCTCGCCAACTCCCGCCACGACGCCGGACGCTTCCGCGCCGTGTACGGGGGAGTGGGGGCCGACGCCTCCGCCGTCACCGAGACCGCCCTGCCCTTCCTCGACGGAGCGCCGTACGAGGAGTCCGTCGGCCACGCCCACACCGTGGTCTTCGCCGCCCAGCCCTCGGTGCCCGAGAGCGCCGCCGACCGTGGCTACCTGCTGCGCCGCGCCGCCCAGCACGCCCGCCTGCACCCCGGCCGGGAAGTGCTCGTCAAGCTGCGCAGCAAGCCGGGCGAGCACACCACGCACCTGGAGGAGATCCCCTACCAGCGGCTCGCCGACCGGATGCCGGACCCGCTGCCGCCCAACCTCCGCCTGGTGTACGGGAACATGGGCGAGGTCCTGGACCGCACCGACCTGCTGGTCACCGTCTCCTCCACGGCCGCCCTGGAATCCCTCGCCCGGGGCATCCCCACCGCCGTCCTCACCGACCTCGGCGTCCGCGAGACCCTCGGCAACCACCACTTCCTCGGCTCCGGCTGCCTGGCCTCCTGGGACCAGATCGACGCCGGGCTCCGCCCGGCCGGCGACCCCGCCTGGCTCGCCGCCCAGGGCGTCACCTCCGACGCCCCCTACGAGGCCGCCCGCGCCCGCATCACCGAGCTGCTCTCCCGGCCCGAACTCCCTCCGCCGGCCCCGTACTACACGGCCGTCACCGCGCCCGGCTACCTGCCCGGCATCCTCGCCCGCCATCACCTGGCCCCCGACGGCACCGTGCTCCCGGGCGCCGCCAAACCGCTCCACGAGAAGTCCCGGCTGCGCCGCTACCTGCGCTCCTACCTCCGCGAGGCGGCCCGCGGCACCTACCGCCACGGGGTCCAGCGCGTCGCCCCCGTCATCCGCAGGCTGGGGGAGCTGTGACCGCCCGGACCCCCGCCGGCACCCCGGCCCCCGGCACCCCGCCCGTCCCGCGCGTGCTGGCCGTCATCCCGGCCCGCGGCGGCTCCAAGGGCGTCCCCGGCAAGAACCTCGCCGAGGTCGCCGGAATCCCGCTGGTCACCCGCGCCGTCCGCGCCTGCCTGGCCGCGCCCACCGTCACCGACGTGGTCGTCTCCACCGACTGCACGGAGATCGCCGAAGCCGCCCGGGCCGCCTCCGCCGAGGTCGTCCGCCGGCCCGCCGCCCTCTCCGGCGACACCGCCACCAGCGAATCCGCGGTGCTGCACGCCCTGCAGGCCTTCGAGGAACTCCACTCCACCGAGGTCCACGTGGTCCTGCTGGTCCAGTGCACCAGCCCGTTCCTCGACCCCTCCGACGTCGAGTCGGTCGCGGCCGCCGTCGCCGCCGGCCCGGCCGACTCCGCCCTCACCGTCGCCCCCTTCCACGGCTTCCTCTGGCGGACCGCCCCCGCGGACGGCGGCCACGGCGTCAACCACGACAAGGCCGTCCGGCCCCGCCGCCAGGACCGCCCCCAGGACCTCCTGGAGACCGGCGCCGCCTACGCCATGGACGCGGCCGGGTTCCGCCGCGCCCGGCACCGATTCTTCGGGCACACCCTGCCCGTCCTCACCGATCCCGCCCGCGTGCTGGAGATCGACGACCCCCACGACCTGGCCCGCGCCCGTGCGCTGGCCCCGCTGCTCGACCCGAGCGCACCCGCGCCCGTACCGGCACCCGGACAGGAAGCCGTACCGGCACCCGCATACGCACCCGTACCGACCGAAGGACGCAACCCCGCATGAACGCCACCCAGACCTCCCGCCTGCGCCCGCTCGGATCGCGCACCGCCGGCCCCGGCCACCCGGTCTACGTCGTCGGTGAGATCGGCATCAACCACAACGGCGACCTGGCCAACGCCATCGCCCTGATCGACGCGGCCGCCGAGGCGGGCTGCGACGCGGTCAAGTTCCAGAAGCGCACCCCGGAGATCTGCACTCCGCGCGACCAGTGGGACATCGAGCGGGACACCCCCTGGGGCCGCATGACCTACATCGACTACCGCCACCGCGTGGAGTTCGGCGAGGACGAGTACCGCGCCATCGACGAGCACTGCAAGGAGCGCGGCATCGACTGGTTCGCCTCCCCGTGGGACACCGAGGCCGTCGCCTTCCTGGAGAAGTTCGACGTCCCCTGCCACAAGGTCGCCTCGGCCTCGCTGACCGACGACGAGCTGCTGCGCGCCCTGCGCGCCACCGGCCGCACCGTCATCCTCTCCACCGGCATGTCCACCCCGGCCCAGATCCGGCACGCCGTCGAGGTGCTCGGCAGCGCGAACATCCTGCTCTGCCACGCCACCTCCACCTACCCGGCCAAGGCCGAGGAGCTCAACCTGCGGGTCATCAACACCCTCCAGGCGGAGTACCCCAACGTCCCGATCGGCTACAGCGGCCACGAGACCGGCCTGCAGACCACCCTGGCCGCCGTCGCCCTCGGCGCCGTGTTCGTCGAGCGCCACATCACCCTCGACCGCGCCATGTGGGGCTCCGACCAGGCCGCCTCCGTCGAGCCGGGCGGCCTGCAGCGCCTGGTCCGCGACATCCGCACCATCGAGACCGCCCTCGGCGACGGCGTCAAGAAGGTCTACGAGTCCGAGCTCGGCCCCATGAAGAAGCTGCGCCGCGTCCAGGGCACCGTCGCGGCGGTCTGACCGCAGGTCCGCTCCGCGGGCCCGTTCCTCCCGCCAGTGAGCACCGCGCCCCATCGGGGGCGCGGGGAACTGCGCGACCAGCCACAGCCGGCCCGCGGGCCGGCGCACGGCCGAGGCGCCCCAGCCGGGGTCCGGGGCGGAGCCCCGGTTCCGGGAAGGGGCGGGGAGGGGACAGGCCCGCGCAGCGGCTCCGCACCCCCAAGAGGAGTCGTCGTGAACCCCCCTGCCACCACCCTCGCCTTCGTCGAGAGCCCGGTCCAGCTCCTGAACGTCCTGGAGTGGGCCCACGCGCAGAACGAGCGGGCACCCCTCCTCGACGGGGTCCCCACCCAGCCCGCCCGCGGCGCGGCATCCCCCTCCCACGGGGCGGAAGCGCTGCGCATCATCGTGCTGCCCCCCACCGACCCCATGTCCCGCGGCCAGCTGCGCCGCGTCACCGGGATCGCCCGGGACGAGGGCCACACCGTGCACTGGCAGGAGGCCCGCGGCGGCGCCGGCGCGCCCTTCAAGGCGCTGGCCGCGCTCGCCGGCCGGGTGCGCGAGGCCGAGCGGATCGTCGTCGGCGACCCCTTCTCCCGCTTCGTCCAGCTGCTGCTGGTCCCGGCCCGGGCGAAGGAGCTCGTCGTCGTCGACGACGGCACCGCCACCATGGAGTTCCTGGCGCAGGCCGGCCGCGGCGAACGCCTCCGCCGCTGGCACCGCACCGGCGGCGGCGCCCTCGGCCGGGTCAAGGAGCTGGCGTACGCGCCGGTCTCCGGCACCGCGCGGCGCCGGCTCACCCCGGCCGCCGGGCGCCGGGTGGAGGTCTTCAGCTCCATGCCGGTCACCCCGCTGCCGGGCATGGAGCTCAAGGTCAACGACTTCGGCTGGACCCGCTCCCGGTTCGGCCCGCCCCGGCTCACCAAGGGCACCGACCTGGTCGGGACCTCCCTGGTGGAGACCGGTGTGGTCGACGCCGGGCGCTACCTGGAGGCGGTCTCCCGGCTCACCCGGCAGCACGGCGTGACCCGCTACTTCGCGCACCGCCGCGAGTCCGCGGAGAAGCTCCGCGCGCTGAGCGAGGCGACCGGGCTGGAGATCGTACGTCCCGACCTGCCGCTGGAGCTGATCGCCCGGCGCGGTCCGGTCGGCCGGACCATCCTCAGCTTCCCGTCCACCGTCGTCCACACGCTGCCGTACGCACTGGCCGGTACCGGCGTCCGCGTGACCGTCTGCGACATCGACCCGGCCTGGCTGACCTCCACCGCCACCTCGCGGGCCCGCACCTTCCTGGCCGGGGTCACCGACACCGCCCGGGACGTGCACCGACTGCCCGCACAGGCTGCCCCGGCGGCCGGATGAGCGGCGGAGTTTACCCCCGGGTGTACGCGGTCATGCGTCCGGAGGACGGGATTTCTTCCCCGATCGGGTTGAACTTTTCCTGATCTCCACCCAGTTGGCGGTGATGTACGCCTACCCTTCAACGGGTGAACCAGTTGATGTCCCGCGAGTCCCAGACCGCCCTGCCAGGAAAGCCCGCCCAGCCCGAGCTGCCCGGCAAGGTACCGGATCGCCTGCGCGCCGAACTGATCGCATTCCGCCGGGACTTGCACATGCACCCCGAGCTCGGCCACCAGGAGTTCCGGACCACCGCCGCGATCAAGGCGCGACTGGAGAAAGCCGGCCTCCGGCCACGTGTGCTCCGGTCCGGCACCGGCTTGATCTGTGACGTGGGCACGTGGGACGGCGAGCGGCCCATGCTGGCGCTCCGCGCGGACATCGACGCCCTGCCCATTCCCGACGCCAAGACCCACGCCCCCTACCGGTCGACCGTCCCGGACCGGGCGCACGCCTGCGGGCACGACGTGCACACCGCGACCGTGCTCGGCGCCGGCCTGGTCCTCGCCGAGCTGGACCGGCAGGGGCTGCTGCCCCGGCCGGTGAGGCTGGTGTTCCAGCCGGCCGAGGAGGTCCTGCCCGGCGGCGCCACCGAGGCGATCGAGTCCGGCGTCCTGGACGGCGTAGGCAAGATCATCGCGGTGCACTGCGACCCCCGGGTGGACGCCGGGAAGATCGGCCTGCGGACCGGCGCGATCACCTCGGCCTGCGACCGGCTGGAGGTCAGCCTCGACGGGGCCGGCGGCCACACCGCCCGCCCGCACCTGACCACCGACCTGGTCACCGCCGCCGCCCGGGTGGCCGTCGACGTGCCCGCGCTGCTGGCCCGGCGGATGGACGCCCGCTCGGGCATGTCCGTCACCTGGGGCCGGATCGAGGCCGGGCACGCCTGCAACGTGATCCCGATGCACGCCGAGCTGTCCGGCACCGTGCGCTGCCTGGACCTGAACGCCTGGCACGAGGCGCCGGACCAGATCCACGCAGCCATCGACGAGGTCGCGACCATGCACGGGGCCAAGTTCGAGATCAACCACGTCCGCGGGGTGCCGCCGGTGGTCAACGACCCCGTGGTCACCGAACTGCTCCGGGAGGCGATGACCGCCCGGCGCGGTGCCGAGTCGGTGGAGGACACCGAGCAGAGCCTGGGCGGCGAGGACTTCTCCTGGTACCTGGAGCACGTCCCGGGCGCCATGGCGCGGCTGGGCGTCCGGGTCCCCGGCGACCCCGTCAAGCGCGATCTGCACCGCGGGGACTTCGACGTGGACGAGTCTGCGATCGCCGTCGGTGTGGAGTTCTTCACCGCCGCGGCCCTGCTCGACGGCCGCAGGCCAGGGCCGCACTTGTAGGTCGGGGCCGATCCGGCAAGACCCGTTACAACATCGGCGCGCCTCGCGTCTGACCCGTCCAGCCCTTGGTACACAAGGGCTGGACTGCGGACCCGTCACCGATCGGTCACTGTCCGGTTCGCGACGATCCGATAACGACTCATGAACGGGCCTTTAACTGACATCTACGCGCGTTACGATCGCGGCGAAACCAGCGCCGGTTCTCAGGCGCTTTCAGGTCAGGTTTTGAAGGAGCCTCCCCTTGCGCCGGATCACCCGTATCGCAACCGTGAGCGTCGCGTCCGCGGCTCTCGCGCTGTCCGCCACCGCGTGCGGTGGCAAGAAGTCCGGGGACGCCGGGTCCTCGGACTCGAAGCAGCCCACCGCCGCCATCGCCTACGACATCGGTGGCCGCGGCGACCAGTCGTTCAACGACGCCGCCTACGCGGGTCTGCAGAAGGCCGAAACGGACCTGCAGCTCAAGGGCAAGGAGGCCGAGCCGACCGAGGGTGAGTCCGAGGCCGACAAGGTCCAGCGCCTCACCGAGCTCGCCCGCAACGGCTCGAACCCGGTCATCGGCGTCGGTTTCGCCTACGGCCCCGCGATAAAGAAGGTCGCGCCGAAGTTCCCGAACACCACGTTCGGCCTCATCGACGACACCTCGGTGACCGACAAGAACATCGCGAACCTGGTCTTCAACGAGGAGCAGGGCTCCTACCTGGCCGGCGTCGCCGCCGCCAAGGCCTCCAAGACCGGCACGGTCGGCTTCATCGGCGGTGTCGAGGTTCCGCTGATCAAGAAGTTCGAGGCGGGCTTCGCCCAGGGCGTCAAGGACACCAACCCGAACGCCAAGGTACTCACCAAGTACCTGAGCCAGCCGCCGGACTTCTCCGGTTTCGCCAAGCCCGACCTGGGCAAGGCCGCCGCGCAGGGCCAGCTGGACGCCGGCGCGGACGTCATCTACGCGGCCGCCGGCCTGGCCGGCTCGGGCGCCATCGAGGCCGCCGCCAACAAGGGCGCCTGGGCCATCGGTGTCGACTCCGACCAGTACAACCAGGCGGGCCTGGCCAAGTTCAAGGACAAGATCCTGACCTCGGTCACCAAGGACGTCTCGGACTCGGTCTACAACCTGATCAAGTCCGTCAAGGACGGCAAGCCGCAGAACGGTGAGATCCGCTACGGCCTGGACAAGGACGGCGTCGGCCTGGCCGACTCCAACCCGGAGTACAAGAAGATGACGGACCTGATCGCCGCCGTCGAGAAGGCGAAGGCCGACATCATCGCCAAGAAGATCACCGTCAAGACCGCTCCGTAAGGAAGCGTCTCGACAGGGGTCCGGAGCGGCTGCCCTTGCAGCAGCCCTCCGGGCCCCGAACGGCTTTTGCCGCCGACTTTTCATTTCTGACAGTGCTACGCGCGTAGAGCGCATCGGGACGCGATAGCGTCACCCACCGCCCTGTCCCCTCCCCTCGACTCCTTCCGGCCAAGGAGAGTGCGTCATCAACGCGTCCAGCCCGCCCCTCGCCGTAGAACTGCACGGCATCACCAAGCGCTTCCCCGGCGTCGTCGCCAACAAGGACATCGCCATCACCGTCCGCAAGGGCACCGTGCATGCCCTGATCGGCGAGAACGGTGCCGGCAAGTCGACCCTGATGAAGATCCTCTACGGCATGCAGAAGCCGGACGAGGGCACCATCGCCATCGACGGGGAGCAGGTCTCCTTCAACAGCCCCGGCGAGGCCATCGCCCGCGGTATCGGCATGGTCCACCAGCACTTCATGCTGGCCGACAACCTCACCGTCCTGGAGAACGTCGTCCTCGGCGGCGAGAAGCTCTACGGCATCGGCGCCAAGGCCCGCAGGAAGATCCTGGAGATCTCGGACGCGTACGGCCTCGGCGTGCGCCCGGACGCGCTGGTCGAGGACCTCGGCGTCGCCGACCGGCAGCGCGTGGAGATCCTCAAGGTCCTCTACCGAGGTGCGAAGATCCTCATCCTCGACGAGCCGACCGCCGTGCTGGTCCCGCAGGAGGTCGACGCGCTCTTCGACAACCTCCGCGAGCTCAAGGCCGAGGGCCTGACCGTCATCTTCATCTCGCACAAGCTGGGCGAGATCCTCAAGGTCGCCGACGACATCACCGTCATCCGCCGCGGCACCACCGTCGGCACCGCCGACCCGAGGACCGCCACCACCAAGCAGCTCGCCGAGCTGATGGTCGGTGCCGAGCTGCCCTCGCCGGAGACCCGCGAGTCCACGGTCACCACCACCCCGATGCTCCAGGTCAAGCACCTGACGCTGGCCGACAAGGCCCCCATCACCACGCCCGAGGCGATGGCGCCGAACACCGAGATCGAGTCGGAGGAAGTGCACGAGCACGTCCCGGCCGGCCGTCTCCTGCTCGACAACGTCTCCTTCACCATCCACAAGGGCGAGGTCCTGGGCATCGCCGGTGTCGAGGGCAACGGCCAGACCGAGCTGATCGAGGCCCTGATGGGCATGAACACCCCGGACGGGGGTGTGATCACGCTCGACGGCAAGGACATCACCAAGACCCCGGTGCGCAAGCGCCGCGAGGGCGGCATCGGCTACATCCCCGAGGACCGGCACCGGCACGGCCTGCTGCTGGAACACCCGCTGTGGGAGAACCGCATCCTCGGCCACGTCACCGAGGCCCCCAACTCCAAGCGCGGCATCCTCGACCCGAAGGCCGCCCGCAAGGACACCGAGCGGATCGTGCGCGAGTACGACGTCCGCACCCCCGGCATCGAGGTCACCGCGGCCTCGCTCTCCGGCGGCAACCAGCAGAAGCTGATCGTCGGCCGGGAGATGAGCCACAACCCCAAGTTCCTGATCGCCGCCCACCCCACCCGCGGTGTGGACGTCGGCGCGCAGGCGCAGATCTGGGACGCGATCCGGGAGGCCCGCCGCGAAGGCCTGGCCGTACTGCTGATCTCCGCCGACCTGGACGAGCTGATCGGCCTGTCCGACACCCTGCGCGTCATCTACCGCGGCCGCCTGGTCGCGGACGCCGACCCGGCGACCGTCACCCCGGAGGAGCTGGGCACCGCCATGACCGGCGCAGCCGCGGGGCACCTGGAAGCCAACGACACCAACTCCGCCGCTGCCGACGGTGACACGACGGAGGACGAGGCCCGATGAAGAAAATCGACAAGGACAAGCTGATCCTCGCCTTCGCCGGGCCAGTGCTGGCTCTGGTCAGCGCCTTCCTGCTGACGATGGTCGTGCTGGCGGCGACGGGCGTGGACCCGATCGAGCCGCTGCGCCTGATGATCGAGAACGGCTCGTACGAGGACGTCCAGATCCTCATCGTGAACCAGGCCGGCACGTACTACCTGGCGGCGCTCGCGGTGGCCATCGGCTTCCGCATGAACCTCTTCAACATCGGTGTCGACGGTCAGTACCGGTTCGCCGCGATGATCTCCGCCTCCGTCGGCGCCGCGGTGGCCCTCCCCGGCCCGCTGCACATCCTGCTGATCATCGTCGTCGCCATGCTGGTGGGTGCCGCCTGGTCCGGTATCGCCGGTGTGCTGAAGGCGAAGCGAGGCGTCAGCGAGGTCGTCTCCACGATCATGCTGAACGCCATCGCCACCAGCATCATCGCCTGGCTGATCCTGCCGAAGAACCTCGGTGTGCAGCTGCCCGGCTCCAACGACATCACCACCGGTGAGATCGCCGAGTCCGGCTGGTTCCCGGCCCTTGCCATCGGTGACTCCGGCGAGATCTACGGCTTCACCTTCGTGGCCTTCGCGCTCGGCATCGTCTACTGGTTCGTGCTCAACCGCACCCGCTTCGGCTTCGACCTGCGTGCCAGTGGTGCCAGCGAGTCCGCCGCCGCGGCCTCCGGTGTCGACTCCAAGCGGATGATCATCACCGCGATGCTGATCTCCGGAGCGGTCGCGGGTCTGGTCGGCATGCCGGTCCTGCTCGGCGAGAGCCACACGTACAGCCTGAACTTCCCGCTCGGCGTCGGCTTCACCGGCATCACCATCGCCCTCCTGGGCCGCAACAGCCCGGTCGGCATCTTCTTCGCCGCCCTGCTGATCGCCTTCATCAACAAGGCGTCCGCCGGCCTGGACACGGCCGGTTACGCCAAGGAGATCGGCAAGATCATGGAGGGTCTGATCGTGATCGCGGTCGTCGTCTCCTACGAGCTCGTCCGCCGCTACGGCATCCGCCGTCAGCAGCAGAAGGTCGGCGAGGAGCTGGCCGCCGGCCACGCCATGAAGACCGACAAGGAGGTCGCGGCGTGAGCGCCGGTACCGTTTCCGCGAAGAAGGCGGCGCCCGCTCCGGGCGGCCGCCGCAAGCTGACCCTGCCCTGGGTCCTCCTGATCATCGCCGGTGGCCTGGTGCTGCTCTCGCTGGCCCGGACGATCTCCGGCGCCAACGACCTCACCTCCGTCGGCCAGGTCTCCCAGGCCCTCGTGCTCGCCGTCCCGATCGGCCTGGCCGGCCTCGGTGGCCTGTGGGCCGAGCGCGCGGGCGTGGTCAACATCGGTCTCGAAGGCATGCTGATCCTGGGCACCTGGTTCGGAGCCTGGGCCGGTTACCAGTGGGGTCCGTGGACCGGTGTCCTGGTGGGCATCGTCGGTGGTGCGCTCGGCGGCCTGCTGCACGCGGTCATGACCGTGACCTTCAACGTCAACCACATCGTCTCCGGTGTGGCCGTGAACATCCTGGCGGTGGGCTTCACCCAGTACCTGTCGGAGTTCACCTTCGCCGAGGCCCCGGGCGGCTCCTCCAAGCAGTCCCCGCGCATCGAGCCGATCACGAGCATCACCGTGCCAGGGGCCGACTCACTGGCCGAGCTGCAGGACAAGCACTGGTTCCTGATCTCGGACATCGCCGGCATCGTCGGCGGTCTGCTGACCAACCTCTCGCTGCTGACCGTGGTCGCCCTGCTGCTGATCCCCGCCACCTGGTGGGTGCTGTGGCGGACCGCCTTCGGCCTGCGCCTGCGCTCCTGCGGTGAGAACCCGGTCGCCGCCGAGTCCCTCGGCGTCAACGTCTACAAGTACAAGTACATCGCCGTGATCGTCTCCGGCGGCATGGCCGGCCTCGGCGGCGCCTTCCTGGCGATCGTCTCCACCGGCATCTACCAGGAGGGCCAGACCGGCGGCCGCGGCTACATCGGTCTCGCCGCGATGATCTTCGGTAACTGGATGCCCGGCGGCATGGCGCTCGGCGCCGGCCTCTTCGGCTTCACCGACAGCCTCAAGCTTCGCGGCGGTGCCGAGAACGTCCTCGCCATGGTGCTGCTGGTCGCGTTCCTGCTGGTCCTGTTCGCCGCCTGGCAGCTGTACAAGAAGCAGACCGTCAAGGCGGCCGTCACCGGCGTCTTCGCGGCCCTGCTGTTCCTCCTGTACGCGGTCACCGACGAGATCCCGAGCCAGTTCGTGGACGCCGCCCCGTACGTCACCACCCTGCTGGTGCTCGCCCTGTCGGCGCAGCGCCTGCGGATGCCCAAGGCGGACGGCATGCCGTACCGCAAGGGCCAGGGCAAGTGACGCCGGTGACGACCGCGCACACCCCCGACTGGGACGCCCTCCGGGAGGCCGCCCGGGACGCCATGTCCCGGGCGTACGCCCCCTACTCGGGCTTCCCGGTCGGGGTGGCCGCCCTGGTCGACGACGGCCGGGTGGTCACCGGATGCAACGTCGAGAACGCCAGCTACGGCCTCGGCCTGTGCGCCGAGTGCGGCCTGGTCTCGGCCCTGCAGGCGTCAGGCGGCGGCCGCCTGACGCACTTCACCTGCGTGGACGGCAAGGGCGAGCTCCTGGTCCCGTGCGGACGCTGCCGCCAGCTGCTGTTCGAGTTCGGCGGCCCCGAACTCCAGGTGGACACCCCCGAGGGTGTCCTGCCGCTCTCCGCGATGCTGCCCCAGGCCTTCGGCCCGGACCATCTCCGCTAGGGCTCCTTCTCCGCGGCCCCCGCACCCCGTCCGGTGCGGGGGCCGCACCCGTCTCCCTTCTCAACGCGCGTAGAGTCGCGCACGTACCGAACTTGTCGGAAGGAAACTGCCATGGACGTCATTTCCGTCATCCGCACCAAGCGTGACCGCGGTGAGCTGAGCCCCGAGCAGATCGACTGGGTCATCGACGCGTACACCCGCGGTGTCGTGGCCGACGAGCAGATGTCCGCCCTGGCGATGGCCATCCTGCTGAACGGCATGAACCGTGCCGAGATCGCCCGCTGGACCGCCGCCATGATCGCCTCCGGCGAGCGCATGGACTTCTCCTCCCTCTCCCGCCCGACCGCCGACAAGCACTCCACCGGCGGCGTCGGCGACAAGATCACCCTCCCGCTGGCCCCGCTGGTCGCGGCCTGCGGCGCGGCCGTACCGCAGCTGTCCGGCCGGGGCCTCGGCCACACCGGCGGCACCCTGGACAAGCTGGAGTCCATCCCCGGCTGGCGCGCCCTGCTCTCCAACGAGGAGATGCTGAACGTCCTGGACACCACCGGCGCGGTGATCTGCGCCGCCGGTGACGGCCTGGCCCCCGCCGACAAGAAGCTGTACGCGCTGCGCGACGTCACCGGCACCGTCGAGGCGATCCCGCTGATCGCCTCCTCGATCATGTCCAAGAAGATCGCCGAGGGCACCGGCTCCCTGGTCCTGGACGTGAAGGTCGGCTCCGGCGCCTTCATGAAGAACATCGAGGACGCCCGCGAGCTGGCCCGCACCATGGTCGGCCTCGGCACCGACTCGGGCGTCAAGACCGTCGCCCTGCTCACCGACATGTCCACCCCGCTCGGCCTGACCGCCGGCAACGCCCTCGAAGTCCGCGAGTCGGTCGAGGTTCTGGCCGGCGGCGGCCCGGCGGACGTCGTCGAGCTCACCCTGGCCCTGGCCCGCGAGATGCTCGACGCTGCCGGCGTGAAGGACGCCGACCCGGCGAAGGCCCTGGCGGACGGCTCCGCCATGGACGTCTGGCGCCGGATGATCGCGGCGCAGGGCGGCGACCCGGACGCGAAGCTCCCGGTCGCGCGCGAGCAGCACGTGGTCACCGCCCCGGCCTCGGGCGTGCTGACCCGCCTGGACGCGTACGGCGTCGGCGTCGCCGCCTGGCGCCTGGGCGCGGGCCGCGCCCGCAAGGAGGACCCGGTGCAGGCGGGCGCCGGCATCGAGCTGCACGCGAAGCCGGGCGACACGGTCACGGCCGGGCAGCCGCTGATGACCCTGCACACGGACACCCCGGAGAAGTTCGAGTACGCCCTCGCCTCCCTGGAGGGCACGTACGACGTCGCCCCGGCCGGCACCGCCTTCTCGGCCGCGCCGATCGTCCTGGACCGCATCGCCTGACGCGGACGCTCACTCGGGTGAACGGGACCGGTGGACCACCGCCGGTCCCGTTCGTCATGCCGGGACCGGTGCCGGCGATGAGTTTCGCCCCTGCCGCGGGTCACCACCGTATGGAGATCAGGATCCTGGCCCTGGAGGGGCCCGAGGCCGACCCCGTCGAGCTGTGCGCGCGCGTGAGGGCGATCTGCCGGGACGGGCCCGGCGAGGTGGTGTGCGATGCCACCGCCCTCACCGCGCCCACACTCGGCGCCGTCAACGCCCTGGCCCGCGCCGCACTCACCGCCCGCCGCCTGGGCGTTCCCTTCAGGGTGCGGGCCTCGCCGGCCCTGCAGGCCCTGCTGGACCTGGTAGGACTCGGGGAGCCGCTGGGACAGCCCTTACAGCAGCCCCTACGGCAGCCGCTCCGGCAAGCCGAACAGCGGGAACCAGCGGGCCGTGTCCAGGAAGGCGTTGAGCCCGACGATCCGCCCGCCTGAGATCTCCAGCACCTGCAGCGCCCACGGTGTGTGCCCGTCGCCGTCCTCCGCGGGCCGGTACTGCCCGAAGGCGGGCAGCCCGTTCGCCGTGGTCGGGACGAGCCGCGACCCCTTGCAGCCGATGCCCTGGTTGAGATGCCAGGCGGCAATGTCCGGGATCCCCCGAAGCCACAGGTCGAAGGGAGGCATGGACAGCACCGCGTCTTCATGCAGCAGCGAGGTCAGAGCGGTGATGTCGTACGCCTCGAAGGCGGTCAGGTACCGCTTGAGCAGCTCGGCCTGGTCCGCGTCCAGCGGATCGGCCGGGCTGCTGTCCCGGGGCGGGTGCGCCGCCATCGTCGCCCTGGCCCGCTGCAGCGCACTGTTCACCGAGGCCACGGTCGTATCCAGCAGCTCCGCGGTCTCGTCCGCCTTCCAGGCGAGCACCTCCCGCAGGATCAGCACGGCCCGCTGCTTCGCCGGCAGGTGCTGCAGCGCCGCCACGAACGCCAGCCGCACGGACTCCTTGGCCAGCGCCGCCTCGGCCGGGTCAGCGGTCTGCGGCAGCACCCGCCCGTCCGGCACCGGCTCCAGCCAGGTCACTTCCGGCCGCTCGTTGAGCACGGCGGAGGACTGCGCCTGCGGGGCGGTCAGATCCATCGGGCGGGCCCGCTTGTTCCCCGCGTTCAGCAGGTCCAGGCAGACGTTGGTGGCGATCCGGTACAGCCAGGACCGCACCGAGGAACGCCCCTCGAACTTCGCCCAGCTCCGCCAGGCACGCACGTACGTGTCCTGCACGGCGTCCTCCGCGTCGAAGGACGACCCGAGCATCCGGTAGCAGTACCCGGTCAGCTCGACCCGGTACCGCTCCATCGCCTCGTCCAGCGCCGGATCCGTCGTCGCGAGGTCACTCATGTCGCCCGTCCCCCTTGCTGGTTCCCGTCCCTCCGGAAACTACCCGAGCCCACTGACAACGGCAGCCGGAATCGAGTTCCCGCCGGTCAGGTGCCCGGCTTGCGGCCCCAGACGTAGACGTCCTCGCCCTTGGTGAGGAGGTTCCAGTAGGCCTTGGCGTCGGTGGGGGTCATGTTGACGCAGCCGCCGGAGCCCGGGGGGTTCCACATGCTCTTGGTCGTGGAGTGGAAGGCTATGCCGCCGTCGAAGAACTGGGAGTACGGCATCGAGACGTTGTAGATCGTCGACCAGTGGTTGATGCTGCGGTAGTAGATCTTCTTCAGGCCGGTGCGGGTCTCCGTGCCGTCCTTGCCGGTGCGGACCGGGACCGGGCCGTAGACCAGCTTGCTGCCGTCCTGGATCCAGCTCAGCTGGCGGGTCAGGTCCACGCAGGCGATCCGACCGCGATTGGTCGGGCAGGCGCCCGACTTGTTCGGGGTCTTTCCCGCCGCGCGCTGGGCCAGCATCGTGTTCATCGTCTGCCAGGTCAGCGGGCCGGCGTAACCCATGGTGGGCGTGATGCCGTGCTTGGCCTGGAAGGCCTTGATGGCCTGGCAGTCGGCGGCCGACTGCTTGCCGTCCACCGGGCGGCCCAGGAACTGCTCCACCTGTCGCTGGTACGGGCCGGTGGTCAGGTTGCAGGACGCGGCGGAGGCCGTGCCCGCCGTCCCTATGACCGCCACCGGCGCGGCCAGCGCCGCCAGGCCGGCCGTCACCGCCATCCGCCTGCCGATTCCGCCCGCCCAGCCGGTCCCGCGCCTCGCGATCATTGCGGACCTCCCCGCCTCGCCGCCGTCTGCTTCGGCGGGAAGACGCGTCCCGGGTGCACCGGGTTGCGGGTCGGCTTGCGTAAATCGGCTCGTGCGACCGTCGTACGCCCCCCTGCGTGACGGCGTAGGACATGCCGTGCCTAGCCTGCACGGATGAGCACACCGAACGTTTCCGAACTGCTCGCCGAGTTCCCCGGGTTCGCCCCGTACGTGCGCACCGCGACCCTCCTGCGGCCCTCCGCCGGAACGCCTGGCACACACGACAGCTCCGTCGGCGGGCCCCTGCTGTGGCCCGCGGACGAGGCCTGGCCGTGCTGCCGGGAACCGCACATGGTCTACGTGCGGGAGAAACTGGCTGAGGCCGAGCGGGAGTTGTGGCAGCGCATCGAGCGTGATGTGAGGGAGCGGCGGCGGCCGGGGCAGGCGTACGTGCTGACCGCCGAGGAGGCCGAGGCCCAGTCGCGGATCATGGACGGCGCGTCTTCGCTGGACATGGTGGCCTGGGAACGGGTCCGGATGGTGCCGGAGCCGGTGGTGGGGGAGGGGCCGCCGATGGTCCCCGTGCTGCAGATCCATGCCAAGGACGTGCCGGCCCTGGACCGGCCGGCCGGGAGCGATCTGCTGCAGCTGCTGTGGTGCCCGCAGGACCACGCCGAACCGGACGGGCAGCGGCACTACTGGGGGCCCGTGGTGGAGCTGCGATACCGGGCCTCCGGCGAGGTCGGTGCGGTGGCCGGTGCACCGCCCGTGCCGGACGACGCCGACCCCGTCTACCTGCCGGAGCCGTGCGTCTTCGAGCCCGTCGAGGTGGTCGACCTGCCGGAGCAGGACGAGCTGCCGGAGGAGCTGTACGAGTCCGCCGAGGCGTGGGCCGAGGAGCGGGGGCTGGAGTACAACCGGGTGTTCGGGTGCCTGCCCGGGTGGAAGGCCGGGGGATGGCCCAGCTGGCACCTCACCGACTTCACCGCGATCGACTGCCGGTGCGGGGCCCGGATGCGGCTGCTGCTCACGGTGGACAGTGGCGGGGATCCCAGGCTCAACGTGGGACGGTACGGAGAACTCCGGGTGTTCCGCTGCCCCGAGGACCCCGGGCATCCGGTGCGCCTGAACATCCAGTGAGCAGAGCCGGGGGCCGGGGGCCGGGGGTGCGGGGCCGCTGCCCCGGCCCGCACCCCCGCCCCCCGGCCCGGTCTACGCGGCGGCCGGCCGCCGGGTGGTGAGCAGCCGCTCCGCCCGCCGCTCCGCCCGAGCCACCCGCGAGCCGTACACGGTGATCGACACGACGCCGAGTACGGCCGCCAGGGCCAGCGCCGCCGTGGCCGGCCAGCCGCCGGAGTGGTACGCCAGCGCGCCGAGGGTGCCGCCCGCGCTGGAGCCCAGGTAGTAGGCGGACTGGTAGAGAGCCGAGGCCTGCGCGCGGCCCGTCTTCGCGGTGCGGCTCACCGAGGAGGAGGCGACCGCGTGCCCGGCGAAGAATCCGGCGGTGATCAGGACCAGACCGAGCAGGATCAGCCCCAGGGAATCGGAGAGGGAGGCCAGCAGGCCCAGCGCCGTGGTGGTGACCGCCAGGTACAGGGCACCGCGCCGGCCCAGCCGGGCCACCAGCTGCCCGGCCGCTGCCGAGGCCGCCGTGCCGACCAGGTAGATGAGGAAGACCGAGCCGACCACGCCCTGGCCGAGCGAGAACGGCTCCTCGGTCAGCCGGTAGCCGATCACCGTGTAGACCGCGCCGAAGACCGTCATGAACAGCGCGCCGATGCCGTAGAGGCGCAGCAGCAGAGGGTCCCGCAGGTGTCCGGCGACCGTACGGCCCAGCGCCCGCGGGTCCAGCGAGGCCGGGCGGAAGAACCGGGCCCGGGGCAGCAGGGCGGCGAACACCGCCGCGCAGCCCAGCGCCAGCAGGCCGACGGTCAGCAGCGCGCCGCGCCAGCCCCACAGCTCGGCGGCCCAGCCGGTGACCAGGCGGCCGCTCATCCCGCCGATGGAGTTGCCCGCCACGAACAGTCCGATCGCCGCGACCAGCGCCTTGGGCCGGACCTCCTCCGCCAGGTACGCCATCGCGGACGCCGGGACACCGGCGATCGCCGCGCCCTGCACCGCGCGCAGGACGACCATCCACTCCAGGTTCGGCGCGAACGGCACCAGCAGGCCGACCGCCACGGCCACCGCCATCGAGCACAGCATCATCCGGGTCCGCCCGAACCGCTCGGACAGCGCGCTGAGCGGGAGCACGCACAGGGCGAGCGCGCCGGTCGCGGCCGACACCGTCCAGCTGGCCTGACCGGCCGTCACGCCGAAGTCGGCGGAGATGGCGGGCAGCAGCGCCTGGGTGGAGTAGAGGAGGACGAAGACGGCGAGGCCGGCGGCGAAGAGCGCGAGGCTCATGCGCCGGTAGGCGCGGGTGCCGGGGCCGAGGGGCTCGGGGCCGAGGGGCTCAGAGTCGAGCGGCTCGGCGGCGAGGGGCTCGGGGGAGCCGTGCGCCCCGGTGGTGTCGGAGGGCTCGGGGAACGACGGGGTGGAGGCAGCCACGGTGGTGGCTGCCCCGGTATGAGCGGGAGGCATACCTCGACGGTAGGACTCCTTCTTTCATGCGTCCAATGCGTAGAATCACGGAAATCGATCCACTCGTGCATCAGCACAGCTCACAGGGGTGCTTGTCGATGAGCCGTTACGAAGAAGACATCACGATGACAAGCCTGCTGGCCCCCCGGCTGACCTATTTCGTCACCGTCGCCCGCCACGAGCACGTCACCCGCGCCGCCCATGAGCTGGGGATTCCGCAGTCCACCCTGTCCCGGGCCATCGTCCGGCTCGAACAGGACCTGGGCGTCGCGCTGTTCGCCCGTACCGGCCGCACCGTCTCCCTCACCACGGCCGGCCGCACCTTCCTCGCCTCCGCCGAGCGCGCGCTCGGAGAGATCGGCCGGGCCGCCGGATCCGTGCAGCAGGACGCCGATCCGCACGCCGGCAAGGTGGCGTTCGGCTTCCTGCACACCCTCGGCCCGGAGACCGTCCCCGGGCTGATCCGTGCCTTCCGGGCCGACCACCCCGGGGTCCGCTTCTCGCTCGTCCAGAACTACGGCGAGGCCATGCTGGAACGGCTCCGGGCCGGCGAGCTCGACCTCTGCCTGACCTCGCCGGTGCCGGACGCGCCCGACCTGGCCACCCGGCGCCTGGACGAGCAGCGGCTCCGGCTGGTCGTCCCCGACGACCACCGGCTCGCCGCGCGCAAGCGGATCCGGCTGGCCGAGGCGGCCGACGAAACCTTCGTCACCCTCGAACCGGGTTACGGGCTCCGCAGGATCACCGACGACCTGTGCGCCGAGGCCGGGTTCACCCCCAGGGTGGCCTTCGAGGGCGAGGAGGCCGAGACCCTGCGCGGTCTGGTCGCCGCCGGACTGGGCGTGGCCCTGCTGCCGCCGCCCGCGGTGCCGCGCCCCGGCGTGGTTGAGCTGACCGTGACCGCTCCGCGCGCCGTCCGCGAGATCGGGGTCGCCTGGCTGGAGGGCCACCCGGACACCCCGCCGGTGGCCGCGTTCAAGCGGTTCCTGCTGTCCCGCCGGGGCCGGCTGATCCCGGAGTCCTGAGCGGCGCGGGGGCGGGCGGCGCGGGGGCGGGCGGTGCCGAGCCGGATGCCGCCGCCGCCCGGGCCACCGCGTACCCGGCCTGGAAGCGCGACTTGGCACCCACCGCGCGCATGATCTCCGCGATGTGCCGCTGACAGGTCCGCTCGGACATGCCCAGCCGACGGGCGATGATCTTGTCCTCCAGGCCCTCCGCGAGCATCCGTACGATCTCCCGGCGCAGCTCCTCCGAGAGGGAGCGGGCCTGGTCCGGCCCGACGGTCGTGACGAACGGCTCCGCCGTCAGCCACGACCGCTCGAACACCTCCACCATGAAGTGCACGACGTTCGGCTCCCGCACCACCAGGGCCGCGCCCGGCACGTCGTGCACCGCCATCAGGCCGGTGCTCCGGTCGTAGACGAGCATCCGCGGCAGCCCGTCCCCGAGCGTGCGGACCTGCGCCCCGAGGGCGGTCACCCGCTCCACGTAGGCGGCGGTCGGCCGCGAGTAGCGGGCGGTGTGCTGGTAGATCGTCCGCATCCGGACCCCGCGCGCCAGCAGGGACTCGTCCCGGCCGATCGCGTCCTCCAGTACCTCCTGGGGGCGGCCGCCGCCCGGCTGCGAGATCAGCAGCTCCGCCTCGCAGCCCGCCGAGAGCTGCGCGATCAGCGCCCGTAACGAGCCCAGGTCGGTGACCACCTCCAGGCCGCCCGAACCCGTCCGGTCCCGCTGCGCGGTGCCCGCCTCGTACGCCGGCACCAGGGCCTCCAGGCGCTCCCGGAGCCGGTCCATCTGGTCGTGGGTCTCCCGGACCCGCAGGGCCAGCGGCGCCAGCGCACGGGCCGCCGCAGCGCGCGGGGGCACGGCGGTCCACCGGTCCGGGCCGCCGTCCGGGGCCCGCTGGAGGAGGTGTGCGGCGGCCAGCTCGGTGATCGCGGCGGCGGCCCGGGCGCCGAGCTCGCGGGTCGCCTCGGGGGCGGCGAAGGCGTGCCGCTCCACGGCGTACGCGTACAGCCGCAGGGCGGCGGGACTCAGCTCACCGGCGCCGCCCGCGCCGTTCACATGATCCTCGGCCGGCATGTGGCTATTCGTCCCTTGATGAGGGGTTTCATAAACCCCTCGTATTCCCGCAAGGCGGCAATACGAGGCCCGGGACCGGACCGGCGGCGCATACCGGACCGGCACAGTGGACGGGCGGCGTCACGCGGGGGGCACGCCGACCCGCCGGCGCCGTCCGACCGTGGGGGGGCGGTACGGGCGGCCCGGCGGAGGCGGCGAACGACGCCGGTCCGCTCGGGCATCGGCCGAGTCCCGCCGGCGTCGGCCGACGCCCGCGCGGACCCGCGCCGGCATCGGCTCGGGGCCCCGGGGGCGGCGCCGCCGAGGGCCCCGCCCCGGTCCGCGCCGCCGCCAAGGGCCGAGCCTCGGTCGGCGGGCCGCCGCTCCGCCTCAGGCCGGCTTCGCGTAGTCGCCGTAGCCGGTCCAGTCCAGGGCCACGCACGCCTCGTCGCCCAGCACCCACGCATCGTGTCCGGGGGCGATCTCGATGAAGTCGCCCGGGCCCATCTCGGCGGTCTCGCCGTCGTCCATCACGATCTTCATCCGGCCGCTGACCACGTAGCCCGTGTGGGCCGCCTGGCAGCTGTCGGTGCCCGCGATCGGCTTCACGTGCTCCGACCAGCGCCAGCCCGGCTCGAAGACGGCGCGGCCGACCGGGCCGCCGTCCGTCTGGAACAGGTCAAGCCTGCCCTTGCCGTCCTCGAACGGGCGGGTCTCGTCCGGCTTGTCGAAGTTTCTGAGCTGGATTCCGGCCATCCAGACCGCCTCCCAGGGAGATCCCCGAGCGGGCCCCGAGTCCGCTTCCACTCTACGTTTCCGGCCCGCGCCCGCGCCCGTCAGCCGCGGAGCGACCGGCCGAAGCCCGAGGCCAGCGGCATGCGCAGGCCCAGTGGCGGGGGAGCCGCCAGGGCGTCGGTGACCGGCCGGGACCAGCGGCCGCCCATCACCGAGCCGAGGACGAAGTCCACGGCGAGCGCCACCACTTCGGAGCGGTGCTCGCGCAGCCGGTGACCGTCGGAGTGGACCTCGAACCGGCAGGTCGAACGATTCGCCTTCTTCGCGCGTGCGGCCAGCCGGAAGGACGACTCCGGGTCGGCGCGCCCGTCGTTCGTGCCGTGCACGATCAGCACCTGCCGCCCGGCCAGGTGCTTCACCGGCTCCGGCGGCGCGGACGCCTTTTCGTCCGGAAGGCAAGGGGCAAGGGCCAGGACCGAGTTGACCGCCGGGTGTCCGCCGCCCCGCAGCGCCGTCAGGCCGCCGGACCCGTACCCGGCGAGGCAGACGGGGACGTCGCCGTAGCGCCGTACCACCTCGTCCACCGCCCGCTCGGGGCAGCCGTCCGCGTGCTGCACCACATGGGTCGCCAGCCCGTCCGGGCCGCCTGCCCGGGCGAGTTCCCGTACCAGCGCCCGCACCGGACCGGGGGACAGGAGGGGCATTCCGGGGCGCCCCGGTAAGAGGACCACCGCTCCGCCGACTGCCGTGCCGGATCCGTCCGCGCCGCAGGCCCGCCCCAGGCGGGCCCCGCGCTCCGGCGTCTCATGCTGGGTCACGCCGGAACACTGTCAGAGCGCCGCGCCGTACGCCACCCGTCTGCACGGTCACTGTTACATATCGGCGACCCGAAACGGTCAGGTGTTCTACGCGCGTAGGAGTAGAGTGCGCAGATGACGAGCGAGACCCCCACCCTGCCGACCCCGGACCAGATCCGCCGCTCTCCGAAGGTGCTGCTGCACGACCACCTCGACGGCGGCCTGCGTCCCGGGACCATCCTCGACCTGGCCGGCCAGGTCGGTTACGACAAGCTTCCCGAGTCCGACGCCGACAAGCTGGGCGTCTGGTTCCGCGACGCCGCCGACTCCGGCTCCCTCCCGCGTTACCTGGAGACGTTCGCGCACACCTGCGCCGTCATGCAGACCAAGGAGGCCCTGTTCCGGGTCGCCGCCGAGTGCGCCGAGGACCTGGCGGAGGACGGCGTGGTGTACGCCGAGATCCGTTACGCCCCCGAGCAGCACCTCGAAGCCGGTCTGAGCCTCGAAGAGGTCGTCGAGGCGGTCAACGAGGGCTTCCGCGAGGGCGAGCGCCGCGCCAAGGCCAACGGCCACCGCATCCGGGTGGGCGCCCTGCTGACCGCCATGCGGCACGCGGCCCGTGCGCTGGAGATCGCGGAGCTGGCCAACCGCTACCGGGACAACGGCGTGGTCGGCTTCGACATCGCCGGCGCCGAGGCCGGGTTCCCTCCCACCCGCCACCTGGACGCCTTCGAGTACCTCAAGCGCGAGAACAACCACTTCACCATCCACGCCGGCGAGGCCTTCGGCCTGCCGTCGATCTGGCAGGCCCTGCAGTGGTGCGGCGCCGACCGCCTGGGCCACGGCGTGAAGATCATCGATGACATCGAGGTCGCCGAGGACGGCAGCGTGACGCTGGGCCGCCTGGCCTCCTACGTCCGGGACAAGCGCATCCCGCTGGAGATGTGCCCCACCTCGAACCTGCAGACCGGCGCCGCGGCCTCCTACGCCGAGCACCCCATCGGTCTGCTGCGCAAGCTGCACTTCCGTCTGACGGTCAACACCGACAACCGGCTGATGAGCGGCACCAGCATGACCCGGGAATTCGAGCACCTGGTCGACACCTTCGGCTACTCGCTCGACGACATGCAGTGGTTCACCGTCAATGCGATGAAGTCCGCGTTCATTCCTTTCGATGAACGACTGGCGATGATCAACGACGTGATCAAGCCCGGCTATGCCGAGCTGAAGTCGGAATGGCTGTTCAAGCAGACCGTCTCGACCAGCGGTTCTGTCGCCGTCTAGGCGCGGAGAGCGAAACGGGGGAGCGCCCGGACCGGCCACGGTCCGGGCGCTTTCTCATATCGGATGATGTTTGCGGGGGCGGGTTTGGACTGGCTAGTTTGCGGAGCCGCTCAAGTCCCCGTCGCAAGGACCGAATTCTCATGAAGCAGTCTGCCGTCAAGACCCTCGGTGTCGCCGTCCTCGGCGTGGCCGCCGCCGCTGCCGCCGCCGGGAGCGCCTCCGCGTCCTCCCTGCCGGCGCTCAACCCCACCGACGCGCTGGGCATGGTCGCGACCACGGCCGAGGGTCTGACGCACCAGCAGCAGGGTGCCCAGCAGGGCGGGGCGACCGACCCGGGCGCGGCGGTCGGCCAGGTCACGGGTCTGCTCGGCGGCCTGCCCCTCCCCGGCGGCATCGGCGGCTGACCCCCGCGGGACCCGTCCCGCATCCGTACGCGCGTACGGCGCGGCGCACGCCCGTTCGACCAGGTGTGTGCCCCGCCGTGCCGTGTGCCACGATCGCCCCCCAACTACCGGTCACCACACGGGGTATTGAGGTCTCGGTCATGCGCCTGAAGTCATCCACGGCGGTCGCCGTCCTGCTGCCCGTCCTGCTGCTCGGCACGGCCGGCTGCGGCGGTTCGGACAGCGGCGCGAAGAGCGGCCCCGCCGGCCACCGCCCCGACCCCAAGGGTTCCGCCGCCGCGCCCGCGGCCTCCGCCGCCCCGGGGGCGCCCCCCGCCCCCCGCACCCCGCTGGAGAAGGCCGCACTGGCCCAGGGCGACCTGCCCGGCTACCAGATCTCCGCGCAGGGCAAGAACCCGAACGCTCCGGACGGGCAGCCGCAGGCGGACAAGAAGGCCTGCCAGCCGCTCGCCGACATCATGGGTGACGAGCCCGACCCCACGTCCCGGGAGACCGTGAACCGGGGCGTCGGTTCCCAGAAGCAGCTCGGCCTGGCGGTGTCCGCCTCGATCAGCTCCTACGGCGAGGACGACGCCAAGCGCCTGATGGGCCGGCTCCGGGAGGCGGTCGCCGCCTGCGGCACCGGCTTCTCCGCGACGGTCGAGAAGCAGACCGGCCGCTACACCGAGGTCAAGCCCGCCACGTACAAGGCGGACGGCGACGAGACCGTCAGCTGGACCACCGTCGCCGCGGCCGAGGGCGTCTCCGCCCGGGTGCACCTGGTGGTGGTGCGCGAGGGGGCGACGGTCGTCCGTCTGATGGCCCTCAACGTGGCCGGCGCGAAGACCCCCGCCGAGGTCCCGCACGAGGTCACGGACAAGCAGCTGGCGAAGCTCCGCGGGCAGAGCCGCTGACCCGTCGCGGAATTCACCAGGCGGCGGCGGAATTCTTCTCGTTCGGCATCAGCGCCCACAGTGCCAGGTAGATCAGGAATTGCGGGCCGGGTAGCAGGCACGAGACGACGAATATCAGACGCATGGTGTTCGCGGAAATACCGAAGCGTCGTGCGAGACCGGCGCAGACTCCGCCGATCCACCGTCCGTCACGCGGGCGAACAAGGGCGCTCATGGGTTTCTCCTTTTCGATTCATCTCCTGCGATGAATCAATACTCCCGCGGCACCGCCGAAAGGACCTCGGTCCACGGGTCGAGCCTGACCCTGGGAATCATCGGGGTCGATCCCTGAGAACCCGAAGCCCGGGAACCCGCCCCTTCCTTTTCCGCCCTCCGCCGCAGCCGCGCCCGCATCGCCGGTACGACGACCAGGTGGGCCAGTGCCACGCCGGCCGTGTTCAGCAGTACCGAGTCCACGTCGACGACCTGCCCCGGCACCGCGGTCTGCAGCAGCTCGATCACCAGCGAGGCCAGCGTCCCCGCGGCGGTGGTACGGGCCAGCGAGGACCAGGCGGCCAGCGGGGAGGGCGCGAGGCGCCCGCTCACCAGCGGCAGCAGCACCCCGAGCGGCGCCAGCAGCGCCGTCGCCGAACTGATCCGCCAGGCCGCCTCCAGCGGCCCGTACGCGAGATCGGCCCGGATCCCGGCCAGCGGGGTCAGATTGGGTGCGAGGGCCCACGGCACGTCGAGCGGCCGCAGGGTCAGCCAGCCGACGATCAGCAGATGGGCGGCCAGCAGCACGCCGCCCAGAACCCGGAGCCGGAGTGGTATGGCCGCGTTTCCGCCGGCCTGATGACGCTGCACACCTGCGATGACGCGACCCTCCGCGGCTCCGGTTCCGGTTCGGTCTATCGCGTGGCGAGCAGCACAGTCAGCAGCACGGCTCCGGCCACCGCCGGGGCGATGATCTCGTAGGCCCACCGCACGGCCGCCGGGCCCTGGGCGCCCTCGCGCTTGGCCCCGTTCTCGGCGAGCTCGCGGAGCTCGTCCACGTGCTTGTCGGCCTGCGCCCGCGGCGTGTCCTGGCCGAGGAGCTGCGGATCCGTCTCCCCCTTGCGGGCGAGTGCCTCGCGCCGGGCGATCTGCCGGTTCGCCTTCTTCCGGTCCCGCAGCGACACCGGGATCGCCCACAGCTGGTACTTCGCGTCCTCGGTGTACACCTCGGCCGAGTACCCGGAGCGCAGCGACTCCACGGCGGCCCAGGGCAGCACGATGGTGCGGAAGGGGTTCCGCACCCGCATCCGGTCGGCGTTCGCGTAGACGGCCGGCCGCAGGGTGAAGGCCACGGCCAGTGGTACGACCAGGAGCAGCGCGGCCACCCCGAACCAGGGCTCGTTCCCGGTTCCGCGCACCACGGCGTCCCCGCACAGCCACACGACCAGCGCGAGCAGCAGCACGCCGCCGACCATGGCCATGGGGGAGCGGTACACCCGGTCCTGGTAGACCGGCTCGTCGGCGGAGGGCGCGGGGCTCGTCATGCCGCCGATTGTGCCGCACGGCGTCTCACTCCACGAGATCGGAAGCCCTGTCCCGTACGCCACACCCATTACAAATGTGTCACACCGGGCTCGAAGGAGCGCCGGGGGGTGACATGTCGCTACGCGCGTAGATATGCTCAGGTGGTGACCATGCCCACCACCCTCACCGCATTCGCTGACGTGACGACGTCCGACAGCGCGCTGCGCCGGTTCCTGCACGGGCTGCCCGGCGTCGACGCCGTCGGCCTGGAGGCCCGCGCGGCCGCCCTCGGCACGCGTTCGATCAAGACCACGGCCAAGGCGTACGCCATCGACCTGGCCATCTCGATGATCGACCTGACGACGCTGGAAGGCGCGGACACCCCGGGCAAGGTCCGGGCGCTCGCCGCCAAGGCCGTCCACCCCGACCCGACCGACCGTACGACCCCGATGACCGCGGCGGTCTGCGTCTACCCGGACATGGTGGCCACCGCGAAGGCCGCCCTGAACGGCGCCGACGTCAAGGTCGCCTCCGTGGCCACCGCCTTTCCGGCGGGCCGCGCGGCGCTCCCCGTCAAGCTCGCCGACACCCGTGACGCCGTCGCCGCCGGCGCCGACGAGATCGACATGGTCATCGACCGTGGCGCCTTCCTCGCCGGCCGCTACCTGGAGACCTACGAGCTGATCAAGGCCGTGAAGGAGGCGTGCGTCCGCGAGGACGGCACCGCCGCCCGCCTGAAGGTCATCTTCGAGACCGGCGAGCTGTCGACGTACGACAACATCCGCCGCGCCTCCTGGATCGGCATGCTCGCCGGGGCCGACTTCATCAAGACCTCCACCGGCAAGGTCGGCGTCAACGCCACCCCCGCCAACACCCTCCTGATGCTCGAAGCCGTCCGCGACTTCAGGGCGCAGACTGGAATCCAGATCGGTGTGAAGCCGGCCGGCGGCATCCGGACCACCAAGGACGCGATCAAGTTCCTGGTCCTGGTCAACGAGACCGCGGGCGCGGACTGGCTGACCAACGAGTGGTTCCGGTTCGGCGCCTCCAGCCTGCTGAACGACCTGCTCATGCAGCGCCAGAAGCTGAGCACCGGGCGTTACTCCGGTCCTGACTACGTGACGGTGGACTGATCATCATGGCTTCCCTCTTCGAGTACGCACCGGCCCCCGAGTCGCGGTCCGTCGTCGACATCGCGCCCTCGTACGGCCTCTTCATCGACGGTGAGTTCACCGACGCCGCCGACGGCAAGGTCTTCAAGACCATCAGCCCGAGCAGCGAGGAGGTGCTGGCCGAGGTCGCCCAGGCCGGCGCCGCCGACGTCGACCGCGCCGTGAAGGCCGCCCGCAAGGCCTTCGAGAAGTGGTCCGCGCTGCCCGGCTCCGAGCGCGCCAAGTACCTCTTCCGCATCGCCCGGATCATCCAGGAGCGCAGCCGCGAGCTGGCCGTCCTGGAGACCCTGGACAACGGCAAGCCGATCAAGGAGACCCGCGACGCGGACCTCCCGCTGGTCGCCGCGCACTTCTTCTACTACGCGGGCTGGGCCGACAAGCTCGGCCACGCCGGCTACGGGCCGAACCCGAAGGCGCTGGGCGTCGCCGGCCAGGTCATCCCGTGGAACTTCCCGCTGCTCATGCTGGCGTGGAAGATCGCCCCGGCGCTGGCCACCGGCAACACGGTCGTGCTGAAGCCGGCCGAGACCACCCCGCTCTCCGCGCTGTTCTTCGCGGACATCTGCCGTCAGGCGGGCCTGCCCAAGGGCGTCGTCAACATCATCCCCGGCTACGGGGACGCGGGCGCCGAGCTGGTCGCCCACCCGGACGTCAACAAGGTCGCCTTCACCGGCTCCACCGCGGTCGGCAAGGCCATCGCCCGCCAGGTCGCCGGGACCGACAAGAAGGTCACCCTGGAGCTGGGCGGCAAGGGCGCCAACATCGTGTTCGACGACGCGCCGATCGACCAGGCCGTCGAGGGCATCGTGGGCGGCATCTTCTTCAACCAGGGCCAGGTCTGCTGCGCGGGCTCCCGCCTGCTGGTCCAGGAGTCGATCCACGACGAGCTGCTGGACTCCCTCAAGCGCCGCCTGAGCACCCTGCGCCTGGGCGACCCGCTGGACAAGAACACCGACATCGGCGCGATCAACTCCGCGGAGCAGCTGGCCCGGATCACCGCGCTGGCCGAGACCGGCGAGGCCGAGGGCGCCGAGCGCTGGTCCCCGGCGTGCGAGCTGCCGTCCGCCGGCTACTGGTTCGCCCCGACGCTCTTCACGAACGTCACCCAGGCGCACACCGTCGCCCGCGACGAGATCTTCGGCCCGGTGCTGTCCGTGCTGACCTTCCGTACGCCCGACGAGGCCGTCGCCAAGGCCAACAACAGCCAGTACGGCCTCTCCGCGGGCATCTGGACGGAGAAGGGCTCCCGCATCCTCGCGGTGGCGAACAAGCTCCGCGCCGGCGTCGTCTGGGCCAACACGTTCAACAAGTTCGACCCGACCTCGCCCTTCGGCGGCTACAAGGAGTCGGGCTTCGGCCGCGAGGGCGGCCGCCACGGTCTGGAGGCCTACCTCGATGTCTGATTCTTCGGCGGCGCCTGCGCGCCTGACCGTCTTCAAGACCTACAAGCTGTACGTCGGGGGCAAGTTCCCCCGCTCCGAGAGCGGCCGGGTGTACGAGGTGACCGACCCGAAGGGCAAGTGGCTGGCCAACGCCCCCCTGTCGTCCCGCAAGGACGCGCGTGACGCGGTCGTCGCCGCCCGCAAGGCCTTCGGCGGCTGGTCCGGCGCGACCGCCTACAACCGCGGCCAGATCCTCTACCGCATCGCCGAGATGCTGGAGGGCCGCCGCGACCAGTTCGTCCGCGAGGTCGGCGAGGCCGAGGGCCTGTCCAAGTCCAAGGCGGCGGCCGTGGTCGACGCGGCCATCGACCGCTGGGTCTGGTACGCGGGCTGGACCGACAAGATCGGCCAGGTCGTCGGCGGGGCCAACCCGGTCGCGGGCCCGTTCTTCAACCTCTCCACCCCGGAGCCGACCGGCGTCGTCACCGTGGTGGCCCCGCAGGACTCGTCCTTCCTGGGCCTGGTCTCGGTGATCGCGCCGGTCATCGCGACCGGCAACACGGCGGTCGTCATCGCCTCGGAGAAGGCGCCGCTCCCGGCCCTCTCCCTGGGCGAGGTGCTCGCCACCTCCGACCTGCCCGGCGGCGTGGTCAACATCCTGTCCGGCAAGGCCGGCGAGATGGGCCCGCACCTGGCGGCGCACATGGACGTCAACGCCATCGACCTTGCGGGTGCCGACGAGGCCCTCGCCCGCGAGCTGGAGGTCGCGGCGGCCGACAACCTCAAGCGCGTCCTGCGTCCACAGCCTGTGGACGACTGGTCGGCCGACCCGGGCACGGCCCGGATGACGGCCTTCCTGGAGACCAAGACCGTCTGGCACCCCACGGGCTCGCTGGGCGCGTCCGGCTCGTCGTACTAGTCCTGCGACGGCCCGCGAAGACCGGCCCCGGCAGCGTTCCCCCGTGCTGCCGGGGCCTTCGCGTGCTCCAGGGGGTGTCTTACGCCCTGCCGCCGCCGTTGAGCGGGCTCAGCAGGGAGGCGACGGCCGCCGTCGGCAGCTCGCGCACCGACGGGCCCTGGGTGAGGGTGCCGGTCACCATGCCGGTGCCGACCGCCGGGAAGTCGGCGACCTTGGTGCCGACCCCGTTGTCCAGCGGGTCCACCCCGGTGTGGGCGAGCGGGTTCACCTTCAGGTTGGTGACCTCACCCACTCCGGCGAGTGCGTGCGGTACGGACACCTCGCTCGCCTGCGCCGGGCCTGCGGCCATCGCGAGGGCCGCGCCCGCCACGGAAACGGAGAGGCCGGCGGTGCGGAGAGCGGTGCGGGGTGCGGATGCTGCGTGACGTCCCATGCACTCACCGTAGTCGAGGTGTGATGCTGAATACCAACGGGTGTCAACGGGGGTCCCCCACCGGAGGGAATGCCGCACACTGGTATCCCGTGAGCTGTTCATCTCCCCTTCCCACGCGCGTGGTCCTGCTGACGGGTCCTTCGGGATCCGGCAAGTCCTCGCTGGCCGCCCGGTCCGGGCTGCCGGTGCTCCGGCTCGACGACTTCTACAAGGAAGCCGACGACCCCACCCTGCCGCTGGTCGAGGGCAGCTCCGACATCGACTGGGACTCCCCGCTCTCCTGGGACGCGGACGCCGCCGTGGCCGCCGTCGCCGAGCTGTGCGCGGCCGGACGGACCGAGGTGCCGGTGTACGACATCGCCACCAGCTCCCGGACCGGCGCGGAGACCCTGGACATCGCCCGCACCCCGCTGTTCATCGCCGAGGGCATCTTCGCCGCCGACATCGCGGCCCGCTGCCAGGACCTCGGCCTGCTCGCCGACGCGATCTGCCTGCGCGGCCGCCCGTCCACCACGTTCCGCCGCCGCCTGGCCCGCGACCTGCGGGAGGGCCGCAAGTCCGTGCTGTTCCTGCTGCGCCGCGGCTGGCGGCTGATGCGCGCCGAGCGGGGCATCGTGGCCCGCCACGTCGTGCTGGGCGCGCACCCGTGCGGCCGCGACGAGGCACTGGGCCGCCTCGCGGCGGCGGCCGCCGGCCGCCACCGCCCGGCGAACGCCGGCACCGCCGCCGCGTAAGCCCGCGCGTCAGGGGGCCGGGCAGCCCGTGCCGGGGCTCTCCTGGACGCAGTCGCCGCCGCTGTTGCCGGTGACGGTGGAGCGGTTGAGCGTGAGCGCGCCCCGGTTGAAGATCCCGCCGCCTTCGACGGCGGTGTTTCCGGTGACCGTGCTCCGGTTCAGCGTGGCCGTGCCGCCGTTGTCGTTGTTGATGCCGCCGCCCTGGCTCGACGAGACGTTCCCGCTGATCGTGGCCCGGTCCAGCGTCATCACGCCGCCGACGACGTTGAGGATGCCGGCGCCGAATGCCGCGCCGTTGTCGCTGATGGTGGAGGCGGTCACGTTCAGCGCCGAGGAATTGAAGATGCCGCCGCCGAAGGTGACGCCGGTGTTCCCGGAGACGGTGGAGCGGATCAGGTTCAGCGTGCCGCTGTCGTTGGCGATTCCGCCGCCGATGTTCGCGCCGTCGTTCTCGAAGATGGTCGAGCGGGTCACCGTCACCGTGCCGATGGAGTTGTGGAGGCCGGTGCCGGTGGTGCCGCTGGAGTGGGTGATGAACAGGTTGGTCAGTGACACCGTCACGGCGCCGGTGACGAGCAGGGCGTCCCCGTTGAGGCCCTCGATGCCGGCGCCCTGTCTGCCGACCACGGACAGGTTCTTGTCGATGACGAAGTTGCCGGAGCAGACTCCCCTGAGCACCAGCGAGTCCCCGGGGAACGAGGCGTTGATCGCGTTCTGCAGGTTGTCCCCGGCGTCGCAGTCCACCACGGTCGCGGCGGCCGCTTCCGGCACCGCCGTCCCGACCAGGCCGACCGCGCCCACGGTCACCGTCACCGCCGCCGCCACCACCGGCCGGCGCCAGGCCGCCCGGGCAACTCCGTTGAACATGCCGTTCTCCTGACTCTGCGCGAGAGATTCCGGAGAACGGATGCCCGGGCCGGGCCGGAGCCGGACCGGGGGGTCGTACACGTCCCCCGAACGGCATGGAAGATTGACCGCCCCGGCCCACAGCGGGTCCCGAACATGCGTGCGCGGGACCGGTCGGACCCCCGGCCGACCGATCCCGCGCTTTCCCCCATGGCCGCCGTCCCACCCCCGCAGGACGGCCCCCCTGGCCAGTGGTCTTCGTGTGCCGCCAGTCAGGCGACCAGCTCCTCGAAGGACTCCGCCTCGTCACGGCCGAAGCTCAGTGCCTCGTCCTCGCGCAGCCGGCGCAGCGAGCGCCAGATGCTCGACTTCACCGTGCCGACGCTGATGTCCAGGATCTCGGCGATCTCCGGGTCCGTACGGCCCTCGTAGTAGCGCAGCACCAGCATGGTGCGCTGCGGTTCGGGCAGCCGGGCGAGGGCCTGCCAGAGCACCGCGCGGAGTTCGGTGCCGCGCATCGCGTCCGAATCGCCCGCCGTCTCCGGCAGCTCCTCCGTCGGGTACTCGTTCAGCTTGCGCCGGCGCCAGGCGCTGATGTGCAGGTTCGTCATGGTGCGGCGCAGGTAGCCGCCGACCGCCGCCTTGTCGGTGATCCGGTCCCAGGCCCGGTACGTCGAGAACAGCGCGCTCTGCAGCAGGTCCTCGGCCTCGTACCGGTCGCCGGTCAGGTGGAACGCCGTCGCGTAGAGCGCGGCCCGGCGCTCCTGCACGTAGGCGGTGAACTCGGCCTCCGAGGCGGCCGAGGGAGCAGAAGGGGCGGAGACGGGCGCCGCCGCCGGAGAGACCGCCGAAGATTCCGCGCGCTGGGCGGGAACCGCCTGGTAGCGGTTGGCGTCAATGGCTGTGAGATGCACCGGCCGGGGCCGGGAGACCGTACGGACCGAGGCCCGGCGGTTGACATCGTGCAGCCGCGTGACGACCGCGCTGGTCGTGGTGCTGTGCAGCGTGTTCATCTCGCGCCTCCCCGGCGTGGAGTCTGTGGTCTTCGTCCGACACGAAAAGACTGCCTGCCGGACATGACTGGGCTGTCCGCCGACTGTCACAGGGCTGTCACAGCGGATCTCGGGTGCACGGCCGGTGCACGACGGTCGAACTCCGAACGGGGCATGGGCCAGAATGTGCGGGTGCCTTTCCTGTTGCTGATCGAGGACGACGACGCCATCCGCACGGCGCTCGAACTCTCCCTGTCCCGCCAGGGCCACCGTGTGGCCACCGCGGCGACGGGTGAGGACGGCCTGCGACTGCTGCGTGAACAGCGTCCGGACCTGATCGTGCTGGACGTGATGCTGCCCGGGATCGACGGCTTCGAGGTGTGCCGGCGGATCCGGCGCACCGACCAGCTTCCGATCATCCTGCTGACCGCCCGCAGCGACGACATCGACGTGGTCGTCGGCCTGGAGTCCGGAGCCGACGACTACGTGGTCAAGCCGGTCCAGGGCCGGGTGCTGGACGCCCGCATCCGGGCCGTGCTGCGCCGCGGCGAGCGGGAGGCCAGCGACTCGGCGACGTTCGGCTCGCTGGTCATCGACCGGGCCGCGATGACGGTCACCAAGAACGGCGAGGACCTCCAGCTGACGCCGACCGAGCTGCGGCTGCTGCTGGAGCTCAGCCGGCGGCCCGGCCAGGCGCTGTCCCGGCAGCAGCTGCTGCGGCTGGTCTGGGAGCACGACTACCTCGGCGACTCCCGCCTGGTCGACGCCTGTGTGCAGCGGCTGCGCGCCAAGGTGGAGGACGTGCCGTCCTCACCGACACTGATCCGGACCGTGCGCGGGGTCGGCTACCGGCTGGACAGCCCGCAGTGATCCGTGCCCTGATCGCGGGCCGGCTCTGGACCAGCCTGCGGCTGCGGCTCCTCATCGTGTTCGCGCTGGTCGCGCTGACCGCCGCGGTGTCCGCGTCCGGAATCGCGTACTGGCTCAACCGGGAAGCGGTGCTCACCCGCACCCAGGACGCCGCCCTCGGCGACTTCCGGCAGGAGATGCAGCTCCGCGCGGCCGCGCTGCCCGCCGAGCCGACCCCGCAGGAGCTCCAGCGCACCGCCGAGCTGATGGCGGGCAGTTCCCCCGGCTACAGCGTGCTGCTCGTCGACGAACGCAAGGACGACCGGAAGGTGACCGGCTCGGCCGGGCCGGACGCCTTCACCCTGGACGACGTACCGAGGTCGCTGCAGCTCGCGGTCAACGACCGGAAGAAGGTCACGCCGGCCAACGAGTCCGAGTACCACATGTACTGGCAGCGGACGAAGCCCGGCGGCAACCCCTACCTGGTGGGCGGCACCCGCATCGCGGGCGGCGGCCCGACCGGTTACATGTACAAGTCGCTGGCCACCGAGCGGGACGACCTGAACGCGCTGGCCTGGTCCCTGTGCATCGCGACGGCGCTCGCGCTGCTCGGCTCGGCGCTGCTGGCGCAGGCCGCGGCCCGTACGGTGCTCAAGCCGGTGCAGCGGCTCGGCGACGCGGCGCGCCGGCTGGGCGAGGGCGAGCTGGACACCCGGCTCGACGTGTCCGGTACGGACGAACTCGCCGACCTGTCCCGCACCTTCAACAAGACGGCGGAGGCGCTGGAGAAGAAGGTCGCCGACATGAGCGCCCGCGAGGAGTCCAGCCGGCGGTTCGTGGCGGACATGTCGCACGAGCTGCGGACCCCGCTGACCGCGCTGACGGCGGTCACCGAGGTGCTGGAGGAGGAGGTCGAGGACCTCGACCCGATGATCGCGCCCGCGGTGGCCCTGGTGGTCAGCGAGACCCGGCGGCTCAACGACCTGGTCGAGAACCTGATGGAGGTCACCCGGTTCGACGCGGGCACCGCCCGGCTGGTGCTCGACGACGTGGACGTCGCCGACCAGGTGACGGCCTGCATCGACGCGCGGGCCTGGCTGGACGCCGTCGAACTGGACGCGGACCGGGGCATCATGGTGCGGCTGGACCCGCGCCGGCTGGACGTGATCCTGGCCAACCTGATCGGCAACGCCCTCAAGCACGGTGGCTCGCCGGTCCGGGTGTCCATCCGGGTCTCCGGGGACTGGCTGGTCATCGAGGTCAAGGACAACGGTCCGGGTATCCCGGCGGAGGTGCTGCCGCACGTCTTCGACCGTTTCTACAAGGCGAGCGCGTCGCGGCCGCGTTCGGACGGCAGCGGACTGGGACTCTCCATCGCGCTGGAGAACGCGCACATCCACGGCGGTGAGATCACGGCGGCCAACTCTCCTGAGGGCGGCGCGCTGTTCACGCTGCGGCTGCCGCTGGACGTGGGAAAGGTGATCGCCGGTGGCGACGGTGGCGAGGGCACGGATGAGGATGCGTAGCAGAGCCGCGCGGCTGGGGGTGTTGTTCTCCGTGCCGCTGTCGGCGGCCGTTGCCGGGGTGCTGCTGCTGAGCGGGTGCGGGATCCGGGCGACGACGGTCCCGGTGGACGTGGGCGCGGCGCCCTCACGGGTGTCCTGTGACACCCCGTCGCAGTCCGGTCAGACGTCCGTGCAGGGCATCCGCGCCACCGTGGAACTGGTCTGCGGATCGCAGCTGGTGGGCGTGGAGCGGGTGGTGCCGGCTCCGGAGAAGCGTCCCTCCAAGGACCCGCTGGTGCTGGTCGCGCAGGGGCTGCTGGAGTCGCTGGAGCGGGAGCCGTCGGCGGAGGAGCGGGACTCGGGCTTCACCAGCGTGGTGCCGCGCGACCTGTCGGCGGTCCCCTCGCGGGCCGGCGACCCGGCGGGCACGCTGCGGCTGAGCCGCAAGCCGGAGGACCTGCAGCCGGTGGCGCTGGCCCAGGTCGTGTGCACGCTGGCGGGCAGCGAGGCCGTGTCGGCGGGCCCCGGCCCGGTGATCCTGGGCGGCCCGGACACCGATCCGCCGCGCAAGTGGGAGTGCACGGACGCGATGCGCGCCCGGCCGGAGTCGGTGGCGACGCTGGGGGAGATCGTCCGGGGGTGACGGGCCGGAGGGCCGACGGCCGGTGGGCCGGTGGGCCGGAGGGCCGGAGGGCTGACGGGTTGACGGGTTGACCTCAACCTCGATTGAGGTTCGAGGATGGCTGCGTACCGTCCCTGGTCCCGCATACCGGCGTCCCCGCAGGAGCATCCCGTGAGCACCGATTTCGCCTCGATCATCGAGTACACCGTCGACGGCCCGGACACCCAGCGCGAGCTGGTGGACGCGTTCGTTCCGCTGCTGGAGCGGTGGGTGGCCTGGTACCCGGGCTACGTATCGGCCCGGTTCCACGTGAGCACCGACGGGACCCGGGTCCACAACGTGGTGACCTGGGAGAGCGAGGCGGACTACCGGAACTTCGTCGACACCTCGGACACCGAGGGCCGGCTGGCGGCCATCGAGGCCGCGGTGACCGGGCTGTCCGGTACCGCGGAGTTCGCCGGGGCAGGCGTGCCGACGTACGCGGTGGTCCGGGAGGTCGGGCCGCGGGCCCGGGCGTGACGGGCCCGGGCGTGACGGGCCCGGTGGCGGGGCCGCTCAGGTCCGCCACCGGGCGTCCGGTACCCCGCCGTCAGTTCGCCGCGTAGACGCGGACCGCGAACTCGGCGATCTGCTCGTCGGAGAGGTTCTTCGCCAGGTTGGCCTCGGTGATCATGCCGATCAGCTTGTGGCCGTTCTTGACGTCGATCACCGGCAGGCGCTTGATCTGGTGCATCTCCATGGAGTCGACCGCTTCCATGGCGCTGCCGTCCGCGTCGATCCAGTGCAGGTTGCCGCCGAGGTCGCCCGCCTTCATCGTCGCCGGGTCCTTGCCCTCGGCACAGCACCTGACCACGATGTCCCGGTCGGTGATGAGGCCCTGGAGGCGCTGGTCGTCGCCGCAGATGGGCAGAGCGCCGACGTTCAGGTCGCGCATCATCCGCGAGGCGTCGAGCAGGCTCTGGTGCTCGCCGACGCACTGCACGCCGGCCGTCATGATGTCCCTGGCCTTGAGGTTCTTGGCCATCACTCGTCCTCCGTTTCCTGCCTCGTGCTTCCACGTCCCCCTACGAGCACAGCACGGATGGCGGAACCCGGCGCGTCGGGAGGGCGGCGGGAACGACCGCCCCGGCGCACGCGAAGGCCCCCGGACCCTGGGGAGGGTCCGGGGGCCTTCGGGACCGGGATCAGATGCCTGCCGCCGCGGCGAGGTCCTTCTTGATCGCCGCCAGCACGTCCGCGGCACGGGACCGCGCCGAGGCCAGGTCGGAGGCGTCCGCCACCGGGACCACGACCTCCAGGTAGCACTTCAGCTTCGGCTCGGTGCCGGAGGGGCGGACGATGACGCGCGCCTTGTAGTCGCCCTCCAGGTAGTACCGCAGGCCGTCGGTCGGCGGCAGCTTGTCCGTGCCCTGCGTGAGGTCCTCCGCCGAGGTCACCCGCAGGCCCGCCAGCTCAGACGGCGGCTGCGCGCGCAGCGTGCGCATCGCGTCCGCGATCACCGACAGGTCCGACACCCGCACCGACAGCTGGTCGGTGGCGTGCAGGCCGTGTGCCATGGCCAGGTCGTCCAGCAGGTCGGTCAGGGTCCGGCCCTGCTCCTTGAGCTCCGAGGCCAGCTCCGCCACCAGCAGCGCGGCGGTGATGCCGTCCTTGTCGCGGACGCCCTCGGGGTCCACGCAGTAGCCGAGCGCCTCCTCGTACCCGAAGCGCAGGCCCTCCACGCGGGAGATCCACTTGAAGCCGGTCAGCGTCTCCTCGTACGGCAGCCCGGCCGCCTCGGCGATCCGCCCCAGCAGGGAGGAGGAGACGATCGACTCGGCGAACGTGCCCTGCGCCCCCTTGTGCACCAGGTGCGCGGCCAGCAGCGCGCCGACCTCGTCGCCGCGCAGCATCCGCCAGCCGCCCTCGGCGGAATCGTCGGGCACGGCCACCGCGCACCGGTCCGCGTCCGGGTCGTTGGCGATCACGATGTCCGGGACCACCGCGCGCGCCGCCTCGAAGGCGAGGTCCATCGCGCCCGGCTCCTCCGGGTTGGGGAAGGACACGGTGGGGAACGCGGGGTCCGGCTCGGCCTGCTCGGCGACGAGCGCGGGCGCCGGGAAGCCGGCCCGGGCGAAGGCGGCCGTCAGGACGTCCTTGCCGACGCCGTGCATGGCCGTGTAGACGGTCCGCACGGTCCGGGGGGACCCGGGGCTCAGGACCAGGTCCGTGCGCGCCAGGTAGGCCTCCAGGACCTCCTCGTCGAGCTGCAGCCAGCCGTCGGCGGGACGCGGGACGGTGTCCAGCGCGCCGACCGCCGCGATCCGGTCCGCGATCTCGGCGTCGACCGGGGAGACGATCTGCGAGCCGTCGCCCATGTAGACCTTGTAGCCGTTGTCCCGGGGCGGGTTGTGGCTCGCGGTCACCTCGACGCCGGCGACGGCACCCAGGTGCCTTATCGAGTAGGCGAGGACGGGCGTCGGCAGCGGCCGGGGCAGGACGGCGGCGCGCAGCCCGGCACCGGTCATCACGGCCGCGGTGTCGCGGGCGAAGTCGGCCGACTTGTAGCGCGCGTCGTAGCCGATGACGACCAGGCCGCCCTCGTGCCCGCGGTCCTTGAGGTACGCGGCGAGGCCCGCCGCGGCCCGGATGACCACGGAGCGGTTCATCCGCATCGGACCCGCCCCGATCTCGCCGCGCAGTCCGGCGGTGCCGAACTGCAGGGTGCCGGAGAACCGGTCCGCGAGCCCGTCGAGGTCGCCCGCCTCGATGAGCCGGCCGAGCTCCTCCGCGGTCTCGGGGTCGGGGTCCTCGGCCTGCCAGGCCCGGGCCCGTGCGATCAGGTCGTCCTGCGCGTCCTGCACCACTCTTTGTGCCTCACTCTCGACTTGTGGGTCCCGCGTCGCCGCGTAAGCGCGGCGGTCGCGTACGTCACGTACCGCTACGTATCAGATCCGGGCCAGGACCTGGGTGAGCAGCTCGCCCATGCGGGCGGCCGAGTCGCGGCCGGCCTGGAGGACCTCTTCGTGGTTGAGCGGCTCGCCGGACAGGCCGGCCGCCAGGTTGGTGACCAGGGAGATGCCCAGGACCTCGGCGCCCGCCTCGCGGGCGGCGATGGCCTCCAGCACGGTGGACATGCCGACCAGGTCGGCACCCATGACGCGGATCATGTTGATCTCGGCCGGGGTCTCGTAGTGCGGGCCGGGGAACTGCACGTAGACGCCCTCTTCGAGGGAGGCGTCGATCTCCTTGCACAGCGCGCGCAGACGCGGCGAGTACAGGTCGGTGAGGTCCACGAAGTTCGCGCCGATGATCGGCGAGGTCGCGGTGAGGTTGATGTGGTCGCTGATCAGGACCGGCTGGCCCGGGCGCATGCCCTCGCGGAGACCGCCGCAGCCGTTGGTCAGGACGACGGTCTTGCAGCCGGCGGCCACGGCGGTGCGGACACCGTGGGCGACGGCGGCGACGCCGCGGCCCTCGTAGTAGTGCGTGCGGCCGAGGAAGACCAGGGCGCGCTTGTCGCCGATCTTGTACGAGCGGACCTTGCCGCCGTGGCCCTCGACGGCGGCCGGGGGGAATCCGGGCAGCTCGGTGACGAGGAACTCGGCCTCGGGGGCACCGAGCGCCTCGGCGGCGGGCGCCCAGCCGGAGCCCATGACGAGGGCGACATCGTGGGTCTCGGCGCCGGTCAGCTCGCGCAGACGAGCGGCGGCGGCGGAGGCGGCGGCGTGGGGGTCGGTAACAGATGCGTTCACGCGGATGAGCGTAGCCGCTCCGGGCCTACGCGCGTAGATGGCATAGCTCACGGTGTTCCGATCGTTGCCTTGTCGTTTCCGACGATTTGCGACCGCAGGCCCTTTGACACCCCTGGTCGGGGGCGTGGGGCGTGGGGCGTGGGGCGGGGGTGCGCGGCGGCCCGGCGAACGGTCAGCAGGGGCGCTTGCGGAGTTCCATCACATAGTCGTGGGGGGCGCCGGCCATCTCCGCGGCGTCGGCGATCTCGCCCAGGTAGCGGGCCGAGGGGAGACCGCCCTCGTACCCGTTCAGGACGTAGACCCAGGCCGCTTCCTCGCCGTCCAGGGTGTGCACCCGCACCCGCATGCGCCGGTAGATGTCGAGCCCGACGCCCTCCCAGCGGTCCATCGAGTCCTCGTCCAGGGGGGCGATGTCGTAGAGCGCGACGAACACCTGCTGGCGCGGTGCCTCCACGATCGTGGCGAGCGCGCCCTCCCAGCCCATCTGCTCGCCGCCGAAGGTGAGCCGCCATCCGTTGATCCAGCCCGTGCCGCGCAGCGGCGAATGCGGGGCGCGGCGCGTCATCAGCCGCGGGTCGAGGTTGCCGGCGTACGCGGCGTAGAGCGACATGAGGTTGAGGGTACGGGAGCACCGGCTCCGACCGCGCTCCCCGGTGCCCTACCCGGGGGTTCGGCCGGGGTCGGTCCGGGGCCGGTCCTGGTCCGGTTCCGGGGGGCGCGGGGAGCTGCGCGAGCCACGCGGGGCCGGGTGCCGTGTGCCCACCCGTGCCGCCCCGCGGCACGCCTGCCCACATGGCGCGGCGTGGGGGCCGGCGCCCCGGGCGGAAGCACCTTGAGGCGTGCGGGACAATGGGGCACGGAATGCATCCCCCGGGGACACCCCCCGGACACACCGGCCGGAGCGGCTGCCGGCCGGGCAGACGTGAGGCGGACTTTTCGTGACCCGGATCGTGATCATCGGCGGCGGACCCGGCGGCTATGAGGCGGCGCTCGTGGGCGCCCAGCTCGGCGCGGAGGTGACCGTCGTCGACTGCGACGGTCTGGGCGGGGCGTCGGTGCTCACCGACTGCGTCCCCTCGAAGACCCTCATCGCGACCGCCGAGGTGATGACCACCTTCGACTCCTCCTACGAGGAGCTGGGGATCATCGTCGCCGACGACACCCCGCACATCGAGCAGGCCGCCCGCGTCGTCGGCGTGGACCTCGGCAAGGTCAACCGGCGGGTGAAGCGCCTGGCGCTCGCCCAGTCGCACGACATCACCGCCTCCGTCACCCGGGCCGGCGCCAAGGTCATGCGCGGCCGCGGCAAGCTGGGCGGCCCGCAGGGCATCGACGGCACCCGCGACGTGATCGTGACGGCCGCCGACGGCACCGAGACGATCCTGACCGCGGACGCCGTGCTCATCGCCACCGGCGGCACCCCGCGCGAGATCCCCGACGCCAAGCCCGACGGCGAGCGCATCCTGAACTGGACCCAGGTCTACGACCTGGAGGAGCTCCCCGAGGAGCTCATCGTGGTCGGCTCCGGCGTCACCGGCGCCGAGTTCGCCGGCGCCTACCAGGCCCTCGGCTCGCGGGTCACCCTGGTCTCCTCCCGCGACCGCGTGCTGCCCGGCGAGGACCCCGACGCCGCCGCCGTGCTGGAGGACGTCTTCCGCCGCCGCGGAATGAACGTCATCGGCCGGTCCCGCGCCGAGTCCGCCAAGCGGGTGGGCGACCGGGTGGAGGTCACCCTCTCCGACGGCCGGGTCATCTCGGGCACCCACTGCCTGATGGCGGTCGGCGCGATCCCCAACACCAGGGACATGAACCTGGAGGAGTCCGGGGTCCGGCTGAAGGAGTCCGGCCACATCTGGACCGACAAGGTCTCCCGCACCTCCTCGCCCGGCGTGTACGCGGCCGGCGACGTGACCGGCGTGTTCGCGCTGGCCTCCGTGGCGGCCATGCAGGGCCGTATCGCCATGTACCACTTCCTCGGCGACGCGGTGACCCCGCTGAACCTCAAGACGGTGTCCTCGAACGTCTTCACCGACCCGGAGATCGCCACCGTCGGCTACACCCAGGCCGACGTGGACGCCGGGAAGATCGAAGCCCGCGTGGTGAAGCTGCCGCTGCTGCGCAACCCGCGCGCGAAGATGCAGGGCATCCGGGACGGCTTCGTGAAGCTCTTCTGCCGCCCCGGCACCGGCATCGTGGTCGGCGGCGTGGTCGTCTCCCCGCGCGCCAGCGAACTGATCCACCCCATCTCGATCGCGGTCGACAACAACCTGACGGTCGAGCAGATCGCAAACGCGTTCACGGTGTACCCCTCGCTTTCGGGTTCGATCGCCGAGGTCGCCCGCCAGCTGCACACCCGCAAGGCGACCGGCGAGGCGTGAGCCCGTCGAACCGCGGCGGCCCGCAAGGCCGTTGGGGTCGGGTAACGGAGCGGCGCGAGGAGTTCACCGAACCCTCGCGCCGCGTATACCACTAGTCACCCCGCCCTGCGAACAACTTCGGTATTCCGGCGCAAAGAGCTGAAAGCAGACGGTCGTCCGCGTTACCGTCTGTTCCGTGTTCGCTGCAGAACGTCGCCAGTTGATCCTCGAAATGGTGCGCGCCAACGGGGCCGTGTCGCTCCGTGAGCTCGCCCGCGTCGTCCAGACCTCCGAAGTGACCGTACGGCGGGACGTGCGGGCGCTGGAGGCAGAAGGACTCCTCGACCGCCGGCACGGCGGTGCGGTGCTGCCGGGCGGGTTCACCCGTGAATCCGGCTTCCCGCAAAAGTCCCATCTCGCGACGGCGGAGAAGACCGCCATCGCCGATGTCGCGGCGGGCCTCGTCGAGGAAGGCGAGGCCGTCGTCGTCGGCGCGGGCACCACCACCCAGGAGCTGGCCCGCCGGCTCGCGCGGGTGCCCGGCCTGACGGTGGTGACCAACTCCCTCCTGGTCGCCCAGGCGTTGGCGCACGCCAACCGCGTCGAGGTCGTCATGACCGGCGGCACCCTGCGCGGCTCGAACTACGCCTTGGTCGGCAGCGGTGCGGAACAGTCCCTCCAGGGCCTCCGCGTCTCCCGCGCCTTCCTCTCGGGCAGCGGCCTGACGGCGGAGCGCGGCCTCTCCACCTCCAACATGCTCAGCGCGAGCGTGGACCGCGCGCTGGTGCAGGCGGCGGCGGAGGTGGTGGTCCTCGCGGACCACACCAAGCTCGGCACCGACACCATGTTCCAGACGGTGCCGACGGACGTGATCACCCGCCTGGTCACGGACGAGCCCCCGCCCCACGACGACCGCGCCGCGGCGGAGCTCCAGGCCCTCGCGGACCAGGGCGTCCAGGTCACCATCGCCGGCTCCGGCCCGGCGTCGGTCTCCGGCGGCGGCGACGGCCTCCCGGGCCGCCGCCAGACCCGCCGCGAGGCCCCGCTCCCGGTCCAGCGCCGCGGCGGCCCGACGGCCCAGCTCCGCAGCGCGGCCCCGCTGGGGGAACAGGCGGCGGCGAGGGTGGCGGACCTGCGGCGGCGGTAGTTGGTCTTCCGCCAGTACGGCAGATGCCCCACCCGGGTGGACCCGGGGGGCATCTGTCGGTGGGAGCCCGCCCCCGCAGGACTCCTGCGGGGCCGGACCCTTCTCCGCTGCGCTGAGGATCCTCCGTCAGCTGCTCTCGCGCTGCTGGCGGAAGCCTCACGCACAGGCTTCACTCAGTCGTCCCACCAGCTTTCGAGGTCCTCGTCCCACCAGCTTTCGAACTCCGGAAACCGGCTCGTGGATTCGGCCGGGAAGAAGGGACAGTCGAGTCTCCCTTCGAGGAACCTCAGGACGACATCCGGTGACGATGCCTCGACCACCGTGTAGTCCAGCTGTCCGGCCTCGACTATCAGGGTCGGCCAGGCGTCCGCCTGACCTGTGGGAACCCAGAAGAGGCAGTCGGCATTGTCGGTCGCCCCCCATTCGATCAGCTCGTCCGGACTGATGCCGAACTTGGTCAATGCCGCCCGGATTCCCGGGATCTTCTTGCCTGCGAGGATGGCCGAAGAAGCCTTGGTTCGCGCTTCGATGTCCGGCCAGATCTCAGAGTTTGAATTCCCGTAGATCCAGAGGAAATCGTTGAATCTGCCGGGCCCGTAGACGTCCAGCATGGCAGCGTGGCTGGGCGGAATGGGTGCGATCCCCTTGCCGTCCGACGCCGGACCCCTGCCCGTCACTGGTGGTGGGCAGAGCCGGATCAGCGCGTCCAGTGCTTTCATGCGGCGATCCTAGAAGTTGGGGAAGGTCTTGTCATAGGACCATCCGGATTCACCCACGGCCTCGATCCGTACACCCACCGCACGGTATTTCGCATCACCGTAGATGGGGGTGACGCTCAGGATGACGGTGTCCCCAGTATCCCGTACATAGTCGGCAATCATGTCCTCGGCCTTGGAGATGGCGTCGTTGTTGACATCCTTGCCCTGCGCGATGATGTTCCGCATGTCGGTGCCGGAACCACCGAACTGCTTCCCGATCAAGTGTCCCCGCGAGTCACCCTTTCGGAACCCGTGAGGCTTCCTGCTGTTGGTCCCCGTGCCCGTTTTGGCGGCCAGAGACTCCCGGGTGACCTCCACGTAGGCGCTACCCCGTCGTCCGTCCTTGATCTCGGAGTAGAGCGGCCCGCAGTTGTGGACGAGAACCGGGGTGGAACCGGCCAGTACGTAGTACGTGTGCTCGTTCGCGACGGTGAGGTTGCGCACCGTCTGCTGCTGGGTCCACCGCTTGACCGCTGTGACCTGCACCCAGGTACCGGCCGAGGTGTGAAGCCACTCACCGGCCGTCAGGTCGGTCGCGTTCACCCACTTGCCGAGAGCCGGAGCCCAGAAGGGGTGGTTGCCCGTAGCGGTCAGGGAATCGGAAGCATCACCTGCGGCACCGTCGGTGTCCAGCGTGATCTCGACCAGTTCCTTCTGGCCCACACCGATGATCTCTCCGACGACCGGTTGCGCCTCGGTGATGCCGGTCTCGGCATTGGTGGCCGCTACCTCGTCACCGATCTCGATCTCTTCGATCGGCTTGGCGGATCCGTCGGCCAGGAGAACCTCGGTGCCCGGGACGAAGCTGTTTTTGCACGCGGGTGCTTCGGTGCTGCCGCTGTCGTCGTCCTTGGTGGCCCCCTTCTTCGCTCCGTCGGACTTCTGCGTCTCGGCGGACTTGGACGCCTTGCCGTCGCCGTCGGCCTTCTTGGCCTTCTGCGTCGACGCCTTGCCCTGCCGCGCAGCCGTGGCCTTGGCCTCGTCGGCGCGTTTGGCCGCTGCTGCGGCTGCTTCCTGTGCGGCTCTTCTGGCTGCTGCTGCTTCTTCCTCCAGTTTTCTGGCTCGTTCGGCGGCTTCCTCTATCTGGCGTTTCCACTCGGCCAGGTCCTCGGCGTACTTGGCCATGGCCTGCTGGTAGCGCTCGACCCGTCGGAGGATGTCGCGGGCGAGAGCGAGTTTCTGGGACCAGCTGTTGAAGGCTTCCCAGGCTCGGTCGAGTGCCTTGAGGATGCGCTTGGCGCGTCCGGCGAAGGGGAGTGCGGCGTCGAGTGCGAGTCCTGCGCAGGCGCCCCAGTCGCCGCCGAGGCAGTCGCGGATGTCGTTGTAGCCGGAGGCGTCCTTGAGGATGCCCATGGCGACTTCGAGTGCGATGTCCAGGGCGCTCTTGCCCTGGATCATGCGGGCCCAGGCGGCTTCGGCGTCCGTGAAGTCCTTGATGGGCATCACGGGCGGTGCGATCGACAAACCGCTCGGGTCGCTGTACGTCACCGGCGAGTTGTTCGCGTAGACGTAGGGATTGACCTGCTTGGGCTCGTTGAGGTCGATGACCGGGTCGACGGAGAGGAATCGTCCGGTAGCCGGATCGTATTCACGTGCGCCGAGGTGGACGGTGCCGATGGTCTCGTCGAGTTCGCCGCCGACGAATCCCCTCTTGCCTGGCCACGCGGTCGGTGCTGCACCGCGGACCTCACCGAAGGGCGTGAACTTGCGTCGGGTGACGGCGGAGGTCTTGGCGTCCACGGAGGTGGTCGCCGTGCCGTTGCGGTCGCCCATCAGGTACGACGTGGTGGTCACGCCGTCCTTGACGGTCTTGACCATGGTCGGGCCGGCCGGGTGGGCGTAGTAGCGGGTGCCCTCCAGCTTTCCGGCCTTGGTCAGCTTCACCTCGGTCCCGGGCAGGTACAGGGTGGTGCCCGTGTTGTCACGCTTGATCAGGCGGTTGCCTGCGGCGTCGTAGACGAAGCCGGTCTCATCCGTGCCCCTGGTGACCTTCGCCAACTGGTTGTCGGCGCCCCACTCCCAGGTCTGGGTGTCGCCCTGGATGGTCCGGGTCTTGGTGTTGCCTGCAGCGTCGTACGTGTAGGACTCGGTCCGGCTTCCGTCCGGTCCGGTGGTGTCGACCTTCTTGAGGCCGTTGGCTGCGGGCTGGCCGGGGGTGCCGTAGGTGTAGGTGCGGGTGACGTCCTTGGTCAGGTCACCGGTGGGGGAGTGCTGCACCTCCTTGGTGCGGTTGCCGGCCGCGTCGAAGCTGTAGGAGCTCCAGTACGGGTTGGGTCCGCCCACTTGCGGCTTGGAGCCGGGGCCGGCGGCGTTGGGCTTGGCGGCGCAGTCGTCGGTGGCGGTCCAGGCTTCGTCCATGCGGCGCATGTAGTCGTAGGCGAAGCACTGGACGTCGGGGGTTGCGGTGGGGCCTTCCTTGTCGGTGACCTTGAGGATGTTGCCGACGGCGTCGTAGTCGTACGACGTGTCGTTGATCCGGCCCGGTGCCTTCTCGGTGTCGTTGACCGTGCGGGTGAGCCGGCGGGTCTGCTCGTCGTAGAAGTTCGACGTGTAGACCTGGGATCCGGCGGGGCCGGAGTGGGTGCGGAGCACGTCGCCCATGGGCGAGTAGTCGACCTTGTCGACGAAGGTCTTGCCCTCGATGCCCATGACGGTGGGCAGCTCGAAGTGGTTGTACTTCGTGGTGATGAGCTCGATGGGCAGGCCGGCGACAGCCGGCTGTTCCACCCACTCCGTCAGTCCGGTGTTCTCCCGATACCCAGTCGTGAACTCGTAGGTACCGCCGAGCGCGCCCTCAGAGGAGGGGATGATGACCTTGCTGCCAGTCGGCCGGTAGTCCGTGTCGTACCCCGTGACCTGCTGGGTGTACGCCTTGCCGTCCACATACCTGGTGGACGACACGGGCATGCCGATGGCGCCCGGCAGGGTGTCGAATGTGGTCGACGTCAGCTTCGGGCCCGTCACCGAGCCTTCGTGCATCGCGATGACTCGACCGAGACCGTCGTATTCAGGAGCGACGGTCTTGCCGCGGGCGTCGGTGACACCCGTCAGCCGGTCGCCCTGGCCGTACGTCATCGTGGACGTGCCCTTGTCGGGGTCCTTCTGCTTGGTCTGGCGGCCGCGCAGGTCGTACTCGAACTCCCACTTGTCGCCGGCCTGGTTGACGACCGACTCCAGGGAGCCGTGCCGGCTGTAGCTGTAGGTCGTCTTGTCGTAGGCGCCAGTCGGGGTCTCCGAGCGGAACACCCGGAGTTCCGTCTTGCGGCCGGTGCCGTCGAGGAAGGCCCGCGTCGGCGACTCACCAGTCGGCGGGTCGACGGTGAGGTTGTCGCCGCCGTAGGCTGTGGTGGTCCGGGAGGTCTCCTCTCCGAACTTCCGCGAGATCTGTGCCGTCGAACGGCCCGTGCCGTCGTACTGGGTCACCGTGGAGGACGGGACCTCGTTGTCCTTGGGTGCGAACTGGACGCCGGAGGCGGTGCCTGCGGTGTAGTAGGCGCCGTTGGACTTCCAGACCTGGCCGAGGCTGTTGTAGAAGGTGTCGCTGATGATGCGGCCGCCGGCCAGTGCCTCCATCTGGTTCTGGCGGATGCGCAGGCTGCTGTCGTAGATGTCGTAGCTGGTGCGGTACGTACCGTCGTCCAGCAGCGCCTTGTTGGTGATGACGACCGGACCGTCGGTGCGGACGTCGTAGGAGAACATGCCGTTCGGCGACTTGGCGGTGGGGTTCCGCGAGGGAGACCACACCTTGGTCAGGCGCCCGAGAGCGTCGTACTCCATGACCTGGCGGCGGCCGTTGGTGTCCTGCTTGGCCAGGACGGAGCCGCGGCCCAGGTCGGTCTCGGTGGTCTGCGTGTGTCCGGCGTGGTTGGTCGAGACCGTCTTGGTGACGATCTGGCCCGAGGCAGGGGTGTAGTCGAGCTTGGTGACCTTGCCGAAGACGTCGGTGGTGGTCTTCGGACGGCCGTAGGCGTCGAACGTGGCGCTGCCGTCCACCTGGTACTGCGGCGTGCTGCCGGAGTAGCCGTTCAGCGACTCGGTCGACTTCAGGTTGCCCGCCGTGTCGTAGGACATGCGGACGTCCTTGGTCACGTCGTCCGGGCGCTGAACCGTCGCGTCACACGCCTTGGAGACGGTCTCCATGCGCTTCTGGCGGGCGATGATCCAGCGGGTCTCGTCCGACTCGTACTCGTAGCGCGTGCAGCTGTCGTCGTTTGGGTCGGCGACGTCGCCCTTGTCTGACACCCATTCGGCGATGCCGCGGTTGTCGTACTTGGTTTCCATCGCGGTCCGCCGCCAGCCGCGGTTCTCCGAGAGGAGGATGCGCGAGTTGACGTGCGTGGTCTGCTGGACGAAGGACTGGAGGGGTTCGATGTCCTCGGCCGCGGTCTCGCCCTTGCGGAGGCGGGTGGCAGTGGGGCCGTGGATCCACGGGGTGTAGGTGGTGGCCGCCTCCAGGGCGCCGCCTTCGCCGTTGTAGGCCAGGACCTCGCGGGTCTGGCCGGCGTAGAGGCGGTGGTCGGCTATCTCGACGCCCTCGGAGTCCTTGACCTTGACCGACTTCTTGCCGCCGTCCGGGCCGGCGCGGTCGCCGTCCAGGCCTCGGAAGAAGAGGGTTTCGGTCATGGAGCGCTTTTCGGGCGCGGCACCGATGTAGGTGCGGACGCGCTCGTAGCCGCGCCACTGCGACCAGGTGCGCGTCTTCGGGCGCATCATCTCCGTCTCGTCGTCGAAGGCCCAGGCGGGCTTTCCGAGGAACTGGTAGGAGGTGACACGGGTCGGCGAGTTGCCGTTGCGGTCCTCTTCACGGACGGAGTCCACGATGTGCTTGTGGAACCAGTCGGTGGAGTAGATCTTCCGCTCGCGGTTGGGGTCGGTCGGGTCCGGGAGTTCGGAGACGACCGGGTAGCAGCGGAGGGTGTTGGTCTCCGGCGAGGCCGGCATGACCCGCGGGTCGGCGACGCGGCACTCGGGCTCCGCGTAGTTGACCGCGATGGTGGAGCCGGTCTCGGTGTCGATCGCCTCGATGCGGTAGCGCTTGAAGGGGACCTTGCCGTCGCCGTTGCTGTCGACGCGGTTGTCGAGCTGCTTGCCGCGGAACTTCACCGCGGGGAGTTCGATCGCGGTGTTGGCGGTACCCGATACGGTCGTGCCGTTCTTGCCCACGTGCCGGATCTCCGACAGCCACAGGGGGTAGTCCGAGCCGTCACCGGTCTGCGGGAAGTCCTGGACGAGCTTCCAGGTGTCGACCGGCTTGTGGGTGGTGCCGTTCCAGACGAAGGTGTTGACCTCGGTCAGGCGCTTGCGGGAGAAGAAGGTCGGGGTGAACCGGGCCTTGCACTCCTCGCCCTTGGCGCAGAGCTGGTCGCCGGGGGTGTCGGGCCACTGCTTTGCGATGTTCCAGTCGACCTCGGGCTTGAGCTTGGCCGGGTCGCAGTCGAAGGTGTCCGACTTCAGGCAGCGCTCTTCGACCTTGAAGCGGGCCTCGGCGGGGGCGCTGGTGAAGAGGTTGTCCTCGCGCAGGCCCCAGGAGATGTGGTCGAGCCAGCCGGAGCGGGTGTACTCGCGGGCGGTGGAGCCGCCGGCGATCTTGTAGTTGGAGCCGTAGTAGTTCTGCTCCTTCTGGTACCAGTACGTCATCGCGTTCCCGCGCGGGTCCACGACGTAGTCCAGGTTCCACCGGTACGCCTGGTCGCAGACGGCGTCGGCGAAGGTGGCGTTGTAGCACGGCTCGCCTGGGTGGTTGCCGTAGACCGGCACCGTCCAGGTGGAGTTGGTCACCGGCTTGCCCGAGGCCCAGTTCTTCAGCTTGTTGAGGCCGAAGTGGAACTGGATGCCCTGGGGGTTGGTGAACCGCCAGTGCTCGCCTTCCTTGTCGCCGTTGTCGGCGCCGGAGAGGAGTTCGAGGCGGGAGCCGTCGTCCTTGGCCGGGCGCCACTTCTTGGTGGCGTCGTCCAGGACGAGCGGGGTCGAGCCGCCGTTGAGGGACATGGTGACCATGGGTGCGCCGTGGCACAGGTCGCCCGTGTCGTCCTTCGGGTTGTTGTACCCGGAATCCTTGCGCTTGTCCTGGCTGCACGGAGTGAACGACCGCTCGATGTAGTTCGAGGCCAGGTCCCAGCCGTCACCCACCCACGAGGTCTGCTGCTGGGAGGCGTTCGTACGGCCGTCGATCGTCGAGCTGGAGTAGCCCAGCGACAGTGACGGGCTCGGACCGCCGAGGGAGGCCGGGATGTCCAGCGGGTAGGACCAGGAGAAGTCACCCGCCGAACCGCCGGCCTGCCAGGAACCAGAAGCGCTGAGCGACGTCGCCTTGTACGTGCCGTTCGCGCCGTCCGCACCGGCCGTGGCGGAGATCATCATCGCGCCGCTGGAGGCCGCGGCTGCGGCCGGGGCGGACATGAACGCGCTGCCGGCGAGCTTGGCGGCAGGGGCCCGGTTGGCCGGGGCCTCGAAGGTCGCGATGAGCTTGCCGGTGACCGGGTCGTTCTTGGTCACCACGTCCTGGGACGTACGGCACTCGGGGCGCTGCGGGGTCGTCAGGGAACAGGCGGGTACCGCCTTGAAGCGGAGGCGGGAGCCCCAGCCGCCGCCGTAGGCGTTCTTGAAGGCGTTGTAGTCCAGCTCCACCGAGACCGGGGCGGGCGTGGTGCCCGCGTCGGTGCGCTGGACCGTCAGCAGGAGGCCGTTGCCGGCTCCCGCGCGGTGTGCGGCGGCCCGGTCGTGCAGATCGACCTTGACCTTGACACCGGTCGGGGCGGCGGCGGCCGGAGCCCCCGCGGCTGCGGCCGAACGGCGGTCCGCCGAAGGCGGGTTCTTCGCCGGGAGGGCGGACACGGAGACGGGCAGCTTGCCCGCCTTCACCGCCTTGCCGGGCTTCCCCGCGTCGGCTGCCGCGGGTGCGGAACCGGAAGCGGAACCGGTGGCTGATTTCATCGCCGTGGCGGCCGGGACCGGCGCGTCGGGCAGGCTGATTTCAGCCGTGCCCGGCGCGGGCCACGCCACGTTCGGCGCGGACTTCCACGCCTTCTTCTGCGACTCGGCCGGCCCCGGAGCCGGCTTGCCCTTGACGTCGGTGCCGCTGACCTTCGTCAGCTTCTGGTTGCCGGGCAGCTTGGGCTTGGAGGCCGCAGAGGCCTCCACCACGGTCAGACCCGTGGCCAGCAAGCTGGCGGCGATGAGCGGTATAGGCCACCGCCACGCACGCCTCAGAGGCGCACGCATCGCATGCGCCTGGGATCTTTTCAAGATTCGAACACTCCCGATTATGACGCTCGGATCGCTGTGATTCCGTGCGATTTATCAAGCGCAGAACCTAACAGTGGCGGGGTGTCACAGTCGAGGGATATGCGGAGGGGGTGAGTCCGAATCTGTGCAGGTGGAGGCCATCTTGAGCGGAATGTTGAATTCGGAATTTGGAATTCCCCGCTCCTTCGTGTTAAGGGCGAGTTGTTCCGGGGTGCGGGATCCAGGTCGAATAATCGGCCCGTCGGCTGCTACAAATCAATCGAACACGACGAGCCGAAAACGGATGGCTGAATACCGCTTTTCCGTCGGAGGCCCAGCCGACCTCTTTCGGCCGCTTCCCGGGCGGGCAGCTGCCGGAACCGACACCGAGGACCCACCCCCGTGAGACCCTTCCCGACGCGGACCCGCGTCACCGGGCCGCCCTCCCGCAGGGCACCCGTACTCACCGTGGCGACCGCACTGGTCGCCACCCTGCTCGGCGCGGTGCCCGTCGCCGCGGCGGCCGGCCCGGCCGTGGCGCCGGCCGCCGCCAAGCCGAAGCCCAACACCCCGGCCGCCACCGTGGCCGAACAGCACGCCAAGGCCGGCGCCGAGGCCAAGCGCACCGGCAAGCGCGTCGAGATCGTTTCTCAGCGCACCGAGTACGAGGAGGTCTGGGCCAACCCGGACGGGACCTTCTCGTCCGAGCAGGCACTGGTGCCGATCCGCGTCCACCGCGGTGGCAAGCTCGTCCCCCTGGACACCGGCCTGGCCAAGCAGAAGGACGGCCGGATCGCCACCAAGGCGACCCGCTCCGCCCTGACCTTCTCCGGCGGCGGCAAGGGCCCGCTGGCGACCATGCGCAGTGAAGGCCGGGACATCACCCTGACCTGGCCCAAGCCGCTGCCCACCCCGACGATCACGGGCAACAGCGCCACGTACGCCGAGGTCATGAAGGGCGTGGACCTCCGGGTCAGCGCGGACGCCACCGGCTTCTCGCACCAGCTGATCGTGAAGAACCGCGAGGCCGCGGCCAACCCGGAACTGGCCTCGCTGCCCTTCGGTCTCAAGGGCAACGGCCTGGCGATCCGCAAGGAAGCCAACGGCGAGATGCGGGCGGTCGACCCCTCCGGGCGGACCGTGTTCGGCTTCGCCAAGCCCCAGATGTGGGATTCGGGCGCGGAGAAGGCGGCGGCGCGATCCGCAGCCAAGGCATCCGCCCCGGCCAAGACCGCGGCCGGCGCCCCGGCCGCCGCGACGGCGCAGGACGCGGGCACGCCCGCCACCGAGGGCATCGACATCGGCACCAAGCAGGCCGACCTCGGCGTTTCGCTGAAGGGTGACACCCTCACCCTCACCCCGGACCGCAACCTGCTGACCGCCGCGGACACCACCTATCCCGTCGTCATCGACCCGAAGACGACCGACAGCTGGAAGTCCGCCTGGACGGTCGCGTACAAGCACAACGGCATCGCGGGCACCGCCGACACCAACTACTGGAACGGCGGCACCCTCAGCGACGACGCCCGCGTAGGCTGCGCCAAGGACGCCCAGCGGGGCGGCGCCGTGGTCTGCGCCAAGACCTTCTTCCAGGTCCCGGTGAGCCAGTACCGGGGCAAGAGGATCATGGACTCCACGCTGCGGATCCAGCAGAAGTCCGCGGGTTCCTGGAGCTGCAACTCCGGGGACATCCAGGTCTGGGACACCGACCCCATCAGCAAGTCGACCACCTGGAACAACCAGCCCGACTGGAACCGGATGGTGGACGCCTCCGGCCAGTCCTACGGCGGCCGCAACTGCCCCGGTGACGGCGACACGATCGAGATGAACGTGACCTCCGGAGTGGCCGGCGCCGTCAAGGACGGAAAGTCGCTGTGGACCCTCGGCCTGAAGGCCGCGAAGGACACGGTCGACGTCTCCTGGCGCAAGCTGAACCCGGACAGCCTCCGCATCTCCACCAAGTACAACACCGTCCCGACCTTCTCCGACCGCACGTCGGACCCGTACGTGCCCTGCACCGGTGGCACCATCGGGCGGACGGACGAGGTCGTCCTGCGCGTCCGCGCGAAGGACGCCGAGGACAACTCGCTCAAGGCCGAGTTCCACTACTGGAAGGCCGACAACTACAGCGGCACCTTGCAGGTGGTGCGTCCCGACGTCACCTCGGGCAACGTCGCGACGTTTCCGATCAAGGCGCCCACCGACGGGACCTGGAAGTGGGATGTCAGGGTCTCCGACGGCACCGACACCAGTGCCTGGGCAGGCCAGTGCTCGTTCACCGTGGACCTGAACGGCCCGAAGAGCCCGCCCGACGTGTCGTCGGCGCAGTTCCCCAAGGACGAGCAGAAGCAGACCGCCTACGCCCGCACCGAGGGCACGTTCACCTTCACTGCGGGCACGCAGGGGGCGGACGTCACCAAGTACCAGTGGCACACCTCCGACAACCCGACCGTCCGTACGGTCAACGCGACCTCCACGGGCGGTCCGGCGCAGATCAAGTACACGCCGGTGTCGGCTGGTCCGCACAGCCTCTACGTGTGGAGCCTGGACGCGGCGGGGAACCGCTCGAGCCCGACCTACTACCAGTACTACGCCAAGCGCCCGCTGGAGCGGGACAAGCACGGCGACGTCAACGGCGACGGCCAGACCGACATCTGGAGCGTGGACCCGGGCGACGGCAAGCTGTGGATGGTCCCCGGCACGAGCGGCGGCGCCTTCGGCGTGCCCCGTCAGGCCGAGCACGGCAACTTCGCCTCCGCCCGGTCCGTGACCCAGTGGGGCAGCTGGAACGAGGGGGACTACTACGAGGACCTGATCGTCCTGGAGCCCTCGGCCGACAACAGCCGGCAGAACCTCTACGTCTACCGCGGCGCCGGCAACGGCGAGCTCGAGGACCCCGAAGCCAGCCGGATCGAGCTGGGCACCCGCTTCGACGACAACGACCGCTGGGCGAACGCCGAACAGGTGCTGGCCATCGGCAGCGTCAACGACGACCCCCTGGCCGACCAGACCGAGGGCGACGGCAAGATCGACGAGGCGGACCAGGCCGACCTGCTGGTCAAGACCGGCGGGGAGCTCTGGCTCTACTTCGGCCAGTCCGACGGCACGCTCGACCGGCGCTCCTACGACCCGATCCCGCTCGGCAACGCCGACTGGCAGAACATGACCCTCATCGCGCCCGGCGACCTCAACAAGGACGGTCTGCCGGAGCTCTGGGCACGGGACAAGACCACCGGAAAGATCCACCAGTACACCAGCCGCGCCTCGACCGACCCGACCTCCAAGGCCGGGATCGACCTGAGCGTCTACGGTGACCCGGCCGTGCGCACCCAGTCCATCGGCACCGGCTTCACCGGTACGCAGCACCTGGCCAGCCTCGGCGACTTCGAGAAGGACGGCTTCGCCGACCTGTGGTCGCGTGACAGCAGCGGCGTGCTCTGGGAGCACCCGGGCCGTGCGCCGGTCAGCGGTTCCGCCTTCGGTGCGGCCCGCCAGATCGCGGTCGGCGGCACCCCCTGGACCACGTGCGAGAACGTGCCGTCGGTGACCGCCGGAGCGACCCATAAGCTCTGCGGTCCGATGCTGGCGAAGTTCAAGGCCAAGGGTGGCGCCACCGACTTCGCCAAGCCCTCCGGCAACGTCACGGAAACCCCCGACGGCGGCCGGTTCATCCACCTCCGGACCACCGGCATCACCTATGACAACGCCTCCATCTACTGGCACCCGAGTACCGGTGCCTGGGTGGTCCAGGGTGCCATCCGCACCAAGTGGATGGCGCTCGGCGCGGAGAAGAGCCTCCTCGGCTACCCGACTTCCGACGAGGGCAAGACCTTCGACGAGGTCGGCCGGTTCAGCACCTTCACCGGCTCCGGCGGCGCCGGCGCGATCTACTGGACGCCGGACTTCGGCGCCTGGGAAGTCAACGGAGGCATCTACCGCCGCTACGTGGAGATGGGCGGCCCGAGCCGGCTCGGCTACCCGACCAACGACGAGACCAGGCACACCGACAACATCGGCCGCTACAACCACTTCCGCAAGCGCGGCCAGACCGCGGACAGCGCCTCCATCTACTGGACGTCCGCAACGGGCGCGCACCCGGTGTACGGCGCCATCCGCGCCAAGTGGATCGCGCTCGGCGCGGAGAAGAGCTTCCTCGGGTACCCGAAGTCGGACGAGTACGAGGTCGCGGCCGGTCCCCGGGCGGACTTCGTCGGGGGCTACATCCGCTACAACCGGACCACCGGCGTGGCTCTGGAGCACCGTCCCACCGACCGCACCGCACACCTGCGGACCGACCTGTCCGGTGACTTCAACGGCGACGGCCGCAGCGACATGGCGACCGTCTACGACTACGACGACAACACCACCGCCCTGTGGGTGCTCGACGCCCGCGGTGACGGCGGCTACGAGGAGCCCACGGTCCGCTGGACCAGCGGCAAGGGCAGCTTCGACTACGCCCGCGCCAAGTGGGTCGCCGGCGACTTCAACGGCGACGGCCGCACCGACATCGGCGCGGTCTACGGCTACGCCGACGGCAGCAACGCGCTGTGGAACTTCCTGTCGAACGAGAACGGCACCTTCACCCCGGTCAAGGGCCTGACGGCCGCCGTGGGCAACTTCGACTGGACCAAGGGCATCTACGTCGCCGGCGACTACAACGGCGACGGACGGTCCGACATCGCCATGGTCTACGACTACGGCGACGGCGCGGCCGGCCTGCACACCTGGACGGGCAACGCCAACGGCACCTTCAACTCGGGTGTCGCCAGCTGGCGGGTTCCCACCGGCAACTGGTGGATCTTCCACGCCACGTTCCGCTCCGGTGACGTCAACGGCGACGGCCGCGACGACATCATGGCGCTGTACGGCTACACCGCCGGCGGCGTCGCGATGTTCACCTTCATCGGCCAGCCGAACGGCGGCTTCGCCGCTCCGGTCAAGTCCTGGACCAAGACCAAGGAGCAGTGGGAGTACGCGCGCACCAAGTTCACGGTCGGCGACTACAACGGCGACGGCCGTGCCGACGCGGCGCTGATGTACGACCACGCCGAGGGCAACGACACGCTGAACACCCTGCTCGGCCAGGCGGACGGCAAGCTCGGCGCCGAACTCCGCAGCTGGGACACCCCCGACGGCAACTGGTACGCGTCCAGCGCGGGCGCGACGGTATCGGGCGACGCCGACGGGGACGGCCGCGAGGACGTGTCCATCATGTACAACTACGCCACCGGCGCCACCGCTGCCTTCACGTTCAAGGGCCGCACCGACGGTGGTTTCGAGAGCAGCTTCAAGAGCTGGCAGGCGCTCCCCGGCACCTGGTAGCACCCGGTAATACCCGCATGACATGACGGAGCCCCCGCCCGGAACGATCCGGGCGGGGGCTTCGCCGTGTGTGGCCGTGAGGCCGGTGACGCCGGCCGGTGTCCTAGCCGAGAGAGTCGGTCAGGGCCCGGATGTCCGGTGCGACCTCGACCCAGCCGGGACCGCTCGCCGGCAGGTACATCAGCCGGGGAGCGGTGTGCGGATCGCGGTAGTGCAGCGCCAGCGGCAAGTCCGGCCCCAGGTCCCCGATGAGGACCGATTCCGATGCGGGGACGGACTCGTAGCCTTCGGCCCGGACCGGCCCCGCCCCGTAGAGGGCGGCCTGTTCGGGTGACTGGGCCCACCAGTGGGCGGTCTCCCGGACCATGTTCTCCAGGGAGTACAGCACGGCCTGACCGGTCGGCTTGACCTGCAGGGCCGCGGTCAGGAAGCCGGAAGCCCGGTCGATGGTCCAGATGCCGTCGAGGACTGCCCGCACGAGTTCGCGCGGGAGCTCGAAGGCGCCGATGCTCACGGAGGCGTAGGGGGTCATCAGTCGCCCGTCACCCTTCTGCCGGTCGCTGTCCGCAGGGCGTCCAGGATGGCAGCCCGGTGCTCCGGCGGAGCGAAGTTCCCGTGCTCGGGGAAGTTCCGGCCGTTCACTCCGCGGGACAGCCACGTCACGTGGAGGCCACCGCCTTCCTGGATGACGGCAGTGAATCCGACGGTCTCCCGTGAGTCGTCGAACATCCCCCGGTTGAGGATGTCGTGGCCACCCCGGCGGGGCAGGATGCCACCGGGGGTGTCCCGGTCGCTGCGTCGCGCCTCGAACCGACCGGTCTTCGGCTCATAGATGCCGCTGTAGGCCAGACCGGGCTGGTTCGCATCGATGGAGCCCGCGTTGTCCTCCTGCGACCACTTGCTGGAGAGTCCTCCGCACTTGTTGTTGTGGACGAGGACCGGCTGGTCACCTGCCAGCACGTAGTACGTGTGGAGATCGCTGACCGTCAGGTTGTAGACGCCCTCGGACCAGACCACGAAGCGTTCGACGGCGGTGACCTGGACTGTGGTGCCGGGACCGGTGCTCAGCCACTGCCCCGGCTGGAGCTTGGTGGCATCCACCCACTGGCCGAGATCGGCGACCCAGAAGGGGTGGCCGTCGGTGGCCGTCACGGTCGGGTCCGGAGTGCCCCGGTCACCGTCCGTGTCAATGGAGATGTTGACGAGCTTCTTGCCGCCCGTGCCCTTGATCTCGGCCGTGACGGTCTCGTTGCCCGCCTCGCCCGTCTCTGGGTCCCGGGCCTGGACCTCGTCGCCCAGCCTGACGTCCTCGATCGGCTTGGCCGAGCCGTCGGCCATCAGGACCTTGGTACCGGGGACGAAGCTGTTGCCGTTGCCGGTCGGGCAGCCGCCTCCGGAGCCGCCGCTGTCGTTGTCCTTCGGCCCGGACTTCTTCGGCCCGTCGGACTTCTTCGTCTCGGCCGACTTCGAAGCCTTGCCGTCGCCGTCGGCCTTCTTGGCCTTCTGCGCGGAAGCCTTGCCCTGCTTGGCCGCCGTTGCCTTGGCCTCGTCGGCGCGCTTGGCGGCTGCGGCCGCTGCTTCCTGTGCGGCTCTTCTGGCCGCTGCTGCTTCTTCCTCCAGTTTTCTGGCTCGTTCGGCGGCTTCTTCGAGTTGGCGTTTCCACTCGGCGAGGTCCTCGGCGTACTTGGCCATGGCCTGCTGGTAGCGCTCGACCCGTCGGAGGATGTCGCGGGCGAGTGCGAGTTTCTGGGACCAGCTGTTGAAGGCTTCCCAGGCTCGGTCGAGTGCCTTGAGGATGCGCTTGGCGCGTCCGGCGAAGGGCAGGGCTGCGTCGAGTGCGAGTCCTGCGCAGGCGCCCCAGGAGCCGTTGAGGCAGTCGCGGATGTCGTTGTAGCCGGAGGCGTCCTTGAGGATGCCCATGGCGATTTCGAGGGCGATGTCCAGGGCGCTCTTGCCCTGGATCATGCGGGCCCAGGCGGCTTCGGCGTCCGTGAAGTCCTTGACGGGCATCACGGGAGGCGCGATCGAGAGCCCGCTGGGGTCGCTGAAGGTGATCGGTGAGTTGTTGGCGTAGGCGTAGGGGTTCTGCTGCTTGGGCTCGCTGAAGTCGACGATCGGGTCGACGGACAGGAACCGGGCAGTCGCCGGGTCGTACTCGCGTGCGCCGAGGTGGACGGTGCCGATGGACTCGTCGATCTCGCCGCCGACGAATCCCCTCTTGCCAGGCCAGACCGCCGGAGCGGTGCCGCGGACCTCACCGAAGGGGGTGAACTTGCGGCGGGTGACGGCGGAGGTCTTGGCGTCCACGGAGGTGGTCGCCGTGCCGTTGTTGTCGGCCATCAGGTACGACGTGGTGATCACGCCGTCCTTCGCGGTCTTGACGAGGGTCGGGCCGGCGGGGTGGGCGTAGTAGCGGGTGCCCTCCAGCTTTCCGGCCTTGGTCAGCTTGACCTCGGTGCCGGGCAGGTACAGCGTCGTACCCGTGGGGTCACGCTTGATCAGGCGGTTGCCGCCGGCGTCGTAGACGAGGTCGGTCGACTCGGCGCCCTTGGTGACCTTCTCCAGCTGACCCGTCGTGTTCCAGATCAGGGTCTGGGTGTCGCCCTGGATGGTGCGGGTCTCGGTGTTGCCGGCCTTGTCGTAGGTGTAGGACTCGGTGCGGGATCCGCCGGGTCCGGTGGTGTCGACCTTCTGCAGCCGGTTGGCGGCGGGCTGGCCGGGGGTGCCGTAGGTGTAGGTCCGGGTGACGTCCTTGGTCAGGTCACCGGTGGGGGAGTGCTGCACCTCCTTGGTGCGGTTGCCGGCCGCGTCGAAGCTGTAGGAGCTCCAGTACGGGTTGGGTCCGCCGACCTGCGGCTTCGCGCCGGGACCGGCTGCGTTGGGCTTGGCCGCGCAGTCGTCGGTGGCCGTCCATGCCTCGTCCATGCGGCGCATGTAGTCGTAGGCGAAGCACTGGACGTCGGCAGTGCCGGTCGGGCCTTCCTTGTCGGTGATCTTGAGGATGTTGCCGACGGCGTCGTAGTCGTACGACGTGTCGTTGATGCGTCCCGGTGCCTTCTCGGTGTCATTGACGGTCCGGGTCAGGCGGCGGGTCTGCTCGTCGTAGAAGTTCGACGTGTAGACCTGGGATCCGGCGGGGCCGGAGTGGGTGCGCAGGACGTCGCCCATGGGCGAGTAGTCGACCTTGTCGACGAAGGTCTTCCCTTCGATGCCCATGACCGTGGGCAGCTCGAAGTGGTTGTACTTCATGGTCGTCAGCTCGATGGGCAGACCGGCCACGGCCGGCTGCTCGGACCACTCAAGCAGACCGGTGTTCTCCCGGTAGCCCGAGGTGAACTCGTACGTGCCGCCGAGGGCACCCTCCGAGGACGGGATCGTGATCTTCGTCCCGGTCGGGCGGTACTCCTTGTCGTACCCGGTGACCTCCTGGGTGTACGCCTTGCCGTCGACGTACCGGGTGGAAGCGACGGGAAGGCCGATGGCACCGGGGAGGGTGTCGTACGTGGTCGAGGTCAGCTTCGGACCTGCCAGGGACCCTTCATGGGTGGCGACGGTCCGGCCCAGCGCATCGTACGCGGGAAGCACCGTCTTGCCGCGGGCGTCGGTGACGCTCGTCAGCCGGTCGCCCTGGCCGTACGTCATCGTGGACGTGCCCTTGTCGGGGTCCGTCTGCTCGGTCTGGCGGCCTCGGATGTCGTACTTGAAGGTCCACTTGTCGCCCGCCTGGTTGACGACCGACTCCAGCGCGCCGCGCTGGTTGTAGCCGTAGGTCGTCTTGTCGTAGGCGCCGGTGGGGGAGTCCGAGCGGAAGTAGCGGAGTTCGGTCTTGCGGCCTGCTCCGTCGAGGAAGGCCCGGGTGGGGGTTTCACCGGTGGGCGGGTCGACGGTGATGTTGTCGCCGCCGTAGGTGGTGGTGGTGCGGGAGGTCTCCTCGCCGAGTTTGCGGGAGATCTGGGCGACCGATCGGCCGGACCCGTCGTACTGGGTCACCGTGGAGGACGGGACCTCGTTGTCCTTGGGTGCGAACTGGACGCCGGAGGCGGTGCCTGCGGTGTAGTAGGCGCCGTTGGACTTCCAGACCTGTCCGAGGCTGTTGTAGAAGGTGTCGGAGATGATCCGGCCGCCGGCCAGGGCTTCCATCTGGGTCTGGCGGATGCGCAGGCTGCTGTCGTAGATGTCGTAGCTGGTGCGGTACGTACCGTCGTCCAGCAGCGCCTTGTTGGTGATGACGACCGGACCGTCGGTGCGGACGTCGTAGGAGAAGATGCCGTTCGGGGACTTGGTGGTGGGGGTCCGCGAAGGGGACCACACCTTGCCCAGGCGGCCGAAGGCGTCGTACTCCATGACCTGACGGCGGCCGTTGGTGTCCTGCTTGGCGAGGACGGAGCCGCGGCCCTGGTCGGTCTCCGTGGTCTCGGTGTGACCGGCGTGGTTGGTGGTCACGACCTTGGTGACGATCTGACCGGAGGCAGGGGTGTAGTCGAGCTTGGTGACCTTGCCGAAGACGTCGGTGGTGGTCTTCGGACGGCCGTAGGAATCGAACGTCGCGCTGCCGTCGACCTGGTACTGCGGCGTGCTACCGCTGTAACCGGTCAGCGACTCGGTGGACTTGACGTTGCCGGCCGCGTCGTAGGCCATGCGGACGTCGGAGGTGACGTCCGCCGGGCGCTGCAGCGCCGCATCGCAGGTCTTGGTGACTGCTTCGATGCGCTTCTGGCGGGCGATGATCCACCGGGTCTCGTCCGGGTCGTACTCGTAGCGGGTGCAGCTGTCATCGGAGGGGTCGGCGATGTCGCCCTTGTTCGACACCTGCTGGGCGAAGCCGCGGTCGTCGTACGCGGTCTCCATCTCGGTGCGGCGCCAGCCGCGGTTCTCGGAGAGGAGGATGCGGGACTGGACCTTGGCCGTCTGATGGACGAAGGACTGGAGGGGTTCGATGTCCTCGGCCGCGACCTCGCCCTTGCGGAGCCGGGTCGCGGTGGGGCCGTGCAGCCACGGGGTGTAGGTGGTGGCTGCTTCGAGTGCGCCGCCTTCGCCGTTGTAGGCCAGGACCTCGCGGGTCTGGCCGGCGTAGAGGCGGTGGTCGGCGATCTCGTTGCCCTCGGAGTCCTTGACCTTGACCGACCGCTTGCCGCCCGAGGGCGCCGCCCGGTCACCGTCGAGGCCGCGGAAGAAGAGCGTCTCCGTCTTGGAGCGCTTGTCGGGCGCGGCACCGATGTACGTCCGGACCCGCTCGTAGCCGCGCCACTGCGACCACGTGCGCGTCTTGGGGCGCATCATCTCCGTCTCGTCGTCGAAGGCCCACGCGGGGTTGCCGACGAACTCGTACTCGGTGCGCCGCGTCGGCGAGTTGCCGTTGCGGTCCTCCTCCTGGACGGAGTCCACGATGTGCTTGTGGAACCAGTCGGTGGAGTAGATCTTCCGCTCGCGCTCGGGGTCGGTCGGGTCCGGGAGTTCGGAGACGACGGGGTAGCAGCGGAGGGTGTTCGTCTCCGGGGAGGCCGGCATGACCCGCGGGTCACTTGCCTTGCACTGGGTCGGCGCGTAGTTGACCGCGATGGTCGAGCCGGTCTCGGTGTCGATGGCCTCGATGCGGTAGCGGAGGAACGGCGGCTTGCCGTCGCCCTGGCCGTCCACGCGGTTGGGGAGCTGCTTCCCGCGGAACTTCACCGGGGGGAGTTCGATCGCCGGGTTGGCCGTGCCCACCGCGTTGGTGCCGTTCTTGCCCACGTGGCGGATCTCGGAGAGCCACAGGGGGTAGTCGGTGCCGTCACCGGTCTGGGGGAAGTCCTGGACGAGCTTCCAGGTGTCGACCGGCTTGTGGGTGGTGCCGTTCCAGACGAAGGTGTTGACCTCGGTCAGGCGCTTGCGGGAGAAGAAGGTCGGGGTGAACCGGCCCTTGCACTCCTCGCCCGCCGCGCAGAGCTGGTCGCCGGGGGTGTCGGGCCACTGCTTGGCGATGTTCCAGTCGACCTCGGGCTTGAGCTTCGCCGGGTCGCAGTCGAAGGTGTCCGACTTCAGGCAGCGTTCGTCGACCTTGAAACGGGCCTCCGCGGGGGCCGCGGCGAACAGGTTGTTGCTGCGCAGGCCCCAGGAGATGTGGTCGAGCCAGCCGGAGCGGTCGTACGCGCGGGCGGTCGAACCGCCGGCGAGCTTGTAGTTCGACCCGTAGTGGTTGACCTCCTTCTGGTACCAGTAGGTCATCGCGTTGCCGCGCGGGTCCACGACGTAGTCGAGGTTCCAGCGGTAGGTCTGGTTGCAGACCGCGTCGGCGAAGGTGGCGTTGTAGCAGGGCTCACCGGGGTGGTTGCCGTAGACCGGCACGTTCCAGGCCGAGTTGGTGAGCGGCTTGCCGTCCGTCCAGCCGGGGACCTTGTTGAGGCCGAAGTGGAACTGGATGCCCTGGGGGTTGGTGAACCGCCAGTGCTCGCCTTCCTTGTCGCCGTTGTCGGCGCCGGAGAGGAGTTCGAGGCGGGAGCCGTCGTCCTTGGCCGGGCGCCACTTCTTGGTGGCGTCGTCCAGGACGAGCGGGGTCGAGCCGCCGTTCAGCGACATGGTGACCATGGGTGCGCCGTGGCACAGGTCGCCCGTGTCGTCCTTCGGGTTGTTGTAGCCCGAGTCCTTGCGCTTGTCCTGGCTGCACGGGGTGAAGCCGCGCTCGATGTAGTTCGAGGCCAGGTCCCAGCCGTCACCGACCCAGGAGGTCTGCTGCTGCGAGGCGTTCGTACGGCCGTCGATGTTCGCGCTGGAGTAACCCAGAGACAGCGACGGGCTCGGACCACCCAGGGAAGCCGGGATGTCCAGCGGATAGGACCAGGAGAAGTCCCCCGCCGAACCGCCGGCCTGCCAGGAACCCGAGGCACTGAGCGAGGTGGCCTTGTACGTGCCGTTCGCGCCCGAGGCACCCGGGGTCGCGGCCAGGGTCATGCCACCCGTGGCAGCGGCGGCCGCCTGCGGGGAGCTCAGGAGCGCGGCGGCTGTGGGCTTCGGGGCCGAGGCCGGCTTGGCCGGGGCTTCGAAGGTGGCGACCAGCTTGCCGGTGACCGGGTTGTTCCTCGTGGTGACCGGGACGCTGCCCTGGCACTCCGGGCGCTTCGGGGTGGTCAGCGCACAGGTTGGGATCGCGGTGAACTGCAGCCGGGAGCCCCAGCTGCCGCCGTACGCGTTCTTGAACGCGGCGTAGTCCAGTTCCACCGAGACCGGGGCGGAAGTCCTGCCCGCATCCGTGCGGTTCACGTTCAGGAGCAGGCTGTTCGAAAGGCCGGCGCGCTTGGCGGCCGCCTGGTCGAGCAGGTCGACCTTCAGCTTGACGCCGGTCGCAGCGGCGGCAGCCGGAGCCGCGGCCACCATGGACCGTTTCGCCGGGTTGCCGGACGCGGCGCTCGGCGCGACGGCGGCGACCGAGACGGGCAGGTTGCCCGCCTTTACCGGCTTGCCGGCCACGCCGGTGTCCCGGGCGGGGAGACCGAAGGCCCCGCCGGTGGCTGACTTCAGCGTGTTTTTTCCGGCGCTGGGTGCGTCAGGCAGCGCAATTTCGGCCGAACCCGTCGCCGGCCAGGCGACCTTCGGTGCGGACTTCCACGCCTTCTTCTGGGACTCCGCCGGGCCGGCCGCGGGCTTGCCCTTGACGTTCTCGCCGTTGACCTTGGTCAGTTTCTGGAGGCCCGGCAGCTGGCTGCGGGAGGCGGCGGACGCCTCCACCACGGTCATGCCGCTGGCGAGCAGTGCGGTGGCCAGCAGCGGTATCGGCCACCGCCAGACACGCCTCGAAGGCGCGCGCATGGCACGCGCCTGGGATCGTCTCAAAATCGAACACTCCTTATCGGGTCGCGCAGATCGCGGTGATTCCGCGCTGCGGATAATCGCGCCGAATTTAACAGTGGGCGGGGCTGTGGCGTCGGCGTTTCCAGGGGGAGTTCGGGGTTACTTCACGGCATGTTGGCGCAGGTCCGAGGGGGTATGTGGAATGGGAAATTCGGAGTTCCGCATTCCGGTGAACGTCTGATAAAGGCTGCGGATTCTGGGGGATCGTGTCGAATTCGAGGCGGTCCGACTGCTACAAATCAATCGAACGCATGTGACCTGTTACCGGATGGCTGGATTCCGCCCTCCGGTGAGAGGTTCGATCGATTACTTTCGGCCGCCCCTGAGAGGGGGCGGCCGGAACCGACCCCGAGGACTCAGTCAGTGAGACCCTTCCCGACGCGGTCACGCGTCGCGGGACCGCCCTCCCGCAGGGCGCCCGTACTCACCCTGGCGACCGCGCTCGTCGCCACCCTGGTCGGCGCGCTGCCCGCGGCCGCCGCGGGGGCCCCCGCGCTCACCTCCGCCGTGCAGGCGGCGAAGGACGCGAAGGCCGACCAGGAGAACATGTCCCCCGAGGCGAAGGCCTCGGCCAAGGCCGAAGCCGAGGCCAAGCGCACCGGCAAGCGCGTCGAGGTCCCCTCGCTGCGTTCGGAGACCGAGGAGGTCTGGGCGAACCCGGACGGGTCGTTCACCTCGGAGCAGTCGCTGGTGCCCACCCGGGTCCGTCGCGGCGGGGCCTACGTCCCCGTGGACACCGGACTGGTGAAGCAGAAGGACGGCCGGATCGCCCCCAAGGCGACCGTCGCCGGGCTCAGCTTCTCCGGCGGCGGCAAGGCCCCGCTGGTCACCATGCGCAAGGACGGCCGGGACATCACCCTGAGCTGGCCGAAGCCGCTGCCCACCCCGACGGTCGAGGGCAACAGCGCCACGTACGCCGAGGTCATGAAGGGCGTCGACCTGCGGGTCAGCGCCGACGTGACCGGCTTCTCGCACCAGCTGGTGGTCAAGACCCGCGAGGCCGCGGCCAACCCGGAGCTGGCCTCCGTCGACTTCGGCCTCAAGGGCAACGGTGTCACCGTCAAGAAGGAGGCCAACGGCGAGCTGCGGGCCGTCGACCCCGCGGGCCAGACGCTGTTCAGCTCCGCCAAGCCCCAGATGTGGGACTCGGGTGCCGACCAGCCCCAGCCGGCCGCCACCCCGGCCCCCACCCCGCCGGCCGAGTCCGCCGGCGGATCCTCGGCCAAGGCCGCTGCGGAGGCCGGAGCCGCCGCCGCAGCCCAGGGCACCACGGCCGCCAAGGCCCCCAAGTCCCCTGCGGCCGACCGGGTGCGCGCCGTCGACGGCATCTCCCTCGGCAGCAAGCAGGCCGACCTCGGTGTGGCGCTGAAGTCCGACAGGCTGACACTCACCACGGACCGCAAGCTGCTCACCGCGGCCGACACCGCGTTCCCGGTCGTCATCGACCCGGTGTGGCGGGACGACTGGAAGTCGGCCTGGGCGATCGCCTACAAGCACAACGGCATCGCCGGTTCCGCGAACACCAACTACTGGAACGGCGGCACCCTCAGCAACGACGCCCGCGTCGGCTGCGCCAAGGACGCCCAGCGGGGCAACGCCGTCGTCTGTGCCAAGACCTTCTTCCAGGTCGGCATGGGCGGCATGGGCGGCAAGCAGATCCTGGAATCCACCCTGCGCATCCAGCAGAAGTACGCGGGCTCCTGGGGCTGCAACTCCGGTGACATCCAGGTCTGGGACACCGACGGCATCTCCGGCGCCACCACGTGGAACAACCAGCCCGCCTGGAAGCGCCTCGTCGACGCCTCCGGCCAGTCCTTCGGCGGCCGCAACTGCCCCGGCGACGGCGACACGGTCGAGCTGAACGTGACCTCCGCGGTCGCGGACGCCGCCCGCTGGAGCTGGCCCGCCTGGACCTTCGGCCTGAAGTCCGCCAACGACACGGTCGACGTCTCCTGGCGCAAGCTGAACCCGGACAGCGCCCGCATCTCGACCAAGTTCAACACGCTGCCCAACCCCATCTCCCCGGATGAGCGCTCGATGGACCCGTCCCTCCCTTGCGCGGGCGGCCAGATCGGCACCACCGACGAGGTGGTGCTGCGCGCCCGCATCAGCGATGCCGAGGACAACAAGCTCTGGGCCGAGTTCCACTACTGGAAGGAAGACGACTACTGGGGCACCATCCAGAGGCCCAGGGTCGAAATCACCAACGGTAACGTCGCCCTACTCAGGATCCCGAAGGCGGACCTTCCCGGAACCACCTACCGGTGGGACGTACGCGGTCTCGACGGTACCGGCGACGGTCCCTGGGCCGGCCAGTGCGCGTTCAGCATCGACCGGGACCGCCCCGGTTCGAAGCCGGGCGTGAGTTCGCCGCAGTTCCCCAAGGACGATCAGACGAACAACGCCTACGCGCGCACCGAGGGCACGTTCAACCTGACCCCCAACGGGGTCGACGACATCGTCAAGTACCAGTGGTACACGGCGTCCGACCCGACCGTCCGCACGGTGAACGCGACCTCCACCGGCGGTCCGGGGCAGTTCAAGTACACCCCGACCGCTGCGGGCCCGCACAGTCTCTTCGTCTGGAGCCTCGACGCTTCCGGCAACCGGTCCGACGTCACCTCGTACACCTACTACGCCAAGCGCCAGCTGAACCGGGACAAGCACGGCGACCTCGACGGCAACGGCACCGTCGACATCTGGAGCGTCGACCCCGGCTCCGGCCGGCTGTGGATGCACCCGGGTAACGGCGACGGCTCGTTCGAGGCGTCGAAGAAGCTCGACAAGGGCTCCTTCGCCAACGCGGCCTCGCTGACCCACCGGGGCAGCTGGGACGCGGACTACTACGAGGACCTGGTCGCCCTGCGGCCGGCACCCGACAACAGCCGCAAGCACCTGTACCTCCACCGGGGCAGTGGTGACGGCGACCTGGAGCACAGCGACGCCACCGCGATCCAGATGTCGACCCAGTACTCCTCGGACGACCGCTGGGGCCAGGCCGACCAGGTGGTGGCGATCGGCAGCGTCAACGACGACATCGATCCCCTCGGAGACACCGGGGACGGCAAGATCGATGCCGCCGACAACCCCGACCTGCTGGTGAAGGAGGGCTCCAACCTCTGGCTCTACGCAGGAACCCCCTCGGGCACGCTCGGTCTGCGCAACTTCCGGCCGATCCCGCTCGGCAACGCCGACTGGCAGGACATGACCCTGATCGCCCCCGGCGACCTCAACAAGGACGGTCTGCCGGAGATCTGGGCCCGTAACACCAAGACCGGCAAGATCCACCAGTACACCAGCCGCAAGACCACGGACGCCACGGCGGCAGTGGCCCTCGACCTGACCGTGTACGCGGATCCGGCGGTCCGGACCACGTCCATCGGCACCGGCTTCACCGGCACCGCCTACCCGCACCTGAGCAGCAACGGTGACTTCGAGAACGACGGCTTCGTCGACCTGTGGTCGCGCAACGGCGACGGGGCGATCACCGAGTTCCCGGGTCGCGCGCTGAGCGCCGGCTCCGCCTTCGGTGCCGCCAAGCAGCTCGTCCTCGGCGGTACGCCCTGGAACGAGTGCGAGACCCTTCCTTCGTTCGCCGACGAGAAGGTCAAGCACTCCCTGTGCGGGCCGCTCCTGGCCAAGTTCAGGGCCGAGGGCGGCCTCACCGGCTTCGGAAAGCCGACGGGCCCCGTCGGTGTGTCCGGCGACGACGGCCGGTTCATGAACTTCCGCATGAACGGCTACAACTACGACAACGCCTCGATCTACTGGCACCGCAGCACCGGTGCCTGGATCGTGATGAACGGCAACCGGGAGAAGTGGATCAGCCTCGGGGCGGAGAACGGCTTCCTCGGCTACCCGACCTCTGACGAGATCCGCAACCCCGACGGCGTCGGCGTGGTGTCCACGTTCAGGGGATCGGGTGGCGACGGTGCGATCTACTGGTCGCCCGAGACCGGTTCCTGGTCGATCCACGGCACGATCTACAAGAGGTACCTCGCGTCCAACGGTCCCAGCGGCGCGCTCGGCTACCCGACCACCGACGAGGTGGCCAACGCCGACGGCATCGGCCGCTACAACCACTTCCGCAAGCGGAACGAGGCCTCCGACAACGGCTCCATCTACTGGACCACGACCACCCAGAAGCCGTTGGTGGTCCGCGCCGGCGTCCGCAACAAGTGGGTTTCGCTCGGTGCCGAGAAGAGCTTCCTCGGCTACCCGAAGTCGGAGGAGTACCAGGTCTACGGCGGAACCCGCGCGGACTTCGACGGCGGCTACATCCGGTACAACTCCACCACCGGCGTGAGCGCCGAGCACAAGCCGAACGACCGCACCGCCCACCTGCGCACCGACCTGGCGGGTGACTTCAACGGTGACGGCCGGTCCGACATGGCCACCGTCTACGACTACGGCTCCGACGACACGGCGCTCTACACCCTGGCCGGCAAGGCGGACGGCGGCTTCGCCGCGCCGCTGCTCGCCTACGAAACCGGCGTCGGCAACTGGCGCTACAGCCAGTCGCAGTGGGTCGCGGGCGACTTCAACAACGACGGCCGCGACGACCTGGCCGCGCTGTACGACTACGGCAACGGCCAGAACGCCATGTTCACCTTCCTGGGCCAGGCCGACGGCACCTTCGTCCAGCTGGGCAAGAGCGCGGCCTCCCCGGCCGGCAGCTGGGAGCCGAGCAAGGCCAAGCTTGTCGCCGGTGACTTCAACGGCGACAAGCGCGACGACGTGGCGTTCTTCTACGACCACGGCGGCTCGACCGGCGCCCACACCTTCCTGTCGAAGGCGGACGGCTCGTTCGACTACTCCTTCGGCAGCTGGCGCTCCGCCCAGGGCGGCTGGTACTGGAACGAGTCCAAGCAGGTCGCGGGCGACTTCAACGGCGACGGCCGGGACGACATCCTCGCCGTCTACGGCTTCGGCTACGGCACCGTGACCGCCTACACCCTGCTCGGCAAGCCCGACGGCGGTTTCGCCGACCCGGTGGCCTCCTGGACCCGCTCCCCGGGCAACTGGGAGTTCAACAAGAGCCGGATCACCGCGGGCGACTACAACGGCGACGGCCGCGCCGACCTCGGGATCCTCTACGACTACACCGAGGGCAAGGCGGCGCTGTTCACCCTGACCGGCAAGCCCGACGGCGGGGTCAACGAGGACTTCAAGAGCTGGGAGGTCCCCGCGGGCAACTGGTACGCCGGGTCGTACGGCATGCCGGTGTCCGGTGACAGCAACAAGGACGGTCGCGAGGACATCGCGATCATGTACAACTACGGCACCGGAGCCACCGCGGCGTTCACCTTCAAGGCCCGCACCGACGGAGGGTTCGAGAACCCCCTGAAGAGCTGGCAGGCCGCACCGGGCACCTGGTAGTGCAGTAGCCCGGTAGCACCACAGCACGAAGCCCCCGTCCGGAAGATCCGGGCGGGGGCTTCGTCGTGCTGCGTGCGGGACGTCAGTCCTTGATCAGGGCGTCAGTCCTCGATCAGGGCGTCAGTCCTTGATCTCGCAGATGGTGGCGCCGGAGGTGACGGAGGCGCCGACCTCCGCGTTCAGGCCGACGATGGTGCCCGAGCGGTGCGCGTTGAGCGGCTGCTCCATCTTCATGGCCTCCAGGACGACCACGAGCTCGCCCTCGGTGACCTGCTGGCCCTCCTCGACGGCGACCTTGACGATGGTGCCCTGCATGGGCGAGGCCAGGGTGTCGCCGGAGGCGGCCGGGCCGGACTTCTTGGCGGCGCGGCGCTTGGGCTTGGCACCGCCAGCGGCGGCCGTACGGGCCAGGGTCATGCCCAGCGAGGAGGGCAGGGAGACCTCCAGGCGCTTGCCGCCGACCTCGACCACGACGGTCTCGCGGCCGGGCTCGTCCTCGGTCTCCTCGGCCGCCGGGGCGGCGAAGGCCGGGATCTCGTTGACGAACTCGGTCTCGATCCAGCGGGTGTGGACCTTGAACGGGGTGCCGTCGGTGGGCGCGAAGGCCTTGTCGACGACGACCGCGCGGTGGAACGGGATGGCGGTGGCCATGCCCTCGACGTGGAACTCGGCCAGCGCGCGGGCGGCGCGCTGCAGGGCCTGCTCACGGGTGGCGCCGGTGACGATCAGCTTGGCCAGCAGGGAGTCCCAGGCCGGGCCGATCACGCTGCCGGACTCCACGCCGGCGTCCAGGCGGACACCGGGGCCGGTCGGCGGGTTGAAGACGGTGACGGTGCCGGGGGCCGGGAGGAAGTTGCGGCCCGGGTCCTCGCCGTTGATGCGGAACTCGAAGGAGTGGCCGCGCAGCTGCGGGTCGCCGTAGCCGAGCTCCTCGCCGTCGGCGATGCGGAACATCTCGCGGACCAGGTCGATGCCGGTGACCTCTTCGGTGACCGGGTGCTCGACCTGGAGGCGGGTGTTGACCTCCAGGAAGGAGATCGTTCCGTCGAGGCCGACCAGGAACTCGACGGTGCCGGCGCCGACGTAGCCGGCCTCCTTGAGGATGGCCTTGGAGGCGGCGTACAGCTCGGCGTTCTGCTCCTCGGAGAGGAACGGGGCCGGGGCCTCCTCCACCAGCTTCTGGTGGCGGCGCTGGAGCGAGCAGTCACGCGTGGAGACGACGACCACGTTGCCGTGGGAGTCGGCCAGGCACTGGGTCTCGACGTGGCGGGGCTTGTCGAGGTAGCGCTCGACGAAGCACTCGCCGCGGCCGAAGGCGGCCACGGCCTCGCGGACGGCGGAGTCGTAGAGCTCGGGCACCTCTTCGAGGGTGCGTGCGACCTTCAGGCCGCGGCCGCCGCCGCCGAAGGCGGCCTTGATGGCGATCGGCAGGCCGTGCTGCTTGGCGAACTCGACGACCTCGTCGGCACCCGAGACCGGGTCCGGGGTGCCGGCCACCAGCGGCGCGCCGGCGCGCTGGGCGATGTGCCGGGCGGCGACCTTGTCGCCGAGGTCGCGGATGGCCTGCGGCGGCGGGCCGATCCAGGTCAGGCCCGCGTCGATGACCGCCTGCGCGAACTCGGCGTTCTCGGAGAGGAAGCCGTAACCGGGGTGGATGGCGTCGGCGCCGGAGTCGGCGGCGGCCTGCAGGACCTTGGAGATGTCCAGGTAGCTGGCGGCGGGGGTGTCACCGCCCAACGCGAAGGCCTCGTCGGCCGCGCGGACGTGCAGAGCGTCCCGGTCCGGATCGGCGTATACGGCTACGCTCGCGATCCCGGCGTCCCGGCAGGCCCGGGCAACGCGGACAGCGATTTCGCCACGGTTGGCGATGAGCACCTTGCGCACGATGGCTCCCTCCTGAGAATCATGCTGAGTTTAGGGACAGCCGACACGGGCTTTCGACCCGTCTCCGGAGGTGAGCTTGCCCACACAGAGCGTGATTCGAGGCCGGGTCGAGTGAAAGAACCCTTGTGGCGCCCCAGGTCGGAGGCATCCCCAACGGCACAGTAACCCTGACATGTGGCCAAGGTCTCTGTGCGCACGCGCAGCGGCCCGCGATGAATCTTTGTGGGATCCCTACCAAGCCTCTGATCTTTCTTTGCCCGTGTCCGGACTCTTGTCCCGCGGTTTACCCGTTAGTAGCCTCCGGGCATGCTGCGGAGACTGGTGGCCGGAACGGCCGCGCTCGTGCTCGTCGCGGAGGCGGCGGTCGTCGTCCTGGTGCACGTCGTGCTGGGGCGCACGACGGAAAGCCAGTCCATGTCGATCGCGGGCAGCGATCCGGATGTCATGTCTATGGCAACCTACGTGCTGGGCGCGGGCATGGGCGGCTTCCTGCTGCTGTGTGCCGGGCTGCTCGGCTTCGCCGCCGTACGCGACCGGGCGCCCGCCCGGTTCGCCCGCGGGGTCCTCTTCGGCGCGGCGGTGACCCACGGGCTGCTCGGCGCGCTGGTCGTCGGCCTGGTGGGCTGGTCCGCCTTCGCCGTGCTGATGCTGGCCCTCTGCCTGATCGTCCTGGCCCTGATGCTCTACACCGGCACCCCCGGCCGGGACGCTGGGCCGGGGGCGGACGGAAACGGGCGGATCTCCGGGATCAGGCCCACGAGTCCCTGATGATCAGGCCCACAGGTCCGTGATGGACACGCCCAGCTCGCCCAGCAGCGAGCGCAGCAGCGGCAGAGACAGCCCGATCACGTTCCCGTGGTCGCCCTCGATGCCCTCGATGAACGGCCCCGACAGGCCGTCCAGGGTGAACGCCCCGGCCACGTGCAGCGGCTCCCCGCTCGCCACGTACGCCGCCACCTCCGCGTCCGTCGGCTCGCCGAACCGGACCGTCGTGGAGGCCGTCGCCGACACCTGATGCCCGGCCGCCGTGTCGATCACGCAGTGCCCGGTGCGCAGCACCCCGGCCCGCCCGCGCATGGACTTCCAGCGGGCCGTGGCCTCCTCGGCGTCCGCGGGCTTCCCCAGCGCCTCGCCGTCCAGCTCCAGGACCGAGTCGCAGCCGATCACCAGCGCCCCCGCGGCGTCCGGCAGGCCGGCCACCACGCCCGCCTTGGCCTCCGCCAGGGCCAGCGCCAGCTCGGCCGGGGTGTCCGCGTCCAGCGAGTCCTCGTCGAAGTTGCTGACGATCACGTGCGGGGCGAGCCCGGCCTGCCGCAGCAGGTTCAGCCGGGCGGGGGATGCGGAGGCGAGGACCAGGGTGCGCGGTGCGGCAGAAGTCATGGACCTCATCGTAGGGCGGGGCTCAGAGGCCGCCCACGCCCAGGACGTACACGGCGACCAGCATGGCCACCGCCAGGACCAGGGTCAGCCGGCGGATCATCGCCTGAGCCTCGCGCATGTCCTTCGGCGGCTCGTCTTTCGGGTCGGACCAGAGCATGCCCCGATCCTCCGCCCCCAAGCGGAACGGCGCCTGAGTACGGGTACTCAGGCGCCGCCTTCCGTTCCCCTAGGGGACACCCTTCACCGCTATGCGGGCCAGTAGGTACGGCCCCACGCGCGCGGGCCCGGCTGCGGCATCCGCCGCCGCGCCACCAGGGCCGGATCGGCCCACTGGTCCGCCACGCCCGGAGCGCCCGGCGACACCGCTGCCAGCGCCGCCGCGCGCGCTTGGACCACCGCCAGTGCGGCGGCCAGCTCCTCGGGGGTCGGGTTCCCCTTGACGACCTTGATCACCGGACCTCCTAGAGGGGGATGTTCCCGTGCTTCTTGGGGGGCAGGGACTCACGCTTCGTGCGCAGGGCACGCAGCCCCTTCACGATGTGTGCCCGGGTCTCGGACGGGAGTACCACCGCGTCCACGTAACCGCGGTCGGCCGCCGTGTACGGGTTCAGCAGGGTGTCCTCGTACTCGGCGATCAGCTGCGCCCGGGTGGCCTCGACATCCTCCGCCTCGGCGATCGCCCGCCGGTGCAGGATGTTCACCGCGCCCTGCGCGCCCATCACGGCGATCTGCGCGGTCGGCCAGGCCAGGTTCAGGTCGGCGCCCAGGTGCTTGGAGCCCATGACGTCGTACGCGCCGCCGAAGGCCTTGCGGGTGATGACCGTGATCAGCGGGACGGTGGCCTCGGCGTAGGCGTAGATCAGCTTGGCGCCGCGCCGGATGATGCCGCCGTACTCCTGGTCCACGCCCGGCAGGAAGCCGGGGACGTCCACGAAGGTCAGCACCGGGATGTTGAAGGCGTCGCAGGTGCGGACGAACCGGGCGGCCTTCTCGGAGGCGTTGATGTCCAGGCAGCCGGCGAACTGCATCGGCTGGTTGGCGACGATGCCCACCGGGTGGCCCTCGACCCGGCCGAAGCCGGTCAGGATGTTCGGCGCGAACATCGCCTGGGTCTCCAGGAACTCGCCCTCGTCCAGCACGTGCTCCAGCACGGTGTGCATGTCGTACGGCTGGTTGGCGGAGTCCGGGATCAGGACGTCCAGCTCGCGGTCGGAGTCCGAGAGCTCCGTGTCGGCCTCCTCCGGGAAGGCCGGCGGCTCCGAGAGGTTGTTCGAAGGGAGGAAGGAGAGCAGGGATTTGACGTACTCGATGGCGTCCTTCTCGTCGCCCGCCATGTGGTGCGCCACGCCCGAGGTCGTGTTGTGGGTCCGGGCGCCGCCCAGCTCCTCGAAGCCCACGTCCTCGCCGGTGACCGTCTTGATGACGTCCGGGCCGGTGATGAACATGTGCGAGGTCTGGTCCACCATCACGGTGAAGTCCGTGATCGCCGGGGAGTAGACGGCGCCGCCCGCACACGGTCCGACCACCAGGCTGATCTGCGGGATCACCCCGGAGGCGAGGGTGTTCCGGCGGAAGATCTCGCCGTACATGCCGAGGGCCATGACGCCCTCCTGGATCCGGGCGCCGCCGGAGTCGTTGATGCCGACGACCGGGCAGCCGGTCTTCAGCGCGAAGTCCATGACCTTCATGATCTTCTGGCCGTAGACCTCGCCGAGCGCCCCGCCGAAGACGGTGAAGTCCTGTGAGAACACGGCCACCGGGCGTCCGTCCACGGTGCCGTAGCCGGTGACGACTCCGTCGCCGTAGGGGCGGGTCTTCTCCAGCCCGAAATTGGTCGAACGGTGCCGGGCGAGCTCGTCGAGCTCTACGAACGAGCCTTCGTCCAGAAGCAGCGCGATCCGCTCACGGGCCGTCAGCTTGCCCTTCGCGTGCTGCTTCTCCACCGCCCGCGCGGATCCGGCGTGCGTGGCCTCGTCGATACGGCGCTGCAGATCCGCGATCTTCCCCGCGGTGGTGTGGATGTCGATGGACTCTGAGGGTTGAGACATCGGGGTCGCGGCTCCCTGAGTGGTGAACTTCAGTGGTGTCCACTGCCTGGTCAAGTGATTGACAGCTGCTGGCTACTGGTGCGTAGCGTATCGGCGGGCATGGCGCACGGCAGTGCGGCGTTTGACACACCTAATGTGGCTTGCATGACGCCATCCGATGCCTCAGCCGGACGCTGGTCGAGCCTTGACCGCCCGCCGCTCTCCGCCGCCGCGCTGCGGCGCTCCCTCCTCACCGAAGGCAGCCTGTGGACCTCCGTCGAGGTCGTGGACTCCACCGGCTCGACCAACTCCGACCTGGCGGCGCGGGCCGACGGGCTGCCCGAGGGGGCCGTGCTGGTCGCCGAGGAGCAGACCGCCGGCCGCGGACGGCTGGACCGCAGCTGGGTCGCCCCCGCCCGCTCCGGCCTGTTCTTCTCGGTCCTGCTCAAGCCCGGCAAGCGGGTGCCGGCCGGACAGTGGGGCTGGCTCACGCTGCTGGCCGGGGTCGCGACCGCCGCCGGGGTGGCCCAGGCCGCCGGGGTGGACACGGCCCTCAAATGGCCCAACGACCTGCTCGTCACCGTGGACGGGGAGGAGCGGAAGGCGGGCGGCATCCTCGCCGAGCGCGTGGACGACGGGCTCGTCATCGGCATCGGCCTCAACGTCACGCTGACGGAGGACGAGCTGCCGGTGCCCGCGGCCGGCTCGCTGGCGCTGGCCAAGGCCGCCGTCACCGACCGCGAACCGGTGCTGAAGGCCGTGCTGCGGTCGATGGAGGACTGGTACGGGCGCTGGCTCGCGGCGGGCGGCGACGCGGCCGAGTGCGGCCTGCAGGAGACCTACGCGGCGGGCTGCGCCACGCTGGCCCGGCACGTCCGGGCGGAGCTGCCGGGCGGCCGTGAGCTCACCGGTACGGCGGAGGCGGTGGACGCGGACGGCCGCCTGGTCGTCCGTACGGCCGAGGGCACCCGCGAGGCGGTGTCCGCGGGCGACGTCATCCACCTGCGCGGGCACTGAAGGAGGCACTGGCGGGGCCGGAAGCACACCGGAGGGAAATCCGGCCCCAGGTGGAGGAGTGAGCTACGGCACACCTGCCGTATGGTTTAGGCGATCCCGGTGCTCCCGGTGATCAACCGGTTCGCAGGGCGGTGCGCACGGAATGGACAGGAGGCGGCCCTTGACCGTCGACGACGCTGGTTCCGGCGCGGTGTCCCCGAGCGGTAGCCACGTGATGCCCATCGGGCGTGACCAGCACCACCCGCACCACGAGGTGGACCACACCGCACAGCCGACCGCCGATCCCCTCGCCATCCGGCTGGAGCAGCTGATCCTGGGTGCGGAGCGCCGGTACACGCCGTTCCAGGCGGCGCGCAGCGCGGGTGTGTCGATGGAGCTGGCCTCCCGCTTCTGGCGGGCGATGGGCTTCGCGGACATCGGCCAGGCGCGGGCGCTCACCGAGGCGGACGTGCTGGCGCTGCGCCGGCTGGCGGGTCTGGTCGAGGCGGGGCTGCTGAGCGAGCCGATGGCGGTGCAGGTGGCCCGGTCCACCGGGCAGACCACCGCCCGGCTGGCCGAATGGCAGATCGATTCCTTCCTGGAGGGGCTCACGGAGCCGCCGGAGCCGGGGATGACCCGGACCGAGGTCACGTACCCGCTGGTCGAGCTGCTGCTGCCGGAGCTGGAGGAGTTCCTCGTCTACGTATGGCGGCGGCAGCTGGCCGCAGCCACCGGCCGCGTGGTGCAGGCCGCGGACGACGAGGAGATGGTGGACCGGCGGCTGGCCGTCGGCTTCGCCGACCTCGTCGGATTCACCCGTTTGACGCGGCGTCTGGAGGAAGAGGAGCTCGGCGAGCTGGTCGAGGCGTTCGAGACCACCTGCGCGGACCTGGTGGCCGCGCACGGCGGACGGCTGATCAAGACGCTGGGCGACGAGGTGCTGTTCGCCGCGGACGACGCGGGGACGGCCGCGGAGATCGCGCTCCGGCTCATCGAGACCATGGAGGCGGACCCGCAGATGCCGGAGCTGCGCGTCGGCATCGCCTTCGGGACGGTCACGACCCGCATGGGCGACGTCTTCGGGACCACGGTGAACCTGGCGAGCCGGCTCACCTCGATAGCGCCCAAGGACGCGGTGCTGGTGGACGGGGCGATGGCCGAGGAGCTCGGCCGTACGGGCGCGGCGCCGGTCTCGGAGAAGGAAGCCGAGGCGGAGGAGGGCGGCGGGTCCTACCGCTTCGCCCTGCAGCCGATGTGGCAGCGGCCGGTGCGCGGGCTGGGAGTCGTGGAGCCCTGGTCGCTGACCCGGCGTACGCCTAAGATCCCCGGTTGACAGGGCGATAACGCTCGTTAACCGGGAGGGTCGGGTGGGTCGGATGGATCAGGGTCAGGGTCAGCGCTTCGGGGAGTTCGTCGAGGTGCGCCGGCACGGCGACGGCGGTGCGACCGGGGTCGTGGAGCTGGTGCTGGACCGGCCCAAGGCGATGAACGCGGTGTCCACGGAGATGGCCCGGTCCATCGGCGCGGCCTGCGCCGCGCTGGCCGCGGACCCGGACGCCCGGGTGGTGGTCCTGACCTCGACGCACGAGCGGGCGTTCTGCGTGGGCGCGGACCTCAAGGAGCGGAACTCGCTCTCGGACGCCGAACTGGTCGCGCAGCGGCCGACCACGCGCGGCGCGTACGGCGGCGTGCTGGAGCTGCCGATGCCGACGGTCGCGGCGGTGCACGGGTTCGCGCTGGGCGGCGGCTTCGAGCTGGCGCTGGCCTGCGACCTGATCGTGGCGGACGAGACCGCGGTGGTGGGTCTGCCGGAGGTCTCGGTCGGGGTGATCCCGGGCGGCGGCGGTACGCAGCTGCTGCCGCGCCGGGTGGGCGCGGCGCGGGCGGCGGAGCTGATCTTCACTGCCCGGCGGGTGGAGGGGGCGGAGGCCCTGGCGCTGGGCCTGGTGGACGAGCTGGTCGGTGCGGGCCGCGACCGGGAGCGGGCGCTGGAGCTGGCCGGGGCCATCGCGGCGAACTCGCCGGTGGGGCTGCGGGCGGCCAAGCGGGCGCTGCGGCTGGGGCACGGGATGGACCTGACGGCCGGGCTGGAGATCGAGGACGCCGCCTGGCGCACGGTCGCCTTCTCCGGGGACCGGGCGGAGGGCGTGGCGGCCTTCAACGAGAAGCGGAAGCCGAACTGGCCCGGCCGCTGATCCGTGCCGCCGATGGCCCGGCGCGTGGCTCTGTGTGACGGTCGCACGACCGGATGCCGCATCAGGTGTCACTAAATCGGACAAAGCTCCCTACTCTGGGGTGATGGGAGTGGACGGGCGGCTGCGGGCCGTGGTGACCCTGGCGCAGGCCATGGCGGCGGCGCACACGCCGAGGGATGCGGTGCGGGCTGCCGCGCACGGGGCGCGCACCGCGATCGACGGGTCGTTCGCCGCGATCTCCGCGTGGGAGCGCGAGCGGGGCCGGCTGCGCGTCCTGGTGAACGAGGGGGCGCGGCGTCCCGGCGAGGAGGAGTTCCCCGAGGACGAGTCCTACCCCGTGCACGACTTCCCGGAGATCACCGAGTTCCTGCACGAGCGCTGGGCCGGGGGCGGCGGCCCGCACGCCTGGGTGGAGAGCGCCGGCAGCGGCCGTCCCGGGCGGCGCGGGGAGGCGCTGCGCCGGCGCCGCCGCGGGTCCTGCGTGGTGGCGCCGCTCGTCCTCAGCGGGCGGGCCTGGGGCGAGCTCTACGTCGCCCGGGACGAGGGGCTGCCCGGGTTCGACGGGGACGACGCGGAGTTCGCGGCGGTCCTGGCGGCCGTGGTGGCCGCCGGACTGGCGCAGAACGAGCGGCTGGAGGAGGCGCGGCGGCTGGCCTTCACCGATCCGCTGACCGGGCTGGCGAACCGCCGGGCGGTGGACATGCGGCTGGACGAGGCCCTCGAACAGCACCGGGCGGCCGGGGCGGTGGTCAGCCTGGTGGTCTGCGACCTGAACGGCCTGAAGCGGGTCAACGACACCCTCGGGCACGCGACGGGCGACCGGCTGCTGGAGCGGTTCGGGTCGGTGCTCAGCCTGTGCGGGGCGATGCTGCCGGGCGCGCTGGTCGCGCGGCTGGGCGGGGACGAGTTCTGCGTGGTCTCGGTCGGTCCGTCGGCGGACGAGGTCGTACGGGTGGCGGAGCTGGTGTGCGAGCGGGCGGGGGAGCTGGAGCTGGGTGAGGGGGTGGCCTGCGGGGTCGCCTCCACGGGGGACGACATCGGGCCGCTGAAGTCCTCGCGGCGGCTGTTCCGGCTGGCGGACGCGGCGCAGTACAAGGCGAAGGCCGCGCGGTCGGCGAAGCCGGTGGTGGCGGGGCGGGACACCGCCGTGGTCCGCCTCGCCGACGCGGCCCGCCCCGCCACGCCCGCCGAACGCCGCCGCTTCCGCGGCCGCGGCTGACCCTCCGCCGAAGTGTGTGCGCGGCTCCGCGGAAGGTGTGGGCAGGCGTTCCGCAGGGTGATGGCGACGCGGCACGCCTGCCGCACGGCGGCGTGGACGGCACGCCTGCCCACACGGCGGCGTGTGGCCTCAGAGGCCCCGCTCGACCATCGAGATGACGTCCTGGCCGGCTGCGCGGGCCTGCTCGGGGGTGATGCCGCGGAGCGGGCCGTCGATCATCAGGACCGCGAGTCCGTGGACCGCGGACCAGGCGAGGAACTCGGCGCCCGGGCGCCGCTCCGGCGGCAGCAGGCCCGCCTCCACCAGGCCGTCCAGCGCGGAGCCGAGGATCTCGAAGGGGGTCAGCCCCTGCTCTCCGGCGGCCGTGTCGTCGGCCGCGTGGGTCATGTCGGCCGGGGTGTGGAAGGCGGCCCGGAACAGCCCCGGTTCGGCGACCGCGTAGCCGAGGTAGCCGGTGCCGACGGCCCGGAACCGGGCGCGTGCCCGGGTGGCCGGGTCCGCGGTCGCCGGCACCGCCGCCTGCTCGGCCTCCATGCGGGCGGCGACCCCCGCCATGGCCGCCATCGAGACGGCGTGGACCAGGGCGTCCCGGTCGGCGAAGTGCCGGTAGGCGGCATTGGGGGCCACCCCGGCCCGCCGGGTCACCTCGCGCAGGGAGACCGCCGCGGGCCCGCCCTCGGCCGCGAGTTCCACCGCCGCGTCGAGCAGGGCCCGGCGCAGGTTCCCGTGACGGTAGGTGCTGCGTTTCGGTGGCGTCGGGTCGGGTGTGGCTGTCATCTGGCCTGCTCCTTCGGGGAGTTCGCGGTACGGCGCGGAACCTTCATGTGGACAGCGTCCACTTTCTGTGGCTACTCTACCGACAGCCGATGTGAACGGCGTACACATTGAGGGGGATTCCATGACTGCCGTGACTGCCGTGACTTCCGAGACCGCGGTCTCGGCCGACGGCACCGTCATCGCCTTCGACCGGAGGGGCGCAGGACCGGCCCTGGTCCTGGTCAGCGGCGCGTTCGGGGTGCGCGAGGACCCGCGCTGGCGCGAGCTCGCCGAGGAGCTCGCCGGTCGCTTCACCGTCGTCGCCTACGACCGCCGGGGCCGCGGCGACAGCGGCGACAGCGGCGGGGCCGGTGACACCGGCGAGGGGGGTTCCGCCGCGCGGTACGACGTACGGCGCGAGGTGGAGGACCTGTCCGCGGTGATCGCCGCCGTGGGCGGAACGGCGTACCTGTTCGGCATCTCCTCCGGCGCGGTGCTCGCCCTGGAGGCGGTCGCCCGCGGCGCGGCCGTCACCCGTCTCGCCCTGTACGAGCCGCCCTTCGTCGTGGACGGCAGCCGGCCGCCGGTCCCCGCCGACTACCTCGACCGGCTGACCGCGCTGCTGGCCGGGGGCTCCCGCGGGGACATGGTCGAGTACTTCATGACGGCCGCGGTCGGAGTGCCCGCCGAATACCTCGGCGGGATGCGCCAGGACCCGTCGTGGGGCTTCATGGAGTCGGTCGCGCACACCCTCCCGTACGACGCCGCGGCCATGGGGGACACCATGCGCGGCCGCCCGCTGCCGGAGGGCCGCTGGTCCCCGGTGTCCGTGCCGGTGCTGGTCGCCGACGGCGACGCGAGCTTCCCCTGGATCCACGCGGCCGCCGACGCGCTGGCCGGGGTGCTGCCCGGCGCCGTGCGCCGCACCCTGGAGGGGCAGGACCACGGCGTGGAGGCGAAGGCCGTGGCGCCCGTGCTGGCGGAGTTCTTCGGCCCGGACGGTGAAGAGGAGGAGCGCTGATGGGCGGCAGGGTGTTCGTGTCGATCGGGATGAGCCTCGACGGCTACGTCGCCGGCCCCAACGCCCGCCCCGGCAACCCGCTCGGGGACGGCGGCATGAAGATCCACCGCTGGCTCTACGAGGTGGAGGCCTGGCGGGAGCGGCAGAGCCTCGGCGGCGGCGGGCGCAGCGCCTCGGGCGAGATCGTCGAGGAGAACTTCGCACGGGCCGGCGCCTACGTCATGGGCCGCCGGATGTTCGACGAGGGCGAGGCCGACTGGCCGGACCCGCCGCCTTTCCGGGCGCCCGTGTTCGTCCTCACCCACACCCCGCGCGGGCCCTGGGAGCGGGGCGGAGGGACCACCTTCCACTTCGTCACCCACGGCGCGCACGAGGCCCTGGAGCAGGCCCGGGAGGCGGCCGGCGAGAAGGACGTGCAGATCGCGGGCGGGGCCGAGACCGTCCGGCAGTACCTCAACGCCGGCCTGGTGGACGAACTGGAGGTGCACCTGGCCCCGCTGGTCCTGGGCTCCGGCGTCCGGCTGCTCGACGGCGTGGACCCGGAGATCGCCCTCGCCCCGGAGCGGACCGTGGGGACCGGCGAGGTCACCCACATCCGGTACCGGGTGTCCCGGGGACGTGCCCCGGGACACTAGTGACATATTGAGATTCAGTCCGTAGGGTGCTGAATATGGATATGCAAACCGTCGTGGTGGGGACGTCCGGCACCACCGCCGAGGACGTCATCGCCGTGGCCCGCGGGAACGCGCGGGTCGAGTTGTCCGCAGAGGCCCTCGACGCGCTCGGGCGCGCCCGCGCGATCGTGGACGCGCTGGCCGCCAAGCCCGAGCCCGTCTACGGGGTGTCCACCGGGTTCGGCGCCCTCGCCACCCGGCACATCTCGCAGGACCTGCGGGCACAGCTCCAGCGCAACATCGTCCGCTCGCACGCGGCCGGCATGGGGCCGCGGGTCGAGCGCGAGGTGGTCCGCGCCCTGATGTTCCTGCGGCTGAAGACCGTCGCCTCCGGCCACACCGGCGTCCGCCCTGAGGTCGCCCAGACCATGGCCGACGTACTCAACGCCGGCATCACCCCGGTCGTCCACGAGTACGGCTCCCTCGGCTGCTCCGGCGACCTCGCGCCGCTCTCCCACTGCGCGCTCGCGCTCATGGGCGAGGGCGACGCCGAGGGCCCCGACGGCACCCTCCGCCCGGCCGGCGAGCTCCTCGCCGAGCACGGCATCACCCCCGTCGAGCTCCGCGAGAAGGAGGGCCTGGCCCTCCTCAACGGCACCGACGGCATGCTCGGCATGCTCTGCATGGCCCTCGCCGACCTCCGCCGGCTCTACACCTCCGCCGACATCACCGCCGCGCTCTCCCTGGAGGCGCTGCTCGGCACCGACAAGGTGCTCGCCCCCGAGCTGCACGCCATCCGCCCGCACCCCGGGCAGGGCGACTCCGCCGCCAACATGGCCGCCGTGCTCAAGGGTTCCGGCCTCACCGGGCACTTCCAGGACGACGAGGCCCCCCGGGTGCAGGACGCCTACTCGGTGCGCTGCGCCCCGCAGGTGGCCGGCGCCGGCCGCGACACCATCGCGCACGCCGCCCTGGTGGCCTCCCGCGAGCTGGCCGCCGCCGTGGACAACCCCGTCGTCCTCCCGGACGGCCGGGTCGAGTCCAACGGCAACTTCCACGGCGCGCCCGTGGCGTACGTCCTGGACTTCCTCGCGATCGCCGCCGCCGACCTCGGCTCGATCGCCGAGCGCCGCACCGACCGGCTGCTGGACAAGAACCGCAACCACGGCCTGCCGCCCTTCCTGGCGGACGACGCCGGCGTGGACTCCGGCCTGATGATCGCCCAGTACACGCAGGCCGCGCTGGTCAGCGAGATGAAGCGGCTGGCCGTCCCGGCCTCCGCCGACTCGATCCCGTCCTCCGCGATGCAGGAGGACCACGTCTCGATGGGCTGGTCCGCCGCCCGCAAGCTGCGTACCGCCATCGACAACCTGACCCGCATCGTCGCCGTGGAGCTGTACGCCGCCACCCGCGCGGTCGAGCTGCGCACCGGGCTGGTCCCGGCGCCCGCCTCGCAGGCGGCCGTGGCCGCGGCGCGCGCGGCCGGTGTGGGCGGTCCCGGGCCGGACCGTTTCCTCGCCCCCGACCTGGCCGCCGCCGAGGAGTTCGTCCGTACGGGCGGGCTCGTCGCGGCGGTGGAGAGCGTCACCGGGCCGCTCGCCTGAGTGTCCGACCCAACGCCGAAGGGCCGCCCCACTGAAGGTGGGGCGGCCCTTCGCCGTGTCGGGGCGCCGGGGCGCTACCGGGCGCGCGTACGGCTCGCCGAGAGGACCACGAAGCCGGCGCCGACGCCCAGGCAGGCCACGCCGCCGAAGACGTACGGAGTGGTGTCCGGGCCGCCGGTGTCGGCGAGCGCGAGCTGCGGCGGTGCGGACTGCGCTCCCGCCTGCGGGGAAGCGGCGTTCCCGCTCACCGGGGTGGTGTCGGCGGCGGGCGTGCCGGAGCGCTCCGGAGCGGTGGCGTTGGCCGAGGGGACGAACCAGAGGGCGCCGAGGAGGGTGGTCGCCCCCAGGGCGGTGAGCAGCGGTCGACGTGCGGACACGGTTCGATCCCCCTTGTGGCAGCAGCGAATTGGCCGTGTGGGCCGATGCTAATGAAAGGGGCGGGTCGTGGGAAAGTCGGGGCGGCCCGCAGGCTTACTCTCCGTCTCATGGAGACATCAGAGACGACGAGATTCATCCGGCTTCGTGTTGATCTGGTACTGGAAGTGCCGGATCCGGATGCACTCACCGGAGCGGCGCTGGAGCACATCAAGGCCGACGAGTACATGCCCGAGGACGAGCGCTCGCACGCCGAGGCGACCGTCCGCGAGGACGAGGCGGAGGCGCTGGCCTATCTCATCGACCCCACCGACCTGGTCGCGGAGGTGCCCGGAGTGGAGCTCGCACAGGCCTCCTGGAGCACCGAGGCGGTCGATTACGACCCCGACTCCCTGGAGTGGGACATCGACGAGGAAGATGGGGTCTTCAACGAGGAGGACGACAGCGCCTGACAGTGGGGTGGCCCACATCGGAACCGTATGTGGAACCGATCCCCCCGCCGCTTGCGTTTGTCCGTCCAAGGAGGGGGCTCCGTCCCCTGTCTTGGGACCGATGCTCAGGTTCCATCCTCGGGGTTCCGGCAACGATGGAGTGAGTGTGAGGACGAACAGCAAGCGGCGGAGAGGCCTGGCGGCCGTATCCGCCCTGCTCGGCGGGGTGCTGGTGCTCGCGGGCTGTAACGACGGCGGCAGCGACGAGAAGCCGAAGGACGGCGCGGCGAGCGGGAACTCCCAGGCGGACGTCGACGCCGCCGCGGCCAAGGACACGTCCAAGGCCCGAATAGCCATCACCCCCAAGGACGGCGCCACCAACGCCGGTCTGAACTCCACCGCCGTGACCGTCAGCGACGGCACCCTCACCAAGGTGGAGCTGAAGTCCTCCGAGGGCGGCGCCGTCCCCGGCAAGATCTCCGCCGACGGCAAGAGCTGGAAGCCGGACGCCGCGCTCAAGCGCTCCGCGAAGTACTCGCTGTCGGCGACCGCGAAGGACGCCGGGGGCCGCGAGGCGCACGAGAACGCCTCCTTCACCACGGTCTCCCCGGAGAACAGCTTCGTCGGCTCGTTCACCCCGGAGGACGGCTCCAAGGTCGGCGTCGGCATGCCGGTCTCGATCACCTTCAACAAGCCGATCAGGGACAAGAAGGCGGTCCAGTCGGCGATCACCGTCACCTCCACCAGCGGCCAGGAGATCGTCGGCCACTGGTTCAGCGCCCAGCGGCTGGACTTCCGCCCCGAGCAGTACTGGAAGGCGAACTCCACCGTCACGCTGAAGATGAAGCTGGAGGGCGTGCAGAGCGCTCCCGGCGTCGTCGGCGTCCAGGACCGCACCGCCACCTTCAAGATCGACCGCAGCCAGGTCTCGGTCGTCGACGCCAAGACGAAGAAGATGACGGTCACCCGGGACGGGCAGGTCGTCAAGACCATCCCGATCTCCGCGGGCGCCCCGGCCAACCCGACCTACAACGGTCAGATGGTGATCTCCGAGAAGTTCAAGGAGACCCGGATGAACGGCGCCACCGTCGGCTTCACGGACGACGACGGCAAGGGTGAGTACGACATCAAGGACGTCCCGCACGCGATGCGGCTGTCCACCTCCGGGACGTTCATCCACGGCAACTACTGGGGCGCCGACTCGGTCTTCGGCAGCGTCAACACCAGCCACGGCTGTGTCGGCCTGAACGACGTCCAGGGCGCCGGCGACCCGAACCAGCCCGCCGCCTGGTTCTTCGACAACTCGCTGATCGGCGACGTCGTCACGGTCACCAACTCCCCGGACAAGACCATCAAGCCGGACAACGGCCTGAACGGCTGGAACATGGACTGGGCCTCCTGGAAGGCCGGCTCCGCGGTCTGATCCACCGCGCGTCTCCCGCCACCGGAACCCCGCGTACGGCGGGGAGCACCCGGGCACACCGCCCGGAGCTCCCCGCCGTACGCGTTTCCGTCTCGCGTACTGGTGCTCCGCAGGCGCCGGGCCTATGCTGCCGGGGCTCAACGAAATTCGGACACGCACGACCGCACTTCGAACGCGCACGCCACCGGCGTGCGCGTGCGCATGTCCGGGCCGTCCGCGGAGGCGGCCGGCCCCCGTCGAGCTCGGAGGGTCCTCTTGAGAAACTCTTCCCGCGCGTTCCGCCGCGGCCCCACGGCCGCCCTGGTCGGCGGCCTGGCCGTCATGCTCGCCCTGGCCGGCGCACCGGCCCACGCGGCCGCCCCCGCCGCCGAGGCCGGCCCGGCGGTCGCCAGGAGCACCGCCGCGGCCGCGATCGTCGTCGCCAACCCCGGCACGCAGACCGGCTACCAGTACGACAGCGTCAGTCTGCAGATGACCGCCTCCGGCGGCACCACGCCCTACACCTGGTCGGCCGTCAACCTGCCGACCGGCACCCGGATCGACCCCGCCACCGGCAAGATCTCCGGGTTCCTGCGCGGCGCCGGGACCCGTACGGTCACCGTGACCGCGACCGACACTTCCGGCAACTCGGGGAGCACCTCGTTCACCTGGCGCGTGATCCGCGACGCCTGCCCGCGCTGCTGACCGCCCGGACGGTGACGCGGTGGGCGGGCCGTCCCTACGGGGTCCGGTCCGCCCGCCGTGCCGCTCCCCGGTCCGGCTGCTCGTCCGGCTGAGCCTGTTCCTGCCGGGCCCGTTCGGGCACACCCCAGGAGTTCAGCAGCGCCAGCGCCTCCGCGGACGGCGAGCCGGGCTCCGCATGGAAGGTGACCAGCGCCTGTTCCGGGTTGTCCGTCACCCGGAACGTCTCGAACGACAGCGACATCGGCCCCACCAGCGGATGCCGCAGCCGCTTCACGCCGTGCGCCTTGTCCGCGACCGTGTGCGCCGCCCACAGCCGCCGGAACTCCTCGTTCTTCACCGACAGCTCGCCCACCAGCGGGGACAGCTGCGGGTCCTCCGGGTGCAGCCCCGCGTACAGCCGCAGATTGCTGACCACTTCACAGGCCCGGCAGTCCCAGTCCTGGTACAGCGCGGCCGTGGCCTCGTCCAGGAACACCAGCCGGACCAGGTTCCGCTCCGCCGGCGGCATCGCCTCGAAGTCCCCGAACACCGCCCGCGCCAGCCGGTTCCAGCCGATCACGTCCTGCCGCCGGCCCACGATGTACGCCGGTACGCCCTCCATGGCCTCGAGCAGCGTCAGCAGCTCCGGGCGGACCCGCTCGGGCCGGTAGCTCTGCCGGCACATCCGCCCGCGCCCCTTCGGACGGGCCAGGTGCACCAGGTGCTCCCGCTCCACCTCGTCCAGCCGCAGCGCCCGGGCGATGGAGTCCAGCACCTCCACCGAGACGTTCTGCCCGTGGCCCTGCTCCAGCCGCGTGTAGTACGCCACCGACACCCCGGCCAGCTGCGCCAGTTCCTCGCGGCGCAGTCCCGGCACCCGCCGGTGCCGCCCGTACGCCGGCAGCCCCACGTCCTGCGGCTGCAGCCGGGCCCGCCGGGAACGCAGGAACTCGCTCAGTTCGGCTCGCTGATCAAGCTGGTCCATACCGTCAGTATCACCGGCGGGCCCGCCCCGGCCCCGGGCTCATCCTGACCCTGTCGGTGGTAGGTTCGCCGGTCCTAGGCAGGCCAGGGGGCTGGGTGGCCCGCCCCCGCCCCGGCATCGTGGTGCCCGTCAACCACGCACCAGCACCACCGACGGACACGATCCGAGGAGTCACCGCATGTCCCAGGCCACCGTCACCGAGGCCGTCGCCTACGCCGTCCCCGCCGCCAAGGCCCCGCTGGAGCGGACCACCGTCCCGGTCCGCGCCGTCGGCCCGCGGGACGTCCTCATCGAGATCAAGTACGCCGGCATCTGCCACTCCGACATCCACCAGGCCCGCGACGGCTGGGGCGAGGGCATCTACCCGATGGTCCCGGGCCACGAGATCGCCGGTGTGGTCGCCGCCGTCGGCGGGCAGGTCACGAAGTTCGCCGTCGGCGACCGGGTCGGCGTCGGCTGCCTCGTCGACTCCTGCCGCGCGTGCGAGTACTGCCTCCGCGGCGAGGAGCAGTTCTGCGCCGAGGGCCCCGTCTTCACGTACAACGCCCTCGACCGCAACGGCGCCCCGACGTACGGCGGCTACGCCGGCCACGTCGTCGTCGACGAGAACTACACCGTCCGCATACCCGACGCCCTCTCCCTGGACGTCGCCGCCCCGCTGCTCTGCGCCGGCATCACCCTCTACTCGCCGCTCAAGCGCGCTCAGGCGGGCCCCGGCAAGAAGGTCGCCATCGTCGGCCTGGGCGGCCTCGGCCACATGGGCGTCAAGATCGCCAAGGCGCTGGGCGCCGAGGTCACCGTCCTCTCGCAGACCCTGCGGAAGAAGGACGACGGCCTGGCCCTCGGCGCGGACCACTTCCACGCCACCGCCGACCCGGCGACCTTCGAGCAGCTGGCCGGCCGCTTCGACCTGGTCGTCTCCACCGTGTCCGCCCCGCTCGACTTCACCGCCTACCTGGGCCTGGTGAAGACCGGCGGCGCCCTGGTGAACGTCGGCGCCCCCGAGGAGCCGGTCTCCCTCAACCTGTTCTCCGTCATCAACGGCAACAAGTCCCTCACCGGCTCCATGATCGGCGGCATCGCGGAGACCCAGGAGATGCTGGACTTCTGCGCCGGGCACGGACTCGGCGCGGAGATCGAACTGATCCGCGCCGACCAGATCAACGAGGCGTACGAGCGGGTCATCGCCGGCGACGTCCGCTACCGCTTCGTCATCGACAACTCGACCATCTGAGGCGGCGCGGACCGCACCGGACCGCCGTCACAAGCAGTTCACACCCTGTGCATGGATCCCGGCCGGGCCCGCCGCGCATGATCGGTTCACATCCCGTCAGCCCCAGCGCACAGGAGTCCGCGATGCCGAGCCGCCGTCATTTCCTCGCCGGATCCGCGGCGGCGGCCGGCCTCGCCGCGCTGCCCGCCCTGGCCGGCACCACCCCGGCGCGGGCCGCGGAGTCCGGCACGGGGGCCGCCGCTCCGGGCCCGCCCAACCTGGTGGTCGTCCTCGCCGACGACCTCGGCTACGGCGACCTCGGCGCGTACGGCCAGAAGCTGATCGCCACCCCCCGCCTGGACCGGCTCGCCGCCGAGGGACTGCGCTTCACCGACGCCTACTCCGCGGCCGCCGTCTGCGCACCCTCCCGGGCCTCCCTGCTGACCGGTCTGCACACCGGGCACTCCGCAGTCCGCGCCAACCCCGGCAGCGGAGGCCAGGGCTCCCTCCGGGCCGGCGACACCACCTTCGCGGAGGTGCTCCGCGCCCGCGGCTACCGTACGGGGCTCTTCGGCAAGTGGGGCTTCGGACCGGAGGCCGCGGACCAGGAGAGCCACCCCAACTCCCGCGGGTTCGAGGAGTTCTACGGCTACATCGACCACTCCCACGCCCACCAGTACTACCCGTCCCGGCTCTGGCACAACGGCGCCGAGGAAGCTGTCGCCACCGGCTCCTACGCCCCGGACCTGATCGTGTCCAAGGCCCTCGGGTTCCTGGACGAGCACGCCGGCGGCGCCGACCCGTTCCTGCTCGTCGTCGCGCCCACCCTCCCGCACGCCCCCTCCGACGTCCCCGACACCGGCGCCTACGCCTCCCGCTCCTGGACCTCGCAGAACAAGGGGCACGCCGCCCAGATCACCCGCCTCGACCAGCACGTCGGCACGATCGTGGACCGGCTCGCCGCGCTCGGCGTGGCCGGCTCCACCGTCGTGCTGTTCGCCAGTGACAACGGGCCGCACGAGGAAGGCGGCGTCAACCCCGACCTGTTCGACGCCAACGGTCCCCTCCGCGGGTACAAGCGGAACCTCTACGAGGGCGGGGTCCGCGTCCCGCTGCTCGCCTGGGCCCCCGGCCGCATCGCCCCCGGCACCACCAGCTCCCGTCCCACCCCGCTCTACGACCTGCTGCCCACCCTCGCCGACCTGGCCGGCGCCCCCGCCCCCGCCGACATCGACGGGCTGTCCGCCGTGCCCGTGCTCGACGGCCGCGCCGACCTCGCCCCGTACCACTCGCACCTGTACTGGTACCGCGACGAGCAGGGCGTCACCAGCCGCGCCAACGCCCAGGACGGCGGCCGGGCCAAGCAGATCGCCGAGGCCGTCCGCAAGGAGGACTGGAAGGCCGTCCGCTTCGCCCCGGCCCGCGACCGCACCGCCCCCGACGCCCAGTGGGCCTTCGAGCTGTACGACCTGGCCGCGGACCCCGGCGAGACCCGCGACGTGGCCGCCGCCCACCCCGCCCTGGTCACCTCGCTGACCGCCCTCCTGCAGGCCTCCTGGGCGGACACCTACGCACGCCGCCCCTGGGGCCTGACCACCACGGCCGATCCGGCCGCCGGCACCGTCACCACCACCCTCGCCAACGGCACCGCCCGGCCCTGGACCGACGCCCGGGTCACCCTCCGCGCCCCGGCCGGCTGGACCGTCACCGCGACCGGCCCCGCCACCGCGGCCTCCCTCGCGCCGGGCGCCGCGCTCACCACCACCTGGCGGATCACCCCGCCCCCGACCGCCCTCCCCGGCACCACCCACCCGCTCACCGCCGATGCCGCCACCTCGGCGTACGCCTTCACCGCGGCCCGCCCCTGGACGGTCCTGCCGCCCGCGCCCGCCCGCGACTCCTGGCTCAGCGACCTCCCCTGGGTCTCCGCCGCCAACGGCTGGGGCCCGGTCGAGCTCGACCGCTCCAACGGCCGCAAGCCGGCCGGGGACGGCACCGCCATCTCCTTCGGCGGGCGTACGTACGCCAAGGGCCTGGGCGTGCACGCACCGTCGGAGATCGTCTACCACCTCGGCGTGCGGGCGGACCGCTTCACGGCCCTGGTCGGCATCGACGACTTCTCCACCGCGCAGTCCGCGGCCGGCGCCACCCGGGCCCGCGTCGTCGGCGACGGCCGCACCCTGTTCACCAGCGGCGTGCTCACCGGGGCGGGCGGCCCGGCCCGCGTCGACCTCGACGTACGCGGCGTCCGCCTGCTCCACCTGGTCGTCGAGGACGCAGGCGGCAACACCGCCTTCGACCACACCTCCTGGGCCGAGCCCTGGCTGATCGTCCTCCGCGCCTGAACCACCCCCCGCCGCGCTCCCGTCGGGGCGCCTTGTCCACCGACCGGTGGACAACAGGTCCAACCGGCCGATCCTGTCGGCGGAACACCCCCGGCGGCGAGGCTGAACGGCATGAAGAACCTCACCGTACGCATGGCCCGGCACAGCGCCCGGCACCCCTGGCAGGCCATCACCGGATGGCTCCTCTTCGTCGTCCTCTGCCTCGGCGCGGGCATCGCCCTCGGCTCCAACCCGGCCACCTCAGAGGACTTCCGGATCGGCGAGGCCGGCCGCGCCGAGGCCCTCGCCGCCGACGGCGGCCTCCAGCAGAAGCCCCTCGAACGCGTCCTCATCCAGGCCGCACCCGGCACCGGCCCGCTCGACCGCGCCGAGGCCGAAGCCGCCGCCCGGGAGATCGGCACCCGGATGCGACAGCTCCCCGAGGTCCTGTCGGTCGCCGACCCGGTGCCGAACGCCGCGGGCACGGCCCTGCGCGTCGACGTCACCATGAAGGGCGCGGAGCTCGACGGGAAGAAGCACGTCGACCCGCTGCTCGCACAGACCGCCGAAGTCCGGGCCGCCCACCCGCGGCTGACCGTGGAGGAGGTCGGCAGCCCCTCCATCGGCAAGGGCGTCGACAAGCTCCGCGGCGAGGACCTCTCCCGCACCGAGGTCATCGCCCTGCCCGTCACCCTCATCACCCTGCTGCTGGTCTTCGGCTCCCTGATGATGGCCGTCGTACCGCTGCTGCTGGCGCTCTCCTCGATCGTCGCCGCGGTCGGCCTGTCGATGCTCGCCTCGCACGTCTTCCCCGACGCGGGCGTCGGCACCAACGTCATCCTGCTGATCGGCCTGGCCGTCGGCGTCGACTACACCCTCTTCTACCTCAAGCGGGAACGCGAGGAACGGGCCCGGGCCGGCGGCCGCCTCACCACCGAAGCCGTCGTGGAACTGGCCGCGGCCACCTCGGGCCGGGCCGTGGTCCTCTCCGGACTCGCGGTGGCCGTGTCCAGCGCCACCCTCTACCTCGCCGACGACGTCATCTTCTCCTCCATCGCCACCGGGGCCGTCGTCGTCACCCTCGTCGCCGTCCTCAGCTCGCTCACCGTCCTGCCCGCCGTGCTCGCCAAGCTCGGCGACCGCGCCGAACGCCGCACGGCCCGCCGACAGGCCCGTGCCGAGGCCCGCGCCGCCGCAGGCAAGCCCGTACGCCGCACCCTGCGCACCCGGCGCGCCCCGCGTACCGGATCGCGTACCGGCGGCGGCCGGATCACCGCCGCCGTCCTCCGCCCGGTCGCCAAGCACCCCGCCGCCACCCTCGCGGTCTCCGGCCTCGCCCTCGTCGCCCTCGCCCTGCCCGTACTGAACATCAACATCACCGAGATGAGCCGCGAGACGCACTCCCGCGCCATCCCCGCCATGAAGACCTACGACCGGCTGATGGCGGCCTACCCCGACCTGAAGGCCATGCACCAGGTCGTCGTACGCGCCGACGCCGAGAGTGCCGAGGACGTCGCCGGCGCCCTGCGCACCCTCGCCGACCGGGCCGACGCCGAAGACCCGGCGATCGGCGGCACGCCCGTCCTGCGCGTCTCCGACGACCGCCGCGTCACCCTGCTGGAGATGGCCGTACCGCACTCCGTGAGCAGCCCCGAGGCCGAGGCCTCCCTCAAGAGGCTCCGCACCGAACTGGTCCCCGGCACCGTCGGCGCGCTCGCCGGGACCGAGGTCGCCGTCACCGGCGAGGTCGCCCGCTACGCCGACTACCCCGCCCACCAGAAGAGCAAGCTGCCGCTCATCGTCGGCGCGCTGCTGCTGGTCACCTTCGCCATGACCGTGTGGGCCTTCCGGTCCGTGGTGCTCGGCCTCGTCGGAGTCGTGCTCAACCTGCTCTCCGCCTTCGCCTCGCTGGGCCTGCTCGTCCTGGTCTTCCAGAACGAATGGGCCGAGGGGATCCTCGCCTTCGAGTCCACCGGCTCCATCGGCTCGCGCGTCCCGCTGTTCCTCTTCGTGATCCTCTTCGGCCTCTCCATGGACTACCAGGTGTTCGTGATCAGCCGGATCCGCGAGGCCCGCCTGAACGGCACCCCCACCCGGCAGGCCGTCATCGAGGGCCTGTCCTCCTCCGCCGGAGTGGTCACCAGCGCGGCCCTGGTGATGGTCACGGTGTTCGGGAGCTTCGCCGCCCTGCACCTGATCGAGATGAAGCAGATCGGCTTCAGCCTCGCCGCCGCGGTCCTGCTGGACGCCTTCGTGATCCGGATCCTGGTCCTGCCCTCCCTGATGCTGCTGCTCGGCGAGGCCAACTGGTGGCCCGCACGCGGAACGCTCCCTACCGCCCACCCCGAGCAGACGGACCGTCAGCCGGTCTCCGTAGGCTGACCACATGACCGACCGACCGGGCCGCAGGGACCTCCACCGCTGGTACACCGCCGCCTGGCTCCTCCTGGGCCTCGTCCCCTCGGCCATCGCCACGGGCGACGACTCGGGGCCGGCGAAGGCGGCCTCCCTGCTCCTGGTGGGCGCCGCCTTCGCCTACGCGGCCGTCCACCGGGCCCGGGACCACAGCCCCCTCTACTTATGGGTGCTGGCCCTCGGGCTCGGGGTGATGGCGGCCCTCCCCGGGGGCGGCGCGGCCCTCTTCGTCGCCGCCCTCCCGCAGTTCTGGTTCCAGTCCCGCGGCCCCCGGGCCGCCCTGCTGCTCAGCGGCTGCGCCGCGGCGGCCACCGTGGCCGGCAGCCTCTGGCTCGACTCGCCGGGGAACGCGGCGGCGACCCTCATCGGCTACCTCGTGTCCGTCGTGGCCGGCCTCCTGCTGCACCGCCTGCTCGCCGACACCGAAGCCCGGGCCACCGCACTGGCCGCCGAACTCTCCCTCACCCAGGAGCAGCTGGCCGAGGCCCACCGCCGCCAAGGGGCCGCCGACGAAAGGGAACGCATGGCACGGGAGATCCACGACACCCTCGCCCAGGGCTTCGCCTCCATCATCGTCCTGGCCGAGGCGGCCCGGGCCGGACTCGGCGGCGACCCGGAACGCACCGCACGCCAACTCCGCTCCATCGAGCAGACCGCCCGCGAGAACTTCGCCGAAGCCCGGGTCCTGGTCGGCTCCGCCCCGCACAGCGGCCTGACCCCCGGCTCCGTGGTCCCCACCCTGCGCCGCACCCTGGAACGCTTCGCCCAGGACACAGGGATCACGGTGGACGCGGACCTTCCCGAGGACGTCGACTGCGACCAGCAGACCCGGATCGCGCTCCTCCGCTGCACCCAGGAATCCCTGGCCAACGTACGCAAACACGCCGACGCGAGCACGGTCCTGGTGGTCCTCACCCAGCACCCGCACGCCATCGAACTCGAAATCACCGACGACGGACGCGGCTTCGTGGTCGCCGAATCCCACGGCTTCGGCCTGGACGGCATGCGCAAACGCCTCGCCGAACTCGACGGCGACCTGACGGTGACCAGCTCGGTCGGCGACGGCACCCGCATCCTGGCCACCCTCCACACCACGGGAGCTCACCATGCCTGACAGCGCACAGCCCGCGCCCGAGCCGATCCGGGTCGTGGTGGTGGACGACCACACGGTCATGCGCGCAGGAGTGATCTCCCTCCTGGCCCCCGTCCCGGACATCGAGGTCGTCGGCGAGGCGGGCGACGGCCGCGAAGCGGTCGACCTCATCGCCCGCCTGACCCCGGACGTGGCCCTGGTCGATCTCCGGATGCCCGTCATGGACGGGGTCGCGGCCACCGCCGCGATCGCCGCCGGCCCGGCCCCCACCCGGGTACTCATCCTCACCACCTACGACACCGACGTGGAGATCGAACGGGCCGTCGAGGCGGGCGCGATCGGCTACCTCCTCAAGGACACCACCGCCGACCAGCTCGCCGAGGCCGTCCGCTCCGCCGCCCGCGGCGAAACCGTCCTCGCCCCCCGCGTCGCCGAACGCCTGGTCGCCCGCATGCGCCGCCCCGCCCCGGTCGTCCTGACCGCCCGCGAACAGGACGTCCTGACCGCCGTCGCCGACGGCCTCTCGAACGCCGAGATCGGCAGACGCCTGGTCATCGCCGAAGCCACGGTCAAGACCCACCTCCTCCGCGTCTTCGCCAAACTCGACGTCAGCGACCGCACCCACGCGGTGGTCGTCGCCCTCGACCAGGGCCTCCTCACGGACCGCCGCCGTCCTTGAAGAGCGCTGAACGGCGGCACGATCCGTACGATCACGATCAGCCGCGCCCGAGGCGCCGCCAGGTAGTAGAACCAGCCGTCGGCAGCGTCCATCCGGCGCAGGCCGCCTGACCGGGGGCGTTGCCGATGTCACCGACATCGATGCCCATGGCGGCCAGCCACGAGCTGGTCCGCCAGGCGTTCGACCTCGGCCACGACGTGGTCGGGAGTGCCACCCGCGACATGCGCGTGGTCAGGGTCGTACTCCCAGCGGCATTCCTCGCTCACTGTTCGGGCAGGGAGAGGGCGGCGTGGGCCTGGTCCAGGATTCTGCCGATCTCGGCGGCGGCACGCCGGGCCTCGGTCGCGTCGGCCGACTGCGCCGCGTCCTCCCACCGCCGCATCTCCGCCGCCAGTCGTGGCTGCCGCTGGATGTGGACGTAGACGGCCCATTGGGTGATGAAGCGGCGCAACGGGGCGAGGTCGGAACCCTGCCGCGACTGGTCGGCCGCGGCATCCAGTTCCCGGGTGAACGAGGGCAGCGCCGCCGGGGCGATTCGCGCCACAGCTTGAGTCCCCCGCCGCTGTCACTCGGCCTTGGCCAGGCCGATGGGGCAGGAGACGCCCGTGCCGCCGATGCCGCAGTAGCCCGCGGGGTTCTTGTCGAGGTACTGCTGGTGGTATTCCTCGGCGTTCCAGAAGGGGCGGTCGGCGGCGGGGAGGACCGCCGTGGTGATCTGGCCGTGGCCGGAGGAGGTCAGGGCGCGCTGGTAGGAGGCTCGGGAGGCCTCGGCGGTGGCCTGGTGGGCGTCGGAGTGGGTGTAGATCGCGGACCGGTACTGGGTGCCGACGTCGTTGCCCTGGCGGAAGCCCTGGGTGGGGTCGTGGGCCTCCCAGAAGACCTTCAGGAGGGTCTCGTAGGAGACCTCGGCGGGGTCGAAGACGACCCGGACGACCTCCGTGTGGCCGGTCCGGCCGGAGCAGACCTCCTCGTACGTCGGGTTCTCCGTGTAGCCGCCCTGGTAGCCGACCAGCGTGGTCCACACGCCCGGGGTCTGCCAGAACTTGCGCTCCGCGCCCCAGAAACAGCCCAGGCCGAAGTCCGCGACCTCCAGGCCCTCCGGGTAGGGGCCGGAGAGGGGGTTCCCGAGGACCGTGTGCCGGGCGGGCAGGGTGAAGAGGGGCTCCGGGCGGCCCTTGAGGGCCTGCTCGGCGGTGGGGAGCTCGGGCGTACGGCGGTACGTGAACATGCGTCCTCCTGATGTGTACCCAGGAGAACGGGGGAGGGGGGCCGGTGATTCCCCCCTCCCCCGGGGGCTGTGGTTACGGAACCCTTACGCGCAGGGGCGCCGCCTACAGGCCCGGGGTCACCTGGCGCACGGTGTAGTCGCGCATCCGGAGGTACCGGCCCTTGGGGTCGGTCGTGTAGATCCACGGTGCGGCGCCGATGTACCCGTCGACCGCCCGGAACTGCTCGGCCGCCGCCAGGTACCGGTCCTGCCAGTACAGGACCCAGGCGAGCATGTGCCGCACCTGCGCCGTGCGCCGGTCGCCGGGGTCGGCCGATTCGACGTCGGCGAGGGCCTTCGTCGCCGCCTCGACGATCTCCGGCCGCTTGTAGTACGTGTCCGGGTCGAGCTCGCTGTCGTACGTCTCGTGCTCGAAGAAGGCGTAGAGGGGGAGGAGGGACAGCAGGTCCCCGGGGTCGCCCGCGTCCGCGGACCGCCGGGCGAAGGACTCGGCCAGCTCGTGGGAGCCCTGCCACTTCGCGCACCAGTACTGGAGCGCGCTCGTGTGCGCCGCCAGCACCTTCGGGTCGCGCTTCACGATCTCGGCCCACAGGGCCTCGTACCGCTCGTGCGGGTAGCCGAAGGCCATGGCGATCGGCTGTTCCAGCATGTACGGGACGGGGTCCGCGGGGTCCGCGACCCGCTGGGCCTCGTGCACCAGTTCCTGGGCCTTGCCCAGCAGCTGGTGGAAGACCCGGAACTGCTCCTCGGTGGTGTACTTCGCGAGCTTGGAGCCGCGGACCTCCCATGCGAGCAGTACGGCGGCGTCGGCGTCGACGGCTGTGGCCGTCGCGTCCCCGGGCCGGGCGGCCCGCCAGGCCCGCAGCCAGCCGTCGTCCTGGACGGCGAGCTCCGCCACCTGCCCGATCCGCCCGACGCGCCTGTCCCAGTCGGTGCCGGCCGCCTCGATCCAGGCCGCACCGGCCTCCCAGTCCCCGGACCGGACCGCGTCCAGGACGGCGGTCACCTCGGCCGGCGGCGGGGCGCTGTGCTCGGTGTCGAGTTCCTCGCCCGGAACGAACCCGAGGGCGACGACCGCGGCCGCGGACTTCTCCTGGCCGTGGGCGGACCCCGACCCCACCCAGACACCCGTCGCCTTGCGCCGCTGTTGCAGGGCCTGCCACAGCTTGAACAGGGCGACGAGCAGCATGACGACCAGGACGATGCGGATCACGAGGCGGGCACCAGCTTCCGGAGCGGGGCGGTGTCGGGGCGGTCGGCGACCGCCGCGTCCAGGGCGAGGGTGAGCTGGTCGGCGAAGCCGTCCGCCGGGTAGCGGACCGAGGCCGAGTCGGACCAGGAGAGCTGCCAGCGGGCGGTGCCGCGGGCCGTCAGCTCGACGGTGACCAGCTGGTTGAGGGCGCGGCGGACGGCCGGGCGGGCGAACTCGCGGGCGGCGCGGCCGGTGGCCGCCGCGGCCTGCTCCGACTTCGGGAAGTGGTCGGCGATCCGCCACAGCACGGCCGGGTCGGCGTCGATCGCGTCCAGCAGGGAGGGGAGCGTGCCGTCGGTGCCCTCGGCGGTGAGGGCGGTGCGGATGTCCTCCGTGCCCTGGGCCACGTACTGGCTCATGCTGCTGTGGACCAGGTCCTCCCAGTCCATCCGGGGCATCGCCAGGGCCTCGGGGGTGAGCACCTCCCGCTCCAGCGCGGTGAACGCGGCGGCCGGGTCGGAGAGCAGCTCCAGCGACGGGCGGGCGGAGCCGGCGCCCGGGCGGCCGTCGTCGGGCAGGGCCTCGATGCGGGCGACGCGCTCGGCGAGCGGCGGGTGGCTGTCGTACGGGGAGGCCTGCTCGGTCGGCAGGTCGCTGCGCAGGTCGTCGAGCTCGGCGGTGCGGGCGGCGAGGAGCTCGGCGAAGCCGCCGAAGAACTGGCCGGGGCGGGGGAGCAGGCCGGCACCGACGCCGAGGGTGGCGTAGGAGCCCATGTAGAACTCGTGTGCGGGGGAGAGCGCGTTGAGCTCGCGCAGGGCGGAGGCGTAGGCGTCGCGGCCGCAGATGCGGGCGGCGGCGAGGTCGGCGGCGAACTCCTGGCGGCGGGAGGTGGAACGGGTGGCCCGCAGGTAGAAGTTGCCGTACGCGGTGTAGATCTTCGCCATGGCGCGGTAGGTGACGCCGGTCCCGGTGGTGTCGACCGCCTTGGCCTTCTTGCCCTTGGCGAGGCGCTTCTCGGCGGCCTTCTCCTGCTTGGCGGTCTCCTTGGCGACCTTGTTGTCGGCGCGCTCGTGGAAGTGGGCGATCGTGCGGACCAGCTGGGTCCGGCCGCGCACGATGAGCGGCATCATGCGGGTGTCGGAGTTGCTGTAGTGGCCGAGTTCGTGACCGAGGACGGCGCGCAGCTGCGTCTCGTCGAGGCCGGTCATGAGGGGGAGGCCGAGGAAGAGGGTGCGCTTGCCGCCGAGCAGGCCGAGCAGCCGGGCCTCCTCGCGGACGGCCGCGTTGACCTCGTCGACGAGCACGATCTCGTCGGGGGCGCGGGTGCCGACCTGGTCGGCGAGTTCGCGGACGGCGGCCCAGAGCCGGGGCTCCTGCGCTTCGGTGACGCGGATTCCGGGGGTCGGCTCCGGCTTGGGGGTGCGCAGCATGGTCATGCCGCGGAGGATCGGGATCGAGAGGACCACCGACACGATGACGATCTTCGCGGTGAGCGGGCCGGCGTCGGTTTTCGTGATCACGAGCCAGTCGGCGCCGGCCAGGGCGGCGATCAGGACGAGACCGAGCAGATAGAAGCCGGCGAGCAGTACGAGTGCGCGCAAGGCGCGCAGATATGCGCCCATTCGGACGGATCCCCCCACAGGATGCACACGCGCGGTTCGCGCGTGTCGGTGCTTGATTTGTTGCTTGTGTTGATGTCGCTGCTGGTGTGAAGCCTGATGAGTATGCAGCGTGCGGCCTGTGGGGGAAACCTGATTGCGTGTGGGGTCCGTGGAGGTCCGCAGAGGTCCGCAGAGGTCCGAGGAGCTCCGGGTCGGCGCGCCGGCCTGCCGGCCTGCCGGCGCGCCGGAGCGTCAGTGGGGCAGGGTGGCCGGGGAGCCGCCGTTGGCCTCGTAACCGCCGACCGCCAGGGCGCGGAACACCGCGTACATGTGGGCCGGGTCCGGGTTGTGCGACCAGGGCAGCGCGCCCACGTAGCCGTCCACGTGGCTGACCTGCTCCATCGCCTCGGCCCAGCGCTCGCCGTTGACGAGGAAGAACACCAGCAGGTGCCGGACGTGCGGCAGCATCGGGTCGTCCGCGCGGGCGCCGTGCGCCGCGTACAGCGCGCCCTCCACGGCACGGCTGACCACCGCGCTCCCGAAGAAGTCCCGCACGAGGGCGACGTCGGGCAGGTGCTCGTACACCGCGAACAGCGGCAGCGCCGCGAGCAGCGAGCCCTGCGGGGCGCGGGCGGCCGCCGCCTGCGCGAAGGCGTCGGCCTGTGCGCGCGAGCCGTGCCACTTCTCGCACAGGTAGTGCAGCGCCGCGATGTGCGCGCCCATGTGCGCGGGCGCGCGGTCGATCACCTTCGCCCACAGCGCGTCGAACTCGGCGGGCGGGTACGCCAGTCCGCGCGCGATCGCCAGCTCCGTGATGTACGGGACGGGGTCGCCGGGGGCCAGGGCCGCGGCCTTGGCGCAGGCCTCGCGGGCTTCCTCCAGGATGATCCGGTGGTCGGTGGAACCGACGCCGCCGGACTGCCGCCAGGCCTGCTGCACCAGGAACTCGGCGTGCACCTGGGCGCCGCCCGGGTCCTCCTCCGCCTCCAGCCGCCACGCCTTCAGCCAGCCCGCGCCGGTGCCCGGCTGCTGCGCCAGCTCCAGGGCGGCCGCGCCCGCGAACGCCTGCACCCGCTGCCAGCGCACCTCGCCCTCCGCGGGGGTGCCGGCCAGCAGCCGGGAGGCGGCCTGCCACTTCTGCGTGCCCTGGACCACCGCGAGGGCGTCCATCAGGTCCTCGTCGGGCCCGGGGACCCGGATGTCGAGCTGTTCCTGCCGTACGAAGCCGTAGTCCGCGGGGTCCGCCGCGTCGGGGCTGCCGGGCGCGACCAGCTGCGGTCCGACACCGCCGCGGCGGCGCCGTATCCACGGAGTCAGCACGGCCACCAGCATGCCGATCGCGATCAGGAACCAGAGAATCTCCATGCCTCAAGCGAACCAGACGGACCGGCCCGGAGGCGAATAGGCTCTGCTCCATGAGCCACGACAGCCACCAGAGCCACGAGCACCAGAGCTTCGAGACCCGCGCCATCCATGCGGGCAACACGGCCGACCCGCTGACCGGCGCGGTCGTTCCCCCCATCTACCAGGTGTCGACGTACAAGCAGGACGGCGTCGGCGGACTCCGCGGCGGCTACGAGTACAGCCGCAGCGCCAACCCGACCCGGACCGCGCTGGAGGAGAACCTCGCCGCGCTGGAGGGCGGCCGGCGCGGCCTGGCCTTCGCCTCCGGCCTGGCGGCCGAGGACTGCCTGCTGCGCACCCTGCTCTCCCCGGGCGACCACGTGGTCATCCCGAACGACGCCTACGGCGGTACGTTCCGCCTGTTCGCGAAGGTCGTCTCGCGCTGGGGCGTGGAGTGGTCGGTGGCGGACACCTCCGACCCGGCGTCCGTGCGCGCCGCCCTGACCGACAAGACCAAGGTCATCTGGGTGGAGACCCCCTCCAACCCGCTGCTCGGCATCACCGACATCGCGGTGGTCGCGGACATCGCGCGGACCGCGGGCGCCAAGCTGGTCGTGGACAACACCTTCGCCTCGCCCTACCTGCAGCAGCCGCTCGCCCTGGGCGCGGACGTGGTCGTGCACTCGCTGACCAAGTACATGGGCGGACACTCGGACGTGGTCGGCGGCGCGCTGGTCACCGCCGACGCGGCGCTCGGCGAGGAGCTGGCGTACCACCAGAACGCGATGGGCGCGGTGGCCGGTCCGTTCGACTCGTGGATCGTGCTGCGCGGCATCAAGACGCTGGCCGTCCGCATGGACCGGCACAGCGAGAACGCGACCCGCGTCGCCGAGATGCTGACCAAGCACCCGAAGGTCACCAAGGTCCTCTACCCCGGCCTGCCCGAGCACCCGGGCCACGAGATCGCCGCCAAGCAGATGCGTTCCTTCGGCGGAATGATCTCCTTCCAGGTCGTGGGCGGCGAGGAGGCGGCGGTCGAGGTCTGCAACCGCGCGCAGCTGTTCACCCTGGGTGAGTCCCTTGGCGGCGTGGAGTCGCTGATCGAGCACCCCGGCCGGATGACGCACGCCTCGGCGGCCGGCTCGGCGCTGGAGGTCCCGTCCGACCTGGTCCGCCTCTCGGTGGGCATCGAGAACGTGGACGACCTCCTCGCGGACCTCTCCCAGGCCCTGGCCTAGACATCCGGGACACCGGAGCGGTCCGGCCCTGACCCTGACGGCCCCGCCGCGGCGACGAGCCCGGCGGGGCCACGGTTTTCGGGTTCGAAGCTTGTTCGGGTTCAAAGCTTGCCGGGTGTACAGGACGGCCCGTCCAAGCGGACCTAGCCTGAATGAGGGGTTCCTCGTTCTCTCCTCGCGAAGGGCAGCGAACTCATGAAGGTACGGGCCAGAGGTGCCGTGGTCTCGGCCACGGCGTTGCTGCTCGGGCTGACGGGTGGCGGCGGATCGGCGTACGCCCAGGACCTGGATCCCAGGGAGATCTACGAGCAGGCGGCGCCGGGCACCGTTCAGGTGCTGGGGAAGAACTATGCGGGCAGCGGTTTCATCTACAACCCCGACAAGGGGCTCATCGCCACCGCCGCGCATGTGGTGGAGGGCGAGTCGTCGTTGAAGGTGGTGGTCGAGGACCGGGCGCCGGCGCCCGCCCGGGTGGTCGGGATCGACCCCTGTCAGGATCTGGCCGTGCTGACGTTCACCTCGCCGCAGTCGGACCTGAAGGGGCTCAAGTTCGGCCCCAGCAAGGAACTGCAGACGGCCGACGAGGTCGTCTCGCTCGGATACCCCCAGGCGCTCGGCGACAATCCGACGGCACAGAAAGCCGCCTTCACGAGCGGCTCGGTGCAGAACCCGAACGTCGTCAACGCCGAGCCGTCGGTGTCGATGCCGCGCTATCCCGTCAGCATCCAGCACTCCGCCACGGTGAACCCGGGCAACTCCGGTGGCCCCCTGCTCAACAGCAAGGGCGAGGTAGTCGGCATCAACACGCTGAGTGCGCTCCAGGCACAGGGACAGTTCTACGCGATCACCGCCGACCACGCCCGGCCGGTGCTCGACGTGCTGGCCGGCGGGGACATAAAGAACTCCCCGGGCTGGGACCTCGCGGCGGTGGACGATCCCGACCTGCTGGCGGACTACGAGCTGCCCGAGGACCAGGCCATCATCGAGAAGGCGCAGAAGCAGTTGGCCGACGCCGGTGTGACCGGGGTGCTGGTGCAGTCCGCCAAGACCAACTCCCCTGCGGGAAAGGCCAAACTGACGGAGGGGGACGTGGTGACCACCATCAAGGACACCCCCGTGACGACCGTGGCGGAGGTCTGCGACATCCTGCAATCCGCCGAGCCGGGTGCGACCCTGCCGATGGAGGGCGTGTACTCCTACAACGCCGACGGCAAGGAGACCAAGTTCGGCGAGGCGTGGACCACCGACCTCGTCCTGAGCAAGAAGCAGAACACCGGCTGACGGGGCCGCCGGTCACCAGCCTTCCAGGGGTGGGGCGACCGATTCCGACGGGACCACCCAGGGGCGGGTGAGCGAGGCCCAGACCAGGAAGGCGACGGCGGCGGTGAGCAGCAGCCACCAGCCCAGGCGGCGCAGTGCGCGGCGGCGCCGGCGCAGCACCCCGCCGCGGGCGGCCGCGCGGGACGCCAGGTCCGCCGGGACGGCCGGGTGAGGCCCGTCCAGCATCCGCCGTACGTCGAGCTCCTTGCGGTCGGGCGGGCTCATGCGGCGGCCCCCCGCTCCGGGCGCCGCAGCACCGAGATCGCGCGGGCGCGCAGCGCCCGGACCCGCTCCACCGGCAGTCCCAGCTGCGCGGCAGCCTGCGGCTCGGCCACGCTCTCGTACACCAGGAGCACGACCACCAGGCGGGCCTGCGGCCGCAGCCGGGACAGCGGGCCGCCGCGGCCCCGGTGGTGCCGCCAGGCGGTACGGGCGAAGGCGGCGCAGAGCTCCTGCCGGGTGTGGTCGTAGGGGTCGTCGCCGCGCAGCCGCGGCCAGTCGGCGAACGTACGGGCCAGGGCGCCCGCGAGCAGGGCCCGGGCGGCGGCGTTCGCGTCCTCCGGCTCGGTGGTCAGCAGGGTGGCGACGTGCAGCAGCCGGCCCGCCGCCCCCGCGACGAACGCCGTGAACTCCTCCAGCTCCGCGGAGTCCCCGACCCCGTCGGAGTGCCGGAACCCGCCGAACCCCCTGTCGTCCACGTGCTTATGGTGCGGGCAGCCCGGCGGGGTGGGTCAAGAGGTAGGACGGGGCCGGGTCGGGAGGCCGGACCCGGACGGGTCAGGAGGCCGGGCCGCCCTCGGACGCCGCGCCCATCAGCTCCGACAGCGACAGGTTGAAACGGGTGAGCAGGGTCGCGAACGTCTCGCGCTCGCCCTCCGTCCAGCCGTCCGTCACCAGGGCCATCAGCTCGCGCCGCGAGGAGCGCACCTCCTCCAGCCGGGTCAGCCCGCGCGGGGAGAGCGCCAGCACGACCGCGCGGCCGTCCTCGGGGTGCGAGGTCCGCTTGACCAGGCCGGTCTCCACCAGCGGGGCGACCTGCCGGGTCACCGTGGAGGAGTCGATGCCCATCCCGCAGGCCAGCGCCTTGACGCCCATCGGACCTTCCAGGTCCAGCCGGTTCAGCAGCAGGTACGCGGCACGGTCCATCGAGTTGCGGGCCTGGCCCACACCGCCGAGGCGGGTCTGCTCCGCCCGGCGGGCGAACAGCGCGACCTGGTGCTGCAGCGCGTCGAGCAGGCCGGCTCCGGCGGGAACGCGCTCGTGCGCGGCCTGCGCCGGCAGGTCGGGATTGGCCGGGATGGAGGGCATGGCCGTGGGCTCTCTTCGCGTGGGGCCGACAGGGATGGGGGACAGCGTACGCGGATGGACTGTGGCCCGTATGCGTCGTGCGGGAACTGGGGTCACCGGATCCGGCGACGGCGGTCGGCTCGCCCGGTCCGGGGCCGTACCGGGGGCAAGTGTGCGGCAGGCGGGCCATGTCGCGTACGTCGTTCCGCATGGCGAGATCCACTCGCCGCCGGTCCCGCCGCGGTCCCGCCGCGGGTCCCCGGGCCCCGTCCCGGCCGCCCGTCGCCGGATCTCCTGGCGCCCCGGGCGCCCCGGGCTGCAAGACTTGCGGCATGAGCTACCGCATGCCTCTGCCCGTACCCCAGGTGATCCTCGACGACGTGCGCGGGGCGCAGAAGATGCTGTCCGGGGTGTCGCGGATGACTCCGATGGAGGGCAGCCGCCACCTGTCCGCGCTCACCGGCTCCCCGGTGCACTTCAAGTGCGAGAACCTGCAGCGGACCGGCTCCTTCAAGCTGCGCGGCGCGTACGTGCGGATCGCAGGCCTGCGCCCCGAGCAGCGCGCGGCGGGGGTGGTCGCGGCCAGCGCCGGGAACCACGCGCAGGGCGTGGCCCTCGCGTCCTCCCTGCTCGGGGTGCGCGCCACCGTGTTCATGCCGGTCGGGGCCCCGCTCCCGAAGGTGGCCGCGACCCGCGACTACGGCGCCGACGTCCGCCTGCACGGCCAGGTCGTGGACGAGACCCTCGCCGCCGCGGAGGACTACGCGGAACGGACCGGGGCGGTGTTCATCCACCCCTTCGACCACCGGGACATCATCGCGGGCCAGGGCACGGTCGGTCTGGAGATCCTGGAGCAGTGCCCGGAGGTGCGGACCATCCTCGTCGGGATCGGCGGCGGCGGGCTGGCGGCGGGGATCGCGGTCGCGGTGAAGGCGTTGCGGCCGGACGTACGCGTCGTCGGCGTGCAGGCGGCGGGTGCGGCCGCGTACCCGCCCTCGCTGGCGGTCGGGCACCCGATCTCCATCGACAACCCGAGCACGATGGCCGACGGCATCCGGGTGGGACGCCCCGGTGACGTGCCGTTCCGCATCATCGGGGAGCTCCTGGACGACGTCCGCACCGTCTCCGAGGACGAGCTGTCCAGTGCGCTGCTGCTGTGCCTGGAGCGGGCGAAGCTGGTGGTCGAGCCGGCCGGGTGCAGCCCGGTGGCGGCGCTGCTGAGCGAGCCGGAGCTGTACGGGAACGGGCCGGTGGTGGCGGTGCTGTCCGGCGGGAACGTCGATCCGCTGCTGCTCCAGCGGATCCTGCGGCACGGCATGGCGGCGGCCGGCCGCTACCTCTCGCTGCGGCTGCAGGTGGCGGACCGGCCGGGGGCGCTCGCCGGTCTGCTGGGGGTGCTGTCGGTGGCCGACGCGAACGTGCTGGACGTGAGCCACGTACGGACCGACCCGCGCCTGGGGCTGACGGAGGTGGAGGTCGAGCTGCACCTGGAGACCAAGGGGCCGGAGCACTGCGCGGAGGTGGCGCGGGCCCTGCACACCGCGGGCTACCGGGTGATGAGCTGAGCCGGGCTGCGGAAACTCCCGGGCGGGACGCGATATAGCGCGATAGCGTGTGGGCCTGTGCCGCTCGTGTCGCCCGTATGGGCGTATCGGTCGGCCTGCTCATACGATTTGCGTGCGAAACATGGGTAACACCCGATTCAGTACTGGGAGACTCCATATGCCAGGCGCGATCTACGCCGAAGGCCTGGTGAAGACCTTCGGTGACGTACGAGCCCTGGACGGCGTGGACCTCGATGTCCCCGAGGGCACCGTGCTGGGCCTGCTCGGCCCGAACGGCGCGGGAAAGACCACGACCGTGCGTGTCCTGACCACCCTCCTGCAACCCGACAGCGGCAAGGCCGAGGTCGCGGGGATCGACGTACTCAAGCACCCCAACGAGGTCCGCCGGGCGATCGGCCTGTCCGGGCAGTTCGCGGCCGTCGACGAATACCTGACCGGCCGCGAGAACCTCGAAATGGTCGGCCGGCTCTACCAGATGCGCGCCAGGGCGGCGAAGGCCCGCGCGGGGGAGCTCCTGGAGCGGTTCAACCTCGCCGACGCCGCCGACCGCACCGCGAAGACCTACTCCGGAGGCATGCGCCGCCGCCTCGACCTCGCGGCGGCGCTCGTCGTCCGGCCGCCGGTGATGTTCATGGACGAGCCGACCACCGGCCTGGACCCGCGCAACCGGCAGGCCCTGTGGGAGGTGATCCAGGAGCTGGTGGCCGGCGGCACCACCCTGCTGCTCACCACCCAGTACCTCGAGGAGGCCGACCACCTCGCGCACGACATCTGCGTGGTCGACCACGGCCGGGTCATCGCCCGCGGCACCTCCGACCAGCTCAAGGCGCAGACCGGCGGCGAACGCGTCGAGGTCGTGGTCCACGACCCGGCGCACATACCGGCCGCCCGCGAGGTGCTGGCCGCCTTCGGCAAGGGCGAGACCACGGTCGAGGAGCACACGCGCAAGCTCACCGTCCCGGTGGCCGGCGGGGCCAGGCTGCTCGCCGAGGTCATCCGCGAGCTGGACGGACGCGGGATGGAGATCGACGACATAGGGCTGCGCCGCCCGACCCTCGACGACGTCTTCATCTCCCTCACCGGCCACGCGGCCGCGCTGACGGAGGAGGAGAACGGCGGTCCGGGAGCCGGTGCGGGGGCCGGCCCGGCGGACCGGTCCAAGGGCGGCCGCAAGGCCCGGAAGGAGACGGTGAAGTGAGCATCGCGAACGGAACCGGGGCCGAGGGGCTCGCCGCGCCCCGGCCGCGCGGCGGGGTCCTGCAGTCCCTGGGCGACTCGCTGGTCATCACCAAGCGCAACCTCATCCGGATGTCCCGGATCCCCGAGATGATCATCTTCGGGCTGATCCAGCCGGTGATGTTCGTCGTTCTGTTCAGCTACGTCTTCGGCGGCTCGATCAGTGTCGGCGGCAGCACCTCGCCCGCCGCCTACCGTGAGTTCCTGATGGCGGGCATCTTCGCGCAGACCGTCACCTTCGCCACCGCCGGCGCGGGCGCCGGCATCGCGGACGACATGCACAAGGGCCTGATCGACCGGTTCCGGTCGCTCCCCATGGCCCGCGGCGCGGTCCTCACCGGCCGCACCCTGGCGGACCTGGTGCAGACCGCGCTGACCGTGACCGTCCTCGCGGTGGTCGCGCTGATCGTCGGCTGGCGCACCCACACGAGCTTCGGCGAGGTACTGGGCGGCTTCGCCCTGCTGATGCTGATGGGGTACGCGTTCTCCTGGATCGGCGCGCTGATCGGCCTGTCGGTCCGCACTCCGGAGGCGGCCACCTCGGGCGGCCTGATCTGGCTCTTCCCGCTGACGTTCATCTCGAACGCGTTCGTGCCATCGGACAACATGCCGTCCTTCCTGCAGACGATCGCCGAGTGGAACCCGTTCAGCGCGACCGTGCAGGCGACCCGCGAGCTCTTCGGCAACCTGCCGCCCGGGTACCAGGCCCCGGACGCCTGGCCGATGCAGCACCCCGTGATCGCGTCCGTCCTGTGGTCCGTGCTGATCGTCGTGGCGTTCCGGACCCTGGCCGTGCGCAAGTACCGCTCGGCCGCCGCCTGAGCCGCGGCCCGGACGGCACCGAGCCGCGGCCCGGACACGCGGAAGCCCCCCACCGGCGGGTGGGGGGCTTCCGCGTATGCGTTCGCGTTCGAGTTCGCGCGAGTTCGCGCTCGCGCTCGCGTTCCGGGGGACGGTCAGCCGGTGAAGGGCTTCACGCCGAGGATGCGGACGGACGCCTTCTTGCCGTTCGGCAGCTCGTACTCGGCGTCCTCACCGGTCTTCTTGCCCATCACGCCGGCGCCCAGCGGGGACTGCGGCGAGTACGTCTCGAAGGCCGAGGACGCGTACTCGCGCGAGGCCAGCAGGAACTCCATCGTGTCGTCCGGGTCGCCGTCGAAGGCGATGGTCACCACGGTGCCCGGCGCCACGACGCCGTCGGACGCGGGGGCGGTGCCGACCTTCGCGCTCTCCAGCAGCTGGGTCAGCTGGCGCACGCGCAGTTCCTGCTTGCCCTGCTCCTCCTTGGCCGCGTGGTAGCCGCCGTTCTCACGGAGGTCACCCTCCTCGCGGGCGGCCGCGATCTTGGCGGCGATCTCCGTGCGGGCGGGACCAGACAGGTAATCCAGCTCGGCCTTGAGCTGGTCGTACGCCTCCTGGGTCAGCCAGGTGACGCTCTCGCTCGTCTGGGTCACAGGTGCTCCTCGTCGGTACAGGGGACTTCATGGCCGCGCACCCGTGCAGCGGTGCGGGCGAAACCACGAGCCTAACAATTCGGGAAGAAAAGGGGGAGGACACCGTGTGTATGAAGTGTGTCATTGCGGGCCCGCGGCACGCGTGCAGAGGCGGTCCGGAGCCCGTGCAGTGTCCCTCGCCGAGTCCCTTGCCGAGTCCCGCACCGGAGCCTGCGACACCGGGCCCGCGCAGGGGGTCTGGGCGCGCCGCGCCGGGCCCTGCCGGCGGGAGGGGGGATCAGCCGGCGGAGCCGGCGGGCTGGCACCCCACGAGCTCGATCATCGTCGCCCGGCCGGTGGTCTTGAGGGTGACCATCTCGTCGACCCGCTCACCGGGCTGCGCGAAGGTGAAGTCGGCCCGGCCGACCTCGCCGTGCGTCTTGTCCTGGGAGCTCAGCGTGCACACCCCGGTGACGCCCGCCTCCTTGCGGACCTCCAGGTGCACCCGCACCTCGGAGTCGGAGACCACGTCGTACTTGATCACCTCGGCGCTGACGCTCTGGCCGGCCACGTAGTCCCAGCCGATCCATCCGACCAGGCCGAGCAGGCCGACCCCGAGGACCGATCCGATGATCTTGAGCTTGCGGTCGGCGCGTTCGTCGGCGGAACGGCCGTAGCGGCCCTCGGGCAGCCCTCCGGGCAGTCCCTCGCGCACCGAGCCCATGATCGATCCTCTCTCCGGGGGCCAGGAATTTTCCGTCCCCCGATTCGGTCACTATAGAAGCCGCCCACTCGCCAGCCGACCGCCGCCCCTCGACGGTGCCGAATCACAGAGGATCCTGTCTTGACCGAGCAGCTTCGACTGATGGCCGTCCATGCCCACCCCGACGACGAGTCGAGCAAGGGCGCGGCCACGATGGCCAAGTACGTCTCCGAGGGGGTGCCCGTCCTCGTGGTGACCTGCACCGGTGGCGAGCGCGGCTCGATCCTCAACCCCAAGCTCCAGGGCGACAAGTACATCGAGGAGAACATCCACGAGGTCCGCCGCAAGGAGATGGACGAGGCCCGCGAGATCCTCGGCGTCGAGCAGGAGTGGCTCGGTTACGTCGACTCCGGCCTGCCCGAGGGCGACCCGCTGCCGCCGCTGCCCGAGGGCTGCTTCGCCCTGGAGGACGTCGACGAGGCGGCCGGCCGCCTGGTCAGGAAGATCCGCGCGTTCAAGCCGCAGGTCATCACGACGTACGACGAGAACGGCGGCTACCCGCACCCCGACCACATCATGACCCACAAGATCACGATGGTGGCCTTCGACGGCGCGACGGACACCGAGAAGTACCCCGAGGCCGAGTTCGGCCCCGCCTACCAGCCGCAGAAGCTCTACTACAACCAGGGCTTCAACAAGCCGCGCACCCTGGCCCTGCACCACGCGCTGCTGGACCGCGGCCTGGAGTCCCCCTACGGGGAGTGGCTGGAGCGCTGGAAGGAGTTCGAGCGCAAGGAGCGGACCCTGACCACGCACGTGCCGTGCGCGGAGTTCTTCGAGATCCGTGACAAGGCGCTGATCGCCCACGCCACCCAGATCGACCCGGACGGCGGCTGGTTCCGCGTTCCGCTGGAGATCCAGAAGGAGGTCTGGCCGACGGAGGAGTACGAGCTGGCGAAGTCGCTCGTCGACACCGCCATCCCCGAGGCCGACCTCTTCGCGGGCATCCGGGAGAATGCGTAGCCATGAGCGCTTCCCAGGCAGTCGTGACCCAGTTCCTTCCGCTGGCCGCCGACACGTTCGACAAGAACAAGGTGACGCCGGGCCTCCTCGGCTTCATCGTGTTCGCGGCTCTGGCCGTCGGCGTGTGGGCCCTGATGAAGTCGATGAACCGGCACATGGGCCGGGTGAACTTCGAGGAGGCCCCGGCGACCCCGGCCCCGGCCGGCGGTTCCGGCGGTTCCGGCGGGGGCACGGACTCCGACCGGCAGTAGCGGCCGCCCGGGCCCGCGGGCCGGCCGCCCTCCCCGGGAAAACCGGTGGGGCGCGGCCGACCCCGGCATGCATGATCACCGGGTGAACGGAAACCCGGACCCCTTCGACGCCGACACGGTCTTCGCGCCCCTGCGCGGCATCCGGGTCTGGAACGTCCTGCTGCCCGGCTTCATCGACCGCGACCTGCCGCTCCCCTTCTTCCGGCCGATGCCGAGCGCGGTCTACTTCGCGCTGCACACGGACCGGAAAGGGAGTGCGATCGGCGCCTGGGCCCGCGACGGGTTCATCCGGGTCGCGGCCGCGGACGACGAGGGCGTGCTCACCCTGTCCCGCGTCGACGAGCCCGTCTGTCCGCCCGAGCTCGCCGACCTGGCCGACGAGGACGAGGACGAGGACGACGAGTTCGCCGTCGGGGGCTGCGGCCACGACTTCCTCGGCACCGACATTCCGCTCGCCCTGACCCGCGTCCGCTATGCCCTCGACGACGGCTCCGACCTCGTTCCCGGCGCCTTCCGCTGCGCCGAGTTCACCTTCGGCCCCGCCCGCGTCTTCCTCGACCCGATGAACTTCGACGGCATCCGGATCCAGGGGGCGGGAGCGTACGAGAAGTGCGTCGCCGATCAGCGCTCCCGCACCACATTCGGCCCGGTGCGGGAACACGTCTGGGTCCCCTGAACCACGGCTCCCGGGGGGTCAGGCGAGACCTTGCGGACAGCGGCCCGACGAGATCGCCGCCGGAGCCCGCGCCGGACACCGTCGACCCGCGCCGGAGCGGGCGCCGGGATCCACGGCCGACCGGACGGGGCCCGAGCCGTGCGGGACGCGAGGGCCCACAGGCACGGCTCGCCACGACCACCCCGGTCGGCGGATCGGGCCGCTCAGACCGCTCAGGCCGCCCGGTCGGCTCAGGCGGAGCCGGACGGCGGCGGTGGCGGCACCGGAACGCCCATGATCTCGCGGGAGTGCCGGTTCGGGACCATCTGCAGGCGCCAGGCCTGCCAGCCCTCCGCCGGGTCCACACCGCGCGCCAGAACCACCCCGTACGCCTCCACGCAGTCCTCCAGCCGGGCGTCCCGGGCCGGGTGCGGGGACGCCCCCAGGGCGGCGAGCTCCGCCGCGGCCGCCTCCGCCTCCGTCTCGCCCGCACCCCCGGCGTACGGCAGCATCGTGCAGCGCAGGAACCGCGCCCAGTCCTGACCGCGCAGGTCCCCGTACGAGACGAACAGCGCCAGCGCCTCCTCGCACAGCGACACCGCCTGCGCCAGCCGGCCGTTCCCCGCGTCCACCACCGCCAGCTCCAGGCAGGTCCACGCCTCCCCGTGCGCCAGCCCGATCCGGTGGAAGTCCGCCCGCGCGTCCACCAGCAGCTGCCGGGCGAACCCAGAGTTCCGCAGGTTGCCGGTCTGCGCCGCCCGCTGGTCTCGGGTCACCCGGCCCGAATGGTGCCGCGCGCACGCCAGCCCGTACACGTCCCGCATCCGCGAGAACATCGTCCGCGCCCGCTCCAGCTCCCGCACCGCCCGGTCCCGCTCGCCCAGCTCCTCCAGCGACTGCCCCAGGTAGTACAGCGACCACGCCTCGCCCCGCACGTCCTCCGCCTCCCGGTGGCGTACGTGCGCCTCCCGCAGCCGGTCCGCCGCAGCCGACGGGTCACCGCCCACCAGCCGTGACCGGCCCAGCTGGGTCAGCGCCCATGCCTCGCCCCGGGCGTCCCGGGTCCGCCCGTACAGCTCCAGCGCCCGGTGGAACTCCTCCTCCGCCGCCCGTACGTCGTCCGTCCGCAGGTACACCTGGCCCCGCTGGAAATGCGCCCACGCCTCCCCGTGCACGCTCTCGCTCTCCCGGTGCAGGGCGAGGGACTCCTCCAGCAGCGCCAGCGCCTCCGGCAGGTGCGCCAGATCCCGCTCCACCGCCGCCAGCGCGTGCAGCGCCCACGCCCGGTCACCCGCCAGCTCCGCCCCCTCCTGCAGGGCGACCGCCTCGCGGATCTTCGCGGCCGCCTCCGCCAGATGCCCCTGGTGGTGCAGGGTGATCCCCAGCGACACCAGCGCCCGGGCCGCACCCGCCTGCTGGTTCGCCTCCTTGAACTGGTCCACCACCGAGCTCAGCGTCGTACGCGCCCGGTCCAGCTCGCCCAGCTGCCGCGCCGCGATGCCCGTACGCCACTGCACCGAGCGGACCATCACCGCCCGGCCGTCGACAGCGCCGCCGGTCCCGGTCCCGGTCCTGTTGCCGGTCATGTTCCCGGTCCCGCTCGCGAGAGCGGTTCCGCCGGTGCCGTCAGCCTCACCGGCCTCGTCGGCGTCGCCGGTCTCGCCGTCGGCCGTCCCGGCCACCGCCTGCGTCAGCTCGTTGATCTCGCCCAGCCGGTACAGGTCCCCGCGCAGCAGGCAGTGGTCGCACAGCGCACCCAGCAGGTCCAGCACCGCCTGCTGGTCCACCCCCTCGGTGTGCCGCAGCGCCGCCGTGATGAAGCTGGACTCCTCGTCCAGCCAGCCCAGCGCCGCCTCCACGGAGGCGAACCCGTGCCCGCCGAACTGGTTCGCCCGGGTCGACGTCCGGCCGTCCACCAGCCGGATCACCGAGTCCGCGAGCTGCGCGTAGTTCCGGATCAGCCGTTCGTGCGCGGCCGCCAGCACCTCCCGGCCGACCGTCTCGCGCTGCCGGGCCGCGGCGTACGAACGCACCGCGTCGTGCATCCGGAAACGGTGCCCACGCACCCGGTCGACCAGCCCGGCCCGCCACAGTTCCTCCAGCGTGCCCAGCGAGTCCCGCTCCGGTACGTCGAGCAGCGCGGCGGCGGCCGCGGCCCCGAGCGAGGCCCGCCCGGCCAGCGGCAACCGCACCAGCAGCCGAGCCGCCCCCTCCGGCAGCTCCCGCCCGGCGACCCGGAGCGCCCGCCCGAGAGCCCCGCCCGTACCACCCGGGGCGGCGGCCCCGCCCGGGCCGCCGGTGCCCTCCGGGCCCGGCGCCCGCATCGCCTCCACCAGCGCCCCGGCCCCGAGCCGCGGCACCAGCGGCCCCAGCACGCGCAGCGCCAGCGGCAGCCCGCCGGCCTCCCGGGCGAGCTCGCCCGCCCCCGTCCCGGCCGTGCCGGACCCCGCCGTACCGCCGGACCCCGCCGTACCACCGGACCCCGCCGTACCGCCGGACCCCGCGGTACCGCCGGACTCCGCCGTACCGGTCCCACCCGCCCCCGGACCGCTCTCGCCCGCCCCCGGACCGGTCCCACCCGCTGCCGCCAGAAGCAGCCGCACCGCCTCCTCGCCCCCCAGCGGCGCCACCTCCAGGTGGTGCACCCACGCCGGGGTGTCCGAGGGAAGGGCAAGCGGCTGCCGCGCGGTCACCAGCACCAGCGAGTCCGACCGCTCCGGCACCAGCAGCCGCACCTGCTCCGCGTCCACAGCATCGTCCAGCACCACCGCCACCGGCAGCCCCTGCACGTGCTGGTGGTACAACTCGCCCAGCTTGCGCACCTGCTGCTCGGTCGAGGACCGCTCCCGGAACAGCAGCTGCTCCCGCGGCGCCCCCAGCCGGTTCAGCAGGTGCAGCAGCGCCTCCCGGGTCGGCAGCGGGGACTCCCCGCCCGGCGACCCGCCCCTCAGGTCCACCACGCACGCGCCCCGGTACTGGTCCCGCAGCTGGTGCGCCACCCGGAGCGCCAGCGCCGTCCGCCCCACCCCCGGCTCCCCGTGCAGGACCACCACCACCGGCCGGGTCTCCGTACTGGCCCGCGCCGCCTGCACCCACTGCGCGATCCGCGCGACCTCCGCCCGCCGGCCCTCGAACGCCCCGGCAGGATCGGGCAGTTGCCCGAAACTCTGCTCCAGTACCCGGCGCCGCCGCGCCTCCGCGCTCCGGTCCCCACCGCGCAGCTGCGTCCCGGCCCCCGGCCCCCGGCGCGGCCCCCGCGCGGCCACCGCCACCTTCCGCTGCTGCTCCAGGAACGGCCGGATCCCGCGCACCTCCAGCGCCGACAGCCACTGCAGCCTGAGCTGCTCCGGCCCGCCCGGCTGCCCCAGCGCACCCGCCCGCCGGTGCGCCGCCGGCAGATGCGTGGCCGTCACCTTCAGCACCGCCGTGACCGCCCCGGCCGCACCCACCACCGCTCCAGCGCCCAGCGCCGTACCGGAATCGACCCCCAGCGCCACGTCCGCCCCGAAGGCCGCCAGTGCCCCGACCGCCGTCACCAGCAGCGCCGTCGCCGTGTTCCCGCGCCGGAAGGCCTCCCCGAGCGACTCCTCGCCGGCCGCCGCCTCGTCCAGCGCCCGTACGTACGCCTCGTACTCCTCCGCCGCGCTCGCGGCCAGCGCGTCCAGCGCCTCCCGCCCCCGCGCCAGCAGCGCCGCCCCGTCGACCGCCGCCGCCCCGGTCCCGGAACGCCGCACTTCCTCGTCGACCGCCCGCACCAGAAGCGCTTCGGCCTCGCTCCGATGGCTGTCCCGCATCAGCAATCTCCTCCGAGCGTCCCGACAGGGCTCCCCAGTGTCCTGCGTGACCCCCGCGAGCGCGAGGGAATCTGAGCTAGATCAGAGGGAAGAGCGGTCCCCTACACTCAACCCCTTGATCCAACTCACTTGTACGGGGGACAACATGACGGTCCGTGATATTCGGACGGCGGCAAGGCTGATAGGCCGCCGCAACGCACTCCGCTACCTGGCCATCGGCGCCGGCGCCACCCTGCTGGCGGCCTGCGGGGGCAAGGACGAGCCGCCCGCGCAGAACGCGAACCAGGCCGCCGGCACGGCCGGCACCACAGCCGCCACGCCGGCCCCGACCACGCCGCCCAAGAAGAAGGGCGTCCTGGAGCGCTCCTTCGAGGCCTTCGTGACCGGCACCTGGCAGATCCGGTCGACCATGCCCGGCGGCGACGTGGTCCAGGGCAAGGCCACCGTCACCCCGCACTCCTGGTCCATCGCCTGGGAAGGCGGCGCCGAATCCTGGGAGGGCAACTACCGGCTGCACGGCAGCGGTGTCCTGGCGATCGGGTTCCTGACCGGCCCCAAAGCCCTGACCCGGGAGAACGACACCCAGGCCCACTCCGTCCCGGTGAACGTCGGCGAGAGCTTCAACCTCACGCTCCCGTGGCAGCCGCCGGGCAGCGGCAGCACCGGCGACGGCCAGCAACTCTCCGCCGCCTACGCCGACAACACCCTCACCATCCGCCACATAGAACGCTCCGGCAGCACCACCACCCACACCTGCACCCGCGCCTGACCCGCACGCGTGACCGACCTCCCTTTCGTGCGTTATCCCGAGCATCGGATGAACGCTCGATGGGGTGGGTGGCGCATGAAGGCTGAGGTGCGTGAGGATCACGCGACGCTGGCCGGGCTGGGGTTCGACGCCAGGGAACTGGAGGCGCTCGGCCTGGACGAGCCCGTCACAGCCGAACCCTCCGGGCTCATGGAGGTCTACCTGCGGCGCAGCAGCCGGAAGGAAGACCTGGCCACGCTTCGCGAACAACTGCGAGAGATCGTGCACTGGGCCGCGGCGAACGGTGTGCGGATTCGGCACGTCTGGTTCGAGCAGCTCTCGGCGTCCAAGAGTCACGTACGCCGAAGGGAGTTCGAGAAGGCCACCCAGGCGATCGTGGACGGCAGGTCCAAGACGCTCGGTGTATGGAAGACGGACCGCTTCGACAGGCGCGGCATGGGCGCGGTGGGACGGATGCTCGACGAGTTCGACCGCAGGGATGCGCGGCTCGTGTCCGTGTCCGAAGGACTGGATTCGTCCCGGGGCGGCCGTCTGGTCTTCGCCGTGCTGAGCGAGCGCGCCAGAGAAGAAGCGAAGGACATCGCGAGGCGCGTCAAGGTCGGCCATGACGCACACAAGGCGGAAGGGCGGCGGGGGACGGGGAGGCCGCCGTTCGGTCTCCACAGCCCACCCGGCAGTGGCAAGGTCCAGCCCCACGCAGATGAGTACGGCACGGCCCGGAGGCTGGCCGAACTGTTGCTCGACGGGTGCACGACGAGACAGACGGCGCACCGGCTCAACGAGGAGGGGCACCGGACCCGGAGTGGCGCCACCTGGTCCCCCACGGCGGTGAGCAAGCTCGCCCAGTCCCCGCTCTTCGCCGGTATGGTCCCGGTCCGTCGGCGCAGGACGGACGAGTACGGCAACCAGCTGGACAGCTGGGCCGGATACGGAGAACCGCTGCGTGACGGGGGAGACCAGATCGTGCTGTGCGGCGCCGGGGTCATCACCCCTGCCGAATGGTTCGAGATCAAGGGGCTCATTGCGGGCCGGATCGACGAGCGCTGGCTGACCGGGCAGCCCGGGGCGAAGTACCTGGGGGCGGGCAGCTACCGGTGCGGTCGACCGCGCGACAAGCACGGCACCGGGCAACCGGAACCCTGCGGTGGCCCGATGAGCCACCGCGGGGGCCGGTACGGCTGCTCCGTCCGCCAGACCCGGGGCAGGTCCGTCTGTGCGGGTGTCGTGACCCTGGCCGGTCGCATCGACCACGCGGTCGGGCAGGCATGGGTCGACCACATCAGGGCACTGGACCCGGATGATCCGGTCGTCGCCGAGGTGGCCCGCCGGTGGCTCGGGTTCGCTGATCCCCGGACGCAGGCAAGGAAGACCGAGATGCAGCAGGCTCTCGAATCGGCCCGGAAGCGCGTGAGGAGACTCGAGGACGATTTCTATGTCTACGGGAAGATCGAGGAAGCACGCTTCGAGGAGTTGAGCGAAGGGCAACGCGTCCTCATCGGGAACCTGACGGAGTCCCTCGAAGCGCTGGATGCCGAGTCGGTCCTTGCACCGCTCCGGGGAGTCGGAGCCCTGCGTGAGGCATGGGAGACGGCGGACATGGTGGACAAGCGGATGCTCCTGCAGTGCACCCTCGGGGAGAACGGCATCACGGTCAGACCCGCCGCGAGGCAGGGAGACCCCACACCGATCCTGGAGCGGCTCGACTTCGACTGGATCTCGAACAGGGGCGCTTGATCGGTGCGACGATCTGATCATCCGGTGAGACCTCCGCCGCCCCGGTGAGGGTGATGGGCGCGTGTCCGCCGGTGGGGCGCGGACTCGCCGGGTGCGCAAGGATGTGGGCCATGCCCAACCGACTCGCGCAGGCCACGTCCCCGTACCTCCTCCAGCACGCCGACAATCCCGTCGACTGGTGGCCATGGGAGCCCGAGGCGTTCGAGGAGGCCCGGCGCCGCAACGTACCCATCTTCCTGAGCGTCGGTTACAGCAGTTGCCACTGGTGTCATGTCATGGCTCACGAGTCCTTTGAGGACGAGCTGACCGCCGCCTACATGAACGAGCACTTCGTCAACATCAAGGTGGACCGCGAGGAGCGGCCCGATGTCGACGCCGTCTACATGGAGGCCGTGCAGGCCGCCACCGGGCAGGGTGGCTGGCCCATGTCCGTCTTCATGACGCCCGAAGCCGAGCCGTTCTACTTCGGGACGTACTTCCCGCCCGAGCCCCGGCACGGGATGCCCTCGTTCATGCAGGTGCTGGAAGGAGTGCGGACCGCCTGGGCGGGCCGGCCCGGCGAAGTGGCCGAGGTGGCCGGCAGGATCACGCGTGACCTGGCCGGCCGTACGCTGAGCACGGGGTCGGGCGGACTGCCCACCGAGGAGACCCAGGCCCAGGCGCTCCTCCAGCTGACCCGGGACATCGACCCGGCGAGCGGCTGGTTCAAGGGAGACACCAAGTTCCCGCCCTCGATGGTCATCGAGTTCCTGCTGCGACACCACGCGCGCAAGGGTTCCGTCGCGGCGCTGGAGATGGCCGAGGGGCTCTGCGGAGCCATGGCGCGTTCCAGCCTCTACGACCAGCTGGGTGGCGGCTTTCACCGCTACGTGCTCCGGCCGCGCCCCGGAGCGACCCTGGTCCCGCACTTCGAGGCGATGCTCTACGACAACGCGCTGCTCTGCCGGGCCTACGCCCACCTCTGGCGGGCCACCGGTTCCGAGCTCGCGCGGCGGGTCGCGCTGGAGACCGCCGACTTCATGGTGCGGGAGCTGCGGACCGCGGAGGGCGGGTTCGCCTCGGCGCTCGACGCGGACAGTGAGGACCCGGTCAGCGGGCGGCACGTGGAGGGGGCGTACTACGTCTGGACGCCGGCGCAGCTGCGGGAGGTGCTCGGCGAGGAGGACGGGCTGCTGGCGGCGGCGTACTTCGGGGTGACCGAGGAGGGCACCTTCGAGCACGGGGCCTCGGTGCTGCAGCTGCCGCAGGACGGCCCGGTGGTGGACGGGGAGCGGATCGAGGGGATCCGGGCCCGGCTGCTGGCGGCCCGGGAGCAGCGTCCGGCGCCGGGCCGGGACGACAAGGTGGTCGCGGCCTGGAACGGGCTGGCGATCGCCGCGCTCGCCGAGTGCGGGGCGTTCTTCGGGCGGCCGGATCTGGTCGAGCGGGCCACCGAGGCGGCCGATCTGCTGGTGCGGGTGCACTTCGACGCGGCCTCCGGCCGGGCCCGGCTGGGCCGGACCAGCAAGGACGGCAAGGCGGGGGCGAACGCCGGGGTGCTGGAGGACTACGGCGACGTCGCCGAGGGGTTCCTGGCGCTGGCCGCGGTCAGCGGTGAGGGCGTGTGGCTGGACTTCGCCGGTCTGCTGGTGGGCCTGGTGCTGGACCGGTTCACCGCGGAGGACGGCAGCCTCTACGACACCGCGCACGACGCGGAGCGGCTGATCCGCCGGCCGCAGGACCCGACGGACAACGCGGCCCCGTCCGGCTGGACGGCGGCGGCCGGCGCGCTGCTCTCGTACGCGGCGCACACCGGCTCGGAGGTGCACCGGACGGCGGCCGAGCGGGCGCTCGGCGTGGTGCACGCGCTGGGGCCGCGCGCCCCGCGCTTCATCGGGCACGGGCTGGCGGTGGCGGAGGCGCTCCTCGACGGTCCGCGGGAGGTCGCGGTGGCCGGCCACCCGGACGACCCGGCCACGGCCGAGCTGCACCGGGCGGCGTTGCTGGGGACGGCTCCCGGGGCTGTTGTGGCGGTGGGTCTGCCTCAGCGTGAGGGCACGGGCGACGGAGAGTTCCCCCTTCTGGCCGAGCGCACACTCGTGCACGACCTTCCGACGGCGTATGTGTGTCGACATTTCGTCTGCGCGCGGCCTACGACAGATCCGGTCGAGTTGGCGCGGCAGTTGGGTGGGGTTCGTCCCTGAAGATCCCGGAGTGGCATCAACTCCGCTGGATGATGGCTCAGTTCAGAAACTTGGTTTTTATCTGAAGAGTGTCTGGGTTTCATCTCCGCTGCCTAGTCTCATGGCTGCGGGGGCGGCGGGCCGGGGGGCCTGCCGGTGGTTCCCCCAGGGGGGTTTCAGCTCGCCGCGGTCCGGCAATGGTCGGCCGCGGCCTGCCTGTGGGGGGATCTTTTGTTCACGTCCGTGTTCATTGCTGCCATTTCCCTGGCGCTCTTCTGGATGGCCGCGTTCACGCTGTGGTGGCAGATGCACGCCTGGCGCACGCCCGAGACGCTGGCCGCGACCCGCTTCGACCGTCCCGACGGCGAGGGGAAGCTCGCCTTCTCGCTGCTCCTGCCGGCCCGCCACGAGCAGGCGGTGCTGGAGCACACCATCGACCGGCTGCTCGAATCCGGCCACACCGACTACGAGATCATCGTGATCGTCGGCCACGACGACCCGGAGACCGCGGAGGTCGCCGAGCGGGCGGCCGGCCGCGCGCCCGACCGGGTGCGGGTCGTCGTCGACCACCACGAGGCGAAGAACAAGCCCAAGGCCCTCAACACCGCGCTGCCGCACTGCCGGGGCGACATCGTCGGGGTGTTCGACGCCGAGGACCAGGTCCACCCCGAGCTGCTGGCGCACGTGGACCACGCGTTCCGCTCCACCTGCGCCGACGTGGTGCAGGGCGGGGTCCAGCTGATCAACTTCCACTCCAGCTGGTACAGCCTGCGGAACTGCCTGGAGTACTTCTTCTGGTTCCGCTCCCGGCTGCACCTGCATGCGCAGAAGGGGTTCATCCCGCTCGGTGGCAACACCGTGTTCGTCCGCACCGAGGTGCTCCGCGAGGCCGGCGGCTGGGACCAGAACTGCCTGGCCGAGGACTGTGACCTCGGGGTCCGGCTGTCCTCGGTCGGCAAGAAGGTGGTCGTCGCCTACGACTCCGACATGGTCACCCGCGAGGAGACCCCGGGTTCGCTGGTCAGCCTGCTCAAGCAGCGCACCCGCTGGAACCAGGGCTTCCTCCAGGTCTACCGGAAGAAGGACTGGAAGCAGCTGCCCGGCCGCGGCCAGCGCTGGCTGGCCCGCTACACCCTGATGACGCCGTTCATGCAGGCGGCCTCCGGGGTGATCATCCCCGTGAACACCGCCGTCGCGCTGTTCCTCGACGTGCCCGTCGGCATCGCCATCATCACCTTCCTCCCGATGATCACCGCGATGGTCACCTTCGTCTTCGAGATCGTCGGACTGCACGACTTCGGCCGCCAGTACGGGCTGCGCGTGCGCTTCGTGCACTACCTCAAGCTCGTCGTGGGCGGCCCCTTCTACCAGGTCATGCTGGCCGGCGCGGCGATCCGAGCGGTCTGGCGCGAGCAGCGCGGCCGCAACGAGTGGGAACTCACCAGCCATACCGGCGCCCACCTCGCCCGAGAGGACAGCCGCCAGTGACCGCCACCCTGCCCCCGGCCTCCGCCACGGCCTCGGCCACTGATCCCCGGTCCGCCGCCTCCGGCTCCGCTTCCGTCACCGGCCTTCCCGGCCCGGGCGGTCCCGGCCCGTCGCCCGCCTGGGTCAGGCCGCAGGTCCAGTTCCGGCGCTCCCGCCCGGACCTCCTCCTCTGCGGTGTCCTGCTGCTCGCGATCCTGCTCGTGCAGGGCTGGAACATCACCGCCTTCCCGCCGCTCTCCGACGACGAGGGCACGTACCTGGCCCAGGCGTGGGCGGTCCAGCAGGGCGAGGGGCTGGCCCACTACACGTACTGGTACGACCACCCGCCGCTCGGCTGGATCCAGGTCGCGGGTCTGACCTACCTGCCGTCGCTCTTCGTGCCCGAGTCCATGACGGTCGCCTCGATGCGCTTCGTGATGCTCCTGGTGTCGGCGGTGAGCGCGGTCCTGCTCTACGTGCTCGCGCGCCGGCTGTGGCTGCCGCGCTGGGCGTCCGGCCTGGCGATGGGCCTGTTCGGGCTGTCCCCGCTCTCCGTGGTGCTGCAGCGGGAGATCTTCCTGGACAACCTGGCGGTCATGTGGATGCTGCTGGCCTTCTGCCTGGCCGCGTCGCCCAGCCGCCACCTGTGGCACCACTTCGCATCGGGTCTGGCGGCCGCCACCGCCGTGCTGACCAAGGAGACGATGCTGGTGGTGCTGCCGGCGCTGCTGGTGACCATGTGGCGGCACAGCCACCGGGACACCCGCAAGTTCGCCGTCACCGGAGCCGTCACCGCCTGCGCCCTGATAGGCCTGTCGTACCCGCTGTACGCGCTGCTCAACGCCGAGCTGTTCCCCGGCGAGGGCCATGTCTCGCTGATCGGCGGGATCACGTACCAGATGGGCCGCGAGGGCTCCGGCTTCATCCTCGATCCCGGCTCCGGCTCGCACGGAGTGTTCCAGTCCTGGCTGTACTACGACGCGGTGCTGCCGCTCGGCGGACTGGCCGGCGCGGTCCTGCTGCTGCTCACCTTCCGCTGGTCGGTCACCGCCCGCGCGCTGGCCGGGCCCGCGCTGGCCGCGGTCATCCTGGCCCTGGTCGCGATGCGCCCTTCCGGCTACCTGCCGGCCATGTACGTCATCCAGGCCCTGCCCTTCCTCGCGCTGGTGCTGGCCGGCGGCGCGGCCAGCATCACCCACGCCGTGCTCCGCCGCGGCCCGTGGCGGATCACCTACGGGCGCTGGGCCGTGCTGGCGGTGCTCGTGGCGACGGCCGCGGTGTACGTCGTACCTCGCTGGTACGACGGGAACCGTACGGCGCTCACGGTCGACGCCAACGCCCCCTACCGGCAGGCCGCGGCCTGGCTGGGCACCGAGGTCGAGGCCCCGGAGACCACCCGGGTGCTGCTCGACGACGCGCTCTGGCTGGACGCGGTGCACGCCGGCTTCGAACCGGGCCTGGGCGCCATCTGGTTCTACAAGGCGGACCTCGACCCGGCGGTCACCAAGACCCTTCCGCGCGGCTGGCGGGACATCGACTACGTGGTGTCCTCGCCGACGGTGCGCCGGGACGCCCGCGACCTGCCCAACGTCAAGGCGGCGCTGGAGCATTCGACGCCGGTGGCCGTCTTCGGCAGCGGCGAGGACCGCATCGAGATCCGCAGGACCGACCGCGAGGACCGCGGGAACCGCGACCTGACGACGACCACGAGCGGGAGCTGAGGCACGCCATGAGCGAAGACCTGTGGACCTCCGCCGTACCCGATCCGACGCTGGAGGCGGCGCCGGGCGCGGAGCCCGGCAGCGTCACCGTGATCATCCCGACCTTCAACGAGTCGGGGAACGTGGCGGAGCTGCTGCGGCAGCTGGCCGCTTCGCTCCCGTCCCGGCTGCCGGTCGAGGTGCTGTTCGTCGACGACTCCACCGACGACACCCCCGAGGTGATCGAGAAGGCGGCCCGTGACTGCCCGTTCCCGGTGGCCGTGCTGCACCGCGAGGAGGCGGTGGGCGGGCTCGGCGGCGCGGTCGTCGAGGGCGTGAAGCGGGCGGCGACCGACTGGGTCGTGGTCATGGACGCCGACCTCCAGCACCCGCCGCACCTGGTGCCCGAGCTGGTCGGTGAGGGGGAACGCACCGGCGCCGAACTCGTCGTCGCCTCCCGCTACATCAGCGGCGGCAGCCGGGCCGGGCTGGCCGGGAACTACCGGATCGCGGTGTCCCGGGGCGCGACCTGGCTCACCAAGGGACTGTTCCCGCGGGCCCTGCGCGGCATCAGCGACCCGATGAGCGGGTTCTTCGCGATGCGCCGTTCGGCGGTGACGGCGGAGGCGCTGCGCCCGCTCGGCTACAAGATCCTGCTCGAACTGGCGGTGCGCTGCCGTCCGGCGAAGGTGGCCGAGGTGCCGTTCGTGTTCCAGGAGCGGTTCGCGGGGGAGTCCAAGTCCACCGCGAAGGAGGGCATGCGGTTCCTGACGCACCTGGCGTCGCTGCGGACCGCGAGCCCGCTGGCCCGGATGATCGGCTTCGGCCTGATCGGGCTGTCGGGTTTCGTGCCGAACCTGGCCGCGCTGTGGCTGCTGACCCGGGCCGGGATGCACTACCTGCCGGCGGAGATCGTGGCGAACCAGGCCGGGGTGGTGTGGAACTTCGTGCTGATCGAGGTGCTGCTGTTCCGGGACCGGCGGCAGTACCGCCACTGGGCGGACCGGGTCGGCCGGTTCGCGCTGCTCGCCAACGCCGATCTGCTGCTGCGGATCCCGCTGATCGCGCTGTTCGTGGCGAAGGCGGGGCTCGGCGTGCTGCCGGCGACCGCGCTGGCGCTGGTGACCACGTTCGTCCTGCGGTTCGCGGCCACCGAGGCCCTCGTCTACCTGCCGCGCAAGAACCGGCCGGGCAAGAACCGGCCGAGCCTGCCGCGCGAGAACTCCGGGAACCGCCACCCGGCCCACTGACCCGAGTCGTATCCGACCCGCGTCCGACCGGCGGCCGGGTCGAGCCGCACAAGACAAGGGAGTACGTCAACCATGCGCATCCCGAACCGACGGGTGCGGCGGGGCCGGCGACGGGCCGCCCTGCTCACCGTCGGGGCGTTGGCCGGCGGCCTGCTGCTGACCGCACCGCAGCAGGCCACCGCCGGCCCGCCCAATCTGCTCACCAACCCCGGATTCGAAACCGCCGGCGCCGCCGGCTCCGACATGCCCTCCTGCTGGTCGAAGTCCGGCTGGGGCGACAACGACTTCACCTTCGCCACCGTCGCCGACGCGCATTCCGGCACCAAGGCGATGCGGGTGACGCTGACCCGCCGGGTGAACGGCGACCGCAAGGCCCTGGTCACCGAGAACACGGCCTGCGCGCCGGCCGTCGTACCGGGCAAGCAGTACGACCTGTCGGCCTGGTACAAGTCCAACACCCCGGACGTGTCGGTGACCGTGTTCCGGCGGGAGTCCACGACGGGCGCCTGGCAGTACTGGACCGATCTGCAGAACCCGCCGGTCAGCGCGGCCTGGGCGCGTACGGAGGTCCGTACGCCGGTGGTCCCGCCGAACACGGACAAGATCGCGTGGGGGATCTCGGTGTACGGGGTGGGCACGCTCACCACGGACGACTACGCGATGGAGGAGGTCGGGGCGACGGGTCCGACGCCCACCTGCACCGGCACCGCGGAGGAGTGCGCCAAGGGCAAGTGGGAGGTGATCCCGGCGAAGAACCCGACGCGGTCGATGCACGCGGTGGTGCTGAAGAACGGCAAGGTGCTGCTGATCGCGGGTTCGGGCAACGACATCGCGCAGTTCAACGCGGGCACCTTCACCTCGGCCGTGTACGACCCGGCGAACGGCTCGTTCAAGACCATCCCGACGCCCGTCGACATGTTCTGCGCGGGTCATGTGCAGCTGTCGGACGGCCGGGTGCTGGTGATGAGCGGCAACAAGGGCTATCCGTCGGCCGACGGGAAGATCGGCTACCAGGGGCTGAAGGACTCCTACGTCTTCGACCCGGCGACCGAGAAGTACACCAAGACCAATGACATGAACGGCGGGCACTGGTATCCGTCGGCGACGATCCTCGGCAACGGCGACGTGATCTCCTTCGGCGGCCTGAAGGAGGACTCCACGGGCAACGTGACCGCGGAGAAGTTCTCGGCGGCGCAGAACAAGTGGCTGCCGATGAACGAGGTCAACCAGACCTGGTCGTACTGGGGCCTGTACCCGTCGATGATCCTCATGCAGGACGGCCGGCTGTTCTACTCGGGCAGCCACACCTTCGGCAACGGCACGCCCGGCACGGGCGCCTCGGTCTACGACTACGCGGCGAACACCATCACGGACGTGCCCGGCCTGCGCAACAAGGACCAGCGGGACGAGTCGGCGAGCGTGCTGCTCCCGCCGGCCCAGGACCAGCGGGTGCTGACCATCGGCGGCGGCAACAACGAGACGAACCCGGCTGCGAACCGGCTCACCGACGTCATCGACCTGAAGAAGCCGAGCCCGGCGTACACGGCGGGCCCGGACCTGCCGCAGGGCCTGGTCGACCAGGGCGCGGGCAAGCGGCCGCAGACCGGCGCCGAGGGCAAGATGTACGTGTCGGCGGTGCTGCTGCCGGACGGGAAGGTCTTCGAGACGGGCGGCGGGCTGTACGACCGGGCCGACCCGGTGTACGAGGCCTCCTTCTTCAACCCGGTCACCAACCAGTACGAGCCGGGGCTGGCCACCGACCCGATCCCGCGGACGTACCACTCGTCGGCGTTCCTGATGCCCGACGGGCGGGTCATGTCGGTGGGCGACAACCCGGGCAACGGCACGTACAACCACAACGTGTCGATCTACACCCCGCCGTACCTGTTCAAGGGGCCGCGGCCGCAGATCACTTCGGTGATCGACAACCAGTGGGTGTACGGGGACACGCAGCGGATCACCGTGAACCGGCCGGTCGCCAAGGCGGAGCTGATCCGTCCGGCCGCGGTCACCCACTCCTCGGACCCGAACCAGCGGTTCGTGGACCTGCCGCTGACCGTGGTGAACAACACGACGGTGGACCTGAACGTCACCAGCAACCCCAACCTGGCGCCGCCCGGCTGGTACATGCTCTTCGCGGTGGACGCGAACGGCGTCCCCTCCATCGCCCAGTGGGTGCACCTGGGCGGCGCGCCCGCCATGGCCGCGCTCGCCGGGGAGCAGGACCAGCCGTCCGCGCACCAGCACACCTTCGCCGACAAGCTGGGCCCGGCCAAGAAGAACCCGGCGAAGCGGGACTCGGCCCCGGTCAGTCCGAAGGTGGCGGGCTGCGACCGGCACTACGGCACGGCCACGGTGTGCGTGCCGACGGTCTTCCCGGCGGAGGTCCAGAGCACCGGCAAGGACCGCTGCGAGTGGCTGGCCACGCACAGGTACCCGAAGCGGATGAAGGTCAACGGCAGTGATCCGCTCCGCCTGGACGGGGACGGGGACGGCTACGCCTGCTGACCGACGCCCGGGCGGGGCGGGCGGAACACCCGTTTGACGGCTCGTCACCACGGTCCGGAATGGGATGTTCCTCCTAATCTGGGCCCATGCCCGAGACCACCCTGCCCAGCCCGCGCCGCCACCGACCCCCGGGCCGGTGGCGGCGCCTCGCCGTACTGCTCGCCTTCGGTCTGCTCGCCTTGCCGGCGCCCGCCTTCGCCGGGCCGCAGGGGACTGACGGGACTGACGTGACTGACGGGACCGCCGTCGGAACGATCGTCGAGTTCGCGGTGCCGACCGAGAACGCCAACCCGGTCGGCATCACCGGAGGCCCCGACGGGAACGTGTGGTTCACCGTCCAGGCGGTGGGGGACAACAAGATCGGACGGATCACCCCGCGCGGCAAGATCAAGGAATTCCCCCTGCCTGACCCCGCCAGCTTCCCGGACGACATCACCGACGGCGCCGACGGCAACCTCTGGTTCACCGAGCCCTTCGGCAACCGGATCACGCGGATCACGCCGAAGGGCCGGTTCACCGGGTTCCCGCTGCCGCAGGCGGACAGCTTCCCGTTCGGCATCACCCGCGGGCCGGACGGGAACGTGTGGTTCACCGAGAACGGGGCCGCCAGGATCGGACGGATCACACCGACGGGGAAGATCAAGGAGTTCCCGCTGCCCGCCGACAGCTTCCCGTACCGGATCGCGGCGGGCCCGGACGGCAATCTCTGGTACACCCTGCCCTTCGGCAACGAGATCGGGCGGATCACCCCGCGCGGCGAGGTCACCGAGTTCCCGCTGCCGAACCCGAACGGCGCCCCGTTCAACATCGCCGCCGGCCCGGACGGGAACCTCTGGTTCACCGACGGCGGCGGTCTCGATCACGAGATCGGGCGGATCACCCCGCGCGGCGAGGTCACCCGGTTCCCGCTGCCGACGCAGAACACCGGCCCGATCGGCATCGCGGCCGGCCCGGACGGGAACCTGTGGTTCGCCGAGTCCAACCGCAACAGGATCGGCCGGATCACCCCGGCCGGGGTGATCACGGAGTTCGACATCCCGACCCCGAACCTGGACAACACCCCCTTCCACATCGCCAAGGGGCCCGACGGCAACATGTGGTTCACGGAACTGGTGGGCAACCGCGTGGGCCGCGTGACCGTGGGCGGCCCCGGCCACGGCCACGGTCCCGGCAAGTCCTAGGCGCGGTACGCCGCGAGCGAGATGCCCACGTAGTGGGCGATGAAGGCGACCAGGGTCAGTGAGTGGAAGACCTCGTGGAAGCCGAAGAAGCGCGGGGAGGGGTTGGGCCGCTTCATCCCGTAGATGACCCCTCCCGCGCTGTACAGCAGGCCGCCGGCGATCACCAGGACGAGGACGGCGATGCCGCCGGTCCGCAGGAAGTCGGGCAGGAAGAAGACCGCGGCCCACCCCATCGCGATGTAGCACGGGGTGTAGAGCCAGCGCGGGGCGCCGACCCAGAACACGCGGAACGCGATGCCGGCGGCGGCCGCGAGCCAGACCGCCCAGAGCAGGGTCCGCCCGGTGGACGGCGGCAGCAGCAGCACGGTCAGCGGTGTGTACGTGCCCGCGATGATCAGGAAGATGTTGGCGTGGTCGAGGCGCCGCAGCACGGCTTCGCCGCGCGGCCCCCACGTCCCCCGGTGATAGACGGCGCTGACGCCGAAGAGCAGACACGCGGTGAGGATGTACACCCCGCAGGCCACCCGGCCCCGGGTGGAGTCGGTGAACGCCATCAGGACCAGGCCTGCGACGACCACGGCGGGGAACATCCCGGCGTGCAGCCAGCCGCGCATCACCGGCTTGGCCAGGGCTTCTGCAGTCATGGACGCCATGCTACCTACGGGTCCGTAGGTTTTTTATGGGGCTGGCCCCCTTGAGCCGCCGTGGAATCTGACGTAGATCGTCGGCTTTACCGAAGATTGAATCGAGTGGCGATGCTCACGTGAGAGGCCCCCTGGACATATGCGCACTTCCACCGGATGATCAGATGAGTGTTGACGGCACCGGATGAGCGGAGCGCGAAGGCGTCCGGGTCGCGGCCCCCACGGGGCAGACATCAGAAACCCCTCTACAAGGAGCAATCGTGGCGCGCGACAACGCGGCTCCCTCCACCTCCCTTCCCACCAACCACCAGGAACTGATCGCCTGGGTCGATGAGATTGCTGCCCTGACCGAGCCCGACCGAATCGTCTGGTGCGACGGTTCCGAGTCCGAGTACGAGCGGCTGTGCGAGGAGCTCGTCGCGAAGGGAACCTTCCGGAAGCTCGACCCGGTCAAGCGGCCGAACTCCTACTACGCGGCCTCCGACCCCTCCGACGTCGCGCGCGTCGAGGACCGGACCTTCATCTGCTCCGAGAAGGAGGAGGACGCGGGCCCGACCAACCACTGGAAGGCCCCCGCGGAGATGAAGGAGCTCTTCGCCGGTGAGAAGGGCATCTTCCGCGGCTCCATGAAGGGCCGGACGATGTACGTCGTCCCGTTCTGCATGGGCCCCCTCGGCTCGCCGCTGTCCGCACTGGGCGTCGAGATCACCGACTCCGCCTACGTCGCGGTCGCCATGCGCACCATGACCCGCATGGGACAGGCGGTCCTGGACGAGCTCGGCACCGACGGCTTCTTCGTCAAGGCCGTGCACACCCTCGGCGCTCCGCTCGCCGAGGGCGAGGCCGACGTCCCGTGGCCGTGCAACACCACCAAGTACATCTCGCACTTCCCGGAGACCCGCGAGATCTGGTCCTTCGGCTCCGGCTACGGCGGCAACGCCCTGCTCGGCAAGAAGTGCTACGCCCTGCGCATCGCCTCCGTCATGGCACGTGACGAGGGCTGGCTCGCCGAGCACATGCTGATCCTCAAGCTGACCCCGCCGGCCGGCGAGGGCGAGACGAAGTACGTCGCGGCCGCGTTCCCGTCCGCCTGTGGCAAGACCAACCTGGCCATGCTGGAGCCCACGATCCCCGGCTGGACGGTCGAGACCATCGGCGACGACATCGCCTGGATGCGCTTCGGCGAGGACGGCCGCCTCTACGCGATCAACCCCGAGGCCGGCTTCTTCGGCGTCGCCCCCGGCACCGGCGAGCACACCAACGCCAACGCCATGAAGACGATGTTCGCCAACACCGTCTTCACCAACGTCGCGCTGACCCCGGACGGCGGCGACGTCTGGTGGGAGGGCATGACCGAGGAGGCGCCCGCCCACCTCATCGACTGGAAGGGCAACGCCTGGACCCCGGAGTCCGGGACCCCGGCCGCCCACCCCAACGCCCGCTTCGCCGTCCCGGCCGCCCAGTGCCCGACGATCGCACCCGAGTGGGAGGACCCCAAGGGCGTCCCGATCTCCGCGATCCTCTTCGGCGGCCGCCGCGCCTCCGCCGTCCCGCTGGTCACCGAGTCCTTCGACTGGAACCACGGCGTCTTCATCGGCTCGAACATCGCCTCCGAGAAGACCGCCGCCGCCGAGGGCAAGGTCGGCGAGCTGCGCCGCGACCCGTTCGCCATGCTGCCGTTCTGCGGCTACAACATGGGCGACTACATGGGCCACTGGATCAAGGTCGGCCAGTCCGCCGACGCGGCCAAGCTCCCGAAGATCTACTACGTGAACTGGTTCCGCAAGAACGACGCGGGCAAGTTCGTCTGGCCCGGCTTCGGCGAGAACAGCCGTGTCCTGAAGTGGATCGTCGGACGCCTCGACGGCAAGGCCGAGGGCGTGGAGACCCCGATCGGCATCCTGCCGGCCAAGGACTCCCTCGACCTCGACGGCCTGGACCTCCCGGCGGAGGACCTCGACTTCCTCCTCACCGTCGACAAGGACGTGTGGCGCCAGGAGGCCGCGCTGGTCCCCGAGCACCTGAACACCTACGGCGACCACACTCCCAAGGAGCTGTGGGAGCAGTACCACGCGCTGGTGGAGCGTCTCGGCTGAACGATTCTTCCGAGCTGATTCCTCCGCCCCGCGCGGATTGAACGTGGGAACCCCCGACCAAGCGGTTCCCGCCGCTGTGGGAACCCCCGACCAAGCGGTTCCCACCGCAGCACACGGCCTGTCCTACTGTCAGGAAGATCGTCCGCGGTCTTCCAGGTAGGTCGTGTGCGTCTGCTGACGGCGGGCCTCCCTGTCCTGGAGGCCCGCCGTCAGGCGTTCCGCCTCCTCGTACAGCAGCCCCAACTGCCGCTCCAGGTGCCGCTCCGGCGGCACCGAACCCGGCTGCAGCCGGCTCCACCACCGGGTCCGGTTGTACGTGTCCACGCACTCCGGCACGTCCTGCCGGACCGCCCGGGACAGCGCGTGCACCGTCTCCGGCTCGGCCTGCAGCACGTCCGCGACCCAGCCGGGGTCGAGCAGCGCCTCGTACAGCCCCAGCAGTTCGGTCAGCTTCCCGCCCCCGGCTGGCGGCAGCTCCACCTCCGCGAGGTAGACCTGCAGCCGCTCGAAGTCCTCCCGCAGCACGCCGAGCTGCTCCCGCGGGTCGAAGTCCGGTACGGGCGGCCGGTCGGGCGGGGCGATCAGCGCACCGGCCGCGTACAGCCCCGCCACCACCACCGGCCAGTACGTGCCGGCCACCCCGGTGAGGGCCAGCCCCACCCCGAGCAGCCCGCAGCCGCTGCCGGCCAGGTTCTTCTTCGACTCCAGGTACGCGAGCGCCCTGTTCCTACTGGTAGCCACGGATCTCCTCGAAGGCCCCGTTGAGCGTGCCGTTCCCGTCGGTGGCGTCGAACACCCGGCCTCCGGTGATCTCCGCGATGTGCGACAGCTCCTTGCGGTCCCCGTCCCCGAACAGCACCGCGAAGACCGGCGTCCTGCGCTGCCCCTCGGGCAGTCCTGCGTAGAACGAGTCGAAGTGCTTCGCGTCGACGCCCTCGGTGTTCTCCCCGTCCGTCATCAGCACGATCGAGGTGAAGCCGTCCGCCCCGCTCTTGCCGAGGTGCTCGTAGGCCGCCTCCAGACTGCTGTAGACCGCCGTGCCGCCCTCCGGTTTCAGGGCCTGCACGTCCCCGCGGATCGCGTCCAGGGCGGCATCGGCCCGCCCCGGCTCGACCACGTGCGTCTTCACCTTCTTCACCTTCGACCCGAACGGCAGGAGCGTGACCTCCTCGCGGTCCCGGAACCGCCGGCCGGTCTGCGAATCGCCCGTGCCGGTCAGCTCCGACAGGGCCTTCTTCAGCCGCCCGATCCGGTCCCCGTCCGCCATCGAGCCGGAGGTGTCCAGCACGTACACCGTCCGCGAGGGGCGCCGCAGTTCGTGCTCGTAGGAGGCCAGCAGCCCGTCCGCGACGGTCCGGGTGCCGGGGAACGGCAGCTCCCGGCGCGGCTCGGCCGCCAGCCCCGGGCCGAGGGCCACCCCGGCGGCCACCGGACGCCGGAACGTCCGGTCGGTGATCTCCTTCTGGACCGCCGCGCCCCGCAGGTGCTCGGTGAGCGCCCGGCCCGACTCGCGGGCCCCGGCGGGCGCCGAGGCCAGCAGCGTCAGCGGGTAGTCGGCGGTGACCACCCCGTCGCGCGGCCGGATCACGGTCAGCCCCGCCTTGCCGTCCCGGTTCATCGACAGCAGCACGGACTCGTAGTTGACCAGCGCGTCGACGTCGCCACGCCGGGTGTAGGCGGAGGCCAGCCAGCCGGAGGACCCGGAGGTGAGCTTCTGCCCGCCGAAGAACTCCTTCAGCCTCGGGGTCGCCTTGGCGACGTCCTCCGCCGACAGCGCGGCCTGCGCGCCGGACAGCCCGGAGGCCACCGAGACCAGCGCGGAGAAGCCCGAGTTGGAGCGCACCGGGTCGGTCATCCCGTATCCCAGCCGGCCGGCGGCGACCGCCTCGTGCACGGCGGACCAGGTGACCTCCTCGGGCTTCCACCCGAGCCGGGCCACCGCGTCCCCCTTCACGCCGATCGCCACCGGCGAGGACATCACCGAAGTCTCGGAACTGAGCTTCCCCGCCGCCTCGGGCCGCAGCCGCAGATAGTCGTTGGAGGCCAGCCAGATGGCGTCGAACCGCCCGTCGGCCTTCCCGGAGGCGACCGTCTCGACGGCATCGAGCGTCCCGCTCCAGGTCAGCTCCACATGCACCCCGGTGGCCTTCTCGGCCCCCTTCAGCACGGTCTCCATATCGGCCAGCTCACTGGAGGCCAGCACCCGCAGGGTGCCTTCCTTGTACACGCTCTTCTCCGGCTCGTCGGGCCCGTCGGAGCCGGCGCTGCACCCCGCGGTGGCGGCCAGCGTCACCAACGCCAGAGCGGCACCGATCCACCGCCTCACGGCGCACCTCCTTCGAGCGCGCCCGACGTCCGCGTCCGCGCCAGGTACGCCGACGCCGCCTGGAGTTCGCCGGTCAGCGACTCCACCGTCGCCGCCATCGACTCCGTGGCCTGCACCTTGTACGTGTCGATCGCGTCCAGCGTCCGGTAGATCTGCCCGAACGCCGCCCGCAGCGTCTCCGCCCCCACCGCCGGATCGGCGGCGATCCGCTGGATCTCCCCGCTCTGCGAGCTCAGCATCTCCGCGTTCCCGCGGATCAGGTCCTCCGTCGTCCCCCGCAGCGCGTTGACCTGCTCGACGACCTTCCGCTGGTTGTCCAGCGCCGACGCCAGCATCACCGCGATCCGCAGCGCCGACACCGTGGTCGTCGCGGCCCGGTCCACGCCCTTGATCAGCTCGTCGTTGTTGCGCCGGACCACGTCCATCGCCAGGTAGCCCTGCGCGCAGACCGCGAGCTGGGTCAGCAGGTCCTGGTGCTTCTGCCGGACCGGGAACAGCACGTCCGCCCGCATGGCGTCCGCCTGCTGCGGATCGGCCGCCGTCAGCTCGGCCACGCGCTGCTCGACGGCCCCGTCCAGGGCCTCGGTGAGCACCGCGTACTCCTGGAGCTTGCCCATGGTCTCCCACAGGCGGGTCCGCTCCGTGTGCAGTGCCGCGTTGTCCCGCCGCAGTTCGTCCTGGCCGCTGCGCAGCGCGCCGACGATCCGGTTCAGCGTCGCCTGCGAGGAGGCGTACTTCGCGACGTGGTCGCGGAAGCGGTTGCCGCCGGGCAGCCTGGCCAGCAGCTTCCGGGCGCCCTTCGCGGGCGTGTCCTTCGGGTCCAGGTCCTCCACGGTCCGGCGCAGTTCGACCAGGGACCCGGCGACCCGGCCCTGCGCGTCGCCGCCGCCGTCGGACAGCGAGCGCACGGCCCGGTCCAGCATCCGGTTGGACTGCTGGGCGGCGGTGCGGATGTCGGCCGTGCCCAGCGCGGTGATCTCGCCGATCCGTCCGGCGAACTCGGGCGAGCGGGTGTCGAGTCCGGCCAGCGAGCCGACGTATTCGCCGGCCCGCCGGGCCATCGCCTCGCGCACGTCGTCCTGGAGCGGGACCAGGCCGGCGGCCTGCTCCCGGCGGACCGGGGCGACGGGTTCGGGCGCGGTGAGGACCAGTGGTGCGTCCTCGGGTGGCGTGAGTGTCATGTGCGTACGTCCCCTAGCCCTTGGCCCGCTCGGCGAGCTTCTGCAGGATCTTGACGGTGGGTGTGCCGACCTGGTTGATGCCGGTCAGGCCCTGGTTGAGGTAGGCCGTGTGCGGCGCGGTCGCCTTGGTGAACTCCTGGACGCCGTTCTGCGGGCGGAATCCGTGGCGGACCGCCAGTTCGCGCAGGGCGGGGTCGGTGGCGAGCAGCTCCCCGAGCTCCTTGGACGTGTCGTTCAGCGGGACGAAGGTGTGGTCGCTGTTGACGGTGGTGTCCGGGTAGAGCACCACCATGTCGCCGGCCGGCTGCCCGCGCAGCAGCAGCGCCGCGACCTGGGACTCGTACACGAGGACCAGCGGCTGTCCGGCTCCGCTGACGAACTCGCGGAACGGGGCGTCGGTGCTGGGCGGCTGCTGGCCCTGCGGTGCCGTGAGCTTGTTCAGCAGCGGCGCGGTCGCCTCCACGCCCTGGTCGTCGGAGACCACGGTGTGGCTGTTGGCGACGTTGGAGACCGCGGCGAGGTACAGGGCGCCGGAGTTGGAGGAGGTGGGGTCCGTGGACCGGATGAGTACCTTGCCGAGCAGCTCGGGGTGGGCCGCGGAGCCCTTCAGCTGCTGCCAGGTGCGGTCCTCGCGGGCGGCCTTGACGTACTCGCCCATCAGCAGGGTGCCGGTGTTCTTCCCGGTCAGCTTCGCCAGGCCGTTGTCGGCGAGCACCTGTGCGGTGCCCGCACGGGTGACCACGACGAGCGGGGAGAAGAACGGGACGGTCGAGGAGCCCTGCGTGCCGGACTTGGCCTTGACCTCCTTGGCCGGTTCGCTGCTGCTCGGGAACGCGAAGTCGTAGTTCTTGAGAGGGAGTTGGTCCATGGCCCAGGAGCCGGACGTCTCCGTCTTGACGGTGTAGCCCTTGGCGGAGAGGGCCTTGACAACGTCGGGGTCGGCGAAGAACTCGGCCTTTTCGGAGCCGATCACGCCGTGCACGGTCTTCGTTGCCGTGTGTTCAGGGTCCTGAGGTCCGCCTCCTGCGAGGATGACGGCTACCACGCCGCCGATCAGCAGGACTGCCAGGACGATTCCGAGGATGCGTCTCACGGGGGCAGCGTGCTCGCGGAAACCCACATTCCGCGGTGGAGTGAATGAACGTCAGGTGACGAGGTGGTCCCTATTCGACAGGGGAACAATCGAGCCATGAGTACGTCGAGTGTCTCGGGTCCGCCGCGCTGGCAGGGCTGGTTCACCGGCCTGGTGGGGGTGGCGGCGCTGCTGGTCTTCGCCCCGCTGGCCCTGTACGTGTGGGCCGGCGGGAGCGGGTCGGCGCCGCCGGGCGGGGGGTACGAACCGGCCGCGGACGCGGCGGTGTCGGGCTGCCGAATCGATCCGGCAAGCAGGCGGCTGCTGGCGGAGGTCGAGGTCACCAGCCGGGCGCCGGGGGCGGGCTCGTACGTGCTGACGGTCGAGTTCCGTCAGGAGCCGCCGGTGGGCACCGTGCAGGCGCTGGTGCGGCTGGACGGGGTCGCGCCGGGCGCGACGGTGCGCGGCGAGGCGGTCGGCCCGGTGTGGCCGGCCGGGGTGGCGCCCTGGTGCGGGGTGGCGGGCGCGGAGTTCACGGCCGCGGGGTGAGCGCTCCCGGGCGGGTACGGCCCGGGCGGGCGCGCGCGCGGTACGGTCTGCGCGGACGGCCCGCGCGGGAATGTGTGGCGCCCGGCCCGGGGCCTCCGCGGCCCCGGGCCGGGGCCGGTCAGCGGGCCCCGGCGAGGTCGTGCTCGGCGAGGGCTGCGGTGTGCGCGTCCATCTGCTCGGCGGCGAGGATCGCGACGGCGGTGTCGGCGCGCGAGGCGGCGACGAGCAGCACCCGGGCGGCGAGCTCGTGCGCGCGGCGGTGCAGGGTGCCCCGGTCCTCGCCGGTGAGCGCGGCGTGCCGGGCGGGCGGGGTGCCGCGGAGCCGGGCGACCTGGGTGGCGATCCGCTCGGCGGCTTCGCCCAGGCCGAGCTCGTCGGTGGCGGCGAGCAGGGTCGTCAGGTGTCCGGCGAGCTGGATGTCCAGCTCTTCGGCGCGGCTGCGATGGGGGAATTCGGTGTGGCCACGGCCCATGCGGACCGCGACCGCAGGCTTGGTCCGGTTCGGCTCGTACATGAGGAAGCCTCCTGCGTGGTCAGGAGGCCATCCTACATTGGATCCGATCTAAAGTTGAGCTTGATCTTGTCGAGAGTTCCTCGAATCGGTCAGTGCTGGGAGTACCCGTCGAGGAACTTCCCGATCCGGGTCACCGCGTCGGCGAGGTCCGTGGCGTTGGGCAGGGTCACGATCCGGAAGTGGTCGGGCTCGGGCCAGTTGAATCCGGTGCCGTGGACCACCATGATCTTCTCGGCCCGCAGCAGGTCGAGGACCATCTGCCGGTCGTCCTTGATCTTGTAGACGGCCGGGTCCAGCTTCGGGAAGAGGTACAGCGCGCCCTTGGGTTTCACACAGGTGATCCCCGGGATCTGGGTGAGCAGCTCGTACGCCGTGTCGCGCTGCTCCAGCAGCCGTCCGCCGGGCAGCACCAGGTCGTCGATCGACTGCCGCCCGCCGAGGGCGGTGGCGACCGCGTGCTGCGAGGGCATGTTGGCGCACAGCCGCATGTTCGCCAGGATGGTGAGGCCCTCGATGTAGGACTCGGCGTTCTTCTTCGGGCCGCAGACGGCCATCCAGCCGGACCGGTAGCCGGCCACGCGGTAGTTCTTGGAGAGGCCGTTGAAGGTGAGGCAGAGCAGGTCGGGGGCGATGGCGGCGGTGTTCGTGTGGGTCGCGCCGTCGTAGAGGATCCGGTCGTAGATCTCGTCCGAGCAGACCACCAGGTTGTGGCGGCGGGCGATGTCCGTCAGGCCGCGCAGCATCTCGTCGTCGTAGACGGCGCCGGTGGGGTTGTTCGGGTTGATGATCACCAGCGCCTTGGTGCGGTCGGTGACCTTGCGCTCGATGTCGGCGAGGTCCGGCATCCAGTCGGACTGCTCGTCGCACCGGTAGTGCACGGCGGTGCCGCCGGCCAGGGAGACGGAGGCGGTCCAGAGCGGGTAGTCCGGGGCCGGGACGAGCACCTCGTCGCCGTCGTCCAGCAGGGCCTGCATGGCCATCTGGATCAGCTCGGACACCCCGTTGCCGAGGTAGATGTCCTCGACGTCCAGGTCGATGCCCTTGGTCTGGTAGTGCTGCATCACCGCGCGGCGTGCGGAGAGCAGCCCCTTCGCGTCCCCGTACCCGTGGGCGCTGCCCAGGTTCCGGAGCATGTCCTCAAGGATCTCCGGCGGACACTCGAAGCCGAAGGCCGCGGGGTTGCCGGTGTTGAGCTTGAGGATGCGATGACCTGCCGCTTCGAGCCGCATGGCCTCTTCGAGCACGGGGCCGCGGATCTCGTAGCAGACATTGGCGAGCTTCGTTGACTGGATCACCTGCATGACGGGAGCTTACGGGTCCGCGGCCGCGCCCGCTCGGGCTTTCCGGCCCGGTCCGGTGCGGCGTTATGTCCGGATTCGGGGGATGGGGAGGCGGGGGCGCCGACTGCCCTTGGAATGACCGGCCCGACCGCCGCTCCGGCCTGCGGAACGGGTGTGCCCGCCGGGAATCGCGGGAGCCGGTGTTGCCCTCGTCACTCCACCCTACGCTCGGCCGTTCCGGGGCGCGTCCGGGGCGGCCGCCCGCCGCCCCGGACGGTGCCCGGAGACCGGCCCGGACGATCCGGGAAAAGCGCTGGTTGCGGAAATGCGCGGGGAGATCATAATCTGACGCGGACAGGTCCTCATTCCTTACGAAGGAGAGTCGGTGTCCGAAAGTCACGAGCTTTTCGAGTTCCTCCGGGCTGAGAGCAAGGTTGCCGGAGTTCCGGCCTCGGTCGAGCAGTCGCAGGCGTATTTCCTGGCGAAGCTCGCATCCGAATGCGACCCCTCTGACGTCGAACACGACATCTCTCACAAGATTCCCGGTGTCGTCGTCGTGGACACGCGCAGCGCGGAGTCCTACCAGGAGGCCCACATACCTGGCGCGCTGAACCTGCCGCACCGCGACCTCGTCGCCGAGCACGTCACCGGCCTCGACCGGGAGGCCACCTACGTGACCTACGGCTTCGGCCCCGACTGCAACGCCGGCACCAAGGGCGCCGCGAAGCTCGCCGTGCTCGGATTCAAGGTCAAGGAAATGATCGGCGGATTCGAGTACTGGAAGCGGGACGGATTCCCGGTCGAGACCGGAAACCCGTCCGCCTGATATTTCCGCCGGACTCCCCGGACGGATTTTCCGGCCGGGCTTTCGGCCGGTATCTGCGGCGATCGGGAACGCTCAGGGCTGCGTTCCCCGGGGAGAACCGGGGGAGCGTAGCTCGACGGCGTTCAGGAACGGTGCCGCGAATTTCCTGTCGTCGATTCCGCCCTCGGTTATGAGGTGTCCGGTGAGGGGCTGCTCCGCACCGGCCGGCCCCGAATACCCGAGGATGAGGCAGGGGTCGTTCAGGGCGGTGAGGTTCAGGACCAGGTCGGCCTCGTCGCAGCCGGTCGGGTCGGCGAAGGCCTGGGAGGGGACCGCCTCGAAACCCATGTTCACCTTGAAGGAGAACAGCCCCGCCTGTGTCAGGTGTCCGTACAGGTTCGGCTCGTCGCCCAGCGTGGCCCACGCGTACCCCTTGAGGCGGGCGGTCCGCATCGCCGAGAAGTAGAGGGTGCGGGCCAGGCTGTGCCGGCGCCAGGACTCGCTCACCGCGGAGAAGCGGATGCGGATGGCGTCCTCGTCCGGGCACTCCAGGACCAGGCAGCCGCCGACCAGCTCCTCGCCCTCGAAGGCGAAGACCGCGAAGTACTTCTGCGGCCCGTGCAGGACGGACTCGCGGTGGCGCCGCGCGTAGGGGACGCCGTACTGCATGCCGGCGACGCGCTCCTCGTAGAGCGAGAGGAACCGGTCCAGGGTCCCGGCGTCGACCCGGTCCTGCACCTCCTCGCGCAGGGCGGCGGCCGCGCGGCGCTGCGAGCGGCGGATGTCCTGGCGGGGCTTGGTCTCCAGCCGGGCGAGGAACCCGTCCTCGTCGGGGCCGAGCCGGGCGAGCCAGGTCAGCATCTCCGGCTTGCGGATGAACCCGCCGGCGGCGAGTTCCGGTGCGAGCTCCCCGGGCGGGTTCTGCATCCGCACCACGTCGATGTGGTCAGCGGCGGTGAGCCAGGGCGCGGCTGCCAGTTCCGCCGGCTCGATCAGAGCGACCGACAGACCGTGTTCGTCAATGACCTTCATGCGTCCTCCACCAGTCCTGGCCCTCCTGGGGAAGGGTGTCGATCGGATCATAGAAGGGGTACGACCGCTGACGGGCCGTCGGATCGTCCGCCTCCAGCGGCGTCAGGTAGTTCTTCGTCCAGTAGGAGATCCCGCGCTCGCGGTCGTAGGAGTCCACCTGGTCGATCCACCGCTTGCCCACGAAGGGGACGTCGCACACGATCCGCGGGGTGGCGAAGCCGGGCAGATAGCCCATGATCCCGCGCTGCAGCCGCTGCGCCTCCCAGACGGCCACCCGCCAGTGCTCGCTGTTCGGGATCATGTCGCAGAGGTAGAAGTAGTACGGCATGACGCCGGCGCCGTCGAGCAGCGCGAAACTCAGGTCGAGCAGGGCCTCGACGGAGTCGTTGACCCCGCGCATCAGCACGCCCTGGTTGCGCACGTCGCGCACCCCGGCCTCGAACAGGGCGGTGGAGGCCCGTGCCACGGCGGGGGTCACCGACTGCGCGGTGTTGGCGTGCGTGTGGACGGCGATCTGCACCCCGTGCTGGCGCGCCTTGGCGCAGACCCCGGCGAGCCCGTCGAGCACGTCCTTCTGGAGCCAGTGCTGGGGAAGTCCCACCAGGCCCTTGGTGGCGAGCCGGATGTCGCGGATGTTCGGGATGTCGAGCAGGGCGCAGAGGAACGCCTCCAGCCGGGGCCAGGGCACGTTCGCCACGTCGCCGCCGGAGACCACCACGTCCCGGATGGAGGGGCTGGCCCGGAGGAACTCCAGCATCCGGTCCAGCCGGTCGGCCGGCTTCAGGGTCAGGCGGACCTTGGCGACCTGAGGGGTGCTGTTGCCGACCAGGTCCATGCGGGTGCAGTGCCCGCAGTACTGGGGGCAGGTCGGCACCAGTTCGGCCAGCACCTTGGTCGGGTAGCGGTGGGTCAGGCCCTCGACCGCCCACATCTCCGCCTCGTGCAGCGAGTCGCGGCTGGCGTACGGGTGCGATGCCCACTCGGGGTGACGGTCGCCGAACACCGGGAGCATGTAGCGGCGCACCGGGTCGGCGAGGAGCCGGTCCAGGTAGCCGGCCGCGCCCGGGGCGAGGTCGGGGACCATCGTGTTGAGCATCTGTGGCGTGATCAGCATGGACATGGTGGCGCGTTCCCGCTGGTCCCGTACGAGATCCGCCACGAACGACTCGTCGAGCTTTTGGCCGAAAACCGTCTGGAGCTGACGCGCATTCTTGATGCAGTTCGCGCGCTGCCACTGGGCGGAGTCCCATTCGGCCACGCCCACGCCCGCCCAGCCGGGAAATCTCGTCCAATCCGGCTCGACCAGTGGCCGGAATTGGTAGTCGTACGGCTGTGATGCCGGAACGGAATTCTCCGCTCCTGTGGACACGTCGAGCGATGTGTCCGGATTGCTGGTAATGATCATGGTTCTCAGACCCCACCGATCGGGTGGCCCGGGGAGCCCCCGTGGCGCTCAGTAACGATCTACGCGACGAGCTGATTTGCATGCAAGAACAGATTGCAAACGGTCCGCGAACGGTCACCCCTTACGTCCGCCCGGTCCATCTCTACCTGACGCACGGAGCGTTGATCAAGAGATGACCTCGGTTTTTCTGCGATGCGGAAGCCGTGGCTGTTTGGGCAGACCAGCCGGTATGGCCCTAATGTGTCCAGGTTCGCCGAGTATGTTCAATGTGCCCACATGTTGGACGCTTCCCGAAAGCAAGTCGCCTGTAATTGCTTGACATTCCCGTGACACAGACCTGAGAGTTCGTGATCGTGGTGGGGAGGGAGGGCTGCTCTGTCCGCATCCTCGCCGTTCCAACCGAGGCGCGGGAAAGGCGTACGTTGTCTATCAACTGGGCAAATCAGCACGACTTCCAGACACTTCTGAAGCGGTCCGAAATCGAAGACAAGCCGGTGTTGCTCGACCTTCACTCCCCGGACTGTTCGGGGTGTACCGAGCACGACCGAGCCATCTATTCCGATCCCGAGATCGCCCGGGACATCATGGAATACACACTTCCGGTTCGCGTCGTGACCACGGACCCCGACCGGGCCAGCACCGACATCATCAACAACCACATCTTCATCTGGTCCCCGACGGTCCAGCTGCTCGCGCCGGACCAGACCCGCTACCACGAGTGGAACGGCGCCCCGCGCCGCACCCGGCTCTCCGTCGGCTACCAGACGGTCTTCCACGACACGGCCGGCCACCTGACGCCCGAGTCCTTCAAGGCCCAGTTCCTCGTCGGCCGCGGCAAGGCCGCCCTGCGGAAGCAGAAGTACGGCGAGGCCATCCGCCTCTTCGACGAGGCGGTCACCCGCTACTCCCAGGACCGCGTCACCGTCGAGGAGGCCGAGCGCTGGCGCAAGGTCGCCAAGGAGAGCGGCACCATCGACACCTCGTGGGACCAGCACCGGCAGGTCACCACGTCCCCGCTGGCCGCCGCGGTCGAGCGGTTCGCGCAGACCGTCGCCGCGCTGCCGGACAGCGTCCTGATGAAGGACTGGATCGGCAAGCCCGGCCCCGGCGACTGGCAGTGGTACTCCGACTGCCTCCGCGAGGTCGTCCTCCAGGCGTACCAGGAGCTCTGCGACTTCGCCGTCATCGCCGAGCGGGAACGCGCCAAGCACGGGCCGGAGTTCAACGACACCCACCGCCTGCTCGGCCAGCACCGGTTCGCCTACCGCGAGTTCCAGTCGCTGTTCGTCGGCGTCCCCGACGCCCTGCTCGACAAGACGCCGCTGCGCTCCGAGCGCTCCATCCGCGAGAACCTCGCGCACGTCATCATGGCCGAGTGGTGGGCGTACCGGCCGCAGATCCTGCACGCCCTGGACCGGGGCCGCAAGGGCCTGTCCCCCGAGGTCGTCCCGGCCACCGACACCGTCGCCGAGCACGGCGAGCCCCTCGGCAGCCACGAGAGCCTGCACGAGCTCCTCGCCCTCTACGAGCGCCTGCACCTGCGCAACACGCAGGACTACTCGGACATCACCGAGAAGGAACTCGGCATCCGCTCCGCCTGGTGGGAGCTCGGCCCGGTCGAGCTGCGCTTCCGCCTCAAGCGGTACATCTGGCACCCGCGTGACCACGCCGTCTCGATCGACAAGATCCTCGACGCGGCCGGCCACCGGCACACCGCCAACCACCGCTTCGCGTCCCGCCTGTTCAGCGGACTGGGCACCGCCGAGGCCGCCCTCATCGGCGCCGACGGCTTCATGTCCGACCGCGTGGACGCCCTGACGGCCACCATCAACGAGCGCGCCGACGAGGCCGCCCGCCTGCTCAGCCAGGTCTCCGCGGGCTGACGACGAACCACCGGTCCGGCCCGGCCGCACACCGTTCGGGCCGGACCCGCCAACTCCCGATGGGGTAGCACGACATGAGAGCCTTCTGGCTGCTGACCGGAGCCTCCGCGGTATCCACCGTGGGCAACACCTTCCTCTACATAGCCATCCCGTGGGCTCTCCTGGAGTCGACCGATTCGAGCCTGCTGGCCGTGCTCAGCGTGGCCGCGCAGACCGCCCCCTACCTGGCCGCGCCGTTCCTCGGCACGTTCATCGACCGCTACGACCGGCGGGCCCTGTTCGCGGCCGGCGAGCTGATCCAGGGCGCGTCGGTCGCGCTCGTCCCGCTGCTCCTCGCGTACCAGCAGGTGGCCGCCGTCTTCGTGGCCCTGTTCGTGCTCGGCCTGGCCAACGTCGTCTCGGACGTCGCCGGGGACTACGGCCTGATCCCGGCCCTGGTACCGCGCGAACGCCTGGACCAGGCCTCCAGCCAGTTCACCTCCATCCTCCTCGTCGCCCGGTTCGTGGGCCCCGCCCTCGCCGGTTTCACCATCGCCGGGATCGGCACCACCTGGGCCCTGGAGATCGACGCGGCCACGTTCGTCCTCACCGCCCTGACCGTGGTCTTCATGCCGAAGGCCGAACCCCAGGCGGTCACCGCGTCCCTCTCCGCCATGCTCAAGGAGGGCATCGCCTACTTCCGGGCCCGGCCCGACCTGCGCAGGCTCACCTTCGCCGTCGCGCTCTACAACCTCGGGGCGGGCGCCCTGGAGCCCACCCTGCTCACGGTCGGCGGCGACCACTGGGACTGGTCCCCGACCGCCCTGGGCGCCGCCGTCTCCTGCGGCGCGGTGGCCGCGGCCCTCGGCGCCTGGCTGAGCCCCCGCGCCCTGTCCGGGGACAACCGGCACCGGCAGATCGCCCTCTGGCTCGCCGTCGCGGCCGTCGGCTCCCTCGGCCTGCTGGTCAGCGCCCCGCTGGCGGTCGTCGCCGGGTTCTGCGTGCTCTGCTTCGGCGAGGGCGGTGTCAACGCCGCGACCATGGCCTACCGGCAGCAGGAGATCCCGGACGAGCTCTCCGGCCGGGTCAACGCCGTCATCCGCACCTTCATCACCGGAGCCGTACCGGTCTCGGCCCTGATGCTGGGCCTGACCGTCAACCTCACCGGATCCCTCCAGGTGTTCTTCCCCGTGTCCGCGGCCGCCCTGCTGGCCGTCGCCGTATGGACCTTCCGGCGCCGGACCGCCCCCGCGCACCCGGCCGACCGCCACCCGCTCGCCACCAGCACGTCGAGGAACAGCTCATGAAGAAGGTTCTGCTGATCAACACCAGCGGAGAGCCCGCCGCCAGGCTCCTGCAGGACCGCGCCGGCATCCGGCTGTCGGTGATCACCACACCCGGATACCGGCACTTCTACCGCGAGGACACCGACGTCACCCTCGTCGACAGCGTCGAGGACCTCACCCGGGTCCGGCTCGCCGCCCTGGAGATCCGCAAGCGGAACCCGTTCACCCACGTGGTCGCCCCCTCCGAGTACAGCCTGCAGGCGGGCGGCTACATCCGCTCGTACTTCGGCCTCACCGGACCCGGCTACGACACGGTCAACGCCTTCTCCAACAAGCACGTGATGAAGCAGCGGCTCGCCGGCGCCGGCCTGCCCGTCGCCCGGTTCCAGCAGATCAACGCCTTCACCGAGGTCACCGGCGCCGCGGCCCGGCTCGGCTGGCCCGTGGTGGTCAAGCCGGTGATCGGCGGCGGTGCCGAGGACGTCTTCGTGGTCCGCGACGAGGACCACGCCCGCGAGCTGGCCGACGCCGAGGAGACCCGGCAGCTGCGCGAATCCCCGTACCCGATGCTCGCCGAGGAGTACGTCGACATCGAGGCCGAGTACCACTGCGACGGCGTGGTCGTCGGCGGAGAGGTGCGCTTCGCCGCCGTCTCCCGCTACTTCAGCCCCGTCCTGCGCAGCGTCGGCGCGCTCGTCGGCTCCTACACCCTCCCCGACGACCACCCCGACGCCATCGCCGTACGGGAACAGCACGCCACCGCCGTGAAGGCCCTCGGCCTCACCGACGGCGTCACCCACCTGGAGGTCCTCGCGGGGCCCCGGGGCCACCTGGTCGGCGAGGTCGCCAACCGGCCCGGCGGCGGCGGGATCGCCGAACAGCTGCTGTACCAGTACGGCGTCGACATCTGGACGGAGTTCCTCGCCACGGCCCTCGGCGACCCGGCCGGCTGCCCCACCGGACCGCGCGCCGACCACATGGTGCAGTACATGCTGCCCCGCCCGCTCGGCACGGTCACCGCCGTCAGCACCGAGGCCGACCTGCTGCGCGCCCCGGGCGTCGTACACGCCGACGTACGGGTCGCCCCCGGCGACACGACCACCGGCGTGGTCCACTCCGCCACCTTCGCCGGCCTGGTGCTGATGAGGGCCGACACCGAGGAACAGGTGCGGGAACGCATCGAGACGCTGGGCCGGCACTACGAGATCGCCGTCACCCCGCACCCCACCACTGCCGCCACCACCCCCGAGGAGGGCTGAACGTGACCGCCACCGACGTGGGAATACTCGGCATCGGAGCCGGACCCGCCAACCTCGCCCTCGCCGTCGCGCTGGAGGAGCTCGCCCCCTCCCTTGCCGCGGACACCCTGCTCGTCGAGCAGAGCGAGAACACCGTCTGGCAGCGAGGACTGCTCATCCCGTGGGCGCAGAGCCAGGTCTCCTTCCTCAAGGACCTGGCCACGCTGCGCAACCCGCGCTCCCGGTACACCTTCGTCAACTACCTGCACGAGACCGGCCGGCTCGACGACTTCATGAGCCTGGGCACGTTCACGCCCTACCGCAGTGAGATCTCCGACTACCTGGCGTGGGTCGCCGCCGGGCTGGAACGCGTCCGCGTCGAGTACAACCGGAGGGTCGCGAGCGTCGAGCCCGTGCGCGACGGCTCCGGGACCCTGTCCCACTGGCGGGTCGGCTTCTCCGACGGCCGCAGCCTCACCGCCCGGCACCTCGTCGTGGCGGCCGGCCGCGATCCGCGCGTCCCCGAGGTCTTCCGCGGGCTCCCGGCCGACCGCGTGATCCACAGCAGCGAGTACTCCGGGCGGATCGCCGCCCTGCCCCGGGACGTCCCCCAGCGGATCGCCGTCATCGGCGGCGCCCAGAGCGCCGTGGAGATGCTCCAGGCCGTCCAGGAGACCCTGCCGGACTGCTCCCCGGTCCTGGTGGTCCGCGGCATCGGCCTCACCCCGTACGTGTCCTCGAAGTTCACCGGCCGGTTCTACTCGGCCGCGGCCTCCGAGGAGTTCTTCGGCATGGACGACCGGGGCCGGGCCCTGGTCCTGGAGGAGATGGCCCGCAGCAACTACTCCGGTGTCACCCCCGAACTCCTCGACGGCCTCTACCACCGCATGTACCGGGACCGGCTCGACGGCAAGGAGGCGCTGCGCATCCTCACCGCGACCGAGACCGTCGCGGCGAGGGCGTACGGGCCGTCCGACGGCGACGGCGACGGAGTCCTGCTGACCCTCCGGAACCGGGCCACCGGAGAGGAGTCCGAGCTGCACTGCGACCGGGTTCTGCTCGGCACCGGCTACGACCCGGCCATGCCCGCGGTCGTGCGCGACCTGGGGGAACGGCTCGGACTGGCCGAGATCGACGTCGAACGCGGCTACCGGGTCCGCACCCCCGACCCCGGCGGCGACCGGGCCCGCCTCTACCTGCAGGGCGTCAACGAGGCCACCCACGGCATCGCCGACTCCCTGCTCAGCACCATGGCCGTGCGCGCGGCGGACATCGTCGCGGACCTGGAGTCCGCGGCCGGGGGGCGGGCCGGCTGACCATGGACCTGGCACAGCTGCCGGCGCCGGCGCCGGACCTGGGTGCGGCGGCACCGGCGCCGTTACCGGCCCCGGCACCGGCACCGGCACTGGACGTGGCGGAGCTGCGGGCCCGCACCCCGGGCTGCGCGCGGTCCGCGTACTTCGACAACGCGGGCTCCGCCCTGCCGACAGAGCGGGTCACCCGGACGGTCATCGACCACCTGCTCCTGGAACGCACGGTCGGCGGCTACGAGGCCGCCGACCTGGCCGCCGGCCGGCTGGAGGCCGTGTACACCTCGGTGTCCCGCCTGCTCGGGGCGCGTCCGCACGAGATCGCGCTGGTGGAGAACGCCACCCGGGCGTGGGACATGGCCTTCTACTCCATCCCCTTCGAGCCGGGCGACCGCGTCCTCACTTCCCGCAGCGAGTACCCGAGCAACGCGCTGGCCTTCCTGCACGCGAGGGACCGGTACGGCGTCCGGGTCGAGGTGGTCCCCGACGACGAGCACGGCCAGCTCTGCCTCCGGTCCCTCGCCCGGATGCTCGGTCAGGGCGGGGTCCGGCTGGTCGCCGTCAACCACGTCCCGACCTACGACGGACTGGTCAACCCGGCGGCGGCCATCGGCGGACTCGCCCGCCGGGCCGGCGCGCTGTACCTCCTGGACGCCTGCCAGTCCGCCGGTCAGCTGCCGCTGGACGTGCGCGAGATCGGCTGCCACATGCTGTCGGGCACCGGCCGCAAGTACCTGCGCGGACCGCGCGGGACGGGCTTCCTCTACGTCTCCGAGGACGTGGTGGACCTCCTGGACCCGCCGCTGCTGGACCTGCGGGCGGCCACCTGGACCGGCCCGGACACCTACGAACTGCGTCCGGACGCGCGCCGGTTCGAGACCTGGGAACGCAACGTGAGCGGACAGCTCGGCCTCGGCGCCGCCGTGGACGACGTCCTGGCCCTGGGGATCGACGCCATCCGGGCCCGGATCGCGGCCCTGTCCGGCCGGCTCCGCGCGGGCCTGGCGGAGCTGCCCGGCGTGACCGTCCACGACCGCGGCACGGTCCGCAGCGGCATCGTGACCTTCACCAAGGACGGCCGCACGGCCCAGGAACTGGTGGCCCGGCTCCTGGAGGCCGGCGTCACCACGGCCTTCTCGTTCCCCTCCCGCGCGCGCTACGACGACCGCGCGGACAAGCCGGAGGCCGTCGTCCGCGCCTCCGTCCACTACTACAACACCGATGCGGAGCAGCAGTCGCTCATCGACACGATGGCCGCTCTCTGACCTCTCCGGAGCGTGATCACGTGACCGAGTCCACGACGTACGAGTTCCTCGCGGTCGACGAGCCGCTCGACGAGATGCAGCGGCTGGACGTCCGGCTGCTCTCCAACTGGTCCTGCGACAGCCCGCGGACGCTGGTCGCGACCGCCTCGATCAGGGCCTTCCAGGCCGACCCCCGGGTCCTGATGGAGCGCTACTTCGACGTGCACGCCGCCGTGTCGCCCTGGGGCACCCGCGAACTCATCTTCCGGATGCCGCAGGACAGCTTCTCCGTCCCGCTGGCCCGGCGCTACGGCGCGGAGTCCTGGACCGCGGCCGGGCACGCCCTGGTCGTGCTGCGCACGGACTTCGCGGGCCGGACCGGCGGAGGTGCGGAGCATCCGGTGAGCCGCTTCACGGACGTCCGGGAGGACCTGGCCGCGGGCGGGCGGCGCGCCCTGTACCTGTCGTGGCTCGCCTCGCTGGGCGACCCCGACGCGTACGCCGGGGCGGAACTGCCGGACCTGGAGGCGGAGACGGAGCCGCCGGTCCCGCCGAACCTGACCGACCTCGGTCCGGGACTGACGGCCCTGGCGGAGTTCCTGTGCGTCGACGGGCGCCTGCTGCGCGTGGCGGCGGAGGCGAGCCAGGACACGCGGTCGCAGTCCCGCGCGCACAGCCGGAAGCTCAGCCAGTGGATCCACCGCCTGCCGGACGCCGACAAGAACCGCCTGCTGCTGCGCGCCCTGCAGGGCGGCGCGGCGGGCCCCGTCGAGGCCCGGATCACCGGCGGCGCGACGGCGCCCCGCCGCACCGTCGCCGACCTCCTCCGCCGCGCGTCCGCGCGCGACCGCTGCGAGGTGGCGATGGTGAGCTCGCCCGGGAGGCCCCTGTCGGACCCCTGCGGCACGATGGCCGGATGAAGGCACTGAGGCCGGTGATCAGGGGGCGGTGAGCCGCCGGGCGGCGGTCAGCGGTCCACGAGGACCAGGGGGATCTCGCGGGTGGTGCCGGCCTGGTGGTCGTCGTACGCCGGCCAGAGGCCGGTCATCAGGCCCCAGTACGCCTCCCGCTCCTCCGGGGTGGCCGTCCGGGCCTTCGCCTGGAAGACCGCCGGGCCGACCTGGACGCGCACCTCGGGGTCGGCGTCCAGGTTGAGGTACCAGTGCGGGTGCTCGTCGGCGCCGCCGTTCGAGGCGATCAGGACGTAGCGGCCGGCGTCCGCTTCCTCGCCGTAGATCAGCGGGGTGCGGACCGCCCGGCCGGAGACGCGGCCCACGGTGGTGAGCAGGAGGGTCGGGACCCCGTGCCAGAGGTGTCCGGCGGCGCCGTCCGTCTCCACGTACTCGCGTACGTGGTCGAGCTGCCGGCCCGGCTGCGGGTCCCGGGGGTGGTCCCAGTCCACGTCCACCGTGTTCATGTGGGGGCTGCCTCTCGCCGTGTTCTCTCCGCGCGTGTGCGACTTGCGCGGTTAACGACGGGCAACGTCCGGAGTAACGTCAATCCTTCCCTTTTGTGACGGTTATCGGGTTGTATGCCCGACTCCCGCGCCCCAACGCACGCGGCACCCCGGTCCGGCGCCGGGCAGGCCGCGATGGCCCGGGAGCGGGGAGGCGCAGAGCCCCGCTCCCGGGCCCGAGGGGGTCGGCTCCGAGCGTTACGGCAGGTAACGCTCGATGACCCTCGCCCCCTCCTTCTCGATCAGCTTCCGGGCCTTCTCGACCCGCTCCGGAGTCGGGTCGGCGCCCGTGGCCATCACGAGGTCCTCGGGGTCGTAGGGCCGCTCGCCCCCGCTGAAGAGCTGGGCGGGGCGGCGTTCGCTCTCGGGCTGCTTGTCCGCTTCTCTTGCCATCTCGTACCTCCCTCGGAGCCCCCCGGAACCCCATCCTCCGACCAGCCGCACATGAACGCACGTCGGGGCCGGGACGCGCTCACGCGCCGGTGCCGGCCAGCACCCCGAGGACCGCCAGGCCGGCCAGAGCCGCGCAGATGCCCAGGTTGACCACCCGGTGTTCCCAGAACACCGCCACGAACTCGCGGATCGTCGCGCTCGGCCAGAAGTACCGGGCCGTCGGCGAGCCCAGCACCTGCCCGTTCACCCCCGCCTTCCGGGCGGTCATCGCGGCCCGGAAGGCGTGGAAGTTGTTGGTGACCACCACGCACCGGTAGTCCGCCCGGTCCGCCTCCATCAGCTCCCGGCTGAAGACCATGTTCTCCGTGGTCGTCCGCGACCGGTCCTCCACCCGCACGTGCTCCTCCGGCACCCCCCGGTCGATCAGCCAGTCCGCCATCGCCCGGGCCTCCGCGACCTTCTCGTCCGGCCCCTTCCCGCCCGAGGTGAGCAGCAGCGGCACCCGCCCGCCGCGCTCCAGCTGGGCGGCGTAGATCCGCCGGCCCTTCTCCAGCCGCGAGGCCAGCAGCGGCGGCACGCGCTCGCCGCCGATCAGGCCCGAGCCCAGCATCACCACGTAGTCCACGTCCCCGCGCACCCGGATCCGGCCGTACAGGAACGCGTACGCGAGGAAGCACACGAAGATGAAGGAGACGTACAGCGAGAGCAGCACCAGGGCCAGCACCACCGCGTCGAGCGCCGGTGAGCCGCGGGTGCCGACCACCACCAGCAGCGCGACCATCGCGTAGATCGCCAGGCCCACCAGCCCGGACAGCAGGTTCGCCGGCCGCCGGCCCTCCTTGCGGACCATGGTGAGCCCGTTGGCGATCAGCAGCGCGCCGAGGATGAGGATCCCGACGGCCGGTCCGAGGAACAGCAGGACCACCACCGTGACCGCCACCGCCCCCGGCAGGTGCCGCAGCTGGAACAGCAGGGCCGGCAGCAGGCTCAGGAAGGCCAGCCCGAGCAGCACCGCGTTCTGGAACCGGCGCCGGTCCTTCCGGACGCTCACGCAGAAGATGACGAACAGGACCGCGGCCGGGACGAATGCGAGCATGTGCCCATCGTACGAACTGCGCTCAACGGCCTTGAGACGCACGGCCCATGGGAGTGCGCCACACCCGGCCCGGCGCCGTGCGCCGCACCGAACGCCCCGCCAGCACGTCCGTCCTGCGCCCGTCCCGCACCGTGAACCGCCCGTCGATCAGCACGTGCGGGATCCCCCGCGGCAGCCGCCTGGGCTCCTCGTACGTCGAGCCCGCCGCGACCGTCTCCGGATCGAAGAGCACCAGATCGGCCCGGTACCCCTCGCGCACCAGCCCCCGGTCGGGCAGCCGCAGCCGGGCCGCCGGCCGGCCCGACAGATGGGCCACGCACTCCTCCAGGCCCAGCACCCCCAGCTCGCGCACGTAGCGGCCGAGGTAGTGCGGGAAGGTCCCGTACGCCCTCGGGTGCGGCTTGGCGCCCCGCAGGATGCCGTCCGAGCCCCCGGTGTGCGCCGGGTGCCGCATGATCGCCCGCACGTTGTCCTCGTGGCCCACGTGCTGCAGCACCGTCGTCCCCAGCCGGTCCGCGAGCAGCAGACCCCGCGCCGTCTCCCAGCCGTCCAGCCGGCGGCCCACGTGCGCCCCGGCCAGTACCGGGTCCCCGACCCCCGACACCTCGACGGCCGACCAGTCCACCGGCACCCCGTGGCAGCCGTCCGAGCCCGTCACCTCCAGCGCGTACCGGATCCGCTCGGCGGCTGCCGGGTCGGCCAGCCGCGCCAGCAGCGCCTCCGGTCCGCCCTCGTGCGCCCAGCCCGGCAGCAGCGCTGCCAGCGTGGTGCAGCCCGGGGTGTACGGGTAGGTGTCCAGGGTGATGTCCGCGCCGTCGGCCAGGGCCGCGTCCAGCAGGGCGAGGAGGTCGCCGGCCCGGCCCGCGTTCTCGGCGAAGTTCATGGTGGCGTGGGCCAGGTGCAGGGCGCAGCCGGCCCGCCGGGTCAGCTCGATCATCTCGGCGTAGGCGGCGAGCGCGCCGCGCCCGTACGAGCGGTGGTGCGGGCAGTAGTAGCCGCCGTACGCGGCCACCACCCGGCACAGCTCGGTCAGTTCGGCCTCGTCCGCGTACATGCCGGGGGTGTAGGTGAGCCCGGAGGACATGCCGGCGGCCCCGTCGGCCAGGCCCTCCGCGACCAGCGCGCGCATCCGGTCCAGCTCGGCGGGGGTGGCGGGCCGGTCGGCCCAGCCGAGCACATGGGCCCGTACGGTGCCCTGGGGGACCAGGTAGGCGGCGTTGACGGCGATGCCGCGGCCGTCGAAGCCCCGGTCGAGCCGGTCGAGGTACTCGCCGACGGTCCGCCAGTCCGGGTCGAGGCCGTCGGTGTCGCCGTTCCACCCGGCGATGGCGGTGCGCACCCCCTCCAGGGTGCGGTCGTCGACGGGCGCGTACGACAGGCCGTCCTGGCCGAGCACTTCGAGGGTGACGCCCTGCGCGGCCTTGGCGCTGTGGTCCGGGTCGCGGAGCAGCGCCAGGTCGCTGTGGGCGTGCATGTCGATGAAGCCGGGTGCGAGGGCGAGGCCGTCCGCGTCGACGGTGATCCGCCCCGCGGGGACCCGGCGGTCCCGCCCGATGACGGCGATCCGCCCCTCGTGCACGCCGACGTCGGCGCGGTAGGAGGGCCCGCCGGTCCCGTCGACGACGCGGGCCCCGCGCAGCACGAGATCCATCGGCCGGAAGCCCCCCGTCCCCTCGGCTTGACCGCCTCCGCCCGCTAGAAGAACGTCCGGATGCAGTCGGTGACCGTCCCGTCGGGCTCGACCACGGGGATCAGCGGCCACTTCTCGAAGATGGTGCACGGGTGGGCCATGCCGAGCGCCACCCAGTCGCCGACCTCCAGGCCGGTGCCCTCCTCCGTGTCCAGCCAGGCGTGCTGGTCGGACAGTTTGGCGACGGTGATGCCGGTGCCGGGCCGCTCCCGCCCGTCGGCCCCGCGCACCGCCAGCACCTGCGGCAGCCCCAGGTCGTAGGCGATGTCCCGCTTGCCGGCGTTCACGAAGGCCTGGCCGGGGGTGGGGCGGGAGACGACCTGGGTCCACAGCCGGAAGGCGGGCTGCAGGCCGCCCTCCTCGGGGATCCGGTCCTTGAAGGGGGTCAGGCCCGAGTACCAGCCGTGGTCGTGCGAGAGGTACGCGCCGGAGCGCAGCAGCTTCAGGACCGGCAGGGACAGCTCCGGGACGGCCGAGAACACGTCCGCGACCACGTCGAACCACTCGCTGCCGCCCGCACTGACGATGATCTCGGGCAGGTCCCGCCCGGCGAACAGGCCCGCCTTGTCGAAGTCGGCGGCGAGAGCCACCAGCCGCTCCATCCAGGCCCGGACCGTGGTCGCGTCGGCGCCCGGCATGGTCGCCTCGTAGCCGGCCACCCCGGACAGCCGGAGGGTGTCCGTCGCGACGACCGCGGCGGCGATCTCGTGGCACTCGGCCTCGGTCCGCACCCCGGTGCGGCCCTCCGCGCCGGCGCCGAGCTCGACCACCACGTCCACCCGCCGCTCGGTGTGCCCGCGCAGGGCGGCGTCCATCAGCTCGACCCCGCGCACGGAGTCCACGTAGCAGACGAAGCGGAAGTCGGGGTCGGCGGCGAGCTCCGCGGCGACCCAGCGGAGGGCCGGCGCGTCGACGAGCTCGTTGGCGAGGAAGATCTTCTCGATGCCGAAGGCGCGGCAGACCCGGGCCTGGTGGGGCATGGCGACGGTAATGCCCAGCGCGCCGAGCTCGATCTGCCGCTCGAACAGCTGCGGGGCCATGCAGGTCTTGCCGTGCGGGGCGAATCCGAGGCCGTGGCGCTCGCAGAAGGCGGCGAGCGCGGCCAGGTTGTGCTCCAGCGCCTCGGCGTCGAGGGTCAGCACGGGGGTGGTGAACCCGCCGCCGTACAGGCTGCGCCGCTCGGCGGCCAGCTGCCCGACGGTGAGCCCGGCGGCCTGGGCGTCCGGCGGCAGGCCCTTGAACCGGTGGTCGACCGGTTCGTCGGCGAGCCGTCGTGTCGCTTCGCTGCCCATGAGTGCCCTCCTGAGGTGCCGCCCTCCGGGCGGGGGTGGCGGCCCGGGGGCAGCGGTTGTTTCCGGTGCCGGTGCAAGCTGTCTAACATCCGGCTGACACCCGGTCAACGTCCGGCTCTGCTGCCCCAGGACTGGCGCTGCCCCGACCCCGGCCACAAACCCAGGAGAGAGCGCATGAGTGAGAAGACGGCCATCAGCCCCGCCACCCACCCGGCCCCGCCCGCCCGGTTCTCGCACGGTGTGCGCAAGGGGAACATCCTCCAGGTCGCCGGCCAGGTCGGCTACCTCCCCGCGGCCGAGGGGCAGCCGCCCACCGTCGCCGGCCCCACCCTGCGCGAGCAGACCCTCCGGACCCTGGAGAACGTCCGCTCCGTCCTGGAGGCCGGCGGCGCGGGCTGGGACGACGTGGTGATGATCCGCGTCTACCTCACGGACACCGCGCACTTCGCCGAGATGAACGAGATCTACAACGCGTACTTCGAGGAGCACCTCAAGGAGTTCCCGGAGGCGCCGTCCGCCCGCACCACCGTCTACGTCGGCCTGCCCGCCGGCCTGCTGGTCGAGATCGACGCCCTGGCCGTCCTGGGCTGAGCATGCCGGAGGGCGCCCCTCCAGGAGGAGGGGCGCCCCGGCCGGCCATCGGATCAGCCGCGCGTCACCTGTCGCGGGCCACGTGTCGCGCGTCAGGTGCAGTACTGCGCTTCCTTGCCGATCGAGCGGTACATGCAGTCCGCGTTCTCCAGCAGCTGCAGCACCGCGTCGCGGTTCCGGCTGGTCTCGCGCTCGATCACCTCGTCGGGCGGGTAGAAGCCGCCGCCGCCCGAGCCGGCCGGATACATCTCGAAGGTGTAGCCGAAGATCTTCTGGTTGCCCCACAGCCAGTCGTCGATCGTCCCGTCCGTGATGTACAGGTCGCTCGACTGCTCGGCGGTGTAGCCGTTGCTGGCGGCCATCTTCTGGCCGACCGCCTTGAAGGCGCCCAGGTCGTCCGCCGTCAGGCCGGGCGCGGTGTCGTTGTACGTCCACCCGTACGGCCACAGCACCAGCTCGCTGTACGTGTGGAAGTCGATGGCGGCCGTGATCTGCTGCTTGCCGCCGACCACCCGGCTGCGGACGAAGTCCGAGACCGCCTTCACCTCGGGCGCCGACTCGGCGGCCGGCCCGCGGTAGGTCTCGGAGCTCCTGCTGCCGCTGGAGCCGCCGCAGCAGCCCCACTTGTAGTTCCAGTTGCGGTTCTCGTCGGTGCCGACGTACGAGGAGCCCGAGTTCGGCTGCCGGTTCTTGCGCCAGGACCGGTAGGAGCCGGTGGCGATGTCGTACTCGCCGCCGTCCGGGTTGAGGTCCGGGATGATCCAGATCTCGCGGCCGTTGACCATGTTGGTGATCCGCGAGTCGGTCCCGTAGTCCTCGCCGAACTCGCGCAGCAGGTACAGGGCCATCTCGACGGTCAGGTGCTCGCGGGCGTGCTGGTGGTGGGTGAAGAGGACCTCGGGCTCGTTCTCGTCGGTCCCCACGTTGTCGCTGATCTTGATCGCGACGAGGTCGCGGCCCTGGTACGACTTGCCGATCACGCGCTTGCTCATGATGTTCGGGTACTGCGCGATCCGCTGGTCGATCTCGGCGCTCATCTCCCCGTAGTTGTGGTAGCGGGAGTCGGCCGAGGGGAAGTCCATGGGGCTCGCGGCGACGCCGGGGATGGAGCGGTCCGGGGGGCCGGCCAGAGCTTCCAGTTTGTAGCCGAGCGAGCGCAGCTTCTTCGCCTGCATGGTGTCGGCGCTCACCACCACCGTGTGGTCGTCGACCTCGTCGATCGAGACGCCGTGGCGGAGCAGCGCGGTCCGGTCGGCCGGGGTGGACGGGCCGTGGATCCGGTACTGGACGATCGCCTCGTCCTGGGTGGCGGTGGACGGTGTCGGGGGTGCCGAGGCCGTCGCGCTCATGCCGTAGGCGGGTGCGCCGAGCGCGAGCGCCAGCAGGGCCGCCGTGAAGACGGACCTCCGGCGGGTGTGTAGCCGCATGCGATCTCCTGGGTCGGGAGCGTGGGGGTAGCCGTGCGGACGCGCACAGCGTGCGCTCATGACATGGACCGGTCAAGTGCCACAACCGGCCACCCCCACACATGCCCGCTATCCGGAAACCACACCGAGCCCGGGGCGCACTACCCCCGTGCGGGCGAAGCCGCCTGACGCGGTGTCGGCAGCAGCGACGGCAGTGGTCGCTACGGCAGGCCGTGGACCTTCGGCGCGACCGCGTTCGACCAGGCGTTCCCCGCCTTGGCGTCCCAGTTCGTCGACCAGGTCATCGCTCCGCGCAGCGCCGGGTAGGTCTTCGAGGGCTTGAACGATCCGCAGTTCGTGCCCCGGGCCAGGCAGTCCAGCGCGTTGTTCACCACGCCCGGCGCCACGTAGCCACTGCCCGCCCCGCTCGGCGAGGCCGGCAGGCCCAGGCCCACCTGCGAGGGGTCGAGCCCGCCCTCCAGCTGGATGCAGGCCAGCGCGGTCAGGAAGTCCACGGAGCCCTGCGAGTACACCTTGCCGTCGCAGCCCAGCATGGAGCCGCTGTTGTAGTACTGCATGTTGACGACGGTGAGGATGTCCTTGATGTTCAGCGCCGTCCGGAAGTACGCGTTCGAGGTCGACTGCATGTCGATGGTCTGCGGGGCCATGGTGATGACCAGCGAGGGCCCGGCCTTCTGCGACAGCGAACGCAGCGCCTGCGTCATGTAGGTCGCGTTGAGCCCGTTCTCCAGGTCGATGTCGATCCCGTTGAAGCCGTACTCCTGCATCAGCGCGTACGCCGAGTTGGCCAGGTTGTTCGCGGAGGCGGAGTCGTTGACCGTGATGGTCCCCTTCTCCCCGCCGACCGAGAGGATGACCGACTTCCCGGCCGCCTTCTTCGCCGCGACGTCCGCCTTGAACTGCGCGACCGTGTAGCCGCCGAGTCCGGCCGAGTCCAGGTTGAAGGTGATCGCGCCCGGCGTGGTGGTCGCGTCGGCGAAGGACACCGCGATGATGTCGTACGCGTTCGGCACGTCCGAGATCCTCTGGACGGTCGCGCCGTTGTCGAAGTTCTGCCAGTAGCCGGTCACCGCGTGCCGCGGCACGGACGGGTTGCCCGGGTCCGGGTTGCCGCCGCCCGTCGTGGTGCCGCTGACCGGCGCGGACTTCGGCCCTTCACCCGCCTGGTTGTAGGCGCTCACCTGGAAGGAGTACGTGGTGGCCCGGCTGAGCCCGGTGATCTGCGTGGTGGTCCCGGTGACCGTGGCCACCCGGCTGCCGTCCTTGTACACGTGGTAGCCGTCGGCTCCGCCGACCGCGTTCCACGAAAGGGTGAGCGCGTTCTCCGACTGGCCGGAAACCGCGAGTCCGGCCGGTGCGCCCGGCACCGAGGGGCCGGGACCGGTGCCCCCGCCGCCGTCCGGCCCGAACACGCTGAACTCGTCCACGTGGAAGGCCGGCTGCCCGTACCAGCCGTGCGTGTAGACGGTCACCTGGGTGGTGTTCGCCCCGGTGGTGAAGGTGGTGGACAGCTTCTGCCAGCCGCCGCCCGAGCCCGGGGTCCAGGTGGAGACGTCCTGGGTCCCGGTGCCGGTCGCGCCGAGGTACACGTAGGACCCCTGGACCTGCGCGCTCAGCGTGTACGTCGAGTTCGGCTTGACCTTGACGGTCTGGCTGCAGCGGGCGTTGTCCTGTCCGGCCGGGGTGGCCTTCAGGGCCCCGGCCCCGGCGGAGGTGGGGGAGGAGACGGCGGCGCCGCTGCCGCCGGAGCAGGCCCAGTCGGCGAGGCCCGACTCGAAGCCTCCGTTGCGGACGTTGTTCACGTCGGCGGCCTGCGCGGTGCCGGTCACGAAGGCGGTCAGACCGGTCGCGGTGAGGGTGGCGGCGCCCAGGAGGGCGAGGGAGCGTATGCGGTTCACGAGGGCTCCGTGGGGGGAGGGGAGGGGAGGGGAAGCGGCGGTGCGGGGAACAAGTGGGGGATCCCGCAGCCGAGTTGCCCCAGGGCTGCCCCGGGGCTGCTCCAGGGTTGGTCCAGACCAATCCTGCTGTCAAGAGTCCGCGCAAAGTGGCCGGAAACGATCGGTAACGGCTTCCCGGATGTCCGGATTTCCGGTCACCTGTGACATGTGCTCCCGGCATGGGAATCCTCAAGACCCTGCCTGACCGGCGGTGACGCGGTTATGGTGCTGCGCAGGAGGGATGGGGGCACCGCCGGCGGCAGCTGGGGGAGCGTCGGCCGTCGCGTTCGCGCAGTGCGGTGCGTGTACGGGGACGTGCCGCCGGACGCGCCCGCGGGCCAGGGGAACAGGGGGATTCGCGTGCCGACCGCCATCGCCGTCACCAGCGCCGACCTGGTGCTGCCCGCCCCCGACCGGCACACCCCGCCGGCCGCCGTCCTGCACCCGCCCGACCGGCAGGACCTGGAACGCGCCCTCACCGACACCGCCGCCCTGCTGGACCGGCACGGACACCTGCTGGTCCTCCTCCCCGACTGGCTGCCCGCCCCCGCCGCCCGCCGGCTGCACACCGTCCGCGCCATCCTGGAATCCGACCGGATCGCGCTGCTCCCGGTCGATCTGCCGCCGCTCGGCACCGCCCTGCTGGCCCGTCAGCTCAGCCAGCTCACCGTCTGCGACTTCAGCCCCGGCGTCATCGCCTCCGCCGCCCGGCTGCTCTCCCACTACATCTACGCGGGCGCCGTCCTCGGCACCGTCTCCCGGCTCGACCGGGTCCCCGTCGACCTCAAGGCGCACGCCCGCTCCTGGTCGCCCAGCGCCCAGTTCACCGTACTGGCCAACCCCAGACCCCACCTGGCCCGGCTCGGCCCCGGCGCCGAACTGCCACCGGGACCCGGCTTCGCCACCCACCTCGCCTTCGCCCGCGGCAAACTCACCGGGGACTGGCCGGCCGCCGAACTCGGCCCCGCCTGGCAGGTCCAGGGCGTCATGGAACACCCCCTGCCCGCGGACTCACCCGCCTGGTGGGGCACCCCCAAGCTGATCGAGTTCGCCGCGGCCATCCCCGACATCGGCGTCCTCTACCAGCTCGTCGCCTCCGTCCGCCGCGAGGAGTGCCGCTGGTGCGGCCTCGAACTCATCGGCGACCGCTGCGGCTTCTGCGCCACCCCGATCCCGTCGGCGGCCGCATCGGCAGCATCGGCCGAAGCGGCCCCGTCGACGGCCCGGCCCTGACCGCAGCACCGTCCAGCCCTGACCGCTCCAGCCTGATCGCTCCAGCCCCTGATCCGTTCCGAACGACGAGGTCCCACGGCCCATGAACTCACGCCAGCGCCGCGGCGTCATCCTGCTGCTCCTCTCCGTCCTGTGCGCGATCGGCGCGTTCGCCGGAGTGGCCGCGGTGATCGGCGACGTCAACTCCAAGGTCGGGCCCGAGGTGGAGGCGTACCGCGTGAAGGCCGACATAGCTCCGCACACCGCACTCGACGCCGGGAAGTTCGAGAAGGTCACCATCCCCGAGCGCTGGCGCCCCGCCACCGCCGTCACCGACCTGGGCACGGTCACCGGAAAGATCACCCTCACCACCCTCAGGAAGGGCTCCCTCCTCCAGGCGGACATGTTCGTCGACCGCCCGCGGCTGCAGCCCGGCGAGCAGGAGATCGCCATCATGATCGACGCCTCCACCGGGGTCGCCGGCAAGGTCCGCTCCGGAGACAAGGTCAACATCCTCGGCACCTTCAAGGGCAAGAAGGCCACCGACCCCGACCGCTCCGTGATCATGGTGTCGAACGCCCGGGTCATCGACGTCGGCCGGCTCACCCCGGTGGAGAAGTCCGGCGACCGCAAGGGCACCGGCACCGTCGACGCCGTCCCGATCACCTTCGCCGTGAACGCCAAGGACGCCCAGCGCGTCGCGTTCTCCGAGTCCTTCGCCGAGCACGTCCGCCTCGCCCTGGTCGCCCCCGGCACCGAATCGGCACCCCCGGGCGCCGACCGCTGGTACACCCTCGACGGGGACAAGTGAGGCCGGCATGACCGTCACCCGAATCCTCCCGGCCACCGGGGACCCCGACGCCGCCCGTACGGCCGTCACCTTGATCGGCCAGCTCCCCTCCGTGGAGCCGGCCCGCCCGGTCGCCGACTCCTCCACCCTCCTCGACGTCCTGTCGGGCCTGGCCGCCGAGTCCGTCGACCACCTCCCCGAGGTGGTCCTGGTCCACGAGCGGATCGGCCCGCTCCCCGCCCTCGAACTCATCCGCGAGATCGCCCTCCGCTTCCCCGCCGTGGGCGTCGTCCTGGCCACCTCCGACACCGGCCCCGGCCTGTTCTCGGCGGCGATGGACGCCGGCGCCCGCGGCCTGGTCGGACTGCCCCTCTCCTACGACGAACTGGCCGCGCGCATCCAGGCCGTGGCCCAGTGGGCGACGGGCGTACGCCGCCACCTCGGCGGGGCCGGAGGCCCCGGCGGCGGCGCGGCCGGGGACCGCTTCACCGGCCGCGGCACCGGCCGCGTCGCCACCGTCACCGGAGCCAAGGGCGGGGTCGGCACCACCCTCTGCGCCGTCCAGTTCGCCCTGGCCGCGGCCGCGGCGGGCCGCCGCACGGCCCTGGTGGACCTCGACCTCCAGGCCGGCGACGTCGGCTCCTACCTGGACGTCCAGTTCCGCCGCTCGGTCGTCGACCTGGCCGGCATCCAGGACATCTCCCCGCGCGTCCTGGCCGACGCCGTCTACGAACACCCCACCGGCCTGGCCCTGCTCCTGGCCCCGGCGGACGGCGAACGCGGCGAGGAGGTCGATGAACGCACCACCCGCCTGGTCCTGACCGCCCTCCGCCACCGCTACGAACTCGTGGTCGTGGACTGCGGCACCCAGATGACGGGCGCCAACGCGACCGCCGTGGAACTGGCGGACGTGGCGGCCCTGGTGGTGACCCCGGACGTGGTCGCGGTCCGCGCCGCCAAGCGCATGGTCCGCATGTGGGAACGCCTCCAGGTCCGCAAACCGGAGGACACCACCATGCTGGTCAACCGCTGGACCCGCCACACGGAGATAAACCCCTCCCTCATCGAGAAGATCACCCGCACCCGCCCGACCCGCACCCCCGTCCCGGCGAACTACAAGGAACTGGCCCCCGTCCTGGACGCGGGCCGAGTCCAGGACCTGGACGCCAAGTCCTCGGTCAAACAAGCCCTGTGGAAACTCGCCGCCGAACTGGACCTCCTCCGAGCGGCCCCCGACGAGAACGCCGCAACACCCGCCCCGAGCGGCGCCCTGGCCCTCCGCACCCCGGGCCCGGTATCCCGCCTCCGCTCCCGCCGCGGCAACCGGGAGGGCTGACCCATGCGCCGGGCGGCCGACAGAGACCGGGGCCAGGTGGCGATCGAGTTCGCCGGCATGCTCCCCCTGATCCTGCTCCTCATCGCAGCGGTCTGGGAGTGCGTCCTGATCGGCTACGCCTTCTCCCTGGCAGGCAACGCGGCGGACGAGGGCGCCCGCGCGGGCGCCGTCGAGGGTGACGGAGCCTGCGCCTCCGCCGTGATGGAGCACGTGGGCGGCGCCTGGGGCGCCACCTCGTCCTGCGGACCCGAGTCGGCGGGCGTCTACCGGGCCAAGGTCACCCTCACGATCCCGGTCCTCGTCCCGGGCCTGAACACGGGCCTGACCGTCGAAGGCGAAGCCGGCGCAGCGATGGAGAGGAAGGTCCCCTGACATGCATCGGCATCCGGTCCCGCCGACGTTCGATGCCCGGCGCTCCGAGAACGGAGCCCCCATCTCCTCCGGGGCGCAGCCCCGTCGTGTCCTGGGGCGGAGCTCCGAGTCGGAGGCAGAGCCGCACGCGGATCGGGGGCGCAGCCCCGAAGGGGCCGGGGCGGAGCCCGGCCGGGGCACGGGGCGCAGCCCCGAGGGGTTCGCGGCGGAGCCGCGCCGGGGTTCGGGGCGGAGCCCCGCGGGGTCCGGGGCTCAGCCCCGTCGTGTCCTGGGGTGGAGCCCCGAACCGGGGCCGGAGCCTCGCCGGGGACGGGGGCGGAGCCCCGTGGGGTCCGGGGCGGAGCCCCGAGGGGGGCTGGGGCGCAGCCCCAGTTTCGGGAAGGGGCGGGGAGGGGACATGGCCCCGCAGGGACCCACCCCGGCCAACGCCGACCACGCCAAAAGCCCGCGCCAGGCCCGAGCCCGGGACCGAGGCCAAGTCGCCCTGGAGTACATCGGCTTCCTGCCGATCCTCCTCCTCGTCGGCCTCGCCGGCATCCAGCTCGGCTGGACCGCGTACTGCGAACAACAAGCGGAGACCGCCGCCCGCACCGCCGCCCGCGTCGCCGCCCGTACGGACGAGAACCCCGAAGCCGCAGGCATCGCAGCCGGCCAGGCAGCCGTCCGCGAAAGCATCCGCGGGGCCACCGAGGTGAACGTCAGCGCCGGCGACGACGTCACCACGGCCACCGTCCGCATCACGGTGAGGTCGATCATCCCCGGCCTCGACATCGAACGACGCGAACGAACAGCCATCATGCCCAGCGACCGGAAGAGGACCTGACCCATGAACCGCGTACCGGGGCGTCGCGCCCCAGCACACCAGCGCGGGCACGGGCGGCGGCCCGCTCCCACCCGCCAAAGCGAGAGGCGCAACGCATGAGCCTTCGCAGCCGCGTCAACACCCCCGACGACCCCCACACCCCCCGCCCCGGCGAGGACGGCCGACTCGTCTCCTCCTACCGCGCCAAGCTCCTGGAGGAGATCGACCTCGCCGAGATGTCCGCGCTCGCGCCCGCCGAACGCCGCGCCCGCCTCGAACGCGTCCTCGGCCACCTCATCAGCCGCGAGGGCCCGGTCCTCTCCACCACCGAACGCACCGCGCTCATCCGCCGCGTCGTCGACGAAGCCCTCGGCCTCGGCGTGCTCGAACCCCTCCTCGAAGACCCCACCATCTCCGAGATCATGGTCAACGGCCCCGACCACATCTACGTCGAGCGCGCCGGCCGCGTCGAACAGCTCCCGCTCCGCTTCGCCTCGCACGAGCAGCTCATGCAGACCATCGAGCGCATCGTCTCCGCCGTCAACCGCCGCGTCGACGAGGCCAACCCCATGGTCGACGCCCGCCTCCCCACCGGCGAACGCGTCAACGTCATCATCCCGCCGCTCTCCCTCACCGGCGCCACCCTCACCATCCGCCGGTTCCCGCGCGCCTTCACCCTCCCCGAGCTGATCGCCCTCGGCACCCTCGACGAGCAGATGCTCCTGCTCCTCTCCGGCCTCGTCCAGGCCAAGACGAACGTGATCGTCTCCGGCGCCACCGGCACCGGCAAGACCACCCTCCTCAACGCCCTCTCCGCCCTCATCCCCGACGGCGAGCGCATCATCACCATCGAGGACTCCGCCGAGCTCCAGCTCCAGCAGCCCCACGTCATCCGGCTCGAATCCCGCCCCCCGAACGTCGAGGGCAAGGGCCGCATCACCATCCGCGACCTCGTCCGCAACAGCCTCCGCATGCGCCCCGACCGCATCATCGTCGGCGAGGTCCGCGGCGGCGAGACCCTCGACATGCTCCAGGCCATGTCCACCGGCCACGACGGCTCGCTCGCCACTGTGCACGCCAACAGCGCCGAGGACGCCCTGATGCGGCTCCAGACCCTCGCCTCCATGTCGGAGGTGGAGGTCCCCTTCGAAGCCCTCCAGGACCAGATCAACAGCGCGGTCAACATCGTCGTCCAGCTCACCCGGTTCGCCGACGGCACCCGCCGCATCACCGAGATCTCCGTCCTCGACTCGCACGGCCGCGAACCGTTCCGGATCACCACCGTCTGCCGGTTCGCCGCCCAGCCAGTCGCCGCCGACGGCCGCGTGTACGGCTACTTCCAGTACTTCCCCCTCCCGCGCCGCATCGCCGAACGCCTCTACATGCACAACCAGCCGATTCCGCCGACCTTCGGAGTCGCCGCCACCGACGACCAGCTCACCACCCGGATCTCCCTTTGACTCCTCCGTGCCCTGTGGGGCAGGGATTCCTAGCTCACTTCGCCTGGCGCCTAGCAGGTGGCAGGACTTACAAGATCAGCACTAGCCGGGTTGAGACCTGCCGGGATGAGCATCACCTGTGCGGAGTTCTTGTCCCTAGGGGAGACGACTCCGCAGGCGGTGCACGTATAGGTCCTTTCGGAGAGGGGGAGTGCGTGCTTGGCTCTCGCTCCGCAGTGCGCACAGTCCATCGTGGTGTGCGGGGGGTGTACCAGGTGCACGGCCCGGCCGTGCTTGCGGCCCATCTCGACCAGAGCCGTCTTCGTCGCCGTAATGGCGGCGTCTGCCGCCTTGCGGGCCATGGTCGTTTTGGCGAGGAACTTGGGCCGGAAGTCCTCTACCGCAAGCGCGTCATGGTCGCGTACGACGCGCTTGGCCCACTTGCGGGCCGTTTCCTGCCTCTGGCGGGCGACCTGCTTGTAGACCTTCGCGCGCAGGTGCTTGGCGTGCCGGTAGCCCTTCGACCCGGGCTTGCCCTTCGCGGGTCTGCGTCGGGCCATCATCCGGTCGTACCGGGTCAGCCGCTCCTGGGCCCTCTTCCCGTGCTGGGCGTGCGGGAGGTCGTGGGCGTCGGAGGTGGTGGTGGCGGTCTCCTTCACACCCCAGTCGATGCCGATCACCCGGCCGGTGGACGGGAGCGGCTGTCCCTCCGTGGGCACGACGAAGGAGGCGTACCAGTGGCCGAGGGTGTCTCGGTAGACACGCACCGAGGATGGTGCCGCAGGCAGTTCACGGGACCACACCACCGTGATCGCGATCTCGCCCGCCAGGTGCAAACGGCCGTCCCTCAGCCGGAATCCACGCCGGGTGTAATTCAGGCTCGGGTCGGTCTCGCGCTTCCTCTTCCACTTGGGCATCCCGGCCCGTCGCGCCATCGGCAGACGGTCCTTGATGACCCTGAGCGCCTTGGTCCGGGCCTTGGCGAAGTCCCGGATGACCTGCTGCTGAGGAACCGAAGAGCCTTCCCGCAGCCATGCGTTCGCAGCCCGCTCCCTGGTCAGCATCTTGTCCAGCGAGGCGGGCCCGCACGTCAGCCCGTCTTCTGGGTGCGCCTTGTTGCGCTCGTGGACGGCCTTGGACTTGGCGACGCACTCGTTCCAGATCCACCGACACCGCGACCACTCGGCTTCCAGCCGAGCGAGCGCGGTGGACGACACGCGCAGCCGGTAGGTGTACCGGGCATGCCCGGACCCGCCCTCGGCTGTCACTGCTGTCGTCACCCCTGGAGCGTGGCACACCCCACTGACAACGCACCTAGCAGGAAAGAAGAGATGAGCAGAGAACCGCGCGGCTCCGCGGCTCCGGGCCACGGAACCATTCCTCCCCGGCCCGAAGGGCACGGCTTCCTGGGAGAGCTCCGGTGACCCTTCCCGTCGCCCTCACCCTCGCCGCCGCCCTCCTGGCCACCGTGTTCCTCGTCTACGGGTTGCACGCGTACGCCAAGGGCCGCGCCGAACGCACCGCCCTGATCAACCGCCTCTCCGACTCCGGTGAGCCCGAGCAGACCGGCCGCAGGCGCCGCTTCCGGGGCGTGGACCGGCGCCTCCGCCGCACCACGCTCGGCCGCCGCATCGAGCTGAAGCTCGCCACGACCGGCCTGGACCTCACCCCCGGCGAGTTCTTCGTCTACATGACCGCCTCGGTCGCCGGCGTCTGGATCGTCGCGTCATCCCTCCTCGCACCGTTCTTCGGCCCGGTGGCCGGCCTGATCGGCCTGTGGTCGGCGAACGCCTTCCTCAACTGGCAGCGGGCCCGCCGTACGGAGCGCTTCATCAACCAGCTCCCCGAACTGGCCCGCATCCTCGCCAACGCCACCCAGGCCGGCCTCGCCCTCCGCACGGCCATCGGCATAGCTGCGGAGGAGCTGGAAGCCCCGGCGGGCGAGGAACTCGGCCGCGTCGCCAACCGCCTCGCCGTAGGACACTCCATCGAGGAGTCCCTGGGCGAACTCGCCGACCGCCTCCCCTCCCGCGAACTCTCGGTCCTGGTCTCCACGCTCGTCCTGTCCTCCCGGGCAGGCGGCGCGATCGTGGGCAGCCTCCGCAACCTCACCATCACCCTGGAACAGCGCAAGGAGACGCGGCGCGAGGTCCGCACCCAGCTCTCCCAGGTCACGGTGACGGCCTACCTCATGCCCTTCATCGGCCTGGGCTCCCTGCTCATGGTCGACGCGATGATGCCCGGCGCCCTGGAACGCATGACAGGAGCCATCCCCGGCCAGATCGCCGTCCTGGTGGCCCTCGGCCTCTTCGCCCTGGGCTTCGTCTCCATCCGCCGCCTGTCGAAGATCGAGGTGTGAGCCGATGGTCCTCCTCGCCCTCGCCCTGGCCGCGTCCCTCTCCGTCCTCGGCATCTTCCACGGCATCCGCCTCTACCGCTCCGAGGTCGCCCTACCCCCCGACCTCGCCCTGGCCCTGGAAGTCGGATCCACCCGCACCACGGCCGTCGGCTCGGTGGTCGACCGCATGGGCATCCGCTACGCGCCCCTCGTCCTGCGACTGATGGGCCCCAAGCGGGTGGCGGCCAAACGCCTCCAGATCGACCGGGCCGGCAACCCCTCGGGCCTCACCATCGACCGATACGCGGCGCGCCGCGCGGTGTACGGCGCCCTGGGTGCGGTGGGCGCCTTCGCGATGCTCATCAACGGCCGGCTGCTGCTCGCCCTGCTCATGGTGGCCTTCGGCCTGTTCTGGATCGAGGCGGGCCTGTGGTCGGCGATCCGCATCCGCCGCGACAACATCGAACGCACCCTCCCGGACTTCCTGGACGTCCTGGCGGTGGTCGTCAGCGCAGGCCTCGGCTTCCGCCAGGCCCTGGAACGCGTCGCGGAACGCTACAGGGGCCCTTGGTCGGACGAAATCCGCATCACCCTCCAGCAGATGGACATGGGCGTCAGCCGCCGCGAGGCCTTCGCCGACCTCCGCCGCCGCAACGACAGCGAACAGGTCGCCCAGTTCGTCACGGCCCTCCAGCAGGGCGAGGAACTCGGCTCCCCGATCGTCGAAACCCTCATCGCCATCGCCGAGGACATGCGCCGCACGGACGCCCAGAGCGCGCGGCGGCGCGCAGCCAGGGCGGTCCCCAAAGCAACCTTCGTGGTCACGACGTTCATGCTCCCGGGCACGATGATCCTCCTGCTCGGCGGCTTCATCTACGGCGCGGACATCGACTTCGGTGCGCTGCTCGGAGGTGGCTGATGACTCGCGTACTCATCGCCGACGACAACCCGGTGATCCGAGCAGGCCTGGCAGCTCTGCTCTCCCGGTACGGCGACCTCCAGGTCGTCGCCCAGGCGACGAACGGCGGCGACGCCCTGGCCCTCACCCGCCGGCACCGTCCGGACGTGGTCCTGCTGGACGTCCGCCTGCCGGGTGTGGACGGCATGTCCGCCCTGCCGCACCTGGCGCAGCTGGCATCCGTCCTGATGCTCACGTACAGCCGTGAGCCGGAAGTCATCCGCGAGTCGTTACTCCTGGGCGCGAACGGCTACTTGGTGCACGGCGAATTCACGCCGGATGACCTCGCTCGCGCGGTCCGCGATGTCCTGACCGGCCTCGCGTACTTCACACCGACGGCGGCGAGTGCGGTCCTGGCGGACCTCCGGGCGAGAGGGTCTTCGCATGAGCAACGAACTGTGGCACAGTCGACGGAGCGAGTCCCCAACCATGCTGAGTTCGGCCTGAGTTCGCGGGAGGTGGAAGTGATGGATCTGATCGCGTCCGGGATGTCGAACCAGCAGATCGCCGCCACCTGCTTCATCAGCGAGAAGACGGTCAAGAACCACATCAACCGCATCTTCGCGAAGTTGCAGAGCGGGAGCCGCAGCGAGGCCATAGCGAGGTGGCTGGGAACGATCCGTTCGGGGGTGCCGGGTCATGGGTAGGGGCTGTGGGCACTGGGTCCGCAGATGGGTCCCCGGACCCTTTGCACCCGTGGGGGGCGTTCCGTACCGTCCGCGAGTCGACAGCGGGACCGGACCGGGAGGGGACCCCTATGAGGAACCTCAAGTGGCGACGGCAGTTGGGAAGAGACGAAGGTCAGACGGCCTTCGAGTACCTGGGCATTGTTGTGGTCATCGTGCTGATCATCGGCGCGATCGTGGGAACAGGTCTGGCGGGGACCATCGCCAACGCCATCGCTCAGGCTGTGGAGGACATCACGAGCCAAGGCGGCTGAGCCGCACTGCGAATCGGGACAGTGGGCAGGCTTTCCCCCTCTACGTGGGGATGTTCGCCCTACTGCTGTTTGCGGCGTTCGCCTTCTTCGTGGTGGGAATGGCGGGGGCTACCCGTAGCCAGGCGCAGGGTGCCGCTGACGCAGCAGCGTTGGCGGCCGCCCGCGACGTCCGGGACAACGTCTTTTCTGGCCTGGATTTGACCGAGCTTAGGCCGGAGGATTGGCAAGGCATCCTCGATGGCAAAGGGTTTGACGCAAGCGATGCATGTGCAGCTGCCGAAGAGCTCGCAGGGTTGAACAGAGCGAACGAGGTGCGGGCCGGCTGCGAGGTGGCGCTTCCGAGGTTCACCGTTAGTGTGCAGACGGATGACCCGGTGGGTAAGTCAGTTATCCCGGGGACACAGAACGGGCATGCCACCGCTACCGCCACAGCAGTGATCGAACCACGCTGCTGGCTTGCGCCAGTGCCAACACCCGGCCCTACGCCGCCCCCGACTGACCCGCCCGATGGGGGAACCGGCAAGCCGGATCCCGATCCGATCGACTTCGAATGCGTTGAGGGAAAAGCCTTCAAGCTGGATCCTCTGAACCCAGGAGAACTGTCCGATCTGGCACGAAGCATGTTCAAGGTGCGGCTGGACGGCTAATGGCGGTACGAGAGACAAGGAAACTGGCAGGGATGAGCGTTCGGCGGATGGCGAAGACCCGCGGGGGAGCAGCCGTAGGCGTAGCGGTGGTCCTAGCCCTCACGCTGGCTGGGTGCGGTATAGGCGACGACGAGAAGCCCAAGGCCGAACAGGCCAGCCCGACAGCGAGGACTGGCAACACGCCTGCCCCTGGCAGCACCAGTGCAGCACCCCAGGAAGCTCTTGCTACATCCAAGGGGCCGGCAAGTGTGTCGCTGGTAGTTACCTCCGCAGTGCGCGATCAGGGTGGCTTTCTCACCGTGAGCGGAGTGGTCAAGAACAGTGGTTCGCAGGCCTTTGTGCAGACGGCGTTGTGGCGCGGGGACGAGAAGAACTCCAGCCCGGCATCGGTGGCTGGAGCTACTGCGGTCGATCGAGTAGGTAAGAAGCGGTACTACGTGCTGCGGGACACAGAGGGAAGGTGCCTATGCACGACGGGGCTGACACGCATCGCAGCTGGTGAGGAAGTGCCCTTCTTTGCCCAGTTCCCGGCCCCCCCGTCTACGTCCACTGAGGTGGAATTCAGCATCCCTACCTTCGCCGCAGCGACCGTGAAGATCTCGGGGTGACCCCATGACCACACGCCATCGCACAGCCGCCGCCACAGCCATAGCGGGCATGGTCATAGCTGGGGCCCACCTCATCGGCGCCACCAGCGCATACGCCGACGACCCAGCCCCCTCCGTGCCGCCAGGCACGGAGCCGGTCACCGCCGCCCCGGTGAACATCGACTCGAACTCGCCTGGGCTCAAGATGCCTCAGGGCGGCGTCCTCGCGGCGCCCAAGGTGCTGGACATCGCCGAAGTAGTCGAAGACCTCGGCGGTGAGGAGCGGCGCCAGGAGACCAATCAGAACGTCATGATGGCCCTCCAGGCCGAGGTCCTCTTCCCTGAGGACAGCGACGTCCTCAACGCCCAGGCCGCCGCCCGCATCCAGGCCATCGGCCAGGAGATCAACCAGCAGAAGGCGGTCCAGGTCCGCGTCTTCGGTTTCACCGACGACCAGGGCAGCTACGAGCACGGCAAGGTGCTCTCCAAGAAGCGCGCCGACGCCGTCCAGCGCGAGCTGGCCAAGACGGTCACCAACCCCTCCGTCACCTTCGACATCCGCGGCTACAGCGAGGACTACCCGATCGCCGACAACAAGACCGAGGAAGGCCGCAAGAAGAACCGCCGCGTCGAGATCACCTTCCCCCGAGGCGCGACCAAGCAGTAGTTGTCCGGAAGGGTGGTTCGGTGAGCTACATGCAGTGGGAGGACATCTACGAGGAGGCGTGGAAGCGCCCGGCCTCGCTGGCGGGCCGGCGGTGCCCGGAGTGCGGGCGAGAGGACCTCAACCTGATCTTCATAGCCTGGGAGATGTCGGACGGTAAGGTCTCGGCCGCACTCTGGTGCGGCGCGTGCCTCCACGGAATCAGTATCTGCAATGGCATCAGGCCGAAGGCCGGACACGTCTGGAGCCGGGACGACGCGGAGCGCGAAAGGCCGGTGCCCAACTTCACGCTGATTCCACCGGAGTGGACTCCATAGCCCCGACCGCAGCCGGCACCTGAACCGCTCCGGTGGATGCACGCTCCCGCTGGACTCGTGGGCCGGATCCAGTGGGCGTACGCGTGACCGCCACGCCGGGCGAGATCCTGGAATTGGTCAACGCCGAACGCGCGAAGAGCGGCTGCCCGGCCCTGAAGGAGAACGCGCAACTCGCCAAGGCCGCCCAGCCCTTCGCGGAGGACGCGAGCAAGAACAACCTGGACGACCACACCGGTTCCGACGGCTCCTCCCCCGAACAGCGGATCGCGGCCGCCGGCTACGTCGACAGCGGTGTCTGCATCAGCGGCACCTACGTGGTGCAGGTCTTCGGGCCGCCTGCGTGAAACCGTCCACTGACGGAGGGCCGCCGGTGCGGCGGGTGAGGGCCGTGCCTCGAACGCGATGGTAATGGTCGCTGAGCGTAGGCACCCCTATACTTCGGTGGGTGCAGCACACGACCATCAGGCGCGCCGGCGCCCTTGACGCAGGCTGTCTCACCTCGCTGATGCAGCAGTCCAGCGCCTATCAGGGGCGGTACGCCTCGATCATCTCCGGATACGAGGTCACGGCGGACTACATCGCCCGGCATCAGGTCTTCGTTGCCGTCGATGCGGGCGGCGCGGTGCTGGGCTTTTACACGGGTGGTGGAGCCGCCGGAGCTGGACCTGGCTTTCGTGGCGGATGAAGCGCAGGGTCTGGGCATCGGCCGACTCCTGATCGAGCACATGATGGGTGAGGCTCGCAGGTTCGGCCTCACTGGCGTACGCGTGGTCTCCCATCCCCCGGCAGAGCAGTTCTACCGGCGCTTGGGGGCAGAACTCGTAGGCACGATCGCTCCGTTGCCACCGAAGGTCACCTGGGAGCGCGCGGAGTTGCAGTTCACCGTTCCCGCGCTGGGCTCGTAGCCGAGTCAGCCTGTCAGCGCAGGTCGAGTCGCATGAGGACCCGGGGATGACCGGCCAGTACCGAGGTGGTGTCGGCGGCGTGGGTGAATCCCGCGCGCTCGAAGTTCTTCCGGATCCCGGCGTACGCCATCGTCGTGTCCACCTGAGCGTCCCCGTTGTCCAGGGGATACGCCTCGATCGCCGGTGCGCCGTGGGAGCGGGCGAACTCGACCGCCCCGACGATCAGGGCGTGCGAGACCCCCTGCCGACGATGACCAGGGCGTACGCGGATGCACCACAGCGACCACACCGGCAGTTCGTCAACGTGCGGGATGGTGCGGCTGCGGGCGAAGGACGTGGCCGACCGCGGTGCCACTGCAGCCCAGCCGACCGGCTCGTCGCCGTCATAGGCGAGCACCCCGGGAGGGGGCTCCGTGCGGCACAGTTGGGCGACGTACTCGCCACGGGCCGGCCCGCGGAGTTCGTTGTTGAGCTTGGACGGGATCCGGTAGCTCAGACACCAGCAGACGTTGGCACCAGGTGACTTCGGGCCCACCAGGGCCCGGACATCCTCGAACACCGATGCCGGGCGAACTTCAAGGGTCATGCCGCCACGATGTCACGACGTCCATGACGACGCTGGTGCGAATTTCTGCGGATGGGCCGGTTCCCGTGGCCGGAGGAGTATCCGGAGGCGGTGGTCGATTTCGTGCGCCGCGCGGTGGAGCTGCCGAAGGCTACGCCGGTTATGGGGGGTGGCCGTACGGCGGTGCGGAAGCGGCGGGCTGGTCTGCTTGCCGGGAATCGGATCGCCATCAACGGAGTTGGTGGGGGATGAGCCGTTAATTGGAGGGTCATGCGAGCGATTCAGGTGTACGAAGTGGGCGGTCCCGAGGTGCTGCAGGAGGCCGAGGTGGACCAGCCGCGGCCGGGTCCGGGCGAGGCGGTCGTGGAGGTCGCCGCATCCGGGGTCAACTTCCTCGACGTCTACCACCGCGAGGGCCGGTACAGCCTCCCGCTGCCCTTCACCCCGGGCACTGAGGGCGCCGGCACGGTCGTCGAAGTCGGACCCGGCGTCGCTGACGTCGCGGTCGGGGACCGGGTCGGTTGGGTGGAGATTCCCGGCACGTATGCCGAGCGGGCCGTCGTGGACTCCTCCCGGCTGGTGCCGCTGCCCGACGACATCGGCTTCGAGACAGCCGCCGCCGTGCTCCTCCAAGGCATGACCGCGCACTATCTCGTCAAGGACGCCTACCCGGTTCAGGGGGGCGACACGGTGCTCGTGCATGCGGCTGCCGGTGGCATGGGGCTGCTTTTGACCCAGCTCATCACCCATCTCGGCGGCAGGGTGATCGGCACGACGTCGACCGCGGCGAAGGCCGAGCTGGCGAAGCGTGCCGGGGCCGCCGAGGTGATCCTTTCCTCCGCAGTCGACGATCTCGCAGCCGAGGTGAGGCGGCTCAACGGCGGTCAGGGACTGCCGGTTGTCTTCGACGGCGTCGGCGCGCACACCTTCGATGCGAGCCTCGCCAGCCTGCGAACCCGCGGCCATCTCGTGCTCTTCGGCGCGGCAAGTGGTGCCGTGCCGCCGTTTGATCCGATGCGGCTCGCCCACGGCGGTTCGCTGACCCTGATCCGCCCCAGCCTCGGGGACTTCATCGCCGATCGGTCCGAACTGCTCCGACGGGCCGCCGATGTGTTCGAGTGGGTGCGCTCCAAGGCGCTTGAGGTCACCGTGACGGGCCGCTACGCATTGTCCGAGGCCGCCCAGGCCCACAGCGATCTGGAGGCTCGGCGTACCACCGGCAAGCTGCTCGTCGTACCCGATGCGGCCGCTATTGGACGCCGCGAGGAGACGCAGAGCTGATCGCGGGTGACGAGGTCGGGGATCTTGGAGACTGAGATGTCGAGGGCATGGCCGACCGTCATCGCCAAGATCCCCGACAGCGTCAGGCACTCAGCAGCCGAGACCTGGCTCACCCGTCCGCAACCTCCCGGGACGGAACATCTAGAGCTCGTCCCTACCGCAACTGCCGTGTGCGGTACCCATGACCTGCGAGGCCTGCTTCCCGGTGAGCTCAAGCTCCTGCTTGGTCTTGATGGCCTGATCGACGAGGGCCTGCCCGTAGGCGAGGCAGAGCGCGTTGCCATGGGCCACGAGCACGTCGTCGTTGATGCGGTCCAGATCCGGGTAGTGCTTCCGGATCGACCTGAGGTAGAGCTTGGCCGACAGTCCTGTCAGCCCGCGTGCTTCGGCGGGGGCCGCTGACGGGCTCGCGGACGGGGCGGCCGATGCGGACACGGACGGCGTGGCGGCCGGTGTCGCCGAGGCACTCGCCCCAGCGCCACCGGACGGGCCGCATGCCGAGGCGCCGAGAGCGGTGAGCGTAAGACAGACGGCGAGCAGGGGCAGACGCTGGTGCATGAATCTCCTGGTACACGAGTGAACCGATGGATTCTCGCCCATACCCGGCGGACTGCACGACTGTATTTTCCTGCGGAGTGGCGGGGCTCTGCCGCCCATTGATCACAACTCGCCGCACGCCTCAGAGCAGGTGGTCCGCCTTGCCGGCCTTGATGTCCCGGATGAGGGCCTGGAGAGCGGCCCTGCTGTCGGTCAGCGGGCGGTCTTCCTGGCCGGCCACGGCGATGTAGCTGTTGCCGTCCCCGTCCACCCCGATCCGGTAGCAGGCGTTACCTTCTGCGCAGTACGGGTTTTCCCACTCGATGTCCGGCATGCCGACTCCCCTCAGAGTTCCTTGCTGATCGTGCGGATGAGATCGCGGGAATCCGATGGTGAGAGCGCGATCCGCTCCATCCAGTCCAGGTGTGCTTGGTACTTCCCCAACTGGGCCTGCTCGTGCAGGAATTCCGGGCCATGTGTGCTGTCCACCTGGACTGTGTCCAGTTGGGGTACAGGCCCCTCGGCGTAGAGGATCGTCTGCCCGGCGCCGGGGAACGCGCCGGCCGTGAAGGGGATGACTCGCAGGTTCACGTTCTCTCGCTCTGCATGCGCGAGCAGGGCCACAAGCTGCGCCTTGGCCACCCCGGCCCCGCCGAACTGCATGCGCAGGGCGGCTTCGTGCACGAGGCTCGTGTACGTGACTGCGGATGGCCCGGTAAGGATCTCCTGACGCTCCAGCCGGAAGGCGACGCGGAGGGCGATGTCCTGCTCGCTGAGTGCAGGTACGCCGGCCCGGAAGATGGCCAGGGCGTGATCGGCGGTCTGCAACAGGCCGGGGATGTGCAGGGCCAGCGAGGTGCGCATGCCCGACGCGTGCGCCTCTAGCTCTGCGATATCCAGCAAGCCGGCCGGCATCCGATCCCTGTATCGGTCCCACCAGCCTCGCTTGCGGCGTCCGGTCATGGCGGCCAGTGCCGAAACGTAAGGCCCGTTGGTGCAGCCGTAGTTCGCGGTCAGGATGCGTAGGCGCTCCACGCTGATGGTCCGAGTGCCCGATTCGATGTTCGGGACCTTCCCCCGATCCATGCCGAGTAGCCCAGCTGCGAACTCGGCTGTGAGGCCGGCGCTCAGGCGCAGTTGGCGCAGCTCGGCCCCCAGTCGCCGTTGACGGTACGTCGGCAATGTCCTTGGTGGCATGTCGGAAGTCTGCCGCTAACCGCTTCTCGGGTCCATGAGTGGCTAGGCAGCCAAGAGTTGGTGGCACGGTAGCCACCTTTTCCCCTACAGTGAGTAGCGCACCGCTTACGCAAGGCGAGTTGAAGTGCATCGCGCGGCCCTGCCCGCACGCTCCCTCCCCCGGAGGGGCGGGTCCGTGCGAGGGGAGACAGGCCACACTCGCCGCCCGTGCCGCACACGAACGGTCCGCGTCAGCCCCTGTGCGCGTCGAGCTTCCGAACCGAACCGTCAACGCTGTCACCGCAGATGACATCTGGGAGCCGAAGATGATCCTTCCCTTCACCCACCCCGCCCCCGCCCGGTGCCCCCTCGCCCGGGACTCGGCAGACACCCCACAACCCGCATCGCCCGACCTGCTCACGTGCAGCGTGACCCTGCCCGCCGGGCCCCGCGCGGCGGCCGTCGCGCGGCAGACCGTACGGGCCGCGCTGCACGCCTACGCGCTCGCCCCGCTCGAGCCAACCGCCGTACAGGCCGCGTCCGAACTCGTCGGCTCCGCCTGGCGGATGGACCCCGAAGGGGAGCTGTACCTGTCGGTCCGTTTCCGCGACGGCTCGCTCCGTCTGATCGCCTACGACGGGCACACCGAGCACACCCACCCCCGCCTCGCCGCGCACTGCGAGGCCCGGCGTCGGGCCACCCTCCGCGTCCTGGCCGCCGTCGTGCGCGACCACGGCGGCGACTGGGGGTTCGGGCCCTCCCGGGAGCCCGGCGGCGGCACCCGGACCTGGGTCAGCCTTCCGCATCGGCCCCCGGCGCGACCGGTACTCCAGGGGTCTCCCCGGCCGTGAGCGGGGTCGGCCGGTGAGTCCCGGTGCGCCACCTACCGGTATCGGCATCCTGTTCCACCGGTTGTCCATCCCCAGCCGAAGCCGATACCTGGACAGCAAGCCGTACGGCGATCAAGCTGCCGCGACGGAAGAACTTTTTTGGCCTGGAACGATCATCTGTGATTCTCTTGTGATCAAGCCGGGGGGGACGGCGATCTGCACAACGACCTTGCCCACCCCCTGTGTTGGTCAGGGAGGAACCCACTCTCCGACCAGATCGATCCGCGGCATCCGCAGCGGAGACCAACGGAAAACGTGGGGAAGCAATGCAGCGAAAGACGGCAATCCGAGGTGCGGCAGTTCTGCTCGCGGGCGGCGTTCTGCTGGGCACGGCCCCGGCCATGGCGGCCGACCTGAGCTCGAACCACCGTGGTGTCGCGTACGCGTACAGCACCGGCACCAACACGCGCAGCGCCATCAAGGACACGCGCGCCGATGACCGCTCGGTCTACGTGCAGTACTACCGCACCAGCAACAACGAGGTGCGCACCGTCCACAACAAGAGCGGCAACGGGACCACGGTCACCAGCCCTTCTGGTGCCACCGTGTGGAAGCTCCGCGCGTGCGAGGTCATCGAGTGGGCTCCGGACCAGTGCGGAAGCTGGGACTCCAGCCGCTGACAGCGTGATCGGCGCGTAGGCACGACGCCGAGAGCATGAGGCACGAACGGGGCCACCGCCGGACACTCGCCAGGCGGTGGCCCCGTTGTCATTTCAGTGAGGGAAACATGGAACCAGCAATCAGCGATACACGAGCCGCCCGGCGGAACGCGTCTCGGACCGTGGCACTCGAGCTGGCCTCCCTGCGCCACTCGATCGGCGATCGCGTCCTGTTCGACGGTCTCGACCTGACGTTGTTGGCCGGCGAGTCCGCAGCCATCATGGGCCCCAGCGGAAGCGGCAAGAGCACCCTGCTCTCGTGCGCCCTGGGACTCGTCAAAGCGGACGGAGCCGTACGGGTCGCGGGTACCGACATCGGCCGGCTGAGCGGTCGTCGCCTTGCCGAACACCGGCGGACGACGGTCGGTGTGGTCTTCCAGTTCGGTGAACTGCTGCCCGAACTCAGTCCGGTGGAGAACGTCGCCCTCGCCGCCCTGCTCTCCGGTACCTCCCGGCGGACCGCGTACGCCGAGGCGGCCGCGTTGCTCGGCGAGCTCGGAGTCCCGGTGGCGGACACGCCCACCTCCTCCCTCTCCGGCGGAGAGCGTCAGCGCACCGCCGTCGCCCGCGCCCTCATCAACAGTCCGTCCCTCCTGCTAGCCGACGAGCCCACCGGCGCGCTCGACGAGGCGAACCGGGAGAGCGTCGCCGACATGCTCTTCTCCCTGCCCGAGCAGCGCGGCTGCGCCCTGCTGGTGGTGACGCACGATCCGCAGGTGGCGGCCAGGGCCGACCGGACCTGGACGCTGTCCGGCGGAGTCCTCACCGAACGGGCCGCGTCATGACCTCGCTCCGCAGCAACGCCGCACTGTGCTGGCACCTCGTCCGCATCGGCTCCGCCGCCCGGCGCGCCGGCGACTCCATCCGCGCCGTGGCCCTCGCCTGCGCCACCCTCGCCCTGACCGTCACCGTCACCGCCGTGGTCCTCGTCTTCGCCTCGTACGAGGGCCGGGACGCCCGGGCGGCGGCCCGCGGCCCGGTGTTCACGCAGTCGGCGACGGCCTCCGGGGCCAAGGCCCTGTGGAACGAGCGGACCGATCAGCTCTTGGACCGCACCGCGTTCTCGGTGGTCTACATCGAGCCCCTGGTCCCGGACGCACCGCTGCCGCCCGGGGTGTCGAAGTGGCCCGAGCCCGGTCAGGCGGTCATGAGCGGCGCGCTCCTCGACGCGGGCGCCGCGGAAGGGATCAAGAGCCGGTACGGGACCGTCGGAGGCGTCATCAAAGCCTCCGGTCTCACGTCCCCGGGCGAACTGCTGGTCTACGCCCGCCCGCACACCGGTCTGGGGGGTCCCGGAGTGATGCAGCCGATCTCCGGCTACGGCAGCGACACACCGTTCCCCCTCGGTGACGCCACCGCGCCCGAACCGGTCTTCATGATCCTCAACGTGCTCCTCTTCATGGCCGTGCTGCCCGCCGGCGCCCTCGCGATCACCGCGGCCCGTACCGGCGCCGCCGCACGCGACCGGCGTACCGCGCTGCTGACGGCACTCGGCGGGGGCCGGCCGGCACGTGCCGCCATGAACGTCGGCGAGGCCCTGGTCCCCACGGCCACGGGAGCACTCATCGGCGCCGTCGCGAACATCACCGTGATGTGCACGGATCTGCCCCTGCCGGTCGTCGACTTCACCATCGCATCCGTCGACGCCCGCAACTCCTGGCCGATGCTGCTCCTCGCGCCGGTGATCGGCGGACTGCTCGTCCTCCTCGCCGTGGTCCTCACGCACCCGGCGCAGCGCGGACACGGGCACGAGACCCGGCCGCGCCCCGCGTCCTCGCGGCTGCCGCGCTGGTGGCCGTACGTCTTCCCGGTCGCGTTGATCATCGCGATCCGCGGGCCCGAGTGGGCCACCAGCCCGATGGCACGGCAGACGATCTACGTTCTCGGGCTCGTCGGGACACTGGCCACCCTGCCCTCCGTCATCACCCTGCTCTCCGCGGCCGCCGGACGCGGGCTCGCCCGGGCGGGCCGCCGCACCGGACGTTCCGGCGCGCTGCTGGCCGGCCGCTGGATGGCGGCGTGGCCCGGCGCGGTCGCGCGACTCACGGCCGGGGTGGTGATCGCCTTCGTGGTCATCGGCCAGACCCAGCTGTGGTACGCCCGCACGACGGGGCCGGCGGTCGACGCCGCGTACACCGAGGCACGCGTGGGCCGGAGTGTCCTTCTCGTGGGGATGCCGGAGACCACACCCTCGGCGAAGCCCTTCCTCGACGCCCTTCCCAGCCAGGTGCGGGACCTCCGTGTGGGCATGGACCACACGAAGGGCACATTGGAGATCACCGGCCGCTGTGATGCGCTCCGGGCGCTTTCGCTCCCGTGCTCGGGCACGGCCACGGAGGTCGACCCCCGCGACCCCGCGTTCGACATCCGCGTCCATGAGATGTCCAACTGGCTTGGAGGAGTCGGCGGCTTCTTCGTACGCGCCACGGACACGCCGACCGGGAACTCGATCCTTCTGGTGAGCGCCGACGGGAAGGACCTGCCCGTCCCCGAGGTGAAACAGGCCGCCAACGCCCATCTCGGCATCTCCCCACGAGTGGCCACGATCACGGGCGAGTGGCTGGGAGGCGCGAAGGAGCTGACGGAGAAGAGCCTGTGGCTCATGCTCTTCGGAGCCTTCGGCGCCGTGGTCGTCGCGATCTCCATCGTGGTCGGAAACCTCTCGGAGTTCATCCGGTACGCCCAGCGCATGCACTCCTTGAGCGTCCTGACGGGCCGGCGGGCGATCTACTTCAGCGCCTCCTTCTTCTCCCTGTTCCTGCCACTCGTCGCGGCCTCCGGGCTGGGTCTGGTCGCACATGTGTGGCTGGCCTCCCCCCTGACCTCGGGCACCTACCGCAACGAGCACTTCGACATCTCCTGGCCCCTGCTGTACGGCATCGGGGCCGGCGCCGGTCTCACCGCTCTGCTGGTCTGGATCTGGGGAGCGGCAGCCGCCTCCCGGCAGAAGGCCGCCTGGCGCCCGAGCGCCGACTGAGCACGTCGTTCGACGTCGCGTCGCCCCCACCGGTCGGCCCTCTGCCTTCGCCGCAGCGTGCTCTGTATGATCCAGCCCCCAGCCAGGGGAGGGGGACGGGCGGTATGGAGGGCTTAGGGCCGTCGGGCCCGACGCACGTGGGGCCGTTCCGGGTGGTCGGTGTGCTTGGCCAGGGCGGGATGGGCCGGGTGCTGTTGGGGCTGGCGCCGGACGGGCGGCTCGTGGCGGTCAAGCAGGTGCTGACCCGGTTCGCCGACGACGACGGGTTCCGGGCCCGGTTCCGGCGTGAGGTCGCCGCCTCGCGCAAGGTGTCGGCCGCCTACACGGCGGCCGTGATGGAGGCCGACGCGGACGCACCGACGCCGTGGCTCGCCTCGGTGTTCGTGGCCGGACCGTCGCTGGGTGCCGTGGCAGTGGAGTCGGGCCGGCTGCCCGAGGTCGTGGTCCACCGGCTCGCGGCCGGGCTGGCGTCGGCTCTGGTGGAGATCCACCGGGCGGGGCTGATCCACCGGGACCTCAAGCCGGACAACGTGCTCCTCGCCGAGGACGGAGTGCGGGTGATCGACCTCGGTATCGCGCGCACGGCGGAGAGCGAGGGCAGTACCGGGCTGACCCGGACCGGCTGGGTGATCGGCTCGCCCGCGTTCATGTCGCCCGAGCAGGCCGAGGGGAAGCGGCTGACGGCGGCGAGCGACGTGTTCTCGCTCGGATCGGTGCTGGTCCTGGCGCTGACGGGCAGCAGCCCGTTCGCACGGGAGTCCACCCTGCAGACGCTGTACGACGTGGTGCACTCCGAGCCGGACCTGAGTGCCGTGCCGGCGGGGCTGCGGGGGATCGTGGAACGGTGCCTGGCCAAGGATCCGTTGGCCAGGCCGTCCCCGGCGGAGTTGCTGGAGCTCCTCGGGCCGGTCGCCCCGGCCGGGCGGCATTGGCCGTCGGCCGTGTACCGGATGATCGCCGAGCAGCGGGCCGCCATCGACCGTCTGCTCGGCCATGGCCCGGGCCACACCGACGTGTCCGAGCGGCCCGAGGAACAGGTATCGGAGTCGGTTCCGGTGCCGGATTCCGCGCCCGAGCCGGAGCCTTTGCTCACGGCGGCCGAGCCTGTGGCCGAGCCGGTAACCGGGCCTGCACCCAGACCTGTACCTATACCTATACCTGTGCCTGTGCCTGCGCCTGCGCCTGCGCCTGCGCCAGGACCCGTACCCGAGCCCGCCGCCACCCCCGAGCGCGGCACCCCCGAGCGCGGCGGCACCCCGCCGGTCGCCGCCCTCCGGCACCCGACACCGCCGCGCCCGGCGCTCCTCCGGCGGCGGACCGCGGCGCTGGTGGCTGCCGGTGTGCTCGGAGCGACCGCGTACGCGGTGTACGGCCTGACTCGGGGAACCGATGCCGAGCCGTACAACGGCCTGCCGGCCTGTGGGCAGCTGACAGCCACGCTGCCGCTGGTGGGCCGGGAATCGACGGACGATTTCCACACCGAGACTTCCGGCTTCGCGCAGACGCAGTGCAGCTGGTACGAGGTGCAGACGGTTTTCCGTACGAAGTCAGCGGTGGTCCGGTGGGAGGCGAATCTCGGTGCGGGCGCGGTCCGTGACGCGGCGGCCCGGCTGGAGGGTTTCCGCGAGGCCGGGGGCTGGCGGAAGGAGGGGGCGGGCATCGGCCTCGGTGACGAAGCGTTCTGGAGCGATCCCGGCGGCGATTGGAAGTGCACGCTCGTGGTCCGCGAGGACAACCTGGCGGTCTCGGTGAGCATGCTGGCCGAGTCGGACTGTGACCGGACGGTCAAGGACGTGGCCAGGGCAGCGATCAGGGCTGTGCCCCGCTGAACCGGCCGACGGAGGTCCCCCGGCCCCGGACCCGTCGCTGCGGTGGGCCGTCGAGGTGAGTCCGTTACGGCATTGGGTGTCCCGTCGTGGTGTCGACTCGGGGTTGCCGGGCCCTGCCCCGCCGATCATGTGGGGCGAATCCGCCGGCCCCGCCCGTGCGACGGACGGCGACGTGCCGCGTCCGGGCCGGGATACCGGGAGGTCCCGATTGTCGAGGAGGGCCATGCGTCCCGTGCGCGTACTGAGGCTGTTGCTGGGGGCCGTACCCCTGCTGGCGAGTCTGGCGTTCGCGCCCGGCGCCGTACAGGCCCGGGCGGCCGAGCCCGGGGACCGACAGCAGTCGGTCACGGCACCGGCTGCCCCCGGACCCGGGGCGGAGAAGAAGCAGGGGACGTCGAAGCCGGTGTGCTCGCCCAAGCCCGGCCGGGCCGCCTGTTCGTCCCTGATCCGGACGGACCTGCCGGCGGTCCGGAACCTGGCCCCGGGCACCCTGCCGGAGGGCCTCGGCCCTCGCGACATCCGCAGCGCCTACCAGCTGCCCTTCGGGGCCGGCCGGGGCCGGACCGTGGCACTCGTCACCGCTTTCCACTACCCGACCGCCGAGGCCGACCTGGCCACCTACCGCAGCACGTACGGCCTGCCGCCGTGCACCACGGCCAACGGCTGCTTCGACCAGGTCTTCGCGACGGGCAACCAGCCGCCCGTCGACGCCGGCTGGGCGCTGGAGGCCGCCATCGACATCGACGCTGTCAGCGCGGCCTGCCCCGCCTGCAACATCGTGCTCGTCGAAGCCGCCAGCGACACGATCGGTGACCTGCTCACCGCCGTCCAGGTGGCCCGTACGCGCTTCGACGACAACACGCCGCAGGCCAAGTACATCTCCATGAGCTGGGGCGACGGGGAGAACAACATCCAGCCGGTCATCGACCCGGTCTACTTCGACTTCCCCGGGGTCGCGTTCGTCGGGTCTTCCGGCAACACCGGTGGCGTCACCAACTGGCCCGCCATCTCCCAGTACGTCACCGGAGTCGGCGGCACCCGCCTCAACCAGCCGTTCCCGATTCCCGGTCCGCAGCAGAACCGCCCGGGCGGCTGGTACGAGACCGCCTGGTCCGGCTCCGGCTGCGGATTCTCCGCGTTCCAGCCGAAGCCGCCGTGGCAGGGCGCCTTCTGCAACTGCCGCACCAACGCGGACGTCTCCGCCGTCGCGGACCCCTTGACCGGCATCGCCATCTACACGACGACTCCCCCACCGGTGGGGCCGTCGGGCTGGCTGATCGCCGGTGGCACGAGCGTCGCCGCACCGCTGGTCGCATCCATGTTCGCCCTCGCCGGCACCCCCGGCCCCAATGACCGCCCCGCCTCCTACCCCTACGCCAACCCCCGGGCGTTCTGGGACATCGACCGGGGCACCGCCGGCGCCTTCTCCGCCGGCCTCGGCTACGACCTGCCCAGCGGTCTGGGCAGCCCGCGCGGAGTCCGCGGCTTCCGCCGCTGACCCCGCGCCCCGAGCGGAACCAGCCAGACCAGCGCCCGGCCGGCTCAGCCCCGGCCGGGCGCGGTGCTGACGCCACCCGGCGGGGCGGGAGGCGGTGGTACGGCCGGGCGCTGACCGGCGCCGCGGGTCACCGGTAGGGGTAGACGATCCCGATCACGCCCAGCCAGAGGCACCCGCCGACGAGCAGCCCGAGGAAGGTGCGCTTCAGGACCACCATGAGCAGGGTCTCCGTGGGGGCGTGGCGGCTCGGCCGCTGCGGGTCGTAGACGACGTGGATGTTCTCCGTCGAGCGGCGGGGGGCGTGCTGCGAATACTCGTTGCCCATGGTGTCGGTGAACTTGTAGTAGCCGGACTGCTTGCCGTTCGGGTAGTACTTCTGGGCGGCCAGCACGGTGACGCCCCGCCGGGCGAGCACCACCCGGTCGGAGATGTCGGAGACGAAAGCGGCGGCGCACAGCAGGCTGAAGAGCAGCCAGGGCACCGAGAGGAAGGCGAACATGCCTTCGTCCACGCCGTATGTGTGGCCGACCCAGTAGACGTAGCCGCCGTAGGCGAGCAGGACGGCCGCGATCCCGGCAACCACCCACCACATCTTGATTTCGCCGGTGGTGGCTTCGGTGGTGACCAAGGCACTGCCCGCAGGGTCGCGCTCCTCGGGGAGGGCCGCTTCGAGGGCGGTGAGGAACATGCCGGTGGCGGTCGGGTTGCCGCCCTCGATGCGTTGGACGACACCGTCGGTCAGGACGATCTTGAGGGCCTTGTCCCCGTCGGGGTGGACCTCACGCACGGCGGCGAGGGGTATCTTCTTGCGCTCCTTGAACCGTTCGATCTTCAGCGAGTCGGGGGTGAGGATCGTGGAGACGTCGCCCTTGGCGAGGATTTGGGGAGAGATCACGGCCCGTTCGACCGCCGCCTCCGCCGGGAGGTTGTACGCGCGCAGCGGGTAAGGCGCCGCCCCGCCCCGGGATAGGGAAGCTGCCCGATCCGGCGGGGGCTCCTCAGTCCGCAGGGTGAGACGCGTGACAGAAGACAAGACGGGAGCCGTGCGCAGGGGCGGGCGGCGGGCCGTGCTGCGCGACCGGAACGCGCGGCTCTATCTCGGTGCCGTGCTGGTCTCGGGCTTCGGCACCTCGGCCTTCTGGCTGGCGGCCGGCGTGTGGGTGAAGACCCTCACGGGCTCCGACGGCCTGGCCGCGCTCACCTTCCTCGCGATGTGGCTGGCCACCCCCTTCGGCCCGCTGCTGGGCACGATCGCGGACCGGGTACGGCGCAAACCCCTGCTGATCGGCGTCAACCTCGGCCTCGCCGTGCTGCTGCTGTCCCTGCTCGCGGTGGACTCGGCGAACGACCTGTGGATCCTCTTCGCGGTGCTGGTGGCGTACGGGGTGGGCGGGGTCGTTCAGGACGCGGCCGAGGCCGCCCTGATCGCGGTGGCCGTCGACCGCGCGCTGCTCGCCGACTTCAACGGGCTGCGGATGGCCGCGAACGAGGGGATGAAGCTCGTCGCGCCCCTCGCCGGAGCTGCGCTGTGCGTGCGGTTCGGCGGGCAGTGGGTGGCGGTGCTCGACGCCGTCAGCTTTCTCCTGGCCGCCTGGATCCTCACCCGGCTGCCGGTGACCGAGAAGGCGCCGGTGCGCGATCCCGGCACGGACGGCGGCGGCCGGTGGGCCGAGACCGCCGCGGGCGTCCGCGCCCTCTGGGACCGGCCGCACCTCCGCGCCCTCACCCTCGCCGCCGGAGCCGTCATGGCCGGCGCCGGCCTCGGCAGCTCCTTCCTCTACGCCCTGGTCGACGACGGGCTGAACCACTCGCCCGCCTTCCTCGGCGTCCTCTACACCGCCCAGGGCATCGGCTCCATCGCCGCCGGGCTGCTCGCGGGCACCCTCATGCGCCGCTGCCCGCCCCACACCTACGCGGCCGCCGGCATCACCCTCTTCGGCACGGCGGTCGCCCTGCGTGCCCTGCCGTACGACGCCACCGCCCTGGCCTGCAGCGTGGTCATCGGCGCCGGCCTGCCCTGCGTGATCATCGCCGCGCTGACCGCCGTACAGCAGGACGTGCCCACCGAACTCGTCGGGCGCGCCGCGGCCGGGGCCAACGCCCTCCTCTACGCCCCGAACGCGCTGGCTCTCGCCATCGGCCCGGCCCTGGTCCCCGTCGTCGACCACCGGCTGGCCCTGCCGCTGATCGGCGCGGCGGTGGTGGCCGTGGGCGCTGCCCTGGCCACCGCGCGGGCGGGGCGCGGTGGCTCCCTTTGAGTGGAATGCGGCCCGCGCGCGGGGGCGGCACATGGATCCGGCACCCCGCCGCGGGAGAGAGTGCACCCCGTCTGTGCGGGTGGTGTCCTTCCAGCGAGGGGAACGGTGTTTCTTATGCGGAGCTCGAAGCCTGCCGTCCGGTGGCGGCGCCGGAGGCGGTTCCTGGCCGGGATGACCGGTGCGATGTTCCTCGCCGCGCTGCTCGGCGCTCCGGCGGCCCACGCGCAGTTCCACCCTGCGGTGAACTACGTCGTCGGCACCAACCCGCAGAACCTGGCGCTGGGGGACTTCGACGACGACGGCGACCTCGACATCGCCTCCGCGAACTTCACCAGCAGCGACGTCTCGGTGCTGCTGAACAACGGCAGCGGTGTCTTCGGCACGAAGACGGACTTCGGCGCGGACTTCGGGTCCGCGTCGGTGGCGGTGGCCGACTTCAACGGCGACGGCCTCCTCGACCTGGTGTCCGCGAATTCCCAGGCCGACAACGTCTCGGTGCTGCTGGGCAACGGGGACGGAACGTTCCAGTCCGCCCTGGACTCCACTGTGGGCAGTGGGCCGACCTCGGTGGAGGCGGGCGACTTCAACTCCGACGGCATCCCCGATCTGGCCACCGCGAACGACCCCGGCGGCGATGTGTCGGTGCTGCTGGGCGACGGCGACGGAACGTTCCAGGCCGCCGTGAACTACCCGGCGGACCTGGGGGCGTTCACGGTGAAGGCGGGAGACTTCAACGGAGACGGCAACCTCGACCTCGTCTCCTCCAACCGGCTGGCCGACAACGTGTCGGTGCTGCTGGGCAACGGGGACGGAACGTTCGGCACGGCCACCGACTTCCCGGCGGGCGACCAGCCGTTCTCGGTGGTCGTGGCCGACCTCGACGGCAATGCCGTTCTCGACCTGGCCGTCGCGAACTCCAGCACCGGCAGTGTGTCGGTCCTGGTGGGCACCGGAACCGGCTCGTTCGGTGCCCCCGTCACCTACAACGCCGGCAGCCTGACGAGATGGGTGACGGCGGGCGACATCAACGGCGACGGCAACCTCGATCTGATCACCGCGAACGCCGGCAGCAACAGCGTCGCGGTGCTGCTGGGCAACGGGAACGCCACGTTCGGCGCGCCCCAGCCCTTCGGCGTGGGCTCCTTCCCGACCGGGGTGGTGGTGGGGAACCTCGACGGCGACGCCCGCCCCGACGTGGCCGCCGCCAACCTCTTCAGCGACAGCGTGTCGGTGCTGCTGGATGCCGCCGCGTCGGCCACCACGCTGGCCTCGTCGCTCAACCCCTCCCTGGCCGGCGATTCGGTGACCTTCACCGCCACGGTGTTCGGCAACGAGGGCACGCCGACCGGCACGGTCACCTTCAAGGACGGCGCGACCGTCCTGGGCAGCGACACACTCGACGGCTCGGGCATGGCGACGTTCACCACCAACGCCCTGACCGTCGGAACCCACCCCATCAGCGCCGAGTACGGCGGCAGCACCACCTACGAGACCTCCGTCAGCAACATCGTCAACCAGGTCGTGAACGCCAGGACCTGCGCCACCGCCGACGCCACGATCACCGGCACGGACGGCAAGGACTTCATCACCGGCACCCCGAACAACGACGTGATCTTCGCGCTGCGCGGCAACGACGTCGTCAACGGTGCCGGAGGCGATGACCTCATCTGCGGCGGCCCCGGGAACGACACCCTGACCGGCGGCACCGGTAACGACCGCATCGAGGGCGGCACCAACAACGACGTGATCAACGGCAACGACAGCAACGACGAGCTGCTCGGCGGCGACGGCAACGACACGATCGGCGGGGACGGCGGGAACGACGCCCTCTTCGGTGAAGCGGGCAACGACAGCCTCAACGGCGGCACCGGCACCAACACCAACGACGGCGGCTCCGGCCGGAACACCTGCACCAACCCGGCCGCCGGACTGAACTGCACGAACTGACCCTCCGCACACCACCGCGTGCCCCCTGGAACCCTTCCAGGGGGCACGCGCATGAGCGGCCCCGTGGTCGCGGTCGCGGCGCCGAGCGCCGGCACCGCCTCAGTAGCCGATGGTGAACCGCCGCTGGACGAAGCGCGGCAGCTCCGCTTCGTCCACGAGCGCTACGGCCGCGTCCTCGACGGAGATGCGGCTGCGCCCCTCGGCGTCGAGCACCGGCTGGTCGCCGCCGAGGCGGAACCGGCCCGTGCGCTCCCCGGGCGCGATGTCCTCCGCCGGGCTGAAGTACGTCCAGAGCCGGTTGGACGTACGCAGCACGTTCAGTGCGTCCCGGTGGCCGCGCACCGCCGCCGCGTAGGACCGGGGCAGCCCGAGCCGGTCGAGGCTCTCGTTCAGGTGCTCGTCGGAGTCGGCGTGCACGAGGCCGGGTTCGACCTCCAGGCTGCCGGCCCCTCCGATCACGATCAGCCGGGTCCGCGGCCGGCTCTCCAGCCCCTTCAGCAAGGCCCGCGCGGCGGTGGCGAAGACCGAGGGGTCGGCCACCGAACGCCGGACCGTGTCGCCGAAGTCCGCTGCGGCGTTGCCGGGCTGGAACCCGCTGATCAGTACGTCCAGCCCGGGAAGGGCAGCGGCGACGGCCTCGGCGTCGAAGACGTCGAGCTCCTTCCAGAGGACCTCTGCCCGCTCCCCGCCCGCCCGCTCCTCGCTCTCCCGTATCCGCGAGGTATCGCGGGTGAAGGCCGTGACCTGGTGTCCCCGGTCGACCGCCTCGGCGACAACCCGGCTGCCGATGGTCCCGGTGGCTCCGATGACTCCGATGCGCATGACTCTCCCCTTCGTCGTGACAACGCAGCACAGTGCCGACGCCACACCAAGCCGTGACGCCGTGCGAAAACTATACGGCGTGAAGTTACTGCACGCGCATCACTTCCAGGACGCTGTACGGTGACGGCGTGGAGAGCGTGACGAGGGCGGCGAAGACGACGGGACGTACCGGTGGGCGCCGTGAGCGGCTGCGTGCCGAGACGACGGCCGAGATCAAGAAGGTCGCCCTGGATCTGATGGCCTCCGGCGGGCCCGACGCCATCACCCTGCGGGCCATCGCCCGCGAGATGGGCATGACCGCCAACGCCATCTACGGCTACTTCGCCACCCGCGACGACCTGGTCACCGCGCTGATCAACGACGTCTACACGGCGCTGGCCGATGCCGTGGACGCGGCCTGGGGCGCCTGCGCCCCCGTCGACGGCCCGGCCGAGCGGATCCGGGCGTGGGCGCACGCCTTCCGGGACTGGGCCCTGGCCAACCCCGAAGGCTTCCGCCTCGTCTACGGCGACCCCGTGCCCGGCTACCGGGCACCCGAGGGGGGTGCCGCTCCGGAGGCCGCCCGCCGCGTCTGCACCGGCCTCGCCGGACTGGCCGACGCCGCCTGGCCGCAGGCCGAACCCCTCTACGCGGACAGTGACTTCGACTGGCCCGATTTCGACCCCGGCCTGCTCGACAAGGTCCGCCCGGCCTTCCCCGGCCTCCCGCCCGCCGCCGTGGCCCTGGCCCTGCGGATCTGGGGGCACCTGCACGGCCTGGTGTCCCTGGAGGTCTACGGGCACCTGCGGACCCAGACCGTGAGCCCGGACAAGCTGTTCCGTGCCGAACTGGCCGGGCTCCTGCGCTCGTTGGGGCTCACGCAGAACGGCTAGCCCGGGTTGTCCGCCCTCTGTAACAGGTTGTCGATAACGGCGCTCAATCCGATCGGCGTTGTCGTACCCATGTCATAGGATCTTCACATCGCACACGCCGGGGGACCACGGCCCGCATCTGATGTGGGCCGTGCTGCTGTGCAGTGACTGTTTCCACGCAATACCGCGTTTCCACAGCCTCCCCTGCGCGCGTCCGATCCGACTTCTCTACGGGGAGAGACTGAATGCAGTTCAAGAAGTTCATGGGTCGCCGTCCGGCCGCCGTCGCGGGTGCCGTGTTCTCCGCGGCCCTGCTCGCCGCCGTTTCGGCGCCGGCCAACGCCGCCACCGCGTCCGGTGAGATGACGGACGCCGAGATGCTGAGCGTCGTCAAGGCCTACTCGGCCGCCAACCCGACCGGCCCGGAGAAGGACACGCTGATCATCGGCGGCGCCCAGGCCAGCATCAAGCAGTACCCCTACATGGCCCAGATCTTCACCCAGGACTACCAGGGCCGTGGCTACTTCTGCAGCGGCTCCGTCGTGGGCCCGAAGAAGATCCTGACGGCCGCGCACTGCCTGGCCAACCGGAACCCGAAGAAGACCGTCGTCGTCACCGGTGCCACCCACCGCGCCGACCAGAACGGCCTCTACGGCGGCAAGATGTACGCCGCCAGCAAGCACTGGATCCACGGGGCGTACAACGCCTCCAAGATCGACAACGACATCGCGGTCGTCACGCTGTCGAAGGCCACCGCCGCCAAGCCGATCAAGACCACCTGGTCCGGCGACACGGCGTCGTACAAGCCGGGCACCAAGTCCACCGCCCTCGGCTGGGGCCGCACCAGCGGCGCCGCCAACGCCTCGCTGTCGCCGAACCTGAAGAAGGTCGACCTGCCGATCCAGTCCGACTGGACCTGCAAGAACAAGTTCTGGGGCTCGACCTACATCAAGGGTCACATGGTCTGCGCGGGCAAGCCGGCCACCGGCCGCGACGCGGGCACCAACACCATCTGCAACGGTGACTCCGGCGGTCCGCTGGTCGTCAACGGCCGCGTCGTCGGCATCAACTCCTTCGTCTCCGGCCGGGGTTGCACCGACAAGGGCTCCTACCCCGTCTTCGTGAAGTACAGCTGGTACTCGAAGACCGTGGCGCCGCAGATCCGATAATCGCCGACACCAGTCGAGCGGTTCCCTGCAGCAACCGGGCGGCCCTGCCCGCCCTGATCTCTCCGGTCAGGGCGGGCAGGGCCGCTCCGCTGTCCGGCCCCTGATCACCTCGGCATCGTCCGGTACACCTGCAGCGAGGACACCTCGTACGACATCTCCTCGCAGTCCGGCTCCGGGGCGGGGTGGTAGCGGCCCGCGCTGACCGACAGGTTCACGATCAGATAGGCCCGCCAGCGGCGGCCGACTCCCCTGCGGTCGTCGAAGACCCGCTTGCCGTTCACCCACCAGGTCACCGACTTGGCCCCGAACTGCACCTTGAGGTCCACCCAGCCGCCGGGCGACACGGCGGCCGCGTCCCGGTGGTAGTGGCCGGCCTGGCGGACGTGGTTGGAGAGCTCCAGGAGATCGGGATTGTCGGGGTGGTACTCGAAGACGTCGATCTCCTGGTCCCCGTCCCGCCAGGTCCAGATGGCCGGCCAGGCGCCGATCTCCCCGGGCAGCCGGACCCGGGCCTCCAGCACGTCCTCGGTCTGCACCATGAAGCCTTCCGCGCTGCCCTCGGTGGTGAGCAGGCCGGCGTTCCACTTGCCGTCCGGGCGGCGGGTGGCCCGGAAGACACCGTCGCGGCTGTAGGAGGGATCCGCGACCAGATAGTCCAACTTGTTGTCGCCGGGATTGATCGGGCCGCCGTTCGGATAGGCCCAGGAGCGGCCTGCGACCCACTGCCTCTCCGAGGCGAAGTCGGCGGTGAACACGGGAGCCTGCGTCGTCTTGCGGGGGCGGAGCCTCTGCACTATTCGCTGGAGCACATCCCAGGTCTGCCCGAAACCGGAACCCCCGATACCGGCGCCCGGGGGGCGCAGGGACGGCACCGGCGGGGCGCACGGGAGCAGGGGCTTCTCCTCCGCCCGGGTGCTTCTGCAAGGGATCCCGGTGAATTCCCGTGACCCGTGAGCCAACGCCCGCCGGGGGTCTCGCGGTCCTGTCATTGTCACTGGCGAACAGCACACCCCGCCGGTCTACGGGACCGGAAGGAGAGGCATGAGCAGAGCCAGACAGGGGGACCCATGCTGAACGGACGCATGCGGCAGCGGCGCACCCTCACCATCGTCAGCAGCATCCTCCTCGTACTGCAGGCCCTGGTCCTCACCGGCCCGGCCCCCGCGTGGGCCGGCCAGGACCAGGCGCTCGAAACCGGCTTCGAACCACACAACGCCACGGCCAACCCGCGGCGGCCCTCGCAGGTCGCCGTCATGCGGGGATGCACGGTCCGCATCGACAACAACTTCGGCAAGGACGGCTTCCCGATCACGCGGACGACCACCGTGCCCTGCAACGGAGACCCGTCCCTCGCGTTCGACTCGCAGGGGCGGCTGTTCGTCACGCACCTCTCGTCGAGCTTCACCACCACGGCCAATCGCTTCGGGGTGGGCGTCGCCCGGATCAACGACCTGACGACGAACGGGACGCAGACCTACACCCCGGTGCAGGTCAGCCCCAACACCCCGTTCAACCACGACAAGCAGTGGCTGGTGGCCGATGCCAACCCCACCAGCCCCTACCGGGACAACCTGTACGTCGTCTGGACGCACCTCGGTACCCCGTGGCAGATCCAGTTCTCCCGCTCCGTGAACGGCGGAGCGAACTGGTCGGCACCGTCCGTCCTGTCCGTGGCCGCGGACGGGAACCCCTGGCCCTCCCACGCCGCGGTCGGCCCGAACGGCGACCTCTACCTCGCCTACCACGCCAACATCTGCAACGAGGGCGCGGACGGAGCGGCCAATCAGGGCACCGTCCAGCTCCTCCGCGACGGCTCCGGCGGCGCCGACTTCGCGGCCGGGACCGTGCAGCAGCGGACCACCGCGTTCGGGACCGGACAGGCGACGGTCACCTGCAACGTGCAGGACGGCGCGGGTGACATCCCGGGAACGGACTTCTGGCTCCAGGGCTCGATGCAGCCGTGGGTGCTGCCCGACCCCGCCCGCCCCGGCAACGTCTACGTCCTCGCCAACGACGACCCGGACAACGCCTTCGGGACCGGCGACGACTCCGACGTCCACATCGCCCGCTCCACGGACAACGGCGCCACCTTCGGCACGCCCACCAGGGTCGACCACGGGCCGGGACAGACCTTCGCGATCATGCCCACCGCCCACATCGACCAGGACGGGAACATCGTCGCCCACTGGTACGACAACCGCGGCGGCGCGAGGAACGGCGGCACCGGGCCGAACGGGAACAACAACTTCCTGCTCGACCTCTACGGCACGGCCAGCCGGGACGGCGGACTGACGTGGTCGCAGGACTTCAGGATCAGCGACGCACCCTTCGACCCCGATCTCAACGCCCGCTGCCGTTTCGGGAACAACGCGAACTGCGGCCAAGTGACCACGTCCACCCAGCAGACACTGCGCATCGGCGAGTACAACGGCGTCTGGACGGTCGACGGCATCGGCTACGCGAGCTGGACCGGCAACGCCACCCCGCCCGTTCCGGGCACCAGCCCGGCCGCCGGCGCGCAGACCACCTACTACGACACGTTCTCGGTGCTCGGCGCGTTCCCCGACGCCTTCGAACCGAACGAGTCGATCGACACCGCCGTCGCCGCCGCGCTCGGCACGAACAACCGGGTCACCAAGCCGCGGCTCACCCTGCACAGTGCGACCGACGTCGACTTCTTCCGGATCGAGCCCCGGAGGACCGGCCACCTGCAGGCCGAGATCGACTTCAACGAGGTGATCTCCGGGCTGCAGGTCCGCGCGTACGACAAGTTCGGCAACCCGGTCGCCACCGGGGCCAGCGCCACGACCAGGCCGGGCAGCTCGCTCAGCCGGCTCGCGATCCCGGTGGTCAAGGACGAGCCCTACTTCCTCGTGGTCAGCGACGCGGGCATCACCGACCCGACCAGACCGGGTGACGCCTCACCGACCGACCCGCCACAGGCCACCTACGACCTCACCGTCATCAACCGGGAGGCACCCGAGCCCTTCGGGCTCGACCTCAAGCAGGAGTCCGACTCCGGCCGGTCCGCCAACGACGACGTCACCAGGATCACCGGGCCTGAGCTCTTCCTCCGGGTGGACGACGCCGACCTGAAGGCCGCCGGCATCCCGTTGTCACCGCAGAACGCCACGACCACCCTCGCCGACGACGCCCCCGGCTACAAGGTGGCCGTGGAACGCGACGGCGAGCGCATCGGCTTCGCCCGGCCCGTGAACCCGGTCACCAAGCCCGGCCTCTACGAGATCGACCTCGACCCGGTCCTCTCGGAAGGGGAGAACCTGATCACCGCCGAGGTGATCATCGTCGATCCCTCGGACGACCCGGGTGTCCCCGGCACCGGGCACACCGTCGGATCCGGCCCGGAGAGCGCGCACCGCCTGCTGATCCAGCTCGACACGGTGGCCCCGGCCCGGCCGGCCGCCCCCGACCTGCTGGCGTCCAGTGACACCGGCGGGAACCCGATCGACAACATCACCACCATCGACAAGCCGGCTTTCGAAGGCTCGCCGGTCGAGCCGAACGCACTGGTGCGGCTGGCCGCCGACCCCGAGTCCGCCGTCGGCCCGACCGTGGTCGGCAAGGACACCGCCACCTCGGCCGGTGCGTACGAGGTCGCCAGTGACGCGCTCGACGACGGCCGGTACGACTTCACCGTCCGGCTGGAGGACCTCGCCGGCAACGTGAGCCCGGAGTCGCCGGCCCTCCCGGTGACCATCGCCAAGCACTCGCTCACCCTCACCGGTGCCGACGCGGACCTCCTGGTCGACATCGCCCAGGGCCGGGTGACCGGCTACCCGGGCATCCCGGGCGGCTTCGCCGGCATCATCGGCATCCCCGTGGTCAACCTCGACGCGAACAACCACGCCGTCGCGGTCCGGGGAGGCGCGGGCGACGAGTCCCTCACGTTCACCCCGACCGGCCCCGCCGCCGGCCGCCTGGTGCGCTCCAACTCCGACCAGGTGCTGAACTTCTCCCGCGTGGCCGGCGATGTGGCGATCGACCCCGACGGCGGCGACGACGAGGTCACCATCGTCGGCACCACGCGCGGCGACACGATCCGGGCCGTGGTGGACACCGCCACCCTGCTCCGGGTCGAGGCCCTGCCCCTTCTGCGCGCCCCCGCCCTCCAGCCGCTGCTCGGCCTCAGTGTCACGACCGCCACCACGGAACGGATCGGCATCCTCTCGCGCGGCGGGCAGGACACGATCGACATCAGGGTCAAGGACACGGTCGACGCCCAGCTGTCCGTCGACGGCGGAGCCCCGAGCAAGGTCCGGCCGGAGAAGGGCGACGAGCTGATCGTGCGCGGCGATTCGCCCAGGGCCGTGCTGCACAAGGAGTACGACGGCAAGTCCGGCTCGGGCTCCGTGCTCGTCAAGTACCCGAAGGCGACGGACACCAAGACCCGCATCGACTTCTCGGACATCGAGAACGTGACCCTCGACGACCACAAGCACAAGGACAAGGAGGGACACCACCACTACCCGTACCCCTACCCCAAGAGCTGACGGCCCGTCCGCCGCTCAGGACCTGCGCCCCGCCCCGGCACACCCGGGGCGGGGCGCACGTCCTCACCCGGACGGGCGCGCGTGCGCGAGCAGCAGCTCGGCGGTCTCCCGGGCGCGGAGGGCCGGCTCCCGGCCGGGGGAGAGGGAGGCCACCACCGTGGCCCCCTCGACCAGGATCAGCAGCTGGTCCGCCAGGACGGAAGGGCCGGAGCGATCGGGATGGCCAGGATGCCCGGGATCTCCACCCGCCAGCTCCCCCAGCAGAGCGCGGAGTTCCGTCTTGTGGACCCGCACCACATCCGGCGCCGCCGCGCCCAGCTCGCCGTAGGTGTTGAGGAAGGCGCAGCCGCGGAAGCCGGGCTCGGTGAACCAGTCCCCGAGCCAGTCGAAGACGGCGAGCACCCGCTCGCGGGGCTCCGCCGGACGGGTGGCCGCGGCCCGCAGGGAGTCCGTCCAGCGCCGGTCCCGACGCTCCAGGTACGCGGTGACCAGGGACTCCTTCGCCGGGAAGAGCCGGTACAGCCGCTTGAGCGGCACCCCCGAAGCGGTGCGGATGCGGTCCATGCCGACGGCCTGGACCCCGTGCGCGTAGAACAGCTCCTCCGCCGTGTCGAGCAGCCGGGTCCTCGCCTCTTCGTCGTCCATGACAGCAGCCTAGCCCGAATCCCCTTGCGGGGAGAACGCTCGTTCTCATATCGTCACCCCATGGCGAGAACGCTCGTTCTCGCATCGTGTGCGCCTCGTGCACCCCTCGTGCCGAAGGGACGGAACCATGACCGCGACCCGCCCGCCGTTGCCCCCGTTCACCGAAGAGACCGCCCGTGCCAAGGTCCAGGCCGCGGAGGACGCCTGGAACACCCGCGACCCCGAACGGGTCGCCCTCGCCTACACCGAGGACTCCCGCTGGCGGAACCGTGAACGCTTCCTCCAGGGCCGCGAGGAGATCCGCGCCTTCCTCACCGAGAAGTGGGAGCGCGAACTGGACTACCGCCTCCGCAAGGAACTCTGGTCCTACACCGGCAACCGCATCTCGGTGCGCTTCGAGTACGAGTGGCACGACGCCGAGGGCCAGTGGTGGCGCAGCCACGGCAACGAGCAGTGGGAGTTCGCGGACGACGGCCTGATGCGCCGCCGCGAGGCCAGCATCAACGACATCCCGATCGCAGCCTCCGACCGCCGCCTCCACGACCGCTAGCTGTGGCGGGACATGAGGCTGCTGACGTCTGATCAGCTCATCGTGGATGGATCCCGGAAGGTTGCGGTGCCCCTGGGCGTTGCCTCCAGGTATGAAGATCGGCGAAGCCTCCAGAGTCAGCGGTGTGAGTGCGAGATCGTTGCGGCACTACGAGGATGAGGGCTTGATCGTCCCTGGTCGTTTCAGCAACGGGTTCCGCGACTACTGCCAGTCCACGATCGACCGGGTGCTCGTCATCCGCACGCTGCTGGAGTCCGGGCTGCCCGTGCGATTGATCAGAGAACTCCTGCCCCGCCTCACTGACGGATCGGGTGCCGGCACGGATGCGGTGTGCGCAGAGTTCCTGCAGGAGGTGCAGAGCTATCACGATCGGCTCGCTGCCCGCATCGCGGTTCTCAGCGACCAGCAGGCGGCGCTCGACGCCTACCTGCGAGAGGCCGCCCGCCGTGCCGATCTCTGACCGCTACTTGACCTTGCCGTAAGTGTCAGGACCCTACGTTCGGTGCATGGAGATCGACGAGCGGCAGAACGCCACCGAGCAGACGGTACGAGCACTGGTCCAGCGGACGCACCGGGGACCGAAGGATCTGACCTTCACGACCGATCAGCCGCGCCCCACCCCCGGGCCCGGCGAGTATCTGATCCGTGTAGGCGCCGCCGGGGTCAACTTCGCTGACGTCATGCAGACCCATGGAACCTACGGCGGAGGACCGCAGGCCCCCTATGTGGCAGGCTTCGAGGCGGCCGGCGAGATCGTGGGAGTCGGCCCGGACGTCGGGAATCCGCTGCAGCTCGGCACCCACGTCGTCGGAGCCGGCCCGGGCGCCTTCGCGCAGTACATGACGATGCCGGCCGCGGGTGTGCTTCCCGTGCCGTCCGGCTGGAGCGACGCCGAAGCCCTCGGGTTGGTGCTCAACTGGGCCACCGCCTTGGCGGCACTGAAGCCGCTGGGTGAGATCAAGCCGGGTGAGGCAGTACTCATTCATGCCGCTGCCGGAGGTGTGGGGCAGGCCGCCGTTCGTCTCGCCCGCCACTACGGTGCGCGCGTGATTGCCACGGCCTCACCGGAGAAGCACGACACCGTCAAAGCCCTCGGCGCCGATGAAGTCCTGGACAGCCGGCGCCCCGGTCTGGCAGGGGAGATTACCCGCCTGACCGGCGGTATCGACCTGGTCCTGGAATCGGTGGGACAGGCCACGTTCAAGACCAGCCTGTCCGTCACGAAACCCTTCACCGGACGCGTCGTCGTGTTCGGCGCCGCTTCCGGCGACGCCACCCTCACCACACGCGACCTGGTCTTCACCCACCAGGTCCAAGTGAAGGGTTTGCACATCGGTGCACTGGCGGTCGCGGCCCCGTCCATGTACCGGTCGTTGCTCATCGAGATCGAGGCCCTCATCGCCCAGGGCGTCTACCCGCCTGGCACTCCCCGCGTCCATCCCCTGGCCGAAGGGCCGGCAGTGCTGCAGCAACTCGAAGCGGGCCAGAGCCGTGGCAAGCTCGCCCTCGATCCCTGGCTCTAGGACGCGCCGCAGTCATCAGGCCAAGGCCGTCGAGCGGCGCAAGCCGCCGCCCCGCACCGCCGGCGCTGCGGCCGGTAGTGGCCCGTTCGCTCCCGGTTGCGAGCCGGTGGGTGTCACCCGATAGTGGGAAAGGCCGGGGCGCCCGGACCGGTGAACAGAGCCGGGCCCGTCCGGTCCACCTGAGCATCGCACCCGTCACGCCACGGGCCTCCGGATCCGGCCGACCGCCACCCATGGTCACCGCCCGGCACGGTGAAGTCCGCCCCGTGCCGGGCGGTTTGGTCCCTGATCAGGTCGTTCAGCCGTCTCCCCAGCGAGCCCAGCCACGGCAGGTCGGCTCTGGCCACCGGCCCGTACTCCAGCGACGGGCAGCCGTCGGGTGGCTGTGCCAGAGCCGGATATCCCGCCAGGCCCACCCTCGCCCCGGGGTTGCGCCGCCGGAGTCCGTCCACCAGGGCGGCGTACTCGGCGTCCAGGTCGGCGAACCTCTGGGACAGCCAGACCGCACCGTCCCCCTCCGTGAAGTACGCCGTGCAGGGCGCGCCCAGCCCCAGCGCGGCACGGCCCCGCTCCCGGCACTCGCCGACGATCTCCTCCAGGCCGAGCGGGGCCCGGCCCGGGTCGGCCGGGCGCGAGGGCGGCGCCGGTTCAGGTGCCGGCGGAGGTTCGGCCGAGACGGGCGCGGCCGCCGCCCATGCCCCCGCGAGGGCGGCGGTCACGACGAGTGCCAGGGTCTTGAAGGCTGCTTTCCGCATGGCTGTCTCCTCTGGTCGGGAGCCGGGAAGCTCCCGGCTCACGTCACCAAAGGTAGCCAAGGCGATTACGGAGCGTAATCCCTCGAACGGGTGCTACCGCTTCTCTCCGGCCGCCTCCCGGCCGCCCCGCCCCGCCGCCCGTCACTCCGGTTCGGCCGCCACCAGTGCCAGCAGCCCGGGGAAGCGGCCCTCGATCTCCTCCCGCCGCAGGCTCGCCATCCGGCTGTTGCCCCGGTTGACCTGCCGTATCAGGCCGGCCTCGCGCAGCACCCGGAAGTGATGGGTGGTCGTGGCCTTCGAGACGGGAAGGTCGAAGGAACTGCAGGTCCGCGCCGCCCCGTGCGGCGCGGCCACCAGAGCCCGCACCACGCGGCGGCGCAGCGGGTCGGCGAGCGCGGCCAGGACCGCGCCGAGCTCGATCTCCTCCGGGGCCGGGTGACCCTCGCCGTCGGGCATCTGACATCTCCTCAAGGTATGGCTTGCATCGTACCTGGAGGGCTTGTAGCGTCCGGCAGGTACGAAAACGATCTTACCTGTGGAGAAGGGGACCCCCCTCATGGAGCAGCCGTTCACCCTGGTCGGCTTCGCCCGCCCCAAGCCCGAGCGCGTCGACGAACTGCGCGCCGTACTGGCCTCGTTCGTCGAGCCGACCCGCGCCGAACCGGGCTGCCTGGAGTACCACTTCCACGAGGACCGCGCCGAGCCCGGGGTCTTCGTCTTCTACGAGGCGTGGCGCTCCGAGGCGGACCTGGAGGCCCACCTCGCGCTCCCGCGCATGCAGGAGTTCTGGGAGCGCCGGATGGACTACCTGCAGACGGACTTCGACATCCGCTTCCTCGACATGATCAGCCCCTACCTCCGCGCCTAAGCCCTGCCGGTGTCCGTGTGGTGGGCCTGGGTGATGAGGTCGATCGCGACGGACAGCGTGGCCTGCCGCTTCTCCTCCTGGTCGCCCTCCACGTGCTGGAGGAACATCATCCCGGCGTGCATGGTGAACAGTGCGCTCACGCACCGCACCTGATCGGTCATCGGGGCGTCGGGTGCCCTCAGCAGGTCCACCATCGTGAACATCCGCTGCTTGAAGATCTCGCCGATGCTCAGCTCGCGCAGCGTCGCCTGGTTCTCCTGCATGAACCGGTACAGCGGGGAGGCGAACGACAGCGCCTCGCTGTACCGGCGCAGGATCTCCTGCTTGGTCTCCAGGGTTCTGGGCTGTGTCCCGGCCCAGGCGATCAGCTCGTCGATGGGCCTGGTCAGGTCCTCGAAGATGCTGATGATGATCTCTTCCTTGGTCTTGAAGTGGTAGTAGAGCGCCGCCTTCGTGACCTCCAGGCGCTCCGCGATCTCGCGCAGCGAGGTCTTCTCGTACCCCTGCTCGGCGAACAGCTCCAGCGCGACGTCCTGGATGCGCTGGCGCGTATTGCCTCGGCGCGTGCTGGACATGGCTCTCCCCATTTACTTACTTGACGCCCGGCTAGTTACGGGTCTACCTTCCCCAGTGTAGTGAACTAGCCGGTCGGCAAGTAAGGGTCTGGCGGGCCGATGCAGTGGGGTGCAGGGGAGTGGACATGAGCGACACCGTGATCAAGGGAGCCTCGGCGGAGGAGGTGAAGCCGCGCAGTGTCCGCGTCGTGCTGCTCGCACTCATGATCGCGATGCTGCTCGCGATGCTCGACAACATGATCATCGGCACGGCGATGCCGACGATCGTCGGCGAACTCGGCGGCCTGGAACACCTCTCCTGGGTGGTGACCGCCTACACCCTGGCCACCGCCGCCTCCACCCCCATCTGGGGCAAGCTCGGCGACCTGTACGGCCGGAAGGGCTCCTTCCTCACCTCCATCGTCATCTTCCTGATCGGATCCGCGCTCAGCGGCATGGCCCAGGACATGGGTCAGCTCATCGGCTTCCGCGCGATCCAGGGCCTGGGCGCCGGCGGTCTGATGGTCGGCGTGATGGCGATCATCGGCGACCTCATCCCGCCGCGTGAGCGCGGCAAGTACCAGGGCATGATGGCCGGCGTGATGGCCCTGGCCATGATCGGCGGACCGCTGGTCGGCGGCACCATCACCGACCACATGGGCTGGCGCTGGTCCTTCTACATCAACCTGCCGCTCGGCGCGGTCGCGCTCGCCATGGTCACGGCGGTGCTGCACCTGCCCAAGAAGGAGAAGGCCAAGCCGCGGATCGACTACCTCGGCGCCGCCCTCCTCACCGTCGCGATCACCTCCACCGTGCTGGTCACCACCTGGGGCGGCACCGAGTACGCCTGGGGCTCGGCCGAGATCATCGGCCTCACGGTCCTCGGCATCGCGGCCCTCGCCGCCTTCCTCTACGCCGAGACCCGCGCGGCCGAGCCGATCATGCCGCTGCACATCTTCCGCAGCCGCAACTTCACCCTGATGTCCGTGATCGGCTTCCTGACCGGTTTCGCGATGTTCGGCGGCGTGCTCTACCTGCCGCTGTTCCAGCAGTCCGTGCAGGGCGCCTCGGCCACCAACTCCGGCCTGCTGCTCCTGCCGATGCTGCTGTCCATGATGGCCGTCTCCCTGGTCGCGGGCCGGATCACCACCAACAGCGGCAAGTACAAGCTGTTCCCCATCGCCGGCGGCGCGCTGATGGTGGTCGGCCTCTACCTGCTGGCCACCATGGACACCGGCACCTCACGGCTGGTCTCCGGCGTCTACATGGCCGTCCTCGGCGCGGGCCTCGGCTTCCTGATGCAGATCACCATGCTGGTCGCGCAGAACAGCGTCGAGATGAAGGACATGGGCGTCGCCTCCTCCTCGGCCACCCTCTTCCGCACGCTCGGCGGTTCGTTCGGCGTCGCGCTGATGGGCTCGCTGTTCACCAGCCGGGTGCAGGACACCATGACCGACCGGCTGGGCGAGGCGGGCGCCGCCGCCACCGGCGCCTCCGCCCAGCTGGACGCGGCGAGCCTGGCCAAGCTGCCCGAGGCGATGCGCGAGGCGTACCAGCACGCGGTCGCCGCCGGCACCCACTCGGCCTTCCTGCTCGGCGCCGGCGTCGCCGTGCTCGGCTTCCTGGCCGCCTGGTTCGTCAAGGAGGTCCCGCTGCGCGGGGCCGGCCCCGCCGCCGCCCCGGACGGCGAGGCCCCCGCGGAGACCTCCGGCGCGCCGCGCCAGGAGCCCGTCGCGCACTGAGCCCCCGGGGCGTCCCCGCCCGGCCCGGCCCCGGCCCCCGGTGGATCCATCCACCGGGGGCCCTCGCGTTCCCGTCGGAGTGTCCCGGCCGCCGGACGGGGCGCCGGGTGTTTCCTGGTCGGGCGCGGGGCGTACGCCCGTACGCCCGTACGCCGACCAGGAGGGCACCGCACCGTGACCATCGCCCCGGCCAACCTGTCCGACCCGACCGTGGCGGCCTTCGTCAAGGCCGTCAACGCGCATGACAAGGAGGCCTTCCTCAAGGTCCTCGCCGCCGACGCGACCATGTCCGACGACGGTTCGGACCGCGACCTCCAGGAGTGGATCGACAAGGAAATCTTCGACACCGGCGGCCACATGGACGTCCAGAAGGAGTCCGACGGCGGACACACCCTGGTGGTCAACTACCGCAACGACACCTGGGGCGAGATGCGCACCCGCTGGCGCTTCGTCATCTCCCCCGGCGGCGGGAGGATCAGCCGCTTCGAGACCGGACAGGCGTGACCGCGAGGTCAACGCCGTCGCTCCCGTACGGGTGAATGCGGGCCCGGTGTCGTTCCGGGCCCGCGCGGCGTCCCGTTGGTCCGGGCATGAAGCGCACCCGGATCGCCGCTCTCGCCCTCGTCACGACCGCCGGGGCCCTCGCCCCCGCCCTCGCCTCCGCCGCCGATCAGGCCTCGTACATCCAGGACCCGGTGGGCGACGGCAAGGCCATGAAGAAGCTGTGGACCACGGACAAGGAACACAAGATCGAGGGACAGGCCCGGTTCCACCCCGGGGTCGTCTACACGATGACCGAACGCAAGGGGGACAGGAACGAGCACCAGGGGGAGTGGGGCACCAAGGTCCCGGACCCGGAGTCGCTGGCCTGGGAGCCGAAGTTCGAGTTCGGGTGGGCGGTGTCGGACGCCAAGCTGGTGAAGGGGGCCGTGACGACGCAGGGCGGGAAGCACCCCGTCGTACTGCACGGGGTCCTGCGGAAGGCGGACGGCGCCACGGTCGCGGAGGTGCGCAGCAGCGTCGCCGACCGGCCGGCCAAGGGCAGGGCCACGCTGCCGGGCGGGAAGCGGATCGCCTGCGACACGGGGGAGTACACGGTGGAGTGGTCGATCACCCGGACGCACTACGGAACCGTGGGCGGAACGATGAAGTGGAACGCGGACTGCACCAACCACCGGACGGCCTTCCGCCAGGCGGGCGCGCGCTGAGCCCGTCGCCCCGGGCACCTTGTGGGTGCCGTTGCGGGCGACCGGGCCGCGGCTCCGGATCGGGAGTCGTGCCGGTCGTGCTGCGGCCGCACGGGGTGGGGTGCGGCGCGGGTGCTGCGTCGTGCAGCGGGGTGCTGCGTCGTCATGCGGGTACTGCGGGCAGTGCGGGTACTGCGGGTTCTGCGTCGTACTGAGGGTGCTGCCGGTGGTGCCGGCCGGTCCGAGCGGGCCCTACAGGGGGGCGGGTCCGGGGACCATCACCGGGTTCAGGACTTCTTGGACTCGTTGCGCGACTTGTTCGCGATGTCCTCCAGGACCGCCTTGGGATCGGCGGCGGGTTCCACCGCACGGCCGATGTTGCGCTTGATGGTGTCGCTGACCGTGACCCAGTTCGGGTTGTTGACCGGGTACAGCTGGGCACCGCGCAGGGCGGCGAGGAACGCCTGGTCGGTCGCCTCGATACCGGTGCCGTTGCCGGAGGAGGCGCGGGTCGCGGTGACCGTCGACGGCAGCAGGTGGTACTGGCCGGCGAACTCGGACAGGTACTTGTCCTGGTAGATGAAGTCCAGGAACTTGCCGATCTGCTGCTTGTGCTCGTTCTGGTTGAACGCCACCATCCAGTCCGCGACGCCGACCGCCGGCGGGGTCTCCGCCGGGCCGAGGCCCTCGTTGACCGGCATCGGCATGGTCTTCACCGCGATGCCCTTGGCCTTGGCCTCCTGGTAGAGCGAGGGGTAGCCGTTGAGCATGCCGACCTCACCGCGCAGGAACGCGCTGAACGCGTCCTGACGGTTGAACTTGCCGGGCTGGACCGGACCGACCAGGCCGGGGGAGACCAGGTTGGTCTTGATCCACTGGAAGGTCTCGACGTTCGCCTCCGAGGACAGGGCGTAGTTGCCGCTGGTGTCCACGTAGCCGCCGCCGTTGCTGAGCTCCCAGATCAGCGCTTCGGCGTGCGCCTCCTCGGGGCCGAGCGGGAGCGCGTAGGGGTACCTCACGCCCTCCTTCTTCAGTGCCTGGGCGGCCTCCTTCAGGTCCTTCCAGTTCTTCGGAGGAGTCACCTTGGCCTTGTTGAACAGCGTCTCGTTGTAGAAGAGGAGACGGCTGCTCGCCACGAAGGGCAGGCCGTAGAGGGTGTTGCCGATCGAGCCGGCCTCGGCCAGCGGCTGCAGGAAGTTGGCCTCGGCGCGGACCGAGAGCAGCTCGTCCGCGGGGTAGATCTTGCCCTCGGCCGCGAAGTCCGAGTACGAGCCCATGAGCGCCATGTCCGGCGCCTTGCCCGCCTTGACCATGCGGCTGACCTCACGGTCGATCTCCGCCCACGGGAGCAGCTTCACCTCGACCTTGATGCCGGGGTGCTGGGCGGTGAATTCGTCGGTCGCCTTGTCCCAGAACGTCTTGGAGCTGGTCTGGGGCGTGGTGCCGTATTCGGCGGCGACCAGCTTGAGGGTGGCGTCGTCTCCGTCGCCGGAGGAGGAGCCGCAGCCGGAGAGCGAGAACAGGAGGCCGAGTGCGGCCGAGGTCGCCGCCGCCCCGAAGAATCTTCGTCGCACGGGTGAATTCCCCTGGATTTCTTTTGGTTACTTATGGGTTACTCCGGGGCCCGGTGTCCTGACGTGACCCGAGGTGGCCCGATGGCCGGAATTCTCTCGTGCCCGGGGGGCGACGGATTCCAGCGCCCCCACACTTATGGGCAATGCTCCAACTGCCGTTATTCCGGCTGGTGTTTTCTTATATGACGCGGGAAATGCGGACGCGCGTAGACATGCCGAATGCCCGTTTCCGGAAGAGCCGGGACGGGTTGGTGTTTTGCTAGAACGTTATGAGGCGTGGAACTCGCCGGCATACGGATCCGGGTCACCGGTTTCCGGATTACGCCCCTCCTGCCAGCGGCGCTGGGCCTTGCGCCAGTGGACGAAGCCGATCGGGCCCCCGTCCCAGAAGGTGATCCCGACCGGGCTCACGTCGAACTCGTCGGAGAAGAGGCGGAGCAGGAATTCGGCCATGCCGTAGGGATGGACGGCGAAGGCGTCGGCGGTGTGCCGGCCGCAGACCAGGACCGGCCAGCGGTCCGGGTCGGGGTCGGTGGTGAGCCAGCAGAGGATGTCGTCGGCGGCGGTGACGCCCCAGGCGAGGATCGACTCGGGGTCGATCCCGAAGGCGGCGCGGCCGCCGTCCGCGACCCAGGCGGCGCGGGCGTTCGCGGTCGCCTCGCCCATCTCGGCGGGGTCCCACTGGAGGCCGGGCTTGGGGAGGGGGAGCAGGATGCTCGCCTCGCCGTTGACGGTGCCGGCGCCGTAGCGGCCCATGAAGGCCACGAAGTCGGCGGGGAAGCGGGTGTTCCAGGCGGCTTCGGCGGCCTGCCAGTCGATGTCCTCGTCGGCGCCGTGGGTGGCGGGCATGAGTCGCTCCAGCGCAACCAGCTGCGCGTTCTCCGTCATCGCCGCCCGCTCCCCGCCCGCTCCCGGCCCGCCGTTTGCCCAACCGTCCCAACTTACCGTGCCTCGCGGGGGCCTGGCCCGACCGGTCCGGGGCGGCTACGCGAGGGTGAGGACGGTGCCCGGGCGGAGGTCCCAGGCGGTGAAGGCGCCGGCTTCGGCCTCCAGGACGTGGCGGGAGCGGAGGCGGGGGAGGCCGAGGCGGTTCGGGGGCATCGTGCGGACCGCGAGGACGCGGAGGTCGCGGTCGAGGTGGGCGACGTCGATCGCGAAGCGCATGCGGAAGGTGTGCACGGAGGCGGCGGGGGTGAGGAGCATGGCGCCCTCGATGCGGGTGCGGCCGAGGAGGCCGCGGGTGCGGGCGCGGTAGGAGGCGGCGATCTCCAGGGGGACGGTCGGGCCGGCCGGGCCGATGCGGAGTTCCGTTTCGCCGTCCGTCCACCGTTGCCTGCGGCGTGCCATGGCGTGCCCCTTCTCCGTGCCCTCCGGTCGCGCGTCGGGGCTCAGGGTAGACCCGTCCCGGCGGGGTCCCTAGGGTCGCCGCATGGGTGTGATCGTGATCGTCCTTGCCGTCGGGTACGGGGTGGGTGCGGGGCTGTTGCTGCCGCGGGCCGTGTACCGGCTGTCCGTGCCGGCGGGGGAGGCGTGGCGGGCGGTGTGTCCGGCGGGGCATCCGGTGCGGGGGTGGCTGGGGCCGGCGCCGGTGGCGGTGGCGGGGCGGTCCGATGCCGGCGGTGTGCCGGCCTCGGGGGCGCAGCCCGGCTTCGGCGGGGCGGAAGCGAGGGAGCCGGGCGGTGTTCCGGTGTGCCCACCCTCCCCCGAGCTCTCGACTTCGCTCGAGCAGGGGGGACCCCCATCGCCCTGCGGAACGCCTGCCCACACCCCCGGCGGAGGGCCTGCCCACACCTCTGGTGGAGGGCCTGCTCGCAGCTCGCTGTGGCTTGGCGTTGTTACCGGGCTTGTGTCCGGGGTGGTGGCAGGTGGGGTTGGGGGGAGGCCTGAGGGAGTGGTGTTCGTCGGGGTGGTGCCTGTGCTGGTGGTGCTGGTGATGGTCGATCTCGCCGTGCACCGGCTGCCCGATGTGCTGACCCTGCCGCTGGCCGGGGGACTCGCCGTCGGGCTGGGGGTGGTCGCCCTGGTGCCCGGGGCGGGAGGGTCCTGGCGGGGCGCGCTGCTCGGCGGGGCCGGGCTAGGGGCGGCGTACCTCGTGCTGCACCTGATCAACCCCGGCGGGCTCGGGCTCGGCGACGTCAAGCTGGCGCTCGCGCTCGGGGTCGCTCTTGGGTGGTACGGGTGGGGGGTATGGGCTGCCGGGGCCTTCCTCGGCTTCCTCTACGGCGCCCTGCACGGCCTCGCCCTGCTCCTGGCCCGGCGTGCCGGGGCCCGTACGGCTTTCCCCTTCGGCCCGGCCATGACCGCCGGGGCGCTCACCGGAGTGCTCATGGGTGGACTCGGAGCGTAATCGTGTGCCGCCAATGCACGCAGCAGGCTTTACGAAGGGTTATGGTGGAACCCCCCCCTCGGGCCGGTCCGTATCCCCCCCACGGACCGGCCCGTTTTTCGTTCCCCGCCCCCCGCGGGGAAACGCGCAGGTCAGGGAGGCGGGCCCGAGGCCCCGCCGGCCTCAGCCCCGCTGGGCCCAGATGTTCGTGCCGGGCGTGGAGACCGCGAAGGAGTCGATCTCCTTCAGTTCCTCCTCCGTCAGCGGCGCGCCGGCCAGGGCGGCGACGTTCTCCTCCAGCTGCGACACGTTCGACGCGCCGATCAGCGCGGAGGTCATCCGGTCGTCCCGCAGCACCCACTTCAGCGCGAGCTGCGCGAGCGACTGGCCGCGGCGGGCGGCGATGTCGTTCAGCCCGTTCAGCCGCCGGACCACCTCCTCCGAGAGCAGCCGCGGGTTCAGGGACTTGCCCTGGGTGGCCCGCGAGCCCTCCGGGAGGTTCCCGCCGAGGTACTTGCCGGTGAGCAGCCCCTGGGCCAGCGGTACGAAGGAGATGCAGCCCATGCCGGACTCCTCCAGCGTGTCCAGCAGGCCGTCCTCCTCCGTCCAGCGGTTGATCATGGAGTAGGAGGGCTGGTGGATCAGCGGGCGCACGCCCATGTCGCGCAGGATCCGCACCGCCTCGGCGGTCTGCTCCGCGGTGTAGGAGGACACGCCGACGTAGAGCGCCTTGCCCTGCTGGACCGCGGACGCGAGCGCGCCCATGGTCTCCTCCAGCGGGGTCTCCGGGTCGAACCGGTGCGAGTAGAAGATGTCGACGTAGTCCAGGCCCATCCGCTTCAGCGAGCGGTCGAGCGAGCCGAGGAGGTACTTCCGGCTGCCCCACTCGCCGTACGGGCCGGGGTGCATCAGGTAGCCGGCCTTGGTGGAGATCACCAGCTCCTCGCGGTACGGCGCGAGGTCCTGGGCGAAGATCTTGCCGAAGTTCAGCTCGGCGGAGCCGGGCGGCGGCCCGTAGTTGTTGGCCAGGTCGAAGTGGGTGACGCCCAGGTCGAAGGCGCGGTGCAGGATGGAGCGCTGGGACTCCAGGGACTTGTCGTCGCCGAAGTTGTGCCAGAGGCCCAGGGAGATCGCGGGAAGCCTGAGGCCGCTGTGGCCCGTGCGCCGGTACTCCATGGAGTCGTAGCGCGAGCCGGCTGCCCGATAGGGATTGGTATCAGTCACGTTGTCCTCCCTATCACGGACTTGTGACAGACCGAGTTGGGACGGCCCTCCCCGCGCGCAGTAGTGTGGCGGCCTCGGGGGACCGAAGGACCGCAATTCGCTCGGGGGCTATGCACGGAGGGGCTGGAGGATCGTGAAGCTGCGCGACCTGGTGTACAGGCTGTACGCACGCCGGGTGGAAGGCCGACTCGACCACGCCGCGGTGCCCAAGCACATCGGCGTCATCCTGGACGGCAACCGGCGCTGGGCGAAGGCGTCCGGCGGTACCACCGAGCAGGGCCATCAGGCCGGCGCCGACAAGATCTCGGAGCTGCTCGGCTGGTGTGAGGAGACCGACGTCGAGGTCGTCACGCTGTGGATGCTCTCCACCGACAACCTGGACCGGTCCGAGGAGGAGCTGCGGCCCCTCCTGGCGATCATCGAGAACACGGTGCGGAACCTCGCGGCCGACGGCCGCTGGCGGGTTCACCATGTCGGGAACCTGGACATCCTGCCCGCCCGCACCCAGGCCGTGCTGAAGGAAGCCGAGCAGGACACCCTCGGCCGCACGGGCATACTCGTGAACGTCGCCGTCGGCTACGGCGGCCGCCAGGAGATCGCCGACGCGGTGCGCTCGCTGCTCCTGGAGCACCACGGGAAGGGCACCTCGATCGAGGAGCTCGCCGAGATCCTGGACATCGACCACATCTCGGAGCACCTCTACACCCGCGGCCAGCCCGACCCGGACCTGGTGATCCGCACCAGCGGCGAGCAGCGGCTGTCCGGATTCATGCTCTGGCAGAGCGCGCACTCCGAGTACTACTTCTGCGAGGTCTTCTGGCCCGCCTTCCGCAAGGTCGACTTCCTGCGGGCCCTGCGCGACTACGCGGCCCGGCACCGGCGCTACGGCACCTGACCGACGCCGGCGCGGACGGCCCGGCCGGTTCCGGCCGGGCACCTGACGCCCCCTCGGCCCCTCCCGCCACCCTCGCAAGTCCTTCACCTGGGATTCACCGATCGTCCGTCATATGCCATGGCATGGCGGTGCCCCTTCGAGGGAATATCCCTGGCAGGTCGACGCCCGATCCACGGGTGTCGAATCTCAGCGGACGGCACGGTGCCGTCCGCCCGGGAGGCCCTTTGCACCAGGACGCTCGTGCGGTTCGCACGGACTTCAGGGGAGGGCCGGAAATCGGCCCCGGCATTGCGGCCGATGACCGGTCCGGTCTTCATGGCCCGACCTCTTACGAGGGGGTAGTCCTTCCGTGGTGACCAGCACAAAGCGCCGCCTGTCCGACAGGCGGACCTACGTCCTCGACACCAGCGTCCTGCTGGCGGACCCCAACGCCTTCTCCCGGTTCGACGAGCACGAGGTCGTGCTCCCGATCGTGGTGATCACCGAGCTGGAGGCGAAGAGGCACCATCCCGAACTCGGGTACTTCGCCCGGCAGGCCCTGCGCCTGCTCGACGACTTCCGGGTCCGGCACGGCCGCCTCGACGCCCCCATCCCGATGGGCGAGCTGGGCGGCAGCCTCCGTGTCGAGCTCAACCACTCCGATCCCGGGGTCCTCCCGGCCGGCTTCAGGCTGGGGGACAACGACTCCCGCATCCTCGCCGTCGCCCGCAACCTGCAGGCCGAGGGGTACGACGTCACGGTCGTATCGAAGGATCTTCCGCTGCGCATCAAGGCGTCCTCGGTGGGCCTGCTCGCCGAGGAGTACCGGGCGGAGCTGGCCATCACCGACGCCGGCTGGACGGGGATGACCGAGCTCGCCCTCTCCGGGGAGCAGATCGACCTCCTCTACTCCGAGGAGCGGCTCTACGTGCCGGAGGCGGCCGAGCTGCCCGTGCACACCGGGCTGGTCCTGCAGTCCGAGCGGGGCAAGGCCCTGGGCCGGGTCACCTCCGACGGGAACGTGCGGCTGGTCCGCGGCGACCGGGAGGCGTTCGGCCTGCACGGCCGCAGCGCGGAACAGCGCATCGCGCTGGACCTGCTGCTGGACCAGGAGGTCGGCATCGTCTCCATGGGCGGCCGGGCCGGCACCGGCAAGTCGGCGCTGGCGCTGTGCGCGGGCCTGGAGGCCGTCCTGGAGCGCAGGCAGCACCAGAAGGTGATGGTCTTCCGGCCGCTGTACGCGGTGGGCGGGCAGGAGCTGGGCTACCTGCCGGGCACCGAGGCCGAGAAGATGAGCCCCTGGGCGCAGGCGGTCTTCGACACCCTGTCCTCGGTGGCCGGGCGCGAGGTGATCGAGGAGGTGCTGGGCCGCGGGATGCTGGAGGTGCTGCCGCTCACGCACATCCGGGGCCGCTCGCTGCACGACGCCTTCGTCATCGTGGACGAGGCCCAGTCCCTGGAGCGGAACGTCCTGCTGACCGTTCTGTCCCGGATCGGGGCCAATTCCCGGGTCGTTCTGACGCATGACGTGGCGCAGCGCGACAACCTGAGGGTCGGGCGGTACGACGGAGTGGTCGCCGTGGTCGAGAAGTTGAAGGGCCATCCGCTCTTCGCCCACGTCACGCTGACCCGCTCCGAGCGCTCGCAGATCGCCGCGTTGGTGACGGAGATGCTCGAAACCATCTGAACCGGACACCGCATCGGTTCGGCAAACCGTCCATAGCGGAAAGCGAGTTGGCGCCGCCCGGCAAAGGCCCAGGAGCCTAGCCGGGCGGCGTCGTGCTGCACAGGGATTTGCGGGAACCGGACAGGACTTGGCCGGTGTGACCTTTCCCACGCAACGGGGAATTGCCCTGCGGCGTCGGCGTCCGGCAGAGTCTGTTCTCCGTCAGGCCCCGCATGCGGCACAGCTGTACCTGCAGTACCACAACTCCAGAACGACCGCCGTATGCCGCCCGCTACGGGCCAGCGTCTCCAGTGACCGCGTTACACGGAGGCCAGTGCGAGGGGCGCTCTTGCGGCCGTTGCGGTCACGTTGCGGACGCTGCTGGAAGGACATCGTGTGAGCCGGATCTCGGTCAGGGGATTCGCCGTGGCTTCTGCCACTGCGGTCACCACCGTCGGCGCCGTCGTGGGTGTTGCCACGGGCGACGCCCAGAACGACCTCGAGACGACCGCTTCGGGTGCCACGCTCCTGGCGGACATTCCGGTCGGCGAGCAGGCCCAGGTCCAGACCGCTGCGCTCGCGCAGCAGGCCGACGCCATCGCCCTCTCCGCCGATGCGGACGCCAGGAAGGCCACGGAAGAGGCCGCCCGCGTCCAGGCCGCCCAGCTGGCCAAGGAGAAGAAGGCCGCCGCCGAGAAGGCCGAGGCCGAGGCGAAGGCCAAGAAGGAGCGCGAGGCGAAGGAGCAGGTCGCCAGCCGCTCCAACCCCACCACGCGCGACAGCTCCGGCTTCCAGGTCAAGGGCTCCTACACCGTCTCCGAGGTCAAGGCCATCGCCCGGCAGATGGTGCCGGCGAGCCAGTTCACGTGCTTCTCGAACATCGTGAACCACGAGTCCACCTGGAACTACCGCGCGCAGAACCCGTCCTCGGGTGCCTACGGCCTGGTCCAGGCGCTGCCCGGTTCGAAGATGTCCTCGGCCGGTGCCGACTGGCGCACCAACCCCGCCACCCAGATCGAGTGGGGTCTCAACTACATGAACGACCGCTACGGCAGCCCCTGTGGCGCGTGGTCGTTCTGGCAGGCCAACCACTGGTACTAGGTCTTCCTCAACCTCCGGGGAGCCCCGCACCGTCCTACGGTGCGGGGCTCCCCGCGTGTACGGTCGACGAGGCGCTGACGACCGGACGGGTGGGGGTCCCCCCGACGCAGTCTGGGGGAGAGAGGGACGAAATGGAGAAGAGAAGGGGCTGGCTCGGCCGGCTCGGCAACGAGCTGAACCGCATGGATCAGCGGCTGTCCGAGAGACGGGCCGAAGTCGAGGCCGACTCGCTCGGGGGGCAGGCACCGGAGAACAATGCCGCGCCGGGTGTGCCCGGTGGGCCCGGCGTACCCGGTGCCGCCGCGGTCGGAGCCCCCGCCGCGACCCAGGCCGCCTCCCTCCCGGCTCCCGGGGCGCACGCCGGGCACGGCACCCACGCCGCCCACGGCGAGCTGCCCGTACCGGTCCATCCGGGAACGCTCGCGACCCGCCCCGACCCGGCGAGCATGATCCCGTGGGGGGTCCGGGTCGCCGCAGAGGCGAGCTGGCGGCTGCTGCTCCTCGCGGGCATGCTCTGGGTGATGATGAAGGTCATCAGCGAAGTCCGGCTGGTGGTCCTGGCCTTCGCCGCCGCCCTCCTGGTCACCGCACTGCTGCAGCCCTTCGTGGTCCGGCTGCGCCGGCTCGGCCTGCCGCGCGGGCTGGCCACCGCGGTCACCGCGGTCCTCGGCTTCGTGGTGATCGGCCTGGTCGGCTGGTTCGTGGTCTGGCAGGTGATGGAGAACCTGGACAACCTCTCCGATCGGGTCCGGGACGGTATCAACGACCTCAAGACCTGGGCGCTGGACAGTCCGTTCCACGTCACCGAGAAGCAGATCAACGACATCGCCAAGAACCTGACGGACACCATCGGCACCAACACCGAGGAGATCACCTCCGCGGGCCTGCAGGGCGCCACGGTGATGGTCGAGGTGCTCACCGGCATGCTGCTCGCCATGTTCTCCACCCTCTTCCTGCTCTACGACGGGAAGCGGATCTGGGGATGGGTGCTGGGCCTGGTCCCGGTGGCGGCCCGGGCGGGCGTGGCCGGCGCCGGACCGCGCGCCTGGCGCACCCTCACGGCGTATGTCCGGGGCACGGTGATCGTCGCGCTGATCGACGCGATCTTCATCGGTCTCGGCCTCTACTTCCTTCACGTGCCGATGGCGGTCCCGCTGGCCGTCTTCATCTTCCTGTTCGCCTTCATCCCGCTGGTCGGCGCCGTGGTCTCGGGCGCGCTCGCCGTGGTGGTGGCCCTGGTGACCCAGGGCGTGTGGACGGCCCTGATGGTGCTCCTGGTCGTCCTCGCCGTGCAGCAGATCGAGGGCCACGTACTGCAGCCGTTCATCCTGGGCCGCGCCGTCCGGGTCCACCCGCTCGCCGTGGTGCTGTCGGTGGCGGCCGGCGGAATGATCGCCGGGATCGGCGGCGCCGTGGTTGCGGTCCCGCTGGTCGCGGTCACCAACACGGTCGTCGGCTACCTCCGGGCCCACTCCCGGGAACTCCCGGGCCGTATCGGCCCGGGGCCGCACGGCGCGACCGCGCTGGCCGTGCAACTGCCGCCGGAGCAGGGGGAGCGGGGATCCGGTGATCAGCGAGCCTGAGCTCGACGGGGTCCCGGAGCAGCCCGCAGGGCAACTCGTGGCCGAGCAGCAGGACCGGCCGCGCCGGCCGCGCCCGTCCCCGGTGTGGCTGCTGGCCGGTGCGGTGGCCGCCTCCGCGCTGTGGGCGGGCGGTCTGTACCTCGTACGCGAACCCGACCGGCCCGGACCGCCGATCCCGTACGCACGGCCCACCTCGCTGTGCGACAAGGCGAAGACGGCCGCCCTGACCCGGATCACCGGCGACCTGAGGCCCCAGCGGCGCGAGAACGAGCGGCTGCACGAGGCGGTGGACCTGTCCTGGTGCGGGCTCGGCACCGCAGCGGACGGGAGGCAGGAGGCGTCCGGGCGCCCGTACCTCTCGTACGACGTCACCGTGACGGTGGAGCTGCACAAGAAGGCCGACCCGGAGCCGGAGTTCGAGGCGGGCCTGCATCTGGCGCCGTACGAGGGACACGCCTCACACGAGGTGTCCGAGGTGCCCGGACTCGGCGAACGGGCTCTGATGTACGGGTCCGGGCCGCGCCAGGGCCCTCGGCTGAGGGTGCTGGACGGCGGCGCGGTGATCACCCTGGAGACCAACTGGTCCATGTCCGGCAACGACTGGCCGGAGGGGGGCGAGGTTCCGCCGGAGCCTGATGAGAGCGCCCTGCAGGCTGCGATGATCGAGGACATGCGGGCGCTGCTGACGGCGCTCAGGGGATAGTGCGGGGGCGGGGGCCGACATGATCAGCGAACCCGAGCTGGACGGGCAGTGGGACGACGCGCGCCCGCCGGAGCCGGCCGGAGGAGCGGTCGCGGCTGCCCCGGCACGGCGCCGGGCGCGGCCGTGGGTATGGGCGGCGGGCGGGGCACTGGCCGCCTCGGCACTGTGGGCGGGCGGCCTGTACGCCCTCGGGCAGCGGCCGGACGCGCCCCCGGCGATGGCCTACGAGCTGCCGGAGAACCTGTGCAAGGTGCTGGAGATCCGGGCGCTCACCCGGATCGCGGGCGATATGCACGGCAACGGACCCGAGCACCGGGAGGCCCCGGACCCGGTGCTGGACCAGGCGATCTGCTTACTGTCCGACCGTGACCGGTCGGAGGGGCTCGGCTACTTCGTGACCGCGCAGGTACAGCTGCACAAGAAGACCGACCCGGCCGCCGAGTTCGAGGTCGAGTCGCTGATGTACGACGGGTCTCCGGAGCGGTCCCAGGTCCCGGGCCTGGGTGAGCGCGCCCTCATGCTCGTCGCAGACGCCGGCGACGGTGCGGAGCTGAAGGTGCTGGACGGCGGCGCCGTCTTCCGGCTCTCCGTCAGCGCGACGAACTTCGGCGAGGGCCTACCTGACGGATCCTTGGAGCGGATGGACACGACGGCGGTCCAGGCGGCTTTGATCGAGGACATGCGGGAGTTCCTGAAGTCCTTGAGGAAGAAGTAGGAAGACAAAGGGGGGCGGGGCCGTGATCACGGAGCCCGAGCTGGAGGAAACGGGGGAGCCGGCGTCCGGACCGTACGCCGCTCCGGACGCGTCGTCGGACGTGGTGGAGCCGGCGGCGCCGCGCGAACGCCGCTCACGGAGGGGCCTGCTGTGGGCGCTGGGCGGGGCCGTGGCCGCGTCCGTGGTGTGGGCGGGCGGGCTGTACGCGTACGGGGACCGGGCCGCCGCGCCGGAACAGGCCTACCGGCTGCCGGAGAAGCTGTGCGAGGAGTTCAGGCCGACGGCGCTGGGCAAGGCCGTGCCCGGCCTGTCCGACGGCAGGGGCACCCGGAGCGAGGAGGGGCGGGGGACCCTGGAGTGGGGTGTGTGCGCGCTGGCGGGCAAGTCGGAGAAGACCCCGTCCGGAGAGTGGCTGCTCTACACCATCGAGCTGGTGGTGGAGCGCCACACCGAGATCGATCCCGCCGTCGAGTTCGGGCTGGGCGTTCCCGCCGGGAACGTCGGCCAGACCTCGACGGTGTCCGGCCTGGGGGAGAAGGCGTTCTTCACCGACGCGGGTGCCGGGCGCCAGCCGGTCCTGCGCGTGGTGGACCACGAGGCGGTCTTCACCCTCAGGATGGACGCGTCGTCGATGACCGGCGACGGAGCCCACAGCCTTGAGGTCGTCACGGACAACGTCGACTACGAGGCGGTCAAGTACGCCATGATCGAGGACGTGCGGAAGCTGATGGACACCCTCCGCGAGAAGTGAGCCCGGCGAGCAGGAAGGGGCCCCGCCGGACGGCGGGGCCCCTTCGCGTGCGCGCAGGACGGGCGGACTACTCGGCGGCGAGCGCCGCCTCCGCGTCCAGGGTGACCGCGACGGCCTGGATCACCGAGGCGATCTTGAAGGCCTCCTGGACCGTCTCCCGGTCCACGCCGGCCTTGCGGAGCACCTGCTCGTGCGAGTCCAGGCACTGGCCGCAGCCGTTGATCGCGGACACCGCGAGCGACCACAGCTCGAAGTCGACCTTCTCCACGCCCGGGTTGCCGATGACGTTCATCCGCAGACCGGCCCGCAGGGTGCCGTACTCCGGGTCGGAGAGCAGGTGGCGGGTGCGGTAGAAGGTGTTGTTCATCGCCATGACCGCGGCGGCGGACTTGGCGGCGGTGTACGCCTCCGGGGAGAGGGCGGCCTTCGCCTCCGGCTCCAGCTCACGCAGCACGATGGGGGACCGGGCGGCGATCGCGCAGGAGAGCACCGTGCCCCACAGCTGCTGCTGCGTCAGGGTGTTCTGGTTGCCGATGACCGAACCGAGGTTCAGCTTCAGGTCCTTGGCGAAGTCCGGTATGGCGGACTTCAGGGAGTCGAGGGACATCCGTCACTCACCGGCCAGCAGCGCGCCGGCGTCGAGGGTGTCCTCACCCTTGGTCCAGTTGCAGGGGCACAGCTCGTCGGTCTGCAGGGCGTCCAGGACCCGCAGGACCTCCTTCGGGTTCCGGCCCACGGAACCGGCGGTCACCATGGCGAACTGGATCTCGTTGTGGGGGTCGACGATGAAGACGGCGCGCTTGGCGAAGCCGTCCTCGCCCTCGACGCCGCAGGCCTGCATCAGCTCGTGCTTGACGTCGGCCAGCATCGGGAAGGGCAGGTCACGCAGGTCGGCGTGGTCCTTGCGCCAGGCGTGGTGCACGTACTCGGAGTCGCCGGAGACACCCAGGATCTGCGCGTCGCGGTCGGCGAACTCCTCGTTCAGCTTGCCGAACGCGGCGATCTCGGTCGGGCACACGAAAGTGAAGTCCGCAGGCCAGAAAAACACCACACGCCACTTGCCCTCGTAGGACTTGTGGTCGATCTGCTCGAACTGCTTGCCGGCCTCCAGCGAAACGCAGGCGGTCAGGTCGTAGCTGGGGAACTTGTCACCGACAGTGAGCACGAACTCTCCTTGCGGAACTGGAAAATATGCCTTTTTGGGGCTTTTCCGAGTGGGTTGGACGGATCTCACATGCTGGCACAGCAGCATTGATTGTGGAAATCGCTAGAGTTGAACGACGTGATCGGAGGTACCTATCAGTGGCAGTCGGTAATACGGGCAACAGGGCAGCGAAGCAGCCCACCCTCGCCCAGCTCCGGGCCTTCGCCGCCGTCGCCGAACACCTCCACTTCCGGGACGCCGCCGCGGCCATCGGCATGAGCCAGCCCGCGCTGTCCGGCGCGGTGTCCGCGCTGGAGGACGGCCTCGGCGTGCAGTTGCTGGAGCGCACCACCCGCAAGGTCCTGCTCTCCCCGGCCGGCGAGCGGATAGCCGCCCGCGCACGGCTCGTGCTCGACGCGGTGGGCGGGCTGATGGAGGAGGCCGAGGCGGTACGGGCGCCCTTCACCGGTGTGCTGCGCCTGGGGGTGATCCCGACCGTGGCGCCGTACCTGCTGCCCACCGTGCTGGGGCTGTTCCACCGGCGCTGGCCGGGCATGGACCTCCAGGTGCACGAGGAACAGACCGCATCCCTGCTGGACGGGCTGGCGGCCGGCCGGCTGGACCTGCTGCTGCTCGCCGTGCCCCTCGGTGTCCCCGGGGTCACCGAACTCGCCCTCTTCGACGAGGATTTCGTGCTGCTCGTACCCAGGGAACACCCGCTGGCCGGCCGGAAGGACATACCGCGCGAGGAACTGCGCGGCCTGCAGCTGCTGCTGCTCGACGAGGGCCACTGCCTGCGCGACCAGGCCCTGGACGTCTGCCGGGAGGCGGGCCGCGGCGAGGGCGCCGACGTCACCACCACCGCGGCCGGGCTCTCCACCCTGGTCCAACTGGTCGCCGGGGGGCTGGGGGTGACCCTGCTGCCGCGCACCGCCCTGCGGCTGGAGGCCTCCCGGAACGAGCACCTGGCCACCGGGTACTTCGCCGAGCCCGCGCCGTCCCGGCGGATCGCCCTGGCCATGCGCACCGGCACCGCCCGGCAGGAGGAGTTCCGGGCGGTGGCGGCGGCGCTGCGGGAGGCGGTCCGGCCGCTGCCGGTGTGGCAGACGGACTGACCGACCCACCCGCCGACCCCGCCCGCCGGCTCAGGCCCGCCGGCCCGCGCGCCTACTCGGTGCGCAGGCCGTCCGGCCGCATCAGGCGCAGCAGCGGCGGCAGGCCGAGCAGGGTCACCGCGGCCACCACCGCGGCGCCGATGCCGGTCATGGCGAGCACCGGGGTCCAGTCGACCCGGACCGGATACCCGGTCATGCCGAGCAGCAGGAGGCCCAGCCCGGTGCCGGCCGCGGCGGCCAGGAGCAGGCCCACGGCGATCGGCAGGACCGACTGCCACAGCTCCGACAGGGTGAGCGTGGACCGCCGGGTGCCGAAGGCGACCAGCGCGGCCAGCAGTTTCCGCCGTTCCCGCAGCTGTTCCAGCTGGGAGACCAGCAGGCTGGTGCCGATCAGCGCCAGCACCCCGGCCGCGCCGAAGTACAGGCCGGTCTGCACGGAGGCGTAGCTGCTGTCCACCCGGGTCTTCCCCAGGCTCAGCGCGTGGGCGAACGGGTCGGCCTTGAACACCGCGGTACGGACGTACTCGATCGCGTCCGGGTCGGAGGTGTCGGCGAGGACGTCGATGGAGGCGTGCTCGTAGCCGTTCGTGCTCCTGGGGGCGGCCGAGGGGGTCAGCAGCAGCCCGGAGGTCGGGCCGCCGGTCGGGGTGGTGCCGCCGTGGACCGTACGGAGGTTCGCCGGGACGGTCAGCTCGACCGGCGGGGGCCCGCCCGGCTCGCGCTGCAGGACGTTGCCGGCGAACAGCTTCTCGCCGGCCTTGGCCGTGGGCATGTCGCTGCCGCCGGCCACCATGAAGGCGTCGCCCTCCCGGCAGGTGCCGATCGCGGCGATCTCCTTCAGGGCCGTGCAGCTGCCGATGGTGACGCTCAGCTGGTCTCCGCCGCCGTCCGCCCGGTGGGATGCCTGGGTGCCGCGCAGTGCGATGGCCCGGGTGACGCCCGGGGACCGCTCCAGCTTCCCGGCCAGCTCGTCCGCCAGCGCGCCCTTGTCCGTGAGCACCACGGCCGTGGCCCGGGCCAGGTCGTGGCCGGTGTCCTCGACGAAGTCGCCGCGGGAGCCGGCGAACAGCATCTGCAGGGCGATGGCCCCGGCGACCGCCACCGCGACCCCGCTGACCAGGCGGGCCGCCGTACCGCTGTCGACCTGGAGCCGGCGGACGGCCAGCTGCCAGGAGACCGGACCGCCGGACATCCCGCGCACCAGCCGCTCCAGCAGCCAGGGCAGCAGGGCGGTCGTCCCGACCAGCAGCAGCACCACACCGGCCGACACCTGCCACTGGTTGAACGTGCCGTTGTCCCTGCCCTGTCCGAGCATCGGGAGGAGCAGGCCGGCACCGGCGGCCGGCATCAGCAGCCGCCACCACACGCGCCGCCGGGACGGCTTGGCGGTGCGGACGACACCCAGCGGCTCGATGACCACCCCGCGCAGCGCGAACAGGGTCACCAGCACGGCCGCGGCGGGCACCGCCACCGTCACCAGTGCGGCCAGCCCCGGGTTCGGGGTGAGGTCGTGCGGGAAGAAGCTGCGCTGGCGCAGGTCCATGTTCCCGACGACCTCGCGGCCCAGGAAGAACAGCCCCACGCCCATGGCCAGTCCGGTCAGCGCCCCGGCCAGGGCCTCCCCGGCGGCGATCCGGCGGACCATCCGGCCGTCGGCGCCCACCAGGCGCAGCGCGGCCAGCCGGCGGTCGCGGCGTTCGCCGCCGAAGCGGACGGCGGCGGCGATGAACACGGCGACCGGCAGCAGCAGGGCCAGCAGGGTCATCAGGACCAGCAGGAGCAGGACGGGGTCGGACGAGGGCTCCTCGACCTCGATGGCGTAGTGGTCGATCCGCTTGACCCGGTACTGGCCGAGCTCGCCGCCGCGGTCCTTCGCCAGGTCGTGGCCGGTGTAGAAGTACAGCTCGTGCGGGCCGATCAGGCCCGCGTCGCCGATGATCTGGGTGATCCTCCCGTCCAGCCGCTCGCGGAGCAGCCGGCCGTCCCCGGACTTCAGCAGCCGCTCCAGGGCGGGGGAGACCGCCAGTTCACCCGGGGCGGGGAGCGCCTTCAGGCCCGGCGGGACGGGGGCCTCGGGGCCTTCCGCCCTGACCAGTACGCCGCCGATGTCCCGGCCGTGGTACGTCTGGTTGGCCGAGGCGACCAGCAGGGTGTCCGGGCCGGGCTTCGGCAGGTTCTGCGCGTTGTACAGGCCGCGGGCGTCGCCCCGGGCGTCGCGGGCCGCGAAGGCGTTGGGCAGCGAGGTGGTGATCAGCAGCAGGGCCACGCCGATGCCGACGCCCAGGCCGGTGAGCAGGGTCCGGGTCCAGCCCTCCCGGCCGCCGCCGAAGGCGAACCGGGCGCCCATGGCGAGGTCCCGGCCCCAGATGCGGAGCAGGCTCATACGATCCGCTCCATGTCGCGGGACCTGCCGTCGCGGACCACGATCTCGCGGTCGGAGTAGGCGGCCACCCGGGCCTCGTGGGTGACCAGGACGACGGCGGCGTTCGCGGACCTGGCGGCCTCGGTGAGCAGCTGCATCACCAACTCCCCGTTGAGGGAGTCCAGGGCGCCGGTGGGCTCGTCGGCGAAGACCACGCGCGGACCGGTGACCAGGGCGCGGGCCACGGCGACCCGCTGGCCCTGTCCGCCGGACACCTCGCCGGGCCGCTTGTCGCGCACCTCGGCGACCTGGAGGCGGTCCATCCACTCCAGTGCGGTGGCCTCGGCCTGCCTGCGCCGGACGCCGGCGAGGCGGAGCGGGAGGGCCACGTTCTCCAGGCAGGTCAGCTCGGGGACGAGCTGACCGAACTGGAAGACGAATCCGAAGTCCGAGCGGCGCAGGGCACTGCGCTCGGCGTCGCTCATCGTGGTCAGCTCGCGGCCCGCGTAGGTGATGGAACCGGAGTCGGGCGTCAGGATGCCGGCGAGGCAGTGCAGCAGGGTGGACTTGCCGGAACCGGAGGGGCCCATCACGGCGACGACCTCGCCGGGGTGGATGGAGAACTCGGCGTCGTCCAGGGCGTGAGTGGTCCCGTAGGTCTTGCGGAGGGCGGTGGCTGCGAGCACGGAGCCTGCGGGGGTCATCACCGGGTCACCTCCTGCCGGAGCTGTCCGAGCCGGGCGGCGGTGAGTTCCAGCCAGCGGAGGTCCGCTTCGAGGTGGAACAGGGCGTGGTCGCAGATCAGCTGGTCGGCGAGGTCGCCCTTGCGCTTGCGGGTGGTGAGGATGCGCATCAGACGGAGGTGCTCGGCGCGCTGGGTGTCGAGCATGTCGGCCGCGGAGCGGCCGGTGAGCAGGGCCAGGACGACCTTGGTGTAGAGGGTCGACTGGAGGTACGGCTCCGGCTTCTCGGGCTGCGTCAGCCAGTGCCCGACGTCGGTGACGCCGGCCTCGGTGATGGCGTACCGCTTGCGGTCGGGGCCGTCGCCCGCCTCGATCCCTTCGACCTCGACGAGGCCGTTCTTCAGGAGGCGGGACATGGTCGAGTAGACCTGCCCGTACGCGAGCGGCCGGTCGTGGCCGAACTTCTCGTCGTAGGCGCGCTTGAGGTCGTAGCCGTGCCGGGGCCCGGCCTCAAGTAGGCCGAGGAGGGTGTGACCTATGGACATGCGGACGACTCTACACCCCATGTATACACGCGGTGTATACATGGGGTGTAGAGCGATGTCGGGCCTCGGAAATCCCTGGTCAGGGGGCTGATGGCCTCAGGAGTCGCTTTTCGGCGGCCGCCCCCGCCGAGGCATCGGCCCCGGCGCGCTGGGCAGCCGCCCGGCCTCCGCCAGCGCCCGCCGCAGCAGGAACTCGATCTGCGCGTTCGCGCTGCGCAGCTCCTCGCCCGCCCACCGGGCCAGCGCGTCGTACACCTGGGGGTCCAGCCGCAGCAGCACCTGCTTGCGGGCGGCGCGGCCGGACGGCTCGGGAGGCGGGGTCACTGGTACAGGGTGCCCGTGTTGACCACCGGCTGGGCGGCGCGGTCACCGCACAGCACCACCATCAGGTTCGAGACCATCGCGGCCTTCCGCTCCGGGTCGAGGTCCACGATGTCCTCCTCGGTCAGCCGGTTCAGTGCCAGTTCGACCATGCCCACCGCGCCCTCCACGATCTGCTTGCGGGCCGCCACCATCGCCCCGGCCTGCTGCCGCTGGAGCATCGCGGAGGCGATCTCCGGAGCGTACGCGAGGTGCGTGAAGCGGGACTCGATGATCTCGACTCCGGCCGCGTCGACCCGCGCCTGTAGTTCCGCGGCCAGCTTCCCGGTGATCTCCTCGGAGTTCTCGCGGAGCGAGAGCCCGGCCTCGTCGTGGGAGTCGTAGGGGTACTCGATGGCGATGTGCCGGACCGCCGCCTCCGCCTGGGTCTCCACGAACTCGGTGAAGTCCTCGACCTCGAAGACCGCGCGCGCGGTGTCCTCGACCCGCCACACCACGACCGCGGCCAGCTCGATCGGGTTGCCGTAGGCGTCGTTGACCTTCAGTACGGCGGTCTCGTGGTTCCGGACCCGGGTCGAGATCTTCTCCCGCGAGGTCAGCGGGTTGACCCAGCGCAGGCCGTCGGTGCGGATGGTGCCCCGGTAGCGGCCGAACAGCTGGACCACCCGGGCCTGGCCGGGCTCCACCACGTTGAGGCCGCTCATCGCGACGATCGACCCCATGAAGACGAGGAGGCCCAGCACGATCAGGGCGACCTTGAGGCCGGCCGGCCCGGCGACCGCTCCGGCGACGACCAGGCCCACTCCACCCAGCATCCCGGCCAGGCCGGCCAGCAGGGCCGGGCCGCCGCCGATGCTGTGCGCGGCGTACTCGCGCGCCTTCGATCCGGCCCCCGCGCCGGTCTGATCCGTCGTCGTACCCGCAACTTCGGTCATGGTTCTCCCCGTTCATGTCGTTCCCGGGCATCACCGGGTCCTAGCAAAGTGATATCACTTTTTTGCTCGGCCGCAACCCGCACGGCATCATGTGCGTCGGTTCCGGTGGAGTGAGGTGCTGATTCTCACGTCCGAATTGGCCGGTATTGGTCGAAATTCGACGACCTTTGGGCATTCCTGCGGTGTTAGTTTTCGGAGCTGACGTCGGGGGGTTATCGAGCGGAGCGGGAGCGATGGGCCGAGCAGAGGCGCGGAGAGCGCAAGGCGGGCGCGGTGCACGACGCGCATCGAACGGCGCCCGTGCGGGCGGCGGAGGCAAGAAGAGCTTCATACGCCGCCTCTTCACCTGGAAGAAGATCCTCGGCACGTTCTTCGGTGTGATCCTGCTCGGAATGGCCGCCCTGCTCATCGCCTACTTCGTGGTGGAGAAGCCGAACCCCAACGAGCAGGCGGAGCTGCAGAGCAACGTCTACAAGTACGCCGACGGCTCCATCATGGCCCGCAGGGGCAAGGTCAACCGCGAGATCGTGGGCCTCGACCGGATCCCCAAGGACGTCCAGACGGGCTTCATCGCCATCGAGAACAAGTCCTTCTACAAGGACCAGGGCGTCGACCTGTTCGGCGTGGCCCGGGGCGGCGTCAACACCGTCCTCGGCCGGGGCACGGCGGGCGGCTCCACCATCACCCAGCAGTACGTCAAGAACTACTTCCTGAACCAGGAGCAGACGGCCACCCGCAAGGTCAAGGAACTCATCATCTCGCTCAAGGTCGACAACGAGATGGAGAAGGACGAGATCCTCGCGGGCTACCTCAACACCAGCTACTTCGGCCGCGGCGCCTACGGGATCCAGGCCGCCTCCCAGGCCTACTACGGCGTGGACGTCGAAAAGCTGACGCTGGAGCAGGGCGCGTACCTGGCCGCCGTCCTCCAGGCCCCCAGCCAGTACGACTGGGCCACCGCCGGCCCCAACGGCAAGCGGCTGGTCCTGATCCGCTTCAACGGCGTGCTCGACAACATGGTCGAGATGGGCGCGCTGGATGCCGGCAAGCGCAAGACCCTGCAGTTCCGGGAGCCCATCAAGCCCAAGCCCGCCCCCGGCCTCGAAGGCCAGAAGGGCTACCTGGTCCAGGCCGCCAACGCCGAGCTCCGCCGCCAGGGCGTCACCGACGACCAGATCGAGGCGGGCGGCTGGAACATCACGCTCAACATCGATCCGAAGAAGCAGAAGGCCCTGGAGACCGCCGTCCAGGAGGAGCTGGAGTCCAAGCTCGACCGCAAGGACACCAAGAACCGTCCGGTCGACCAGAACGTCCAGGCCGGCGCCACCTCCGTGGACCCCAAGACCGGCTCCATCGTCGCCATGTACGGCGGCACCGGCCTGCAGGACAAGTACGCCAGCAACGCGCTGCGCACCGACTACCAGCCCGGCTCCACCTTCAAGCCGGTCGTGCTGGCCTCCGCCCTCGAGAACGGGTCGGAGACCCAGGACGAGAAGGAGATCACGCCGAACACCATCTACGACGGCACCAGCAAGCGGAAGGTCGTCGGTGCCTCGGAGCCGTTCGCCCCGCAGAACCAGGAGGACCGGAGCTACGGTGACGTCACCGTCCAGGAGGCCACCAACCGCTCCATGAACTCCGTGTACGCGCAGATGTTCGTGGACGTGGGCCCGCCCAAGGTGAAGAAGACCGGCCTGGCCATGGGCATGAACGGGAAGCGGGACGGCTGGCCCGAGGAGAGCCCGGCGCTCTCGCTCGGCACCATGAGCGCCAACACCGTGGAGATGGCCGGGGTCTACGCCACCCTCGACCGCCACGGCAAGAAGGTCACTCCGACCATCGTCAAGTCCGCCACCCACGCCGAGCGCACCTTCAGGCCGCAGCAGGCCATCGGCGGCCAGGCGATCAGCAGCCGCACCGCCGACACCGTCACCAAGGTGCTCATCGGCGTCGTCGAGGACGAGTCCGGCTCCGGCAAGAAGGTCCGCAGCAGCGCCTACCAGGCCGCCGCCAAGACCGGTACGACCGAGAACAACAAGTCCGCCTGGTTCGCCGCGTACACCCCGGAGCTGGTCACCGTCGTCGCGATGTTCGGCGAGGAGCCCGTCACCTTCAAGCAGACCACGCTGACCGGTACCGCCGGCGGCGGCCGGGCGGGCGGTTCCAGCTTCCCGGCCGACATCTGGAAGGCGTACACCCTGGCCGCGCTCCAGGGCGCGGACACCGGCAAGTTCGACCTGGAGGACGCCGACATGGGCGCCCCGGCCGCACCGCCGACCAAGAGCACCAGCCCGTCGAGCTCGGCCAGCAGCTCGCCCAGCGGCTCGGCGAGCACCAAGCCCTCGGGCTCGCGCTCCCCGAACCCGAGCGGCAGCCAGTCGGGCAAGCCCAACCCGAGCGGCAGCAGCTCCGGCAAGCCGTCGTCCAGCCCGCCGACCTCCCCGTCGACGAAGCCGACCCCGCCGACCAAGCCGCCCTCGGGCAGCGCCGACATCAAGCCGCCCACGCAGTAGGCGACACCGGGCCGGCCGTCGGCGCCGGACCACGAAAAGGCCGCCGCCCCGCAGCGAATCCGCTGCGGGGCGGCGGCCTTTTCGCGCTGCCTGCCGGAGCAGGCGACGGCCGTCCGCCGGGGATCAGCCGCGCCCGCCGCCCGGCAGCGACATCTCGAACCAGACCACCTTGCCGCTGCTCAGCCGGGTCGCGCCCCACCGCCGGGCCAACCGGTTGACCAGGAACAGCCCGCGGCCGCCCTCGTCGGTCTCCCGGGCCCGGCGCTGCCGCGGCAGCTGTGGTGAGTCGTCGCCGACCTCGCAGCGCAGCACGTCCGTGCGCAGCAGACGCAGGGTCACCGGCCGTTCCGCGTACCGGACGGCGTTCGTGACCACCTCGCTGACCAGCAGCTCCACCGAGTCCTCCAGCTCCTCCAGGCCCCACCGGGACAGCGCGCGGCGGGCGAACCGGCGGGCCCGGCCCGGAGCGGTCTCCTCCGGGTCCAGGAACCAGTACGCGACGTCGCTGGGCGCGATCCCGTCGAAGCGGGCCGCGAGCAGCGCGATGTCGTCGTCCCGGTCACCCGGCCCGAGCATGTCGAGGATGTCGTCGCAGAGGGCCTCCAGCGGCGGCGGATGGTCCAGCCCGGTCAGCTGGGCCGTGGTGGCCAGCCGCTCGCGGAGCTGCTCGATGCCCGTCCACACGTCGCGCAGCCGGGACTCCACCAGGCCGTCGGTGTACAGCAGCAGGGTGGCCCCGGCCGGTGCGTCCAGCTCCACCGCCTCGAAGTCCACGCCGCCCACGCCGATCGGCGCGCCCGGCGGCACCCTGAGCACCTCGGCGCGCCCGCCCAGGTGCAGCAGCACCGGCGGCGGGTGGCCCGCGTTGGCGATGGTGATCCGGTGCGACACCGGGTCGTAGACGGCGTACAGGCAGGTGGCCATCCGGTCCGAGCCGAGCCGCTGGGCCTGCTCGTCGAGGTGGTGCAGCACCTCGCCCGGCGGCAGGTCGAGCTGGGCCAGGGTCTGCGCGGTGGTGCGCAGCTGGCCCATGATCGCGGCGGAGGTCATGGAGTGCCCCATGACGTCACCGACGACGAGCGCGACCCGGCTCCCGGGCAGCGGTATGGCGTCGTACCAGTCGCCGCCCACCCGGGCGGTCTCGGCCGCCGGCAGGTAGCGCGAGGCCAGCCGCACCCCGGTCGGCTGGGGCAGGCTGTCGGGCAGCATGGTGCGCTGCAGCTCGTCGGCGATGTACGCCTCCCGGCCGTACAGCACCGCCTTGTCGATGCCGAGCGCGGTGTGCGTGGCCAGCTGCGCCGCGACCAGCAGGTCGTTCGGCTCGAACGCGGGCCGCTCGGGACTGCGCAGGAACACGGCCGCGCCGATCACCCGGCGGCGGCCGCGCAGCGGCGCCAGCACCGCCCGCTGGCCGCTCGGCAGCGGGTGCTCGTCGCCGAGCAGCTCGGGCAGCGCGGCCCGGGCGGCTGCGGAGTCGCCGAACACCGGCCGTACGCCGCGTAGCACCTCGGCGAGCGCCCCGCCGGGCCGGATCTCGCACAGCTCGGCCGCGGGCAGGTCGCCCTGCGGGCCGACGAGCGGCAGCTGGCTGAAGTCGAGCTCCCCGGCGCCCCCCGCGGCCCCGGTGAGTTCGAGCCCGGTCCCGAGCTCGTCGATCGGCCGCAGCCGGTCGGTACGGCGAAGCCTTAAGACGACCGGGCCGACCGGACGCTCGTCGCCGACCGGCAGCGGATCGCGCAGGTAGACCAGGATGGCGTCGGAGAAGGTCGGGACCGTGGCCCGGCACAGGCCGAGCACGATCTCGTCGAGGTCGATGCCGCGGGCGATGCGGCGGGTGGCCGCCCCGACGAACCGCAGCCGGTCGCCTTCCCGGCGTGCCGCCGTGGCCTCGGCGCCTGCCGGTATCCCGGACCGGCCGGACCCGTCACCGCGGGCGTCGGGACCGGCACCGGCGCCGGCCGTGACCGTACCGGTGATGCCGGTGCCGGGCATGCCTCCGCCCGGCACCGCCGCGGCCTCGCCGCGAGGTGCCGGTACGCCGTGCGCGCCGGGGTCGCCGAGGCCGTCGTGCCCGCCGAGGCCGTCGTCGCCGAGGCCGTTCGGGTCGCCGTGCCGCTCCGCGCCGCCGGGCGCGGCGGTCGCGTTCCGCGCGGCCGCGGTGTCACGGGCCCGGGCCCCGGCGTCCGTGGCACCCGCGTCCGGGCCCGTTCCGTCCGTACCGCTCATGCCGTCCGTGCCAGGGGTGTCGTACGTACCGCCCGCGCCAGGGGTGCCGTCGGTGCCGGCCGTGCCGGATCCGGGCTCCGCGGCACCGGCGTTCCGCGCGGCCGCCGCGTCGCGGGACCCGTCACCGGCCTCCGGATCCGGCGGCCGCGCTCCGGGCGGGCTGCCGCCGGCGTGCCGGGCGGGTGGGATCGAGCCGGGCAGGGCGACGGGCACGGACCCGGCCGGGCGGCCGCCCGGCGCGGCGTCCTCCGGCCCGTCCGGGCCGGCCGTGAGCCCCTCGCGCGAGCGGGCGCCCGCGCAGCCGTCGCCCGGGGCGGGCGCCTTGCCGTGGCCGAGGTCGTCCCGGTCGGCCGGGGTACGCGGCGCCGGGGCGCTCTGCGCGCCCGCCGCGGACGCGGGCACGGCCCGTGTGCCCGGACCCCGCCGTGCCCGGCGCGGCCCCGGCACGTCGGAGCTGCCCGCGGCGGCAGGCTGCGGGCCCTCGTGGGAGGTGGGGTACTCCGTCACGCGTGGAATTCCGTCCGTTCGCGCTCGATGTGCGCTGCACTCAACTCGGTCAGTCGCGGTATACCCGCTCAGCGGCGGGGGCACCGTCACCCCCGGGTACCGCGTCCCGCTCGTTACCAAGTCCCGCGCGCAGCATGCCAATTACGCAGCCTTGCGGAGGACGATCCTACGTTTGAACCCCGGGGGCGCATCAAGGGTCTCATGAGGTCATATACGCCGGGGTGCGGTCCCAGTCCTCGGGCAGAACCGGAACCTTCCAGCTCGGATCGGGTCTCCAGTCCTGCCAGCCGGAGGAGAAAGGAGCCCCCCAGGCGCCGATCAGACGGGCCGCTTCGAGGCCCGCCGCCCGTACCCGGTCCGCGTCCTGCGGGCTCATCAGACCGGACCGCTGGGCCTGCGCGAACTCGTCCTCGTCCAGCCACTGCCAGCTCCGGTCGGGGTAGACCGCGATGTCGAGGAAGTGGTCCTCGGAGTCCATGCCGCCGTCCCAGCGGGTGCGGGGCGACTCCAGGTTGACGTACCAGTTGCGGAACTCCCAGCCGGGCCCCCAGAACAGCCACACCGACCACGGGTCGCCGGGCTTGGCCAGCTTGAGCACTCCCTCGCCGGACCACATCGAGCGCGCGGTGGTCCGGCGTGCCGTGTAGCGGGTGGCGAGCGGCTCCCGGCTCACCGGACTGCCGTCGGCCAGCACCGGCTTGACGCATTCGGTCCCCGGGGCCATCCACACGGCGAGCAGGTCCCCGGTGTCCTGGACCACCGTCACCGGCCGGCAGATGTGCACCTGACCGTCCAGGCCCGGGGCGTGGTCGCGGTAGCGCCAGAGGATGTGCTCCCCGGGCGCCCAGTGCGTGTCCCGGGTCCCCTGTGTGCTCCGTGCCTCGTCGGTACCTTCCATGCCCAGATAGTAGGCGCGGGCCTCCCGGGACCGCTGCGGTGCAGGTCACTGGGGGTCCTCGTGGCGGTGCCAGGGGGCGCGTACGGGGCCCGGGAGCGGCCGGAATCAGGTGGTTCCGGAGCCGCTCCGGGAGCCGTACGCCCGGCCCGCGCGCGGACCGGGGCTGGTTCGGGGCCTGTTCGGGGCCGGTTCGGGTCCGGGTCAGGGCCGGGTCATCCGGAGCACGTCCAGGGCCCGGTCCAGCTCCTCCAGCGTCAGGTCGCCACGGTCGACGTAGCCCTCCTCCAGCACCACCTCCCGGATCGTCTTCCGTTCCGCGAGGGACTTCTTGGCCACCTTGGCCGCCTCCTCGTAGCCGATGTACCGGTTGAGCGGGGTCACCACCGAGGGCGAGGATTCCGCGTATTCCCTGGCCCGGGCGGCGTTGACGGTGATCCCGGCGACCGTGCGGTCGGCGAGCAGGCGGCTTGCCGCGCCGAGCAGCCGCACGGATTCGAGCAGGTTCCGGGCCATGACGGGGAGCATCACATTGAGTTCGAAGTTCCCGGCGGCCCCCGCCACGGCGACGGTGGTGTCGTTCCCGGTCACCTGTGCGGCCACCATCAGCACCGCCTCGGGGACCACCGGGTTGACCTTCCCCGGCATGATCGAGGAGCCGGGCTGCAGATCCGGCAGATTGATTTCGGCCAATCCTGTGCGGGGGCCGGAGGCCATCCAGCGCAGATCGTTGGCGATCTTGGTGAGCGAGACCGCGATCGTGCGGAGCATCCCGGAGGTCTCCACCAGGGCGTCCCGCGCGCCCTGGGCCTCGAAGTGGTTCCGGGCCTCGGTCAGCGGCAGGCCGGTGTCCGCGGCCACCTCGGCGATCACCTCCTCGGAGAAGCCCATCGGCGTGTTGATGCCGGTGCCGACGGCGGTGCCGCCCAGGGGCAGTTCGGCGAGCCGCGGCAGCGCCGCCTGCAGGCGCTCGACGCCGTAGTGGATCTGGGCGGCGTACCCGCCGAACTCCTGGCCCAGGGTGACCGGGGTGGCGTCCATGAGGTGGGTGCGGCCCGCCTTGACCACCTCGGCGAACTCGGCGGACTTGTGGGACAGCGCCGCCGCCAGGTGCCGCAGGGCCGGGATCAGCTCGTGGGTGACGGCGGCGGTGGCGGCGATGTGGATGGACGAGGGGAACACGTCGTTGGAGCTCTGCGAGGCGTTGACGTGGTCGTTGGGGTGGACGTCGCGGCCCAGCCGCTCGGTGGCGAGGGTGGCGATGACCTCGTTCATGTTCATGTTGGACGAGGTGCCGGAGCCGGTCTGGAAGACGTCGACCGGAAAGTGCTCGTCCCAGCGGCCCTCCGCGACCTCGGCGGCGGCCGCCCCGACGGCCTCGCCGACGGCCGGATCCAGTACGCCGAGCCGGACGTTGACCCGGGCCGCAGCGGCCTTGATCCGGGCCAGAGCGGCGATGTGGGAGCGCTCCAGGCGCTGCCCGGAGATGGGGAAGTTCTCCACGGCGCGCTGGGTCTGGGCCCGCCATTTGGCGTGTGCGGGGACCCTCACCTCGCCCATGGAGTCGTGCTCGATCCGGAACTGGTCCTCGGTCATCTTCGTGGCCTCCTCAAAAAGTTGAGCAATTGTCTTGTTCGAAGTGTTCCCATCTCCCCTACCCGCCAGTAGATACCGGGGGTAACACCTACTCGGGGAGGCGTTCATGGCGCGAACCAGACCCAGACTCAGAGTCAGATGTACCTTCGCCGCCGTCGCGGCGTTCGCGGCCGCCCTCGGGGGCGTCACCGCCATCACCCCCATGGCTCAGGCGGCCACCCCCACGGCCACCATGACCCCCACGGCTACCACCTCGGGCTCGGCGATCACTCCACTTCCGCCGGAACTGGAGACCGTACGGGCCGCCGAGGCCGTGAAGATCTACGGCGACTCCGCCATCCGCCCGATGAACCAGCGCAGGACCGGGCTCATCTCGCTCGGCGACAGCGAGATATCGGGCGAGGGCATCGGCAGCTACGACCCGGCGACCAACACGCCGGACAACCAGTGCCACCGCTCGCCGGACACCGCCATCCACCGCACCGGCATCCAGGCCGACCTCACCTTCAACGTGGCCTGCTCCGGCGCGTACACCGGAAACATCCGGATCGGCGGGAGCAAGCAGTACGCCGACGAGCTCGTGCAGAGCGACAGCCTCGCCATCAAGGCCCGCAACACCCGCGTCAAGATGGTCCTGCTGGTCGCCGGAGCCAACGACGACCTGCAGTTCGGCCCGGTCATGACCGACTGCGTGACCCGCTGGGTACTCGGCCAGGGCGTCTGCGAGCCGAAGTACGCCCCCGGCTGGCAGGCCCGGGTGGACGGACTGCGGCCGAAGGTCGAGGCCACCGTCGCCGACCTGAAGACGGTCATGCGGAACGCCGGCTACGCCGACTCCGACTACAAGCTCGTCGTCATGGGCTATCCCAGCCCCATCGGCCCCGACTTCAACGACAACCCGGACTTCCCCGGCAAGCTCCCGGGCGGCTGCGCCGGCTACGACTCCGACGCCACCTGGGGCCGCAACCAGGCCGTCCCGGCGTTCGAGCAGGGCATGCGGGAAGCCGCCCGCAACTCCGGCGCCGTCTACCTCGACAACTCCCGGCTCTTCCACGGCCACGAGGTGTGCATGGAGGACACCTGGGCCCGCGGCCTCTACCTGGACCTCGGCGACCACTTCCCGTGGGACGAGAACACCACCCGCCAGTCCTTCCACCCCAACCGGCGCGGCCACGGCGCGTTCGCGTCCTGCCTGACCCAGCTCTACGCCTCCGGCCTGCGCGAGGCCTCCTGCGCAGACCCGGCCTCCACGGGCAACCCGGTGCTGGTCCCCGGCGCCTGGGACGACCTGTACGCCCCGCTGCGGAACGAGGCGACAGGCAACTGCCTCGACGCCAGGGGCGCCGCCAGCGCCAACGGCACCCAGGTCCTCGGCTGGGACTGCCACGGCGGCCGCAACCAGGGCTGGTGGTACGACCCCGCCAACCGGTCCGTGCACGTCGAGCTCACCCACGACCGGTGCCTGGACGCCCCCGGCGCCGACTACGGCGCGGGCACCGGCCTGATCCTCTGGAACTGCCACGGCGGCGCCAACCAGGACTTCGTCCGTGACGGCGCCACCATCCGCCCGGCCGCCGCGACCGGCATGTGCCTGACCGTCGGCGCGGCACAGGATCCCCTCCGCCTCCAGCCCTGCAACGGCTCCGCGAACCAGCGCTTCGCCTGACAGGAGCACGTCCCCCCACATCCGGCCGGCGCACCCCGGCCGGGTGCCTCGTGTGTCTGCCGCCCTACTTCGGCTCGGGCGCCAGCGGGGCCGCGGCGACCTTGAACCCGCCCTCGACGACCCGGGCGAACGCCGCCGGAGCCATGCAGGTACCCGTGACGGCCGGCCCGGGCTTGCCGTCCTTGCCCACGTCGAGGTTGCCGACGCCCCAGGAGAAGCCCAGCCGGTCCGGCTCCCCGCCGCGGCCCTCCTCGATGCTGATGCCGATCCGCTGCTTCTCGTTCCCGGTGTTCGACTTCTTGACCACCGCGGTGAGGGTGGCCGTCCGGCCACCCGTGACCAGGCAGTCCACCTCGGCGACGGCCCTGCCGACGAACTCCTTGCCGGTCGGCGACTCGGAGGCCGGCACCCGGTGGTACACCGTCACCAGGCCGCGGGCATCGGTGGGCAGCCCCTTCTCCAGACCCTTGACCGGGAACGGCTTGCTCCACGGCACACCCTCGGCGTCGACCGAGAACCGGATCTCGTGGTCGGGGGAGTACGGATAGGAGATCCGTCCCGCTCCCTGCACCGAGGCAGTACGGGGAGCGGCGGACGGCGTGGGCGCGGCAGCCGGTGCGGACGCGGCAGCCGGCGCGGGCGAGGGTGCGGCGGCCGGCGCGGGTGCGGCCGCCACCAGCGAGGCAACGGCGGCCAGTGCGAGGGCGGGCAGGGCGGCAGTGCGGATCTTCATGTGAACTCCCCTGGTCAGGCGCCCCGTTCGGGCACATGACAACCCTCGCCCGGAGCCCCGGGGAGCAGCCATCTGCCGATCGGCCCGACATGCAGGGCCGCACTATGCCGATCGGCAGAGGAGCAGAGCGGGACGGCGGCGCTCAGCGGGCGCCGATGTACTCCCGCACCTCGCGCGGCCGGTTGGTGATGATCGTCTCCACGCCGAGGCGCAGGCACAGCTCGACGTCCTCGGGCTCGTCCACGGTCCACACCCGCACCCGCAGCCCCTTGGCCCTCAGCCGTCCCACCAGCCCGGGGTCCTTGCGCACGAGCTCGATCCCCGGTCCGGCATGCCCGGCGAACGGCGGCCGCGGCGGGCGGACGGCCCGCTCGATCAGGTACACGGACGGCAGACCGGGCGCGAGCCGGTTCAGCCGCACCAGGGCGTTCCGGGAGAAGCTCATCACCTCCACCCGCCCCGAGGCCCCGTCCGCCAGCCCGTACGCCTTCAGCACGCGCACCAGCTCGGCCTCCAGCCGTCCGCCGGCCCGGCTCGGGTGCTTGGTCTCCACGGCCAGCCCCACCGGGTACGGCGCCCCCAGCGCCAGCTCCAGCAGCTCCTCGAACCGCAGCACCCGCGCCCCGCCGTGCCCGGGCCCCTTCCAGCCGCCGAAGTCCAGCGCGGCCAGCTCCTCGTAACTCATCGCGGACACCACCCCGCGCCCGTCGGAGGTCCGCCCGACGCTCCGGTCGTGCACGCACACCAGCTGCCCGTCCCGGCTGAGCCGCACATCGCACTCCAGCGCGTCGGCCCCGTCGGCGATGGCCTGCCGGTAGGCGGCGAGGGTGTGCTCGGGGTGCTCGTGGGAGGCGCCCCGGTGCGCGACGACACGGACCGCGGACCGCACGGCCGCACCGCCCCGATTGGACCGGGTGGAAAGACTGGACAGAGGGGTCATGCCCCAGACGTTATCGGGATACGCCCGCCACACCGGTACCGCATGCTGCACGGATGGCCGAACACTTCGTGACGCTTCCCTGTGAACCCTGCGAGCGGTGCGTCTTCCATGCCTGGCAGCGGGTGGAGGGCGGGCGGTTGCGCTGGTACTCCGACTGGACCTGCGACAACTGCGACTTCGCCGGCCCGTCCATCGGGTGCGTCCGTGACGGGGGCTGGGGTCCGGCCGCGTACGAGGTCCGGGAACGCATCGTCGAGCAGGAGGGCACGGTCCGGGTCCGCATCGGCGGCCCGGACGGCGTCCCGCTCAAGGCGGCCCGGGAGATCCTCGGCCTGACCATCGCCGAGCTGAACCGCCTCCGCGTCCACGGCTACGACGCCACCCCCGTGGAAGCCGCCCTCCTGGAGTCGCGCCGTACGGCGGGCACGTAAGGCAGCGGGGCGGGAGCTCCGTGGAACTCCCGCCCCGCCGGGGTGTTACGCCAGGCCCGGCCCGCGGACCGGGATGTGGGTGAAGGTCGGCTCCGGGGCGGGGTTCTGGAAGAAGTCGTTGCCCTTGTCGTCAACGACGATGAACGCCGGGAAGTCCTCGACCTCGATCTTCCAGACGGCCTCCATGCCGAGCTCCTCGTACTCCAGGACCTCGACCTTCTTGATGCAGTCCTGGGCCAGGCGGGCCGCCGGGCCGCCGATCGAGCCGAGGTAGAAGCCGCCGTGCGCGCCGCAGGCGTCGGTGACCTGCTGGGAGCGGTTGCCCTTGGCCAGCATGACCTTGGAGCCGCCCGCCGCCTGGAACTGCTCGACGTAGGAGTCCATGCGGCCGGCCGTGGTCGGGCCGAAGGAGCCGGAGGCGTAGCCCTCCGGGGTCTTCGCCGGGCCGGCGTAGTAGACCGGGTGGTCCTTGAGGTACTGCGGCATCTCCTCGCCCGCGTCCAGCCGCTCCTTGATCTTCGCGTGGGCGATGTCGCGCGCCACGACCAGCGGGCCGGTGAGGGAGAGGCGGGTCTTGACCGGGTGCTCGGTCAGGGTCGCCAGGATGTCGTCCATCGGCTGGTTCAGGTCGATCCGGACCACGTCGCCGGCCTCGTCCAGGTGCTCGTCCGTCGTCTCCGGCAGGAAGCGGGCCGGGTCGCGCTCCAGCTGCTCCAGGAAGACGCCCTCGGCGGTGATCTTCGCGACCGCCTGGCGGTCGGCGGAGCAGGACACCGCGATCGCGACCGGCAGGGACGCGCCGTGGCGGGGGAGGCGGACCACGCGGACGTCGTGGCAGAAGTACTTGCCGCCGAACTGCGCGCCGATGCCGATCTTCTGCGTGAGCTCGAAGACCTGCTGCTCCAGGTCGAGGTCGCGGAAGCCGTGGCCGAGGGCGGAGCCTTCGGTGGGCAGCTCGTCCAGGTAGTGAGCCGAGGCGTACTTGGCGGTCTTCAGGGCGTGCTCGGCCGAGGTGCCGCCGACCACGATGGCGAGGTGGTAGGGCGGGCAGGCCGCCGTACCGAGGGAGCGGATCTTCTCCTCCAGGAACTTCATCATGGAGGACTCGTTCAGGACGGCCTTCGTCTCCTGGTAGAGGAAGGACTTGTTGGCCGAGCCGCCGCCCTTGGCCATGAAGAGGAACTTGTACGCGCCGCCGTCGGTGGCGTACAGCTCGATCTGCGCGGGCAGGTTCGAGCCGGTGTTCTTCTCCTCCCACATGGTCAGCGGGGCCATCTGCGAGTAGCGGAGGTTCAGCCGCGTGTAGGCGTCGTAGATGCCGCGGGAGAGGGCCGCCTCGTCACCGCCCTCGGTGAGCACGTTCTGGCCGCGCTTGCCCATGACGATCGCGGTGCCCGTGTCCTGGCACATGGGCAGGACGCCGGCCGCCGCGATGTTCGCGTTCTTGAGGAGGTCGAGGGCGACGAACTTGTCGTTGGCCGAGGCCTCCGGGTCGTCGATGATGCGGCGCAGCTGCGCGAGGTGCGCCGGCCGAAGGAAGTGCTGGATGTCGTGGATGGCCTCTTCGGCCAGCTTGCGCAGCGCCTCCGGCTCGACCTTGAGGAAGGTGCGTCCGTCCGCCTCGAAGGTGGACACGCCCTCGGACGTCACCAGCCGGTACGGGGTGGTGTCCTCGCCCAGGGGCAGCAGGTCGGTGTACGCGAACTCCGGCATGTGTGGCCATTCCTCACTCGGCAGACAGCGCTGACGACCAATTGGCAGCGCAGCACACCAGCGTAGGACGTCGGCCTCGAAGGTCGGTATGTGAGGTAAGGCTCAGTCGGTGCCCGACTCACTCCACTCTGCAGTATCGCGATCTATCGTGTTTGGCTATGCTGCTCGCGTGGACCTGGAAAAGCATCCCGCTGCCCCCGCCGCCTCCCCCGCCGAGCTGCGCGCCTCGGACGCCGACCGCGACCGGATCGCCCGGATCCTGAGCGATGCCTTCGCGGAGGGCCGGCTCACCGCGGAGGAGCACTCCGAGCGCCTGGACACGATGTACGCCGTGAAGACCGTCGGCGAGCTGGAGCAGCTGGTGCGGGACCTGCCGGCGGGCCAGGGCGGCCTCCCGCACGGCGCGGCCGGTGGTCCGGCGGGGGCCGGGCAGCCGGCCCCGTACGGACCGGCGGGCGCGGGCTACTCGGAGTCCGTGGTCGCCGTCTGCAGCAGCTCCGCCCGGCGGGGCCGGTGGCGGCCCGGCCCCCGCACCCGCGCGGTGGCGGTGATGGGCGACGTCGCCATCGACCTCACCGAGGCCGTGTTCGAACAGCAGCTCACCGAGATCAACGTGACCGTGGTGATGGGCAACGTGGAGATCCTTGTCCCGGAGAACGTCACCCTGCGCGGGTTCGGCAACGGAGTGCTGGGCAATTTCGAGATCCGCGGGGAGAGCCGCGGCGAGACGGACCCGCAGGCACCGGTCGTGGTCGTCCGCGGGTTCGCGCTGCTCGGGAACATCGAGGCCCGCCCCAAGCGGGGCGCCCGGCTGGTCGACCTGGCGAACCGGCTGCGCAAGCGGACGGACGGCTGAGCGGGAGCGAGGGCGGCGCGGGCGAGGGCGGGAGAGGCAGCGCGGGCGAGGGCGAGGGCGGAGAGGCAGCGGCGGACGCCGGTGGCGGGCGGCCGGTTCCCGGCCAGTTCCCGGCCGGATCGCCCCACACGGCGCATATGGGCGCGCACAGCGGGTAGGGACAGGTGCATCGTCTCCGCTCGTGAATGGCTCGTGAATACGTCGTCAGGAGTAGACCGTGCAGCATCCGCCGCATCAGTCCCCGCAGGTAGCCACCGTCTCCGCTCTGCCCAGCCCGCGGATGCCCTCGCGGGAAGAGGACGGCCCATGGCACGCGGAGGCGGTGTGCAAGCGGGACGAGGCGGGACTGTTCTTCGCGCCGTCCAAGGAACCGACCGCGGCCCGGCTGTCGCGCGAGGAGGCCGCCAAGCGGGTCTGTGCCCGCTGCCCGGTCATGATCGCCTGCCGGCAGCACGCGCTGCTGCAGCCCGAGCCGTACGGGGTGTGGGGCGGTCTCACCGCCGCGGAGCGCCGCGTGGTGCTGGCGCGGATGCGCCGCCGGGCCGGTGAGCTGCGGCAGCAGCCCGGCAGCGAGCCGGTCGCCGCCGCGGGCTGACCCGCCCGGCGTACGCCCGCCGTACCTCATGACCTGATGACGTCACCACGTCATGCGGAAGGGGCGGCCCCCGACGGGGCCGCCCCTTCCGCGTACGACTACGGACTACTCGGCCCGGTCGAAGTCGATCGCGCTGTACGCGCGCAGCTTCGAGAGCCGGTGGGTGGAGTCGATCTTCCGGATGGTGCCCGACTTGGAGCGCATGACCAGCGACGAGGTGGACGCCGTCTCCGAGCGGTAGTGCACGCCGCGGAGCAGCTCGCCGTCGGTGATGCCGGTGGCCACGAAGAAGACGTTCTCGCCGGAGACCAGGTCGTTGGTGGTCAGGACGCGGTCCAGGTCGTGGCCGGCGTCGAGGGCCTTCTGGCGCTCGGCGTCGTCCTTGGGCCACAGCTTGCCCTGGATCACGCCGCCGAGGCACTTTATGGCGCAGGCGGAGATGATGCCCTCGGGGGTGCCGCCGATGCCGAGCAGCAGGTCCACGCCGGTGCCCTCGCGGGCGGCCATGATGGAGCCGGCGACGTCGCCGTCCGAGATGAACTTGATGCGCGCGCCGGTCTCGCGGATCTCCTTGACGATGCCCTCGTGGCGGGGGCGGTCCAGGATCACCACGGTGACGTCCTCGACGGCCATGCCCTTGGCCTTGGCGACCCGGCGGATGTTGACCGAGACGGGGGCGTTGATGTCGACGAAGTCGGCGGCCTCGGGGCCGGTGACGAGCTTGTCCATGTAGAAGACCGCGGACGGGTCGAACATGGTGCCGCGGTCGGCGGCGGCCAGGACGGCGATGGCGTTCGGCATGCCCTTGGCGTTGAGGGTGGTGCCGTCGATCGGGTCCACGGCGATGTCGACCTCGGCGCCGGTGCCGTCGCCGACCCGCTCGCCGTTGAAGAGCATCGGGGCTTCGTCCTTCTCGCCCTCGCCGATGACGACGACGCCGTTCATCGAGACGGTGGAGATCAGGGTGCGCATGGCGTTGACCGCGGCACCGTCGGCGCCGATCTTGTCGCCACGCCCGACCCACCGGCCGGCGGCCAGGGCGGCGGCCTCGGTGACCCGGACCAGTTCCAGTGCGAGGTTGCGGTCGGGGGCCTCGGGAGAGACTTCGAGCTGGGGCGGCAGGTTGTGGTGCTCGGTCATCGGAGCGCACCTTTCTGTACGACGACGGCCGTGAAGTGAGGGTGCTGGAACTCTATCGGTACGTCGACAAATTGAGCAGAGGGGGTCACTTATGAGCGGCATATCGGGCGGCCGGCGGTCCCGTACGGCGCCCGGGGCAGTCTGCGGGCCGCCGCCCGGGCCGCGCCAGAGGCGCACCGGAGGCGCACCGGAGGCGTGCGGGAGGTACGGCGGGGACACACTCGAGGCGGACCCCTGTCGGTGATCGTTCCGGCCGTACGGGACGATAGGGGGCGTGGCAGGTATGAAAGGCAAGCAGACGGTCTTGGACATGGTCCGGTCGCTGGCGGTGCTCGGGGTCATCGTGGGCGGGATCTACATCTTCATCCCGCATGACGAAAAGGCCGATCCGACGCGCGTGGTGGACTACCGCGTCGAGACCATTACCGCCCGGAGGGCGGCTCCCTACCCGCTGGCCGCGCCCGTGGGCCTGCCGCAGGAGTGGCGGGCGACCTCGGTCACGTACGAGCGGAAGAACGCCAACGCGTGGCACCTGGGCTTCCTGGACCCGGGCAACCAGTACGTGGCGGTCGAGCAGTCCAGCGACCCCTCGGAGAAGTACCTGGCGGGGGTGACGCAGCAGGCCCGGGCCACCGGCCGGACGCAGCAGGTCGGCGGCACGGCCTGGGAGCTCTGGGACGGCCCGAAGTACGACGCGCTGGTGCTGAAGGGCGAGGGGCACGTGACGGTGGTGACCGGCACGGCCTCCTTCGAGCAGCTCGGCAGGATGGCCGCGGCGCTGGAGTTCAAGAAGGGCTGAGCCCGCGAAGGCGGGAACACGAGAAGAGGCCGCCCGCCCCGGGGAACCGGGGCGGGCGGCCTCTTCCGCTGCTGTCGGCGGTGTCGCTCAGACGGTGGTGACGACCTGGTCGAAGTCCAGGCGCGGGGAGCGCGGGAACCAGGCGTCCTCGCCGGGCTTGCCGATGTTGACCACCATGATCGGGGTGTGGTCGTCGTCCAGGAACTCCTTCTGCACGCCGGCGAAGTCCACACCGGTCATCGGGCCGGCCGCCAGGCCGGCCGCGCGCACGCCCACGATGAAGTAGGCGGCCTGCAGGGCGGCGTTCAGCAGCGCGGACTGCTCACGGACCGGGCGGGCGCTGAAGAAGGCGTCCTTGGCCTGCGGGAAGTGCGGGAGCAGCTGCGGGAGCTCCTCGTGGAACTCGTTGTCCGCGGAGAGGACGGCGACCAGCGGGGCGGCGGCGGTCTTGGCCTGGTTGCCCTCCATCAGGTGCTGCACCAGGCGCTCGCGAGCCTCCGGCGAACGGACCAGGGTTATCCGCAGCGGGGTCCCGTTGAAGGCGGTCGGGCCGTACTTGACCAGGTCGTAGATCGCCTGGACCTGCTCCTCGGTCACCGGCTCGTCGGTGAAGGAGTTGGCGGTGCGGGCCTCGCGGAACAGGAGGTCCTGGGCGGCGGCGTCAAGAACGAGGGACATGGAATGCCTTCTTCCAGGGGCGGAGGTGCGTTGTTGAAAACTGTACAACCAGATAGGTGAAAGTTCAACAAATCGGTTGTGGTGCCGCCTCCGGCTCCGTTCCCGCGCCCCTTCCCCTACTCCTCGCGGCCCCCGTCGCCGGTGTCCGCCGCCTCCCGGGCCGCCAGTGCGGAATCCAGGCGCGCGCGGGCCCCCTCCAGCCAGTGCCGGCAGACCTTCGCGAGCTCCTCGCCCCGCTCCCAGAGCGCCAGGGACTCCTCCAGCGAGGTGCCGCCCGCCTCCAGCTTGCGGACCACCTCGATCAGCTCGTCCCGGGCCTGCTCGTACCCCAGCGCCGTTTCCGCCTCGGCCATTCCCTGCCACCTTATGTGTGTCGTACAACGAAAATATTGCGGGAGCGTGAAGTCACTCCGCGTCGCGACCGGTCTCCCCCTCGGCCACCGAGACCGCGAACTCGCCCGCCGCGACCCGCGCCCGCAGCACGTCGCCCGCCGAGACCTCCTCCGGCGACCGCACCACATGCCCGTCGGCCCGCTGCAGCACCGCGTAGCCGCGCTCCAGCGTCGCCGCCGGGGACAGCGCCACCACCCGGGCACGGGTGTGCGCCAGCTCCGACTCCGCCCGGTCCAGGAGGTGCCCCAGGGTCCGCCGGCTGCGCCCCAGCAGCGCCTCCAGCTCGTCCTCCCGGGTCTCCACCATCCGCTGCGGATGCACGAACACCGGCCGGGCCAGCGCGTGCGCCAGACCCCGTTCCTCCCGGTCCAGCAGGCCCCGTACTGCGCGCAGGGCGCGGTCACGCAGCTGCCGGACCCGCTCCAGCTCCTCCCCGACGTCCGGGACCACCTTCTTCGCGGCGTCCGTCGGCGTGGACGCCCGCAGGTCGGCCACCAGGTCCAGCAGCGGGGTGTCCGGCTCGTGCCCGATCGCCGAGACCACCGGGGTGCGGGCCGCGGCGACCGCCCGTACGACCTGCTCGTCGGAGAACGGCAGCAGGTCCTCCACGCTGCCGCCGCCGCGCGCCACGATGATCACGTCGACCTCGTCCAGCGCGTCCAGCTCCTTGACCGCCTGCACCACCTGGGGCACCGCGTGCACGCCCTGGACCGCCACGTTGCGGACCTCGAAGCGGACCGCGGGCCAGCGGCGCCGGGCGTTCTCCAGCACGTCCCGTTCGGCCGCCGAGGCGCGGCCCACCACCAGCCCGACCAGCTGCGGCAGGAACGGCAGCGGCTTCTTCCGCTCCAGGGCGAACAGGCCCTCGGCGGCCAGCGAGCGCTTGAGCCGCTCCAGCCGGGCCAGCAGCTCCCCGATGCCCACCGGCCGTATCTCGAAGGCGCGCAGGCTGAGCTGGCCGCGCGGCGCGTACCACTCCGGCTTGGCCAGGACGACCACCCGCGCGCCCTCCGACACCGCGTCCGCGACCTCGTCGAACACCTGCCGGTAGCAGGTCACGCTCACCGAGATGTCGTGCGACGGATCGCGCAGGGTCAGGAAGACCACCCCCGCACCCGGACGGCGGGACAGCTGGGTGATCTGCCCCTCCACCCACACCTGACCGAGCCGCTCGATCCAGCCCCCGATGAGCCGGGACACCTGGCCGACGGGCAGCGGCGCCTCGGCCGACGTATTCAGACCCATGCCCGAAGGCTAACGGGCGCCGCCGACACGCCCCCTTGATTGAGCCTCGGTTCGCTTCCGGGGCGCCGGAAGCCGCTGCCGACGGTCGACCGCTCGGCAGGCGCGCCTCATCGGCTCACTCGCCGGGGGATCCGCCGGGGGAACCGGTCCGGTGTCGCCCCCGCTGCACCACCAGCACCGCCAGCCCCACGGCCAGCCAGACCGCGCCCACCACCTGCGCCGCCCGCGACGCCTCGGCGATCACCGCCACCGTGACCGCCGCGCCCAGCACCGGCACCAGCAGGTGCTTCCACCGGCTGGGCGGACCGTCCCCCCGCTTCACCCAGAACCAGCCCACCACCGAGGCGTGCAGCAGGGTGAACGCCACCAGCGCCCCGATGTCCACCACCGAGACCAGGTGGTCCAGCCCGTCGTCCCGGCGGGCCGCCCACACCGCCGCGGCCAGCGTGATCACCGCCGCCACCAGCAGTGCCGCCCGCGGGGTGCCGCCCGAGGTGCGCGCCAGCGCGCGCGGCAGCCGCCGCTCGCGGGCCATCGCGAACAGCAGCCGTCCCGCCGCCGCCTGCCCGGCCAGCGCCGCGAAGGCGGCCCCGACCGCCTTGCTCACCGCCACCAGGTCGTGCAGCCAGTCCCCGACCGAGGCGTTCACCGCGTCGTAGAAGGCGGGCCCCTGCAGCGCCGGGTCCGCCGCGAGCTCCGCCGCGGAGAGCGGGGTGAGCAGCGCCGCCAGATACGTCTGCGCGAAGAACAGCGCGCCGGTCAGCGCCAGGCAGCACAGCAGCGCCCGGGCCACCCGCCGCGAGCCGCCGGTGACCTCCTCCGCGAAGGAGGCGATCGCGTCGAAGCCCAGGTAGGACAGCACCGCCACCGAGACCGCGCCCAGCACCGCCGCCGGGCTGAAGCCGAGCGAGCCGTCGCCGGTCAGCGGCGAGAGCCAGCCGCGCCGGGCCCCGTCCGACGCCAGCACGGTCACCGCGGCCACCAGGAAGACCAGGAGCACGGTGATCTCCATGGCCAGCACGACGAAGCCGACGCGCGCCGCCGCCCGTACGCCCCACAGGTTGAGCAGCGTGGTCACCGCCACCGCCAGTGCCGTCCACACCCAGGCGGAGACCTCCGGCACCAGCGCGTTCATCGCGATCCCGGAGAAGAGGTAGGCCACCGCGGGGATCAGCAGGTAGTCCAGCAGCGCCATCCAGCCGGCGATCAGCCCCGCTCCCTCGCCCAGCCCCTTGCGCGCGTACGTGAACACCGACCCGGCCTGCGGCGCCACCCGCACCATCTGCGCGTAGGAGAAGGCGGTGAACCCCATCGCGACGGTCGCGCAGAGGTAGACCAGGGCGACCGCCCCGTGCGACCGGGCGTCGAGGGTGCCGAAGACGCCGACCGGGGCCATGGGGGCGATGATCAGCAGCCCGTAGACCACCAGGTCCCGGAAGCCCAGATTCCGCCGCAGTCCGCCCTGGTCGTGGCTTACCTCCGCCCGGACCTCCGCCATGCTTCCTCCGAGCGACGGGGTGAACAGGATTCCGCCCCAGTCTCTGTCGGCGGACCGATCTTCGGGCCGATCGACGCGGCCGTACGATGGTCCGTATGACTGCTCCCGCTTCGCCCGCCTCCCGTCGCCGTGTGCTGCTCGCCGCCCCCCGCGGTTACTGCGCGGGCGTCGACCGAGCCGTGATCGCCGTCGAGAAGGCCCTCGAGCAGTACGGCGCTCCGGTCTACGTCCGCCACGAGATCGTGCACAACAAGTACGTCGTCCAGACGCTGGAGAAGAAGGGCGCGATCTTCGTCGAGCGGACCGAAGAGGTCCCGCCCGGCAACATCGTGATGTTCTCCGCGCACGGCGTGGCCCCCGTGGTGCACGAGGAGGCCGCCCGCGGCAGGCTCGCGACCATCGACGCGACCTGCCCGCTGGTCACCAAGGTGCACAAGGAGGCCATCCGGTACGCGAACGAGGACTTCGACATCCTCCTGATCGGCCACGAGGGCCACGAGGAGGTCATCGGCACCTCCGGTGAGGCCCCGGACCACATCACGATCGTCGACGGCCCGCACGACGTGGACAAGGTCACCGTCCGGGACGAGTCCAAGGTCGTCTGGCTCTCCCAGACCACCCTGTCGGTCGACGAGACCATGGAGACCGTCGACGCGCTGAAGACGAAGTTCCCGCTCCTCGTCTCCCCGCCGAGCGACGACATCTGCTACGCCACCTCGAACCGCCAGGCGGCCGTCAAGGTGATGGGTGCGGACTCCGACCTGGTCATCGTGGTCGGCTCGAAGAACTCCTCGAACTCCATCCGGCTGGTCGAGGTCGCCAAGGACGCCGGCGCCAAGGCCGCCTACCTGGTCGACTTCGCCAGCGAGATCGACGAGGCCTGGCTGGAGGGCGTCACCACGATCGGCCTCACCTCCGGTGCCTCGGTCCCCGAGGTCCTGGTCGAGGAGGTCCTCGAATGGCTGGCCGAGCGCGGCTACGCCGACGTCGAGATCGTCAAGACGGCCGAGGAGTCCATCACCTTCTCGCTGCCCAAGGAACTGCGTCGGGACCTGCGGGCCGAAGCCGCGGAACTGGTCGCCGATAAGTAGGTCCTTTCGTACGGTATGTCCATGCAGACGACGCAGATCATGGGCGTGGACATCGGCGGCTCCGGCATCAAGGGCGCACCCGTGGACCTGGCACGCGGCGAGCTGGCGGCCGAGCGCCACAAAGTACTGACACCGCACCCGGCCACCCCCGAAGGGGTGGCCGGGTGCGTTGCCGAGGTGGTCCGGCACTTCGAGTGGTCCGGCCCGGTCGGGATCACCTTCCCGGGGGTCGTCACGGGCGGGATCACCCGTTCGGCGGCCAACGTGGACGAGGCGTGGATCGACCTGGACGCGAGGGCGCTGCTCTCCCGGCAGCTGGACGGGCTGCCGGTGACGGTCCTCAACGACGCGGACGCGGCGGGCGTCGCCGAGATGACGTACGGCGCGGGCCGCGGCCGCCAGGGCACGGTCATCCTGCTCACCCTGGGCACGGGCATCGGCAGCGCCCTCTTCACGAACGGCCACCTGGTCGCCAACAGCGAGCTCGGCCACCTGGAGCTGCACGGGCACGACGCGGAGACGCGGGCCTCGGTGAAGGCGAAGGAGGACGGGGAGCTGAGCTGGGAACGCTGGGCCAAGCGGCTGCACAAGTACCTGGCCCACGTTGAGATGCTCTTCTCCCCGGACCTCTTCATCCTGGGCGGCGGCGTCAGCCGCAAGCCGGAGAAGTTCCTGCCCCTGATCTCCGGCATCCGCGCGGAGATCGTCCCGGCCCGGCTGCAGAACAACGCGGGCATCGTCGGCGCCGCCATGGCCGCCCGCGACGGTCACTAGCACCGCAGTCCCGGTGCCCCCGGTGTGGGCAGGCGTCCCCGCAGGGCGGGACGGGTGGGCACACCGGGGCACCCCCGCCCGGCAACTGCGCCCCGCACTGCCCGCAGCCGTGCGCCCACCGTGTGTCCAGCCCTGCTGCCACCGGTGTACGGCCCCCCACCGCCGGTGGAGCAGCCGGCCGCCCGGCCGGTCAGCCCTGGGCGGGTACCCGGCGGGCCATGCGGATCCGGCGGCGGCTGCTCCGCACCGCCCGCCGCGCCAGCGCGATCAACGCCGCCACCAGCGTCCCCGCGTACAGCCACCCCGCGTGCAGCGACAGCGCCGTGACCACCCCCATCACCTGTCCGCCGATGCCCCCCGACCCGCCCGCGATGGGCCACACACCGACCGCGAAGGCGATCGGCACCGAGACCGGGGCCGTGATCAGGTCGGCCGGCCGCACCCAGAGCGCGGTCACCGCGGCCACCGGCAGGAAGAGCACCCCGTACGCGATCAGGGACACATCGAAGATCAGCCAGTCGATCCCGCCCGCCAGCACCATGGCGGCGCAGGCGAACAGCCCGCCGCCGAGCCCGGTCAGCCGGGGCCGGGGCAGCCGGCCCGGTCCGCCCGGCCGGGGCCGGGGCCGTACGGCCGCCCCGCCGGTCGCGGCCGGCGGCCGCCGCTGGGCCGGAGGCGCCGGGGGCCGCTGCAGCCGCCGCTGCGCGGGGTGATGATCTGACCGCACCCTGTATTGCTCCACCCCATGAGGCTAGGTGCCGCACCCCGGTTCGAGGCCCTGGGACACGCGTAAACTGTCTGATGGCCCATGCCCGGGCCGTACCCTCCAGCAGCTACGGGAAGTCGCCAACGTGTCGCTCACGATCGGAATCGTCGGTCTGCCGAATGTCGGCAAGTCGACCCTGTTCAACGCCCTGACCAAGAACGACGTGCTGGCGGCCAACTACCCGTTCGCCACCATCGAGCCCAACGTGGGCGTCGTCGGTGTCCCGGACGACCGTCTGGCCAGGCTCGCCGAGGTCTTCAACTCGCAGCGCGTGCTCCCGGCGACCGTCGACTTCGTCGACATCGCCGGCATCGTGCGCGGCGCGAGCGAGGGCGAGGGGCTGGGCAACAAGTTCCTCGCGAACATCCGTGAGTCGGACGCGATCTGCCAGGTCATCCGCGCCTTCAAGGACGAGAACGTCGTCCACGTCGACGGCAAGGTCTCGCCCAAGGACGACATCGAGACGATCAACACCGAGCTGATCCTCGCCGACCTGCAGACCATCGAGAAGGTCCTGCCGCGGCTGGCCAAGGAAACCCGGATCAAGAAGGACGTCGCCCCCAAGGTCGCGGCCGTCGAGGCGGCCAAGGAGATCCTGGAGAAGGGCGACACCCTCTTCTCCCAGGGCATCCTCCAGGGCTCCGAGAAGGCGGAGCTCCTGCACGACCTGCACCTCCTCACCACCAAGCCCTTCCTCTACGTCTTCAACGTGGACGAGGAGGAGCTGACGGACGAGGCCTTCAAGGACGAGCAGCGCGCCCTGGTCGCCCCGGCCGAGGCGATCTTCCTGAACGCCAAGCTGGAGGCGGACCTCGCCGAGCTCGACGAGGAGGACGCCATGGAGCTCCTCCAGTCCGTCGGCGCCGAGGAGCCCGGCCTGGCCACTCTGGCCCGCGTCGGCTTCGACACCCTGGGCCTGCAGACCTACCTGACGGCCGGCCCGAAGGAAGCCCGCGCCTGGACCATCAAGAAGGGCGCCACCGCCCCCGAGGCGGCCGGTGTGATCCACACCGACTTCCAGAAGGGCTTCATCAAGGCCGAGGTCATCCACTTCGCCGACCTGATCGCCTGCGGCTCCGTCGCCGACGCCCGCGCCGCCGGCAAGGCCCGCATGGAGGGCAAGGAGTACGTCATGCAGGACGGCGACGTGGTGGAGTTCCGCTTCAACGTCTGAGCGGACGACACGACACCACGTCGCTGACGTGGCAAACATGCAGGTCAGAAGGGGTCGACTCCGCCGAGGGTCGGCCCCTTTGTTGTTTCCCGTGCTGGAATGGTGCCGGGATATCCGGCCGTCGGTCAGCCGCTCGGCCCGGCCGGAAAGCGCCGCGAGTGGTACGTTATTAGGTACCACTTGAGGGGAGAGGCCAGGTCATGTCGATAACCGCGAGCGAAGCCCGCAAGGAACTCTTTCCGCTGATCAAGAAGGTCAACGAGAACCACGAGGCCATCGAGATCGTCTCCAAGCACGGCAACGCCGTGCTCGTCTCGGCCGAGGATTACGCGGCGCTGCGTGAGGGCTCGTACCTGCTGCGCTCCCCGGCGAACGCCCGGCGGCTGCTCAAGGCGTACGAGAACGCCCTGGCCAACATCAACGTGTCGGAGCGCGAGCTGATCGATCCGGACTCGGCGGACGCGGGTGCGGGTGCTGCGTGAGGCTTGTCTTCGAGGACCAGGGCTGGGAGGACTACACGTCCTGGCTCAAGAACGACCGCAAGATGCCCGCCCGGATCAACAAGCTCATCGAGGACGTCAGGCGTGATCCCTTCACGGGCATCGGCAAGCCGGAGCCGCTGAAGTACCACCTGCCCGGGGTCTGGTCGCGGCGGATCGACGACGAACACCGGCTCGTCTACCTGGTGACCGACAAGGAGATCGTCATCCTCGCGGCCCGGTACCACTACTGACCGACGGTGTCGTCGGTCTCCCGCCACAGGCAGGTGGTGACCCGGCAGGCAATCCGGTGCGGCCGCCCGCCCGATTCTTCCGTCAGTCCGCGGTGAGCAGGCGGTCCGCCAGGGACAGGACCGTGCGGGCCTGGAAGGCGGACTGGGTGGTGGGCGGGATCCAGGTGGGCGCGTACGCGGCCCGCAGTTCGCCGGACCACTCCGCGACCAGGGCCGCGAGGGTGTCGGCGGCACGGGCTTCGGCCGGCAGTGCCGGGTCCATGCCCCGGCGCATCATCGCGGCCGCGCGGAGGGGGATGCGGCGGGCCGCGATGCCCAGCGAGGCGCAGTTGCCGGCGGTGTCCGCGAGCCCCGGCAGGCCCTGGGCCCGGAGGTCCTTCCACGTGTCCACCACCCCGCCGCACGCACCGAGCAGCTCCCGGGCGGCTTCCGTGAACGGTCCGGGCCGGCCGCGCAGGCCGCCGAGCGCCCGCTCCAGCCGGTCCGCCCGCGTCAGCAGCAGCTCGCTGACGGCGGCGATCGCGGCATCCGGCGAGGTGCCCGCGGCGCCGGGGCCGCTCACCCCGCACGCCGCCCAGGCCGGGGCCTCGACCACCGCGGACACGGTGCCGTGGCGCATCGCGTACAGCCATGTGGCCTGGGCCGAGAACCCGGCCGGGTCCCGTTCGGTGACCACCTCGGAATCCGGGAGCACCAGGACCCCGGGGTGCCGTACGTCCCAGTCGATGCCGTCGTACGGCCGGTGCTCGACCGGGATCCCGAACGCCGAGGCGGCCCGGGCCAAGTCCTCCGCCGCCCCCGGGACCTCCTCGGTCAGCTGGACGAACGCGCCGCCGACGTCCACGCCGTGCAGGGAGAACTGGGCCACCGGACGCAATTCGTCCAGCAGGTCCACCAGGACGCGCGACTCCGGCAGCAGGGTCTCGCGCTCCCCGCCGGCCGGCAGGAACTCCGGCTGGGCGGTGGAGGCGGGCCGGAACAGGCCCCGGTAGTAGTCCTCCAGCGAGGCCGGCCGCCGTATCCACCCGTCGTTGAGGGCCATCCCGTCGGGGTCCAGGCACAGCAGGAAGTGCCAGGTGCACCCGGTGCGCTCCAGCTCGTGCGGCGCGGCCGCCAGCCGGAGTGCCGTGAGCCCGCCGACCGGCTCGTTCGCGTGCGCTCCGGCGACGACCAGAACGTCGTGCCGGCCCCGCCGACCGACGGACAGCAGCCACAGGGGCCGACCCCCGCGCGAACGGCCGACCTCCCGCAGCCGCAGGGCACCGGGGTGGTCCTCCGCCAAGCGCCTTGCGCGCGCGGTCAGTTCGGTGAGTGTCGGGTACAGGTCCACGGTGCGACTGGGTGTTCCTACCGGACCTCAGCTGCCGGTGGAGTTGCTGGCGCCGGTGGTTTCCTTCTTGTCCAAGGGGCGTATCTCGATCTTCTTGGGCATTCGAGTTCTCCTCGTCAACATCGCTTGTGCTGGGGCCAGTTGAAGATCCCGTTCTGTCGCCTAGGGTGAGTTGAACCGGTTCGGAGTGTCAAGCATGCGTTTCCGGAAATGGGGAGGGATGCGCGTGAAGAGCTACGGTTCCGGCATGCGGCGGCCGCGCGTCAAACCGGAGCACCGTGCGTATCGCACCGCAGACGGCCATGTGCGGATCGGGAGCGTCGTGTACGGCATCGGTGCCGAGATCCGCGACCCCCATGGCTGGGTGTGGTCGCTGGTGGACGCTCTGGACGGCACCCGGGAGGTGGGGGAGGTCGTCGAGGCGGTGCTGAGCGAGCACGTGGCGCTGGCGGAGGAAGACGTGTGCGAGGCGCTGGTGGACCTGTTGGAGGCAGGTTTCGTCGAGGACGCCGCTGCCGCTCCGCCTGTGGAGCTGTCCGAACGGGAGCAGAAACGGTACGGCCGCGGTGCCGCTCTGTTCCGGTGGATGGACCTGACGCCCCGGAACTCCGTGTGGGACGTGCAGATGCGCCTTCGCGGCGCACGCGTCCTGCTGATCGGTGTGGGAGGGACTGGAGGATATGCGGCTCAGGCGCTGGTTGCGTCAGGTGTTGGACTGCTGCACCTCGTGGAGCCCGATGTGGTGGAGCTGTCGAATCTGAACCGGCAGCCCCTCTTCCAAGAGAGCGATATAGGGCGACCGAAGGCCGACGCCGCCCTGGAGGTCCTCAGGGGCAAGAACTCGGACGTGCGGGTGACGGGGGAGCGTGGACATGTTCGCGGGCCGGGCGATCTGAGGGCTCGGCTGGCTGCCGATGACTACAGTCTGCTCGTGCTTGCCGCCGACCGGCCGGATGCCATTCGCCGGTGGACGAACCGTGCCTGCCTGGACGCGGGGGTGCCGTGGGTAGACGGTGGATACCGGGGTCCCCTGGTCAGCGTGGGAGTGCATGTGCCCGGCCGCGGGGCCTGCTGGGAATGCCTGCGCGCCTGGGAGGTCGAACGCCGGGACTTACGGCTGGGCCCCGACGAGGATGAATCGGCTGCTTCGCCTCGGATGCCATGGAATCCCGCCAATGCTGTGACGGCCGGTCTGTCCGGCAGCCTGCTGGCACATGCGGCGCTCGCCCTCCTGACGGGTGTACCGGCCCTCGATCCCGGTTGCCGACTGGGTTTGAACCTGATGGTGCCGGGAGAGCCGATGACGGAGAGGTTCCCCCGCCGCCCCGACTGCCCGGCCTGCGGAGACGCACCCAGGGGCCATGGCTGATCATCCGTTCCCGTCAGTGGACGGGACGTCGCGGGTCCGCCTTCATCCACTCGCAGTACGGGGCGACGGTACGGAGTGGATCGTGGGCCGCGTGGCCTCCGGGCGCTGTGTGGCCCTGCCCGATGTCGGCAAGCGGGCCGTTGAGCTGCTCGACGGGGGGATGACCGTGGACCTGGTCACCACCGCGCTGGTCGAGGAGACCGGTGAAGAGTTCGACGTTCTGGATTTCGTCGATGCCTTGATCGGTCTCGGCTTCGTGGCTGAGGTGGATGACGGAGTGGTGCCGTCTCCGCAACTGCCAGTACCCACGTTCCCGGGGATTCGCGCGGTGCACGTACGGTGGATGCTGAATCCTCTTGTTCCCTTACTTGTCGGCCTGTTCGTTCTGGCTGCTCTCGCGGTGATCGTTTCTCATCCCGATGTGTCGTTGGGTTACCGCGAACTGCTGTGGAACGAACGAGGGACTCCCGTGCTGATCCTGGCGGCCGTTGCGGGCTGGGTTCTTCTCTTCCTGCACGAATTCGCCCATCTCGCAGTGGCGCGCGCCGCAGGGGTGCCGGCGCGCATACGGTTGGGAACGAGGCTGCAGTTCCTCGTCATGCAGACGGATGTCAGCGGGATCGAACTCGCCCCTCGCCGTGCTCGGATCACCACGTACCTGGCCGGTATGGGGTCCGACCTGACTGTGTTCGCCGCTGCTGCTCTCTTCGCCGCGGCGACCGCGCCCTCAACGGTCGCCCACCGGATCCTCTCGGCCGTGTCCCTCCTCGCCCTCCTGATGCTTCCCTTCCAACTGCTTGTGTTCCTGCGGACCGACCTCTACTTCGTTCTGGAGGACCTCGTCGGTTGCCGTGACCTGCACGGGGATGGTCTCGCGTATGCGCGGCACAGATTTCGCCGCCTGTGTCGTGCCCTGGCACGGCGGAGCGCCGTCAGGGTGGACCCTGTTCCCGGGGTGCCCGCCTCGGAGCGGGTCGCCGTACGTGCCTATGCCGTGGTTCTCGTCCTCGGGACGGCCGGGTGTTTGTCTTTCCTCGCTCTGGTTACCGCGCCCGCTGATGTCACGCTGCTGGCCCAGGCGGCGAACGCTGTGACCGGGGGCCATTCGTGGACAGACCGGCTGGATGCCGCCGCAGTGCTGGCGTTGCTCGGCGGTGGTCACCTTCTGTGGTTGATGACCTGGATCAGGGGTCGCAGGGTCAAGAAGGCCCGGTCCTGACAGCGCGTCGGGCGGACCGCGGGGCGGCCTCCGTGCACAGGATGCCCTGTCGCCCGGCCCGGGAGGGTCAGAGGCCGCGGACCGCGGCGATGGTGAAGGTGGTCGGGGTGCCCGTCGAGGGGGTCAGGGGGCCGCCCTTGTCGAACTGGGAGCGGACGACCAGGGTGCGGCCGTGGGCGCGGGCCAGGGTGGTCGGGATCTGCAGGGACGGATCGGTCAGGCTGTCGCTGAGACGGGCGCGGGTGCCGTCGGCCGAGAGCTGCCAGCGGCTGAGGGTGTTGGTGGTGTTGTGGGCCACCCGCAGGGTGCCGCCGGGGGAGAGGTGCAGTCCGTCGGCGGCCTTCATGTCCCCGCCCCGGAGGGCGACCCGGGTGATCGCGTCCGAGCGGAGGTCGATCCGGTACAGCACGCCGCTGGGCATGTCCACGGTGAGGAGGTAGCGGCCGGCCGGGTCGGAGACGATGCCGTTCAGGGTGACGGAGCCGGCCGGGAGGTCCAGGTCGTACGCCACCCGCAGTTCGCCGGTGCCGCGGGCCAGGTCGGCGGGGGTGACCCGGTAGACGGCGGAGCGGAAGCTGTCCGTCAGGTAGGCGGTGCCGTCGGGCGTGATCGTCAGGTCGTTGATGAAGAAGGGCTCGGCGCCCGTCGCCTCGAAGTGGGCGATGCGGGTGCGGGTGGCCGGGTCGTAGACCGCCACACCGGTGTTGGAGTCGGTCACCCAGAGCCGCCCCCGGTCGTCCACCCGCAGTCCGTTGGCGGTGTCCCGGCCGTCCGTGCCGGCCGGCAGGAACACCTCGGCCGTGCGCTGCCCGGGGCGGGCCCGGTAGACGGTGCCGTCCGCGTAGGAGCCGACGTAGACGTCGCCGGTGCGGGCGTCCGCCGTGATGCCCTCCGGATAGACCTTGGCGCCCGGCAGGACGAAGGCCGTCGATATCTGCGGGCAGGTGGCCGGTGTGGCCGCCGAGGCGGAGGGGGCGGTCGCCAGTGCCGCCAGCAGGGTCGTCGCGATGGCCGCCGTGCGCTTCAGGTGTACTCGCATGATGATCAGACCTCTCGTGTCGATGTGAATGTGAATGTAAGTTAGAGCTCTAATGCTTGCAAGGCCTTTAGGATGCGGGAATGACCTCCATGCCCGCCGAGGAGCGCATCGGCTCCCACATCAAGCGCGCCGAACAGGCTCTGATGGCGGCGAAGCACGCCGCGCTCAAGCCGGCCGGAGTAACGGTTCCGCAGTACGCCGCGCTGCTCTGTCTCGCCGAGAACCCCGGTATCTCCGCCGCCGCCCTGGCGCGGATGTGCGGGGTCACGCCGCCGACGATGAACACCGTGCTGAAGAACCTCCAGGAACGCGGGCTCATCGAGCGCACCCCGCACGAGTGGCACCGCAACGTGCTGGAGACCCGGCTCACCGACGAGGGCCGGGCCGTGATGGCCGTGGCGGACGCGGCGGCCGTACGGGTCGAGCGGGCGCTCGCCGCCACGTTCACGGAGGAGGAGCGGGAACTGCTGCTCGCGCTGCTGGGGCGGTGCGGCGATCTGCTCGGCTCCCAGCCCTGAGGTCGGGCCGGCGCCCCGTTCATCCGAGATTCACATCATCTTTTTTGCGGGTTTCGCAACCCGGCGAGTCATGGCTGCATCAGGACCAATGGGATGACAAGCCGTTTGTCCGGCGCGAGGCGCGGGGCAGCCATGACCGTTCGGAGCGAAGTCCGTGCATCAGTACCCGCAGCAGCCGCAGCAGCCGCACCGATCGCCGCAGCCGCCGCAGCCGTACCCGCCGCAGCACCAAGCTCCGCAGTACCAGCAGCGCCAGCAATACCAGCAGCACCAGTACGCCGAGTACTCCGAGTACGGCGAGCACGGCGAGTACGGCCACGAGCCGCCGCAGCCGCCCCGGCGGTCCCGGAAGAAGGCGTGGATCGGTGCGACGGTCGTCGTCGCGCTGCTCGCCGGCGGCGGCGCCGGCTGGGCGTACTGGAAGACGGACTGGTTCGACGGCAACGGCCAGACGGTGAGTTACGGCACCCCGACCGCGGCCGGCGGCGGGAAGACCGGCGGCGGGAAGTCCGACGGCAGTGCCCCGGCGCCCTCCGGGGACCAGGACGTGTCCCTGCCCACCGGCCCCGCGGCGGCGTTCAAGCAGACCAGCAAGCTCGACGACGGCACCCGCATATCCAAGACCCGCCTCAAGGGCGCCAAGTCCGGCTTCGAGGGCGACGTATGGGTCTGGACGCCCAAGGAGTACGACGACCCCAAGTACGCGAAGAGCGGCTTCCCGGTCCTCATCTCCCTCCCCGGCGGCAACGGCTACCCGGCCAACTACTGGTCCGACCGCAGCCTCGGCCTGCAGAAGGCGATCAGCGAGGGCGTCAAGAAGGGCACCAGCCTGCCCTTCGTCCTGGTCATGCCGGTCCTCAACCCGGACAGCAAGTACTACTACGACGGCTCCGACATCCCGGGCCAGGCCAAGATGGGCACCTGGATGGCCGAGGACGTCCCCGACTTCGCCAAGGCCAACTTCCGCACCTGGAAGTCCCGCGACGGCTGGGCCTTCATGGGCAACTCCTCCGGCGCCTTCGTCGGACTCAAGCAGGTCATGCAGCACCCGGACCGCTTCAAGGCCGTGATCTCCAACGGCGGCGACATCGTCCCCGACTCCCCGCTCTGGAGGGGTCACCAGAAGGAGATGGACGCCAACAACCCCGAGAAGCTGGCCCAGAAGCTGATCGACACGCCGGGGAGCCCCGAGGTGTACGTCAACTTCCAGTACGGCACCAAGGAGGGCGGCAAGGCCAAGCTGGAGCAGTTCCGGCAGAAGTACGGCAAGGGCCCGGTCAAGGTGGACATCCACGAGATCCAGGGCGGCGACCACAACGGCTGGGACTACGTCCGGGGCATGAAGGAGAGCGCCCTGGAGAAGACCAGCAAGGTGATGAAGGCGCCGAAGCCGGACGCGGGGTGACCCGTCACCTTGCGGGTGACCCGTCACCTTGCGGGTGACCCGTCACCTCGCGGGGTAGCCCGTCGCCCTGCGGGGTGACCCTCACCCCGCGTCCGGCGGTGCCTTCGGTGTGCCCGGCGGCAGGGAGTGGCGAGCGCCACGTCCGTCCCTGACGCGCCGGGGGCCGCCGCAGGCAACCCCGGAGGGGATTTCGGGCTCTCTATCGTGTGTAAGGGGGATCAATCGGTAACCATCGGAGATGTCCGTGCAGCATGACCAGCAGGGCGGCCAGGAAGACCCAACCGGCCCGGGGGACCCGACCGGCCCGGCCGCCCCGACCCGCCCCACCGGCAGGCCCCGCCGCAGGCGCCTGCTCCTGATCTGCGGGGCGCTCACGCTCGCCCTCGCCGCCGGGGGCGGCGTGGCGGCGTACCAGTTCGACCTCTTCGGCGACATAGGCGAGCCGATGAGCTTCGGCAAGGCCGAGGGCGCCGCCGCCGAGGACCCCGCCGTACGCCCGGGGACCCGGATGCCCACCGGCCCGGCCGCCCGGTTCGTCCGGCAGGCCCGCCTGCCCGACGGCACCGAGATCGGCAAGACCACCCTCAAGGGAGGCAAGTCCGGCTTCACCGGCGACGTCTGGGTCTGGGTGCCCAAGGAGTACAACGACCCGGCGTACGCCCGCAGCGCCTTCCCGGTGCTGATCTCGCTCCCCGGCGGCCGCGGCTACCCGAACAACTACTGGGGGACCGGTCCCGGCCTCGGGCTCCAGCAGGCCGTCACCGAGGGCGCGAAGGCCGGCCGCAGCCTGCCCTTCGTCCTCGTGATGCCGGTGATCAACGCCGACACCAAGAACCACTTCGACGGCTCGGACATCCCCGGACAGCCTCGGATGGGCACCTGGATGGCCGAAGACGTACCGGATTTCGTGAAGGCGAATTTCCGTACCTTCACCTCCCGCGACGGCTGGGCCTTCATGGGCTCCTCCTCGGGCGGTTTCGGCGCGCTCAAGCACGTCCTGAAACACCCCGACCGGTTCAAGGCGGTCATCGCCAGCGGGGTCGACACCGTCCCCGACTCCCCGCTGTGGAAGGGGAACCGGCAGGCGATGGACGAGAACAACCCGGAGAAGCTCGCCGAGAAGCTGATCAGGGCGGGCGGCCCGGACGTCTACCTCAACTTCCAGATCGGCACCGCGGAGAGCGGCCGGAACATCGCCGACACGTTCATGCGCAACTTCTCCCGGGGGCCCGTGCACACTCGCCTGCAGGTGATCCAGGATGGATCGCACAACGGCAAGTCGTACGTACGAGGCATGAGGGAGGGGTCGCTGGAGTGGATCAGCAAGGTACTGCTCGCACCCACCCCCGACCCCGGGGCGCGATGAGCCCCGTGGCCAAGGGCATATCCGCGGTCGTCGCCGCCGTGCTGGCGATGATCACGGTGGCATGGTTCAGACCCAGCCCCGGGAAGGCCGCCGAGCACCCGTTCCCGACCGTCGGCGTGCTGATGGCGGGCGGGGAGCACTGGTGCACGGCGAGCGTGGTCGACAGCCCGAAGGGGAACGTGGTCGCCACCGCCGCGCACTGCGTGGCCCCCGAGGGCAAGGACGGGGAGCCCGGCGAGGTCGCGCACGACGGCCTCGCCATCGGCGAACTGTCCTTCGCCCCCGCCTTCTCCGGAGAGGGCTCCGGCCGGCAGCCGCTCGGCCTGTGGCGGGTCAGCTCGGTGCACGTCGACGACCGCTGGTCCAAATGGGGCGAGGACACCGCGGACTACGCCTTCCTGACGGTCGAGCCGGACGAGGACGGCCGCAGCCTGCAGGACGTGGTGGGCCGCGAGCGGGCCCCGCGGCCGGACTGGCACTCCGGGTACGAGCGGGAGGTCACGGTGGTCGGCTACCCGGAGGAGGACCACAACCCGGAGAACGAGCCGATCTCCTGCACCACCCGCACCGGCCATGACGAGGACGACCCGGACATGCTGTACATCAGCTGCGCCGGCTTCTGGACGGGCACCAGCGGCAGTCCGTGGATCGCCGACCGCGGTCCGGAGCAGCCGGGCCGGCTGATCGGGGTGCTCAGCGGTGGCGACACCGATGTGGACTCCACCGCCGCCCTGTTCGACGACCGGGCCGAAGCCCTCTACGCAAGGGCCGCCCGCGGCTGACCCGCCCGGCTCGCCGCCGTCCGGCTCGGCACCGTCCGGCTCGGCACCGTCCGGCTCGGCACGGTCCGGCTCAGCTCCGCCGCTCGGTCCGTACGATCACGCAGACCGCGGCCACCACGATCATGCCGCCGACCACGATCGGCCAGGTCAGCGCCTCGTCGAGGATCAGTGCCCCGAGGGCCACGGCGACCACCGGGTTGACGTACGCGTAGGTGGCGACCAGTGACAGCGGCGCGGTGCCCAGCAGCCAGACGTACGCGGTGAAGGCCACCAGCGACCCGAACAGGATCAGGCCGCCGAGGGCGGCCCACGAGGCGCCGGACACGGCCCCGGGGTCGAACTCCCGCAGGTCGCCCCGGACGAGGCCCACCAGCAGGCCCGCGACACCGCCCGCCACCATCTCGTACGCGCTGGCCGTGAACGGGTTGGCGGGCATGGGCAGACGACCCGAGGCGAACGAGCCCAGCGACCACGTCAGCGTCGCGCCCAGCACCGACAGCACGCCCCACAGCCTCACGTCCCCGGTCAGCCCCGGACTGCACAGCACCGTGAGCCCGGCCATGCCGAGCAGGACGCCGGCCAGCGTGCTCGGCGCCGGACGGTCCCCGGTCCCGGCCCGCAGCAGCACCACCCACATCGGCACGGCCGCGACCAGGAGCGCGGCGAGGCCGGAGGGTATCTCGGTCTCGGCCAGTACGACCAGGCCGTTGCCGCCGAGGACCAGCAGCAGGCCGACCAGGACCGCCGAGCCCAGCTGCCGGCCGCTGACCCTGAGCGCGGCCGGGCCCTGCCGCCAGGCCACCAGGGCGGTCAGCAGCAGGCCGGCGGTGACGAACCGGATGCCGGCCGAGAGGAAGGGCGGGATCGTCTCGACGACGATCCGGATGCCGAGGTAGGTGGAACCCCAGACGACGTAGACGATGGCGAGCGCCGCCCAGACCGTACCGGTGACCTTGCGGGAGCCGGGAGCGGCGGACCCTGTGGCGGTCGCTTCGGCGGGCGGGGCTTCTGGGCTGCTCTCCGCAGAGTTGGCGTTCGATGTGGACACGCCAGGATCCTATGGTTGTTGGTGGATGCAGGTATCTGAATTTCCGCCCGCGGTCCCATCGCCCGCCCGCGGTCCCATCGCCCGCCCGCGGTCCCGTCGCCCGCCCGCGGTCCCGTCGCCCGGCCGCGGCCCGTCACCCCGTGCGCGGGTCCGTCCCTCGTTCAGTTGCCTTCCGTGAGAAGGGCGTTGAGCTCCCCGTACGGCAGGGAGTCCGCGACCGCCCCGTAGGTGCCGGCCGCCAGCAGTTCCTCGGTCGCCCGCTTCACCAGGGCGTAGGCCGCCTCAGCGACCCACGACCCGAGGCTGACCCGGGACACGCCCAGGGCCCCGAGTTCGGCGACGGCCGGGGCGCCCGGTCCGGCCAGGACGTTCAGCGGGGCCGGGACGCCCTTGGCGAGCTCGGCCACGGTCGCCGGGTCGTGCACGCCGGGGACAAAGACGCCGCTGGCCCCCGCCTCCAGGTAGCGGGCGGCCCGGGCCAGGGTCTCGTCCAGCCGGGCCGGGCCCTCCGCGCCGTACCCGCGGAGATAGGTGTCGATGCGGGCGTTGACGTAGAGCGGGACCCCGGCCGAGTCGGCGGCCGCCCGCGCGGCTGCCAGCCGCTCGGCCTGCTCGGCGGGGGAGCGGGACCCGTCCTCGATGTTGATCCCGACGGCACCGGCGTCCAGCACCCCGGCGACCGTCTCGCCGACGGCGTCCGCGTCCGCGCCGAAGCCGCCTTCGATGTCGGCGGTAACCGGCACGGACACGGCGTCCACCACCCGGCGGATCAGGTCCAGCGCGCGGTCCCGGGCGAGCACGTCCCCGTCGGGTGCGCCGAGGGACCAGGCCACCCCGGCGCTCGTCGTGGCGATGGCGGGCGCCCCGGCCGCTTGGACGATCCGGGCGGTGGCCACGTCCCAGGCGTTGGCGAGGGCGAGCGGGGCGGCCGGGTCGTGCAGCGCGGTGAAGGCGCGGGCCCTGGCGGTGAGTGCCGTGAGTTCGGAGGCAGCGGATACGTGAGCGGTCATGCCGCCATTCGACCAGGGGGAGCGCGTGCCGGTCCTGCGGATTTCCGACATCAACGCCGCGTGGGCTCCGCCGCCGGACGGTACGCGCGCCTGCCGTGCCCGGGCGTTCCCGCCCGGGCGGCGCCCGGTGTCTCGTCACGCCGTATTGCGTGCGCACGAAAAATGCACAACTCCGTCCGACTACCGGTGACTGCGGAACCGAGCGCTCCGCCACCCCGGCGGTGGCGGGATTCCGCCCCCGGTCCGGCCGGCCGGACCGGCGGCCTCCGCGCACCTCATCGCGGGGAGACGGTCCGGCGGACGGTGCGGGAGGCGCGGGGGCGCGGGCCGGCCGACTTGGCCGGAACGGCACCTGGGCAGCGGGCGCGGGGTGTGCACCGGCGCTTTTCCCGAACGTGGCGGCCGTGTGGCACGGACGTTACGCGGTTGTTCGCCCCTTGTGGGACCGCCTGATGCTGGGTCAGTCTTTCGGAGGCGACGGGCCCAACGGCGCACACACGCATTGTCATGGGCATGTCGCTTACCCCCCGCAACGCACCACCTATGAGGAGGACACCTCACATGTCCGTGATGCGTCACACCCGCCGGAAGCTCGCCGGTGTCAGCGCGATCGCCGTCGCTGCGCTCGCCATCGGCACGGCCGTCGCACTCCCGGCCTCGGCCGCCGGCGGAACCGCCGCGGCAGGCGTGATCGAGAACGCCGGAGCCTCGGGCACGGTCGCCGACAGCTACATCGTGATCCTGAAGGACTCCGCCGCCCGCTCCACCCTCGCGAGCGGCAAGTCCGTGGCCGAGCGCCACGGCGCGAAGATCGAGCGCGTGTACAAGGCCGCGCTCAACGGCTACGCGATCTCCGCCTCGGAGGCGCAGGCCAAGAAGATCGCCGCCGACCCGGCCGTCAAGTCCGTGGTGCAGAACCGGACGTTCACCGTCAGCGCCACCCAGCCCAACCCGCCGTCCTGGGGCCTGGACCGCATCGACCAGGCGTCGCTGCCGCTCAACCAGAGCTACACCTACCCGGACAAGGCCGGCGAGGGCGTCACCGCGTACATCATCGACACCGGTGTCCGGATCAGCCACAGCGACTTCGGCGGCCGCGCCTTCAACGGCTACGACGCCATCGACAACGACAACGTCGCCCAGGACGGCCACGGCCACGGCACGCACGTCGCCGGCACCGTCGGCGGCACCGCCTACGGCGTGGCCAAGAAGGCGAAGATCGTCGGCGTCCGCGTGCTCAACAACCAGGGCTCCGGCACCACCGCCCAGGTGGTCGCGGGCATCGACTGGGTGACCCAGAACGCGGTCAAGCCGGCCGTGGCGAACATGTCCCTCGGCGGTGGCGCCGACACCGCGCTCGACACCGCCGTGAAGAACTCCATAGCCGCCGGCATCACCTACGCGGTCGCGGCGGGCAACGAGAACACCGACGCCAGCACCAAGTCCCCGGCCCGGGTCGCCGAGGCGATCACGGTCGGCGCGACCACCAGCACCGACGCGCGCGCCAGCTACTCCAACTACGGCACCATCCTGGACCTGTTCGCGCCGGGCTCGAGCATCACCTCGTCGTGGAACACGAACGACACCGCCACCAACACCATCTCCGGTACGTCGATGGCCTCGCCGCACGTCGCCGGCGCGGCCGCGGTGTACCTGTCGCAGAACCCGTCCAGCACCCCCGCCCAGGTCGGCTCCGCCCTGGTGGCCGCGGCCACGCCCGGCGTGGTGACCAGCCCCGGCAGCGGCTCGCCGAACCGGCTGCTCCGGGTCGGCGGCGGCAGCACCACCCCGCCCGGACCGAAGTTCGAGAACACCGCGGACTACGCGATCAGCGACAACTCCACCGTGGAGTCCCCGGTCACGGTGAGCGGAGTGGCGGGCAACGCCCCGGCCACCCTGAAGGTCGCGGTGGACATCAAGCACACCTACATCGGTGACCTGAAGGTCGACCTGATCGCCCCCGACGGCACCGCCTACACCCTGCACAACCGCAGCGGCGGCAGCACGGACAACATCCTGCAGACCTACACGGTCAACGCCTCCAGCGAGGTCGCCAACGGCACCTGGAAGCTGCGGGTGAACGACAACGCGAACATCGACACCGGCAAGATCGACGCCTGGTCGCTGCAGTTCTGACCGCAGTGAGCGGATGAGTGCGGGGGCGACCGTTCCGGCGGTCGCCCCCGCTGCGTACCATTCGCACCCGTGAGCGACCAGACGCCCGATCCCTGGGCCCCGCCCTCCGGCCGGATGCCATGGATTCCCCAGGCTGACCGGCCCCCGTGGACGCCGCCCGCCCCGGCGCCGGGGAAGCGGCGCACCAGGGTGCCGGTGGCCGCGGCGGTCGCCCTGGTGGTGGCGGTGGCCGGCACCGGAGTGGTGCTGCTGGGCCGGGAGTTGTCCTCCTTCACCGACGGCCTGGAGCGGAAGTCCGCCGCCGCGCGCGGCGGTGCGGTCGGAACGGCCGCGCAGGTCGGCGACGTCGAGGCGGGGGACTGCTTCAACGTGCCGGGCGGACGGCTGGAGGGGCCCACCCCCAGGGTGTTCACGGTCGCCTGCACCGAGCCGCACGACGCCGAGGTCACGGCGGTCCTCGACGAGCCGCGGAGCCCCTGGCCGGGGGAGGACGCGCTCGACGACCGGTCCGGTGAGGGCTGTTGGCGGGCCCAGGACCGGTACGCCATGGACGCCTGGGCGCTGCCCGCGCACGCGGAGAGCCACTACTTCGCGCCCTCCCGGGAGGGCTGGCGCGCCGGGGACCGCAGGACGGTGTGCGTCATCGCCACCACCGGGGCGGAGCACCGGGGGAGCGTACGGCAGCCCGGGGGCGGGTTCACGGAGGGGCAGCGGGCCTTCCTGGGCCCGGCGAACCGGGTGGAGTTCGTGCTCGCCGACAAGCCGCGGCCGGAGCCGGAGCAGGCCCCCGCGGCCTACCGCGACTGGGCCCGGTGGGTGGACGGCGCACTGGCTGCCGAGGAGCGGGCGCTGGGCGCGCTGACGGGCTCGGCCGGGGTGCGGCGGGCCGCGGCGGCCCAGCGGGAGGCCGTACGGGAGTCCCGGCGCGCCTGGGAGCGGGCCGCGCGGGCGAAGGGGACGGAGGCCTTCGAGGAGCAGTGGGACGCGGGGCTGTCCGCGCTTTCGGTGGAGGCGGAACGGGAACTGCGGCGGGAACTGGGGCTTTCGGACAGGGTTCCGGAGTGGTTGCAGGAATTCGAGGACGGGCGGGGCGGCCCGGGAGGCGGTTCCGGGGACGGTCCGGCGCGCGAATCGGCGTGACCCACGGTAACTGTGTTTGAGTGACCTCGCTTCATCACATCGGGTGAAACTCTGGCCTTTGCTTGCGGTGCTCAACCAACCGTTGCCAGGCTGTAGCTGTCTGTCAACCTGAGGGGAGTGGCCCGTGACTTTCGGTGAGCAGCCGGCCTATCTGCGCGTCGCCGGTGATCTGCGGCGGAAGATCGTCGATGGGTCCCTGCCTCCGCATACCCGGCTCCCCTCGCAGGCGCGGATCCGGGAGGAGTACGGGGTCTCCGACACCGTCGCGCTGGAGGCCCGCAAGGTCCTGATGGCCGAGGGGCTGGTCGAGGGCCGCTCCGGCTCCGGCACGTACGTGCGCGAGCAGCCGGTGCCGCGCCGGGTGCACCGCTCCGCGTACCGCTCGGCCGGCAGTTCCACCCCCTTCCGCCAGGAGCAGGCCGAGGCCGGGGCGCGCGGCACCTGGGACTCCAGCAGCGAGCGGGTCGAGGCCCCGGAGGAGATCGCCGAGCGGCTCGGCATCGCCCCCGGCGACCGCGTGATGCGCACCCGCTACGTCTTCCGGGACGCCGGCGAGCCGATGATGCTCTCCACCTCCTGGGAGCCCCTCTCGGTGACCGGCCGGACTCCGGTGATGCTCCCCGAGGAGGGCCCGCTCGGGGGCTGCGGCGTGGTCGACCGGATGGCCGCGATCGACCTCGTCGTGGACAACGTGGTGGAGGAGGTCGGGGCCCGGCCCGGTCTCGCGGACGAGCTCCACGCCCTGGGCGGCGTACCGGGCCATGTGGTCCTGGTCATCGGGCGCACGTACTTCGCCTCCGGCCGGGCCGTCGAGACGGCGGACGTGGTGATCCCGGCGGACCGCTACCGCCTCGCGTACCACCTGCCCGTCAGATAGGCCCCGCCGCCGCCCGGGTTCCGCCGCCGCCCGGGTTCCGCCGTCGTCCGGGTCCCGCCCGACCCGGTGTCCCCAACAGCCCTTTCCGAGTGGGTCGTTCGCGCCTCGCGCACCGGCGCGCACGGCCCACTCGTACGCATGGCCGGATGCGTACGCCTGTGAGGTGTCTCTTGGTGAAAACTCATATCCGCTGAGTGAAGGTCGGGCGTAAGCTCAGGCATATGCGCAATGCGGTTTCCTGGGCAGGTACGTCGGCGGAGGGTGAAGCGCGATGAACGACAGCGGTGCCCTGCTCCCGTGGCTGGTCATACGGCAGGACGACAACGGCAACCGCTACCGGGTGGGGCGCTATGCCACCCGGGCCGAGGCCCAGAAGGTCATCGACAGCCTCGACGACCGCGGACACAAGCAGCTCTACTGGGTCGAACGACTGGGTCAGACCGCCACCACCAACTGAACCGACCGGAACGGCGTAGGCTCCGCTCATGACTGAACGCGTGGTCGTGGGCGGAGCCCTTTTCCATGACGGGCGCCTGCTGGCCGCCCGGCGCAGCGCGCCGCCCGAGCTGGCCGGCCGCTGGGAGCTGCCCGGCGGCAAGGCCGAACCCGGGGAGACCGGACCCGACGCCCTGGTCCGCGAACTCCGCGAGGAACTCGGCGTGGAGACCGAGGCGCTGGAGCGGATCCCGGGGGAATGGCCGCTCAAGCCCGGCCTGGTGCTCCACGTGTGGACCGCGCGTCTGCTGTCCGGTGCGCCGGAGCCGCTGGAGGACCACGACGAACTGCGCTGGCTCGCCCCGGACGAGCTGGACTCCGTGGACTGGCTCGACCAGGACCGCCCGGCGGTCGCCGAGGCCGGCCGCCGGCTCCGGGCCGCCGCGCCCGTGGCATCCGGGGGCGCATGAGGGGCGCGCTGTAGGCCGTACGTGCCACAGTGCGCCGGTGGATGAGGTCCCGGACGGTAGGACGACCGGAATATCGGGTATGTCGTCATTGTCCGGATCTCGTCCCTGAAGAACCGCACTGGGGTCCGTTGTCGGCCCGGGAAGTGATCGGCGTGATCGAGACAGACGGTGAGTGCGCCGAATGGGCCTTTCCCGCCGAACCGGGTGCCGTCCGTACCGCCCGCCACGCGGTGCTCGGCAAGCTGCTGGCCTGGGGGCTCGATCCCCTCTGTGAAGTGACCGTCCTGCTGGTCAGCGAGCTGGTGACCAACTCCCTGCGGTACGCCTCCGGTCCCATCGGGGTCCGTCTGGTCCGGCGCTATCCGGCCACCGACGGCCAGGTGGAAGACCCCTCCCTGCTCGTGGAGGTTTCCGATCCGCTTCCGGATCCGCCCCGCGAACGGCCCGCCACAGCCGACGACGAGGGTGGCCGAGGGCTCCATCTGGTGGCGGTCTCGGCGCAGCGCTGGGGGACCCGGCGCGACAAGACGGGCAAGACAGTGTGGTTCGAGTTGCCGCTTCCTGGTGAGTAACAAGGGGAAGGACGGTACGGGGGACGCCCCGGACGGCACGGTCCGGCGACAGCCGGAGGCCCCCGGGGAAGATCACGGGTAATGGCTCAAAATCAACGAGACCTTGCTGTGATCGTGAACGCCGTGCGAGGCGTGCCCGTGGTGCTGAATACTTCGGTCATGGCCGGTCCGGTTGCGGTGAGCTGGAGGGGACGGTCGCGTGAGCGAAATACCTGCGCAGGCACATCAGGCCCGCATGCCCCGGGAGACGTGGCACGACTCGTTGTGGCACAGCAGCCCGCCTGGCTCGATATATGACTACATCAAGGTCGCGTCCTTCTCGATCGGCCCCGACGGCCTCATCGACCAGTGGAGCCTGCGTGCCGGGGAACTCTTCGGGCTGACCCCGGCCCAGGCGGTCGGCCGCGACCCGGTCGACGCCTTCATGCCCGCCGAACTGCGCGCCGACGGCCACCGCAAGGTCGCCGAGATACTCGACGGCAAGGAATGGACCGGCCTGATTCCGTTCCGCATGCCCGACGGCTCCGGCCGGCACGGCGTGGCCGAGATCTACGTCATGCCCACCGAGACCGAGACCGGCGAGCGGGCCGCGCTCTGCGTCGTGGTCGACGTACGCGCACTCCGCCGGATCGAGTCCGACCTGGCGGCTTCGCAGGCGATATTCGGACAATCTCCCTTCGGCTTTCTCCTCTTCGGTACCGACCTCACCGTGCAGCGCGCCAACCGCCGCTTCGCCACCGTCTTCGGCGGCGCCGCCGAGGACCACCGCGGCCGCACCGTCCACGACTACCTGCCCAAACGGGAGGCCGACCGGATGACCGCCGCCCTGCGGCGGGTGCTGGAGACCGGCGACGCCGTCACCGACCTCCAGATCAGCGGGGCCGCCCCCGGCAGCCGCGAACACCGCCACTGGTCCATCAACCTCTACCGCGTCCACGGCGGCTCCGGCCGCCCGGTCGGCGTCGCCGGCCTCGGCACCGACGTCACCCGCCGTCACCTCGCCGCCCGCGAGGCCGCCGGCGTCCGCCGCAACCTCGCCCTGCTCAACGAGGCCGGCCACCGCATCGGCAACTCCCTCGACCTGGAGACCACCGCCCGCGAACTCCTCGACGTCACCGTGCCCGGCTTCTGCGACCTCGCCTCCGTCGACCTCTACGAAGGCCTGCTGCTCGGCGACGACGACCGCCCCGCCCGCCACCGGGGACCGGGCCGGCCCAGCCTCCCCGGCCGCGGCTCCGGCCGTGCCCCCTCCGCCCCGCTGCGCCGCGTGGCCTTCGCCAGCGCTGTCTCCGACGCCCCGCTGTCCGGCCCGCCCGTGGCCGTCGGGGAGACCCACCGCTACCCGGCCGCCACCCCCGGCGCCCTCGCCCTGCGCACCGCCCGCCCCCGGCTGCTCGAAGGCGGTGACGGCGGCGGCGCGAACCCCGCCCATTCCCCCCTCGTCCAGTCCACCCTCGTCGTCCCGCTGGTCGCCCACGACACCGTCGTCGGACTCGCCCAGTTCTCCCGCACCAAGGGCAGCGAACCCTTCGGCGAACGCGACCGGGCCGTCGCCGTCGAACTCGCCGCCCGCGCCGCCGTGTGCATCGACAACGCCCGGCTCTACCGGCGCGAACACGAACGCGCGCTCATCCTCCAGCGCAGCCTGCTGCCCCCCGGCGATCCCGAGGCCGCCGGTCTGGACATCGCCTGCCGCTACCTCCCCGGCAACGCGGCCACCGAGGTCGGCGGCGACTGGTTCGACGTCATCGAACTGCCCGGCCACCGCACCGCCCTCGTCGTCGGCGACGTCATGGGCCGCGGCCTGCGCGCCGCGGTCGCCATGGGCGAGCTGCGCACCGCCGTACGCACCCTCGCCCTGCTGGACCTGGAACCGGCCGAGGTGCTCTCCGCCCTCGACGAGGTCGCCCGCGGCCTCGGCGCGCCGGGCGGCGGCCGGCAGCCCTCGCGGGCCGCCCTGCAGTCCCGGGACGCCGACCTCTCCGAGGTCTACCTCGCCACCTGCGTGTACGCCGTCTACGACCCGGTGACCCGGCGCTGCACCATCGCCAACGCCGGGCACATGCCCCCCGTCCTGGTGGAACCCGCCGAGCCCGGCTCCGGCCCGCGCCCCGGCCTGCTCCTGGAGGTCCCGCCGGGCATGCCGCTCGGCGTGGGCGGCGAACCCTTCGAGGAGGTCGAGGTGGAGCTCCCCGAGGGCGCCCTGCTCGCCCTCTACACCGACGGCCTGGTCGAATCCCGCGACCACCCGCTGGAAGAGGGGCTGCGCGGCCTGCGGGACGCGCTCGCCGACCCGGTCCGTCCGCTGGAGGACGTGGCCGACCACGTCCTGGCCACCCTGGAGACCCGGCACGGCGAGGACGACATCGCCCTGCTCATGGCCCGCGTCCAGGGCCTGCCCACCGACGCGGTCGGCGACTGGCAGCTGCCCCGGGAGGCGCGCTCGGTCGGCCGGGCCCGGGAACTGGCCCGTGCCAAACTCCCGGCCTGGGGCTTGGAGGGCCTGCTCGACACCACCGAACTGCTGGTCAGCGAACTGGTGACGAACGCCCTCCGGTACGGCGAGGGCGAGATCCGGCTGAGATTGCTGCTGGACCGCACCCTGGTCTGCGAGGTCTGGGACGGCAACCTGGTCCAGCCCCGGCGCCGCCGCGCCCGCGATACCGACGAGGGGGGCCGCGGCCTCCAGCTCGTCGGGCTGCTGTCCGCCGGCTGGGGCACGCGGCGCACCCACCGGGGCAAGACGGTGTGGTTCGAACTCCCCTTGCCGGGCGCCGGCACCGAACCCCTGTCGGAACTCTCCGCCGAGCAGCTCCTGAACATGTACGGCTGACCGCCCGGCACCCGGCGCCGCTGCGGGGAGGGGGGCCGCCCGCAGGGCAGGGGGTTTACGCGGCTCGCTTCAAGGCGGCCAGACGGGCTTCGATCTCCGAGGTCCGGCCCAGGTCGTCCAGGGCCTCGAACTGCGCGTCCAGTGAGGACGCCGCCAGTTCCTGCTTGCCCATCGCCCGCGCCTCCTCCCGGCGCACCTTGTCCTCGAACCGGCTGATCTCGCTCGTCGGGTCCAGCACGTCGATGCTCTGGACCGCGTCCATCATCCGGTTCTGGGCCTCCGCCGTCTTCGACCGCGCCACCAGCTCGTCCCGCTTCGCCTGCAGCTCGGTCAGCTTGTTCTTCATCGAGTCCAGGCCGGCCTTCAGCTTGTCCACGACCTCCGTCTGCGCCGCGATCACCGGCTCCGCCGTCTTCGCCTCCTTCTCCGCCTGCAGCTGCCGGCCCAGCGCCACCTTCGCCAGACCGTCGAACTTGTCCGCGTCCGCCGCCGCCCCGCCCGCCCGCAGCTCGTCCGCCTTCCTGCTCGCCGCGAGCGCCTTGTCGCCCCACTCCTTCGCCGCGTCCAGGTCCTCCCGGTGGTCCTGCTCCAGCAGCCGCAGGTTGCCGATCGTGGTGGCGACCGCCTGCTCCGCCTCCGCGATGTTGTTCGTGTAGTCGCGGATCAGCTGGTCCAGCATCTTCTGCGGGTCCTCCGCCTGGTCCAGCAACGCGTTGATGTTGGCCTTGGCGAGCTGGGCGACCCGGCCGAGAATGCTCTGCTTGCTCATGCGTTCTGCTCCTTGTCGTGTTCGGTCAGAAGCGGCCGCCGCCGCCCATCCGCCCCCGCGTGCCGCCGCCCCCGAAGGACCCCGGTCCCGGACCGAAGCCCCCGCCCCCGAAGCCACCGCCGCCCCCGCCCCGCCCGGCGCCCCGCAGGATCTCGCCGAGGATGATCCCGCCGAGCACCGCGCCGCCCATCCCGTCCATGCCGCCGCCCCCGGGCCGCCGTCCCGCGTACGGGTTCTCGTACCCCCGTACGTCCTGTTCGGCCAGCCGCTGCGCTTCCCGGGCCAGCGCGTCCGCCCGCTGGGCCTCCGCCAGCGCGCTCGGCGCGTCCGTTCCGGCCAGCTCCGAGGACCGCTGCAGGTGCCGCTGGGCCTCCGCCAGCCGGGTCCGGGCCGTGGCCCCGACCGCGCCCCGGCTGGTGGTGATGTAGTCGCCGGCCGCGCCGATCGCACTGCGGGCGGACAGCACCGCCCGGTCCAGCAGGGCACGGGCCCGCTGGTGCGCGGTCTCCCGTTCCCGGGCCCCGGCCAGGGCCTCGTCGAGCGCGGCGTCCGCCTCCTCCACCCGGCGCAGCGCGTCGATCGGGTCGTAGCTCCCGCCGTCCCGTTCCCCGTGTACGTCGGCCAGGACGGACTCCGCCCGACCGATCCGGCCCCGCAGGTCCGCGGTCGACACCCCCTCGGGCGTCCCGCTCAGCAGTCCCCGGGCGTCCGCCAGGTCGGCCTCCGCCTCGGCCAGCGCCCCGTCGAGCTTCCCGGCCGCCTCGGCCAGCTCCTGCGCGCGCCGCTCCACCGCGTCCACCAGGGTCACCGCCTGGTCCACCGCGCCCTCGGAGGCCCGGACGTGCACAGCGGCCCTGGCGTTGTCGCCCGCCCCGACCGCGGCCCGTGCCTCGTCCAGGTTCGTGCCGGCGAACAGCAGGCGGTCCTCGGCCTGTTCGGCGTTGGAGGCGACGGGCGCGGCGGCGGAAGCGGCGTACCGGCGGGAGAGCGCGGTGAGGGTGGCCCCGGCGGTGACGGTGCGCCCGGACATGGCCCGGAAGCGCTCCCCGACCGCGGCGAGCGCCTGCGGGGCGTTCTTCTCCAGGTCGCGCAGCCGGTCGAAGGCCGCCGATTCGGTGTCCAGGCGGCGGTTCGCCTCGCTGCACCGGGCCACGATCTCGTCGAGCATCCGGCGCCGGGTGGCGTCGTCCTCGGGGTAGGCGTCGTCCAGCTGCTGGCGCAGCCGGAACGCGTGCGTCAGCTCGTCCCTGGCGTGGGCCACCGCGGCCTCGAACGGCCTCGCCGCCTCCTCCCCGAACTGGGCCGTGGCGAAGCCGAGTTCCTCGGTGCTGGTGCGGACCGCGTCGTCGGTCTCCACCAGCAGCGCCTTCGCCCTGGCGTCGAGCTCGGGCAGTGGCAGTCCGCCGGCGGCGTGCTCACCCCAGCCCGCGGGCCGCGTCTGCGTTCCGCCGCGCCCCTTCCGCCGCCTGCTCCGGGAGTACGCGTACACGCCCAGTGCCCCGGCCGCGCCGACCGCGACCACCGGCAGGACGTAGTCCCCGGCGCCGCTCTCCCCGCCGCCGTCGTCCTGGCCGCCGGGGTCGGCGGGCCCCGGGGTGATGGCGGGGGCGGGGACCGGCTGCCCGCCGAGCACCGCGTCGTAGCCGTTCGCGGCGCCGATGGCGGCACCCGCCCAGTCGTTCTGGCGCAGGGGCGGCTCGATCGCGGTCCGCGCGACCTCGGCCAGCTGCTCCCGGGTGAAACCGGAGTCGACCGCCGCCGAATAGGCGTACTGCCGTGCCCCGGTGGCGACGGCGAGCAGGACGTCGTTCTGGCCGAGGCCGTTGCGTTCTGCGGTGGCGTCGGCCCAGCTCTGGGCGGAGCGCCCGGAGAAGTCGCGGACGTAGGCGACGAAGAGCTGGATCCGCCGGTCGGCGTAGAGCCGGTCGAGGGCGGCGGTGACCTCGCCCCTCCGGTCGCCGAGGGCCCCGACCCGGTCGGTGATCTGCCCCTGCCGGTCGAGGTTGACCGGGTCCTCGGCGGGCACGGAGAACACCGGCGGCACGACGCCGGCGGCAGCGGATGCCGGGACCCCGGCTCCGAGCAGCACGGCGGCTCCCGTGAACGCGGCCCGCACGGCGATCCCGGTGATCGATCTCCTCGGCGGCATCACATGGGGGAGCGTATGGGTGGTTTCGTCCGATCGCGACCGGAGATCCGATCACGTTCCGTGACCCCTGCCGCCGATCCGTCGTTGGACGGGCCATGAAGAAGATCGTTTCCACCACCGCCCTGGCCCTGGCCGCCCTCGCCCTCGCCGGCCCGGCCCACGCCGACGACGACAGCAACTTCGGGCCCGGCGTGAACGCCGCGAACAACTGGAACTTCTCCGCCGCCGCGGTCTGCTTCCAGGAACTGGCCGTCGTCCCGGTCGGCGGCTCGTGGACCGGCAACACCACCAACCACTGCACCAACGGCAACGTGCTGAACCACTCGGAGTAGGTACGGACACCGGGCCGCCCCCGGCCCCGGGTGGGGACGGGGGCGGCCCGGTGCGGTCCGGGTCAGCCGCCCTTGCGGCGCGAGATCTTCGAGCCCAGCCAGACCAGCGGGTCGTACTTGCGGTCCACCGCCCGTTCCTTGAGCGGGATCAGTGCGTTGTCGGTGATCTTGATGCCTTCGGGGCAGACCTCCGTACAGCACTTGGTGATGTTGCAGTAGCCCAGGCCGTGTTCCTCCTGGGCGGTCCGCTTGCGGTCGAGGCCCTCGTCCCCGGCCGCGTCCAGCGGGTGCATGTCCAGTTCGGCCACCCGCATCAGGAAGCGGGGCCCGGCGAAGGCCGGCTTGTTCTCCTCGTGGTCGCGGACCACATGGCAGGTGTCCTGGCACAGGAAGCACTCGATGCACTTCCGGAACTCCTGTGACCGGTCCACGTCCACCTGCTGCATCCGGTACTCGCCCGGGGCCAGCCCCTGGGGCGGGACGAACGCCGGGACTTCCCGCGCCTTCCGGTAGTTGAAGGAGACGTCCGTGACCAGGTCGCGGATGACCGGGAAGGCGCGCAGCGGGGTGACCGTGATGGTCTCCTCGCGGGAGAACGTCGACATGCGCGTCATGCACATCAGCCGCGGGCGGCCGTTGATCTCCGCGCTGCACGAACCGCACTTGCCCGCCTTGCAGTTCCAGCGGACCGCCAGGTCCGAGGCCTGCGTGGCCTGGAGGCGGTGGACGATGTCCAGGACGACCTCGCCCTCGTGGACCTCCACTCGGAAGTCCCGCAGTTCGCCGCCCTCCGTGTCGCCCCGCCAGATGCGGAACCGGGCCTCGTAGCCCCGTCCGGTTCCGGTGTCAGTCGCAGTCACTCGTAGAGCTCCTCTTCGGCGAGGTACTTGACCAGCTCCTCCTTTTCGAAGAGGGCGAGCAGGTCGGGGCGGATGGGTTCGGTCCGCTGGCGGACCAGCCGGATGTGGTCGGCCGCGGGGTCGGCGGGTGCGGGGGAGACCGGGTGGCAGACCAGGTTCACCGGGCGCCAGTCGCGGTCCATGGCGGGGCAGTCCTCGCGGGTGTGGCCGCCGCGGCTCTCGGTGCGTTCCAGTGCGGCCCGTGCCACGCACTCGCTGACCAGCAGCATGTTCCGCAGGTCCAGGGCCAGGTGCCAGCCGGGGTTGAACTGGCGGTGCCCCTCGACCCCGGCCTTGGCCGCCCGGACCCGCAGGGCGCGCAGCCTGCCCAGGGCCTGCTGCATCTCGCTCTCCCGCCGGATGATCCCGACGAGGTCGTTCATGGTCTGCTGGAGTTCCTGGTGGAGGGTGTACGGGTTCTCCGCGCCCTCGTCCGCGTGGAAGGGGGCCAGTGCCTCGGCCGCGGCGGCGTCCACCTCCGCCTGGTCGACGGCGGTGCGGTCGTGCGCGGCGGCGTAGTCCGCCGCGTGCAGTCCGGCCCGGCGCCCGAAGACGAGCAGGTCGGACAGCGAGTTGCCGCCCAGGCGGTTCGAGCCGTGCATGCCGCCCGCGACCTCGCCGGCCGCGAACAGACCGGGTACGCCCACGGTCGCGGCCGTGTCGGAGTCGACGGCGATCCCGCCCATCACGTAGTGGCAGGTGGGGCCGACCTCCATGGGTTCGGCGGTGATGTCCACGTCCGCCAGCTCCTTGAACTGGTGGTACATGGACGGCAGCCGGCGCTTGATCCGCTCGGCGGGCATGCGGGTGGAGACGTCCAGGAACACGCCGCCGTGCGGGGTGCCGCGGCCCGCCTTGACCTCGGAGTTGATGGCGCGGGCCACCTCGTCGCGGGGGAGCAGTTCCGGCGGGCGCCGGTTGTTGTCCGGGTCCTCGTACCAGCGGTCGCCCTCGGCCTCCGTCTCGGCGTACTTCTCCTTGAAGACGTCCGGGACGTAGTCGAACATGAACCGCTTGCCCTCGCTGTTGCGCAGCACGCCGCCGTCACCGCGGACCGATTCGGTGACGAGGATGCCCTTCACCGACGGCGGCCAGACCATGCCGGTCGGGTGGAACTGGATGAACTCCATGTTGAGCAGGGGCGCGCCGGCGAGCAGGGCCAGGGCGTGGCCGTCGCCGGTGTACTCCCAGGAGTTGGAGGTGGTCTTGAAGGACTTGCCGATGCCGCCGGTGGCCAGGACCACCGCCGGGGCCTCCAGGACGAAGAAACGGCCGGATTCGCGTTCGTAGCAGAACGTTCCGGACACCCTCTCCCCGTCTTTGAGGACGCGGGTGACCGTGCACTCCTGGAAGACCTTCAGACGGGACTCGTAGTCCCCCGTCTCCTTGAAGTCCTGCTGCTGGAGCTGGACGATCTTCTGCTGGAGGGTGCGGATCAGTTCGAGGCCGGTACGGTCGCCCACGTGCGCGAGCCGCGGGTACTCGTGCCCGCCGAAGTTGCGCTGGGAGATCCGCCCGTCGGGCGTACGGTCGAACAGCGCGCCCCAGGTCTCCAGTTCCCAGACCCGGTCGGGTGCTTCCTTCGCGTGCAGCTCGGCCATCCGCCACTGGTTGAGGAACTTCCCGCCGCGCATGGTGTCGCGGAAGTGCACCTTCCAGTTGTCGCCCTCGTTGACGTTGCCCATGGAGGCGGCGATGCCGCCCTCGGCCATCACCGTGTGGGCCTTGCCGAACAGGGACTTGCAGATCACGGCGGTACGGGCGCCCTGCTCACGGGCCTCGATCGCGGCGCGCAGGCCGGCGCCTCCCGCGCCGACCACGACCACGTCCCACTGCTGCCGGTCGACTTGAGCCATGTCAGAAGATCCTCGGGTCGTTGAATACGCCGGTGGCGAGCAGGTACACGTAGAAGTCGCAGAGCGCCACGGTGATCAGGGAGGCCCAGGCGAGCTGCATGTGCCGGGCGTTGAGCTTCCCCACCCAGCCCCACAGCCGGTAGCGCACCGGGTGCTTGGAGAAGTGCCGCAGCCGGCCGCCGATGATGTGCCGGCAGGAATGGCACGAGAGGGTGTACGCCCAGATCAGCACGGAGTTGACGAGGAAGATCAGAGTGCCGAGGCCCATGTGGCCCCACTCGTAGCTCTCGTCGCGGAAGGTCAGCACCGCGTCGTACGTGAGGATGCCCGCCACCGGCAGCGCCGTGTAGAAGAAGTAGCGGTGCATGTTCTGGAAGACCAGCGGGAAGCGGGTCTCGCCGGTGTACTTCGCGTGCGGCTCGGCGACCGCGCAGGCGGGGGGCGAGGACCAGAAGCTCCGGTAGTACGCCTTGCGGTAGTAGTAGCAGGTCAGCCGGAAGCCGAGCGGGAAGACCAGGATCAGCAGGGCGGGGGAGAGAGCCCACCAGCTGCCGAAGATCTCCCAGTTGGGGCCGCCCTTCATCGGGACGCAGTTCTCCGCGAGGCACGGGGAGTAGAAGGGCGAGACGTAGGGGGCCGCGTAGTAGTCGGCGTTCGCGAAGGCCCGCCAGGTCGAGTAGACGACGAAGGCGAGCAGCCCGGCCGCGGTGGCGGCGGGGGCCAGCCACCAGCGGTCGGTGCGGAGGTGCCGGGCCGGGATCGCGGCCCGGGAGGCGTCGTGGACGCCGGTCAGCTGCTGGGGTGGTTCGGTGCCTGTGGCCAAAGTGAACTCCGGGAGGAGTGGTCAGGGGTGGCCCAGGAGACCCAGCCGTCCGCGGACCGCGGACGGCTGGGCCTGATGGGGGTAGGCGGAAGGTTACGGCTGCGGAATCAGGGTGCCCGACGGTCGCGGGCGCCCAGGCCCTCGTCATCGGTGTCCGTCCACAGCGCGTTGTCGTACGGGGTGTCCGGGACGGGAACCATCCTGGACGCGGCGGGGGGTGCGGACGCGCCGCTCTGCTCCCCGCGCTGCCGGGCGGCCTTCTGCTCGAGCTGCTCCACCTTGCGGGTCAGCTCGTCGAGGTTGCGGCGTACGGCATTCAAATCGTCCTGCAGGGACATGACTTGCCCTCACTTCCGCAGGTTGCGGTGGCAACGCCCAAGTGCGCCTGCGAGTGTCGCTCCTCCCGTCCCCGGTTGTGAAGGGACGTGCAGCGATTCCGGGCGCACGGGCCTGATCTGTGCGCCCCTCCCTGCTCCCATTGTCATCCCTCGCACGGGGGACCGCGCAGCCCCGCGGTACCCGGATTGGTCCGCACGGGTGGGGTTCGCGGCGTGGCGCGGGCCGGCTGCGGCACCTGCGGCCCCGCGTCGATTTCAGTGGGTCCCGTCACCAGTGTGATCAGCTCCATATACCGCCGTACGTGATCTCCGTACGTGATCACGTACGCGAACCCCCACGCCCCGCTCGCCCCGGAGGTACCACCCATGTCCCAGAGCCAGAGAAGGCGCAGATCCATGGCCTCCATGGCGCTCCTGACCTCGGGCGTCCTGGCACTGCCGCTGCTGGCCGGCTGCAGCTCCGGTGAGGAGGACGGCGGCCCCGTCTCCGCCGGTCCGGACATCGCGGCGACCGCCCGATCGGAGGTCGCCGACGGCGGGGTGCTGCGCTGGGCGGTGGATTCCGTGCCGGGGACGCTGAACGCCTACCAGGCGGACGCGGACACGACCACGTCCCGGATCGCCGGGGCGGTGCTCCCGCACCTGTTCACGCTGGACGCCAAGGGACGGCCGGTGGCCAACCCGGACTACCTGGAGAAGGCCGAAGTCGTCGAGCGCGAGCCGAAGCAGGTCGTGCTGTACAAGCTGAACCAGAAGGCGGTGTGGAGCGACGGCCGGGAGATCGGCGCGTCCGACTTCCTCGCCCAGTGGCGGGCACTGAGCGGCAAGGACTCGGCGTACTGGACGGCCCGCAACGCCGGATACGACCGGATCGAGAAGATCGAGCGCGGCGCCAGCGACCTGGAGGTCCGGGTCACCTTCGGCAAGCCCTACGCCGACTGGCAGTCGCTGTTCTCCCCGCTGTACCCGAAGCAGGTCACGTCCAAGCCCGAGGCGTTCAACGAGGGCGCGCGGGAGGCGCTGAAGGTGACGGCGGGGCCGTTCGCGGTCGGCGCCGTCGACAAGAAGGCCGGCACGGTCACGCTGTCCCGGAACGCGCGCTGGTGGGGGGCGCCGGCCAAGCTGGACACCCTGGTGCTGACCGCCGTGCCGCGGACCGAGCGGGCTTCCGCACTGGCCTCCGGGAAGGTGGACCTGGCCGAGCTCGACCGGGCGGGCGTGGACCGGATCGCGCTGGCCAAGCGGGACGCGGCCAAGGAGGAGAAGGCCAGGAAGGAGGCGGGCGACCACGGAGCGGTCGGCCAGGACGCGGTCGGCCAGGACGCGGTCGGCCAGGGCGCCCCGGCGCACGGCCCCGGGACCTCGGTGACCCCCGCCGAGGCCATGCGCTCGTGGGCACTGGCCCACGGCGCGGACGAGGAGAAGGCGGCGGCGGAACAGGAGGCGCGCCGCAACGGCGCGGAGGCGGTGCAGCGCTACGCCGCGGAGCAGAAGGCGCTGCGCGGCTTCGCCGTACGGAAGTCCCTGGAGCCCGCGTACACCCAGCTGGCACTGAACGGGGCGTCCGGGCCGCTGGCCGACGAGCGGGTGCGCCGGGCGGTGGCCCGTGCGCTGGACCGGCAGGCTCTGGCCGAGATCGTGCTGAAGCCGCTGGGGCTGCCTGCCAGGCCCGTGGGCAGCCACCTGGCCCTGGCCGGGCAGCGCGGGTACACCGACAACAGCGGGGCCCTGGGCAAGCAGGACACCAAGGAGGCCCAGGCGCTGCTGGCGGACGCGGGCTGGCGGCGGAGCTCGCAGGGCACCGTCCCGGCGGGCACCAAGGCGAGCAGCGCGGCGGAGAAGAAGGACGACGCCAAGCGCCCGCCGGGGCCGGGCACCGGCGACGACGGCCTGTACATCGTGGGGCAGCACGACGAGCGCAACGGGGACCTGTCCTCGGCCGCGCAGGGCGCCCGGGAGGCCGCGGACCAGGCGGCGGAAGGGGCGGCGGTGGGCCGGCTCGGCCGGGCCGCGCCGGTGCTCGGTGCCGCCTTCCAGGGTGCCCGGGCGGCCGCCGGGCTGCCCGCGGTCCGGCCCGGCGAGCCCGGTGACGAGTTCGGGCCCGAGGGCAGCGGCGAGGGCCTGCCGGACGCGCCGGTGCTGCCCGAGGCCGTTCCGTACGGGCCGGACGGGGAGATCGTCGACGCGGACCGGTTCGCCGGCTCCGGGCAGTACGACTCCCGCCTGCCGGAAGGGGCCCCCGGAGCCGCGGACCGGCCGGGGCAGCCCGGCCCCGGGCCGGACACCGTGCTCGCGCCCGCACCGCTGGGCGAAGCGCCGCAGGCGCCGGTGCTGACCCGGGCCGACGCCGTCGCCGACGGCAAGCGGAACCCCGCCCGGGATGGCGAGGCCAAGGCCAGCGGGGCCCCGGCGGAGCAGGCCGCGGCCGGTGCCGCCGGGGTGCTCGCCAAGGACGGCAAGCCGCTCAACCTGAGGTTCGTGCTCCCGTCCGGGGCCGGATCCGAGCCGCTGCGGGCCGTCGGCGAGCGGATCGCGCAGATGCTGAGGACGATCGGCATCCGGACCGAGCTGACCAAGGTCGCCGACGAGAGCTTCTTCAAGGACCACATCGCCTCCGGCGCCTACGACCTGGCCCTGTACTCCTGGCCGACGACCGCCTACCCGGCCACCGACGCCCGCCCGATCTACGCCAAGCCGGAACCGGCCGCGGACGGCTCGCTGCTCGTCGAGCAGAACTACACCCGGGTCGGCACCGACCACATCGACCAGCTGTTCGACCAGGCGGTGGGCGAGCTGGACGAGGCCCAGGCGCGGGAGCTGATGCAGCAGGCCGACGCCAGGATCTGGGCGGTTGCCGGATCGATTCCGCTCTACCAGCGCCCGGAGCTGGTGGGCTCCCGGCCGGGTGTGGTCAACGCCGGTGCCTTCGGTCTCGGCGCCCCCCGCTACCAGGACATCGGCTGGAAGAAGCCCGCCGCGGCCAGGGAAAAGAACGGGAAGAACAAGTAGCGGTCCCGTGCAGTCCGCATGAACTCCCCGGTAGCTAGCTCAGATGTGACTCAATTCCCTTGCCCGCCGGAACCCCCGGCGGGCAAGGTCGTGACCGGCCCTTTGACCCGGCTCTTCACCGCTTTTCCAGCTGATCGCGCCCGCCCCGGCGGCCCACCCCACACTCAGTCGTCCGGCCTCTTGACATACCCCCCGGCGGGCGGATCGCGCCGCGCGACGTACCATGGGGTAAGGCCGTGGCAGGTTTTCCGCCCGGCACAGGCTCGCGTACCAGGCCGTACGTGACGCCATCCACGATCCCGGGAGAAGCGCCGCAGTGCCCACGCGCCACGACATCCGTAACGTAGCCATCGTCGCCCACGTCGACCACGGCAAGACGACCATCGTCGACGCCATGCTGAAGCAGGCCGGCGCCTTCGCCGCCCACCAGCAGCTCGACGACCGCATGATGGACTCGAACGACCTGGAGCGTGAGAAGGGCATCACGATCCTCGCCAAGAACACGGCGGTGAAGTATCACCCCAAGGACGGCGGGGCCCCGATCACGATCAACATCATCGACACCCCCGGCCACGCCGACTTCGGTGGCGAGGTCGAGCGCGGTCTGTCGATGGTCGACGCTGTCGTTCTGCTGGTGGACGCCTCCGAGGGTCCGCTGCCCCAGACCCGCTTCGTGCTCCGCAAGGCCCTCCAGCAGCGGAAGCCGGTCATCCTCTGCATCAACAAGACGGACCGCCCGGACTCCCGGATCGACGAGGTCGTCAACGAGACCTACGACCTCTTCCTGGACCTGGACGCCGACGAGGACCAGATCGAGTTCCCGATCGTCTACGCCTGTGGCCGTGACGGCATCGCCTCGCTGACCAAGCCGGAGGACGGCACCGTCCCCGCCGACAGCGAGAACCTGGAGCCGTTCTTCTCCACCATCCTGGAGCACGTCCCCGCCCCGGTGTACGACGACGAGGCCCCCCTCCAGGCCCACGTCACCAACCTGGACGCCGACAACTTCCTCGGCCGCATCGCGCTGCTCCGCGTCGAGCAGGGCGAGCTCCGCAAGGGTCAGACCGTCGCCTGGATCAAGCGCGACGGCTCGATCTCCAACGTCCGCATCACCGAGCTGATGATGACCGAGGCGCTCACCCGCAAGCCGGCCGAGGTCGCCGGCCCCGGTGACATCTGCGCGGTCGCCGGTATCCCGGACATCATGATCGGCGAGACCCTGGCCGACCCGGAGAACCCGGTCGCCCTGCCGCTCATCACGGTGGACGAGCCGGCCATCTCCATGGTCATCGGCACCAACACCTCCCCGATGGTCGGCCGCGGCGGCTCCGGCAAGGGCGCGGACGCCAAGGCCGCGGTCAAGGACCGCAAGGTCACCGCCCGCCAGGTCAAGGACCGTCTGGACCGCGAGCTGATCGGTAACGTCTCGCTGCGCGTCCTGGACACCGAGCGTCCGGACGCCTGGGAGGTCCAGGGCCGTGGTGAGCTCGCGCTCGCCATCCTGGTCGAGCAGATGCGCCGCGAGGGCTTCGAGCTGACCATCGGCAAGCCGCAGGTCGTCACCCGCGAGGTCGACGGCAAGGTGCACGAGCCGGTCGAGCGCATGACCATCGACGTGCCCGAGGAGCACATGGGCGCCGTCACCCAGCTGATGGGTGTCCGCAAGGGCCGCATGGACAACATGTCCAACCACGGCTCCGGCTGGGTCCGCATGGAGTTCGTCGTCCCGTCCCGCGGCCTGATCGGCTTCCGTACGGAGTTCCTGACGCAGACCCGCGGCACCGGCATCGGCCACTCGATCCACGAGGGCCACGAGCCGTGGTTCGGCGCCCTGCAGACCCGCAACAACGGCTCCCTGGTCGCCGACCGCGCCGGTTCGGTCACCGCGTTCGCGATGACCAACCTGCAGGAGCGCGGCGTGCTGTTCACCGACCCCGGCACCGAGGTGTACGAGGGCATGATCGTCGGCGAGAACTCCCGCTCCGACGACATGGACGTGAACATCACCAAGGAGAAGAAGCTCACCAACATGCGCTCCGCCTCCGCCGACTCCTTCGAGGCGATCGTCCCGCCGCGCAAGCTCTCCCTGGAGCAGTCCCTGGAGTTCTGCCGCGACGACGAGTGCGTCGAGGTGACCCCGGAGGCCGTCCGCATCCGCAAGGTCGTCCTGGACCAGAAGGAGCGCTCCCGCACCGCCTCGCGCGCCAAGGCCGCCAAGTAGCCGCCAGGTAGCCCCCGAGGGTTCCGTCAGGTTCTTATTGCCTGCTCACAGCCCCTCTGCCACGGTGTTCCGTGGTAGGGGGGCTGTTTCGTTTTGTCAAACGGATTATCTCGTTCAGGTGTCCGGATAACGGTCGTCACACTCCGGAAGGTGTGCTAACAGTCCGTTTCGGGCGTGTCTGTCTCTGCTCGCTTTGTCCGGATTTCGGTTTTCTGGGGTGGGGTGATGTTGTGAAAACGAGACCGGCCAGATGTGGTTTCAGCTGGGGGGCTTCCCTGAGGATGGCTCCAATGAGCTCGGGTCAATGGGTCACGCACTGTGGGGAGTGCCGACTCACGAGCACACTTGGGGTACTGGAGAACTAGCCGTCAGGGGTGTCGGCGATCCTCCTTGAGTGCCCCTCACGTAGTGACAAGTGAACTCATGAGGAGGACCCCATGCGTGGTGCCACAAGCGCCAACTGGGTCACGCGCGCGACTGAGATCGCACTGGGGGCGACGCGATCGTGACCAGCCCTGCGCAGACTGAGGGTGCAGCAGCGCCCAACGTCCTTGTCGAGGAGCCGTCCAAGGACGCTCCGAAGGCCAAGGACCCCGCTGGGCTGTCCCCTGGGCAGCTCATGTGGCGGCGATTCAAGCGGGACAAGGCCGGAGTCATCTCCGCGTTCATCGTCCTGTTCTTCTTCGCCGTCGCGCTGCTCGCGCCGGTGATCGCCAACATGTACGGGAAGAACCCGTACGAGCTGTACGGGCAGAACACCGAAGGACTCCTCGATGAGTTCAGCATGCCGGTGGGCTCGTTCGGAGGTGCCTCCGGCGAGTTCTGGTTCGGCATCGAGCCGGTTCTGGGTCGAGACGTCTTCACGCAGCTGCTGTACGGCATGCGGACGTCGATCTTCACGGCCCTGATCGCGACGATCATCATGGTCGTCATCGGCGTGCTGATCGGTCTGGTCGGCGGGTACTACGGCGGGAAGGTGGACTACTGGCTCGGCCGGTTCACCGACTTCCTGCTCGGTATCCCCAGCCAGCTGTTCTTCATCGCCTCGATGCCGGTGGTCGTGGCCGCCTTCGTCAAGCCGGACGAGGAGACGCCCACGGCGCTGCGTGCAGCAGCGATCGTGATCGTGCTCTCCTTCCTCGGGTGGATGGGCCTGTCCCGTCTGATCCGTGCGGCGACGCTCTCCCTGCGTGAGCGGGAGTTCGTCGAGGCAGCCAAGATCGCGGGCGCTTCTCCCTGGCGGATCATCCGCAAGGAGCTGCTGCCCAACCTGGTGACGCCGATCCTCGTGCAGGCAACGCTCATGCTGCCCGCCACGATCCTTTCGGTGGCCTTCCTCTCCTACGTGGGCGTCGGCTACGTCGAGCCCACCCCGGACTGGGGCCGGATGTTCGCCATCGGTGCCGGCATCTATGAGCAGGACCCGGCGTACATGTTCTACCCGGGTATCGCGATGGTCGTCTTCGTCGTCGCCTTCAACCTGCTCGGCGACTCGGTACGGGACGCGTTCGACCCCAAGTCCGGTCGCTGACGTCACTGCAGCGGGACAGCTGCCGCCCAGGCATACCTGATTGACGATCCGTCATGCGGGTTGCCAGGCAGCACAGTTGGATCACTACCTACAGATAGGTACTCATCACCATGAGCATCTTCGGCACGCGCAAGGCGACCGCGATCGTCATCGCTGTTGCGGCGGGCTCGCTCGTCCTGACCGCCTGCGGTGGCAACGACAACAAGAGCGACACCTCCAAGACCCAGGGCAAGACCAAGGAGGACGCGGCCAAGCAGTCCGCCGCCGTCTCCTTCGGCGACGCCAAGGCGTCCACCGGTCCGGCCGCCGAGGTTCCCGGCGCCCGCCCCGGCGGCACCGTGAGCGTCTACCAGACGGACGACTTCTCCCACCTGGACCCGGCGCAGAGCTACGTCTCCGACGCCCGCATTCTGGGCCGCCTCCTCCACCGTGGTCTGACCCAGTACCAGGAGGACGAGACCGGCAAGATGACCGTCGTCGGTGACCTCGCCACCGACTCCGGCAAGACCACCGACGGTGGCAAGACCTGGACCTACACCCTCAAGGACGGGATCAAGGACCAGAACGGCAGCCCGATCACCTCGGCGGACGTCCGCCACACGGTCGAGCGCCTCTACGCGCCGTTCGTCACCGACGGCCCGGTCTACCTGCAGAACTGGCTGTCCGGCGAGGGCACCACGTACCGCAAGGCGCTCCCGGAGGGCCCGTACGGCGGCCAGCACCTGGGCAACGACGTCCTGGAGACCCCGGACGAGAAGACCATCGTCTTCAAGTTCAAGGAGCCGCAGGCCGACCTGCCGCAGGCCCTCGCGATGACCGGCTACTCCATCGTGCCCGCCAAGACGGACACCAAGGAGAAGTACGACACCGCTCCGGTCGCCCTCGGTCCCTACAAGATCGCGGACTTCAAGCCGGGCAAGGAGATGAAGCTCGTCAAGAACGAGAACTGGGACGCGAAGACCGACTCGGTCCGCCACCAGTACGTCGACGGCTTCAACATCGCGTTCAACCAGGACGACGAGGCCCAGACCAAGGCGATCCTGGCCGACCGCGACGAGGCCAAGAACGGCATCCAGATGACCGGCACCGTGGCCACCACCCAGGTGCAGAACGTCGTCAACGACGCCGCCGCCAAGGCCCGGACGATCTCCGGTTACCAGCCCTACGTCTGGCAGCTGAACTTCAACCTGGACCGGGTCAAGGACAAGCGCGTCCGCGACGCCATCACCATGGCCATGCCGAACAAGAACGTCTACCAGCCGGACGGCGGTGCGTTCGGCGGTGAGGTCGCGACCGGCCTCATCTCCCCGACCACCCCGGGCTTCGAGAAGGACTACGACCCCTTCGGCAAGGCGAAGAACCCGAACGGTGACATCGAGGGTGCCAAGAAGCTCCTCAAGGAGGCCGGCGCCGAGGGTCTGAAGCTGACCTACGCGTACGCCAACACCCCGAAGCGCCAGCAGCAGGCCGTCGTCATCGCCGACCGCCTGAAGGCGATCGGCATCGACGTCCAGAAGAAGGAGATCGACAGCGCCACCTGGTACGAGCAGGTCGGCAAGGTCGACAACGGTCTGGACCTCTACATGACCGGCTGGGGCCAGGACTGGCCGTCCGCCTCCACCGTCATCCCGCCGCTGTACGACGGCAAGCAGCTGCAGGACGGTTCCTCGGTCTACTCGCACATCAACGACCCGAAGGTCAACGACGCCATCGCCGCGGCGAAGAAGATCGTCGACCCGGCTGAGGCCCAGAAGGCGTGGACGGCGCTGCACCACGACATCGTGGAGCGCATCAACCCGGCCGCCCCGCTGTACTTCACCAAGTCGCTGCAGATCCAGGGCTCGAACGTCGGTGGCGCCCGCTACTCGAACGACCTGAGCGCGATCGACGTCACGCGCGTCTTCCTGAAGAGCTAACACTCTCAGGCCGAAGCCCCGGTGGGTGTGCGGACGGCGGTCCGCACACCCCCGGGGCACCGGTCCGATCCCAATCGACCCCTCACGCCGCCGTCCTGAGAGCAGCGACCCCATGCTTCAATTCCTTCTTCGCCGGACGTTCGGCGCAGTCCTGATCCTGTTCCTGATCAGCGCATTCACCTTCTTCATGTTCTTCGCCATCCCGCAGGATCCCGCCCTGCTGGCCTGTGGCAAGAACTGCACCCCGGACGCCCTCGAGGTGATCCACAAGAACATGGGCCTGGACAAGCCCGTACCCGTCCAGTTCTGGGACTACATGGTCGGCATCTTCGCCGGCCGTGACTTCTCCGTCGGCCACTGCTCGGCTCCCTGCTTCGGTGTCTCCTTCGACAACCAGCAGATGATCTGGGACACCCTGGTCGACCGCCTCCCGCTGACCATCTCGCTGTCCGTGGGCGGCCTCATCGTCTTCCTGGTCGTCGGCCTCGGCGCCGGCATGATCGCCGCTGCCCGCAAGGGCACCTGGATCGACAAGACCTTCAGCAGCGCCTCGCTGGTCCTGTCCTCGCTCCAGATCTACTTCCTCGGCCCGGTCGTCCTCGGCATCTTCGTCTACAGCACCGGCTGGCTGGAGAAGCCGAAGTACGTGCCCTTCTCCGAGAGCTTCGGCGGCTGGTTCATGGGCCTGCTGATCCCGTGGATGGTCATGTCCGTCATCTTCACGGCCAACTACACCCGTATGGCGCGCTCGACGATGATCGAGCAGCTCCAGGAGGAGTACGTCCGCGCCGCCCGTGCCAAGGGCATGAGCAACAAGTACGTCTTCTTCCGGTACGCCTGGCGCGGTTCGCTGATCCCGATCGTGACCATCCTCGGCATCGACCTCGGCGCGCTGCTCGGCGGTGCGGTCGTCACCGAGTACACCTTCGGTCTCGCCGGAATCGGCCGCCTCGCGGTGGAGTCGGTCAAGGACAAGGACCTGCCGCTGACGATGGGCGTCATGGTGTTCAGCGCCGCGCTCATCCTCTTCTTCAACATCGTTGTGGACGCTCTCTACGCGATCATCGACCCGCGCGTGCGTCTGGCCTAGGAGAACGACCGTGACCACACTCACCAAGACCGAGGACGTCCCGGCTCCGACCGAGTCCGACGCCTTCCTGTCGGTGCGCGACCTGCGGGTCCAGTTCTCCACCGAGGACGGCATCGTCAAGGCGGTCGACGGCCTCTCCTTCGACCTGAAGCGCGGCCAGACCCTGGGCATCGTGGGCGAGTCCGGCTCCGGCAAGTCGGTGACGAACCTGACCGTGCTGGGCCTCCACAACCCGCGGACCACCAACATCACCGGCTCCATCAGGCTGGACGGTCAGGAAGTGACCGACCTGAAGGACAAGGAGCTGGAGACGCTCCGCGGCAACAAGATGGCGATGATCTTCCAGGACGCGCTCACCGCCCTGTCGCCGTACTACACCATCGGCCGCCAGATCTCCGAGCCGTTCCGCAAGCACACCGGCGCGAGCAAGAAGGAGGCCCGGGACCGGGCCATCGAGATGCTCGGCAAGGTCGGCATCCCCGACCCCAAGCGCCGGGTGGACGACTACCCGCACCAGTTCTCCGGCGGTATGCGCCAGCGCGCGATGATCGCCATGTCCCTGGTGTGCAACCCCGAGCTGCTGATCGCCGACGAGCCGACCACGGCCCTCGACGTGACCGTCCAGGCGCAGATCCTCGACCTGCTCAAGGACCTGCAGCAGGAGTTCGGCTCCGCGATCATCATGATCACGCACGACCTCGGCGTCGTCGCCAACATGGCCGACGACCTCCTGGTCATGTACGCGGGCCGGGCCGTGGAGCGCGGCACCGTCCGCGAGGTGCTCCAGAAGCCCTCGCACCCGTACACCGTGGGTCTGCTCCGGTCGATGCCGAGCCTGACCTCCGACGTCAACGAGCCGCTCACGCCGATCCCCGGATCGCCGCCGAGCCTGCTCAACCCGCCGCCCGGCTGCGCCTTCAGCGCCCGTTGCTCGTACACGGACCTGGTGGCCGGCGGCCTGTGCACCTCCGAGCGTCCGCACCTCGCGGACGGGCGGGCGGCCGCGTGCCACCTGACGGCGGAGCAGAAGCAGCAGGCTTTCTTCGAGACGATTCAGCCCCGGCTGGGCTGATAGCTGATCACCAGCGACTGGGGCTAAGACCATGACCGAGAACACCACCACCAAGGCCGTCGAGCCGCTGATGGTCGTGGAAGGGCTGCAGAAGCACTTCCCGATCATGGGCGGATTCCCGATCAAGCGGAAGGTCGGCGCGGTCCAGGCCGTCGACGGCCTGACCTTCGACATCAAGCCGGGCGAGAGCCTGGGCCTCGTCGGCGAGTCCGGCTGCGGCAAGTCGACCACGGGCCGGCTGATCACCCGCCTGATGGAGCCGACCGGCGGCAAGATCACCTACAAGGGCCAGGACATCACCTACGCCGGCCGCAAGAAGCTGGCGCCGATCCGGTCCGAGATCCAGATGATCTTCCAGGACCCGTACGCCTCGCTGAACCCGCGGCAGACGGTCGGCACGATCATCTCCAGCCCGATGGAGATCAACGGGATCAACCCGCCCGGCGGCCGCGAGAAGAAGGTCCGCGAGCTCCTGGAGACCGTGGGTCTGAACCCGGAGCACTACAACCGCTTCCCGCACGAGTTCTCCGGTGGCCAGCGCCAGCGCATCGGCGTCGCCCGCGCCCTCGCGCTGGAGCCGAAGCTGATCATCGCGGACGAGCCCGTCTCGGCCCTCGACGTGTCGATCCAGGCGCAGGTGGTCAACCTGCTCCAGGAGCTCCAGCGGGACCGCGGCATCGCCTTCGTGTTCATCGCGCACGACCTGTCGATCGTCCGGCACTTCTCCGAGCGCGTCGCGGTCATGTACCTCGGCAAGATCGTGGAGATCGCCGACCGGGACTCGCTCTACAACCGGCCGCGGCACCCGTACACGCACGCGCTGCTGTCGGCCGTGCCGGAGACGGACGACCTCGACGGCACCAAGCGCGAGCGGATCCGCCTCTCCGGCGACGTCCCCTCGCCGATCATGCCGCCGTCCGGCTGCCGCTTCCGCACCCGGTGCTGGAAGGCGCAGGACATCTGCTCCTCGCAGGAGCCGCCGCTGGTGCAGCTCTCCACCAGCAAGCCCGGCCACCTGACGGCCTGCCACTTCCCGGAGGACCCCACCACCGAGAAGCACGCCGAGGACATCGTCCTCGACCCGGCGCTGCAGGCGCTGGAGGGCGACGCGTAAGCGCACCCTTCCGGCACAGGGCCCCGCACTCCTCGTGCGGGGCCCTGCCCCTTTCCCGGCTCCCTCTCCCGGCTCCCCCTTTATTGGGTTGTCCGGCAGACGGGCGGCCGGGGAGAGTGGACGGATGCTGACCGTCCGGCCTGCGGGCCCCGGCGACGCGGGCGACATCTGCGCCCTGCTCAACGCCGTCGACATGATCGAGATCGGCCGCCCGGAAACGGACCTGCACGAGGTGGAGGCCGACCTCAACCACCCCGACGCGGACCTGGCCACCGACTCCTGGCTCGCCCACGACGGCGGCCGGCTGGTCGCCTACGGCATGGTCTGGCCGGAGGGCGAGCCCGGGCTCGTCGGCGCCGACCAGTACGTACTGCCCGAGCACCAGGACGCCGCCGCGAGGATGCTGCGGCTGATGGAGGTGCGGGCGCGGGAGATGGCCGGCGGGGTGCCCGGCAGCCTGCGGATGCAGCTCAACACCGAGCCCACCCTCGACACCGCCCTGCTGACCGCCCGCGGCTGGCAGACCGTACGGCGCTACCAGGTGATGGTCCGCTCCCTGGACCCCGCGGCAGCCCTGCCCGGCGAGGCCCCCGCCGGCCTCTCCCTGCGCCACTGCGGCACCGCCGAGGAGGACCGCCGCCGGGCGCACGCCCTGGTCGAGGACTCCTTCGCGGAGCATTTCGGGCACGTCCACCGGGACTACGAGGCCTGGCTGGACCACTACTCCTTCCGAGACCTGGACTGGTCCCTGGTCTGGATCGCCTCCCTCCCCGGCGAGGGCGACGTGGGCGTGGTCCTCTCCCGTGACGACCGCACCTCCATGGCCTGGGTCAACCACCTGGGCGTACGCAAGGACCAGCGCGGCCGGGGCATCGGCGGGCACCTGCTCCGGCACGCCTTCGCCTTCTACGCCGCCCGCGGCCGGGACACCCTGGGCCTCGGCGTGGACACCCTCAACGCCACCGGGGCCCTCGCGCTCTACGAGGCCCACGGCATGAGCACCCACTACGCGGTGAACACCTGGGAGCTGCCGTTGCACTCCAAGGGGTGACAGGGACGGGACGCGCGGGTCCAATCGGACTCACCTGGAGTGAGATCGCGCCTCCATGCGGTGACATTGCTCCCAGTCGAGCAGTCACCACGAAGGAGGCACGATGCGCGGAGCCACCCACGCCACCTGGGCCGCCTGCGCCGTGGCCGTCGCCCTTGCGGCGGCCGGCTGCGGCGGCGGCGACACGAGCGGGGCCGGTGCCGGCATCATCAGCTCCTCCTGGGGAGACCCGCAGAACCCCCTCGAACCCGCCAACACCAACGAGGTGCAGGGCGGCAAGGTCCTCGACATGGTCTTCCGCGGGCTGAAGCGGTACGACCCGAAGACCGGCGCGGCCCAGGACATGGTGGCCGAGAAGATCGAGACCACCGACAGCCAGAACTTCACCGTCACCCTCAAGGACGGCTGGAAGTTCAGCAACGGCGAGCCCGTCACCGCCGAGTCCTTCGTGGACGCCTGGAACTACGCCGCGGACGTCCGCAACAAGCAGAACAACGCTACGTTCTTCAGCAACATCATGGGCTACGACGACGTGCACCCGGCCTCCGGCGAGCCCAAGTCCAAGACCATGTCCGGCCTGGTCGTCAAGGATCCAAAGACGTTCACCGTCGCCCTGAAGGACAAGTTCTCCACCTGGCCGCAGACCCTGGGCTACCAGGCGTTCTCCCCGCTGCCGAAGTCCTTCTTCACCGACCACGACGGCTGGCTGGCCAAGCCCGTCGGCAACGGCCCGTACACGGTGGAGTCCTACACCAAGGGCACCGCCATGCAGCTGCGCGCCTGGGACGGCTACACCGGCCCGGACAAGGCGCAGAACGACGGGGTCGACCTGAAGGTCTACACCGACAACAACACCGCCTACACGGACCTGATCGCCGGCAACCTCGACCTGGTCGACGACGTCCCCGCCTCCCAGCTCAAGAACGTCAAGAGCGACCTCGGCGACCGCTACATCAACCAGCCCGCCCTGATCACCCAGACCCTCACCTTCCCGCTGTACGACCCCCAGTGGGGCAAGCCGGGCACGGAGAAGGTCCGGCAGGGCATCTCCCGGGCCATCAACCGCCCGGAGATCACCAAGCAGATCTTCCAGAACACCCGCAGTCCCGCGATGGACTGGACCTCCTCCGCGCTCGGTGCGGCGGGCGGCTTCAAGGACATGTGCGGGGAGCTGTGCACCTACGACCCGGCGGCGGCCAAGAAGCTCATCGAGGAGGGCGGCGGACTGCCCGGCGGGAAGATGACCATCACCTCGAACGTGGACACGGGCTCGCACCGGACCTGGATGGACGCCGTCTGCAACAGCATCAACAACGCCCTCGGCCAGGGCCCGGTCTGCACCGTCAACCCGGTCGGCACCTTCGCCGACTTCCGCAACCAGACGACCAACTTCAAGCTCACCGGCCCGTTCCGGTCGGGCTGGCAGGGTGACTACCCGCTGATCCAGAACTTCCTGCAGCCGCTGTACTACACGGGCGCCTCCTCCAACTACGGGAAGTTCTCCGACCCGGAGTTCGACCGGCTCGTCGACGAGGCCAACCGCGAGTCCGACACCGCCAAGGCCATCGCGACCTTCCAGGACTCCGAGAAGATCCTCGCCGCGCAGATGCCCTCGATCCCGCTCTGGTACCAGAACGGCAGCGCCGGCTACTCGGAGCGCCTCACCGACGTCGAGCTGAACCAGTTCAGCGTCCCCGTGTACGACCGGATCAAGGTCAGCTGAGCCTCCGCTCCCGCCGCACACCCCGGAGCATTGCATGGGACGTTATGTGATCCGGCGGCTGCTCCAGATGATCCCGGTGTTCATCGGCAGCACGTTCCTGATCTTCTTCATGGTCTACGCGCTCGGCGACCCGGTGGCGGCGCTGTTCGGGGACAAGGCCCCCGACCCCGCCACCGCGGCCCGCATCCGCAAGGACCTCTACCTCGACCAGCCCCTGTGGAAGCAGTACCTCCACTACATGGGGCAGATCTTCCAGGGGGACTTCGGCACCGCCTTCAACGGCCAGCCGGTCACCGAGCTGATGGCGAGCGCCTTCCCCGTCACCCTCCGGCTGACCTGCGTCGCCATCGTCATCGAGATCCTCGTCGGCATCACCCTCGGCGTGATCAGCGGACTGCGCCGCGGCCGGACCGTGGACACAGGCGTCCTGGTGGCCACCCTGGTCGTCATCTCGGTGCCCACCTTCGTCACCGGCTACCTGCTGCAGTACCTCTTCGGGGTGAAATGGGGCTGGGTGAGGCCCACGGTCTCCTCCGAGGCCACGTTCGGCGAACTGCTGCTGCCCGGCATCGTGCTCGCCCTGGTGTCGCTGGCCTACGTCACCCGGCTCACCCGGACCTCCATCGCAGAGAACAACCGGGCCGACTACGTCCGCACCGCCGTGGCCAAGGGACTGCCGCGCCGCCGGGTCGTCACCCGGCACCTGCTCCGCAACTCGCTGATCCCCGTGGTCACCTTCATCGGCACCGACATCGGCGCCCTGATGGGCGGGGCCATCGTCACCGAGCGGATCTTCAACATCCACGGCGTCGGCTACCAGCTCTACCAGGGCATCCTGCGCAACAACGCCCCGACCGTGGTGGGCTTCGTGACCATCCTGGTCATCGTCTTCCTGCTGGCGAACCTGCTCGTCGACCTGCTCTACGCGGTCCTGGACCCGAGGATCCGGTATGCCTGAGCCCGAGCGGCCGCTGGTCCCCCCGGCCCACGCGGTGCCCGAACGCCCCGGAGCCCCCGACCGCCCCGAGGCGTACGACCCGCTCCGGCCCGGCGACCGGGAGGCCGTCGCCCCCACCGGCACGGGCGGCCCCATGGACCTGGCACTGGAGGAGGCGGAGAGCCTGGAGAAGACGCTCCCCGACGTGCCGGACGGGCCCGCCGTGCCCTCCCCGTCGGACGCCGCCTCCGCCGGACGGGCCCGCTCGCTGTGGTCCGACGCCTGGCACCAGCTGCGCCGCAACCCGGTGTTCGTCATCTCGGCGCTGCTGATCCTCTTCCTCGTCTTCATCGCCATCTGGCCGCAGGCCATCACCTCCGGCGACCCGCTCCAGTGCGACCTGTCCAAATCGCAAGCCGGCTCCGAGCCCGGGCACCCGTTCGGCTACGACACCCAGGGCTGCGACGTGTACACGCGCACCGTGTACGGCGCCAAGGCGTCCATCACCGTCGGTATCTGCGCCACCGTCGGGGCCGCCCTGCTCGGGTCCCTGCTCGGCGGTCTGGCCGGCTTCTTCGGCGGCTGGGGCGACGCCACGCTCTCCCGGGTCGCCGACATCTTCTTCGGCATTCCGGTGGTCCTGGGCGGCCTGGTCTTCCTGTCCGTGGTCACCAGCACCACGGTCTGGCCGGTGGTCGGCTTCATCGTGCTGCTCGGCTGGCCGCAGATCGCCCGCATCGCCCGCGGCTCCGTGATCACCGCCAAACAGCACGACTACGTCCAGGCGGCGCGGGCCCTCGGCGCCGGCAACGGACGGATGCTGACGCGCCACGTCGCCCCCAACGCGGTTGCCCCGGTCATCGTGGTCGCGACGATCGCCCTGGGCACGTACATCGCCCTGGAGGCCACCCTGTCCTTCCTCGGTGTCGGTCTGCGCCCGCCCACCGTCTCCTGGGGCATCGACATCTCCAACGCCGCCCCGCAGATCCGCAACGCCCCGCACATGCTGCTGTGGCCCGCGGGAGCGCTGAGCATCACCGTGCTGGCGTTCATCATGCTCGGCGACGCGGTGCGCGACGCCCTCGACCCCAAGCTGCGCTGAGGAGCCCGACGTCCATGCTGCTCGAAGTACGCGACCTGCACGTGGAGTTCCGCACCCGGGACGGCATCGCCAAGGCGGTCAACGGGGTCGGCTACGCGGTGGACGTGGGGGAGACCCTCGCCGTCCTCGGCGAGTCCGGCTCCGGCAAGTCGGTGACCGCCCAGGCGGTGATGGGCATCCTGGACTCCCCGCCCGGCAGGATCACCGGCGGCGAGATCCTCTTCAAGGGCAAGGACCTGCTCCGGATGAAGGAGGAGGACCGGCGGCGGATCCGCGGCGCGGAAATGGCGATGATCTTCCAGGACGCCCTGTCGGCCCTCAACCCGGTGCTCTCCGTGGGCAGCCAGCTCGGCGAGATGTTCGAGGTCCACCGGGGCATGTCCCGCAAGGACGCCCGGGCCAGGGCCGTGGAGCTGATGGACCGGGTGCGGATCCCGGCGGCCAGGCAGCGGGTGGGGGACTACCCGCACCAGTTCTCCGGGGGGATGAGACAGCGGATCATGATCGCCATGGCGCTGGCCCTGGAACCCGCGCTGATCATCGCCGACGAACCCACCACCGCGCTCGACGTCACCGTCCAGGCACAGGTCATGGACCTGCTCGCGGAACTCCAGCGCGAGCTCGACATGGGCCTGATCCTGATCACCCACGACCTCGGGGTGGTCGCCGACGTGGCCGACCGGATCGCCGTCATGTACGCCGGCCGGATCGTGGAGGCGGCCGGCGTCCACGAGATCTACAAGGCGCCCGCGCACCCCTACACCCGGGGCCTGCTCGACTCCATCCCCCGGCTGGACCGGAAGGGGCAGGAGCTCTACGCGATCAAGGGCCTGCCGCCCAACCTGCTGGCCATCCCGCCGGGCTGCGCCTTCCACCCGCGCTGCCCGATGGCCCAGGACGTGTGCCGTACGGACGTCCCGCCGCTCCACCCGGTCACCGGATCGCCCGTCCCCCGGTCCAGCGCCTGCCACTTCTGGAAGGAATGCCTCCATGCCCGGCACAGCTGAGGCCATCCTCGAGGTCCGCGGCCTGGTCAAGCACTACCCGCTCACCCGCGGCATCCTCTTCAGGAAGCAGGTGGGCGCGGTCAAGGCGGTCGACGGGGTGGACTTCGCCCTCGCCGCCGGCGAGACCCTCGGCATCGTCGGGGAGTCCGGCTGCGGCAAGTCCACCGTGGCCCGGCTGCTGGTCCACCTGGAACGCCCCACCGCGGGCACGATCCACTACCAGGGCGAGGACATCACCAAGCTGTCCGGCCGGGCCCTCAAGGCGGTCCGCCGCAACATCCAGATGGTGTTCCAGGACCCGTACACCTCCCTCAACCCGAGGATGACGGTCGGCGACATCATCGGCGAGCCCTACGAGATCCACCCCGAGGCGGCACCCAAGGGCGACCGGCGCCGCAGGGTCCGGGAACTCCTCGACCTGGTCGGCCTCAACCCGGAGTACATCAACCGCTATCCGCACCAGTTCTCGGGCGGCCAGCGCCAGCGCATCGGGATCGCCCGGGGCCTGGCCCTCCAGCCGCAGGTCATCGTCGCCGACGAACCGGTGTCCGCCCTGGACGTCTCCGTCCAGGCCCAGGTGGTCAACCTGCTGGAACGCCTCCAGGCCGAGCTCGGACTGGCCTACGTGTTCATCGCGCACGACCTCTCGATCGTCCGGCACATCTCCGACCGGGTGGGGGTGATGTACCTGGGCCGGATCGTCGAGACCGGCACCGACACCGAGATCTACGAGCACCCCACCCACCCCTACACCCAGGCCCTGCTCTCCGCCGTCCCGGTCCCCGACCCGGAGGCGCGCGACCGGAGCGGGGGCCGGGGCGGCGAAGCCGGGGGGCGGATCATCCTCAGCGGCGACGTGCCCTCCCCGGCCGACCCGCCGTCCGGCTGCCCCTTCCGGACCCGTTGCTGGAAGGCACAGGCCCGGTGCGTCACCGAAGTCCCGCTGCTGACGGTCCCCGGGGAGTTCGCCCGCCGGGGCGGTCCCGCCGCGCACCCCTCGTCCTGCCACTTCGCCGCCGAGCGGCAGGTGGTCCCGCCGGCCGCCGGGCCGCCCTCCGCCGGGTGATCCCCGGCGGGCTCCCGGGATTGGCCGAATCCCGCCCCCGAGGCCCTTCCGCGGCCCGCTCGGGCGGCAACTCGCGTTACTCATAGGCAACATGACCGATTCGCCGGCGATACCTGGTCCCGCAATGGTGGGAAACGTACGGTCCGTGCGGGTGCCGTAACCCGGCCGGGGCGGCGTGAAACCGCCCCGGCCGGCATGGCCGTGCACCACTCCATGCGCGGCATGCGCCCCTCATGCTGCCGGAGTTCGACCGGATCCCACGTACGGATAGTTATGATCCATAGCGCATGGTGGGTATGACTCCGTCGTGTGCGCGTACCCGATGTCCGTCCGACGTGGAGGTGAATCGCCGTGGCACTCTCGATCTCGGCGGCGGTGCTGCTGGCTGTCATCGTCTTCCTGCTGGTGAAGAAGTCGGGACTGAAGGCCGGGCACGCCGTCGTCTGTGTGCTGCTGGGCTTCTACCTCGCCAGCTCCTCCATCGCCCCCACCATGAACCAACTCACCAACAGCGTGGCGGGAATGATCAGCGGCCTGAAGCTGTGAGCCCGACGCGGTGAGCGCGTGCGCCCAGGGGGGATCCGCAGGGCACCCCTGGGGACTGTCCGGCTGATCCGCCGGACAGACCCTAGGCTGACCTCATGAACGCTCTCCCAGCCCGGCGTCTGCTCCTCGTGCACGCGCACCCGGACGACGAGTCCATCAACAACGGCGTCACCATGGCCAAGTACGCGGCCGAGGGCGCCCATGTCGCCCTGGTCACCTGCACGCTGGGCGAGGAGGGCGAGGTCATCCCGTCCGGGCTCGCGCACCTGGCGGCCGACCGCGACGACAGCCTGGGGGAGCACCGGGTGGGCGAGCTGGCCGAGGCGATGGCCGAGCTGGGGGTCGCCGACCACCGCTTCCTCGGCGGCCCGGGCCGGTTCCGCGACTCCGGGATGATGGGCGTGGAGCAGAACCACCGGCCCGGCGCCTTCTGGGCGGCCGACGTCGACGAGGCCGCCGCGTACCTCGTGGAGGTGATCCGGTCCCTCCGCCCGCAGGTGCTGGTCACCTACGACCCGGACGGCGGCTACGGCCACCCCGACCACATCCAGGCCCACCGGGTCGCCATGCGGGCCGCCGAGCTGGCCGGGGAGAAGGCGTACCGGCGCGATCTCGGCGAGCCGCACACGATCGCCAAGATCTACTGGAACCGGGTCCCGCGCTCGGTGGTCGAGGAGGGCTTCGAGGGGCTCCGGGCGGCCGGCGCCGAGGCGCCCTTCCCCGGTGTCGCCACCCCCGAGGACGTGCCGGGCGTCGTGGACGACGAGCGGATCACCGCCGAGATCGGCGAGGACGAGGCCGCGGGCGGCACCGCCTACCGGGCCGCCAAGGCGGCCGCGATGCGCGCCCACGCCACCCAGATCGCCGTCGACGGCCCGTTCTTCGCACTCTCCAACAACCTGGCCCAGCCGCTCTTCGGGCGCGAGTACTACGAGTTGGCCGCCGGCCGCTCCGGCGCCCCGGCCGGCACCCGCGAACACGACCTGTTCGCCGGGATCGAGGGAGTCCCGGCATGACCGGCACCTTCACCGCGGGGCGGATCGCGGCCCTGCTGGCCCTGCTGGTGGCGGGCGCGGTCACCGGCACGGCGGGCTGGCTCGTGGTGGACCTGTGGCTCCCGGCGGGGCTGCTGCTGGCCCTGGTGGCGGCGTTCGGGGTGTTCCTGGCGGGCCGGATCGCCACCGGCAGCGGTCTCGGGGTCGGTGCGGCGGCCGCCGGATGGCTCCTCACCTACGTGATGCTCAGCGTGCCGCGTCCGGAAGGGGACTTCCTGATGGGATCGACCGGAATCGGCATGTATGCGTACCTTTTGGGTGGCGCCGCGGCCGCTGTGATGTGTGCCACGATGCGCGGGCCCGTCGACCGACCGGTTTCGGCCGACCGGCCCGGCAGGTGACGTCCCGTTCGGGGTGGTCCCGCCATCAGTCCCCGGAAGGGAACCGGGGGTTGTGGAACGGCGCCCGGCGAGCGTTCCCGGACCCGGCCGGAACCCCGCTTGCTCCGCCCGCCGGTTGCGCCGCGGTGGCGGCCAGTATGGTGTACGGGCCGCCGAGCTGCCCGCGCACGGTATGACGGGCGGCGGAGCCAACCGGGAGAACATGCCTTGAGTCGTGAAACTGACAGTTCGTCCTCCGGGCCCCAGGGGCGCGGTGGAGCCGCTTACCCGTCGGGTACGCCGCCGTACGGATCACGCCAGTACCCGGCGAACGCCCCGGAGGGGGACTCTGTGACTTCCAAGCCGTCTGGTCCTGCCGCCGGCCACGCCGCGGGCGACCCCGACTCCGACGTGCCGAAGACCGAGACCACGCTGACGACCCGGATCCGGATCAACATTCCGGGCTCCCGGCCGATCCCGCCCGTGGTCGTCCGCAAGCCGGTCGGCGAGGGCGACGGCGGGGCCGGCGCCCCGGAAGCCAAGGCCGCCCCGGCCGCCGCCCCGGCACCGGCACCCGCGTCCCCCCGGGCCCTGTCGCCCGGTGGCGAGTCCGCGCCCGCCGCGGAGCAGGGCCCGGCCGCCTCGGAGGGCAGCAACTGGTTCGCCCCGCGCAAGACGGCGCCCGGCGCCGCCGCCCCGGCTGCCCCTGCCGCCCCGGCCGGGCCTGCCGCCCCGGCCGCGCCCCGGCCCGGTCTGCCGACCCGTCCGGGCGGTCCCGGCGTGGGCACGGCCCCGCGCGGCACCGGACCCGGCGCTCCCGCCGGCCCGGCCGGCCCCGGTTCCGGCGCCCCCGGCGGCCGCACCGGTGCTCCCGCAGGCCGCATCGGTGGCCCCGCCCCGGCCCCGGCGGGCTTCGCCGGTCCGGGCAACGCGCCCGGCCAGGGCCCCGGCCAGGCCGGCTCCCCGCTGCCCAACCGCTTCCCGGCCGGCGGCCCGGGTGCCCCCGCGCCGGCCCCGGCACCCGGCGGCCCGGCCGTGCCCGGCCCCGGCGCCACCCCGGCCCACGGAGTCCCCGCGGCCCAGGGGCCCTTCACGCCCCCCGGCCCCGGCGGATCCGGCGTCCCCGGAGGCGGTTTCACGCCCGGGGCCTTCCCCGCTCCCGGTGCTCCCGGCCCCGGCGGCCCCACCGGAGGCCCCGCCTTCGGCGGGATGCCCGTGGCGGGCCCCCCGGCCGGCGATGACCCCGCGGCCCCCCGCTGGCCCGGCCCCGAGGTCGGCAACGGAACCCTGCCGCGCGTGGACAGCCCGGCCGCCGTCGCCGCGGCCTCCATGCCCCGGCCCGCCCCGGTCCCGGTCTTCGACGACCCGGTGCCGTCCCGCCGGCCCACCACGGTCACCGCGGCGCCCGCCGGCAAGCCGGCCAAGAAGGGCCGCTCCAAGCTGGTCCTGGCCGTCGGCGGGATCCTCGTGCTGCTCGGCGTCGCCTACGGCGCCGGACTGCTGCTCAACCACTCCGACGTACCCAAGGGCACCACGGTCCTCGGCGTGGACATCAGCGGCAGCCGCGAAGAGGCCGTCGCCAAGATGCAGACCGCGTTCGGCAACCGGGCCTCCTCGCCGCTCCAGCTGACCGTCGGCGGCAAGCAGGCCGAGCTGAAGCCGGAGAAGGCCGGGCTGTCCCTGGACAGCCAGACCACCGTGCGCAACGCGGCCGGCAGCGACTACAACCCGATCACCGTGATCGGCTCCCTCATCGGCCAGGAGCGCCCGGCCACCCCGGTCATCCCGGTCGACGAGGAGAAGCTGCTGGTCGCCCTCCAGGAACTGGCCGGCAGCTCCGGCAGCGCCACCGAGGGCACCATCAAGTTCGAGCCGAACAAGGTCACCGCGGTCCCCGGCAAGACCGGCGCGAGCCTGGACGTGGACGCCTCCCTCGCGAAGGTGACCGACGCGTACCGGGCCCAGGTCAAGACCGGCAAGGCGGTGCCCGTCGAACTCCCGGTCACCGACAGGGCCCCGACCGTCACCCAGGCCGAACTCGACCGCGCCATGAACGAGTTCGCCAAGCCGGCGATGTCCGCGAACGTCACCGTCAAGGCGGGCGGCAAGTCGATCCCGTTCGGACCGGCCAAGTCCCTTCCCAAGATCCTCAGCATGACCGTGGTGGAGGGGAAGCTGGTCGAGAAGTACGACCTGGAAGCGCTCAAGGAGCTCTACGGGAACACCTTCGACGGAGTCCTGATCACCCGGGGCAACGGCGAGAAGACCGCCGTGACCCCGCAGGACGTCGCGGGTGCGCTGGGCAAGGCGCTCCGCGGCAAGACCGCGGCCGAGCGCGTCGGCGTCATCGAGACCGACCCCAGCTGAGCCCCGGCCCCACCGGAGCGGCCTTCGGAGCCCCCTGCCCGACCCGGGCAGGGGGCTCCGGTGCTCAGTTCAGCAGGGCGCGGGCGGCCCGGGCCTCCGCGCGGACGCGGTCCGCAGCACCCTCGTCCACGGCCTCGACCATGTCCGCGTACGCCTCCAGTTCGGCCGCGCCGGCCTTGAACTCCCCCCGGTCCACGAGCAGCCGGGCCCGCTCGTAGCGGAGCGTCGCGGGGTGCGAGGGCAGCAGCAGCGACAGGTCCAGCGCCCACAGGGCCACCGCGGACTGCTCCGGCCGGGCCGCCGCCCAGGACCGGATGTTGTTCAGGATCCGCAGCACGATGTCCAGGGTGCGGGCCGGCTCGAGCGCCTCCGAGGCCAGTTCCGCCGGCCCCGCGCCCAGTGAGGCCCCGCCGGCGAACGGGTCCACGGTGACCCGCTCCTCCGGATCGCCGAAGCCCACCACGAAGTGCCCCGGCAGGCCCAGCCCGTACACCGGTGCCCCGGCCCTCCGGGCGACCTCCAGCCACACCACCGACAGCAGGATCGGCAGCCCGCGCCGCCGCTGCAGCACCCGGTGCAGCAGGGAGGACGACAGCCGCCCGTAGTCCGCCGGGGTGCCGTGGAAGCCCATCCGTCCGCCCAGCAGCTCCGTCACCGCCGCCGCCCACGCCCGGGGGCTGCGCTGCCCGTACGGGAGCAGCCCCGCCAGCCGGTCCAGCTCGATCTGCGCCTCGTCGACGGCCCGCTCGTCCAGGTCCGGGTCGGCCTCCGCGGCCAGGTAGAGGCAGAGCAGTGACAGGTCGGGGCGCTCGGACCGGGCCTCCTCCGCGAAGGCGTCCCGGAAGCCGCTCACGAGCCCGCCGCCCGGACGTGGTGGTACAGGTGGTGCGTCACGAAGCCCATGCCGTCGTAGAGGCCCCGTGCGCCGCCGTTGCCGGTCTCCACCTGGAGCCAGGCCGCCGAGGCGCCCTCCGCCAGCGCCTGCCGGGCCAGCGCGGCCATCACCGCGGTCGCCAGGCCCTCCCGGCGGTGCTCCGGGGCGACCTCCACCGCGCCGAACCCGGCCCACCGCCCGTCGACCACCAGCCGCCCGATCGCCTTCCCGGGCACGGTCGCGAACCAGACGGAGGGACCGGCCGACAGGACCCTGCGGGCCACGTCCGGGTCGGACACCTTCCCGTAGCGCGCCAGCCACTCCTCGCCGCACTCCCGGGACAGCAGGACCTCCGCCCCCGCACCTGACGCGGCACCTGACACATCCACCGGCTCCACGAGGTCGGCGATCGGCGCCAGCGACGCGATCCGGACCTCCGTGGACACCTCCCGGACCCAGCCGCGCTCCTCGAGGGCCGCGCACAGCGCCTCCTGGGTGTCCGCGGCGCCCGTCGAGGTCTGGACATACGCCGGAAGTCCCCGTTCCGCATACCAGGCCGTCACTCGCGCGAGTGCTTCGTCCAGCGGTATCCCCAGGTCGCCGAGGGGGAGTACGGAGTTCGCCCGCCGGGTGAAACCGGCCGCCGCGCGCAGTGTCCAGCCTCCGAGCGGTTCGCTCTCCAGTGGCTGCCAGGCGCGTGCGCCCGCCCGCGCGAGCTCCTCGAAACCGGCGGCCGGCCCCCGGCGGCGGGCCGGGGCGGGAGGCACGACCTTGCCCGCGACCAGCGAGGATTCCGCGATCCGGACGGTTTCTCCGCTCTTTCGTGTGATCACCAGCACACCGCTGGTCCATGATGTGAGAACGCCGAGCGTGTCCGTGAACGCCGCACCCCGGTCACGAGCAGGCAGAAGGCTTCGCACGGAGACTCGTTTACCCACGTCAGCGGGGGTGATGCGAATCTCCAGCAGTGCTCCACCAGTGATCTCCACAGCTCTCTAGCCCCTCTTGTTCGGTTCGTGGCCGGGATTGGCGATACTAGGTGCGGGCATCGACGACGCCGCGCTCCCGCGCGATATGGACAGCCCTACCGAGGAGGAACAGAGCGTGACCTACGTCATCGCGGAGCCTTGTGTCGACGTCAAGGACAAGGCATGCATCGAAGAGTGCCCCGTCGACTGCATCTACGAGGGCCAGCGGTCCTTGTACATCCACCCGGACGAGTGCGTCGACTGCGGCGCCTGTGAGCCGGTGTGCCCCGTCGAGGCGATCTTCTACGAGGACGACACCCCGGAGGAGTGGAAGGACTACTACAAGGCGAACGTCGAGTTCTTCGACGAGCTCGGTTCGCCCGGTGGTGCCTCCAAGCTCGGTCTGATCGAGCGCGACCACCCCTTCGTCGCGTCGCAGCCGGCGGACATCAACGCCGGGCACTGACACACCATCCCGGTCCTGGCGGCAGTCCTGCCGCCAGGACCGGGCTTGTTTTCCGGAGCCCTCCGGAGCCCTCCGCAGAAAGCGAGCACAGCACCGTGGCCGCAGTATCGTCCCGTCTGCCCGTCTTCCCCTGGGACAAGCTCGAGCCGTACAAGGCGACCGCCGCCGCCCACCCGGACGGCATCGTCGACCTGTCCGTCGGCACCCCCGTCGACCCGGTGCCGGAGCTGATCCGGCAGGCCCTGGTCGACGCCGCCGACTCCCCGGGCTATCCCACGGTGTGGGGGACGCCCGCGCTGCGCGACGCCATCTCCGGCTGGGTGGAGCGGCGCCTGGGCGCCCGCGAGGTCACCCACCACAACGTGCTGCCGGTGGTCGGCTCCAAGGAGCTGGTGGCCTGGCTGCCGACCCAGCTCGGCCTCGGTGCGGGCGACCAGGTCGCCTACCCCCGGCTCGCGTACCCGACGTACGAGGTCGGCGCCCGGCTGTGCGGCGCCGAGCCCGTCGTCTACGACGACCCGGTGGCCGACCTCGACCCGGCCCGGGTCAGGCTGCTGTGGCTCAACTCCCCGTCCAACCCGACCGGCAAGGTGCTCCCGAAGGAGGATCTCCTGCGGATCGTCGGCTGGGCCCGGGAGCACGGGATCCTGGTCTTCAGCGACGAGTGCTACCTGGAGCTGGGCTGGGAGGCCGACCCGGTCTCCGTCCTGCACGAGGACGTCTGCGGCGGCTCCTTCGAGGGCCTGGTCGCCGTGCACTCGCTCTCCAAGCGCTCCAACCTGGCCGGCTACCGCGCCGCGTTCCTGGCGGGCGACGCGGCCGTGCTCGGGGAGCTCCTGCAGATCCGCAAGCACGGCGGCATGATGACCGCCGCGCCGGTGCAGGCGGCCACGGTCGCGGCCCTGGGCGACGACGCGCACGTCCACGAGCAGCGGGAGCGGTACGCCGCCCGGCGGGCCGCCCTGCGGGCCGCGCTGGAGGCGCACGGCTTCCGGATCGAGCACAGCGAGGCCAGCCTCTACCTGTGGGCGACCCGGGACGAGCCGTGCTGGGACACCGTCGCGTACCTCGCGGACCTCGGCATCCTGGTCGCGCCCGGCGACTTCTACGGTGAGGCGGGCGGCAGTCACGTCCGGGTCGCCTTCACCGCGACCGACGAGCGGGTCGAGGCTGCGGTCAAGCGCCTGGGCTGAGCCCGGCGGGGACCCGCCGACAAGCCCGAGGGGGCCCGGAGCGCACGCTCCGGGCCCCCTCCGCGTGCCGTACGGCTTCGGCGCCCGTACGGCGGGACGGACCGGCTCAGGCGCCGAGCGCCGGCAGGGTCTGCGCCGCCGACAGCGCGTCCCCGGCGGGGACGGCGGACAGCGCGTCCCCGGCCGGCACACCGCCGAGCAGCTGCTTGGTCGGCAGGCCGCCGTCCTGGGTGGCGCCGCCGACGAGGCCGGTGGCGGAGTCCAGCGCACCGGCCGAGCCCAGGGCCCCGGCGGAGTCCAGGGCACCGACCGAACCGAGCGCGGGGAGGGCGGCGGCCTCGGCGCCCGCGGCGCTCGCCGATCCGGCCGCCACGACCACGGGGGCTGCTCCGGCCGCGACGAGCAGCGCGGCGCGGGCGATCCGGCGGGTCAGGGGGAGGGACATGTGCGTGCTCCTAGCGTTGGCTTGCCGATTACGCCGTGAACAACTCCTCCAGGGGCGGCGGAGGTTGCGGAACTCCCGGGTAAAGACCTGGCAATGCGTCGTTTTATCGGCTCCGCACCGCGATTCCCCGCCCCGGATAGGTGACTGGCTGAACGGCCGTGCGATCACCATCCTGCCGCTCCGCTACTTCGCCAGGAAGATCCGGACCGTCCGCTCGTCGGTGTTCCGCGGGTCGCCGTCCCCGGACTTCCCGCTCCCGCCGGTCACCTTCCAGGCGCCCTTGTTCTTCCCCGCGACCCACGCCCGGCCCGCGTACGACACCCGCTCGATGCCCAGCTCCGGCGCGTGCGCCACCGCCCAGTGGGCTATCTCCCAGCCGCGCTGCCCGTCACCGGGCACCGCGCCGGAAGCCCCCATGCCGGAGGCCGGCACCAGCGGCACCGACAGCGCGCCGTCCTCCTCCGCGCCGGAGCCCTCCCGGACGCCCTTGCCGAACACCCGCTCCAGCCGCGCGGCCAGCCCGGCCCGGTCACCCGGGGTCCGCGGGGCCGGCCCGCTGCAGGTCAGTGCCGCCGGGGCGCGTCCGGTCAGGGCCGCGGCCAGCAGCACGGCATCGGGCTCGTGCTTGGCGTACGCCTGGGGGAAGCCGCTCTTCTGGACCTTCTGCGCGGCCACCGTCAGCGGCATCCGCGAGTAGCCCGGCACCTTGGCCAGCCGGTCGTAGAAGATCCCCGCCGAGTACACGGGGTCCCTGATCTGCTCCGGCGTGCCCCAGCCCATCGAGGGGCGCTGCTGGAACAGCCCCAGCGAATCCCGGTCGCCGTGGTCGAGGTTGCGCAGTGCGGACTCCTGCATGGCCGTGGCCATGGCGATCGTCACGGCACGCTCGGGCAGCCCCTTGGAGGTGCCGACGGCCGCGATGGTCGCCGCGTGCGCCGCCTGTTCCGGGCTGAGTTCGTAGGACGAACCCTCCGCCGCGGAGGAGCCGTCCGCCGCCCGGACGGTGCAGTGCGGAGCCCCGGCACCACCCGTCGAGTCGTACTGCACCAGGAAATATCCGGCCAGACCGAGCAGCACCAGCGAGCCGGCCACCAGGCGGGCCGGACGGCGGCGGGAGCGCGGTCTTTGCTGATCGTCGGTTGACACGCGGCCCACCGTACTTGAGCCGGACGACACGTCCAGTGTCCGGACGAGACCCCTTGGCCAAAGCTCCTGGAGTTAGGGTGCCTCATGACCGAATCCGAGCTCGACCTCACCCTGGACGCCGCCGAGCTGACCGCCCGGCTCGTCGACATTCCGTCCGTGAGCGGCGACGAGAAGGTCCTCGCCGACGCCGTCGAGGAAGCACTGCGCAAGCTGCCGCACCTCACCGTGGACCGCTACGGCAACAACGTCGTGGCCCGTACGCACCTCGGCCGGACCGAGCGCGTCGTACTGGCCGGACACCTGGACACCGTGCCGATCGCCGACAACGTGCCGTCCCGCCTGGACGAGAACGACGTGCTCTGGGGCTGCGGCACCACCGACATGAAGTCCGGGGTCGCCGTCCAGCTCCGCATCGCGGCCACCGTGCCGGAGCCGAACCGCGACCTGACATTCGTCTTCTACGACCAGGAAGAGGTCGCCGCGGACCTCAACGGCCTCGGCAAGGTCGCCGAGGCCCACCCCGACTGGCTGGCCGGAGACTTCGCGGTCCTGCTCGAACCGTCCGACGCGGAGGTCGAGGGCGGCTGCCAGGGCACCCTGCGGGTGCTGCTCCGCACCTCCGGCGAGCGCGCCCACTCCGCCCGCAGCTGGATGGGCTCCAACGCCATCCACACGGCCGCGCCGATCCTCGCCACGCTGGCCGCCTACGAGCCGCGCAAGCCCGTCATCGACGGCCTGGAGTACCACGAGGGCCTGAACGCGGTCCGCATCGAGGGCGGCGTCGCCAACAACGTGATCCCCGACTCCTGCACCGTGACCGTGAACTTCCGCTACGCCCCGGACCGCAGCGAGGAGGAGGCGCTGGCGCACGTGAAGGAGGTCTTCGCGCACTGCGCGGTCGAGGAGTTCGTCGTCGACGACTCCTCCGGCGGCGCCCTGCCCGGCCTGTCCCACCCGGCCGCGGCGGCCTTCATGGAGGCGGTCGGCGGCCGCGCCATGCCGAAGTTCGGCTGGACGGACGTCTCCCGCTTCAGCGCCCTCGGCGTGCCCGCGGTGAACTACGGCCCCGGCGACGCCCTCCTCGCCCACAAGGTCGACGAGCGGGTCGAGACCAAGGCGATCCTCCACTGCGAGGAACGACTCCGTGCCTGGTTGACGGACTGAATTCCGCTCCCGGCCACCTTCGTGCGCCTACCCTTGCCGGACGATCGTCAGGAGGGAGCACGCTATGGCCAACCCTGAAAGCGGCCGCCGGAAGCCGGAGGAGCAGCAGCTCGGACCGGTGCTGCGGAGGCGGGGGCAGGTGCAGGCGGGCAGTACGACCGATCAGCGGTTGCTGGACTCGGCAGGGCCGACGGAGTGGGTCCACACCGATCCCTGGCGGGTGCTGCGCATCCAGTCCGAGTTCATCGAGGGCTTCGGGACGCTGGCGGAGCTGCCGCCGGCGATCAGCGTGTTCGGCTCGGCCCGTACTCCGGCGGACTCGCCGGAGTACGAGGCCGGCGTACGGATCGGCCGGGCCCTGGTCGACGCCGGCTTCGCGGTGATCACCGGCGGCGGGCCGGGCGCGATGGAGGCGGCCAACAAGGGCGCCCGGGAGGCCAACGGGATCTCCGTGGGCCTCGGCATCGAGCTGCCCTTCGAGCAGGGCCTGAACGCGCACGTCGACCTGGGGCTGAACTTCCGGTACTTCTTCGTCCGGAAGACCATGTTCGTCAAGTACTCGCAGGGCTTCGTGGTCCTGCCGGGCGGCCTCGGCACGCTGGACGAGCTGTTCGAGGCGCTGACCCTGGTCCAGACCCAGAAGATCACCCGGTTCCCGATCGTGCTCTTCGGCACCGAGTACTGGCAGGGCCTGGTCGACTGGCTGAAGAACACGGTGGTGGCGCAGGGCAAGGCCTCACCGCACGACCTGTTCCTGTTCCACGTCACCGACGACGTGGACGAGGCCATCGCGCTGGTCACCAAGGAAGTCGCGAAGTAGCCCCGTCCGACCGGCCCGCCCGCGGCGGTCCGCCGGCGGGCCCGTCGGACGGGCCCCGTCAGGCGAGCCCCCGGCGGGCGACCGCCGGGGGGCGCAGGCCCTGGATGGAGCGGACCATGTCCAGCACCTGCCGGGTCTCCGCGACCTCGTGGACGCGGTAGACCTGGGCGCCCAGCCAGGCCGAGACGGCGGTGGTCGCCAGGGTGCCGAGGAGACGCTCCTTGACCGGCATGTCCAGGGTCTCGCCGACGAAGTCCTTGTTGGACAGGGACACCAGGACCGGCCAGCCGGTCTCCGTCATCTCGCCCAGCCGGCGCGTGGCCTCCAGCGAGTGCCGGGTGTTCTTCCCGAAGTCGTGCCCCGGGTCGATCATGATCGCGTCGCGGCGGACGCCGAGTGCGGCCGCGCGCTCGGCGAGCCCCACGGTGACCTGGAGGATGTCCGCCATCACGTCCGCGTACTCGGTCCGGTGCGGCCGGGTCCGGGGCTCGACCCCGCCGGCGTGGGTGCAGACCAGCCCCACGTCGTACCGGGCGGCGACCTCGGCCAGCTTGGGGTCTACCCCGCCCCAGGCGTCGTTGAGCAGATCGGCCCCGGCCTCGCAGACCGCCGCGCCGACCTCGTGCCGCCAGGTGTCCACGCTGATCACCACGTCGGGGTGGCGACGGCGCACCTCGGCCACGAAGCCGACGGTGCGGCGGGCCTCCTCGGCCGCGTCCACGTGCTCGCCCGGACCCGCCTTGACCCCGCCGATGTCGATGATCGCGGCACCCTCGGCCACCGCCTGCTCGACCCGGTCCAGGGCCGGCTCGTCACGGAAGGTGGCGCCCTGGTCGTAGAAGGAGTCCGGGGTCCGGTTCACGATGGCCATGATCACCGGCTCGTGGGTGTCGAACTCACGCCTGCCCAGTCGCAGCATCCCCTGTTTCCTCCTTTGACGGTCCGCCTGCGACCTTAACCGCCGCGGGTCCGTGCGACGATCGAGACCCCTGAGGTGTCGTCGTCGGCCGTAATCGGCAAAGGGAGTGATCGTGTTCTGGTTCCTGCTGATCGCGCTCGTGGTGGTCGTCGCAGCGGTCACCCTCGCGGTGATCGGGGGCGGTGAGGAGGCGGTGCTGCCCGAGGTGGCACCCGAGCAGGTCGTGGACGGTCTGCCCGAGCACCGGGCCGTCCTGCGCGCCGACGTGGACGCCCTGCGGCTGCCGGTCGCCCCGCGCGGCTACCGGATGGCCGAGGTGGACGAGGCGCTGGCCCGGCTCGGTGCCGAGCTGGAGGCGCGGGACGCGCGGATCGCCGCGCTGGAGGCCGCGGCGGCCCGCCCGCTCCTCTCCAAGGGGGACGAGTGACCGTACCGGCCGTCCTCGCCGCCCCGGGGCCGGACGGGGCACTGCGCTGCCCGTGGGCCCTGGCCACCGAGGACTACATCGCCTACCACGACGAGGAGTGGGGGCGCCCGGTCCACGGGGACGACGCGTTGTACGAACGGCTCTGCCTGGAGGCGTTCCAGTCGGGGCTGTCCTGGCTGACGATCCTGCGGCGGCGGGAGGGCTTCCGGGCCGCCTTCGCGGGCTTCGAGATCGCCGCGGTCGCGGAGTTCGGCGAGCGCGACGCGGAACGGCTGCTGGCGGACGAGGCGATCATCCGCAACCGCATGAAGATCGAGGCGACCCTGGCCAACGCGAAGGTGCTGGCCGGCTGGGAGCCCGGGGAGCTGGACCGGCTGATCTGGTCGCACGCTCCGGCGGAGCCGGCCCCGGCACCGCACAGCACCTCGGAGGTGCCGGCGGTGACCGCGGAGTCCACGGCGCTGGCGAAGGCCCTGAAGAAGGCCGGCCTGCGTTTCGTCGGCCCGACCACGGCCTACGCCCTGATGCAGGCCTGCGGCCTGGTCAACGACCACCTCTCCGCCTGCGCCTCCCGCACCCGCGGCTGACCGCGACCGCCCCGCGGGCCCGGGAGGCGGCCACGGCCGGTCGGCCGACCGGGGCCTGTCCGGCGGATCAGGGTCGGACAGGCCTTAGCGGCCCAGGTACTTCGGGGCTTCCTTCGCCAGGAAGGCGGCCACCGCGATGGAGTGGTCCTCGGAGGCCCCGGCCAGGGTCTGCAGGGCGTCCTCCTTCTCCAGGCTGTCGGACAGGGAGTGCGAGGCCCCGAAGGCCAGCGAGGCCTTGATCGCCGCGTACGCGACCGTCGGGCCGTCGGCCAGCGTCCGGGCCACCGCGGCCGCCTCCGCGGCCAGGGAGTCGGCCGGGACCACCCGGTTGGCGATGCCGAGCTCGTACGCCTCCTGCGCCTTCAGCGAGCGCGGGAACAGCAGCAGGTCGGACGCCCGGGAGGCGCCGATCAGCCGGGGCAGGGTCCAGGACACGCCGGAGTCCGCGGTGAGCGCCACCCCGGCGAAGGAGGTGTTGAAGGAAGCGGTGTCGGCGACCACGCGGAAGTCCGCGGCCAGCGCGAACCCGAAGCCGGCGCCCGCCGCCACGCCGTTCACGCCCGCCACCACCGGCTTCGGCATCGAGGTGAGGGCCCGGATGATCGGGTTGTAGTGCTCGGCGACCGTGTTCATGGTCAGCGAGGTGCCGGACTCGCGGTCCGACAGCAGGTTCCCGACGTGCTCCTTGAGGTCCTGGCCCACGCAGAAGGCGCGGCCGCCGGCCGCGGTCAGCAGGACCGCCCGGACCGCGGTGTCCTCGGCCGCCGCCTCGACCGCGTCCCGCAGGGCGACCTTCGCCTCGGTGTTCATCGCGTTCATCGCGTCCGGGCGGTTGATCGTGATCGTCGCGAGTCCGTCGGTCACTTCGTAGAGCACGCTGTCGGCCATGGTGCGGGGTTCCCCCTTCGTCGCGGGTGTCGTCTCCGGTCAGCATGGCGGAACCTCCGGTGCCCCGGCATGCCACTTCGTGTGATGTGCATCAAAGATCAGGGCGCCCCTGCCCCGGTGGCGGGGGCGAAGTATCGCAGGCGGATCCCCGAAATGAGTGGTTTTGGAAGAGCGCGTTGCGCAAGCGTTCCCGGCTGATGTTGGTCATCGGGTCCTGACATGCGGGATAATGGCCGGGAAGCAATGTGTTCGATGCCGGGTACTAGGCGCCTGAATGGGGCCGTCGGCTGACGATGAGCTGGTTTCAGGAAGGGGAACGAGCATGGCGGCCATGAAGCCGCGGACGGGTGACGGCCCGCTCGAGGTGACCAAGGAGGGGCGGGGCATCGTCATGCGCGTACCGCTCGAAGGCGGCGGTCGGCTCGTGGTCGAGCTGACCCCGGACGAGGCCGACGCCCTCGGCGACGCCCTGAAGAAGGTCGTCGGCTGAAGCGCCGGCACCCTTTGAATTTCGCACACTGCCCCGGTCGCCCCGCGCGACCGGGGCAGTGCTGTGTCCGGTCCGCCCGGCGCGTCACCGCCGTGTGGGCCGCGGCGTGTCCCGCGCGCCCGATCAGCCACTCCGGCGCTTTCCGCCCCGGCCGGGTCCGCCGTAGGACGGCGTCAGCGCCGTACGGCGCAGAGCAGGCCGTCGCCCACCGGCAGCAGCGCGGCCTCCAGGGCCGGGCTCTCGCGTACCGCGCGCAGCAGTTCGCGGACCCGGAGCACCTCGGCGGGCTGGGCGGCCGAGTCGACCGTACGGCCGTCGGAGAAGACCCCCTCGAAGCACACCAGCCCCCCGGGGCGCAGCAGGCGCAACGATTCAGCTAGGTAGTCCATGGACTCGAACGGGTCGCCGTCGCAGAACACGAGGTCGTACCCGCCGTCCGCGAGGCGGGGCAGGACGTCCAGCGCCCGGCCGGGGATGAACCGGGCCCGGTTGCCCGCGAAGCCGGCCGCCCGGAACGCCTGCCGGGCGAACGCCTGCCGGTCGGGCTCGGGGTCCACGGTGGTGAGCACGCCGTCGGGACGCATGCCGTGCAGCAGGTGGATGCCGGAGACCCCGGTTCCGGTGCCGATCTCGGCGACGGCCTTGGCGTCGGCGGCGGCGGCGAGCAGGCGCAGCGCGGCCCCGGTGCCGGGGGAGACGGAGCGCAGGCCCGCCTCCCTCGCCCGGTCGCGGGCCCACCGCAGAGCGTCGTCCTCGGCGACAAACGCGTCGGCGAACGCCCAGCTCGTCTGCCGGTTGCCGGTAATGACCCTCTCCTGTCCCCTTAGTTGGCGCAACGGTGACTGTATCCGCTGGTGGTGGGAACCCGCAGATGGGACCGGGCGTTGAGGGGGGAGAGGGGGTATTCGTCCCCCGGCCCGTGCAAAGTTCGGGCAAAAACACTTATCCCGAGCTGACGGAGGGGGTGGCTATGGTAGGGGCTCCACTGGACACCACCAGAGCCGATAGGGGAGGTGCGGCTGCGCCTGTGGATCGTGGAGGCGTGTTCAGACGCCTCTTCTGGTCGGCGGGTGAGCCGAAATCCGTGACCGACAATGCTGACCGCTTCCACTCCGCCGCCGCCGCAACCACCGCGAGCTTCGCCGATGCGGGCTCCCAGGCGTGGACCCCTCCCTCATGGGAGGAGATCGTCAGCACGCACAGCGCACGCGTCTACCGCCTCGCCTACCGGCTGACGGGAAACCAGCACGACGCCGAGGACCTCACCCAGGAGGTCTTCGTCCGGGTCTTCCGTTCCCTCTCCACCTACACGCCGGGCACCTTCGAGGGCTGGCTGCACCGGATCACCACGAACCTCTTCCTCGACATGGTCCGCCGCAAGCAGCGGATCCGCTTCGACGCGCTCGCCGACGACGCCGCGGAGCGGCTGCCCAGCCGCGAGCCGTCCCCGCAGCAGGTGCTGCACGACACGCACTTCGACGCCGACGTCCAGCAGGCGCTGGACACCCTCGCGCCCGAGTTCCGCGCCGCCGTGGTGCTCTGCGACATCGAGGGCCTGTCGTACGAGGAGATCGCCGCCACCCTCGGCGTGAAGCTCGGTACGGTCCGCAGCCGGATCCACCGCGGCCGCTCCCACCTGCGCAAGGCGCTCAAGCACCGTTCCCCCGAGGCCCGGGCGGAGCAGCGTGCGCTGGCCGGGGTCGGCGGGACCGGTGTCCTCGGCCGGTTCGGGGGAGGAGGCGGGACCGAGTGACCGGAGCCAGTCCCTCGCCGTCACCGGCGGAAGCGCACCTCGGCGACCGGCTCGCCGCGCTGGTGGACGGTGAGCTGAGCCATGACGCGCGCGAGCGGGTGCTCGCGCACCTGGCGACCTGTGCCCGCTGCAAGGCCGAGGCGGACGCGCAGCGACGCCTGAAGGCCCTGTTCGTGGAGACCGCGCCGCCGCCACCGCCGGCCGCCCTGCTGGCACGTCTGCAGGGCCTGCCCGGACAGCCCGCGGGGCCGGGCGGACCGGGCATGCCGGGCGCGGACCCTTTCGCGTTCGCGCTGCCGGCCGCGCCGCCCGCGTCGCGGCCGCGGCAGGGTTTCCCGATCCATGAGGTGGGGGCACGCCCCCGCCGCAGGTTCGCCTTCGTCGCCGCCGGCGCCGTCTCCCTCGCGGCCATCGCGCTCGGCGGGTCCCTGCCGATCGAGACCCGTGTCGAGCCGAACGCGCGCGGGGAGGGCGGAACGAGCGTCACCCCGTCGAGCCGGCCGGCGATGACGGGCGGGGTGCTCCCCATGTCCGGCGGAGCCGTCGTGACGGCGGACATGGCCCTGCACGGCCGCGCCCCCAGCCCCGCCGCGGCCGGCCCCGCCCTGGCCACGGCCTGGAGCCCGGCGGCCCGGCCCGGCCCCCTCCCACCGTCCCCGACCGCGTACCCGGCCCGCCTCGGCCGCTGACCCGACCGGCCGCGGCGCGGACGGCGGACCTGGTTGAATCCTCCGCAGATGCGCCGTCCGCCGGCGCGTGACGTACGGGGAGTGCCCATGTCCGACAGTCAGGCGACCGAGGCGACCGAGGCTGCCAAGCAGGCCCCGGTGTGGTGGAGCCGGCCCGACGGCCCGGCGCGGACACCTCCCGCCGGGCCGGGAGACCGCTCCGGCCCGGCCGCAGCGGCCCACGGGACGCCGGAGGTGCCGGAGGCAGCGGAGGCGGGCGGAGCGGCCGGGGAGCGGCAGGCCGCGGTGCCGGCGCCCCGGTACGACCCCTGGGGCGAGGTGCCGCAGGCGCCGCTGCAGGTCTTCGACGCCGGACGTCCCCCGTCCGCACCCCGCCGCCGGACCCTGGTCGCCGCCGGCGTCGGCATCGCCCTGCTCGCCGGCGGCATCGGCGGCTACGCCGGCGTCCTCGCCGAGCGGCAGGCGTCCACCCGCCTGGAGCTCCCGCAGGCCGCACCGGAGAACAGGGACCGGGCCCCCGACAGCGTGGCCGGGATCGCGGCCACGGCCCTGCCGGGAGTGGTGACCCTCCACGTCAGCGGCGGCAGCGGTGCCGGAGGCGGCACCGGAACCGGCTTCGTGCTCGATCACAACGGCCACATCCTCACCAACAACCACGTGGTCGCCGGTGCCAAGCGGATATTCGTGACCTTCAGCACGGGCGAGAGCGTGGCGGCCGAGCTCATCGGCCGCGACACCGGCTACGACCTCGCGGTCGTCAAGGTCGACGGGGTCCGGGGCCTGCGCCCGCTCGCCCTCGGCAACTCCGAGAACGTGAAGGTCGGCGACCCGGTGGTGGCCATCGGCGCGCCGTTCGACCTCTCCAACACCGTCACCTCGGGGATCATCAGCGCCACCGGCCGCCCCATCACCGCGGGCGGGGACAAGGGCGACGGCAGCGACGTCAGCTACGTCGACGCCCTGCAGACCGACGCGCCGATCAACCCCGGCAACTCCGGCGGCCCACTGCTCGACGCCCGGGCCCGGGTGATCGGCATCAACAGCGCCATCCGGGGCGCCGAGAAGGGCGGCACCGGCGCGCAGCAGCAGAGCGGCAGCATCGGCCTCGGCTTCGCCATCCCCGTCAACCAGGGCAAACGCGTGGCCGAGGAGATCATCCGCACCGGGCGCGCCACGCACCCCGTCATCGGAGTCACCCTGGACATGCGGTACGAGGGCGACGGAGCCAGGGTCGGCAGCCGGTCGGCCGGCGGCCCGGCCGAACGGGCCGGGATCGAGGCAGGCGACGTGATCACCCGGGTGGACGGGCGGCGCGTTCACGGCCAGGACGAGCTGATCATCAAGATCCGCGCACACCGCCCCGGCGACCCCCTCACCCTGACTCTGCTCCGTGACGGCCGGGAACGGACCGTCGAACTCACCCTCGGTTCGGCGAACGGCTCGTGACAACCACGGATATGGGTGGAGCGAGGTGTCGCCGGAGGGAGAACGCCGGGTACCGTTGTCGGGGCCCGCAGGATGAGAGCCGAGGAGCGGCAAGGTGTTCAACGACATAGGCGGCCTTGAGCTGGTCACCATCGTGGTGCTCGCGATCCTCGTCTTCGGCCCCGACAAGCTGCCGAAGGTCATTTCGGACGTCACCGGGTTCATCCGCAAGGTCCGTGCGTTCTCGGACAGCGCCAAGCAGGACATCCGCTCCGAACTCGGCCCCGATTTCAAGGACTTCGAGTTCGAGGACCTGAACCCGAAGACGTTCATCCGCAAGCAGCTGACCGAGAACGAGGACCTGAAGGAGATCCGCAGCAGCTTCGACCTGCGCAAGGAACTCGACGAGGTCACCGACGCCGTCAACAGCCGGGAGACGGAGTCGCCCGCGCCCGGGGCCGCCACCAGCCTGGAGAAGAAGCCCGGGAGCCCCGCCGCCGCGCCGCGCCCGACGGCGTACGACCTGGACGCGACCTGAGGGACCCGCGGCCGCGCCGACGGCCCGTCCACGGCCGCGGCGGAGCCCGCCGGGACGGCGCGGCATGACGGCCACCCGGGGGGTTCTGTCGCCGCTTGCCCGGTCAGGGCGGGACGGATGGCTATTCTCTCCATCTGTCCGGACGCAGGCCGCCCGTGGGTGGGGGGTGCCCCCTGGCTCCACCGGGGAGACCCCCGAGCGAAGCGAGGGGGAGGGCCGTTCCGGATCCCACGGAACGAGAGGCCGCGCAGATGGAGACCACCAGTAGTAGCCGGGTAGGGGCGCAGCCCGCCGCGGAGGAGGCCGATCCTCCGCAGCCGGAGCAACAGGCGCCCGCGCCCGCCGGGGCACCGGCACAGCCGCAGGACGGGACGCAGACCGCTGCGGCGCCGCAGCCCCTGCCGACCGCCCGGCGGGCCGCCGAGGGCTTCCTCGGTGCCGATTTCCCCTGGTACGGGCTGGACGAGGCGTTCACCGGGCCGCGCTGGCTGATGCAGGTCGGCACCGGCGCCGACGGCGCCGTCGAGCACGGCTCGGTCGGGCACGGCGACGAACCGTCCGTACGGGGCGAGATCGCCACCGGCGAGAAGGAACGCTTCGCGGTCGTGATCACGGTCGCCAGCAACCCGCTGCGGCGCAGTGGGGACGGCACCGGCGTACTGGAGGCCACCTCGGTCTCCTCCGCCGCATGGCTGGCCGGCTCCGGGCTGCTGGCCTTCACCTGGCCGGGGCAGATGGACCACCAGCGGCGCGGCGACTGGCTGGACCAGCAGACCGAGGCGGCGTGGGAGCTGGCCGACGATCTGGCGGGGCCGGACTGGTCGACGCTGTCGCTGCCGGTGGACGGTGTGCCGACGCCGTTCCACTACCGCGAGTCCGAGTTCGGCTGGGTGCTCGCGGGGTCGACGCAGGCCGGGGTCCACGTCGGGGCGTACGGACGCGGCATGAGCGCGTACGGTCTGGCGTTCGCGCAGACCGATCTGGCGGGGTACCAGTAGGGGCTACGGCAACGGCCACCGCCTGAGCGGTGGCCGTGTACACGCTGCGCGATCCCTGCGGCCCCGTGTCCCGGTGTGCCCACCCGTCCCGCCCTGCGGGACGCCTGCCCACACCGGGGCGGGGTGTCAGAACTTGTTGCGCGGGGTGATGCCCAGGGACATGCCCGCCAGGCCGCGGGCGCGGCCGCCGAGCTTGCCGGCGATGGCGCGGAGGGCCGAGCCGGCCGGGGAGTCGGGGTCGGCGAGGACGACCGGGCGGCCGTTGTCGCCGCCTTCGCGGAGGCGGACGTCGATCGGGATCTGGCCCAGCACCGGCACCGTCGCACCGACCGTCTTCGTCAGGCCGTCGGCCACCAGCTGGCCGCCGCCCGTGCCGAACACGTCCACCATCTCGTCGCAGTGCGGGCACGGCAGCCCGGACATGTTCTCGACCACGCCGACGATCTTCTGGTGGGTCTGGACGGCGATCGAGCCCGCCCGCTCCGCCACCTCCGCCGCGGCCTGCTGCGGGGTGGTGACCACCAGGATCTCCGCGTTCGGCACCAGCTGCGCCACCGAGATCGCGATGTCACCGGTGCCCGGCGGCAGGTCCAGCAGCAGCACGTCCAGGTCGCCCCAGAAGACGTCGGCCAGGAACTGCTGCAGCGCGCGGTGCAGCATCGGGCCGCGCCACACCACCGGGGCGTTCCCCGGGGTGAACATGCCGATGGAGATGACCTTCACGCCGTTCGCCGAAGGCGGCATGATCATGTTCTCGACCTGGGTGGGCCTGCCGTCCACACCGAGCATCCGCGGCACGCTGTGCCCGTAGATGTCCGCGTCGACCACGCCCACCTTCAGGCCGTCCGCGGCCATCGCCGCGGCCAGGTTGACCGTCACCGAGGACTTGCCGACGCCGCCCTTGCCGGAGGCCACCGCGTAGACCCGGGTCAGCGAACCCGGCTTCGCGAAGGGCACCTCGCGCTCGGTCTGGCCGCCGCGCAGCGCCGTGGCCAGCTCCTTGCGCTGCTCGTCGCTCATCACGTCCAGGGAGACGTCCACCGTGGTGACGCCCGCGACCTTCAGCACGGCCTCGGACACGTTCTTGGTGATGGTGTCGCGCATCGGACAGCCCGACACGGTCAGGTAGACCGTGACGGCGACCGCGCCGCCGTCGCCGATCTCCACCGATTTGACCATGCCGAGCTCGGTGATCGGCCGGTGGATCTCGGGGTCGTTGACCGTCGCCAGCGCGTCGAGGATCGCGTCCTGCTCGGGCGTGGCGGCAGCGGGTGTGTCGGTAGCCATGCCCTCGATGGTACGGCCCGGTAGCACGCCGGATCCAAGCCCGCTAGCGGTCGCCTTCGTCACTCTCCGCGGGGAACAGCCGCCGCTCGTCCATCTCCTTGATCAGGTCCTGGAACTCCGACCTGATCCAGTCGCGGGTCGCCACCTCGCCCAGACCCATCCGGAGCGCCGCGATCTCCCGCGTCAGATACTCGGTGTCCGCGATCGACCGCTCGTTCTGCTTGCGGTCCTGCTCGTGGGTGACCCGGTCCCGGTCGTCCTGCCGGTTCTGCGCCAGCAGGATCAGCGGGGCGGCGTAGGAGGCCTGCAGCGACAGCATCAGGGTCAGGAAGATGAACGGGTACTCGTCGAACCGCAGGTGCGAGGGCGCGAAGATGTTCCACAGCACCCACAGGATGATGACCAGCGTCATCCAGACGATGAACCGGCCGGTGCCGAGGAACCGGGCGATCTTCTCGGAGAACCGGCCGAACGCCTCCGGGTCGTACGTGGGGAGGATCGCCCGGCGCGGCGCCCGCGGCAGGTCCAGCCGGACCCGCGAACGCGTCAGCGCGCTCGAACCCGTCCGCTCCGCGGCCTCCTCGCCCCGGTCCCGGAACCGCGGCCGCTCGCGTTCCCGCTCCCTCTCCCGTTCGGCGAGCCCGTGCGCGCGGGCGTGCAGGCGCGCCTGCCGGCCGGCCTGCTCGCGCCGCTCCCGCAGCTGCTCCCGGCGCCGCTCGCGCGCGTCGTCGCGCTCACTGCCCACGCCCGGTCGCCTCCTCCGAGTGGAAGTCCGTCTCCCGCCAGTCGTCCGGCAGCAGGTGGTCCAGTACGTCGTCCACGGTCACCGCGCCCAGCAGCGAGCCGCTCTCGTCGACCACCGGCACCGCCACCATGTTGTACGCGGCGAGGTAGCTGGTCACGGCGGGCAGCGAGGCGTCCGGCCGCAGCGGCGGCAGGTCGGCGTCCACGATCGAGCTGACCAGGGTGAACGGGGGGTCGCGCAGCAGCCGCTGGAAGTGGACCGTGCCCAGGTACTTGCCGGTCGGGGTCTCGTCCGGCGGCCGGCACACGTACACCTGCGCGGCCAGCGCCGGCGACAGGTCGGCCTGCCGGACCCGGGCCAGGGCGTCGGCGACGGTGGCGTCCGGGCGCAGCACGATGGGTTCGGTGGTCATCAGACCGCCCGCGGTGTTCTCCTCGTACGACAGCAGGCGGCGCACGTCGGCCGCGTCCTCCGGCTGCATCAGGGTCAGCAGCCGCTCCTGGTCGTCCGCGGGCAGTTCGGAGAGCAGGTCGGCCGCGTCGTCCGGGTCCATCGCCTCCAGGACGTCGGCGGCCCGCTCCTCCTTCAGCTTGCCGAGGATCTCGATCTGGTCGTCCTCCGGCAGCTCCTCCAGCACGTCCGCGAGCCGGTCGTCGTCCAGGGCGCTGGCCACCTCGGCGCGCCGCTTCGGCGTCAGGTGGTGCAGGACGTTCGCCAGGTCGGCGGGGCGCAGCTGCTCGAAGGTCGCGAGGAGGCTCTCCGCGCCCTGGCCGTGCTCCTCCAGGGAGAAGCCGGTGACCGCCGACCACTCCACGGTCAGGGTCTCGCCGCGGCGGCGCAGCGCGCCGCCCTTGCCCTTCCGGACGAAGATCTTGTCGATCTCCCAGTCCCGGCGGGCCGGCAGCTGCTGGATGGCCACGTCCAGCACGGTGACCTCCTCACCGCCCTCGACCAGCTTCACCCGGCGGTCCAGCAGTTCCCCGAGGACCAGCCGCTCGGTCGGGCGCTGCTCGAAGCGGCGCATGTTGACCACACCGGTGGTGATCACCTGGCCGCCCTCGACGCCCGTCACCCGGGTCATCGGCAGGAAGATCCGGCGTCTGCTGACCACCTCGACGACCAGACCCAGGATGCGGGGCGGGCGGCCGCCGACACGCAGCATCGCGACCAGGTCGCGGACCCGGCCCACCTGGTCGCCGTTGGGGTCGAAGACGGGTACGCCCGACAGGTGCGAGACGAAGATCCGCGGGGCGCCTGCAGCCATCCGAGCGCCTCCTGGAACGTGGTCGTGGGCGGGGTCCTGTCCGGGTCGTGCAGCTCAGGCTAGCCCGTGGCACACCGATCCGCGCTGGTGGGGCGCCCGCCCGGGGACCGGCGGGCGAACCCCGGGCGGGTACGCTGCCTGCTGCTTGGCAACGACGACGAGAGAGGTACCCGCCCGTGACCGACCGCTTCCCCGCCGCACGGCTGCGCCGGGCCGCCCTCGCCGGGGCCCTGTGCGCGGGCCTCGCCCTCGGCGGCACCGGCTGTGCGGAGAAGGAGGACCCGGACAAGGGCACCAACGGGGTCGGGAAGCTGTCCGCCGAGCAGATCGAGGACAAGGCCCGGGCGGCGGCCGACGGCGCCGACTCGGTGCGGCTGTCCGGCACGGTGGTCAGCGGTGGCAAGTCCTTCACCCTGGACATGCGGCTGAAGTCGGACGGCGGCTCCGGCGAGGTGAAGTCGAAGGACAGCACCTTCCGGCTGCTGCGGGTCGGGGAGCAGCTCTACCTGAAGGCCGACGCGGCGTTCTGGGGGCAGTCGGAGGCGGCCGGGAAGCTCGGCGACAAGTTCGTGAAGGTGCCCGAGGGCGACCCCTCGTACAAGCAGCTGCGCGGCTTCACGGACATGGACGTCATGCTGGACGGGCTGCTGGGGCTGCACGGGAAGCTGGCGAAGGGCGCCGCGTACACCACGGTCGGGCACACCCGGTCGGTCATGGTGACGGCGGACAAGGGCGCGGGCGGCCGGCTGACGGTGTCGCTGGAGGGCACGCCGTATCCGCTGCGGATGGAGCGGGCCGGGGGAGCGGGGACGGTCGAACTGGCCGACTGGGGGACGAAGTTCCAGATCGAGGCGCCCCCGCAGGACCAGACGGTGGACTACGGCTCCCAGCTGCCGACCACGCGCGGCACCGGCACTTCCCAGGGGTCGGGCTCCGGCTCCGGCTCGGGTTCCGGCCAGGGCTCCGACCCCTCCCGGGGCTGACCCCGGCGGCCGAGCCGTACCCGCCCGGCCCGGCCGCCCGGCGGGTACGCCGATATCCTGAAGGTCCGAGATCGGGGGCTTTCCTCTTGCGGAAGGCGGCACGATGAACCGGCGCCGACACCTCATGCTCCTCGCAGCCCCGCTCCTCGTCTTCCCGGTGGCCCTCGCTCCCGCCCACGCGGCGCAGGCCGGCACCGCGGGGACGGGCGGGGCCGTACAGGCCGTGAAGGTCACCAAGGTCGAGGTGGTCACCCTGCTGAAGTCGGGGGAGGCCGTCGAATGCAACGGCAAGCCCGTGGCCATGGCCTTCGACGGGAAGATCACCGCCACCGGGCCGGGCACGGTCCGCTACCACTGGACGGTGGGCACCGGCCGGGCCCCGGTCTCCCCGGGGTCCGCCGCCTTCGGGCCGGGCACCGCAACCCAGGTCATCCTGCAGGTCTTCGACCTGCCGGCGCCCAAGAACGCCAAGGCGGTGAGCGGGTACGTCACCCTCCACCTGCCGGACCAGAAGAAGAGCGCCCGCAGCGAGCAGGTCACCTTCCCCTGCAAGAAGTGAGCTACTTCTTCTTGCGCTTCAGCAGCAGCTTGGGCAGGCCCGCCGGGATGGGACGGCGGGTGATGCCCGGGGAAGGGAGGGGAGCCGCGGCCAGCGAGCCCGCCGGGAGGTCGGTGCCGGCCGACTGCGGTTCCAGGCGCAGCAGGCGGCACTCGCGCGCCCAGCGCTCCGTCATCTGCTCCGAGTCCGGCGCGTTCAGCCGCTTGCCCTTGAGTTCCGCGACCGCCGCCTCCCAGGACTCGCTGCCCGGCGCCAGTTCGCTCACCCGGGCAGTCCAGGCCACCAGCCGGCCGCCCTTGTCCTTGCTGCGGACGGTCACCTCGGCGGTGCCCCCGTCGGCCAGTCCCGGGAACGGCTGCTCCCCGGGCCCGTCGCCCAGCACGTGCGCCGCGCCGTCGACCCAGGCGTGCCAGAGCGCCCGGTCGGGGCCGGTACCCCGGACCCAGATGAGGCCGGACTTCTTGGTGGCCTCCTCGACGAGGGCCAGCTCGAGTGCGCTGAGAGTCATGCGCACAGAGTAGGCGACGGTGTGCGGCGTACCCGGAGCCGTCCGTCAGGTGGCCAGGTGCCCCGGTGCCCAGGTGCCCAGGTGCCCAGGTGGCCGGGGAAGGGGGAGGGCGGCCCCTACAGCCAGCCGTTGCGCCGCAGCGTCCGGTGGATGGTGAAGCAGGCGCCGAAGATCGCGGCCATCACCATCGGATAGCCGTACTTCCAGTGCAGTTCCGGCATGTGGTCGAAGTTCATCCCGTACACGCCGCAGATCATGGTCGGCACCGCGATGATGGCGGCCCACGAGGTGATCTTCCGCATGTCCTCGTTCTGCGCCACCGTCGCCTGTGCCAGGTTGGCCTGCAGGATCGAGTTCAGCAGCTCGTCGAAGCCCATGACCTGCTCGTGGACCCGCGCCAAGTGGTCGGCCACGTCCCGGAAGTACTTCTGGATGTCCGGGTCCACCAGCCGCATGGGCCGCTCGCTCAGCAGCTCCATCGGCCGCATCAGCGGCGACACGGCCCGCTTGAACTCCAGTACCTCACGCTTGAGCTGGTAGATCCGTCCCGCGTCCGAGCCGCGCGGCGCGCCCCTCCCGGCGGGTGCCGCGAAGACCTCGCTCTCCACCAGGTCGATGTCGTCCTGCACGGCTGCCGCCACCGCGATGTAGCCGTCGACCACGTGGTCGGCGATCGAGTGCAGCACCGAAGAGGGTCCCTTGGCGAGGAGGTCGGGCTCGTCCTCCAGGCGGTGGCGCAGACCCCGCAGAGAGCCCTGCCCGCCGTGCCGGACGGTGATGACGAAGTCCCGTCCGGTGAAGCACATCACCTCGCCGGTCTCCACCACCTCGCTGGTGGCGGTGAGTTCGTCGTGCTCGACGTAGTGGATGGTCTTGAAGACGGCGAAGAGCGTGTCGTCGTAGCGCTCCAGCTTCGGCCGCTGGTGGGCGTGCACCGCGTCCTCGACGGCCAGCGGGTGCAGCCCGAACTCGGCGGCGATTCCCGCGAATTCGGCCTCGGTGGGCTCGTGCAGGCCGATCCAGGCGAAGCCGCCGTCCTTGAGTACCTCGCGCATCGCCGCGCGCGGGGTCGGGCAGGCGGCCTGCGGCAGCCGGCGGCCGTCGCGGTACACCGCGCAGTCCACGACGGCGCTGGTCGCGGAGCGGTCGCGGGTGCTCTCGTACCCGGGCTGAACGGGAGTGGACTTGCGCAGGGCGGGACGGACGACTGCGCGCAGGTCACGGATCATCGACATGGCTGGCTCCTACGCACGGCGCTGACCGTGCGGGTGGGAGACCTTCCGGCGGGCCCTTCGCGGGACGACGGCGCGGAACGCGCTACCGCGGCAGGGCGGCGGAAGGAACAGGACGACGGGAGACGTGGTGGCCGGTACTGCCCGATCGACTTCGATCCATCGCAGCCCCACCTCCTCCGGCCGGTCCCCCGTAAGGGACGTCCCAATCCAGCGGTCAACACTATCAGCCGACAGGTGGTCAAAACCCTCCCTTTACCCGTCTCATATGAGTTCTATGCTCGCGGCATGGCAGATCTCCTGGCACTTGTCGAAGCCCGGCTGCGCACCTCGCTCGGCGAACCCGACGCCCGCGCCGCCGTCACCTTCCTCGGCACCGACCGCATCGAGGTGCTCCGCTTCACCGCGGGCGACCTCGTCCGGTACGCGACCCTCGGCATGTCCGCCCAGCCGATGGGCGACCCCACGGCGGTGGTGGCCGACCCGGTGCGCGGCCCGCGCGCCGAGCTGCTGCTGACCGTCCGGGCCGGTCTCGCGGACACCGACAAGGTGCTCCGTCCGCTGGCCGTGCTGGCGGCCAGCCCGCAGGTGGAGGGGCTGGTGGTGGCCCCCGGCGCGTCACTGGACCTCGGTGAACCGCTGTGGCCCGGGGCGCCGTTCAGCTCCGTCCTGGTGGCCGAGCCGGGCGGGCTGGTCGAGGATCTCGAACTGGACGAGCCCATGGAGCCCGTACGGTTCCTGCCGCTGCTGCCGATGACGCCGAACGAGGCGGCCTGGAAGCGGGTGCACGGCGCGCCGGCGCTCCAGGAGCGCTGGCTGGCCCGTGGCACGGACCTGCGGGATCCCCGGCGCGGAACCGTCGCCCTGGACTGAGACCGGGCCCCGAAGGGGTGCGGTTGGCATCCGGACGGGTGATCGTCCCTTGACGCGGCACCGGCCGGAGAGGAACGTGGCTTCTTATGAGGGGCGAACCGTCTTGCCCGAAGTGCGGTAGCCGGGTCAGGGCGCCCGGTCTCTTCTCCGACTCCTGGCAGTGCGCCGTGCACGGCGCCGTCCAACCCCTGCAGCCGGTCGTGCCGCCCAGCGTCGAAGGGCTCGGAGTGATCGTCGCCCGCGCCAGGGTGCCGGTCTGGATGCCGTGGCCGCTGCCGATCGGCTGGCTGTTCACCGGGGTCGCCGCCGCGGGGGACGACCGCAGCGGCGGCCGTGCCACGGCGGTGGCCTGCTCGGGCCCCGGGCCGGTGGGCGGCATGGGCGAAATGGTGCTCGTAGCGGAGGAGCTCGGGGTGGGCCTGGGTGCGCGGTACGCCGGCATCGACGGCCCCGATCCCGGCGCCTACCTGAACGTGTCCCGGTCGCCGGACGCCAAGGTGATCGCGGGTGGCCGGCCGACCCCGCTCTGGCACGTCTCCGGTGCGCCGGAGGACCGGGCCGTGTTCGTGGGAGAGGCGCGCGGGATCTGGCTGTGGGCGGTGGTCTGGCCCGAACAGTCGGGTCTGCTGATGTACGAGGAACTGGTGCTGGCCGACCTGCGGGACGCGGGCGCCGAGGTCGAACTCGTCCCCTGCGGTGCCCTCAGCCCCCGCATCCTCGCCACCGACTGAAACCGGGGCCCGGCCCGGCCCTCGCCGGGCCTGGGCCGCGGTCCCGGCCGCGGCCGGTCCGGGCGCCGTGACATGGCCGATTCACCGGTATCCTGAGGTGTCCCCGTCCGTCCTGCCCCCTGGAGCCGTGCTGTGCGCATCGATATGCACGCCCACTCCACGGCATCCGACGGTACGGACACCCCCGCCGAGCTGGTCCGCAACGCGGCCGCCGCCGGGCTGGACGTGGTGGCGCTGACCGACCACGACACCGTCGGCGGGTACGCCGAGGCCGTCGCGGCCGTGCCGCCCGGCCTGACCCTGGTCACCGGCGCCGAGCTGTCCTGCCGTCTCGACGGCATCGGGCTGCACATGCTCGCCTACCTCTTCGACCCCGAGGAGCCGGAGCTCGCCCGCGAGCGCGAGCTCGTCCGGGACGACCGGACCCCCCGGGCCCTGGCGATGATCGGCAAGCTGCAGGACCTCGGCGTGCCGGTCACCTGGGAGCAGGTCTCCCGGATCGCCGGCGACGGCTCGGTGGGCCGGCCGCACGTCGCCACCGCCCTCGTCGAGCTGGGCGTGGTGCCGGACGTCTCGGCCGCGTTCACGCCGGACTGGCTCGCCGACGGCGGCCGCGCGTACGCCGAGAAGCACGAGCTGGACCCGTTCGAGGCGATCCGGCTGGTCAAGGCGGCCGGCGGGGTCACCGTCTTCGCACACCCGGCCGCCGTCAAGCGCGGCCGGTGCGTGCCGGAGAGCGCCATAGCCGAGCTGGCGGCCGCGGGCCTGGACGGCATCGAGGTCGACCACATGGACCACGACACCGCCACCCGCGTACGGCTGCGCGGCCTCGCGGACGAGCTGGGCCTGCTCGTCACCGGCTCCAGCGACTACCACGGCAGCCGCAAGACCTGCCGCCTCGGGGAGTACACGACCGACCCCGAGGTCTACGGCGAGATCACGCGCCGTGCGACCGGCGCGTTCCCGGTGATGGGCACCGGCGGAACCGCCGCCGCCCGCTGACCCTCCGCGTACCGGGCCTCCGCCGGGTGCCGCACGCGTCCTGAGAGACGTGTGCCGGGCCCGCACCGGACCGCCCCGCCCCTGCGCCGGAGCTGTCGCGCGTACGGGAACACCCGTGTCGGCGCACCGCTGCGCCCTTTCCACTCCACTTGTACGACCACTCCTGCAAGGCATCTTTCGTGTTCGACTTCGCGGTCTTCGGATCCCTCTTTCTCACCCTTTTTGTGATTATGGACCCGCCGGGGATCACTCCGATCTTCCTCGCCCTGACGTCCGGGCGGCCGGTCAAGGTCCAGCGCCGGATGGCCTGGCAGGCGGTCTGCGTGGCCTTCGGCGTCATCGCCGTCTTCGGTCTCTGCGGCCAGCAGATCCTCGACTACCTGCACGTCTCCGTGCCCGCGCTGATGATCGCGGGCGGTCTGCTGCTGCTGCTCATCGCACTGGACCTGCTCACCGGCAAGACGGACGAGCCGAAGCAGACCAAGGACGTCAACGTCGCCCTCGTCCCCCTGGGCATGCCGCTGCTGGCCGGTCCGGGTGCGATCGTCTCGGTGATCCTCGCCGTGCAGAAGGCGCAGGGCTTCGGCGGGCAGGTCTCGGTGTGGTCCGCGATCGTGGCCATGCACGTGGTGCTGTGGCTGGTGATGCGGTACTCGCTGGTGATCATTCGGGTGATCCGTGACGGTGGCGTGGTCCTGGTGACCCGGCTGGCAGGCATGATGCTGTCGGCGATCGCCGTCCAGCAGATCATCAACGGTGTGCTGCAGGTGGTCGAGGCCGCCTGACCCGGTCGTGCCCGGCCTCCACAACGGTCGAAGGCCCCGCTCCCTGACCGGGAGCGGGGCCTTCGTCGCGTGGGTGCTCAGGCGGACGCGGACTCGGCCGGCCGGATGAGGATGCGCTGGCCGATCGCCGCCGCCTGCTGCACGATCCGGTTGACGGAGGCCGCGTCCACGACGGTGCTGTCCACGGCGGTTCCGTCGACGTCGTCCAGGCGCAGAATCTCGAAGCGCACGGGCTTCTCCCTTCGTCAGTGTTCTCCTTGCAGAGGGTCCAACGAAGGATAGAACGAAATCATTCCCTACGCTAAAGAAATTTTTTCACTGGCTAATGATCGGCGTGGGACGCGAGCGGTCCGGGTGCTTCGTGAGGGCGTTCAGGCGGTGTAGGCGGACTCCCAGAACGCGGTCAGTGCCGCGGCCGTCGCCGAAGGGTCCTCGGCGTTCGGGGAGTGGTCCGTCCCCTCGATCACCACCCGCGCAGCATCCAGCCGCCGGGCCATGTCGTCCATCTGCGCCACCGGCCAGACGTAGTCCGAAGCCCCCGAGAGCACCAGCTTCGGCAGCGGCACCCCGGCCAGTTCCGCGACCCGGTCGGGCTCGGAGATCAGCACCCGGCCGGTGCCGATCAGCTGCTCGGGGACCGTCCCCAGCCAGCGGTCGCGCAGGAAGGCGGCCAGCTCCGGGGAGTCCGGGACGGCGTCCTCCGGGTCCGCCGCGCGCATCGCGGCCCAGACCCCCGGCATGTCCTCGCGCATCGTCTCCAGCGCGGCGACCAGCAGCTTCGTACGGGCCTGCTGGTCCTCACAGATCGCGCCGGGGCCGCTGCTCATCAGGGTGAGGCTGCGGAAGGGCGCGGGGTCGCGGATCACGGCGGCGCGGGAGACCAGTCCGCCGAGCGAGTGCCCGACCAGGTGCAGGGGCGAGCCTTCCGGACCCTCCGAGGCGAGTGCGGCGGCCTGGGCGAGCAGATCACGGGCGAGCTCGTCCAGGGAGTACGCCGACTCCTCGCGCGGACCGGGGCTCTCGTGCTGGCCCCGGCCGTCCACGGCGACCACCCGGTACCCGGCCCCAGCCAGCGGCTCCAGCAGCCCGATGAAGTCCTCCTTGCTGCCGGTGAAGCCGGGTACCAGCAGCGCGGTGCCCCTGGACGGCTCGCCGGCCTCATGGACGGCGAACCCGCCACGGGCGGTCTCCAGGCGGCGGGCACGGGCAGACGAGGGCAGCGTCAGGCGCGGCGGCTTGCTCATGCCACGAGGTTACCGGCCGGTTCGCACCGGCCGGGCGAGAACGGCCGGGGACGGCGCGGCCGCCCGCGAGAAGGCCGAAGGCCCGGGCTTCCCTGGGGGAAGTCCGGGCCTTCGGGGGGTGCCGGGCCGCGTCTAGCGGGTGCGGCGGCGGGTGCGGGGCGGCTCGACCGGGGGAGCCATCTGGAAGTCCGGCTCCGGGGTCTCCGGGACCACGGGCTTGCGGATCCGCGGACGGCGCGCGGCGACCGGCTCGGCCACCGGGGCGGCCGGGGCCTCGGCCACGGCGGCCTTGCGGGTGCGGGTCCGCTTGGGTGTGGCGGGGGCTTCCCCGTCGACCGGGGTCACCGGGGCGGCCTCGGCGGCCGGGGCCGCCTCCGCGGTCTTGCGGGTCCGGGTCCGGCGCGGCTTCGCCGGGGCCTCCTCGGCCACCGGGGCGGCCGGGGCCTCGGCCACGGCGGCCTTGCGGGTGCGGGTCCGCTTGGGTGCGGCGGGGGCTTCCCCGTCGACCGGGGTCACCGGGGCGGCCTCGGCGGCCGGGGCCGCCTCCGCGGTCTTGCGGGTCCGGGTCCGGCGCGGCTTCG